>JAYRYZ010000004.1:0-207106 GCA_041916775.1 Rhodocyclaceae bacterium | reverse complement strand
AGAGCTCCCCGATCATCGCCTGACAGTCGATGTTGGGGTCCAGCGATTTGAAGCGGATGTTGAAGTGGTAGAGCGTGGAGAGAGCCTCGCGGCCTACCAGGCTCACCGCCCACAGGGCGTCGCCCAGGGGAGTGTGGGCGGTGAGGAGGCGGTTCATTGCGGGCTCCGGGGGAGAACGGCCGGGATGGCGGCAGCGGGGACAGGAAATAGGCAGGGCATGTTGCAGTCCGGATTATGTAAAACACATTAGCTGTTCGTCATTTTTCCAGACTGCCATGCGCCATGTCAATCGATAGTTTTCACCGCCAGGGCCAGCCGAACTACCGTGCCCGCAGTGGATCCTGAAAAAGCAATGCGTTTTTTATTGGTTGGGCGGGGCCGGTGCGGCCGCTAGATTGCAGGCCATCCACTCAACCGAAAGGAACCCACGATGAAATTCAGCGCCCTCCGCCGCACCCTGCTCGCCGCCGCATTGGCCTCCGGCCTCGCGCTCCCGGCCTTCGCCCAGACCAGCCTGCTCAACGTCTCCTACGATCCGACGCGCGAGCTGTACCAGGAATTCAACCCCGAGTTCATCAAGTACTGGAAGGAAAAGACCGGCGAGACGCTGGACATCAAGCAGTCCCATGGCGGCGCCGGCAAGCAGGCGCGCGCGGTGATCGACGGGCTGGAAGCCGACGTCGTCACGCTCGCCCTCGCCTACGACATCGACGCCATCGCCGAGAAGACCGGCAAGATCCCCGCCGACTGGCAGAAGCGGCTCGCGCACAACAGCTCGCCCTACACCTCGACCATCGTGTTCCTGGTGCGCAAGGGTAACCCCAAGGGCATCAAGGACTGGGGCGACCTGGTGAAGCCGGGCGTGGAAGTGATCACCCCCAACCCCAAGACTTCGGGCGGCGCGCGCTGGAACTACCTGGCCGCCTGGGGCTATGCACTCAAGCTGCCGGGCGGCAACGAGCAGAGCGCACAGGCCTTCGTGACCGATCTGCTGAAGCACGTGCCGGTGCTCGACTCGGGCGCGCGCGGCTCGACCAACACATTCGTTCAGCGCGGCATCGGCGATGTGCTGCTGGCGTGGGAGAACGAGGCCTTCCTGTCGATCAACGAGCTCGGACCGGACAAGTTCGAGATCGTCGTGCCGTCGGTGTCCATCCTCGCCGAACCGCCGGTCACGGTCGTCGATGGCGTCGCCGACAAGCGCGGCACGCGCAAGGCGGCCGAGGCCTACCTCGAGTACCTCTACTCGCCGGTCGGGCAGAAGCTGGCGGCGAAGCACTACTACCGGCCGGTGAAACCCGAGTTTGCCGACCCGGCCGACATCGCGCGCTTTCCCAAGGTGAACCTCATCACCATCGACGACCTCGGCGGCTGGCAGGCGGCGCAGAAGAGGCACTTCGCGGACGGCGGCGTGTTCGACCAGATCTACGCCGGCAAATAACGCCCGGTGACGGGCAGCGCATGACGGGCCGGGCACGCGACCACGCGGCCCGGCCCGTTTTCTTGCGCCGGGTTCCGTCGCGCACAGGAGAAATCAGCATGGATCGTTCGCTCATCACCGTCCCCGGCTACCGCGGCAGCGGGCCCGCGCACTGGCAGACCTGGCTGGAAGCGCAACGCCCGGACGCCCGCCGCGTCACCGGCATCGACTGGGAAGCGCCCGTCCTGGCGCGCTGGGCCGCCAGCGTGCGCCAGCAGATCGACGACGCCCCCACCCCGGTGCTGCTCGTCGCACACAGCTTCGGCTGCCTCGCGAGCGTGATCGCCGCGGCGGACCGCCCGGAGAAGGTCGCCGGCCTGCTGCTGGTGGCGCCGGCAGATCCGCAGCGCTTCAGCCCGCTCGGTCTGCGTCACTGCGGCGAAGGGCCGGCCGTGGAGAGCGTCGCGGACTGCCTTCCCGACACGCCGCTCGCGAGCTGCAGCCTGCTCGTCGCAAGCGCGGACGACCCGTGGATGCGCGCCGACGATGCGCGCGCGTGGGCCGAAACCTGGGGCAGCCGTTTCCTCGACATCGGCCGCGCCGGACACATCAATGCCGAGTCGGGCTTCGGCCCCTGGCCTCAGGCGCTCGAACTGCTGGAATCCCTGCGCGCCTGGGGCGCGGACCACCCGTTGGGTGGCTTCGATGCCCTGCACGGCGGGCGCAGAGGTCGCTACGGCGCACTCGCTCGCCTGCGTCACACCACGCGCAGGCTGCTCAACAGCCTGCCCCGCACGACCCTGCAGCCCTGACGTCAGGGAGCGCACGAAGGCGCACCCCGAACACCATCGCAGGATGGGACGGCTGGCGGGCGCTCGTGCAACCGCCTGCCTTCCGCACATCAGGCGGCCGAATATCAGGCGGCCGAATGCCGCCGGCGGCCGCCGAAACCTGCTTCGACGAGTCCATCCACCGCATGGCCCTGCAGCCAGAGATCTGGCGTCGGCCGGATGGCGGCGAGGTTGTGGCTGTGTTCGACGCGCGTCAGCACCGTGCGCACACCCTCTTCGCGCGCCCGCACGGTGAAGGCGCGGACGGCCTCGGCATCGCTGAAGTGGCGCATGTCGAGCTTGACGAAGTTGGGCCGCACCACCTGCAGCAGCGCGTCCAGATCTGCCGGGGACGCGAGGTTGGCGGCGACGCGAAAGCCGTTGAGCCGGTAGTTGGAAAGCACGAAGCCCAGCAGACGCGGATCGGCGCATGCGCTTGCCGGCGTCTCGATGACGATGTCGGCCGGCGCGCGCCCGAGCACCTCCAGGATGAGGCGGAACGCCCGGCCGTGATCCTCGGCCACCGCCGGCAGCAGGCGCCCATGCACGTTCAGGAACAGCAGGCCCTTTCCGGCGGACGCGTCATCGCCCGCAAGCGGGTCGTTGAGCACATGCAGGGTGCGGCACAGGCGGTCGAGCCCGACCAGGGTGTCGTCGTCAGCGACGAGCGAGAACAGGCTCCAGGGCGAGAGCCCCTCGCGGCCGTCGGCTGCACGCTCCGCCTGGCAACGCACGAAGGCCTCGCGCCCGACCGGCTGGCCGGTGTCGGAGGCGATCAGGGTCTGATAGACGCTGGACAGGCGGGCGCCGAAGAAGCGCCCGAGCGCGCGCCCGTCCGGCGTGCGCTGCAGGGACAACCCCGGCTGCCAGCGAATGGGCAGGCGCGCGATCGGATCGGCGGGCTGCGCAGTGAGGGTATTCATGGTCTTGTTCTCCCGGGAGGATGTCGCGCGCGTGCGATCCGCTCGATCGCACCGCGGCGCGCAAGGTTCAGCCGCGCCCCTTCCAGGGAACGCAATGACTTTCGATGCGGCGCATCGCCAGATCGAACAGCCAGGCGATGACGCCGATGACGAGGATTCCCATCACCACCACGTCGGTGCGCAGGAAGTTCGACGCGTTCATCACCAGCTGCCCCAGGCCCACGGTGGCCGCGACCAGTTCCGCCGCGACCAGCGTGGTCCAGCCGAAGCCGATGGCGATGCGCATGCCGGTGAGGATCTCCGGCAGCGCCGCGGGCAGGATCACGTGCCGCACCACCTGCAGGCGCGTGGCACCCAGCGACAGCGCCGCGTGGATCTGCTCCGGCTGCGCCGCGCGCACCCCGGCGCGCGCCGACACCGCGAGCGGCGCGAAACACGCGAGGTAGATCAGCAACACCTTGGCGGTCTCGTCGATGCCGAACCAGATCACGATCAAGGGCAGGTAGGCGAGCGGCGGCAAGGGCCGGTAGAACTCGATCGGCGGATCGAAGAAGCCGCGCGCGATGCGCGATACGCCCATGAGGATGCCGATGGGAATCGCGGTGAGGCAGGCAAGCCCGAAGCCCGCCAGCACCCGCCCGAAGCTCCACAGGAAGTGCTCGAACAGCGTGCGCCCGCCCTGCAGTTCGCCACGATGGGCCGCGAGCAGTGCATCGGCGATTGCGCCGGGCGATGGCAACACCAGCGGCGGCAGCCAGCCGAAGCGGGTCGCAGCCCACCACAGCCCAAGCAGGGCCGCAACGGTGAGCGCGGACACCAGCACCGACTGCCCCTCGACCGGAAACGGATGCGCCTGCGCCGCGGGCAATGCGGTTGCAGGCTGCGAGGCAGGTTCCGATGCAGGCGCCCCGGCCGGAATGGGCGGCAAGCCGGGCAGATCCAGACTCATCGCCCACCTCCGTGGATCAGGCCCAGCACATGCTCGCGCCAGCGGATGAACTCCGCGTCCGACTTCACCGCGCGGGCGTCGCCGCATTCGACGTAGCGCCGCGCGAACGGCAGCGCGAACTCATGCACGACACGCCCCGGCGACGGGCTCATGACGATCAGCCGGGTCGCGAGGAAGAGCGCCTCCTCCACCCCGTGGGTGATGAAGAACACCGTCTTGCGCTCGGCCGCCCACACGCGCAGCACCAGCTCCTGGATCTGCTCGCGGGTCAGCGCGTCGAGCGCGCCGAACGGTTCGTCCATCAACAGCACCGCCGGGTTGGCCGCCAGCGCGCGGGCGATACCGACACGCTGCTGCATGCCACCGGAGAGTCGATACACCGGGTGGTCGGCGACGTGCTCGAGCCCGACCTGTGCCAACTTCTCGCGCGCCAGCGCGTGGCGCTCGGCCCGGCCCATGCCACGCAGGCGCAGGCCGAAGGCGACGTTGTCGAGCACGCTCAGCCAGGGCAGCAGCGCGTGCTTCTGGAACACCACGCCGCGCTCCGCGCCCGGACCGCGCACCGGCGCGCCATCGAGCAGGATCTCGCCCGCGGAAGGGGTGATGAAGCCGGCGATGCACGACAGCAGGGTGGTCTTGCCGCAACCGGACGCCCCCAGCGCGACCACGAAGTCGCCGCGCCGGATGTCGAGATTCACCGCCGACAGTGCCAGCGTCCCGCCCGCTGCGCCTGCGTCGCGCCCGTCGAAGCGCACGCTGAGGTCGCGGATCGACAGGGAACCGCCCGCGCCGGCCGGCGCCGACACCCGCGGCGTGGCCACCGACGGCGCCCGCGCAGCCCCGGGCGCGCGCGACAACACGGCGGCGTGGCTCACCGCCCCACCTGTTCCACGTAGCGCGGCGTGACCCCCACCGCATAGTCGGGCAGCACATGCGCAATCGTGCCCTGGCTCTTCAGGAAGGCGGCGGTCGCGGCGAGCGATTGCGCGGCCCCGCCGGCCGCACCGCCACCCAGCCAGCGCGTGCCGGCCTGCTCGGCGGCGTCCGGGAAACGGTAGAGCGCAAGACCGGCCGGCACGTCCTCCGGCTTCGCGCCGGAGAGCTTCGCGATCGCGGCGACTTCGGATGAACCCACCGTCCAGCCGGCTTTCTCGCTGCGGTAGCGCGCGTCGGCAGCGGCGAGCAACGCGGTGAACTTGGTGAGGAACTCGCCGTTGTCCTTTGCCCAATCCTTGTTCACCACCACGCCGTCGAAGGTCGTCTTGCCCGTGGTCTTGGCGATCTCGCCGGAGGACACCAGCACCGTGCCATTCGCCTTGACCTTGGAGAGCACCGGCTCCCACACGAACGTCGCGTCGATGTCGCCGCGCTCCCAGGCGGCGGCGATCTCGGGCGGGCGCAGGTTCACGATCTTCACGTCGCCGGGTGCGACCCCCGCATGCTCCAACGCCACCAGCGTGTGGAAGTGGGTGGTGGAGGTGAAGGGCACGCCGATGCGCTTGCCCTTGAGGTCAGCGACCGCGTTGATGCCCGCGCCATTGCGCACCACCAGCGCCTCGGCGTCGTTGATGTCGCTGAGGATCCAGAACAACTCGACCGGCAGGCCCTGCGAGATACCGGCCGCGATCGGCGCCGAGCCGGCCTCGCCGATGTGCACCTGGCCGGAGGCGAGTGCGCGGATCACGTCGCCGCCCCCGGCGAACTGGCGGAAGTTCACCTTGTAGCCGGTGGCCTTCTCGACCTCGCCGGCGGCCTGTGCGACGCGCCACGGCACGAGCATGTCCTGGTAGGCGATGGTCACCTCCTTCTGCTGGGCCTGGGCGGCGCCCGCCAGCAGCGCAGTGGCGAGGAGGGTGGTCTTGAGGAGGAAGCTGCGTCGGTCGGTCATGCGGAAACTCCGTCTGTTCTCGTTGGGATGGGATGACGGAGCGGATCTTAGGCGCGCCGCATCGCGCCGCAGAACCAACAAATCTTCAATAGCTTATGGGCGGATGCGATAAGCCGGGCTCATGCACGGCCGTGGAATGGATATGAATTCTTGTTGGTTGGGCAGGGTCGCGCCGCTGGCTAAGGTAGCGCCCCGCAGATGTCCGTTCATTCCCATCCGGAGCTTTCATGAGCCTGAAGATCACCCCCCTGACCCGCGCGCTGGGCGCCCTCGTGGAGGGCGTCACGCTGGCCCGGCCGCTGGACGCCGCCACCCAGTCCGCGCTGCAGCAGGCACTGCTCGCGCACCAGATCCTGTTCTTCCGCGACCAGCCGCTCACCCCGCGCGCCCAGCGCGACTTCGCCGCCCGCTTCGGCGACCTGCATGTGCACCCGATCTACCCGAACGTGGCGGAACAGCCCGAGATCATGGTGCTCGACACCCACCACGACAACCTGCCCGACAACGACAACTGGCACATCGACGTCACCTTCATCGAGACCCCGCCGCTGGGCGCGGTGCTCGCCGCGAAAACGCTGCCGCCGGTGGGCGGCGACACCCTGTGGGCGAGCGGTGCGGCCGCCTACGAGGCGCTCTCGGCGCCGCTGCAGACGCTGCTCGACGGCCTCAGCGCCGAGCACGATTTCACCAAGTCCTTCCCCGCCAGCCGCCACACCCTCACCCCCGCAGCAAGAGCGCAGTGGGAGGCCACCCGTGACCGCCACCCGCCGCTCATCCATCCGGTGGTACGGGTGCATCCGGTCACAGGGCGCAAGGCGCTGTTCGTGAACGAAGGCTTCACCACCCGCATCGTCGAGCTCCATCCACGCGAGAGCGATGCGCTACTCGCCGCGCTGTTCGCCCACATCGCACGGCCCGAGTTCACCCTGCGCTGGCGCTGGCAGGAGAACGACGTCGCCTTCTGGGACAACCGCGTCACCCAGCACTACGCGGTGGCCGACTACCTGCCGCACCGGCGCGTGATGCACCGCGCGACGATCCTGGGTGACCGGCCGTTCGGCCCGACGCCGGCCGGGGCATGAAGCCCGGCGACCCGACGAGATGGATAGCAGGTTTTCTTCTATGAATCCCATTTTTTATTAGTTCGAGGTCATAAACGCCCGGCGTAATGTGCGTCACACAGCACGATCGCACACACCCGGACAACCTGAACACAGAGAACTGGAGACCGAACATGCCCGCCACCGCCACCGCAATCCGTGAAGTCGCCCGCCCGGGCATCGTCGTCGCAGCCGCCGAAACGGCGGACCATGCAAGCAAGGCCCCGGCCGCGAACGACGACCCGATCCTCGTGCGCGCCCGACAGCAAGCCGCCGAGGCGGGGCTGCCCTTCGCTGGCAGCGTCACCCCGGCCGAGGCATGGGCGCTGTTCTCCAGCGGTGCGGCGCTGCTCATCGACGTGCGCAGCGCCGAGGAGCGCAAGTTCGTCGGCCATGTACCGGGTTCGCTGCATGTGGCCTGGGCCACCGGCACCGCGCTGACCCGCAACCCGCGCTTCGTGCGCGAACTGGAAAGCAAGGCCGGCAAGGATGCGACGGTGCTGCTGTTGTGCCGCAGCGGCAAGCGCTCGGCGCTGGCGGCCGAAGCCGCGGCAAAGGCCGGACTGCGCAACGTGTTCAACGTCTCCGAAGGCTTCGAGGGCGATCTCGACGCGCACCAGCGTCGTGGCAGTTTCAACGGCTGGCGTCATGCCGGACTGGAATGGGTGCAGGACTGAGTGCCCGGCGCTTGCTCCAGCTCATCGAGGACACCGGAATGACAAAGCCGCACCCCGCCAGCGCCAACGCGCCAGCCCGCACGCTGCCGGCGCACCCCGACAGCGCGCCCACCGCACCGCACTGGGATCTGCGCGCGATCGTCGCCGGGTTGCATGAAGCGCGCGCGCAGTGGCGCAGCACCCAGCATCGCAGCAGCGCCTTCGGCGTGCGCGAGTTTCCGTCGCCCGATGCCTTGCGCCGGATTGCCGACGCGCTGTGCGGCGTGCTGTTCCCGATGCGCCTGGGGCCACCCGACCTCAACCTGGAGGGCGAGGATTTTTACGTCGGCCACACGCTGGAAGTGGCGTTGAACGCACTGCAGCAGCAGGTGCGCCTGGAGCTGGCCTACCAGGCGCGGCACAGCGAGGGGGATGCCGATTTCGACAGGCAGTCGCTCGATATCGTGCGCGACTTCGCCTGCGCCCTGCCCGCTCTGCGCGCGCTGCTGGACGAGGATGTGCAGGCCGCCTACGACGGCGACCCGGCGGCGCGCAGCGTGGATGAGGTGCTGCTGTGCTATCCGGGCGTGCTCGCGATCATCCATCACCGCCTCGCCCACGCGCTGTATCGCCTGGGCGTGCCCTTGATCGCGCGCATCATCGCGGAGATCTCGCACTCGCGCACCGGCATCGACATCCACCCGGGTGCCGATATCGGCCCCGGCTTCTTCATCGATCACGGCACCGGGGTGGTCATCGGCGAGACGACGGTGATCGGCCGGCGCGTGCGCCTGTACCAGGCGGTGACGCTCGGCGCGCGTCGTTTCGACAGCGACGCCGAGGGCCACCTCGCGCGCGGCGGCGCGCGGCACCCCATCGTCGAGGACGACGTGGTGATCTACGCCGGCGCCACCGTGCTCGGCCGCATCACCATCGGCCAGGGTTCGAGCATCGGCGGCAACGTCTGGCTCACCCGCAGCGTGCCTCCGCACAGTCAGATCACCCAGGCCGGACTCCAGCACGGCAGCACGCGGGAGCCTGCCGCCACCTGACCACTGCTCGCCCGACCCATCGCGTCCGCGCATGCGTCGCGGAGGGCCGCGCGCACCCGCGATTTCACACCGATTCACCCCTCAACCAAGGAGTACGTATGGCAGAGCATCATGACGTGCCGACCGCGCTCGGCGACAACGCCGCCCGCCAGTTGGCCAACGCAACCAAGACCACGGCCCAGCTGTCGACGATCTCGCCGCGCTGGCTGGTGCACCTCCTGCAATGGCTGCCGGTCGAGGCCGACATCTACCGCCTCAACAAGGTCAAGAACCCGCGTGACGTGCGCGTAGCCTGCTCGCAGCGCGACGAATCCGAGCTGCCGCAGACCTACGTGGACTACGAGGACCAGCCGCGCGAGTACTTCCTCAACGCGGTCACGACCATCCTCGACGTGCATACCCGCGTATCGGATCTGTACAGCAGCCCGCACGACCAGATCAAGGAGCAGTTGCGCCTGACCGTCGAGACGATCAAGGAGCGGCAGGAATCCGAACTCATCAACAACCCGGACTACGGCCTGCTCGCCAACGTCGCGGAAGAGCAGCGCATCGCCACGCTCTCCGGCGCACCGACGCCGGACGACCTCGACGACCTGATCACCCGCGTGTGGAAGGAGCCGGGCTTCTTCCTCACCCACCCGCTCGCGATCGCGGCGTTCGGCCGCGAATGCACCCGCCGCGGCGTGCCGCCGCCGACGGTGTCGCTGTTTGGCTCGCAGTTCCTGACCTGGCGCGGCCTGCCGCTGATTCCGTCGGACAAGGTGCCGGTCGAGGACGGCAAGACCAAGATCATCCTGCTGCGTACCGGCGAAAAGCGCCAGGGTGTGGTCGGCCTGTTCCAGCCCGGCCTGGCCGGCGAGCAGAGCCCGGGGCTGTCGGTGCGCTTCATGGGCATCAACCGCAACGCGATCGCGTCCTACCTGATTTCGCTTTATTGCTCGCTCGCGGTGCTCACCGACGATGCGCTGGCTGTGCTCGATGACGTGGAGATCGGCAAGTACCATGACTATCCCGACACCTACAAGTGATGGCATCGCCGCCCTCGCGGGAGGCGTAGCGCCGGGCTTGCCGGATCTGTCGGTGCTGGCGCAGCTGGCGGGCGAGTTCTTCGCCACGCTGCCGTCCGGCGGGGTGGACGCCAAGCTGCCTTTCGGCAGCCACCCGCCTCAGCCGGCGCAGACCGAGCTCGCGCTCGGCAGTCGCGCGCCGGCACTGGCGCCTGCGCAAGCAGGGCACGGCGCCCCAGGCCTGCCGGACGACCGGATCACCGCGCAGTCGTTCGGCCTGCCCGGCGCCGCGGAGCTACAGGCGCTGCTCGCGACGCCAGAGAAGCCGGCTGCACCGGCCAGCGCAGCGCAGGCCGGTCCGGCCGCGCCGAGCTTCTACTTCCTGGCGCTTCCGACGGCCGGGGCAGTGCCACAGGTCGCCCAGGGCGCCCATCCGCCCTTCGATGTGCAGGCGGTACGGCGCGACTTCCCGATCCTGCAGGAGCGGGTGAATGGCCGTCCGCTGGTCTGGTTCGACAACGCCGCCACCACACAGAAACCGCAGGCGGTGATCGACCGGCTCGCGCATTTTTACCGGTACGAGAACTCCAACATCCACCGTGCGGCGCATGAACTGGCGGCACGTGCGACCGATGCCTACGAGGGCGCGCGCAGCAAGGTGGCGCGCTTTCTCGGCGCCGGCTCGGCCGAGGAGATCATCTTCGTGCGCGGGGCGACGGAGGGCATCAACCTCGTCGCCAAGACCTGGGGCTGGCAGAACGTGGGAGAGGGCGACGAGATCATCGTCTCTCACCTCGAGCACCACGCCAACATCGTGCCGTGGCAACAGCTTGCCGCTGCGAAGGGGGCGAGGCTGCGCGTGATCCCGGTGGACGACTCGGGCCAGGTGCTGCTCGACGCGTACCGCACGCTGCTCAACGACCGCACCCGGATCGTGTCGGTGACGCAGGTGTCGAATGCGCTCGGCACCGTCGTGCCGGTGAAGGAGATCGTCGCGCTCGCACACCGCGTCGGCGCGGTCGCGCTGGTCGACGGCGCGCAGTCGGTGTCGCACATGCGGGTGAATGTGCAGGACATCGACGCCGATTTCTTCATCTTCTCCGGTCACAAGGTGTTCGGCCCGACCGGCATCGGCGCGGTGTACGGCAAGCGCGACATTCTCGAGAACATGCCGCCATGGCAGGGTGGTGGCAACATGATCGCCGACGTCACCTTCGAGAAGACGCTCTTCCACGGCGCCCCCACCCGCTTCGAGGCCGGCACCGGCAACATCGCGGACGCAGTGGGCCTGGGCGCGGCGATCGACTATGTCGAGCGCATCGGCATGGAGAACATCGCGCGCTACGAGCACGATCTGCTGGCGTATGCGACGCGGGGCCTCCTGACGGTGCCGGGCATCACGCTGATCGGCACCGCGCAGGACAAGGCGAGCGTGCTCTCCTTCGTGCTCAAGGGCTACAAGCCCGAAGAGGTCGGCAAGGCGCTCAACGAGGAAGGCATCGCAGTGCGCTCCGGCCACCACTGCGCCCAGCCCATCCTGCGGCGCTTCGGCCACGAGGCGACGGTGCGGCCGTCGCTGGCGTTCTACAACACCTGCGAGGAGGTGGACGCGCTGGTGTCGGTAGTCCGTCGCCTCGCCAGCGCCCGGCGCTGATTCGCGTTGCGTGCAACCCCACGGCCCCTGCTCGCACGGCAGGGGCCGTTCTCATTGGGATGCAGCAAAGGCAAACCTTCTTAGCAGTATTTCGTATAAGAAACGCGGTTTTTATTATTTCTTGATTTGGAATACCGCTTCTAGACTCGGCGCGAACTGTGAATAAGGAGTTTCGCCATGTCCCCGACCCGATCCCTCAACAGCATTCTGCGCGGTGGCGTCATCACGGCCGCGCTCGGCTTCGCCACCCTCGCGAGCGCGCAGACGTCGTTGCTGAATGCCTCCTACGATGTGTCCCGCGAGCTCTACAAGGACATCAACTCGGCCTTCGCGGCGCAATGGAAGGCCGAAACCGGGGAGGTGGTGACGATCAACCAGTCCCACGGCGGCTCCAGCAAGCAGGCTCTGGCGGTCGTCGCCGGGCTCGAGGCCGACGTGGTGACGATGAACCAGGCGCCGGACATCGACATCCTGGTGAAGAACGGTCTGGTCGAGGCCGACTGGCGCAAGCGCCTTCCGCACGACGCCACGCCCTACACCACCACATCGGTGTTCCTGGTGCGCAAGGGCAACCCGAAAGACATCAAGGACTGGAGCGACCTCACCCGCGACGGCCTGCAGGTGATCGTGCCCAACCCCAAGACCTCCGGCAACGGCCGCTACACCTATCTCGCCGCATGGGGCTATGCGCTGGACAAGACCGGCAGCGAGGACGGGGCGCGCGCCTTCGTCGCGAAGCTCTTCGCCAACGTGCCGGTGCTGGACGGCGGCGGACGCGGCGCGACCACCACCTTCACCCAGCGCGATGTCGGCGATGTGCTCGTCACCTTCGAGAACGAGGCCATCCTGATCGCGAAGGAACTCGGCGGCGACAAGTTCGACGTCGTCTATCCCTCGATCTCGATCGACGGCGCGGCGCCGGTCGCGGCGGTGAAGTCGGTGACCGACAAGCGCGGCTCGGCCAAGCTGGCCGAGGCCTACCTGAACTTCCTGTTCTCCACGCCGGGGCAGGAGATCATCGCGAAGCACAACTTCCGCCCGCGCGACCCGGCAGTGCTGCAGCAGAACGCAGCCAAGTTTCCGCCGATCCGCATCTTCACGGTGGATGAGAAGCTCGGCGGCTGGCAGGCGGCGCAGAAGAGGCACTTCGCGGACGGCGGGGTATTCGACCAGATCGTGGTGAAGCGCTGATGGCTGCAACCCGCACGTTCCGCGTGCTGCCCGGCTTCAACCTGACGCTGGGCTACACGCTGGGGTATCTGTCGCTGATCGTGCTCATCCCGCTCGCGGCGGTGTTCCTCAAGACCGCGACGCTGAGCTTCGAACAGTTCTGGTCGGTCGTCACCGCGCCGCGCGTGGTGGCCTCCTACAAACTGTCGTTCGGCATGTCGCTCATCGCGGCGGCGATCAACGCGGTGTTCGGCCTGATGCTGGCATGGGCGCTGGTGCGCTATTCGTTCCCGGGCAAGAAGGTGATCGACGCGCTGGTGGATCTGCCCTTCGCGCTACCCACTGCGGTGGCGGGCATTTCGCTCACCGCGCTGTATGCGAAGAACGGCTGGATCGGCCAGTATCTGGAGCCGCTCGGCATCCAGGTCGCGTTCAAGCCGCTGGGGGTGTTGGTGGCGTTGGTGTTCATCGGCCTGCCCTTCGTGGTGCGCACGGTGCAACCCATCCTGGAAGATCTCGACACCGAGCTTGAGGAGGCTGCGGCGTGCCTCGGGGCGCAGCGCTGGCAGACCTTTCGCCACGTGATCCTGCCGATCCTGCTGCCAGCGCTGCTCACCGGCTTCGCGCTCGCGTTCGCGCGCGCGGTGGGCGAGTACGGTTCGGTGATCTTCATCGCCGGCAACATCCCGATGGTGTCGGAAATCACGCCGCTGATGATCATCACCAAGCTCGAGCAATACGACTATGCGGGCGCGACCGCGATCGCCACGGTGATGCTGATCATCTCCTTCACGCTGCTGCTGGTCATCAACGGCCTGCAGGCGTGGACCGCGAAACGTACCGGGAGGGACCGCTGATGGCCGGCGCCACCACACTGCACCTGGGCGGCGACCACGCCGCCCGCTTCGAGAGCCGCGCCGCGACGCGCGAGACGCCGCTGGTGAAGTGGCTGATCCTCGGCACCGCGCTTGTCTTCTTCGCGGTGTTCCTGCTGATGCCGCTGATCGCGGTGTTCGTCGAGGCGCTGCGCAAGGGCTGGGGCGTGTACATCACTGCGCTCACCGACCCGGATGCGCTCTCGGCGGTACGCCTCACCCTGCTCGCCGCGGCGATCGCGGTGCCGCTCAACCTGGTGTTCGGGGTGAGCGCGGCGTGGGCGATCGCGAAGTTCGAGTTCCGCGGCAAGCACTTCCTGACCACGCTGATCGATCTGCCGTTCTCGGTGTCGCCGGTGGTCGCGGGCCTGATCTACGTGCTGGTGTTCGGCGCGCAGGGCTGGTTCGGGCCATGGCTCGCGGAGCACGACATCAAGATCATCTTTGCGGTGCCGGGGATCGTGCTCGCCACCGTGTTCGTCACCTTCCCCTTCATTGCGCGCGAGCTCATCCCGCTGATGCAGGCTCAGGGCAAGGACGAAGAGGAGGCGGCGGTGGTGCTGGGCGCGAACGGCTGGCAGACCTTCTGGCACGTGACCCTGCCGAACATCAAGTGGGGCCTGCTGTATGGGGTGATTCTGACGAACGCGCGGGCGATGGGTGAGTTCGGCGCGGTGTCGGTGGTATCGGGCCACATCCGCGGCCTCACCAACACCCTGCCGCTGCATGTGGAGATCCTCTACAACGAGTACCAGTTCGCCGCCGCCTTCGCGGTCGCTTCCCTGCTCGCGGCGCTGGCGCTGGTGACGCTGTGCATCAAGACCTGGGTGGAGCATCGGGCTGCAGCCGATTACCGGCCCTGATCGAGATCCGCCGCGGTCTGGCCGAGCCGGGATTCCTCGATCCACTCGCGCCAGACCGCCATCAGCACCACCAGCACGACCGGTCCGAGGAAAAGCCCCACCAGCCCGAACGCGGCCAGCCCGCCGAGCACGCCGAACATCACCAACACGAACGGAATCTTGGTGGCATTGCTGATGACGAGCGGGCGGATCAGGTTATCCACCCAGCTCACCACCAGCGCGCCCCACAGCAGCAGCCCGATCCCCTCCGCGGTATGGCCGGAGACGAGCAGCCACACGCCTAGCGAACCCCAGGCGAACGGTGTGCCGAACGGGATCAGCGCAATCAGCGCGGTCAGCGCCCCGAGCAGCACCGGCGCGGACAGGCCCGCCCACCAATAGCCCAAGCCCGCGACCGCCCCCTGGGCAAGCGCGGTGGCGATCAGCCCCCACACCACCGCAGTGGTCATCCCGCCCACGGCGGCGAGGTAGGCATCGACGCGCTGACCGAGGAAGCGGTGCAACACCGCATGCACCTGCGCGAGCACATGGTCGCCGTCACGATAGAGGAAGAACACCGTGATCAGCGCAAAGGCGAGCTTGGCGGCGTTGCGCCCGACGTCCCCGAGCAGCACCACCGCGAGATCGCCGCCCTGCCGCACCCAGGCGTTGAGATTGGCCCTGAAGGCCTCGGGGTCGCCGATCAGCGCGTCGATGAGTTCCTGCAGCGCATCCCCCGCCCAAGGCAGGCTGCGCACGAAGTCCGGCAACGCGAGCGCGCCACCGCGGATCTGCGCCGTCACCGCCGCGATCGCAACCCCGAGCTCGGTACGCAGCAGCATCCCCATCCACAGCGCGGGGATGATGAAGGCGGCGCTCAGCGCCACGGTCATGAGGAACGCGGCCACGCCCGGGTAACGCGGCATGCGCGCACGCAGGCGGCGATATAGCGGCCAGGTGGCATAGGCGATGATGACCGCCCACGCCACCGGCACGATGAAGGGATGCAGCACCGCATACCCCAACAACAGCAAGCCCCCTAGCAGAAGCCCGAGGATGACGCGGCTGACGATCCTGTCGGCGAACTGGTCGATCATGTTCCCTGCCTTCCGTTTCCCGGTCCATCACGTAGGCGCGATGTTAGCCGCTGATGGTGCGCAGTCGGCGGAAAAGTCACGTCGGTTGAGGCGAAGGTCCATCCTCCGCTTGACTTTGGCTCGGCAGCGCCTACACTCCGGCGCATCAAGGGGAGTAGCTTTTCACGCCGCATCATCGTCATCACGGCGGGACATTCTCGAATGTCCGCCCGGTGCTGCGGGCAACGCGTGCGTTGCAAGCGAGACCTTGCCCTAGGGCAAGGTCCGTGCGCGAAGAAGGAACGCAGGGTCTGTGTCCTACGGGATCAGACCCTTTTTCTTTCTTGCGGAGCCTGTTGTGGAATCGATCGGAACCTGGTGGTTATGGGCGGCTTTTGCCGCCATCGTCGTCACGATGTTGTTGCTGGACCTCTTCGTGTTTGGCGGTGGGAAGCAGCATCGTGTCAGCTTGAAGGAGGCGGCCGCGTGGTCGTGCGCCTGGGTCACGGTGGCACTGCTGTTTGCGGGCGGCCTTTGGTGGTTTCTCGACGGTTCGCTCGGCCGCGCGGTCGCCAACGAGAAGGCGCTCGCCTTCGTCACCGGATACCTGGTCGAGAAATCGCTCGCGGTCGACAACGTGTTCGTGTGGATGATGATCTTCAGCTTCTTCGCCGTGCCGCTGGAGCTGCAGCGGCGGGTGTTGCTGTACGGCATCGTGGGTGCGATCGTGCTGCGTACGATCATGATCTTCGCGGGCAGCTGGCTGATCGCCGAGTTCCACTGGATCCTCTATCTCTTCGGCGCCTTCCTCGTCGCCACCGGCATCAAGATGGTGTGGTTCGCCGAGCATGACCCGGATCTCGAGAAGAACCCGTTCATCCGCTGGATACGCAAGCATTACCCTGTCACGGAGAAGCTCGAAGGCGAGCGCTTCTTCGTCGTGCGCGACGGCGTGCGCATGATGACGCCGCTGTTTCTCGCGCTGGTGCTGGTGGAGATCTCGGACGTGATCTTCGCGGTGGACAGCATCCCGGCGATCTTCGCGATCACCACCGATCCGTTCATCGTGCTCACCTCCAACCTGTTCGCGATCCTCGGCCTGCGCGCGATGTACTTCCTGCTCGCCGACCTGGGCGACCGCTTCGAGTTGCTGAAGTACGGTCTCGCCGCGATCCTGGTCTTCATCGGCACCAAGATGCTGATCGTGGAGTGGGTGAAGATCCCGGTGCTGGTGTCGCTGTCGGTGGTCGGCACCATCCTTGCTATCTCGGTCGTCGCGAGCCTGTGGCACACGTCGAGAAAGGCACAGGAAGCCACCTGAGCCGGGCGGCCGACGGCATGCCGCCGGCAACCTCCACCTGCTGTCGCGCCTTAGCACCAACCATGGAATGCTTATCAGCATTCCATGGTTGGTGAATCCGGCGGGTTCTATATACTCGATTACAGCAATGGAACCCGCTGGATATGCAGCATTTCGATAAGCGACATGACGTCAACGTCCGCTGCCGCCGCACCTGCGGGTTCATCCGGGACGTACAACACCTCTCTCGCAGATCGATCATGAGCATCCAGGTTCGCAACATCCACAAGCAGTTCGGCACGTTCGTCGCGCTCGACGACATCACGCTTGACTTCCCCACCGGAGAGCTCGTTGCGCTGCTCGGCCCTTCCGGCTGCGGCAAGACGACGCTGCTGCGCATCATCGCCGGCTTGGAACAGGCCGATTCCGGCCAGGTGCTGCTGGAAGGCGAGGATGCCTCCACCACCCATGTGCGCGACCGCCAGGTCGGGTTCGTGTTCCAGCACTACGCCCTCTTCCGCCACATGACGGTGTTCGACAACGTGGCCTTCGGCATGCGCATGAAGCCGCGCGGACAACGCCCCTCCGAGAAGGTGATCAAGGACAAGGTGCATGCGCTGCTGAACCTGGTGCAGCTCGACTGGCTGGCAGACCGCTTCCCCTCGCAACTCTCCGGTGGCCAGCGCCAGCGCATCGCGCTCGCGCGTGCGCTGGCGGTGGAGCCGCGCGTGCTGCTGCTGGACGAACCCTTCGGCGCACTCGATGCCAAGGTGCGCAAGGAACTGCGGCGCTGGCTGCGCAAGCTGCACGACGAACTGCACATCACCTCGATCTTCGTCACCCACGACCAGGAGGAGGCGCTGGAAGTCGCCGACCGGGTGGTGCTGATGGACCACGGCCGGGTCGAACAGATCGGCACGCCGGAAGAGGTGTACCGTCACCCGGCCACACCCTTCGTGTATGGCTTCCTCGGCTCGGTGAATTTCTTCCACGGCCGCGTCGAGGGCGAGGCGGTGCGCGTCGGCGAGGACATCCTGCCGCACGAACCGCACGCGCTCGACCATGGTGCCCAGGTGGTCGCCTTCGCCCGGCCGCACGAGCTCGACATCGTGCCCGACGGCAGCGTGGCGCTGGGCGTGGCGGCACGCATCAGCCGCATCCTGTCGTTCGGCGTCACCGCGCGCATCGAACTCGACGGCCGCAACGGTTCGAGCGGCCAGCACTTCGAGGTGGAGCTGACGCGCGAGCGGGTGGCGGCGCTGGGCCTGGCCGAGGGGCAGGACGTGCGCCTCGTGCCGTCGCGGCTGAAGGTCTTCGAGCATGAGCGTGCCGCGGCGGTCGCGGGAGCGGCACAATGAACTTCCAGCAACTGCGCATCATCCGCGAGACGGTGCGGCGCGGCTTCAACCTCACCGAGGTCGCGAACGCGCTATTCACCTCGCAGTCGGGCGTGTCCAAGCACATCAAGGATCTCGAGGACGAGCTCGGCGTGGAGCTGTTCGTGCGCAAGGGCAAACGGCTCCTCGGCCTCACCGAACCGGGCAAGGAGCTGGTGGTGATGGTGGAGCGCATGCTGCTCGACGCCGCCAACATCAAGCGCCTCGCCGAGCACTACAGCAACCGCGACGAGGGCCGGCTGACGGTCGCGACCACCCACACCCAGGCGCGCTACGCGCTGCCGCAGGTAGTGACGGCGTTCAAGCGCGCCTTCCCCAAGGTGCATCTCAAGCTGCATCAGGGCAGCCCGGACGAGATCGTGCAGATGCTGCTGCACGGTGAGGCGGATATCGGCGTGGCCACCGAAGCGCTGGCGGATGTCGCCGAGCTCGCATCCTTTCCCTACTACCAGTGGCGCCATGCGGTGATCGTGCCGGAGGATCATCCACTCACCACCGGTGGACCGCTCACGCTGGAGGCCATCGCGGCGCACCCGATCATCACCTACCACGAAGGCTTCACCGGCCGGGCGCGCATCGACAGCAACTTCGCCGCAGCCGGGTTGGTGCCGGATGTGGTGATGTCGGCCATGGACGCGGACGTGATCAAGACCTACGTGGAACTCGGCCTCGGCATCGGCATCATCGCCTCGGTGGCGTTCAATCCGGCGCGTGATCGGGGCTTGGTTCAGCTCGACAGCCACGGGCTCTTCCAGGACAACGTCACCCGCATCGCAGTGCGCCGCGGCCACTACCTGCGTGCCTTCGCCTACCACTTCATCACGCTGTGCTCGCCCGCGCTGACGGAGGAGCACATCACCCAGTCGCTCGCCGCCACGCCGGGAGAGGTCGCGCTCTGATGAGGCAGGGCGCCGGGTTCAGCCGCCCAGCGCCCAATCCACTGCCATGCGGGCGTGCAGCGCGGTGGTGTCGAAAAGCGGCACCGGCGCGTCGGAGCCATCGACCAGCAACGAGATCTCGGTGCAACCCAGGATGATGCCCTGCGCGCCGGCCGCTGCGAGCCCGGCCATGATGTTGCGGTAGGCCGCACGCGAGGCGGGTTCGGCGCGGCCGACGCACAGCTCGTCGAAGATCACGCGATGCACCAGCGCCCGCTCCGCCTCGGCCGGCACGAGCACTTCCAGCGCGTGCATCTCGCGCAGGTAATCACGATAAAAGGCCTGCTCCATCGTGAAGCGGGTCCCCAGCAGCCCCAGCCGCTGCAGGCCCACCTTGCGCACCGCCACACCCAGCGCATCGCCGATGTGCAGCAAGGGGATATCCACCGCGGCCTGGATCTGCGGCGCAACCTTGTGCATGGTGTTGGTGCACACCAGCACGCAGCCCGCCCCCGCTGCCTCCACCGCACGCGCCGCCGCCACCAGCAGCGCCGCCGCGGCGTCCCAGTCGTCGGCACGCTGCAGCGCGGCGACCTCCTCGAAATCCACGCTGTTGAGCACCACTCTGGCCGAGTGCAGGCCGCCCAGCCGCTCGCGTACCAGGGTGTTGATATGGCTGTAGTACGGCAGGGTGGATTCCCAGCTCATGCCACCGATGAGTCCGATCGTCTTCATTGCGGATGTCCTTGGATTGTCCTTGTACTCGTACCTGTTCAGTGCGTTGCCGCCAGCAGCCCGGCCTCATCCACCAGGATCCAGCCGGCCGTCGCCGCCAGCAACAGCGCCATCGCGAGGTTGAACACCAAGAGGCGCGCCGGATCGGTGAGCCAGGCGCGCATGCGGTCGCCGGCAAAGGCCCACATCGCGATGCACGGCAGGTTGATGAGCGCACACCACAGCGCGAGCTGCGCCGCCCCCTCCCAGCCGGTGCCACGCGGCAGGAACAGCACCGCCACATTCACCACCATCATCCAGGCCTTGGGGTTCACCCACTGGAACAGGGCCGCGCCGACGAAGCCCAGCGGCCGCGACGCCCCGCCCGCCCCCGGCCGGCCGGCGCGCGCCTGTCGCCATGCAAGCCACAGCAGGTAGCTGCAACCCGCCGCGACCAAACCGAACCGCGCACTCTCCAGCCACGCCATGATCCAGGCGATGCCCCCCGCCACCAGCAACACCTGCACGCCATGGCCGATACTGATTCCCAGCATGTGCGGCAGGGTGCGGCGAAAGCCGAAGTTCACCCCGCTCGCCGCCAGCATCAGGTTGTTGGGGCCGGGCGTCACCGACATCGTGGCGACATAGGTCATCAAGGGCAGATCGATCATCACGGACTCCATCGTGTTGCACCCGCTGCACGGGTGATCGGCAATGAGGTCAGGATAGCGATTGCGGATGTATGGTTACAGATTCATGAAGCAGGTTTTATACTGGATACAGATGTCACTGAGCAGTGCTGTATCCATCACTCATGCAGGGATGTGTATCCATGGCCGGGGCATCGATGTGACATCATGACTCAACGCACATTGAGGTAGATGGGCACAGTGGCCGTAGTCCACGTGGGAACGCCGGAACCGAAGAAATCCTGGTCCTCAGTCCAGATTGGACATTGCAGCAGCAAAGCGGCTGCGAGAGCGGGCCAGTCGCGCTCGTCGCGCCCTGCGATCCGCTCCCTGGCCTGGGTCTCCACCAGCCCCAGTTCATCGTCGCCCACGAGCTGAATGGCCGTCATCAGCGTCTCCAGCGCGGATCGCCAGACGGTATCGGGAATATCGCGCCTGGGCGCGAGCTGTGCAATGTAATGACAGGCCTCCAGATAGTTGGCCTCGGCCACATAGAACGCGACTTCACCACACGCGTCCGCAATCAACTGCCTTGCACGCGAACCGAAGACAGCCCTGATGAGGATGTTGGCATCAACGACAAGGCGCTTATGCTGCATCCTGAGCCCTGCGCCAGGCCTTGAAATCGGCAAGAAGATCGTCCTCGCCGATGCCGATGCGCGCCAGCTCCGCCTGCATGCAGCGCCCCGCCTCGATCAGCGCGTCGCGCTCGGACTGGCCAGGGCGACGCGGCACAGGAATGTAGAAACCGATGGTGCGTCCATGACGCGTCACCTCAATGGGCACCGAAGACTCGAGATACTCGGCCATCTTTTCGCGCAGTTCGCGCATGCCAACCCGCAAGCTCATTGTAGTCTCCTTGCTCAACATTTGCGTACGCAATTTATAGCATCATCCGGCGTCTTGTGGCGACAAGAGACGACATATCAGCAACCTCCATCCAACCGGCCTCCTTGCGCCCTCCCCCTCATCAAACCAGACCGACGAGCATGACCGAGCCATCACCACCCCTCTACCAATCCCTCGCCGACGAGCTCTGCACCGCGATGAACGACGGCCGCCTGGCGGCGGGGAGCCGCTTGCCGTCGGTGCGTGAGGCTGCGCGCGGGCGGGGGCTGTCGATCAACACCGTGCTCGCCGCCTACCGGCAGCTCGAAGCGCGCGGGCTGGTGGAGGCGCGGCCGCAGGCGGGTTACTTCGTGCGTGCGCGCCTCGGCAGCCCGAGCCTGCGCGACGCGCCCCCGCCCACGCGCGCCCAGCCGGCCGAGAAAGCGGTGCTCAACCGCATCGCGCGGGTGATCGCCGCACAGTCCCAGCCCGGCATGATCGACCTGTCGCTCGCCTGCCCCAAGGGCGGCGACTTCTACCCCGGCGAGAAACTCAGCCGCCTCGTCGCCGAACTGGCACGCCGCCGCCCGGAGCTCGTCGCCGACTACTCGCTGCCGCCCGGCCCGGAGCGGCTGCGGCGCGAGATCTGCCGGCATGCGGCCGATCTCGGCATGCAGCTCGCGCCGGCCGACGTGGTGCTCACCAACGGCTGCATGGAGGCGCTGCAGCTCGCGCTGCGCGCAGTCACCCGCCCGGGCGACACGATCGCGCTGGAGTCGCCCACCTACTTCAACCTCATCCCGCTCGCCCACCGGCTCGGGCTGAAGACGATCGAGGTGCCCACCCACCCCGACACCGGCCTCGCGCTCGATGCGCTGGAGCTGCTGCTGGACGAGAAACGCATCCAGGCGGTGGTGTGCATGCCGACGGTGCACAACCCGCTCGGCACCAGCATGCCGGTCGCGGCCAAGGCCCGGCTTGCGAAGCTGGCGCGGCAGTTCCGCGTGCCGGTGATC
This sequence comes from Rhodocyclaceae bacterium, assembly GCA_041916775.1. Lineage (GTDB taxonomy): Bacteria > Pseudomonadota > Gammaproteobacteria > Burkholderiales > Rhodocyclaceae > UBA2357. The sequence continues at coordinate 184,842 of JAYRYZ010000004.1, read as the reverse complement.
GAGGATGCGCTCTACGCCGAGCTGCAGTTCACCACTCCGCTGCAACCGGCGGTGAAGTCCTTCGACACGGACGGCTGGGTGATCGTGTGCGCGTCCTACACCAAGACGCTCGCCCCCGGCCTGCGCGTCGGCTGGATGGAAGGTGGCCGCTTCGGGCGCGAGCTCGCCGAGCTCAAGTTCTGCTCCTCGGTGTCGCAGCCGGCGCTGCTCGCCGAGGCGATCGGGCTGTTCCTGGAGAGCGGCGGCTACGCCCAGCACCTGCGCCGCCTGCGCCGCACCTATGCGGGCCAGGTGGACCGCCTGCGCGGCCTGATCGACACCGCCATGCCCGCCGGCACGCGCGCCACCCTGCCCACCGGCGGCTTCCTCACCTGGGTGGAACTCCCCGAGGGCTGCGACGCAGACCGGCTCGCCGATGCAGCGCTCGCCGCGGGCATCTCGATCACCCCCGGCAACCTGTATTCGCCCACCGGCCGATATACTCATCATATTCGCCTGTCCGGCTGCTACCCCTTCAGCGAGCGCCATATCCACGCGCTGATGACGCTCGGCGATCTCGCGGCACGGCAGTTGTGATCGACTTACCGTCTGGCGACCCTGCCGCGATACCGCACCACCCCTGAACACCGGAATTTCACACGATGCCAGACACCCGACCCACCTGGACCCCCGTGCTGCTGCTCGCGCTCTCACAGGCGCTGTTCTTCTGTGCGATGTCGATCATCTTCACCGTGAGCGGACTGGCCGGGGCATGGCTCGCGCCGGATCCGATGCTGGCGACGTTGCCGCTCGCGCTCACCGGGATCATGACCGCGGCGAGCACGCTGAACGCGGTCAAGGGCTTCGCGCGCTTCGGGCGCCGGCCGGTGTTCGTCGTCGGCGCGCTGGGCGGCGTCAGCGCCGCGCTGCTCGCGGCGCTGGCCTTGTCGAGCGGGAGCTTCATCGGCTTCTGCATCGCGAGCAGCCTGTTCGGGATGTTCCAGGGCGTCGCGCAGTACTACCGGCTTGCCGCTGCCGATTGCGCGCCAAGCGATGCGGACAAGCCGCGTGCGATCTCGTGGGTGATGGTCGGCGGTCTTGCGGCGGCCTTCCTCGGACCGTATCTCGGCGCCTTCGCGAAGGACCTGACGGTGACGCCCTTCGCCGGCTCCTACCTGGTCTCCGCGGCAGTGTCGGCGCTGGCGGTGGCGGTGATGCTCGTCTGGCGCGAGCCGGTCGCAGCACGCATCCCACCGCTGCCCGAGTGGCGGCCTGCACTCGCCGAGATCGCCGCGCGGCCGGCGCTCAGGCGCGCGATCGCGTTCTGCGTCGCCGCCTTCGGCATGATGGTGCTGGTGATGAACGCCTCGCCGCTCGCGATCGTCGGCTGCGGTCTGCCGGTGGGCATCGCGGCGAGCGTGATCCAGTGGCATCTGGTCGGGATGTTCGCGCCCTCGTTCTTCACCGGCAACCTGGTCGCACGCTACGGCGCCAACCGCATCGCCACCGCCGGCTGCCTGATCGGGCTGGGCGGCTGCGCCGTCGCGCTCGGCGGCGAGACCACGCCGCTCTTCCATGCGTCGATGATTGCGGTGGGGGTCGGCTGGAACTTCGCCTACATCGGCGGTTCGGCGCTGCTGGTGGCGAGCAGCTCGGCGACGAACCGGGCGCGGGTGCAGAGCTTCAACGAGACGCTCACCTTCGCCGCGGTGACGCTCGCATCCTTCTTCGCCGCGGTGGCGCAGAGCCGGCTGGGCTGGAGCGGCGTCGCGGTCATCGGCGCGCTGCTGCTCTTGCCGGCGATGTGGCCGTCACGCCGCGCCGGCTGAGCGCGCAGCGCGGGAAATCCAACAAGCCATGCTTATCGGCGAATTCGACATTTTTTGTTGCAGTGCAACATGCACGTCCGTATAGTCCGCGGAGGCGGTTTCCACGAGATCCCGCCGTCGACTTCCGGAGCCCATCCATGCACACCAAGCTCATCGCCAGCGCACTGCTGGTCAGCGCATCCGCCTTCACCTTCGCCGTTGCCGGCACCACCCAGGCTCCGGCCGCCGCCGACCCGGTCCTCGCCACCTTCGACGACGGCCCGAGCGGCTTCCGCTTCGCGTGGACCCGCGACGCCGGCTGGACTTTCGTCGGCAACACCCCGACCAGCGCCGCCGCGCTGAAAACCAGCCTTGCAGATTCGACGACTGACGACGACCAGCCCCTGGCCGCCTTCACCGACGCCGAGACCGGCTTACGCTTCGTGTGGAACCGTGACGCCGGCTGGACCTTCGTCGGCAAGGCCGACGAAACAGGCTTGCTGAAGCAGGCCGCAGCGCAGTAAGCGGAACCCTCCTCGGCGCTCAAGCCGGCATCTGCCCGATCACCGCGCCGAGCAGGCTCGCGACGTCGTCGCGCGGCAGATCGCGGACGATGAAGACGAGGCGGCTGTGGCGGTCGGCGAAAGGGCCGGCATCGGACCAGGCGGGGAGGCTGGAAGGCGGGTAGGCGATGTGTTGCACGCACTGCACGACGCGCGGTTGCGAATCGCCTGCGATGTCGAGCAGCCCCTTGATGCGCAGGATGCGCGAGCCGTGCACCTGCAGCAGGATCTCCAGCGCGTCGCAGAAGGCCAGCCAGTCGAGCGCCGCCGCGAAGCGCAGGGTGTAACTCAGCACCGACGCATCGTGCCGTTCCGCTTGGCGCGCCAGCACTGAGGCGGCACCCGGCTTGCGCCACGCAAGGGGTGCTGCGACCGCGGCGCGCCGGGCTGAATCCGCCAGCGCCTGTTCCTCACCCAGCCAGCGCGCCACATCCGGCATCTTGCCGCCGGGATCGTAGAGCCCGCAGGGCGCGAGCGCGGCATCGGGTGCGCGCCCGCCGCTCACCTCGATGCGCTCGGCGCCCGGGTTGAGCGCGGCGAGGCGGGCATGCAGGGTAGCGCGCTGCGCGTCGTCGGCGAGATCGCACTTGGTGAGCAGCAGGCGATCCGCCATCACCACCTGGCGCAGCGCCTCGCGATGTTGGTCGAGTTGCGCCGCACCCAGGGCGGCGTCCACCGCGGTCACCACGCCGTCGCAACGGTAACGCTCGGCGATGAAGGCGTCCTGCATCAGGGTGTGGATCACCGGTGCCGGGTCGGCAAGGCCGGTGGTTTCGATCAGCACCCGCTCGAGCGGTCCGATCTCGCGCCGCGCGGCGCGGGTGAAGAGGTTCTTGAGCGCGCGCACCAAGTCGCCCTGCACGCTGCAGCAGATGCATCCCGAGTCGAGCAGCAGCAGGGTTTCGTCGATCTTGTCGACCAGCAGGTGGTCGAGCCCGACCTCGCCGAACTCGTTGATCAGCACCGCGCTGTTCTTCAGCGCGGGGCCGGCGAGCAGGTGGTTGAGCAGGGTGGTCTTGCCGGCTCCGAGAAAGCCGGTGAGGATGATGACCGGGATGCGCCGGTCTGCCGCCGGCGGCGCGGCGGCGTGATCCGGCATGCTCAACCGCGCGAGACGCGTTCCATCGCCTCGTGGCGCTCCTGGGCTTCCACGCTCAGGGTGGCGGTGGGGCGCGCGAGCAGGCGCGGGATACCGATCGGCTCGCCGGTTTCCTCGCACCAGCCGTAGCTGCCGTCGTTGATGCGGCCGAGCGCCTCGTCGATCTTCTTCATCAGCTTGCGCTCGCGGTCCCGCACGCGCAGCTCCAGCGCATGCTCTTCCTCGACGGTGGCACGGTCGGTCCAGTCGGGCGTGGCTTCGTTGTCCTGCAGGTTGATCGTGGTTTCGCGCGCGGAATTGATCAGCGACTGCTTTTCCGACAACAGCAGCTGACGAAAGAACTCAAGCTGCGCATCGGACATGTATTCGTCCTCGGATGCGGCGAGCAGCTGCTCGCGGGTCAGCGTCGGCGCGGTGTCGGTCTTGACGGCACTCATCCTTCGTTCTCCGGTGAAAAACACTAACGGCCGGCACGATACACGAAACCGCGCGTATCGTTGGGGCAAATTTCATTGTGCCGATGGATTCCGGACTCAGGCAGAATCTCGTCAGACCCATTCATGATCCGTCCTGCGCTCGCCGCGGCGACCCCCACGATGACCGACGCCAGCCATCACGCCATCGCCGACGAACAGTTCCTCGACCAGGCCGCCAACCGCTGCAAGGCGCATGGCGCGAGCCTCACGCCGATCCGCCGCCACATCCTGCGCCTGCTGCGCGGCCAGCCGGGCGGGGTCAAGGCCTACGAATTGCTGGAGCAGATGAAGGCGGAGCACCCGAACGCCACCCCACCCACGGTATATCGCGCGCTGGATTTCCTGATCGAGCAGGGGCTCGCGCACCGCATCGGACGCAGCAACCAGTTCATCGCCTGCAACCACGAGCGCCATGACGAGGCCAGCCTGTTCCTGGTGTGTCCGCGCTGCGGGCAGGTCACCGAGGTGCACGACCCCGAGGCGGCCTCGGCACTGACCCACAGCCTCGCACGAGCGGGTCATGTGCTGGCCGGCCCGGAGATCGAGATCAGCGCGATCTGCCAGCCCTGTCAGGCAGCGGGCTGAACGCTGCGCAGCATCAGCAGATCCTCGGCAACGGCTCGCCCGAGAGCCAATCCACCATGCGTCGTCCCCCCAGCCCGGTGACGAGTTGCACGAAGTGGCTCGGGTCCTCCGTGACCCGCCCGATGCACGCCGCGCGCGCGCCGAGCGGGTGCGCACGCATCGCGGCGAGCAGCGCATCGGCGTCCTCTGCGGCGCACAGCGCCAGCAGCTTGCCCTCGTTGGCGACATACAGCGGATCCAGCCCGAGCAGCTCGCAGGCCGCCTCCACCTGCGGGTTGAGCGGGATCGCGCGCTCGATGAGCTCCATGCCGACGCCGGATTGGGCGGCGATCTCGTTGAGCGTGGTCGCGACGCCGCCGCGGGTCGGATCGCGCAGCACGTGGATGTCCGGCACCGCGGCGAACATCGCCTCGACGAGGCCGTTCAGCGCGGCGGTGTCGGAGCGGATCGCGGATTCGAAGGCGAGCGACTCGCGCTCGGCCATGATCGCCATGCCGTGGTCGCCGATGGTGCCGGAGAGCAGGATCGCGTCGCCCGGCCGCGCACGCGCGCCGCCCGGGTCGCGCCCCGCGGGGAGCACGCCGAAGCCGGTGGTGGTGATGAACACCCCGTCGCCCTTGCCTTGCTCCACCACCTTGGTGTCGCCGGTGACGATCGCGACCCCGGCCGCGCGCGCCGCCTCCGCCATCGACGCGACGATGCGCGCGAGCGCGGCGAGCGGGAAGCCCTCCTCGAGGATGAAGCTCGCCGCGAGATAGAGCGGCCGCGCGCCCATCACCGCGACATCGTTCACCGTGCCATGCACCGCGAGGCAGCCGATGTCGCCGCCGGGAAAGAACAGCGGGCTCACGACGTGCGCATCGGTGGCGACCACCAGGCGCTCGCCCAGCGCCGGCGCGGGCAGCACCGCGCCGTCGTCGCCGCGCGCGAGCGCCGGGTTGGCGAAGGCGCGCGCGAAGAGCTCCGATACCAGCTGCGCGGTGGCGCGGCCGCCTGCGCCGTGACCGAGATCAACCCGGCCGGCCTTGACATCCAGCGGCCGCACATAGCCGCTGCGCACCGCCGCGGCGCTCATGCGCTCACCCCGGCAGCGCTTGCTTGAGCTGCAACGACAGGCGCCGCCGGCGCCACCCGCAGCGGGATGTCGCGGAAGCGCCCGTAGTTGTAGTGCGCCGCGCAGGCCCCTTCGGACGACACCATGCAGGAGCCCATCGGGTTCTCAGGGGTACAGACGGTGCCGAAGATCTTGCAGTCGGTGGGCTTCTTCTGCCCGCGCAGGATCGCGCCGCACTCGCAGGCCTTGTTGTCGGCCACCGCCCGGTAACACAGGCCGAAACGCGCTTCGGCATCGAAGCCGGCATAGGCTGCGCGGATGCGCAGCGCCGACTGAGCGACTTCGCCCAGGCCGCGCCACGCGAAGCTTTCGCGCACCTCGAGCACCTCGGCGACGAGCGCCTGCGCCTTGAGGTTGCCGTCAGGCGTGACCGCCCGGGTGAACTCGTTCTCGACCTCGGCGCGCCCCTCGTTGACCTGGCGGATCAGCATGCGGATCGCCTGCATCACGTCCAGCGGCTCGAAGCCGGCGATCACCACCGGCTTGCGGTAGTCGCGTGCAAAGCCTGCATAGGGGCGACTGCCGATCACGGTGGAAACGTGCGCCGGGCCGACAAAGCCGTCCAGATGCACATCCGGCTCGACGGCCCCCGAAGGCGCGGCGACGATGCGGGTGATCGCCGCCGGGGTGAGCACGTGGTTGCAGAGCACGCTGAAGTTGCCAAGGCCGCGCCGCGCCGCCTCGCGGATCACCAGCGCGGTGGGCGGCGTGGTGGTCTCGAAGCCGATCGCGAAGAACACCACCTCGCGTGCCGGGTTGCGTTCGGCCAGCGTGAGCGCGTCGGCAGCGGAATACACCATGCGGATATCGGCGCCACGCGCCTTGGCGCGGATCATCGAGACGCCGTCGGAGGCCGGCACGCGCAGGCAGTCGCCGTAGGTGCACACGATGACGTCGCGGCGCGCCAGCGCGAGCTGTATCGCCATGTCGATGCGGCCGATCGGCAGCACGCACACCGGGCAGCCCGGGCCGTGGATCATGCGCACATTGGGCGGCAACAGGTCGGCGACACCGTAGCGCGAGATCGCGTGCGTGTGCCCGCCGCAGAACTCCATGAAGGCATAGTCACGGCCGCTGTCCGCCTCGTGCGCGATCGCGCGCGCGAGGCCGGCGGCGAGCGCGCCATCGCGGAACTCGTCGACGTACTTCATCGCTCGTCCTCCGCCACCACGAGGGTCCCTCCATCGGCGGCCTCTCCCATGAGACCGGCCTCGGCGAACAGCGCCAGCGTGCGCGCCGCCTCCTCGGCGTCCAGCCGCGACAGGGCATAGCCGACATGCACGATCACGTAGTCGCCCACCGCGACATCGTCCACCAGCGCGAGCGAGATCTGCTTCCTCACCCCGCCGAGATCCACGATGCAGTCATCGCCCGCGAGCCGCTCGACCACCCGGGCCGGAATCGCCAGACACATTGCGTTCTCCTCATTGCACGGCGCTACGGACGCCGTCGAAATTCGCTGTCATTCCCGCTGTCATTCCTTCTGCGCCCGCGGCGAGCCGATGCGCCGCCACCCAGGCCTGGCCGAGCGCGAGCCCGGCATCACCCGGCGACAGCGCACGCGCCTCGAGCACGGTCAAGCCCGCGTCGCACAACCCGGCGGCGAGCCCGACGGACAGGATGCGGTTGTGAAAGCAGCCGCCCGACAGCACCACCTTGTGAATTGAGGCGCGCTGCGCCGCCTGCAGGCTCCAGTCCAGCAGCGCGGCCACCAGCGTGTGATGAAAGCGCGCCGCGCCCCGCGCCGCATCCGGCTCGTCGGCAAGCCGCAACAGCAACGGCAGCAGGTCGAGCTGCAGATTGTCGTCGATGTGGTAGCCATCCCGCTCGGGCGCCACCGGGCCGTGCGCGGCGGCAAGCCGCTCCAGCGCGATCGCCGCCTCGGCCTCGAAACGCATCACCGCGCACACATCGAGCAACCCGGCGGCTGCATCGAACCAGCGCCCCAGCCCGAACGCGGGCGGGCACAGGGTCGGCCGGGCGAGCACCTGCGCCAGCTGTGCGGCCGCAGGCTGCTGCGCGAAACGGCTGGCGACCTCGCCAGCGCGGTCGCCCAGGTGCAGCGCCGCGGCCGCCATGCGCCACGGCTCGCGCGCGGCGCGGTCGCCGCCCGGCAGCGGCAGGGCGCGCAGGTGGCCGAGGCGGATGAATGCAGCGCCGTCGACCTGCAGCAGTTCGCCGCCCCAGGCGCTGCCGTCGCTGCCGAGGCCGACGCCGTCGAGCGCGAGACCGAGCACCGGCCCGCCATCCGCCGCACCTCCCTCCGGCGCCACACCGTGCTCGGCGAGTACCGCCGCGACATGGGCGTGGTGGTGCTGCACGGCGATGGCCGGCACCCCCAGCCGCGCCGCGAGCGCGCGCGCGAGGCGGGTGGAATGGAAGTCGGGATGGAGGTCGTGTGCGATCACCTGCGGCGACGGGCCGTCGAGCGCAAGCAGGGCCCCCACCGCGGCATCCAGCCGGCGGCAGGCGTCGGGGTCGTCGAGGTCGCCAAGCGGTGCCGGCAGCAGCGCCGTGCCGGCCATGACCCGGCACGGCGTGCTCTTGAACCAGGCGCCACAGGCGAGCACCGCCGCCGCGCGCGGCAACGCGCCGCCAAGCGGGATGCGCTGCGCGACTTCGGTGCCGGGCTGCGGCGCCGTGCCGGGCTGCGCGGCCACAGCCTTGGTCATGCGCCTGTCTCCGCGGCCACGCCACTGCCGTCACCCGCGTCGGCACTGCTGCTGCCACGCTCCGCGCGCAGCGCCCTCATGCCGTCGAGGATCCAGTCCAGCCAGGCATCCAGCCCTTCCCCGCTCGTCGCCGAGGTCCGGATCACCGCGAGGCGCGGATTGACGCGGCGCGCGAAGTCAATCGCGCGCGCCACGTCGAAGCGCAGGTGAGGCAGGAGATCGACCTTGTTGAGCAGCATCAGGTCGGCGGCGGCGAACATGTCGGGGTACTTGAGCGGCTTGTCCTCGCCCTCGGTCACCGACAGGATCACCACCTTGTGCGCCTCGCCGAGGTCGAACGCGGAGGGACACACCAGGTTGCCGACGTTCTCGATCAGGAGCAGGCTGTCGTCGGCAAGCGCAAGACGGGTGATCGCACGGCCGACCATGTCGGCGTCGAGATGGCAGCCCTTGCCGGTGTTGATCTGCAGCGCCGGCACGCCGGTGGCGCGGATGCGCTCGGCATCGAACTCGGTCTGCTGGTCGCCCTCGATGACCGCCGCCGGCACCCGCCCGGCGAGCCGTTCGAGCGTGCTCACGAGCAGGCTGGTCTTGCCCGAACCGGGGCTGGAGACGAGGTTCAGCGCGAAGATGCCGCGCGCCGCGAGGCGCGCACGGTTCGCCGCCGCGAGCGTGTCGTTCTTGCCGAGGATGTCGCGCTCGATGCGCACCATCTGCGTCTGGCTCAGCCCGGGCGCGTGCGCATGGGCCGGGCCTTGGCCGAAGTGCAGGCAGCCGTCGGAGGCGACGAGATGCGACGAGTCCGGCGCATGATCGCCGGGCACGGACACCGGTGCCGCACCGGACACCGGCTTCCACGCCGTCGTCCGCCGCGTCCGTCCGCCTGCCTCACCCTCGCCTTCCGTCCGCCGCGCGCGCCGCGGCGCAAAGGCGGACCCACAACCACATACGGTGCACATGCCTGCTCTCCTCGTTGCCTGCCGGCGCCGTGTTCCCGGCGCGCGCGAGAATTTCTGTCCGCCCTGCGCTCCGTGCCCGACGCGCACGCGCCACACTCACTCCACTTCCAGCTCGCGCACCCGCATCTCGGTGCCGCCAGTGGTCTGCACCCGATAGCCGCCGCACGTCGGGCACGGATCGTACAGCCGCTGCAGCGCCACGGCGTGCGCGCACTGCATGCACCAGCCGCTACCCGGTAACGGCACGACCTCGATACGGGCACCATCCGCCACCGAGTCGCGCAACACCACCTCGAGGCAGAAGCGGAGCGCCGCTTCCTCGACTGCGGCGAGCGCGCCGATCTCCAGGACCACCACCTTCACCCGCGCGAAACCCTGTGCCGCAGCCGCGTCTTCGACGATGCCGCGGACGCCCTCGGCGAGCGACATCTCATGCACCGCCCGCCTCCGGGGACGCGAGCGGCGCGCCGTCGCCATCGACGAGTTCGACCTCGAAGGGCACGCACGGGTCGAGCGACAGCGCCAGCGCCTTGAGGCGCATCGCGGCAAAGTCGGCACGATCCGCTGCGGCGCCGAGCGACTCACGCAGGAAAGCACCCTGCGGATGGAAGTTCCACTCCGTGGGCGCGATGATCACGTAGTCGGCGATCTTGCCGTCCTCGACCCGAGCGCAGTGCAGCAGCAAGCCGCGCGCAGTCTCCACGCACGCGAGCCCGGCATTCGCACCTAGGGGTGCCGCGTCGAAGAGTCGTGGCATGTCGTCCGCCATCGGGTGGCGCAACCGGCTCGCGCAGTCGGCGAGGTCCGCCGCGCGCGCGAACAGCCGTGCCGCGCAGCGGTGGCGATGACGCATCAGCACCGCAGGATGGGCTGCGTCGGCGTGGCGCGCGAGTACCCCGGTCTCCTGGGGAACCCCGGCCAGCGTGGGCGTGCGACAGAAGTCGGGATCGGGCCAGGCCCCGAGGCGCGCGACCCATGCGCCAGCGGACAGCGACGGCAGGACCGGTACCGCCTCCTGCTCGGTGGTGGAGAGACCCAGCTCGATGAGGTCCGCTAGCGTGGAGCCGATGGTCGAACCGGCGCGGGCACATTCGATGAACTCGTCGAGATTGCCGAGGCCGCGCAGCCCGCGCGAACCCGGCCCGCCCCAACTGCCGAAGAAACCACCCAGCAGCTCCATCACCACCAGGTCGAGCAACTCCCCACCCAGCTCGTAGGCCATGCGCGCATCCCTTGCCTGGTCGAGGCGCCGGTGCAACTCGGCGAAACGCGCGCGACGCGGATCTCGCCCGAACAGCAGCGGCCAGTCGAGCAGCAGGCGCCACAGGTGCTCCTGCGCCATCTCGATGGACAGGGCGCGCTCACAGGCCCACTCTTCGCCTACCGCCGCGCTGTCGTCGCCTGCCGCATGCACCGCCAGCGCAAAGGCCAGCCCCTGCGCGCGACTGCACAGGCTGAACACGCGCGGCACCAGCGCAGCCGCCTCCTCGATGCTGCGCCCCACCAGCATACGGGCCGCCAGGGGGCGCGGGTTGTGGATGGACACGGCGGTGATGTGCCGCCCGTCCCAGCGCGCCTCCAGCCGCAGCGGCGCGTTCGGGTCGGCCTCGTTCTGGGTGTCGAGTTCAAGCATTGGCGGATAAGGGATAAAGTTAGCAGTGCGTGGCGTTGGTCAGCGCGCCCGGCGTGATCAGCCCCGAGCCATTGACCCTGTCAGAGTATCAGCATCAGCACGTCAAGATGAAGCTGTGGATCGCACACCGGCAGCCCGAATACATATATCATTCGCGCCTATTTGTCGTTCGGTTTCCCGCTTTGTTCACCCGCCTCCGGCCAACGCCTGCTGCCATCCGCCCCGAGCGCCTGCCCGGACGCCCTGGCCGTTGCGCCCACGTCACCCCTTTTTCACCCCTCGTCAGGAATCCATCAGCATGAGCAAGTCAACAGGCATCGCAATCGTCGCGGTCGCGGTGGTCGCGGCCTATCCCGCCACGGCATGGTGGCTGGGCAAGTCGATCGAATCGGCGCACTCCCGCCAATACGACCAGATTGCCAGCGTGCCTTACCTCAAGGTCAAGAGCCGCGAGTACCAGCGTGGCTTGCTGGGTGCGACCGAAACGGTCACCCTGGAGCTCACCGATCCTTCGGTGATGGCCACTGCGCAGACCGACGCAGACGAGAGCGCGCCGCTGGTGTTCACATTGAAGAGCGACATCCAGCACGGCCCCATGCCGGGTTTCTCGTCGTTTGCCGCGGGCACCGCGCATACGCGTCTCATCCTCGACGAAGAGACCCGCAAGAAGGTATCCGCACTCATCGGCGACAAAGAGCTGCTGGAGGTACGCACCACCTATGGCTTCGATGGCGGTGGCAGGGCACAGCTCACCAGTCCGGGCTTCGTACTGGACATGCCGGATGAAGGCGCAGGCAAGGTGACCTGGTCCGGTCTGACGGCCGACATCGACTTCAGCAATGACATGGCCAGCTACACCATGGATGCATCGCTGCCCAGGTTCGAGATGCAGGACGACGAAGGTCACATGCTCTTCGCCGACATGCGTGTCACCGCCGACCAGAAGCGCCCGTTCGCCGACGAGCCGACCTTCTATGCGGGCACGATGAACATGGCGATCGCCGAGGTGAGCCTCAAGATGCCGACCGATGACGCTGAAAGCCCCGATGCGGTGTCGATGCAGAAGGTCGCTTACGACGTCGCGATGCCGATCTCGGGCGACTTCATGGACATGGTCGTCAAGATCGGTGCGGACACACTGAAGGTCGGTACGGACGACTACGGCCCGGTGCATTACGACCTGTCGCTGCGCCACATCCATGCGCGCACGGCGGCCAGGCTTTACGCAGAGCTGATGAAGATCTACGGCGACCCTGCAATGCAGGCCGCGAACGAGCTCGATCCCAGCGCAATGTTTGCGCCGCTGGCCGAGCCAGCAGGCGAGTTGCTGCGCCACAATCCGGAGATCGCGCTCGACCGCCTGAGCTTTACCACGGCACACGGACAGGCGCAGCTCACCGCCAAGGCACGCTTCGACAACCTCGCCCCGGAAGAGATCGGCGACATGTTCGCCCTGATGCAGAAGCTCGACGCGAGCGGGACCCTGTCGGTGCCCGAGGCGTTCGCTCTGGAAATGGTTGGCGAGGATGCAGACATGTTCACCGCACAGGTGGACGCCTTCGTCGAACAGGGCTACCTGAAGCGCGAGGGTGGCCTGCTCAACAGCAGCTTCGCGTTCGCCAAGGGCGAATTCACCGTCAACGGTCTGCCGTTCAACCCCATGGGCGGCGGCGACATGTCCGGCATGGAGATGCCGGAAGAGGAAGCCCTGCCAGAGGACTTCGGCGAGGAGATGCCGGAAGAACTGCTGGAAGAGGAAGCGCAGTAAGCTACAGCTACGCGGAAAGGCGTGCCATCCGCCGGGGCACACCCCGGCAGACTCACTCGGCGTGGGGACGCAACGTCAACGTGTCGCCGCGCTGCGTGAACTCCAGTTGTTTCAACACACTCATGCCCAGCAAGACCTGATCGTCGCGCATGCCCGGATTGAGGTGCGCGCCCACATCCCGCAGCAGGAACGGCCCCAGCCGCAGCGACTCGACGCGGGTCGCGCGTACCGTGACGGTGCCGTTGGCGGTGATCACCTTCATCGGCGCGCCCGGCCGCAGGCCCAGTGCCTCGCCGAGGTGGGCCGGCACCGATACCTGGGTGGCGCCGGTGTCGAGCAGGAAACGCACCGGCCGGCCGTTGATCTCGCCAGGCGCGACGTAGTGCCCGCTGCGGTTGCGCTGCAACACCAGCTCGCCGCTGCCGGGCGCGACCACGAGATTGCGGTTCGGGTCGTGCTGATCCGCGATCAGGTCCTCGAAGAACCACCAGCCCAGCCCGAGCACCAGCAGCCAGAACACCGCCAGCATGCCGCGCCCGATGCGCCGGGTGCCATCGCGCGGATCGCTCGTCATGGTCGGAACAGGCCGGCCCTGCCCGCGCTCAGGCCATCACCTGGCCATGCTCGCGGGTCGCGTGGAAGCCAACCTTGGGCCACTTCTCCATCGTCACGTCGAGGTTGTAGCGGGTGCTGGCGAGATACACCGGGTTGCCGTCCACATCCTTGCCGAGGCGGATCGCCTGCTCGCGCTCGAAGTTGCGGCGCGTGAGCTCGTCCGGGTAGGTGAGCCAGCGCGCGGTGTAGATGTCGGCGGATTCGAAGATCGCGTCCACCTTGTATTCGTCCTTGAGCCGCTGCGCGACCACCTCGAACTGCAGTTGGCCGACCGCGCCGAGCAGCATGTTGCCGCCCTCCTGCTCGAACACCTGGATCGCGCCCTCCTCGCCGAGCTCCTGCAGGCCCTTCTGCAACTGCTTGGCCTTGAGCGGATCGCGCAGGCGTGCGGCACGGAAGAGCTCGGGCGAGAAGTAGGGGATGCCCTTGAAGCCGAGCACCTCGCCCTCGGTGAGGGTGTCGCCGATCTGCAGTTGGCCGTGGTTGTGAATGCCGATGATGTCGCCGGCGACGCCGTCGTCCATCAGCACCCGCTCGTTGGCCATGAAGGTGAGCGCGTTGGCGAGCTTCATCTCGCGCCCGAGGCGCACATGGCGCACCTTCATGCCGGCTTCGTAGCGCCCGGAGCAGATGCGGAAGAAGGCGATGCGGTCGCGGTGCTTCGGGTCCATGTTGGCCTGGATCTTGAACACGAAGCCGCTGAAGCCCGCCTCGGCCGGCTGCACCTGACGCACCCCGGCGTCACGCGGCTGCGGCGGCGGCGCCCAGTCGATGAGCGCCTGCAGGATCTCCTGCACCCCGAAGTTGTTGATACCCGAGCCGAAGAACACCGGGCTCTGCTTGCCGGCAAGAAAATCGCCGAGCGAGAACGGCGCCGACGCGCCGCCGATCAGCTCGACATCGTCGCGCAACTGGCGCACTTCCAGCGGGAAGAGTGCGTCGAGCTGTGCGTTCGCAATCCCATTGATCACTTCGGCCTCGGTGCGCTTCTCCTCACCGGGGGCGAAGCGCAGCACCCGGTCTTCCATCAGGTGATACACCCCCCGGAAGGCCTTGCCCGAGCCGACCGGCCAAGTGATCGGCGCGCACTCGATCTTGAGCACGTCCTCGATCTCGGAGAGCAGCTCGAAGGGGTCGCGCACCTCGCGGTCGAGCTTGTTCACGAACGTGATGATCGGCGTGTTACGCAGCCGGCACACGTCGAGCAGCTTGATCGTCTGCGCCTCCACGCCCTTGGCCGCGTCGATCACCATCACCGCCGCATCCACCGCGGTGAGCACCCGGTAGGTATCCTCGGAGAAATCCTGGTGGCCCGGGGTATCCAGCAGATTGATGGTGTGGCCCTGGTACTCGAACTGCATCACCGAGCTCGTCACCGAGATGCCACGCTGCTTCTCCACCTCCATCCAGTCGGAGGTGGCATGACGCGCGCTCTTTCGCGCCTTCACCGTGCCCGCCATCTGGATCGCGCCGCCGAACAGCAGCAGCTTTTCGGTGAGCGTGGTCTTGCCCGCGTCCGGGTGGGAGATGATGCCGAAGGTTCGGCGCTTCGCGACGTCGCGAAGCAGTTCGGGGGGGTAGGCGGGGCTGGTCATTGCAGGAACACCAAATAAGTACGCCGCCATCGGCAGCGAGGCGGCGGGATGGCGAATTCTATCAAGGAACTCACCCGTGCCCCAACGCCACTACCGATCAACTGCACCTCGTCAAGGACAGCTCGACCTCCAACCCACAACGCGACTTGCCCGAATCAGGGGACCGATCCCGCCTACCATCGAGGCACAGAAGAACTACTTGCCAAACTTGGGCCCCTTCGACCGTTGGATCAGCATGACGACCGTGATACCCAGCATCAGCGGGAACATGTACGCACCCAACCACTGAAAGAGAAACCAGGCAAGAACAGCGAGGCCCAGGCTGAGTGAAAGCTTGAGAAGAGCTGTTCGCATCATGCGACCTCGAAGTATTGCGGCGTCGACTTGGCGCGGATTGCATAGCTATCCCTGAACGGCTGCCCCCTATTCAAGACTTCAGGATGCCTCGTATAGAAAGCGTGCCAACCGTCGAAGCTCAGCCCCGTGCGTCCCATGAACGCAAACAAGTCGGCGATGCTGGCGCCACAACCAAGAGAGCGCCCTGATGCTACCGCTATGCTTCCAATCGCCGCTCCCGCATATCCGGCAGCACTGATGGCTCCCAGAACTGCCAGTTTCTCAAGTCCGATGGTCGCTCCGGCCAACTCGGCCATAGTCGCCCCCTTCCCGAGAGAGGATAAGGTTCCCAGTATCGTCGACGCAGTTGCGACCGCAGTTTGGTATGTATCAAACATGGAGTTGGGCACTGGAAGCCCCAATGCCGCCATGTTCTCGTCAAAGTACCGTTTGAAATCCCCTTCCCGATAGCACGCCGACATCGTTCACCTCCTTCGCTCAAATGGCAATCGAGTCGGACAGTAGAATTGCACCCAGAAAATGTCAATGGCAAATCAGTAGTACATAGGCATTACTCGACTCATTAGCCGACCATGAGCCGCTCGATCGCGCTCATCGCCTCGGCCGCACCCATGCGCAGGCGGTGGGTGACGATGTGGCTGACCTCGGTCTCGCCAGGGTTGATCTCCACCGACGGCACGCCAAGCTGCCGCGCCCAGCGCACCGGGCCGGCGATGTAGGGGAAGACGCTGGTGGTGCCGATGGACACGACCAGATCGAGACCATGCGCGAGCACAGCGTCGAGCCTGGCGACGGCGCGCTCCGGCAGCATCTCGCCGAACAGCACCACGTCCGGCCGCAACAGCCCGCCGCACACCGGGCAGCCCGGCGGGATCTCGAGGCCGGCAAAGTCGACGACGCGGCGCTGGTGCGGGCATTCGGTGCAGCACAGGGTGTGCACCGTGCCGTGGATCTCGATCAGGTTGCGCGAGCCGGCGGCACGATGGAGGCCGTCGACGTTCTGCGTCAGCACCCATACGCCGGACTTCCTCTGCTCCAGCCGGGCAATCGCGAGGTGCGCCGGGTTCGGCTCTGCCCCCCGACAGTTCTCCTCGATCTCGGCGATGTACTTCCAGCTCACGTCCGGGCGCAGCGCCATCATCTCGCCCGAGAGCGCCTCCTCGATGGTCAGCCCCTCCGCAGTGAGACGGTCATGGTAAAGCCCGCCAATGCCGCGATAGGTCGGCAGGCCCGAATCTGCCGAGATGCCGGCGCCGGTGATGAACAGGATGCGATCGGCACGCCGGATGCAATCGGCGACCTGCTCGACACTGGAGGTAGATGGCGGGCTCATCGCTCAGGCCTCGCCCGGTGCGGGCGCGACCTCGACCAGGCAGTCGTACAGCACTGGCCCGCCGCCCATGTCGGTGAGCGCCGACGAGGTCACCGCGTTGGCGTTCTCGCCGTCGCCGGAGAGCTTCTGCCACCAGATCGAGGGCGACACCACCACGCCCGGCCGCACCCGCTCCGTGACCACCGCGCGGGCATGGAAGGCGCCCCGGTCGTTGAAGATGCGCAGCCGCATGCCGTCCGCGATGCCGCGCGCGGCTGCGTCCTGCGGGTGGATCTCGAGTTGCGGCGCGCCTTCCTTCTGCAGGAAGCGCGGCAGGTTGGCAAAGCTGGTGTTGAGGAAACTGCGCGCGGGCGGCGACAGGAAGGCGAGCGGATAGCGCGCCGCGAGCGCGGAGTTGCTGACGACGGATTCGAGCGGCGGCACCCACGCCGGCAGCGGGTCCAGCCCCGCCGCCGCGAGCGCGGCGCTGTGGAACTCGCACTTGCCGGACGGGGTCGGGAAACCGCCATTCGCAAAGGGCGCGAACGGACGCGGCAGGTTGAGCCGTGCCCAGCCCCGGCTCGCGAGCGCCTCCGGGCTCAGCCCGAGCGCGCGCGGGTCGCGCCGGTTGAACACCGCGGCGGCGATCGCGTCGTCGGATTCGAACAGCGCCTCATCGGTGAACCCCATGCGCGCGGCCAGGGCCCGGAACACATCGCTGTTGCAGCGCGACTCGCCCAGCGGCGCGATCGCCGGGCGGTTGTCGATGGCGTAGAGGTGGCCGTAGGACTTATGCACGTCGCGCTGCTCGAGCTGGGTCGTGGCCGGCAGCAGGATGTCGGCGTAGTCGGCGGTGTCGGTCTGGAAGAGCTCGTGCACGACGCAGAAGAGATCCTCGCGCAGGAAACCCTCGCGCACCCGGCGGGTATGCGGCGCCACCGCCACCGGGTTGGCGTTGAAGACGTAGAGCGCACGAATGGGCGGATCGCTCGCGGTGAGCAGCGCCTCGCCGATCTGCGACATGTTGATGTGGCGCGGCGGGAAGCGCTGCGCATCCGGGTAGAGCGCGGGTTGCTCGAGCGCCGCCTGGTCCACCGGGAAGTTGCCCGAGGTGGACAGCAGCGCGCCGCCGGCGTGGCGCCGCCACGCCCCGGTGAGCGCCGGCAGGCAGGCGATGTTGCGCACCGCCATGCCGCCGCCGTGACAGCGGTTGAGGCCGTAGTTGAGGCGGATCGCCGCCGGACGCGTACTGCCGTAATCACGCGCCAGCGCGCGAATCGCGTCGGCGGGCAGGCCGGTGAGCGGCGCCGCCCACTCCGGCGTGCAGGCGCTCACCCGTGCCGCGAGCGCGTCGAAGCCTACCGTATGCTGCGCGATGTAGTCGTGATCGAGCAGGTCGTCGGCGATCAGCACCTGCATCATCGCCAGCGCCAGCGCGGTGTCGGTGCCCGGCAGCGGGGCGAGATGCAGGTCACACTTCTCGGCGGTCTGGGTGCGCCACGGGTCGATGCACACCAGCCGCGCGCCGCGCCGCTTCGCCTCCTGGATGTAGCGCCAGCCGTGCAGGTTGGACACCACCGGGTTGCCCCCCCAGATGATGATGAGGCGCGAATCCGCGAGCGACTCCGGGTCCATGCCGACCATCGCACCGATGCTCGCCTTCCAGCCCGCGCCGCCGGCCGAGGAGCAGATGGTGTGATCCAGCCGCGACGCGCCGAGCCGGTTGAAGAAGCGCTGCGCCATTCCGCCACCGCCCTGCACGAAGCCGAGCGTGCCGCTGTAGTCGTAGGGCAGGATGGCGCGCGGGTCGTCGGCGGCGATCGCTGCGAAGCGATGTGCGATGGTGTCGAGCGCCTCGTCCCAACCGATGCGTTCGAAGCGGCCCTCGCCCTTCCTGCCGACGCGCTTCATCGGGTACAGCAGGCGCTGCTCGGAATAGGTGCGTTCGAGGTAATGCGCGACCTTGGTGCACAGCGCGCCGTTGGTGAAGGGGTGGTCGGCCGCACCGCGCACCCGCACTGCCCGGCCCTGCTCCACGGTGATCTCCATCGCGCAGGTGTCCGGGCAGTCGTGCGGGCAGGCGGCATGCACGATGGTCGCGTCGGTTCCGCTCATGAAGGCACCTTGTCAGATTGTGGGATGGGCACGGCGCAAGGCGCGCCTGCTCGTACGCCGTCAGCGCCGCCGCACACCGCTTTCGATCAGCGCGCGGTAACGCTCGCGGTCGACTGCGAAGCGCTCGCGGATCTGCGCTTTCTCGGCGTCCTTGGCGGCGATGAAGGCCTTGTGCGAATCGAGCTCGGCGTCGATGATCGCGAGGTTACCGGCCAGCTCGCGCGGCAGGTCGCGCCCCTGGTAGAACTCGGCCTCGGCCTCCTGCACCTTGCGCAGCTCCTGAAGCTCGCGGGTGCGCGCCTCGACCGCGCCCAGGCTGCGATCGACCTCGCCCAGCGCGCGCGCCTCCCGTTCGTCGATGGACTCCAGCGAGGGATAGGTTTCCAGCAGCGCCTCGTCCTGGCGACGCTGGGCGCTGAGGCGCTCCTCCTCGCGCTCACGCGCTTCTCTCTCCTCGCGCTCGCGGACGAGTTCCTCACGGCTCTTCGCCGTGTGGCGCACCACCCCCTGGCTGTTGAGCTCTCGATAGGCCCTGCCGACGCACTGGCGCGGCAACACGTCGCCACAGACGGTGGCGCCGCTGTCGTCCTCGCAACAATAGATGGACTTGCCGCGCTGCGGCTTGCTGGCCTGCGCCAGCGCACCACCAGCAACGAAGAAGCCAATCAGCAGGAGGCTAGCGCGCTTCGGCAATCCCATAACGGTTCCGGTAGTCCTGCACTGCGTCGAGATTGGCCGCGAGCTCGGCGTTGTCGCCGAGGTAGGCGATCAGGTCGGTGAGCGTCGCCACCGCGATGACCGGCATGCCGAACTGCGCACGCACCTCCTGCACCGCGGATTGCTCGCCCTGGCCGCGCTCCATGCGGTCGAGCGCGATGACCACGCCGGATGGCTCGGCGCCCGCTGCACGGATGATGTTCACCGACTCACGCACCGAGGTGCCGGCGGAGATCACGTCGTCGAGGATCAGCACCCGCCCCTGCAGCGGCGCCCCCACCAGCGTACCACCCTCGCCATGGTCCTTGGCTTCCTTGCGGTTGAAGCAGAACGGCACGTTCGCACCCTGCTCGGCGAGGCGGATCGCCACGCCGGCGACCAGCGGTATGCCCTTGTAGGCCGGTCCGAACAGCATGTCGAACGGCACGCCGGCGGCAACGATCGCATCTGCATAGAAGCCGCACAGCGCGCGGAAGGATGCGCCGTCGTCGAAGAGGCCGGCGTTGAAGAAATACGGCGAGTTGCGCCCAGCCTTGGTGATGAAGCTACCAAACTTCAGGACACCTTTCGTACGGGCAAGTGCGAAGAACTCTCGGCTGGGGCTCATGGGCAGTTCGGTGGATGCGGTGTTGGATGAGGGTACAGGGCGCTCCGGTGTCGTACCTGCCGCCTCCGGTGGCCGCCTGCAGGCCAGTCACGAGGCGATTGCCGCTATATTCTGCATCCGTCGTCAATAGGGAACAATTTCACGCATGTTACGCGTCATCACAGCCAACCTCAACGGCGTGCGCTCGGCCGAGCGCAAGGGTTTCTTCGACTGGATGCCGGCCCAGCAGGCCGATTTCGTCTGCGTGCAGGAGCTCAAGGCGCAGGCCGCAGACATGACAGGCGCAACCAGCACGCCTGACGGGCTCGGCGGCCACTTCCATTACGCCGAGAAGAAAGGTTACAGCGGCGTGGGCATCTACACGCGGCACGCACCCGAACGGGTCGTCGAGGGCCTGGGAGTGGCCGAGTTCGACGCCGAGGGGCGCTACATCGAGTTGCAGTACCCCGGGCTTTCGGTGATCTCGGTGTACCTGCCCTCCGGCTCCAGCGGAGATGTCCGCCAGGAGGCGAAGTTCCGCTTCATGGCGCTGTTCCTGCCCCACCTCGCCGCGCTGCGCAACGCCGGCCGCGAGGTCGTGCTGTGCGGCGACTGGAACATCGCGCACAAGGAGATCGACCTGCGGAACTGGAAATCCAACCAGAAGAACTCCGGCTTCCTGCCCGAGGAGCGCGCCTGGCTCACGCGCGTGTTCGACGAGCAGGGCTGGGTGGATGTCTACCGCCACCTGCACCCGGACACCACGGACGAGGCCTACACCTGGTGGTCCAACCGCGGCCAGGCTTGGGCGAAGAACGTCGGCTGGCGGCTCGACTACCAGATTGCCACCCCGGCCCTCGCACGCACCGCACAGGCCACCACGATCTACAAGGCCGAACGTTTCAGCGACCACGCACCGCTCACGGTCGACTACGACTTCGCGCTCGCCCGATGACGCCTGCGCCCGGCTTCGATCCGGGCACGCAGCATCGCCTGGGCGTGCTCATCGCCGCGTCGGGGGTGCTGGTGCTGAGCGTGGACGCGCTGCTCATCCGTCTTGCGGCCGCAGCCACCGCAGACGTGATGTTCTGGCGCGGAGCGCTGATCTTCCTAGTGGTGGGCGGCTTCGCGCTGCTCGCCGCAGTGCGCGGGCATGCGAGCATCACGCGCGACACCGTGCGCCCCCTCCTGCTGATCGGTGGCATCTACGGCATCAACTCCGCGCTCTTCGTGTTCGCGATCGGCCACACCAGCACCGCCAACACCGTCGTCATCCTCGCGAGCTCGCCGGTGTTTGCCGCGCTCCTTTCGTGGTGGATTCTCGGCGAACGCATCAGCCGTCGCACACTGCTATCCATCATCGCCGCGCTCTCAGGCGTGGCGGTCATCTTCGCCGACAGCCTGGGCGCACCGAGCTGGCGCGGGGATCTCGCCGCGATCGTGCTGGCGGTGTCGATGGGAGCGGTGCTGACCCTGCTGCGCCAACATGCCGCGCTGCCGCGCCTGCCGCTGCTCGCCACCTCGGGCGCGGTCACGGCACTCCTCGCACTGCCCTTCGCGCAGCCGCTCTCGCTCGCTACGGAAAGCTACACCTGGCTGTTCCTCATGGGCGCGGTGCAGATCCCGCTGGCCTCGTGGCTGATCATGCTCGCCCCGCGCTACATCCCCTCCGCCGAAGTGAGCCTGTTCCTGCTCATCGAGACCGTGCTCGGCCCGTTCTGGGTGTGGCTGGTGCTGAATGAGACCGCGCCCGGCAACACGCTGGTGGGCGGCGCGATCATCCTCGCGACGGTCGGGCTGAATGCGTGGCTGGGGATGCGGGATTCCGCCATCCGCGCGCGTTGAGCGATCGCTGCGGCCGCCCGACCGGCCCCGCGACCCTCATCGCTGCCTACGGCAGCGCACTTTCTGCACGTCGGCCGGTCCACCCTCCGTTCGCCAACGAATCGAGGATGCCACCATGCCTTCAGCCTTCCACGCCTTGCGCAAGGTCTCTACCGGCCTTGCGCTGGCCGCAGTGTTCGCGATTTCCCCCGTCGCCCATGCCCACCACGGTTGGCAGTGGGCCAAGGACGAGCACCACACCCTGTCCGGCACGGTCGTCGAAGCGAAGCTGGGCAACCCGCACGGCATCGTCACGCTGGAGGTCGGTGGCGAGCGGTGGACGGTGGAGGTGGGCCAGCCGTGGCGCAACGCACGCGCCGGGCTCGCCGACGAAATGCTCGCACCAGGCGCCAGCCTCTCCGCGGTCGGCCCGCGTTCGGCGCGGGAAGGTGAGCGGGTGCTGAAGGCGGAGCGCATCACCATCGACGGCAAGCACTACGACCTCTACCCCGAACGCCTGCGCTGAAGCAGGCAGGCGCCCGGGATGATCGAGGCCTGGTTCGCCACCCTGGAGGGGCTCACGCCGATTGCCGCCTTGCGCGTGTCGCAGTGGGCCTATCCGCTCGTCAATGCGCTGCACATACTGGGCATCGGGCTTCTGCTCGGGAGCATCCTGCCGCTGGATCTGCGCCTCCTGGGCCTGTGGCCTGCGGTGCCGATCGCCCCACTGTGGACCGTGCTGACGCGCACCGCCGCGGCCGGCCTGCTGCTTGCGATGGCGAGCGGCGGCGTCCTGTTTGCGGCCGGAGCGAGCGACTACGCGCGATCGCCGCTGTTCCTCGCCAAGATGCCGCTCGTGGCCGCGGGCGTGGTGAATGCGCTGGCTCTGCGCTGGCATGCGCGCGCCGCGCTTCACGGGATGCTGAACACTGGTCAGGTGCCGCGATCGGCACGCCTTGCTGCGCTGGTGTCGATCGTGGTGTGGTTGAGCGCGATGCTGCTGGGGCGGCTGGTGGCGTACGCGTGAAGCCGCAGGCCTTCACGCTGCTACGCATAAGCCAGCGACAACGGACGTCCTTCACCCTCTCAGACGGGTTTTCAGTGCCAGCAGTTTCGGCTCGAGCGCGTCGACCCACTTCGGTCCGACGGTGTGAAACTCATGCACATAAACATTCGCTGCGCCGCGCTCGAACAAGCCGCGCCCGGCCACTCCCTTGTGCAACATCATCAGCGTGGGCTTACCAAGCATGATCGAGATCGCCGCCTCGATCTGATTCCATTCAGTCGGCAAAGCGAAACCGGCCTCGATGTCCTTGTCCTTAATCTTTCCGGTCTCGACACGAATCTGCGGAATGCCGAGCACGATGGTGCACTGACAGGCATTCATCAAGCTCACGACTTCATCGAACGGCAACCCCAGCGTCGTGACGTTCTGCCCGACCGTCTTCGCCTCGAAACCCAACTCGCTCATTTTGTCGTAGAGCCTGCCGAGGTGATTCTCGATGTGGCGGGGAACCCAGTTCGGCCGCGACAGAAAGGTGCTGATCATGCGTACCCCCGAGTCGACGGAATGTCATGCTGGCTCATGCATCGCTCCGCTGCGGCGAGGCACCACAGACCCCACACGAGCGCCGCGTCACCACCCACGTCCTTCACATCGAATGAAAGCCGATCAAGTTGCCTTCGGTGTCACGCGCCATCGCGATGAAGCCGTGCTCGCCGATGGACATCTTGTCCTGCACCAAGGTCCCGCCGTTGGCAGTGATGCGCCCGGCCTCAACCGCACAGTCAACACAGCCGAAGTAGACCACGGTGCCACCTCCGCCCGGAGGACAGCCTTCCATCTTCACCAGCATCCCGCACGCGCCGTAGGTCGTCTGGGCCGTCGCCTTGTCCGACGGAAACGCCCACATCTCCATGTCGAGCTCGGCGGTCGGCGGCGGCATGCGCTCAAGCGTCACGCCAAGTACCGCCTCGTAGAAGCGCTTTGCGCGCGCCATGTCTTCCACATAGATCTCGAACCATACGACCGGGTTGCCTTGCATGTTTGCCTCTCCTCGGGGTTTTGATGACCAGCACCTATTCTCGGCGGACCGCATGACGGAAGTGTAGGCGCCAGGGACGTCAAGGCAAGCACGAATGTGCGGCCGGGCCGGGGCAAACGGCCCGGCCCGACCCGGCTCCGCCTCAGCCATGCACGGCCGAGAAGCCGGGCACGCCGTCGAAGAGGTAGAGGTTCTCGGTCTTGATCACATCGAAGCCCGCCGCCACCAGCCGCTGTTGCAGCGCGACCACGTCGCCGGCGCGCACCGACTCGGCGCGGAAGCGGCAGCGCCAGTGATCCACGCAGAAGGTCTCGGGCAAGCCGCCGGGCCACACCCGCACGCCGCGGTTGGTGATGACCTCGAGCGCGAGCGGGCCGGCCTGCGCGCCGGCGAGTAGCTGCGCCGCGAGGTCGTCGCCACGCCCGCCGGACCAGTGCAGGAATACATCCACCCCGACCAGCGTCTTGTTCGCGCGCGCGGCGGCCGCCGCGCGCGGCGGTGCGGACACATGCGGCGCCACCGCGGTGGCGTCGTAGTATACCGCCGCGAGCTGCTCGGGCTGACGGCCGAGACGGGCGATCACCGCGTCGGCGAAGGCCTGGGTGCCGAGCAGGCTGCGGCTGGTCGCGGCATCGAAGATGTCCTGCGTGTGCAGGCCTTCCTCCAGGGTGCGCAGCCAGGCGTTGTGGATGCGCTCGGCGACCGTGTTCTGGCCGATGTGGAGCAGCATCAGCACCGCGCTGTGGAGCAGGCCCGAGGGGTTGGCGACATCCTTGCCGGCGAGCGGCGGTGCCGAGCCGTGGATGGCCTCGAACATCGCGCACTGGTCGCCGATGTTGGCCGAGCCGGCCATGCCCACCGAGCCCGCGATCTGCGCCGCCACGTCCGAGATGATGTCGCCGTAGAGGTTGGGCGTGACCACCACGTCGAAGTGCTCGGGCCGGTCGGCGAGCAGCGCCGCGGCGATGTCGATGATCAGCGCTTCGCGCTCGAGCGCGGGGTATTCGGCACCGATCTGGTCGAACACTTCGCGGAACAGGCCGTCGGTCATCTTCATGATGTTGTCCTTGACCATGCAGGTGACCTTCTTGCGGCCGTGGCGCACCGCGTACTCGAAGGCGTAGCGCACGATGCGCTCGCAGCCGGGGCGGGTGATGAGCTTGAGGCACTGCACCACGTCGTCGGTCTGGCGGTGTTCGATGCCGGCGTAGAGGTCCTCCTCGTTCTCGCGCACGATCACCACGTCCATGCCCGGGTGGCGGGTGGCGACGAAGGGGGCGTAGGCCACGCACGGGCGCACGTTGGCATAGAGGCCCAGCGCCTTGCGGGTGGTGACGTTGAGGCTCTTGTAGCCGCCGCCGCGCGGGGTGGTGATCGGCGCCTTGAGGAAGACCCGCGTGCTGCGCAACGAGGTCCAGGCATCGGCGGCAATGCCGGTCTGTTCACCGGCGAGGTAGCAGCGCTCGCCGATGCTCACCGGCTCGAGACGCAGGCGGGCGCCGGCCGCGTCCAGCACGCGCAGCGTGGCGTGCATGATTTCCGGGCCGATGCCGTCGCCTTCGGCGACCGAGATCGGCGTGCCGGCCTGGATCGAGGAAAAGGGCAGGTCTTTCGGGTCCATGATGTGCTCTCCTGTCACTGGGGTTGCCCTTCGGGGCGGTGGGGTTGGCGACAGTATCGTGGGCTTGATTCATCTAATAAAATAGATTATCAAGCGCGTTGATATCTACAGAGATCAATGCATGGAATCCTCGCCTCAGCGCGGCCGCTTCCACACCCGCCAGACCACCTTCCGCCAGCTCGAGATCTTTCGCGAGGTCGCGCGCCGCGGCAGCGTCACCGAGGCCGCGCGTGCGCTGCATCTCGCCCAGCCCACCGTCTCCACCCAGCTCGCGCGCCTGCAGGAGACGATCGGCGAGCCGCTGCTGGAGCATGTCGGCCGCCGGCTCGACCTGACCGCTGCCGGCGCGGTGTTGCGGGATGGCTGCGAGGCGCTGTTCGAGGTGCTGGACCGCATCGACACCCGGCTCGGCCAGCTGCACGGCCTCACGCTCGGCACGCTGCGGCTGGGCGTGGTCACCACCGCCAAGTACCTGATGCCGGCGCACCTCGGTACCTTCTCGCGGCGCTTCCCGGACATCGAGGTGGTGCTGAGCATCTGCAACCGCAACGAGCTCATCGCGCGGCTGGAGGCCAACCAGGACGACATCTATGTGTTCAGCCACCCGCCGCTGGAACTCGACGTGGTCACCCGGCGCTTCGCCGACAACCCGCTGGTGTTCATCGCACCGGCCGACCACCCGCTCGCCGGCCAGCGAGCCCTCGGGTGGTCCGCGCTCGCCAGCGCGCCGCTGCTCGCACGCGAGCCCGGCTCAGGCACCCGGCTCGCGACCGAGCGCGCCTTCCGCGCCCGCGGCTGGCCGTTCGCGCCGCGCATGGTGATCGCGAGCAACGAGGCGATCAAGGAATCGGTACGCGCCGGTCTGGGCATCGCGGTGCTGTCGCGTCACACCTTGCAGCTGGGCAGCCAGCCAGGGCTGGTCGAGCTCGACGTGGAAGGCTTTCCCATCCACACCGAGTGGTCGCTCGTGCATTGGCGTCAGAAAACCCTCTCGCCCGCCGCCACCGCCTTCCTGCAGCATCTGGGGCTGGCGCAGCCTCGCCAGCCCTGAGCCGGGCCCGAGTCGCACACGGTCAGCGCGGAGGAAAGCGCCACCATGCCCACGCGACGAGCATGCCGAACACAGTGTAGAGGCAGGCGAACACCCACAGCGGCGCCTCGAAGTACATCACGCGCTGCACCCAGTGCTCGACGAAGCTCTGCCGATACCCTGCCTGCCCCGCCTGCAGGCGCAGCCACGATTCGAGGATGGTGAGCGGGCAATAGCGCCCCAGCCAGGCCTGCAGCGCGACCACTCCGATGGCGCCGAGATGCGCGAGCCGCCACCAGAACCCGTTCGCCCACACCCAGCCCAGCCGGTTGCCGAGCAGGATTGCCGGCAGCCCCAGCACCACGAAAAGGACGATGCCGAAGTGCAGGAGCAGCACCGCATCGGCGAGGGTCTGGTATGGCATCCGGGCTGCCTCAGGGGCGAATCCCGGTCACGCCGGCTGCGGAAACGGCTTCGCGAAGGTGAACGCGAACGGCGACGGCCCATGCGCCCTGATGTGCTCCAATCTCGTCTTGGCCTCCTGCACCGTCGGCAGTTGCCCTGCGGGAATCCACCACAGCGCCTGATGCGCCTCCGGCAGCTTGTGAAACCACGCATCGCGGTCGCGGATGAGCTCCACATGGGCGGTCTTGTAGGCAAAAGTCCGCAGCGACTCGATATCCTCCCATACGCTCATGTTCACCAGCATCAGCGGGTCGTCGAAAGCCCGGATGCTGGTCGCATCGCTGCCATCACCGACAAGCCGCCAGACGAATCCCTTCGACTGCTCTGCGAGGCGGTTGATCTCATCCAGGCGGGCGACGAAGCCGCTCATCACGTCGGAAGTCATCTCGGCGCGCGCGAGCGCGATGTTCAATTGGGCAAGGTGGTATGTGTTCATGGTGTCGAGCAGGTGGCAGGCAACTACCGCAGGCGACCTCGTTTGGCCGCCATGTCATGCGGAGGCTGCGAAGCGACCGGGAGGGGCTGCCAACGGAGCGGAGGAGCAGTAGCCATTCTACAACCTTGGAATGCCTGCGCGCCTGAGCCCCGAATCAAGCCGAGCCGCGCAGCGATACCGGCTTGAATGCATCAGCGAAACGCGTATCCATCAGGATTGCGTTTCCTTCAGATGACTGACGATGAAGGAAGTCATGATTTCGAAGGATTGGTCCGCTGCATGCAGAATGCCAACGCAATTCTGGAATACATGAGGCATTTCTTCCCAGATATGCAAGGTGACGTCTTTCGCTTCATCTTGAACGCGTTGAGCGTAGCGGATGGAGTCGTCGAGCAGGATTTCGCTCGTACCGACGTGGATTTGCAGTGGGGGCAGCTCAAGCGTCGGCGCATTCAACGCAGAAGCTTGCGGATGGCTCGGCTTCTCCCCACCGAGATACATCTCGGCACAGGCTTGCACCATATTCTTCGTCAAATAAAGCTCTTCATCGGCCTTGCCTGCGATACTGTCGCCGCTCATCGACAAGTCAGTCCAGGGCGACATCACCACTGCTGCGGCCGGCTTGTGGGCCGTCTTGTCCGCTTCAGTCTGCAACAGGGTGAAGAGAGACAGGCTCAATCCACCGCCAGCGGAATCGCCGACCACGACGATTTGCTTGGCGCCGGCTGCCAACAAACCGAGATACGCGGCATGTGCGTCTTCGAGGGCTGTCGGAAACGGATGCTCTGGCGCCAGTCGGTAGTCGGCAACAAAGACCTTGGCTTGGGTTCGCTGGGCAAAATGACCTGCAAAATTCCGGTACGCACGCGCAGAACCCATTGTGCAGCCTCCGCCATGCAGAAACAGAATGGCGACGCCTTCACGAGGCTTGGCCGGGGTGCACCAAACACCCGGAACTCCACCAACGACGCTCGCTTCGTACCGGATCCCATCCGGCGCCATGACGTTGTTCATTATCGCGTCGTACGCATCCCTGCCCTCGGGCCCGAACGTGGCTCCCTTGAAAGGCGCGGTATTGATCCGAATCTGATCCACCGTCGCCTGATCTTGGGTGCTCGATGGGTAATGGATGATCCTTGCAGTATCTGGTGCGGATTGCATGACAGGCGCTCTCCCATGAAATGAGTTACGTCGAGCGATTGCTCGAATCACCCGAGTAGACGCCTCTCACCGCCCGTTTCCAAGAGTCCGCTCATCGCATGACGAAAGTTTGCGATTCTCGGCAATGAATGCGCCTCTACAGCAACGGCGCCAACCACCTCCGCGCGGCGTCGGTGCTCATGCCGGTGCGCTGGGCCCAGTCTTCGAGCTGGTCCTGGCCGATCTTGCTGATGGCGAAGTAGTGGCTCTCGGGGTGGGCGAAGTAGAAGCCCGACACGCTCGCGGCGGGGGTCATGGCCATGGACTCGGTGAGGTTCATGCCGGCGTTGACCGGGGCGTCGAGGAGCTGGAACAGCGCCGCCTTGACGGTGTGGTCCGGGCAGGCGGGATAGCCGGGGGCGGGGCGGATGCCCTGGTACTGCTCCTTGATGAGCGCGCCGTTGTCCAGCGACTCGTCCGCGGCGTAGCCCCAGAACTCCTTGCGCACGCGTTCGTGCAGCCACTCGGCGGTGGCCTCGGCGAGGCGGTCGGCGAGGCTCTTCAACATGATCGCGTGGTAGTCGTCGTGGCTGGCCTCGAACTCGGCGAGCTTGAGCTCGATGCCGATGCCTGCGGTGACGGCGAAGGCGCCGCACCAGTCGCGCACGCCGCTCGCCCTGGGTGCGACGAAGTCGGCGAGGCACCAGTGCGGCTTGCCGGACGGGCGCTCGTGCTGCTGGCGCAGGCCGTGCCAGGTCATCATCGGGGTGTCGCGCGCCTCGTCGGCATAGAAGGCGATGTCGTCGCCGATGCTGTTGGCGGGGAAGAGCCCGAACACCGCCTTGGCCTGCAGCCACTCGCCGGCGATCAGGTCCTCCAGCATGTTCTGCGCGTCATGGAAGACGTTGCGTGCCGTCTCGCCGACGACCGCGTCGTCGAGGATCGCGGGGAAGCTGCCGGCGAGATCCCAGGTCTGGAAGAACGGGGCCCAGTCGATGTAGTCGCGCAGATCGCCGAGATCCACATCCAGCGCCATCACGCCCAGGGTGTTGGGCTCGCAGGGCTGGTAGCCGGCGAGAGCGAGCGGGTCGAAGGCGTTGGCGCGGGCGGCCGCGAGGCTCACCAGTTGCACGCCCTTCTTGTTGGCGTGCTGAGCGCGGATCTTGTCGTAGTCCTCGGCGAGCTGGGCCTTGAAGGCATCGGCACCACCTTCGGACAGCAGCGCGGTGACGACGCCGACCGCGCGCGAGGCGTCCGGTACGTACACCACCGGTTGCGTGTAGTGCGGGGCGATCTTGATTGCGGTGTGGGCGCGGCTGGTGGTGGCGCCGCCGATCAGGAGCGGAAGCTCGAAGCCCTGGCGCTGCATCTCACCGGCAACGTGGCTCATCTCCTCCAGCGAGGGCGTGATCAGGCCGGACAGGCCGATCGCCTGGGCGCCGTGCTCGCGCGCTGCGTGCAGGATCTTCTCGCACGGCACCATCACGCCGAGGTCGATGACCTCGTAGCCGTTGCAGCCCAGCACCACGCCGACGATGTTCTTGCCGATGTCGTGCACATCGCCCTTCACCGTGGCGATGACGATACGCCCCTTGCTGGTGGCACCGGTGCGCAGCTTCTCGGCCTCGATATACGGGATGAGGTGGGCCACCGCCTGCTTCATCACGCGCGCGGATTTCACCACCTGCGGCAGGAACATCTTGCCCGCGCCGAAAAGGTCGCCGACGACGTCCATGCCGGCCATCAGCGGGCCCTCGATCACCGCCAGCGGCGGCTTGCCTTCGGCGGCCAGGCGGGCACGCACTTCCTCGGTGTCGGCCACGACGAACTCGGTGATGCCCTTCACCAGCGCGTGCTTCAAGCGCTCCTCCACCGACCACTCGCGCCACGCGAGATCCGGGCCGGAATCCTTGGCCTTGCCCTTCACCGACTGGGCGATCTCGACCAGCGCCTCGCCGGCGCCGGGCTTGCGGTTGAGGACGACGTCCTCGACCTTGTCGCGCAGGCCGGGCTCGAGGTCGTCATACACGCCGAGCTGGCCGGCGTTGACGATGCCCATGGTGAGGCCGTTGCGGATCGCGTGGTACAGGAACACGGTGTGGATGGCCTCGCGCACCGGGTCGTTGCCGCGGAAGCTGAAGCTCACGTTGGAGACGCCGCCGCTGGTCTTGGCATGCGGCAGCCTGTCGCGGATCCAGCCCACCGCATTGATGAAGTCCACCGCGTAGTTGTCGTGCTCCTCGATGCCGGTGGCGATCGCGAAGATGTTCGGGTCGAAGATGATGTCTTCCGGCGGGAAACCCACGCCGCCCTCGGCCGGGCTGGCGGTGAGCAGCTTGTAGGCGCGTTCGCAGATCTCGGTCTTGCGGGCGAAGGTATCGGCCTGGCCCTTTTCGTCGAAGGCCATCACGATCACCGCGGCACCGTACTGGTGGCACAGGCGTGCCTGGCGCAGAAACTCGGCCTCGCCCTCCTTCATCGAGATCGAGTTCACCACCCCCTTGCCCTGGATGCACTTCAGGCCGGCCTCGATCACCTCCCACTTCGAGGAATCGAGCATGATCGGCACGCGCGAGATGTCCGGCTCCGAGGCGATGAGCTTGCAGAAGCGCTCCATCGCGGCCTTGGAGTCGAGCATCGCCTCGTCCATGTTGATGTCGATGATCTGCGCGCCGTTCTCGACCTGCTGGCGGGCCACCGCGAGCGCATCGTCGAAGCGCCCTTCCAGGATCATCTTCGCGAAGGCGCGCGAGCCGGTCACGTTGGTACGCTCGCCGACGTTCACGAACAGGCTGTCGGCGCCGACGTTGAAGGGTTCCAGGCCGGACAGGCGCATCTTGCGCGGCAGCTCGGGGATGCGCCGCGGCGCCACCCCCTCCACCGCGCGCGCGATCGCTGCGATGTGCGCCGGCGTGGTGCCGCAGCAGCCGCCGACGATGTTCACCAGGCCGGAACGCGCCCACTCGACGATGTCGCCGGCAAGCTGCTCGGGCGTCTCGTCGTAACCGGTGGGCGACAGCGGGTTGGGGAGACCGGCGTTGGGGTGGGCCGACACATGGGTGTCGCACACGTTGGAGAGCTCCTCCACGTACTGGCGCAGTTCCTTCGCGCCGAGCGCGCAGTTGAGCCCGAAGGCGATCGGCCGCGCATGCGCGAGCGAGTTCCAGAACGCCTCGGCGGTCTGACCCGAGAGGGTGCGGCCGGAGGCATCGGTGATGGTGCCGGAGATCATCACCGGCACACGCCGGCCGAGCTCGGCGAAGAGTTGCTCCACCGCGAACACCGCCACCTTGGCGTTGAGGGTGTCGAACACCGTCTCGATCAGCAGCAGGTCTGCGCCGCCTTCGAGCAGGCCGCGCGCCGAGGCGAGGTAGTCCTCGCACAGCGCCTCGAACGTGATGTTGCGGAAACCCGGGTCATTCACATCCGGCGAGATCGACAGCGTGCGCGAGGTCGGCCCCAGCACCCCGGCGCAGAAACGCGGCTTGTCGGGGTTCCGCGCGGTGTACTCGTCGCACAGTGTGCGCACCAGGCGCGCGCCCGCCACGTTGAGCTCATAGGCCAGCCCCTCCAGCCCGTACTCCGCCTGCGACACGCGGGTGGCGTTGAAGGTGTTGGTCTCGACGATGTCGGCGCCGGCTTCGAGGTAATCACGGTGGATGCCCGCAACCACGTCCGGACGGGTCAGCACGAGGAGGTCGTTGTTGCCCTTGAGGTCGCGCGGATGCGCTACAAAGCGCTCGCCGCGGTAGTCGCGCTCGGAAAGCTTGTGCTGCTGGATCATCGTGCCCATCGCGCCGTCCAGCACGAGAATGCGGCGGGCCATCAGGGCGGAGAGTTCGGCGGAGCGATCGGGCTGCATGGGTCAATCCTCTAGCGTGGCGGCGTGCGCCACAAAAGCAAAACGGCGCGGCAAACCGGCCAATGGGTTTGCGAGCGCCGTTGTTCGATTGCCGAGCCTGGCCTGAACGGGTTCAGGTCGCAACGCTCCTCGGCAAGGCCCGGATTTTAAGGCGCTTTGCCCGCGCTGTCGAGGCGCTCGCTGCTTGCGACGAGGTGGCTCGCTCACCAACCGTAAGGCCAACCCCACGGCCCGGGCCAGCCCCAACCGACCCCCACGCCCCAGTGCGGCCCCACGCCGCGTCCGATGCCGAAACCGAAGCGGAAGTCGCCGTCGCCGTCCGGATGGATATGGCTGAGACTGGTGCGCACCACCTTGCCGTCCACGAAATGCACATTGAAGAGCGTGGCGATCACGCCGGGCCAGTCGCGCGGCACGTTCCAGTCCCACACCTCCTCGCCGGAGAGGGAGAAGCGCTGGATGGAGCGCTCACGGCCGAGCAGGCGGCGCACATCCTCCTGGCTCATGCCGGGCTTCACCCGTTCGCGCTGGTTGGGGGCGAGCGCGTCGTACTGGCCGACGACCTTGCCTGCGGGGTCGATCACATAGGTCCAGGTGCTGGTGCCGTTGGGCTGGGTGGGGTACTGGAAACTGCGCGTGCCGTCGGGGTTGTCCCAGATCACCTCGGGCGTGCCCCGGGTGGCGCGCACCTCGGCCTCGTCCGCCAGCGGCTTGGGTGGCGCAAGCGCGGCGCAGCCCTGCAGCGCGAACACCGCAAGGACGAGGCACAGCCCGTGGAGGGCGAGCCGGCGAAGGTGCTGCGATGCGATTTGCGGGTTGCGAGTGTTCATGTCCGGCTCCTGCGTCTCTACCGCCACGCGGTGCGCGTACCCCGCGCAGGCGACATGCTCAGGGCGACAGGCGCTCGCGCAGCCAGTCGCCATCTTCATGCAGACGGTACGCGATGCGGTCGTGCAGGCGCGACGAGCGCCCCTGCCAGAACTCCCAGTAATCGGGCCGCAGCCGGTAACCGCCCCAGTGCGGCGGGCGCGGCGGGCTGAAGCCGAACTTGAGGCCGTACTCGGCGGCGCGCGCGACGATGACGCCGCGGTTGGGAATGACCTCGCTCTGATGCGAGGCCCAGGCGCCGATACGGTGGTTGAGCGGACGGCTGGCGAAGTAGGCGTCCGATTCGGCGTCGGAAACCTTCTCGACCGCGCCCTCGATGCGCACCACCCGCTCCATCTCCACCCAGTGGAACTGCAGCGCGGCGAAGGGGTGCGCGGCAAGATCGCGCCCCTTGCGGCTCAGATAGTTGGTGAACCAGACGATGCCGCGCTCGTCGAAGCTCTTGATCAGCACCGGCCGGGAAGAGGGCCGGCCATTCTCGCCGACGGTGGCGACCGTCATCGCATTGGGTTCCGGCACGCCGCTGGTGAGCGCCTCCTCGAACCAGGTCTTGAACTGCTGCAAGGGGGCGGAGGCGACTTCGTGTTCTTCGAGGCTTCCCAGCTCATAGCTCTTGCGCAGGTCGGCAAGCGGCTTGTCGGACATCCGGCGGCTCCGGTGAAGGGGGATTACGGGATCCCTTCATTCTACTTCGCAGCGCGTCTCGATGACATGACCGTCGCAGTCGAAGAGCACCGCAAGGATCGGCCGGCTGCCGCAGGCTGCGTCGCCCCGGGGATACCAGCGCCACAACGTCTGCTGATTGTCGGAGCGAAAGTGCGTGTTTGCGGGGCGCCCGAGAACGCGACGTACCGCGCTACCGTTCATGCCGGGCCGGATTTGCTCGAGCCGCTCGGCCGTCGCGGCAAGGTCGTACGTCACGATCACGTCTTCGGCATCGACGGTGAGGATCACCGAGGCGCGATGCGCGAACTCCGGGGTGTACTCCCATGTCATGGTGCCGTCGTGGTTGCGCCAGACCATCGACGGCGCACCCATCTCGTCGATTACCGTGTCGAATCGCGTCTCGCCAAGCGCGATGAGCGGGCCGGAGGGCTGGCAGAGCGTGGGCGAGTCCGGCGTGAGCCACAGTGTGAACATCGAGAGAATCTTCTGCATTGGGGTACGACTCCGTTAAAGTGCTGGCGTCCACACGCTCCGCGCCATCCTGCCCCGGCGGCGGACGAACGCTGCCGCCCATGTTTCCGTCGAACCCAAGATGTCACGCACGCCCGAGACCATGCGCGAACTACTTAACGCTCCCGGCGCACGTCCGCGCGGACGAAACACTTGTTTGCTTTCGCTGCGCGGGGTCAGCCGGACCTTCGGAGGAATCAAGGCGCTCGACATGGTCGATCTTTGCCTGCGGACTGGCGATATCCATGGTTTGATCGGGCCGAACGGCGCCGGCAAGACCACCCTGTTCGACATCATTACCGGCTTCACCCGCAAGGACTCGGGTGAGTGCATCTTCGACGGTGCGGCGCTCGGCAACGACCCGGCCCGGGCCGTGCGCCAGGGGATCGCTCGCACATTCCAGAACCTTCGCCTCTTCGCATCGGCAAGCGTCGCGGACAACGTCATCACCGGCATGCATCGCACCACCCGCGACGGACTCATGTCGGCACTTTGGCGCGGTGCGGCGCACCACGCGGAGGAGGCGCATTGTCGGGCGGAAGC
Source organism: Rhodocyclaceae bacterium (assembly GCA_041916775.1). Taxonomy (GTDB): domain Bacteria; phylum Pseudomonadota; class Gammaproteobacteria; order Burkholderiales; family Rhodocyclaceae; genus UBA2357. The sequence continues at coordinate 149,859 of JAYRYZ010000004.1, read as the reverse complement.
GCTGCGCCTGCTCGACTATGTCGGCCTGGGCGGATATGCGCAGAGGCCGGCTGGCGCCCTGTCCTATGGCGATCGGCGCCGGCTGGAGATCGCCCGCGCGCTCGCGACCGCACCGCGCCTGCTTGCGCTGGACGAGCCCGCCGCCGGCATGAACGCGAGCGAGACGGCAGCGCTCGCCGAACTGATACGGCGTATCCGCCACGACGGCATCAGCGTGCTCGTGATCGAGCACGACATGCGTTTCGTGATGTCCCTGTGCGACCGCATCACCGTCCTGGACAGCGGCCGCCGTATCGCCGAGGGCAGCCCGAACGCCGTCCGACTCAACCCGCTCGTCATCGACGCCTACCTCGGCAGCGCACATGCACACCAAGGCTGACATCCCGCTCCTGCAACTTCGCGATCTGTGGGTACGCCACGGCGACCTGCCGGCGGTGCGTGGCCTGGACCTGTCACTGCCGCGCACCGGTATCGGCTGCATCATCGGGGCCAACGGCGCGGGCAAGAGCTCGACCCTGAGCGCGGTTGCGGGCCTGCTGCCCGCTCAGGGCGAGATTCTTTTCGATGGTGCGCCGGTGGGGCACCTGCCGGCCGACCGACGGCTCGCTGCGGGCATCGCGCTGGTGCCCGAGGGGCGCGGCATCCTGACCAGCCTGACAGTGGCGGAGAACCTCAGGCTCGGCGCATACAGTCGGCGCGACCGGGATAAGGCTGCAGCCGACCGGGAGCGTCTGCTCGACCGCCTGCCACGACTGCGGGAACGCTTCACCCAACCCGCGGGCACGCTCTCCGGCGGCGAACAACAGATGCTCGCGATCACTCGCGCGCTGCTCGCCGCACCGCGCCTGGTGTTGCTGGATGAGCCCTCGATGGGCCTGGCGCCGCGCATGTGTGATGCGGTGTTCGAACTCATCGTCGAGGTCGCTGCAAGCGGCGTCGGCGTCCTGCTGGTCGAACAGAACGCACAACGCGCCCTCGAAATCTCAGAGCATGCCTGGGTGCTTGCCGCCGGGGCGTGCGTACTGAGTGGGCGCGGTGGGGACGTCGCGGCCGACCGCGGCGTGCAGGCGAGCTATCTCGGCGGGGTGGCCACCTGATTCGAGGGTGTGCGGCGGGCCCACAGCACGAACATCAGCAAACCCGCCGCGGCGAAGCTCGCCATGCCCGCCGCCAACGACAGCACCGAGCCCCAGAGCAATGGCACCACAAGCCCGGCTGAGACCGCATTCACCCCCACCTGCAGGAAGCTCTGACAGCTCGACGCCAGCCCGCGCCGGTCGGGGAAGAGATCCAACGCCAGCAGCGTGAGGCTCGGCATCGCCAGCGCCATACCGACATTGAAGAGCATGATCGGCAGCACCGAAGCGGGAAGCCCCGGCGCCCACCACAGCGCGTGCCCGATGTTGAGGACGGAAGCAGCGAACATGATGACGAAACCGGTCACGATCGTAGCCCGCGGGCTCCACCGCCCGGCGACCCGCCCTGAAAGCATCGAACCCGCCACCATGCCGAGCACCGCCGGCACGAACAACCAGGCGAATCCGGTCTCGGCAACGCCGAGGTGATCCATGAGGAACACTGGCGCCGACAACACATACAGGAAAAAACCGTTGAAGTTGAAGGCGACCGCCCCGGCGAGGAGCGCGAACGCGGCGCTGCGTCCGATCTGCAGGTAGGCCCGCCCGAGGTGCGCCGGGTGCAGGGACTGGCGCGCACCGGGCGGCAGGGTCTCGGGCAGATGACGCCAGGTGAGCCAGGCGAGCGCGAGCGAGAACAGCGCGAGAAACACGAAGATCGCGCGCCAGCCCGCCAGCGCCAGCAACCAGCCGCCGACCACCGGTGCCACTGCCGGCGCGATGCCGAAGATGCTCATCACGCTCGCCATCGCACGCTGCGCCCGCGCACCGTCGTAAAGATCGCGGATCACCGCCCGGCCGACGATCATCCCAGCACCACCGGCCAAACCCTGCACACAGCGCCCCGCCCACAGCCACTCGATACTCGTCGCGAACGCACACCCGAGCGATCCGAGCGCGAACATCCCCATCGCGACGATGATCACGATGCGCCGGCCAAAACGATCGGAGAGCGCGCCATGCCACAGCGACATCGCCGCGAAGCTCAGCATGTAGACGGTCAGCGTCTGCTGCACCTGCAGTTGCGTGGCGCCAAGCGCGGCAGCCATGGCGTGAAACGCCGGCAGGTACGTGTCGATCGCGAATGGCCCGATTGCGGCCAGCGCGGCGAGCAGAAAGGCAAGACGGGGTGAAGCAGCAGGCATGAGGATCTCGGTCTCGCCCGCATGGGCGCAGCCGCGCCAGTCGGGTCAGGGAGGGGTGAGGCTGCGCCGGTACTGGATCGCCTCGGCCACGTGAGCGGCGCCCACGGCGTCGGCCTCGGCCAGATCGGCAATGGTGCGCGCGAGCTTCAGGATACGATGGTAGGCACGCGCCGACAACCGCAGCCGCTCGATCGCCTGCCCCATCAACGCCTGCCCGCGCGCATCCGGGCGGCACAGACGATCCACCTCGCCGGCTCCAAGCTGGCTGTTGGGCACGCCCTGGCGCGCGTACTGGATCGCCATCGCCCGCTCGACGCGCGCACGCACCACAGCACTCGACTCACCCTCGGCCTGCGCCTGCATCTCGGCCGCGTCCAGCAGCGGCACCTCGACCACCAGATCGATGCGGTCCAGCAAGGGGCCGGACAGGCGCTTGCGATAGCGGTTGATCTGCTCGGCCGTACACCTGCAGCGATCCTGATATGCGCCATGGAAACCGCACGGACAAGGATTCATCGCGGCGACGAGTTGGAAACGCGCCGGGAACTCCACCCGGCCGCGAGCGCGCGACACCGTGATACGCCCCGTCTCGAGCGGCTCACGCAGCGACTCCAGCACACGCCGGTCAAACTCGGGCAACTCGTCGAGGAACAGCACGCCGTGATGCGCGAGGCTGATCTCTCCCGGCCTTGGCATCGCCCCCCCACCCACGAGCGCAGGGGCCGAGGCAGAGTGATGCGGCATGCGGAACGGGCGCTGACCCCAGGCCTGGCTCGTGAAGGCACCTTCGATCGACTGGATCGCAGCGAGTTCGAGCGCCTCGTCGTCATTGAGCGGCGGCAGAAGCCCGGGCAGACGCTGCGCAAGCATCGACTTGCCGGTGCCCGGCGGGCCGAACATCAGCAGCGCGTGCCTTCCCGCAGCGGCAACCTCGAGCGCCCGACGCGCTTGCGCCTGCCCCTTCACCTCCGCGAGGTCGGGGGTCGCTTGCGGTGCAGCCGACTCGCTCGGCAGCACGTACGGAGCGATCGGAGCCCGCCCGCTCAGATGCGCGCACACGGCAAGCAGGCTTTCCGCAGGCAGGACAACGGCACCACTCGCCCGCGCCGCCTCGGCCGCGTTCGCCGTCGGCAGCACCACCGCCCGCCCCGCGCTGCGCGCCGCGAGCGCCATCGCGAGCGCGCCACGTACCGGCCTCAGGCTGCCATCCAGGGCCAGCTCGCCGATGAACTCGTGCGCCTCGGCGCGCCGGCCCTCCAGTTGCCCCGACGCGACGAGCACACCCAGCGCGATCGGCAGGTCGAAGCGCCCACCCTCCTTGGGGAGATCGGCAGGTGCAAGGTTGAGGGTGATGCGTCGCTGCGGAAACTCGAACTGCGAGGTGACGATCGCGGCCCGCACCCTGTCGCGCGCTTCACGTACCTCGACATCGGCCAAGCCCACGAGATTGAACGCGGGCAACCCATTCGCGAGATGCGCCTCGACGACGACCTCGGGCGCATGCAGGCCGGCAAGCGCACGGCTGTGGATAGTCGCGAGCGACATGGCGGGCTCCGTGGATGGATTGCGCCAAGTCTAACCGCAAATATCCCTATGGATTATGCTCGTGATGATTTCAACATTTTCGCCACGACCGCACGCTCACTCGGCCCGCTCGGTACGGAGCCTCGCGAGCTCCGACTCGAGCTCGGCGACGCGGTTCTCGAGCTCACCGAGCTTGAGCCGGGCGTGGGCCAGCATCTCGCGCTGGATGTCGAACTCCTCTCGCGTCACCAGATCGAGCTTGCCAAAGGCACTGCCCATCATGGCCTTGACGTTCTTCTCGATGTCCTTGGCGGGACTGCTGGCGGCGAGTTCACTCAGCTTGGCGCCGATGTCTTCAAGAATGCGGGGAGCGCTCATGGTGTTTTCTCCTTGGGTTCGATACGGATTGTAGTCGCTTTGGCGCCGACAGGCGCACGCTCGCGGGAACGGAGACGCACGGGATGCACCGTATCGGTGCATGAAACAGGCGCCAGCGGCAACGAACGACACCACCAGGACCACAGAGCATGCACATGACGCTGGTCTTGCGTAAATCCGTCTTGCGTGAGCCTGGCCACAGGCATGCTTCGTGCAATGCGCCCCACACCCGGACGCGCAGCCTCACCCGTCAGGCTTGCCGCTGTATCGAGATCGCGAGGAGACACACAAGATGCAAACGATGCACATGGTTACCGCAATCATCAGGCCGTTCGAGCTGGAAGAGGTGCGTGAGGCACTCTCGGACATCGGGATCCGGGGGCTGGTGGTCACCGACGTGCGCGGCTTCGTACATCAGATGGGACACACGGAACGCGTCCGCGGCGCCGAATTCGTCGTGGACTTTCTCCCCGAACTGAAGATCGAGGTCGCCGTACCGGGCACCCTGCTCGACGAGGTCGCCGAGCGCATCGACCACAATGCGAACGGTGCCCTATACGTGCTTGCCCTCAAGCAAGCGGCCCGGATCCGCACCGGAGAGAAGGGCGTGGCAGTGCTATAGCCCAAATCGGCAACGTAGAGTTGCCCCACACGACTGCACTCGAACGCCATGCCTCGCGGGACAATCTTCGATGCGCCAGGCCAGATCATCCTCTTTGCGACACTTTCTTGCCAATTTGCGCCAAACCCTGAACGTACTGGCAAATTCGCAACACTCTCCGAGGCAGAAATCTGTCACCTTGAAGACGCACAACAAGTGTGCGTGCACTGCAATGCCTGCCTCAACGTGCATCACCAGAAACGGCAATTGTTCCCGGCTGTGCGAGACAGCACCCAGCCTGGGTGGAAATCTGCCATCCGTGGCTACAAATGCACGAGATGGCACACAACATGCTTGAAAATTTGGCAGCTATTTCAAACAAGGAGAAGCATATGCGCAAGACCCTCATCGCAGCAGCCATCGTCTCGGCCATCCCCATGTTCGGCATCGGCGCCGCTCAGGCTGAAGACAGCCCGATCAGTGGCAACGTCACCTTCGTGTCCGACTACGTCTCCCGCGGCTACAGTTGGTCGGCCGGTCGGCCGGCGATCCAGGGTGGCCTGACCTACTCGCACGATAGCGGTGCCTACGTCGGCCTGTGGGGCTCGAGCATCTCCGACAAGGCGTGGGGCAACATCGGCACCGACGGCGTGGAACTCGACCTGTCGGTGGGCTACGCTGGTGAACTGGGCGGTGGTGTCGGCTTCGACATTGGCGCGGTGCACTACGCCTATCCGGGCTCGCAGACGCGCAAGGCTCCGTCGGGCACTGATTCCACCGAGATCTACGTTGGCGTGTCCTACGAGTTCCTGTCCGCCAAGTACTTCCGCGACATCGACTGGGACAGCAACTACTACTCGCTGGATGCCAGCTTCGAGGTCACCGACGGCATCTCGCTCATCGGCGGCATCGGCTACGCCGACCCGGACAGCGGCGACTCGGTCACCAACTGGAAAGTCGGCGTGGCCACCTCGTATGCCGGCCTTGACCTTGGCCTGACCTACATTGACTCGGACGGCGACGGCCCGAACTTCGACAACGTGCTGGTGCTGTCGGTCGGCAAGAGCTTCTGATAACAAGGGTGCTTGCGCATCGCGACGAGCGCCCCGAACCCCAGCAGCGAAGCCGGAACGATTCCCTCTCCTCGTCGTTCCGGGGGACGGACACCCCAAGGGTGTCCGTCTTTTTTTCTGCTCGCCGAGTTCAGCCGGCGACGCGCGCAAAGGCGCGGTCGATCTCGGTGCGCAGGGCACCATAGTCGCGCACGACCGGAAACTGCGGAAACTCCCGCACCACGTTCTCCGGCGGATGGAACAGGATGCCGCCATGGGCCTCGCCCAACATCGCGGTGTCGTTGTAGGAATCGCCCGCAGCCACAACCTTGAAGTTGAGTTCCTTGAAGCGGCGCACCGCCTCCTGCTTCTGGTTGGGCATGCGCAGGTGATAGTTCACGAGGAAGCCCTCCGCGTTGGCCTCGAGGCTGTGGCAGAACAGCGTCGGCCAGCCGAGTTGCTCCATCAACGGGCGCGCGAACTCGTAAAAGGTGTCCGACAGGATGACCACCTGGTAGTCGGCCCGCAGTGCATCGAGGAAGGCACGAGCGCCGAACATCGGCCCCATCGCCGCGATCACCGCCTGAATGTCGCGCAGGCCGAGTCTGTGCTGCGCGAGGAGATCGAGCCGGTACTTCATCAGCACGTCGTAGTTGGGCTCGTCGCGGGTGGTGCGACGCAACTCCGGAATGCCGGTACGTTCGGCAAACTCAATCCAGATTTCCGGAACGAGTACGCCTTCGAGGTCGAGACAGACGATTTGCACGGGCGGGCCCCTGAAGCAGTGGTGGTTGAAGCCCGCGATTGTACCCCCGTGCAGCAGTCAGCCGCGCGCCACCGCCTTGCGTCGCACCGGCGCCCGCTTGTGGGCATTGAGCATGTTCTCGGCAACCCGGAAAAGCGCGATGAACACTGCCGCGATCAGCAGATACAGCACACCCGCGAGCAGGAAGAACTCCATGTTCATGTAGGTGCGTGCGATCACGTTGCGGGTGGCGCCCATCAGGTCGAGCAGTGTGATCGTCGAGGCCAGCGCGCTGCCCTTGAGCATGAGGATCACCTCGTTGCCATAGGCGGGCAGGATGATGCCGAACGCTCGCGGCAGAATGATCCGACGGTACTGCTGGGCACGCGGCAAGCCGAGCGAGCGCGCCGCCTCGACCTCGCCGCGCGGCACAGCGAGGATCGCACCACGCAGGAGTTCGGCCGAATACGCCGCGGTGTTGAGGCTGAAGGCGATGATCGCGCACCAGTAGGGCTGGGACAGCACGTGCGTCCACAACCACCCCAGGTTGCGCAAGGATTCGAACTGCGACAGCCCGTAGTAGACCAGGAAAATCTGCACCAGCAACGGTGTGCCGCGGAAGAAGAAGATGTAGCCGTACGCTGGCATCCACAGCCACGGGTTGTTGCGGCTGATACGGGCAAGCGCGATCGGGAGCGCCAGCGCCAGCCCGATGATGCCGGAAACGATCACCAACTGCAGCGTGACCCCGATGCCGTCGATGATTCGCGGCATGTAGCGCGCATAGGACGCCCACGGCTCGGCATCACCGGCGAGGCCCTGCAGCCAGGCGGAGAGGAGCTCGATCGCTTCGCTCATGCGCGAGCTCCCTGAAAGCCGCGGTTGGCCATTGCTTCCAGCCGCTGGATGATCTGCATCGAGATGATCGTGAGTAGCAGGTAGATGCCCGCCGCCGCCATGTAAAAGGTGAACGGCAGCTTGGTGAAACCGGCGGCCACGTAGGCTTGCCGCATCAGATCCTCCAGCCCGACCACCGACACCAGCGCGGTATCCTTCAACAGCACGAGAAACAGGTTGCCCAGCCCCGGCAGCGCGATGCGCCACAGTTGCGGCAGCACGATGCGGCGGAAAGTGTCCACACGCCCGAGTCCCAGCGCCATCGCGGCCTCGCGATGGCCCTTGGGGATCTCCATGATCGCACTGCGGAAGACCTCGGTCGCGTAGGCGCCGAAGGCGATCGAAAGCGCTGCAACACCTGCGACGAAGGCATTGACTTCGACATAGCTGCCGGTGAGCTTCTCGATGAGCTGGGTTGCACCAAAGTAGATCAGCAGCACCAGCAAGAGCTCGGGCAGGCCGCGCATGAGCGTGTTGTAGCCGACAGCCGCCCAACGCAAGGGGGCAAACGGCGACAGCGAAGCCCAGGCGCCGATGAGCCCCAGCACCAGGCCTACCGCGAGACTCGCGAGCGCGAGTTGCAGCGTGACCCAGGTGCCGGACAGCAGGAGGTGGCCGAAGCCCTGCAGGTCCATGGCATCAGCCCCCTGCGTTCACGGCGACGTCACCCACGCATATCGCGCGGGCACCGGCAGGACGGTCCGGAGAGCTCATCCACATGTCGCGCGCGCTTCGGTCACCGGCTGCTTTCACAGGATCGGGAACGGGAAGTACTTGGCGTTGATCTTCTGGTAAGTGCCATCGGCCACGATCTCGTCCAGCGCCTTGTTGAAGCGCTCGCGCAACTCGTTGTCCTGCTTGCGCACCGCGATGCCGATCTTGTCGTCGATATCGACATCGGCGCCCTTGAACTCGAACTTGGCACCGGCCTCGGTCTGCAGCCAGTTGTAGGCTGGGAACTTGTCAGACACCATGCCGTCCAGGCGGCCGGCGGCGAGGTCGAGGTAGGCGTTGTCCTGGGTGTCGTAAAGCTTCACCGTCACCGCCTTGCCGAGCTTGTCCTCGAGATACTGCCCCGCGATGGTCGCGCGCTGCGCGCCGAGCGTCTTGCCTTTCAGGCCCTCGGCGTCGGTCGCCATGGCAGTGCCCTTGGGCCCGACGAACGCGAGCACATTGGAGTAGTAGGGCTTGGTGAAGGACACCACACGCTGACGCTCCTCGGTGATCGACATCGAAGCGATGATCGCGTCGTAGCGCTTGGCCTGCAGCCCCGGGATGATGCCGTCCCAATCCTGCGCGACGATCTCGCACTCCGCCTTCATCTTCTCGCACAGCGCGAGCGCGATGTCGACGTCGAAGCCCTGCGGCTTGCCGCTCGCATCGATGAAGTTGAACGGGGCATAGGCGCCCTCGGTGGCGATACGGACCTTGTCCGCGTGCGCGGTGGACACACCCATCGCGGCAAAGGTGACGAACAGGGTGCTTACCAGCTTCTTGCCAAACGTCATGCTCTTCTCCTCATCATTGGTCGATATGCTCGAATCAGCGACTACATCGGCGCGGGCGGCGCGATGCGCCCACGCAAGCACGAACCACGCCATACGCTCACAGGTGGCTCGCGAGAAACTCCCGGCAGCGCGTCGAATCCGGCGCTGTGAAAACGCGCGAAGGCGGCCCGAATTCCTCGACCCGACCCTGATGCAGGAACATCACCTGAGTGGACACATCACGCGCGAAGCGCATCTCGTGCGTAACGATCAGCATCGTACGCCCCTCCTCGGCGAGCGACTGCATCACGCCGAGCACCTCGTTCACGAGTTCGGGGTCGAGCGCAGAGGTGGGCTCGTCGAACAGGATCACCTCCGGCTCCATCGCCAGCGTGCGCGCAATCGCCACACGCTGCTGCTGGCCGCCCGAGAGATTGCCCGGGTAGGCTTGGCGCTTGTCGTGCAGCCCAACCTTGTATAGCAAGCCCTCGGCCCGCTCGACAGCCGCCTTGTGGCTCAAGCCGGACACCAGCGTCGGCGCTAGGATGATGTTGTCGAGGATGGTCATGTGCGGCCACAGGTTGAAGTTCTGGAACACGAAGCCGATGCGCGCGCGCATCCGTTCCAACTGCTTGCGGTCCGCCGCATGCAGTTCGCCGTGTTTGTCCGCGACGAGCTTGAGGCCCTCGCCGCGCAGGCGGATCTCGCCGCGCGAGGGCTGCTCCAGCAGGTTGAGGCAGCGCAGGAAGGTGGATTTCCCGGATCCGCTCGAACCGATGATGGAGATCACATCGCCGTCGTGAGCGGTCAGACCAATGCCCTTCAGGACCTCGTGATCGCCATAGCGCTTGTGGATATCGACCACTTCGAGTGCGGGTGCGGACTCCATCGCGCTCCTCTCGCAGGGCCGCGCCGCAGACGACGGGCCGGGTTATGCCGGGCGAAGGCGGCCACCACCGGGCGGACGCCACGCAGACTGTGTTGCGCCTGATGATCGCAGTATGCGCACACAGACGACAGATTGCCACGGCTCGCGGCTCCGCGGCAGTACGGGTTAACCTAAATTCACCCCGGAATGCCGAATGCGCTCAGTCCACCGCCAGGGCTTCGAGCTGCTCCTCGATCTCCAGCCAGCGCAGTTCGGCGCTGTCGATCTCGCCCGAAAGCTCCGCCTGGCGCCGCAAGAGCTGCTGCAACAGCGCGCTGTCGCCACTCGCATAGAGGGCAGGGTCGGCGAGGCGCTCGTCGAGCAGCTTCTTCTCCGACTGCCAGCCGCCGAGCTTGCGCTCCAGCTGTTCGCGCTCCTTGACCAATGGGCGGCGCGCCGCGAGCCGGGCCTGGCGCTCTCCGGCGGCCTGCTCGCGGTCGGCCTTGCGGCTCACCTTGTCGGCGCTGCGTTGCGGGCACTGCGCCGCCTGGGCGGATTCGGCACGCCGTGCGGCGAGCCAGTCGCGGTAGTCGTCGAGATCGCCATCGAAGGGCTGCACCCGCCCTGCATCGACGAGCAGGAAACGGTCGCAGGTGGCGCGCAACAGCGCGCGGTCGTGCGACACCAGCACCATCGCGCCCTCGAAGTCCTGCAGCGCCAGGGTCAGCGCGTGGCGCATCTCGAGATCGAGGTGGTTGGTCGGCTCGTCGAGCAGCAGCAGGTTGGGCTGGCGCCAGATCAACAGCGCCAGCGCGAGGCGCGACTTCTCGCCGCCGGAGAAACGCCCGCAGGGGGAATTCACCCCGGTCACTGAGGCCTCGCCGACCGTGTCGCCACGGAAGTCAAAGCCGCCGAGGTAGTTGCGCGCGTCCTGCTCGCGCACGCCGGGGTCGAGCCGCAGAAGGTGCTGCAGCGGGGATTCGTCGGGGCGCAGGGTCTCGAGCTGGTGCTGCGCAAAGTAGCCGGTGGCGAGCCCCTTGCCCTCGCTGCGGCTGCCGGCCGAGAGCGTGAGCGTCTGGGCGAGCAGCTTGATGAGCGTCGACTTGCCCGCGCCGTTGCGCCCGAGGAGGCCCACCCGCTCGCCCGGGCGCAGGGTGAGGGTGAGCCCGTCCAGCACCGGCTTGTCGCCATAGCCGACCGCGCCGTCCTCGATCACCAGCAGCGGGTCGGGCGCGGCCGGGCTGGGGCGGAAGGCAAAGCTGAAGGGCGTATCCACGTGCGCGGCCGCGATCCGCTCCATGCGCTCCAGCGCCTTGATGCGGCTCTGCGCCTGGCGCGCCTTGGTAGCCTTGGCGCGGAAGCGGCGGATGTAGTCCTCGATGTGCGCGACCTCGCGCTGCTGGCGCTCGAACAGCGACTGCTGCTGGGCGAGGCGCTCGGCACGCTGGCGCTCGAAGTCGGAGTAGGTGCCGGTGTAGAGCGTGAGCCGCTGGTTCTCGATGTGGGCGACGTGGTCCACACAGGCGTCGAGGAATTCGCGGTCGTGCGAGATCAGCAGCAAGGTGCCGGGATACTCGCGCAGCCACTGCTCCAGCCAGATCACCGCGTCGAGGTCGAGGTGGTTGGTGGGTTCGTCCAGCAGCAGCAGATCGGAGCGGCACATCAGCGCCTGGCCGAGGTTGAGGCGCATGCGCCAGCCACCGGAGAAGTCCGCCACGGGGCGGTCGAGGTCGCTCGGCAGGAAGCCCAGCCCGTCGAGCAGCGCCGCAGCCCGCGCCCGCGCCGCGTAGCCGCCGATCTCGCCGAGGCGTGCGTGCAGCTCGCCGATGTGTGCGCCGTCGTGTGCCGCCTCGGCGGCCTGCAGCGCGGCCTCCACGTCGCGCAGTTCGGCGTCGCCGTCGAGCACATGGTCGAGCGCGGAGCGCGCGCTGCCGGGCGTCTCCTGCGCGACATGCGCGATCACCCAGCCGGGCGGCATCTCCAGGTCGCCCTGATCCTGATGCAGCTGATCGCGAAGCAGCGCGAACAGGCTGGACTTGCCGCAGCCGTTCGCGCCGGTGAGGCCGACCTTCCAGCCGGGGTGGATCTGCAGCGAGGCGGACTCGACGAGCACTTTGGCGCCGCGGGCGAGGCGCAGGTTTCGGAACTGGATCACGTGAGCGTCTGTGCTTTGAAAGGCGTTATTCTACGCAACCGGCCACCTCACTCCGAACGCGAATGTCGAAACACGCGCTGCTCGCCCTCCTGCCTCTATTGATTGCGCTGCCCGCCGCCGGCAACGACGAATCGCCCGACGACCTGCGCGCCCGAGCCAGCGCGCTGCGCAACGAGGCCGATGCCGCCTACGCCGCTGCCGAGCCGCTGTGCCAGCAACGCATCCTGGTGAATGCCTGCATCACCGAGGCCCGCGAGACACGACTCGCCACGATCAAGACCGCACGCGAGCTCGAGATCCGCGCCAGCCGCATCGAGCTCGCAGCCAAACAGGCAGAGGCCGCCGCGCGCGCGCCGACAGCCTCCCCCGGTACCCCCGACATCCCCGCGCCGATGCAGATTGTCGAGCCCGCTCCCGACGCGAACGCCGCCGCAATCCGCGCGGCGCGCGAGGAGGCTGCACTTGCGGCCGAAGCGCGTGCCAACGCAGCACGTCAGGCGCGTGATGCGGAGATGGCACGTGCCCGCGCCGAGCGCGAAGCGAGCGCCGCGCGGCGCGCAGAAGATGCCGCCAGGGACCGCGAACGCTACGAGATCCGCATCCGCGAACGCCACCCGGACGCGTCCACTCCGGGCAGCCCGCCACCGGAGACGCGCTGAATCGGTCGGTCAGGCTGCCGGCGCAGACTCGCCTGCCGGCTCGGGCTTGCGCCCCAGAACAGGACGCCCTCCACCAGCAAGACCTGCGGTGATGATGAAACGCATCGCCTCGTCCATGCCCATGTCGATCGGCATCACCGCCGCACGCGGCACCAGCACGGTGTGGCCGCCCAGCATGTAACTCATCGGCAGATACACCAACAGGTGGTCGTCGTCGTTGAAACCCGCCGGCAGGCGCGCCATGTCCGCATGGGTGACGAGGCCCAGCACCTTCATGCCCCCCAGGGTAAGCACCACCACCTGCTGGTAGTCCTTCTTCTTCTTTGGCGAAAAGTAATCCATGAAGTCGCGCAGCGCCGGGTAGATCATCTTCACCAGCGGGATGCGGTAGAAGAGTTGCTCGCCACGCGCGAAGATGCGCTGCACCACATAGTTGTTCATCAGCATGCCGACCAGGAAGGCGATCGCCAACCCGGTCGCGACGCCCAGCCCGGGTTTGTAGAGCTCGCCCGGAAGCACCCGCATCAGCTGCCCGCCCAGCGCGGTCTCGGTGGACACCGCCAGCCAGTAAAGCAAGTAGAAGGTCAGCACCACCGGGACGATGGTGATCAACCCGGTCAGCACGTTGCGTGTCACGACACCCATCGAAGTTCCTCAGTTCAGATCCGGAAAAAGCACGTCGGTGAATCCGAAACGGGAGAGATCCCGCACGCGCATCGGGTACAGGATACCGGACAAATGGTCGCATTCGTGTTGCACCACGCGCGCATGAAAACCCTCCGCAGTGCGGTCGATGACGGCACCGTCGGGATCCTGCCCGGTGTAGCGGATACGCCGGTAGCGGGGCACCATGCCACGCAGGCCAGGCACCGACAGACAGCCCTCCCAACCCTCCTCCTCGTCATCGTCGAGCGGCGTGATCAGCGGATTGGCAAGGATGGTGAGCGGCACCGCCGGCGCATCCGGGTAGCGCACGCTACGCTCGAAACCGAAGATCACCAACTGCAGGCTCACCCCGACCTGCGGCGCAGCCAGGCCCACACCGCCAGCCGCTTCCATGGTGTCGAACATGTCTGCGATGAGACGCGCGAGCGCCGGTGTGGCGAAGTCGCGCACTGGCTCGGAGGGCTGCAGCAGACGCGGATCACCCATCCGCAACAGGGGCAGTACGGCCATCACGAATCCGGGAGAGCAAGAGGGACCCCCATTCTCACCTGCGGCGCCTGCACGCGCAAAGCCTGCACGAAGCTCCGCCGGGGCAACGCCCACATGGCCGGCGCGGAATTCATGACATTCTGCTGAAGAGTTCATGACGGCGCGTACTCGCCACTTGCCCTTTTGCACGCCAATCGATAGGCTCGAAGCGCAATTCGCCTGATACGAGGGTCGCGTCCACGCTCATGGGCGTCGGCACACGTTCAAACCCATACCCGGGATCCATGCGTATCTCGAAGCACCTCATCCTCCTGTTCCTTTTCGCGCAAGGACTCATCGCGTTCGCGCCAGGCGCTCTGGCCCTGGAGGTGGGCGTCGTGCTCTCGCAACGCGGTGGCATCCACGCCCAGTTCGCAGATGCGCTGGCGACGTCGATCGCCGGCAGCGGGCATCGCATCAGCGTCGTGGGCAACCTTCAGGATGGCATCGAGGCCACATCATTCAACGCGTGCGACCTGGTGATCACTGCGGGCAAGTCCGCTGCCGAGGCGGCACTGACACTCGTCAATAAGCCGACCTTCGCGACGCTGATCAATACCCGGCAGTTACAGCAACTTCGGGCCCAGTATCCTCCCGAGCGGCTGTCGGCGATCGTGCTCGACCAACCCATCGCCCGCCATCTCGCGCTGGTACGCGCTGCACTGCCCGACACTTCGCGCGTCGCGATGCTGCTCGGCCCCGAAACCATGCTGTTCGAGGAGGAGTTCGCGCGCGCGAGCGCCGCGTACCAGATCCAGCCGCAGACCCGCCGCATCACCTCGAGTGAGGAGTTGCTGCCTGCACTCGACAAGCTCCTGGAGCGCAGCGACGCGCTGCTGACCCTCCCCGACCCGATTGCGTCGAGCCCCACCACGGCGCGCTCCATCCTTCTCTCCAGCTATCGGCTGAGGCGCCCGGTGTTCGCCTACTCCCGCGCCTATGTCGAGGCAGGCGCGCTCGCCGCAGTGTTCAGCAGCCCGGAGGACATCGCGCGGGATCTCGGCGACTGGCTGCGGACGCAGCCGGTCGAGGTGCGCCCGGTGAAGCTTCCGGAAGCGCGCGGACCGGCGACCTTCGACATCGCGGTGAATCGTCAGGTCGCCCGCTCTCTCAACCTGAACATTGCCGACGATGGCACCCTGTTGTCGCGCTTGCGGGCAGAGGACGGCCGATGAGGACACTCTCGCTCCAGCCGCTCGGACGCCAGTTGCTGCTCGCCACGCTATTCCCCGCCGCCTTGCTGGTGATCGTGGTGGCGGCGATGTTCATGTTCCGTGCAGTGCAGGCGGCCGACACCGCGATGCGCGAACGTGCTCTTGCGATCGCGGCCTTCCTCGCTCCATCAGCCGAGTACGGCGTCCACTCGGGTAACCGCGCGGCACTGGACGAGTTGCTGCAGGCTGCCCTGGCTCAACGCGACGTCGGCGCCGCCGCGATCTACGACCGAGACGGCAGGCTGCTGTCGCTGAGCGGCCGGCCATTGCTCGCACACGGCGACAGGCTGCAAAGCGTGCACGACACCCGCATCCTCGAGGCCGGCACGTATCGGCTGAGCGCGGTCGCGCCGGTCAGGACGACCGCTCTGGTGATCGACGACATCCCCGGCACTGCCAGCCCACCGGTCACGCTCGCGCCGGCCGGCTGGGTGTACCTCGAGTTCGACACCCGCCCGCTGGCCGCCGAGAAGCGCGCGA
The DNA here is from genome assembly GCA_041916775.1 of Rhodocyclaceae bacterium. Lineage (GTDB taxonomy): Bacteria > Pseudomonadota > Gammaproteobacteria > Burkholderiales > Rhodocyclaceae > UBA2357. Next base: position 134,324 of record JAYRYZ010000004.1, on the reverse strand, counting down.
TGATCCAGTCGACGCTGCTGTTCACGGTGATCGGGCTGACCCTGACCGCCTTGCTGGCCCGCCGCCTCACCCGTTCGGTAGTGAGGCCGGTGGAGCGTCTTGCCGATGCGGTGAACCGCATCGCCCACGGCGAACGCTTGGTGTCGGTGGCCGACGAGCATGCACCGGTGGAGCTTCGCGCGCTCGCCCAAGGCTTCAACACGATGGCACGTGCGATCGACGATGCGCAGCAATCAATGCAGACACGCATCGACGAGGCGACCGCACGGCTCGCCCATCAGGCCCTGCACGATGCGCTCACCGGGCTACCCAACCGGCGCGCCTTCGAGCAGGCACTGGAGGAGGCAGTACACGCCTCGCGCCGCGCTCAAGACCATGGCGTGCTGTGCTTCATCGATCTGGACCGCTTCAAGATCGTGAATGATTCCTGCGGCCACGCGGCAGGCGACGAGCTGCTGCGGGGTATCGCTCACCTGTTGCGCCAGCGGGTGCGCAGCGAGGACTTGATGTGCCGCATCGGCGGCGACGAATTCGCGCTGCTGCTGCGCGGTTGCGACATCCATGAGGGCGAGCGAATCGCCAACGGGCTGCGCGAGGCGATCGCCTCATACCGCTTCAACTGGGACGATCGACGCTTCACGGTCGGCGCCAGCATAGGCCTGGTGAGCATAGACGGCAGCCTCGAGAGCGCCGCGGATGTCACCGTCGCGGCCGACCTCGCCTGCTATGCAGCCAAGAAGTGCGGGCGCAACCGGGTCACCACCCACAGCGGCGAAGGACATGCCGATACGCTGATGGTGCCGTCGGTCACGCCGGGGAACAGGTTGCGCGGCGTTCCGTTTGCCCGCCTGCAGCTGCATCTGCAAGCGATTGAAGCGGTCGCGCCGCTCGCCGCGACTAGGCCATGGGTCGAGGTCTTCACGCGCGTGCTGGACGACGACGGCAATCCACAACCCCCAGGTGCGCTCCTCGCCCACCTGGACCCCGCCTCGGAGGGCATGGCGCTCGATCTGTGGGCCGCCGAGCAGGCGCTGCAGGCGCTCGGCGCAGCGCCTGGCGAACCCATGATCGGACTCAACCTGTGCCAACGCTCGATCGAACACGCGGACATCTACATGGACCGGCTGGCCCAGCTGATGGCACGCTGTCAGGTCGCACCCGGCCGCGTCGTGCTGGAGTTTCCGGCCCAACTCGCGACCCGCATGCCTCAAGAGGTGCGCAGGCTCGCCGAACACTGCCGCGAACTCGGTTGCCGCTTCGCGCTCGAGCAACTGGACGGTCCCAGTGTGGGACTGCTGCAATCGCTGCATCCCGACCTCGCGAAGATCAGCCTCAAGACGCTCGCCGAGACGTATGGCCTGGAGGCCGGCTGCAATCTCGCCCAGGCGCTGTGCGGCGCATGCGTGGCGCTGGGGATCCCGGCGGTGGCCTCCGAGGTCGAGGACGAGTTGTTCCGCAACGCACTGCGCGACTATGGTTTCGACTTCGCCCAGGGCCACGCGATCTCCCCCCCGCGCCCCATGCGCGAACGCTGACCACAACTACCGGAGAACAATCATGCGCCGATCATTCATGCAAAGTCCCCTCATCGCCCTTGGCCTCGCGTTGCTCGTCAGCGCCTGCAACTCCAACCCGCACCGGCCGGGGGTTGCCGACGAGCGCATCGAGCGTCAGGAGAATCCCGATGCGCTCGAATGCAGCACAGCGTATTTCAATGCGATAAAGATCTACAAGGAGCGCTACCGTATGACCGACGACATGGCGCACCGTGCCGCCGACAGGGACACCGGTGGCTGCATGCGCCGCCGCGACCGCGCAAACTGAGCGGCGTCGGAATCAGGGGCAGCCCTTGCAGCCGGTCGTCTGGTTACGCCCCCAGACGACCTGGTCGAGCACTGCATCGGTGAGATCCGCCCCGGTCAGGTCGGCGCCGGAGAGGTTGGCTCCGGAGAGGTTGGCGCCGGTAAATGTCGCGTTGCGCAGACTGGCTGCACGCAGGTTCGCACGCGAGAAGTCGCTCCCCCTTGCGAGCGCGCCCTCCAGCCGTGCATTCGTCAGGTCGGCGCCGCTGAAGGTGGCGGTGGCGATATCGGCACGGCTGAGGTTCGCGTTCTGCAACAGCGCATTCACGACATTTGCCGATTGCAGATGCGCCTCGTCGAGCCGCGCACCGCGCAGGTTGGCCTTGCGCAGCGACGCACCAGTCAGGTTTGCCCCGCGCAGGTCGGCACTGGAGAAGTTCGCCTCGTCCAGCAACGCGCCCGAGAGATTCGCCCCCGCCAGGACCGAGCGGCTGAACTGGGAGAGCGCGAGATCGGCACCGGAAAGGTCCGCCCCACTGAGGTTCATGCTGGCACACAGGGTGCCGCGCCGGACGCTGCATCCCGACACATTCCGGACCTGCGCCAGCAGGGGCTCTGCCAGCAGCAGTGCTGCACACAGTAAGGCGATCATCCTGATCATTCGGCGGTGCTCATCGGCTGTCATGGCTTGATTGTCCAAACATTATTCCATGGATCACTGCAGACCCGCGCGACGCACTTTCGTTGCAGTAACATCTGCTCCGCCCCTTGCCCCAGCCGCCACCCCATGATGCTGACCTGTCCCATCTGCACGACCCCGCTCACCGCCCTGCCGACCGGCGCACAGTGCGCCAACGGCCATCAATTCGATCGCGCGCGCCAGGGCTACCTGAACCTGCTGCTGGTGCAGCACAAGCGCAGCCGCGACCCGGGCGACAACCAGATCATGGTCGAGGCGCGCCGACGCTTTCTCGAAGCCGGGCACTACGCGCCGGTCGCCGCGCACATCACCGAACTCGCAGCCGGGCTGCAGCCCGCGACTTGGCTGGACATCGGCTGCGGCGAGGGATACTACACCGCAACACTGGCGAACAGCCTGCCAGGCACGCAGGGGTTTGCGCTCGACATCTCGCGCGAAGCGGTGAAGCGTGCATGCCGGCGTCACCGGGCGGTCGAGTGGCTGGTTGCCAGCATGGCACGCGTGCCGCTGCCAGACCGGTCATGCGAGATGCTGTTGAGCGTGTTCAGCCCGCTGGACTGGAACGAGGCACGGCGCCTGCTCACGCCCGGCGGACGACTGCTCCGCGTGGGGCCGACCAACGCACACCTGCTGGAGTTGCGCGAACGCCTCTACGAATCGGTACATGACTACGACGAGGACAAGCACCTGGCCGACGTGCCGCCCGGGCTGCGCGCCGCGGGCACGAGCACGCTGCGCTTCTCCCTACCGCTCGACACGCCGGAAGCACGCAGCGATCTGCTGTCCATGACACCGCATGGATGGCGTGCCAGCGCCCCCCGGCGCGCCGCGGTCATCGACACGGCGCTGACGGTGACGGTCTGCATGCGCTTCGACTGGTTCGCTCGCGACGCCGCCGCCACCTGACCCGGCACGCCGCACGCGCACACGCTATGTGCGCCGCATGTCCGGGTGCGCGAGCATTTCACCCGCCACCTCGCCAACGGTGCGTATCGCCTGCTCCAGCCTCGGGGTCGGCTCTGCGGCGTAGTTCAGGCGCAGGCAGTTGCGGTACTTTCCGGATGCCGAGAACAGCACCCCCGGCGCGATGCGCATCCCGAGCGCAGGCAGACGCTTGTTGAGCAGCAGGGTGTCGAGTTCGCCAGGCAACTCCACCCACAGCAGAAAACCACCCTGCGGATAGCTGATGCGGGTTCCGGCGGGGAAATGACGCGAGACCCAGTCCAGCATTGCGTCGCGCCCGCGCCGGTACATCGGCCGCACGCGCCTCAGGTGGCGCTCGTAGTCACCACGCGCAACGAACTCCGCGACCGCGAGCTGTGGTGTGACCGCGGTCGCACCGGTCGAGACGTACTTGGTGTGCAGGACCCGGTCACGATAACGCCCCGGCGCCACCCAGCCCACCCGCATGCCCGGCGCGGTCGTCTTCGAGAACGAGCTGCACAGCAGCACCCGCCCGTCGGTATCGAAGGACTTGATCGCGCGCGGGCGCGGGTATTGGAAGGAGAGATCACCGTAGATGTCGTCCTCGATGATCGCGAGGTCGAAGCGCTGGGCGAGTGCCACCAGTTTGCGCTTCTTGTCCTCCGGCATGGTGTAGCCGAGCGGGTTGTTGCAGGTAGGCGTGAGCTGCAGCGCGCTGATCGGCCACTGCTCCAGCGCGAGCTCGAGTGCTTCGAGGCTGATGCCGGTCTCCGGGTCGGTGGGGATCTCCATCACCTTGAGACCGAACGCACGGATGATCTGCATCGAACCGTAGAAGCTCGGTGAATCCACCGCCACCACGTCGCCCGGGCGGGTGATCGCGCGCATCGCGATCGACAGCGCCTCCTGACAACCGGAGGTGATGATGATGTCGTCGGGATGCTGCTCGCAGCCGGAATCCGTCATCAGGCGCACCACCTGCTCGCGCAGCCGGCGCGTGCCGGCGAGCCCGTCGTACTCCATACCGCGCATGTCAGCGGCACGGTTGATGCGCACCAACTCGCGCATCAGGGGCTCCAGGGTCGCGACATCATGCTCTGGCACACCACGCCCCAAGGCGAGCACGCTCTTGTCCTCGTTGCCGGAAAGCAACTCGAGCACATCGGCCCATTGCGACACCTCGATCGGCCGCTGTGCCGGGCGCGACGCCTGCGGCAACGCGGAGGCCGACTGGCGGGCACGGACGAAGTAGCCGGACTTCGGTCGCGACTCGACCAGCCCCTGCTCCTCCAACCTGCGGTAAGCCTCCTGCACCGTGGAGATGCTGACCCCGCGCTCCACGCTCATCTCGCGGATCGAAGGCAGACGGTGTCCGGCCGGGTAGAGGCCGGATGTCATGCGCTGCTGCAGCTCGCCGGCAAGGCGCTCATAAAGCTTCATTCTCGCACCATAACAAATACAAATTTAACAGTACAGTTTTGGATTCAACCAGCAATACAGCAGCACAAACACTCTATCTGAACCGCTTTATTTTCTGACATTCTGAATCTGTAATGCTTTTTCGTCCAGCCTTATAGTATCGCCAGACTCACCGGAGGACCCCGCCATGACAATCATCGAACTCTTCAGACGCCTGCTTGCCACGCTTGCGAAAGCCCGGCAGCGCCAGACCACCCGCCGTCAACTGCGCGATCTCGACGGCCGCCTGCTGCGCGACATCGGCCTGTCGCATGAAGCCGCCATGTACGAGGCGTACAAGCCGTTCTGGCGCGTCTGAGGCCGCCCTCGGGCGGCGGGCGTTGTGGAATCGCGGCTACGCGCCCAGCCGCGATTCGTGCTGAACCTCGATTTGTGCTGAAATGGCAGCCCGTTCACTGCCCTGCACCGCGAGCATGCCTGCCCACACCGCCTATGACGCGCTCACCGCGCATTACGCACGCATCCACCGCCTGAACCACCTCGCTGCCATCGTCAGCTGGGACCGCAGCGCGATGATGCCGCCCGCCGGCAATCAGGCACGCGCTGCCGCCGAGGCCGAGCTAAGCGGCGTGATCCACCGTGAACGCACCGACCCGCGGCTCACAGACTGGCTGGCGGCTGCCGAGGACGAGGACCTCGACGCATTCCAGCGCGCCAACCTGCGCGAGATCCTTCGCGACTGGCAGAGCGCGAATGCGCTGCCCGCCTCCCTGGTGGAGGCCAAGTCGCTCGCAGAGGCGCGCTGCGAGCACGCCTGGCGGAGCCAGCGCCAAAGCGGAGACTGGCAGGGTTTTCTGGAGAACTTCCGCCCTGTGCTGCAACTCGCGCGCGAGGAAGCCACGCTGCTCGCCGAGCGCAGCGGCCTGTCGCGCTACGACGCGCTGATGGACCGCTACGAGCCCGGCGTGCGCGCAGCCGACATCGACGGTCTGTTCGACAACCTGCGCAGCTGGCTTCCGGACCTGATCGCGCGCGTTCGCGAGCGCCAGGCGCGCGAGGCCGTGATCCTGCCGGAGGGGCCGTTCCCCATCCCGACGCAGAAGGCGCTGAGCGAGGCAGTGATGGGACACCTGGGCTTCGACTTCGAGGCCGGCCGCCTCGACGAGAGCGCCCACCCGTTCTCGGGAGGCGTACCCGAGGACGTGCGTATCACCACCCGTTACCGCGACAGCGACTTCGTGCAGAGCCTGATGGGCACCATCCACGAAACCGGCCATGCACGCTACGAGCAGAACCTGCCGCGCGACTGGCTGGGTCAGCCGGTGGCGCTGGCGCGCTCCTTCGGCATCCACGAGAGCCAGAGCCTGTCCTTCGAGATGCAGCTCGCGCGCAGCCCCGCTTTCGCTCACTGGCTGGCGCCGCTGCTGCGTGCGCACCTGGGTGAACAGCAGGCCTTTGTGCCGGACAACCTCGCACGCCTCCTCACCCGCGTGAAGCCCGGGCTGATCCGCGTCGAAGCGGACGAGGTCACTTACCCTGCGCACGTGATCCTGCGCTATGGTATCGAGCGAGCGCTGATCGAGGGCGATATCGAGGCAGAGGACACCCCCGGACTATGGGACGAGGGCATGGCCGAGCTGCTCGGGCTCGACACACGCGGCAACCTCAAGGACGGTTGCATGCAGGACGTGCATTGGCCGCTCGGGCTGTTCGGCTATTTCCCGAGCTACACCCTGGGCGCGATGTACGCAGCACAGTGGTTTGCCTGCATGCGCGCATCCCATCCCGACCTCGATCGGCGCATCGCCGCTGGCGACTTCGCCCCGGTGTTCGCGTGGCTGCGGGACAACATCTGGCTACAGGCGAGCCGCTGGGAAACGCCCGAGCTAGTCACTCGAGCGAGCGGCGGGCCACTCGACCCGACGCACTTCCGCCGTCATCTGGAGTCGCGCTACCTCGGCGTCTGAGGCAGGGACCTCAGCGTCGGAATCACTTTCAGACTTCGCTGCCCTCGCCGCCGCCGGCGCGCGCCTTCGCGGCGCGCCGGTCGCCGAGGGTGGCCTTGATGCTTTTCAGGTGATAGTTCATCAGCACCTCCTTCGCCTTCGAAGGCACCGCCGGATCATGATAGATGCTATGGAAGAGCTGCGTCTGGACGAAGATCGTCTGGCGCTTGAGCACCTCGCAGTCCTGATGCGACACACCACGGTTGAGCTTGGCGACGATGGTCAGTACATCACGCTTGAAGCGGTATAGGTTGCCACGCTCCACCGCACTGGGTTTCGCGCGTACACGTGGCGCGGGGGTCCCATGGTCGCCGTCTGCCGGGGCTGCCGGATCGGGCTTCCTGGAGCGAAAGAGGTGGAGGATGTTCATCTGCGACTGTGCATTTGGGAGACAAGCGGCCCGCCAGAGGCAGGACCGGAGCACGCAGATTCTGCCTGAGCAGCCAAAGCCGACACGGTGAGATCTTGTGTCGCGGTGATCTTGGTCGCACCGTGGGCCAAGACAGGCCCGTTGCAGGACGCGCCTACTTGCCACCCCAGGGCATGACGGGCACGGTCGAGATCGCATTCGCCGGCGCACCCTCGATGAGACGGCGGCTGATCGCGAGATACACCAGCGTGCGGTTGGCCTCGTCCCACATCCGCACCACCCGCGTTTCCTTGAACATTATCGAGGTGTTCTCCGAGAACACTTCCTTGCTGTCGGGCAGCTTTGCGGGCAACTGGATCGGCCCCGTCTGGCGACAGGCGAGCGAGAACTGGGATGGATCCTGCGCCAGCCCGAGCGAGCCGCTGACGCCACCGGTGCGCGCCTGACTCACATGGCAGGTCACGCCAGGCACATCAGGGTCGTGAAATGCGTCGACGCAGACGCGGTGATTCGCACCGATGAGCTTCCAGGCGGTCGTGACGCAGCCGATCTCCTTTGCCGAAACGGGGCGAACAGCAAGAAATGCGAGAGCGCCGAGGAGCAGGAGGAACGGGAACCGCAACAGAAGCATGGGAAGACACCCTGGCACAATGACGGCGGCGCAGCGCCGGCGTCCGTGGTTGGAAGAATCCGGGACGGGGCTGTTGGCGCGCTCGGCGGGGATCGAACCCACAACCCCTGGCTTCGGAGGCCAGTACTCTATCCATTGAGCTACGAGCGCTGTGACATTGCGCACGGCCACTGACCATGCGCACGCAAGGCCGAGGAGGATAACCGTTTATCCGCGTCAAGTCCATGCCACAACAGCGCAAAAAGCGCGCTCACCCGGCTATAATCGCGACTTCGCTTCCGGTCGGACCATACAAAGGGATTCCAGCATGTCCAACAATCTTCGTTCGCGCAGCACGCTGCGTACCCGTGTTCTCCTTCCCGTCCTCGCCATCGTGGCGGGTGCCGTCACGGCCGGCTGCAACAACGCGCCTCAAGTCGACCCGGAAGTGACGGCCTCGGCGATCCAGCCTGTTGCACGCGTCGAACTGAAGATCGTGAAGGAAGAGCCGGGCAAGCGCACCGGTGAAGCGATCTACAAGAGCGTCTGTACCAGCTGCCACGCAGCGGGCGCGCTCGGCTCGCCGGCGACCGGCGACAAGGCTGCGTGGGCACCGCGCCTCGCGCTCGGCTTCGAGGCGCTGGTGGCCTCGGTGACCAATGGCAAGGGCGCCATGCCTGCCAAGGGCGGCGGTGCCGACCTGACCGACACCGAGATCCAGCGCGCAGTGGCCTACCTCGCCAACCAGGCGGGTGGCAGCTTCACCGAGCCGCCGGTGGAGTGATCCGACAGTAGCACGGGCGAAGAAAGGGGTGGCCGGGTGCCACCCTTTTTGTTGTCTGCGCTATTCGCCGCGGCTGAGTGCGCGGACGCGCGCCGAAACTGGGAGGCGACCGTTCCCGGCACTCAGCCCGGCTTGCGTCCTTCCAGCATCGCCATCAGGTTGGCCGCGCGGGCGCGCCCCTCCTCGCGCGAGACCGGGGCGTTGGTCTTGCGGTCGTTGAACTTCACGTCCTCGCCCATCTCGGCGATGAAGCGGCTCGGCTCGCACACACGGCTCTCCTTGCCGGCCTTGCGCCGTTCGCACCAGCTGATGTGCAGCGTGCGCTGTGCGCGGGTGATGCCCACGTACATCAGACGGCGCTCCTCGTCGATCTTTTCCTCGTCGATGCTCGACTGGTGCGGCAGCAAGCCCTCCTCGACGCCTACCATGAAGACATGCTTGAACTCGAGCCCCTTCGAAGCATGCAGGGTCGCGAGCTGCACGCCGTCGAAGTCGGGGTCTTCCTTGTCGAGCATGGAGATGAGCGCGATCGTCTGGGTGAGCTCGATCAGGTTCTTGCCGTCCTCGTCGCCCTTGCGTCCCAACCAGGCGACGAAGTCGCGCACATTGTTCCACTTCGACTCCGCCTCGCGGCTGTCGAAGTGCTCGAACAGCCAGCCCTCGTAGCGGATCGCGCCGAGCAGATCCTCCAGCAACGCCGACGCCGACTCACGCGGCGCGCGATACTGCATGCGGTTGATGAAGCCGGCGAACTCGCGTACGTGCTCCAGCTGGCGGACATTCAGGTGTTGCTCCACGCCCTCCTCGAACACCACCGCGAAGAGGCTCGCATGGCGCTGCCCGGCGTAGGCGCCCAGCGCCTCGAGCGTACCGGCGCCCACGCCGCGGCGCGGGATCGTGATCGCGCGGATGAAGGCGAGGTCGTCGTCCTCGTTGGCGAGCAGGCGCAGGTAGGCGATCAGGTCGCGGATCTCGGCCTTGTCGAAGAAGGATTGCCCACCCGAGATCGCGTAGGGGATCTTGTGGTTGCGAAGTTGCTGCTCGAGCAGGCGCGCCTGATGGTTGCCACGGTAGAGAATGGCATAGTCGCCGTAGCGGCCGCGGTGCTCGAAGTGGTGGGCGGCGATCTTCATCGCCACGGACTCTGCCTCGTGCTCGGCGTCACGGCAGGCGGTGACGACGATCTGCTCGCCCGCGCCGTGCTCCGACCACAGACGCTTCTCGAAGAGCTTCTCGTTGTTGGCGATGAGAGTGTTCGCCGCGGTGAGGATGCGCCGCGAGGAGCGGTAGTTCTGCTCCAGCTTGATCACCTTCAGGCGCGGGTAGTCCTCCTTCAGGAGCTTCAGGTTCTCGACGTCCGCGCCGCGCCAGGCGTAGATCGCCTGATCGTCGTCGCCCACCGCGGTGAAGGCGCCGCGCACGCCGGCGAGGCTGCGCAGCAGCCGGTACTGGGCGCGGTTGGTGTCCTGGTACTCGTCGATGAGGAGATAGCGCAGGCGGTTCTGCCAGCGCTCGCGCACCTCGGGCTGGTTCTCCATGAGCAGCACCGGCAGACCGATCAGGTCGTCGAAATCTACCGCCTGGTAGGCGCGCAAAGTACGCTCGTACTCCGCGTAGAGCGTCGCCGCGGCGCTGGCAAGCTCGTTGTCGGCGAGCTGTGCCGCCTCATCGGGCGTGATCATCGCGTTCTTCCACGACGAGATCTGCCATTGCATCTGCTTGGCGATACCCTTGTCGGTGTCACGCGCGATGTCGGCGACGATCTGCACCGTGTCCGACGCATCGAGGATCGAGAACTGCGGTTTCAGGCCGCAATGCGCCGCCTCCTGGCGGATCATGCGCACGCCGAGCGCGTGGAAGGTGCACACGGTCAAGCCCTTGGGCGCCCGTCCGCCCATCAGCCCGGCGACACGCTCCTGCATCTCCTTCGCCGCCTTGTTGGTGAAGGTGATCGCGGCAATGTTGGCCGGGTTGATGCCGCACTCGTCGATGAGCCAGGCGATCTTGTGGGTGATGACGCGCGTCTTGCCGCTGCCGGCACCGGCGAGCACGAGGCTGGGGCCATCGAGATAGCGGATCGCTTCCCGCTGCGGAGCGTTCAACAAGGCTGACATGGGACGGGGAAAGTGGCTCCGGGAAACGTACGCGATGGGACTGCACGCGGGGTGGGACGAATCTTAACCGACGCGTCAACCGGCACGGCCGTCGATACTGCTCGACAGCCGGCTGGCAAGCTGCATAATGTGGCACTACACCTACAGCGGGAGTGGATGATCATGACTGTCAAGACCGGAACCGAGGAGCACGCGATGTCCGAAGCCGAGCTGCTCGCCATGCCCGAGGCAGACTACATGAACGCCCAGCAGCTGGCCTTCTTCCGCCAGTTGCTGGAGCGCATGCGCCGGGAGCTGCTCGACAACGGTCAGTCCACCATCACCCACCTGCAGGAAACCGAGGCCACGCCGGACGAGGCCGATCGCGCCACGCAGGAAGAAGAGCATGTGCTCGAACAACGCATCCGCGACCGCGAGCGCAAGCTGATCCACAAGATCGACAGCGCACTGAACCGCATTGCGAACGGCACCTACGGATACTGCGAAGCCTCGGGCGACCCGATCGGCCTGCGCCGCCTGATCGCCCGCCCCACCGCCACGCTGTCCATCGAAGAGCAGGAGCGGCACGAGCGCGCCGAGCGCCAGTTCCGCTGAGCGGCACGGCGGCCGCCACTGCCGCCTGCTCTCATCAGCACTCGCCCGCTTGCAGAGGGGAAGACAGCGCCCGCGTCAAACCACCCCTGCTCCATGCGCCTGCTGATCCGCCCAGTAGCTGGAGCGCACCATCGGGCCGCAGGCAGCGTTCCTGAAACCCATCTTCAGCGCCTCGGTTTCGAACATCTTGAACGTATCCGGGTGCACATAGCGCAACACCGGCAAGTGGCCGCCCGACGGCTGCAGATACTGGCCGATGGTGAGCATCTCTACATCGTGCGCGCGCATGTCGCGCATCACCTCGAGGATTTCCTCGTCGGTCTCGCCCAGCCCCACCATCAACCCCGACTTGGTCGGCACGTCCGGATGACGGGCCTTGAAGCGCTTCAGGAGCTCCAGCGAATAGGCGTAATCCGAGCCCGGCCGCGCCTGCTTGTAGAGGCGCGGCACGGTCTCGAGGTTGTGATTCATCACGTCGGGCGGCGCCTGGTCGAAGATCTCCAGCGCGATCTCCATGCGCCCGCGGAAATCCGGCACCAGCACCTCGATGCGGGTGTGTGGTGAGGCGGCCCGGGTGGCGGTGATGCAATCGGCAAAATGCTGTGCCCCGCCATCGCGCAGATCGTCACGGTCCACCGAAGTGATCACCACGTAGTTGAGACGCATCGCCGCGATCGTCTTGGCGAGGTCTGCGGGCTCGTTCGCGTTGAGCGGCTCGGGCCGGCCGTGGCCGACGTCACAGAAGGGGCAGCGGCGGGTACAGATGTCACCCATGATCATGAAGGTGGCCGTGCCCTTGCCGAAACATTCGTGGATGTTCGGGCAGGAGGCCTCCTCGCACACGGTGTGGAGCTTGTGCTCGCGCAGCGTGTCCTTGATCTCGTTGAAGCGCTCCACCTCGGCACCCGCACCGAGCTTGATGCGGATCCAGTCCGGCTTGCGCAGGCGCTCGGCGGGGACGATCTTGATCGGGATGCGGGCCGTCTTGTCGGCGCCGCGCTGCTTGCGCACGGGTTGTTCCATGTCGTTTTCTCTTCGAGGTGTGGTCACAGGAGACGACGCTTCAATGCGACGCGTCAGTCGCCTGTGGGTGTGGCAATTGGCGTTCGAGGTGGCGCAGCAAGGCGGCGCCGACCGTGGCTACGTCCGCAGCAACGCAGAAGTCGCTCAGCCGCACGGTCTTCAGGCCTTCATAACCGCAGGGGTTGATCGCCGAGAACGGCGCGAGGTCCATGTCGACGTTCAGCGACAGACCATGATAGCTGCAGCCGTTGCGCACGCGAAGCCCGAGCGCGGCGATCTTCGCGCCGTCGACATACACACCGGGCGCACCGGCCTGGCGTTCCGCGCGGAGACCGAAGTCGGCGAGGCAGTCGATGACGATCTGCTCCATCAGCGACACCATCTCGCGCACCTTGAGCCTGCGCCGTGCGAGGTCGACGAGCAGATACGCCACCACCTGCCCGGGGCCGTGGTAGGTGATCTGGCCGCCGCGGTCGATGCGCACCATGGGCACGCCGATGTCGCGCAGCAGGTGTTCGGGTCGGCCCGCCTGGCCGAGGGTAAACACCGGCGGGTGCTGCAACAGCCAGACCTCGTCCGGCGTGTTCGCGTCACGCGCATCGGTGAAGGCGCGCATCGCCTGCCACGTCGGTTCGTAGGGCAGCAGGCCGGCACGTCGCACGCGCAGGTCGGCCCGTGAAGCGTCATGCAGCAGTTCGAGCCCGGGCAGGCCGGCGGCGAGTCGGTGGCCGAGCGCGTCCGGATCAGCTGCGACGACTCGGGCCTGCACGGCCTCGGTCACAGCACCACCTTCACCAACGGGTGGCTGCTGAGCTCACGATAGAGGTCGTCCACCTGCACCTTGGAGACCGCACGGAAAGTGCAGGTCAGCGAGAGATAGTTACCCTTGCTGGAGGGGCGCATCTCGACGCTCGCCGGGTCGAAGTCGGGCGCATGCTTCAGCACCACCGCAACCACCACCTGGGCGAAATCGTCCACCCGCGCACCCATGATCTTGATCGGAAAGTCGCAGGGGAACTCCAGCAGGGTCTCACGCGGTTCGCTCATCAGGTCGATCCTCCTTCACTCACAGGCTCTTGATCCACATCACCAGCGCATCCCACAGCCGGCCGAAGAAGCCCGCGAGCTCCACATCGGCAAGCGCAACCACCGGATACTCGCCGATCTCGCGGCCTTGCGAGCGAATCTTGATGGTGCCGATGGTCTGGCCCTTCTGGATGGGCGCGACGATGGGTTGCAAGCTACTCATCTCGACCTCGAGCTTGTCGCCCTCGCCTTTCGGCAACGACAGCACGAAGTCGTCAAGGAAGCCGGCGGCCAGCTCGTTCTCCTGCCCTTTCCAGACCCGCACGCGCGACAGTTCCTGGCCGGCGCCGTAAAGCCTTACCGTATCGAAGAACTGGAAGCCGTGATTGAGCAGCTTCAGCGACTCCTGGGCGCGGATGGTGTCGCTCTCGGCGCCGAGCAGCACCGAGATCAGCCGTCGCGAACCGCGCTCGGCCGAGGACACCAGGCAGTAGCCCGCGGTGCTGGTGTGGCCGGTCTTCATGCCGTCCACGGTGTTGTCCATGTAGAGCAGGCGATTGCGGTTGGGCTGGGTGATCTTGTTGTAGGTGTATTCCCGCGTCGAGTAGATCCGGTAGAACTCGGGATACTCACGGATCAGCGCAGAGGCGAGGATCGCCAGGTCGCGCGCGGTGGTGTAGAGCTGGGGGTCGGGCAACCCGGAAGCATTGGTGAAGTGGGTGTTCTTCATGCCGAGCCGCTCCGCCTCGCGGTTCATCATGTGAACGAAGCCCTCCTCGGAGCCCGCCACCAACTCGGCGAGCGCCACGCAGGCGTCGTTGCCCGACTGGATGATCATGCCATGGATCAGCTCATCGACGGTCACCGGCAGACGCGGCTGAATGAACATGCGCGAGCCGACCTGTTTCCAGGCCGCCTCCGAAACGTTCACCTGCTGTTCGAGCGTGATCGACCCGTTCTTCAGCGCGCCGAAAACCACGTAGGCGGTCATGAGCTTGGTCAGCGACGCAGGCTCGACCCGCTCGTCGGGCTTGTGCGCCACCAGCGCCTGGCCGGTGCCATGGTCGAGCAGCAGCCACGCGTTTGCCGCCAGTGCGGGCGGTGGCGCATTCTGCGCAATCGCAACTTGGGAGAACAGGAAAGCCAAAACGGTGATGAGGATACGCATGTACTTGAAGCCTGGAAAAACGTCGATTGAAACGTCGGACGGATGATGGAAAAGACAACGCATGGACCCGGACGGCCAGTCCTGTCTGGACCGGCGGACGTGCGCCGGGTTCAACGCACGACCACGAAAGGCTGCAGATTCAGCAGGGCACCGATGCGCCCGGCCTCCTGGCGCGCTTCGTCCGCAGACGCGAAGGGGCCGAGCTGAAGGCGGTAGCGCCCCCCCTCGTTCAGGAGGTGCAGGCGTTCCGCCAGCAGCCCGAGCTCGCTGCGCACGCGCCCGACCAGGCCTTCGGCATTGGCGGGCGTGGCAAAGGCGCCGAGTTGCAGGAACGCTCCACCCGAGGGCGCCACGGTCTGCGGCGTCAATGACGGCGTCGCGTCCTTGGCCTGCGACGTCGGCGCTAGAGCTACGAGCGGTGCCCGTGCAGGCTCGCCCACCTGCAACTCTGGTGCCGGAGATGCCGCCACAGGGGGCGCCAAGGGGGCGAGCGGCGCCATCACCACCGCAGGTGACACGCCGCCCACCTCCGGATTCGACGCCGGCGCCGATGCCGAAGAAACCACTGCCGCAGGAGCCCGAACCACCGGGCGCGGCCCTGCGGTCGCACCACCGCCGGTGGCCTGCGCAAGGCGGATCTCGTCGGGCAGGATGGATTCCACCTCGACCAGCGCGCTGCCGCTATTCACGTAGCCCAGCCGGTAAGCCGCCGCGTAGGAAAGATCGATGAGGCGGCCACGCAGGAAGGGACCGCGATCATTCACACGCACCACCACGGTTCGGCCATTCGCAAGGTTGGTGACGCGTGCATAGCTGGGGATGGGCAGCGTGGGGTGTGCCGCGGTCATCGCGAACATGTCGTAAGGCTCGCCGATGGAAGTGGGATTGCCATGGAAACGGCGGCCGTACCAGCTACCGTGACCGCGCTCACGGTAAGGTGTGAGCGCGGTGCGCGGCACGAAATTCTGCCCCATCACGGTGTAGGGCCTGAGCGCTGGCGCGTGCAGTGCCTCGATGCGCGGCACCGCGTCCGGCAGGTTCTCGAGATCGACCGGTATACAGTCACCAGGGCCGTCATCCAGATAGTAGGCACCACCGCCCCGCCTGGGTGCTGGATGGCAATGCACTCCGGACGCGCCCTGTGACGTGACACCGGCCGCGCTCGCCGCGTCATCGACCCGCGCAGGCTTGGAGCTGCACCCCGTCAGGCCCACCAACGCGGCGCCCAACGCCACCATCAGCGGACGCACCGCTGCACGGCGCATGTCTTTCAGCTTGCCCACCATCTCATTCCTTCGCAGCCACACGGCTGCGCTCAACGCTCATGAGGATACCAATCCCTATGCATAGTGTCACAAGCGCGGTGCCGCCGTAACTGATGAACGGCAAGGGCACGCCCACCACTGGCAGCATCCCGCTGACCATGCCCATGTTAACAAAGGCATAGGTGAAGAAGATCATCGACACTGCGCCAGCCAGCAGGCGTGTCGCCAGGGTCGGTGCGAGCATCGCGATGATGAAGCCGCGCCCGATCAGGAGCAGGTAGAGTGCCAGCAGCACGAGCGTGCCGACCAGACCGAACTCTTCGGCCAGTACCGAGAAGATGAAATCGGTGTGACGCTCGGGGATGAAGGAGAGATGAGTCTGCGTTCCCGCCAGCCAGCCCTTGCCGAGCACGCCGCCAGAGCCGATCGCGATCGTCGACTGGATGATGTGGAAACCCTTGCCGAGCGGATCCTGGGTCGGATCCAGGAGGGTGCACACGCGCTGCTTCTGGTACTCCCGCAGCACCTGCCAATCGAGTTCCGGTTGGCACAGGATATCGCCGAAGCCGACGATCGCGACGATCCCTGCCACACCGATGACCGTGACCGGCACGATCAACTTCCACGACAGGCCCGCGAAGAAGATCACATAGAAGCCGCAGGCGGCGACCAGCAGGCTGGTGCCGAGGTCCGGCTGGACAACGATC
The DNA here is from genome assembly GCA_041916775.1 of Rhodocyclaceae bacterium. Classification (GTDB taxonomy): domain Bacteria; phylum Pseudomonadota; class Gammaproteobacteria; order Burkholderiales; family Rhodocyclaceae; genus UBA2357. The sequence goes on along the minus strand of JAYRYZ010000004.1, from coordinate 117,812 downwards.
AGACCGAGCGGCACGAGCAGGATCAGGAAGGCGGCAACGAACTCCGGCCAGCGCGCGTAGCCCTCGCGCCACTGGAAGAACCACGCCAGCGTGAGCGGCACCGCGATCTTCATGATCTCGGAGGGCTGGATGCGGGTGATGCCGATATCCAGCCAGCGCTGCGCGCCCTTGGAGATCTCGCCAAAAAGCAGCACCGCCACCAGCAGGGCCACGCCGCACAGATACATCGGCAACGCCAGTCGCAAGAGGTGGCGAGGCGGGATGAGTGCGACCACCCACATCGCACCAATGGCGATCGCATAGTGTATTTCCAGGGTTTCGAGGCGCTCGGTCGAGGCGCTGATCATCAGCACGTAGCCGTAGCCGAGGAGCGCCGCGAGGATCAGCAGCAGCGTCGGATCCAGCGGCCGGAACAGCGCCCGGAGGATGGCGAGCGGGTTGAAGTGGGCGTCGCTCACTGTTCGTCCTCCGCCGCGGCGGCATCGTCGCCTTCCTTAGCCGGCGCATCGGGCCGCTGCCCGAGCAGGTAGTAATCCAGCACCTGGCGGGCGATCGGTGCAGCCGAGGTGGAGCCGAAGCCACCGTTCTCGACCAGCACCGCCAGCGCAATCACCGGCTTGTCGGCCGGCGCGAACGCCACATACCACGAGTGATCGCGCAGCCGCTCGTTGATCCGGCCGGCCTCGTAGCGCTGCCCGCGCAGCGAGAACACCTGCGCGGTGCCCGTCTTGCCACCGGATTCGTAAGGCGCGCCGTGGAACACCTTGGCGGCCGTACCCACCTTGGTGACATCCACCATCGCGGCACGCACCGCCTTCAGGTATTCGGGCCGCACCGGGATGCGGGCTATGGGCTCGGGCTCGACCCTGCGCTTCGCGCCGCTACGCGCGTCGACGACATGCTTGACCACATGCGGCCGGTAGATCACGCCATCATTGGCCAGTGCTGCCACTGCATTCGCGACCTGAAGCGGGGTGTACGCGTTGTAGCCCTGGCCGATCCCCACCGAGATGGTCTCTCCTCCGAACCACGACTGCTGCTCCTTGCGCGTAAAGCGCTTGCGCTTCCATTCCGGCGTCGGCAGTACGCCCGCCGCCTCACCCGGAACATCGATGCCGGTGCGCTCGCCGAACCCGAACCTGCGCATGAAGTTGGCGACCGCGTCGATGCCCATCTCGTTGGCGAGCTGGTAGTAATAGGTGTTGCAGGAGTAAACCAGGCTGCGATGCATATCCACGCCGCTCTGGCAACTCGACTTCCTGTCGTAGAAGCGGTGGCCGACGAAGCTGAACACGCCCTGCCCGTTGAAGCGCTGATCGAGCCTGCGCTTGCCGCTCTCCAGGCCCGCGAGCGCCATGAAGGGCTTGAAGGTGGAGCCGGGCGGATAGGTGCTGAACATCGCCCGGTTGAGCAGCGGATGCTCCGGCGAGTCCGACAGCGCCCGCCAGTCCGCGACAGAAATACCCTCCACGAACAGATTGGGGTCGAAGGTGGGGGTCGACACCAGCGCGAGCACCCCGCCAGTCGCGGGCTCGATCGCCACCAGCGCGCCACGCCGGTTGCCGAAGGCGTTCTCGGCGACGCGCTGCAGCTCGATGTCGAGCGAGAGCTCCAGGTCGTTGCCCGGCACGGCCGGGGTGCGCGACAGCAGCCGCATGGCGCGACCGCCGGCGTTGATCTCGACCTGCTCGGCACCGGTCACGCCATGCAGCTCGCTCTCGTAGCTGAGCTCCAGTCCGGTCTTGCCGATGTACTCGGAACCGCGGTAGTTGGCTGTATCGCCGCGCGCCTCGATGCGCTCCACGTCGCGCTCGTTGATGCGCCCGATGTAGCCGATGACATGCGAGGCACGCTCACCCAGCGGGTAGTCGCGGAACAGGCGCGCCTGCACCTCCACGCCCGGAAAGCGATAGCGGCGCGCCACCAGCCGCGCAACCTCCTCATCGGAGAGATGGGTGCGGATCGGCACGCTCTCGAAGAACTTGCTCTCCAGCATCTGCTTGCGGAAACGCCGCCGGTCACCCGCGTCGATGCGCACGATGCGCGCCAACTCGTCTATCGTCGCCTCCAGATTTCGCACCTGGGAGGGATTGATCTCCAGCGTGTAGGCGGAGTAATTGCGCGCCAGCACCTGGCCGCGTCGGTCGGTGATGATGCCGCGGTTGGGCACCACCGGCAGCAGCGCGATCCGGTTACCTTCCGCACGCGAGTGGTAGTAGTCGTAGCGCACCACTTGCAGGTGGTGGAAACGGGCCGCGAGCAAGCCGAAGCACACCAGCACGAACAGCAAGGCCACGACGATGCGCCGCCGGAACGCGGACAGGGCCTCCTTGGGATGCTGGAACTCGGTCATTGCAATCGATACACGTCAGATCGGCCGGTTGTCGTCACGTTCGACGGGGCGATACTGCGGCAGCAACAGGATGAAGCTCAATGGCGCCCACAGGGCCGCCCCCGAGATGCTGGAGGCGAAATACCACCACCCTGGAAACTCCGCCCCGGCGATCAGGCGCACCACCACCATGATCCCCTGCGCAAGCAGCAGCAGCGGCAGGATGTGGATCGCCTGACGGGGCGAATCGAACCACAGCAGACGACGCGAGACGGCACCCGACAGATAGGCCAGGATCACGTACGCGAGCGCATGCTGCCCCATCGCCGCCCCCTGACCGATGTCGATCAGGATACCGGCAACGAACGCCACCCCCATACCCATGCGCTGCGGCTCACGGATGCACCAGAACATCAGCACCAGCGCCACCCAGTCCGGCACCCCGGGCGTGCGTCCGGTCGGGATGTAGCACAGCACCAGCGCCACGATCAGCGACAGGTAGATGAACCAGGTCTTCGCCGGCTGCAGGATGCGGTTCGAGCGATGCGTGGGCTGCATGGCTCAGCCTCCCTTGCGTGCGGCGGGCTTCGCCGCCGGTTTCGGCGTAACCACGGGGGTCGGCTGAGGCGTGGGCTCAGGCGTGGGAAGGGGCTCTGGCGCCACAGGCAAGGCGTCGGCCGGATCGGGCCTGGCCTGCGGCCGTGCGTCACGCCCGAGCACCAGCACCTGTATCGCACGATCCACACGGCCTGCCGGCTCGGCGAGGATATCCATGAAGCCATCGGAATCCGGCGAAACGCTCGTCACCGTCGCGATCGGCAGCCCTGGCAGGAAGATCCCGTCGAGACCGGAGGTCACGAGTCGGTCACCCACCCGGACATCCGCGTCGGCAAGGATGAAGCGCAGTTCCAGCGGCCCCTTGCCGTTGCCGAAGAGCACGCCGCGCAGCGCGCTGCGCTCGACCTGCACCGGTACGGACTGGTTCTTGTCGGATAGCAGCGTCACCTCCGCCTGCACCGGGTAGACGCGCGTGACCTGGCCGATCATGCCGTCGGCGTCGAGCACCGCCATGCCCGCCTCGACCCCGCTGCCCGCACCGCGGTCGATGATGACCTTGCGCGCGAACGGATCCGGCGCATCGTAGAGAATATCCGCCGCCACGCTGCGCACCTTCAGCGACTCGGCCATACCGAGCACACGGCGCAACTCGGCGTTCTCGCGTTCCAGTGCCTCGAAGCGCAGCAGCCGCTGCGCCGCCTGCAGTTGGTTGCGCCGCAGCTCGGCGTTCTCCATCTGAACCTCGACCAAGGTGGCGAAATAGACGGCCGCATTGCGCACGAAATCCACCGGCGCCGAAGCGACGAGCTGCACCGGATGCATGACCACGGTGAGCCCCTGCCGAACCACCTCCAGATAGCGGAAGCGCAGGTCCGCAACCAGCATCATCAGGCAGACGAGCACCAGCAGCATCAACCGGGTGTGACGGGACGGGCCGCGGCTGAAGACGGGCGGGGACGGGTGACCAACCAGCGACATCGGGGCTGCTCAACAGACGAGTGGCCGGGTGGGCATGAAGCACACCGGCCCATTCGTCATGACTTACTCGGGAGTGAAGATGGAGCCGAGGGTGTCCATTTTCTCGAGCGCCATGCCGCAGCCGCGCGCCACGCAGGTGAGGGGTTCGTCGGCGACGAACACCGGCAGGCCGGTCTCCTCCATCAGCAGGCGGTCGAGGTCCGACAGCAGCGCGCCGCCACCGGTGAGCACCATGCCCCGCTCGGCGATGTCCGCGCCGAGCTCCGGCGGGGTCTGCTCCAGCGCGATCTTCACCGCCGAGACGATCTGGTTCAGCGGCTCGGTGACCGCCTCGAGAATCTCGTTGCTGGAAATCGTGAAGCTGCGCGGGATACCTTCGGCGAGGTTGCGGCCGCGCACCTCGATCTCGCGCACCTCCGAACCGGGGAAGGCCGAGCCGATGCTCTTCTTGATGTTCTCGGCGGTGGTGTCGCCGATGAGCATGCCGTAGTTGCGGCGGATGTAGTTGACGATGGAGTCGTCGAACTTGTCACCGCCCACCCGCACGGAGCCGCTATACACCATGCCGCCGAGCGAGATCACACCGACCTCGGTGGTGCCACCGCCGATGTCTACCACCATGGAACCCGTGGCCTCGGAGACCGGCAGCCCGGCACCGATCGCCGCCGCCATGGGCTCCTCGATCAGATATACCTGGCTCGCGCCGGCCGCAAGCGCCGCGTCGCGGATCGCGCGACGTTCAACTTGGGTGGAGCCGCAGGGTACGCAGATGATGATGCGCGGGCTGGGCGAGAACATGCGCGAGTCGTGCACCTTCTTGATGAACTGTTTGATCATCTGCTCGGTGACGACGAAATCGGCGATCACGCCGTCCTTCATCGGGCGGATCGCGGTGATGTTGCCCGGCGTCTTGCCGAGCATCTGCTTGGCCGCCGCACCCACCGCCTGGATCGTACGCTTGGCGTTGGGCCCGCCTTCGGTGCGGATCGCGACAACCGAGGGCTCGTCGAGCACGATGCCCTTGCCGCGCACGTAGATGAGCGTGTTCGCGGTGCCGAGATCGATGGCAAGGTCGCTGGAGAAATAGGAACGCAGGAAACCGAACATGGAGACTTTCCGAAACCGGTGAGATCGAGCGTCAGGCAGGGGCGCGGCGCAGCCCGCCAGACCTGACGAAAAACGGGTATGATAACCTACAAATCTTTGTGGATTAAGCAGCTTTTGTTACGACATGTCCCTTACCAGCGAACAAATCCAGCGCATCGCCACCCTCGCCCGCCTGCAGCTTGACGAAGCCCAGGCCGACGCCACCCGCAACAAACTCAATGGCATTTTCGCGCTGATCGAGGAGATGCAGTCGGTCGATACCACCGGCGTTGCGCCGATGAGTCATCCACAGGACGTCGCCCAGCGCCTGCGCCCGGACGCCGTCACCGAGGCCGACCTCCGCGACGCCTACCAGCGCATCGCACCCAGCACCGAGGCCGGGCTCTACCTGGTGCCCAAGGTCATCGAGTAAGCACCGCCCCGTTCACGGCATGCGGGCGCCTGTAGCCAGGCACCGCCACGTTCCATCAGGCATACCCAGATCATGATCAACGCCAGCCTCACCGAACTTCGCCATGCGCTCGACCAGCGCCAGGTCTCCAGTGTGGAGCTCGCACAGCTCTTCCTCGACCGCATCGCCCGCCTCAATCCGCAGCTCAACGCCTTCATCACCGTGGATGCCGACGGCGCACTCGCCGCAGCACGGGCGGCCGATGCGCGCATCGCGCGCGGCGAGGCGGGGCCGCTCACCGGCATCCCGCTCGCGCACAAGGACGTCTTCTGCACCGAGGGCGTGCTCACCACCTGCGGCTCGCGCATGCTGTCGAACTTCGTCAGCCCCTACGACGCCCATGTGGTGAGCCAGCTGCGCGCCGCCGGCGCAGTGATGCTCGGCAAGACCAACATGGACGAGTTCGCGATGGGCTCCTCCAACGAGAACTCGCATTACGGCCCGGCACGCAACCCCTGGAACACCGAGCGCATCCCCGGCGGCTCGTCGGGCGGCTCGGCGATCGCGGTGGCGGCGCGCATGGTGCCGATCGCCACCGGCACCGACACCGGCGGCTCGGTACGCCAGCCCGCGGCGCTGTGCGGCATCACCGGCATCAAACCCACCTACGGCGCGGTGTCGCGCTACGGCATGATCGCCTACGCCTCGTCGCTCGATCAGGGCGGCGCCTTCGGCGCCAGCGCGGCGGATGCGGCACGGCTCCTCTGCGCGATGGCGGGCTTCGATGCGCGCGACTCCACCAGCCTGGAGCGTCCGGCAGAGGACTACGCCCGGCTCATCGATGCATCCGTCGAAGGCGACAAGCCGCTCGCCGGCCTGCGCATCGGCCTGCCACGCGAGTACTTCGGCGAAGGCATGGCGGATGACGTGCGCGCCGGCGTGGAGACCGCGCTCGATACCTATCGCGCACTCGGCGCGGTGACCGTTGAGGTGTCGCTGCCGAACGCACGGCTGGCGATCCCCGCCTATTACGTGATCGCCCCGGCGGAGGCCTCGAGCAACCTGTCGCGCTTCGACGGCGTGCGCTACGGCCACCGCGCGGCGGACTACACCGACCTCGACGACATGTACCGCAAGAGCCGCGCCGAAGGCTTCGGCGCCGAAGTGCAGCGCCGCATCCTGGTTGGCACCTATGTGCTCTCGCACGGCTACTACGACGCCTACTACCTGCAGGCGCAGAAGCTGCGCCGCCTCATCGCCGAGGATTTCCAGCGCGCCTTCGAGGCCTGCGACGTGATCGCCGGCCCGACCAGCCCGACCACCGCCTGGGGCATCGGCGAGAAATCCGACGACCCCGTGCAGATGTACCTGTCGGACATCTACACCATCTCGCTCAACCTCGCCGGCCTGCCCGGCCTGTCGCACCCCTGCGGCTTCGGCAGCGACGGCCTGCCGGTGGGCCTGCAGCTCGTCGGCAACTATTTCTCCGAGGCGCGCCTCTTGAACACCGCGCACCGCTTCCAGCAGGCGACCGACTGGCATACCCGCCGCCCCGCGCTCGCCGACTGACCACCACACGGATTGACAGCATGAGCAGAAACGACTGGGAAGTGGTGATCGGACTCGAAGTCCATGCCCAGCTCACCACCGTCTCCAAGATCTTCTCCGGCGCCTCGACCGCCTTCGGCGCCGAACCCAACCGCCAGGCCAGCGCGGTGGACCTCGCCCTGCCCGGCGTGCTGCCGGTGCTGAACCGCGGCGCGGTCGAGCGGGCGATCCGCTTCGGCCTCGCGATCGGCGCCGAGGTTGCACCACGCAGCATCTTCGCGCGCAAGAACTACTTCTACCCCGACCTCCCCAAGGGCTACCAGATCAGCCAGTTCGAGCTGCCGGTGGTGCAGGGCGGCGCGCTCTTGATCCGCGTCGGCGAAGGGGAGAAGGCCTACGAGAAGACGGTGCGCCTCACCCGCGCACACCTCGAGGAAGACGCCGGCAAGAGCCTGCACGAGGACTTCCACGGCATGAGCGGCATCGACCTCAACCGCGCCGGCACGCCGCTGCTGGAGATCGTCTCCGAGCCGGACATGTCCTCCTCCGCCGAGGCAGTCGCGTACGCGCGCAGCCTGCATGCGCTGGTGCGCTGGATCGAGATCTGCGACGGCAACATGCAGGAAGGCTCCTTCCGCTGCGACGCCAACGTGTCGGTACGCCGCCCCGGCGCACCGCTCGGCACCCGACGCGAGATCAAGAACCTCAACTCCTTCCGCTTCCTGCAGCAGGCGATCGACTACGAGATCCAGTGGCAGATCGACACCCTCGAGGACGGCGGCCGCATCCAGCAGGCCACCGTGCTGTTCGACCCTGAGCGCGGCGAGACGCGGGTGATGCGCACCAAGGAAGACGCGCACGACTACCGCTACTTCCCCGACCCCGACCTGCTGCCGCTGGTGATCTCGCCGGAGTGGATCGCCGCGGTGCGCGCCACCCTGCCCGAGCTGCCCGCGGCGATGCGCCAGCGCTTCATCGACAGCTTCGGCCTGTCTGCCTACGACGCGGCCACACTCACCGCCTCGCGCGAGCTCGCCGCCTACTACCAGGCCACGGTCGAGGCCGCCGGCACCTCACTCGCCAAGCCTTGCGCAAACTGGGTGATGGGCGATCTCGCCGCGCGCCTCAACAAGGCCGAGCTGGACGTGAGCGCCTCGCCAGTGAGCCCGCAGCAACTCGCCGGGTTGGTCGCGCGCATCGCCGACGCCACCATCTCCAACAACATCGGCAAGAAGGTGTTCGAGGCACTGTGGAATGGCGAGGGCGCCAGCGCCGATGCGATCATCGACCAGCAGGGCCTGCGCCAGGTCACCGACAGCGGCGCGATCGAGGCTATGATCGACGAGGTGCTCGCCGCCAACCAGAAGTCGGTGGACGAGTTCCGCGCCGGCAAGGATAAGGCCTTCAACGCCCTGGTCGGCCAGGTCATGAAGGTGAGCCGCGGCAAGGCCAGCCCTGCGCAGGTGAACGAGATCCTGAAGCGCAAGCTGGAGGGCTGACCGCCCCCGACTGCGCGTCGCGCTCATGGCATGCCGGCACGCCTGCAACACATGACATGTGCGGGCCGGATGCATCCGGCCCCTCCCCGCCCACCACCAAGGAGACGAAGCATGCGCCCTACCATCGCGACGACCCTGCTCACCCTCGCCCTGCCCGCCTTCGCGCAGTTGCCACCCGACCTCCCCAAGCGCGAACCGGGCTTGTGGCAGATGTCGAACACCATGGTCGAGATGGGCGGCATGACGATGAGCGTCCAGACCTGCATCGACGAACGCAGCGACGACCTCGCCATGCAGGAGCAGGACATGGAGTGCGGCAAGCAGCAGTACCGCATGGATGGCCCCAACCGGGTGCTCTTCGAGGGCGAATGTCAGGCCGAAGGCAGCCGCGCCACGGTCAAGGGCGCCTTCACCGGTGACTTCTCCAGAAACTATGCAGGTGAGATCGTCTCGACCTACGACCCGCCGCTGCAGGGCATGCAGAAGGCCACGATGAAGATGCAGGCGAAGTGGGTCGGCCCGTGCAAGCCGGGCCAGAAGCCCGGTGACGTCGAGATGATGGGCATGGATCTTGGCGACATGATGAAGAACCTGCCACAGCGCCCCAACTGAGTCCGGAGGTCGCACTCCGGCCGGCGAATCCCGGCCGGACCGCAGCGTTCAGCGCCCCCGGTGCGCGATGCGCAGGTCGGATGTCGCCATGTCGCCGGACAGCGTGATCGTATCCACCTGCGCCAGGGTCTCGGAGTCATGCACCGAGATCTGGTTGCTGCCACCGCCTATATAGAGCTTCCTGCCGTCGCGCGAGATGTTGATCGCGTAGTAGGTGCGGTCGAGATCCACCTTGGCGAGCGTCTCCTTCTTCGCCACGTCGTGCTTGGAGACAGTGTTGAACGCGCCGTAGAAGATGTTGCGGTCGCGCGGGTCCGACACGATCGTGAACACGATGAACTCGAACGGGAAAATCTCGGACTGTTCGGCCTTGCCGGTCGCGAGATCGACGCGGCTCATGCCCCACCACCAGTCGGCCGTCGCCGGATCCTGCTTGTCGTCCTTGAACTGCGCGGTCACGTAGGGCATCACGTATTCGCCCACATGCTCGCCCTGCGAGTGCATCGCGAAGGCGTCCGGCGGCGCCCAGCCCGGGCCACGCTCCCAGCTCGCGAGCGCGCTGACGGTGCGGATCGCGCCGCTGTGCACATCGATCGCCTGCAGGTCGGCGCCGCCGAGGATGACCTCGCCGGTGCCGGTGGCGGCGATCTTGGTGATGCGCCGCGGCACCGGGAAGCTCCGCACCGGCTTCGCCCCCAGCCCGTCGGCGATGTTGTACACCGCGAGCTGGGGCTCCAGCACCTGCATGCGATCGGCCTTGTGCTCCACCGCGTTCTTCACCGTGTAGAGCTCCTTGCCGTCCGGGCTCACCGCGATCGACTGGAAGCTCTTCACATGCACGGGCCCAGCGGACTGCTTCGCCGAGAACACCACCTCGCAGGTCGCGAGATCGAAGCCGACCACATCCTCCCAGGCATTGCTCAGCACATAGGCACGGCGCCCGTCCGGAGACGGCGCGAGCGCGCCCGAGCCGAAGCGCCCGGGCACGTCACAGCGGCGCAGCAGCTTGTGCGAGGCTGCGTCGATCACCTGCAGGTGCCCCGGCCGGGTCACGGTGAGGAGATAGTCGCCGGCTTCGGCGTCCGCCCGCAGCGCGCCGCTGCCGGCGCAACCGCCGAGCAGGAGCGCGGCACCGAGTAAGGCCACGCCCTGCGCGGCGCGCGTTGGTTTCTTTTCCGACATGGTATTGGGGCTCCTCATTCCTGATCCTCGAATATGCCGTCCAGTTTGCGCCAGTCACCGCTCGCGTGAGGCGCGTCCATGGCCCAGTCGGTATAGCGGTTCATCGTGTCCGGGACTTGCGCCGGCCACCAGCAGGCATCCGCGCAACCGTAGAGATCCGCCTCCATGGGCTGGCACAGCGAACCCAGTCCGCCGAAGGCGTCGAGCTCCCAGCCCGGGTCGGCGGTGGCGGTGCAACCCACCACCGTCTGCATCGCCACCACCTCTTCGGTGCGGCCGGCCGCGACTGCCTCGTCGAGCAGGCGGGCCTTGTTGTTCAGGGACTTGAGGTGTTTCATGCGGCACTCCTCCTGGGAGAAACGAATTTCGCAAGGAACGACGGCTGCTCGGTCACGATGCGGGCATAGGCCTCGATGCCGAAGTCGACCCAGTCGCGCAGCAGATCGCAGTAGTGGTAGGACGGGTGGCTGGCGTCGCCGTACTTGGCGTAGCTCTCGTGGTAGCAGCCACCCGAGCAGATGTTGCGGATGCGGCAGGTGCTGCAGCCGGTGTCGCTGCGGTCCAGGCGTTTGGCAATGAACTGGGCAAGGCGCGGCTTGTCAAGCCCCTCCTTCACGTTGCCGAAGGTGGGCAGCGACGAGCCGGTGAAGCGGTGGCACAGGTTGATGCCGCCGTTGCCATCCACCGCCAGCAAGGCCACGCCTGCGCCGCAGGGCAGCTGCTTCTTGTTGCCCTCGTGCAGGTCGGTCATGAGCTGATGCATGTTGCCGAATCCCAGCCCGCGCCCGGCCAGCGCCGCATCCACATAGCGCCGGCCGAGCGCCTTCAGGCCATCGAACACCGTCACCATCTCCTCGCCGGAGAGGTTGAAGGTGGAGATATCGCCCGAGGTGACCGGGCCGAAGCCCACCTCGCCGAAACCGACCTCGCCGTGCAAGTGATCGAAGATCGTCTCGACGTCGGTGACGCCCGCGGTGAGCGTCACCCGGCAGCCCACCGGGCGCGAGCGGTAGCGCGCGAGCAGCGCATCCACCTTGCGCCGCACCACGTCGTAGGTGCCCTGCCCGCCCACCGTCTTGCGGTTGCGGTCGTGCAGCGTGCGCGGGCCGTCCATGGATACGGTGAGGCCGAAGCGGTGGGCGTCGAACCAGTCGATCAGCGCATCGGTGAGCAAGGTCGCGTTGGTGGTGAGGCTGAAATCCACCTGCGCACCATGCGCGGCGAAGCGCGGCCCGGCCCAGGCGACCACCTCGCGGATCAACGGCATGTTCGACAATGGCTCGCCGCCGAAGAACACCACGTTGTAGCGCGGCTGGTCGGGCGACTCGGCGAGCAGCATCTCGATCGAGTCGCGCGCGGTGTCGAAGGCCATGCGCCGGCCGCGCGAGGGCGTGTCGAGATCCTCCTTGTAGCAGTAGGTGCAACTGAGGTTGCAGCCGGTGTTGACGTTGAGCACCACGGTGGTGAGCGGAAAGCGCGTCACCTCGGCGGGTAGCGGGTTGATCGCCACGCCCTTGCCGCTGTCCGCCACCACGCCCAACGTGCGGAACTCGGACAGCGCATCGACCAGCGCCTCCGGCCGGTGCGCACCGCCGAGTTGTTCGCGCACCAGCGCCGCATCCACCTGCGCATTCGCCTCGAACAGGGCGAGCACGTCGCGCCCCACCGCATCCAGCTCGAACAGGCTGCTGGTGGGCACGTGAAACAGCAGCGCGCGCTCGTCCAATGCAACACGGTGCATGTTGGGCCGCACCAGGGTCATCGTTGCCATGTGTCGTCTCCCGGCTCAGTCGAGCACGCGGCGCACGAAGTCGGGCGGCGCCACCAGCAGCTTGCCACGCCCTTCCACCGCCGTGCCGCCATCGAGCGCGCTGGCCACCACCTGCAGCCGCCCGACGTTGCTGCCCGACTTGATGCGCGCAGGATTGGGTCCGGCATCGCCCGGGGTGAACACGCCTGTCGCGTCAATAGCGCCGGCATACACATGATCCTGTTCGTGCTCGGCGGTCTCGTCCGCGGGCGCGATCGACCACGCCACCGGCACCTCGCCGAGCGGGAGCTCGCCCGCAGGCGTCTCGGCATAGGCCATCGCGCGATAGGCGACACGCACCTTCTCCATCTGCGCCTCCGCCGGGCCACCGATGCGCGCGACCGCGTCGGCCGGCTGCACCTCGACCCGCGCGATGCGCTCGTACACCGCCAGCATGCCGGGCGCGCGCGCCTTGCCCACCGTCACGTCACGCAGGCCACCTTCACCCTGCGCGCGTGCGCGCACCACCACGCGGTCGGCGTCGCGCGACACGACCTCGACCACCTTCACCCCGGCGCCGAGCGACACCTTGCCGGACAGGCCCGAGCCGATGATGGTGAGCGTGCCGGTCTCGCCCGCGCGCAGCCGCTGCGGCAGCATCGCCACCACCCGGCTCGCGCCGTCCTCACGCACCGCGGTCAGCGCGCCACCCATCTCGCGCGCGTCCTTCGCGAACTGTCGGCCGCTCATGCGCGCGCCATCGGCATCGGCCGCCAACACCTGGCGCATCGCCACGCCATCCACAACCAGGGTGCCGCGCCACTCGTAGCCGGTAAAGACACGCGCTGTGCCACTGCCGGCGAGCGGCCGGCCATCCAGGTATCGGCCCTCCAGCTTCAGCGCGTAGCCCTCGGCATTGCTTCCGGTAGCCGTCATGCGCGCATCGAACGCGCCCTTGCCGGGCACGAAACCGACCAGCCGCCACTGCCCGGCGAGCTCCGGCTTGGCGGCCTTCTGCCAGTCACGCCAGGCATCGCTCTCGAGGGGGAAGGCGGCGGCGAGCTGCGGCGCGGTTTCCTCGAGCGCGAGCTTCAACCACGGCCGGTCGCGCGACATCGCCTGCAGCTCCAGCGTGGGCGTCTGCGCGATGTGCGTATGGACGAGCAGGCGCCACTCATCCACGCTGCGCCGCTGCAGGCCGAAGCGCGCGCCGGAATGGCAGCGCGCGCACATCTGTGAGAATTCGTCGGCCACCGCCTCCACCCGGTTGGTGTCCTGCTCCAGCAGGTAGCGCCACGGCGCGGCCTCGGCCGGCGCGAGCCCGCGCGTGTCCGCGAGGTACTGGATGATCGTGCGCTTGTCGGCAGCAGGGATCCTCAAGCCGTTGTGATGCTCCATGCGGTTGATCGACATCTGCCAGCCCTCGGGCGTCTTGCGCTGTCCCTCGATGCGCGAGAACGCGCCGGGGCGCTCCTCGGTGTGACAGGACGTGCAGTTCTTGCGGATCAGCGCCTCGCCGCCCTCCGCCGCGGCAACAGGCCCCGCCGACAGGGCCAGGGCCGCGAAACCCGCCCCCAGGACCGCAGGTAGGAATGTGTGGTTGAACAAAGCCGTCGCTCCTCGTCTGTTGATGGTCCGCAGCCTTCACGCCGCGTGGCTCGCCCGATCACGACAGCCGCAATGCGACCCACGCGCCGGAATGCTTGTGACGATAGTCGTTCGTGGTAAACCAACTTGGCGCGATTTGTTCGAAGTTGTGCGAGCTTGTAACAAACGGATCACAATTCGGCCTTGTCACCACGCGGCGTCCGCAACACGGGTGCCACCCCTGGGCATCGCAATGCTGCACGCCGGTGTGCGCTGCCGCTATAGTTGTGCCCGGCTCATGCCCGGAGGATCCGGTTGTCCGCTTCGACGCCGGCGCACTCCCCACGAATCCAGACATCCCTGACAATGCCATCCGCCAAACTGACCCTTGCCCGTCTCGAGAGCCTTCTCCTCACCGCCTGCGACGACCTGCGCGGCAACATGGATGCGAGCGAGTACAAGGAATACATTTTCGGCATGCTGTTCCTGAAACGTGCGAGCGATCTTTTCGATCAGCGCCGCGCGGAGATCCGCAAGGAGGGGGCGGCTGCCGGCCTGTCCGACGCTGACATCGCCCTCAGCCTGGAGGACCCGGACCAATACTTCGGTAAGTACTTCTTCGTGCCGCCGCGTGCCCGCTGGAACGACCCCTGGTTCGAATGGGGCACGGGAAAGGACGGCAAGCCGGAGCCCATCCGCCACCCGCCGCTCAAGCACATCAAGGAAAACGTCGGCTCTGCACTCAACAAGGCGCTGGAAGCGCTTGAAGAAGAGAACGCCGATGCACTGCAGGACGTGCTCAAGGGCACCATCAACTTCAACCGCAAGATCGGTCAGAACACGCTGGATGACGACACCCTGGTCGACTTCATCCAGAACTTCGAGAAAATCCCGCTGCGGGATGATGATTTCGAGTTCCCCGACCTGCTTGGCGCCGCCTACGAATGGCTGATCAAGCACTTTGCCGATTCGGCGGGCAAGAAGGCGGGCGAGTTCTACACCCCGGCCGAGGTGGTGCGCATCTGCGTCGAGATATGCGATCCCAGGGAAGGCATGAGCGTATACGATCCGACGGTGGGATCGGGCGGCATGTTGATCCAGGCGCGCGACTATGTGCGCGAGTGCGGCGGCGATCCGGGCGAATTGTCGCTCAACGGGCAGGAAAAGATGGGCACCACCTGGTCCATCTGCAAGATGAACATGCTGCTGCATGGCATCTCGCACGCCGACATCCGCAACGCCGACACCCTGGCCGACCCGCAGCACAAAGACGAAAACAACGAGCTGCGCCGCTTTGACCGTGTGCTCGCCAATCCGCCCTTCAGCCAGAACTACGCCAGAACCAGATCCAGGGACGACGGCAGCGGCGCCAAGAAGAAGGAGCCCATCGCTTACCCCGGTCGCTTTCACGTCTGGATGCCGGAAAAGGGCAAGAAGGCCGACCTGATGTTCGTGCAGCACATGCTGGCCGTGCTCAAGAGCAATGGCCGCATGGCCACCGTCATGCCGCACGGCGTGCTGTTCCGCGGCGGTGAGGAGCGCGAGGCGCGCCAGTACTTCATCGACCGGGGTTATCTCGAAGCGGTCATCGGCCTGCCCGGCAACCTGTTCTATGGCACTGGCATCCCCGCGTGCATCCTGGTGTTGAACAAGGATGGCGCCCAACAGCGTGACCATGTGCTGTTCATCAACGCCGACCGGGAATACCGCGAGGGCAAGGCACAGAACCACCTGCGGCCGGAAGATATCGACAAGATCGTGCACGCCTACCGCGCCGGGCAGAACATCGACGCCTACGCCAGACGCGTGCCGGTGGCCAAGATCAGGGCGGAGGACTACAACTGCAACATCCGCCGCTATGTGGACAATGCGCCGCCGCCGGAACCTCACGATGTGCGCGCCCATCTGCATGGCGGCGTACCTGTGAGCGAGATCGATGCCCTGGGCCACTTCTGGCAAAACTACGCCGGCCTGCGCGAAAGTCTCTTTGTCCCGCGTGTCACCGCCACGCACGGCACCTGGTATGCCGACTTCGCTGCGGCACTGGCGGACAAGCGCGACATCGCCCCGCACATCAACAAGCACCCCGGCGTCACCCAGCGCCACGCCCAATTCATGGCCGACCTGGCCGCCTGGTGGCAGCAGCACCTGCCCGTCATCGAGGCGCTGGCGCCGGATGCCGACAACCAACACGCCACCGGCCGCAACGTCTACGCCGTGCGCGCCACCCTGCTCGACAGCATCGAGCGCACCTTTGCCGACCAGCATCTGCTCAACCGCTATCAGGTCCGCGGCGCCTTCGCCAACTACTACAAGGGCCTGGTGTCCGACTTCAAATCCATCGCGGCCAGCGGCTGGGGGCCGGAGCTGATCCCGGACGAAGACATCCTGCACAGCCAGTTCCCTGAGGTGCTGGCAGAGCTGGAGCAACAGCTCGCCCGCCTCGCCGAGTTGCAAGCCCTGTTCGCCGCCGCCAGCGAAGAGGATTTTGAAGATACTGACGACACCGGGGTCCTGCCTTCCGATGAGGTGAAAACCCTCAAGGACGAACTCAAGGAAGCCAACGCCGAATGGAAGGCCCAGCTAAAGACGCTCAAGGGTGCCGTGGGTGACCTGTTCTCCGAGATCAAGGTGGCGGGGCGTTTGCCCAAGGGCACGGACAAGGCGCACCACTGCAGCGATGGTTTCACCGCCAAGGAGGCCCAGTTCACCAACGGCCAGCGCGTCCTCGATCTCGCCGCCTCTGTCGGCCACGCTTCCACGTTCGCTTCAGTGATCGCAGTCGCCATGGCTGCAGGCCAGCAGGCCAAGGCCACCGCCGAACGCATCGAATCCAAGCTGGCCACGCACAAGGCGCTGGAAGATGAAGCCAAGACGCTGAAGGCCGCCATCAAGTCCACCGAGGCCAAGAAGGACGAATTGGTGGAGCAGGCGCGCCTGAAGATCAGCAATGACGAGGCACGGCAGGTCATCGTCGAACGCTTGGGCAAGCTGCTGTTCGAGAGCTATCGGCAATACCTGCAGGCGGATCAGCGCGCCTGCATCGCCGCCGTTGAAAACCTGTGGGGCAAGTACGCCGTTACGGCCAAGCAGATCGAGGCCGCACGCGATGATGCGGCCAAGGCGTTGCAGGATTTCCTTGTGGAGTTGGGGTATGCGTGAGCGTTGCGAAACTTCGTGGCGCGAAGTGCCTTTCGGCAGCATTTGCGCCCGTATTGTGAACGGCGGTACCCCTGACACTGGTAATCCGGCCTACTGGAACGGCGAGATCCCTTGGATTACGGGCGCAGACTTCACGCAACGCGGTATCGGTGAGTTCCGGAGGCATGTGTCCTTGATGGGTATTCGCAGCAGCGCGACTTCGGTTGTGCAGCAAGGAAACCTCTTGGTGGTGACTCGAACCGGTGTTGGAAAGCTGGCTATCGCTCCCTGTGATATCGCCATCAGCCAAGACATCACGGGCGTGTATCTTGATGCCTCAAAAGTAGATGCAAAGTTTATTTACCATCTGCTAGGCAAGGAACTGAATGAACTGAAGAAACTCAATCAGGGCACTAGCATCAATGGCATCGTTCGCTCGGACTTAGAGCGACACATTGTTCGGCTGCCGATTGCTAAGAAGATTCAGAAACGAATGGCGGAAGTTTTGGACGGCATCGACACTGCCATCGAAAAAACCGAAGCCCTGATCGCCAAATACCAGCAGATCAAGGCCGGCCTGATGCACGACCTGTTCACCCGTGGCGTTTTACCCAACGGCCAATTGCGCCCGCCGCGCGAGCAGGCACCCGAGTCGTATCGGGAAACGGCGATCGGGTGGATTCCGAGGGAGTGGGAAGTTGCAGGCCTTGCGGCTAAAGGTCGGCAAGGAACGCACTGGATACGAACAGGACCTTTTGGATCAGCGCTCAAGGGCGAACATTGGCGTACTCACGGACATCCAGTCATTACGATTGGCGCTCTTGGCGAAGGCGTATTTACCGATGATGAACTTCTGTTTGTGGACAGCAGAGACGCAGCGCGATTGCTCGACTTCCAACTGAAAGCTGGAGATGTTGTTTTCTCGCGTGTCGCGGATGTTGGGCGATCCGTCGTAGTTCGTGCCGAACAGGCTGGGTGGATCATGTCTTCTAATCTGATGCGAATTGCTGTCGATGAAAATCGCGCAAGGCCAGACCTTGTCCAGATGGCACTTGCCAGTGACTCGAGGATCAAGGCGCAGATTCGCGCTCGTGTAAATAGCGGCGGACGCGATGTGGCGAACAGCGATGTCTTGAATCAACTCAGATTCGTCTGGCCTGATATTGAAGAGCAAGACCGAATCATTGCGCGAGCTGACATAGCAGTTTGCCGAATTACTAGCGAGCAGCTGAAGCGTTCGAATCTGCTGGCACAAAAACAGGGGCTGATGCACGATCTGCTCACCGGCAAAGTGCCCGTGAAAGTCGAAGAGCCGGAGGCGGTCGATGGCTAACCACTATCCCAACCTCAGCCCGCAGAAGGCGCTGATCTGGAGGATTGTCCATCGCGATAATCTACCGTGGATTCTGGAGAACGGCCTCCATTGCGGCAACAGCGCGGTGAAAGCGCCGGGCTGGGTGCAAATCGGCAACCCGGAGCTGATCGAGAAACGCGCCAATCATCCGGTGCCGCTCCCGCCTGGCGGCTTGCTCAACGACTACGTGCCGTTCTACTTCACACCGTTTTCGCCCATGCTGCGCAACATCCACACCGGCTGGGGCGGCATTCGGAAGCGGCCAAATGAGGAAATCCTGATCCTGGTATCCAGCCTGCACCACATTGCCGCGCTGGGCTTGCGGTTTCTGTTCACCGACAGCCACGCCTATTACCAGTGGGCGAATTTTTATGATGACTTGGCCGACCTCGGCAAAATCGACTGGCCCTTGCTACAGCGACGGGACTTCAAACGAGACCCGGAAGATCCTGCCAAATTCGAGCGCTATCAGGCCGAGGCCCTGATTCATCGGCACTTGCCTGTGAGCGGACTGCGCGGCATCGTGTGCTATACGGAAGCATTGCAACAACGCATCGAACGAGAGGTTCAGGCTCGCAAGCTGAACCTGCCGGTTCATGCCCGATCTGGGTGGTACTTCTGATGATCACGTTCACTCAAGGCAATTTGCTGGAGGCCCGCGCCGAGGCGCTGGTCAACACGGTCAACACCGTTGGAGTGATGGGCAAGGGCATCGCGCTGATGTTCAAGGAACGGTTTGACGAGAACTTCCGCCGATACGCCGCCGCCTGCAAGGCCAAGGAAGTACAGACCGGCAAGATGTTCGTAACACAGGTGCACGAGCTGGACGGCCCGCGCTGGATCGTCAACTTCCCGACCAAGCAGCACTGGCGTGCGCCGTCGCGCATGGAATGGGTGATCGACGGTCTGCAGGATCTGCGGCGCTTCCTGATCGAACAGGAGGTCAAATCGATCGCCATCCCGCCGCTGGGCGCAGGCAATGGTGGCCTGGAATGGGCCGAGGTGCGCGAACAGATAGAGCGGGCGCTGGGCGATCTGGACATCGACATCCTGGTGTTCGAGCCCACCAAGCAATACCAGAACGTGGCCAAGCGGGCAGGTGTTGAGGCGCTGACCCCCGCCCGCGCGCTCATCGCCGAACTGGTGCGCCGCTACTGGGTGCTGGGCATGGAGTGCAGCCTGCTGGAGATCCAGAAACTGGCGTGGTTTCTGGAGCGGGCCATCGAGCGCTTCAATCCTGGCGATAACCCGCTGAATCTGCGGTTCGTGGCTCACAAGTACGGCCCTTACGCCAACCGACTCGATCATTTGCTGAACAACCTGGATGGCAGCTACCTGCACTCCGAGAAGCGCATCAGCGACGCCGATCCACTGGACGTGATCTGGTTCGACGATGGGCGCAAGACCATCGTGCAGAGCTACCTCAAGAGCGAGGCCAAGGCCTACGCACACGCGCTGGAGTCCACTAGCGCGCTGATCGACGGTTTTGAATCTCCCTTCGGCATGGAACTGCTGGCCACCGTGGACTGGCTGTTGGCCCGCGAAGACGTGGCGCCGAATGTGCCCGCCGTGCGTGAGGGGCTGCAACACTGGCGCGGTGGCCCGGGCGCTGCGGCCCGCAAGGATCGTCTGTTTGACGACCGGGCGCTGGGCATTGCCCTGGAACGATTGAAGGAGTGGGCCTGATGCCAACCTGCTGGATCATCGCCGGGCCCAACGGTGCGGGCAAAACGACCTTCGCGTTGGAATACCTGCCGCAAGTGGCGCAGTGCTCACGGTTCGTGAATGCCGATCTGATTGCGGCCGGTTTGTCGCCACTGGCACCCGAGCGCGAACTACTGGCCGCCAGCCGCTTGTTTTTGCGCGAGATTGAAAGCTGCATTGCGCAGCGTGAGAACTTTGCGTTTGAAACCACACTGGCCGGGCGAAGTTACCTGAAGCTGGTACGCCGTTTGCAGGCCGAAGGCTGGCGGGTGGAGCTGATCTATCTGGCGCTGCCCAGCATGGCGATGTCCAAATTGCGCGTCGCTGAGCGCGTGGCGCACGGCGGGCACAACATCCCGGTAGCGGACATCGAACGCCGCTTCGCCCGCAGTTTGGGCAACCTGTTCAACACATTCAGCGTACAGGTGGATGCCTGTCGTTGCTTCATGAACAGCGATGCCGCACCGGAGCCAATATTCGAACAACGGGGCGCAACGCGCTCCATCCTTCACACCACCCACTATCAGCATCTGCAAAAGGAGGCGCAGCCATGACCGAAGTTCACCAAGCCGCCAGCCCCGAGACCCTGCAGATGCTGACCGCCTTGCAGACCGCAGTGCGCAAATGCCTTGAACGCAAACAGCGCCTAAATCAGTACGCCGTTGTCTGGAAGGATGGGAAGCCGCAACGCCTTGAGCTCAACCCGACGGAACTCGATTTTCTGCGAAGTGAGCGCGCTTTCCTGCAGCGACAACTGGAAAATGTTCCGCACGCAGCCCGATTGACGCGCGCGAGCGACGAGGCGCGCTTGCGCGAGATCGAGCGCAAGATTCGCGCATTGGGCGGCGAATGAGCGAATACACCGAGGTCGAGCGCCCCTTCTTGCAACAGCTTGCGGAGCTTGGCTGGGAGGTGATCGACCAGGGCACCGGTGTGCCCCAGGATGCGACCCCGAGCCTGCGCGGCAACTTCCGCCAGTGGCTGCTGCCGGAGGTGTTCGACCGTGCCGTGCGTGCGATCAACCGTACCGATGACGGGCGTGAATGGCTCACCGACCGCCAGCTGGACGACTTGCGCAGCCAGTTGCTGCGCCAGCCCAATCGCACCCTGCTGGAGGCCAATGAGGCGGTGCAGGCATTGCTGTTCAAGGCTCAGGCCGATGTGAACGAGCTGACCGGCGAAGCGGACCCGGTGGTGCGGCTGATCGACTTTCACAACCCCACGAACAACCATTTCCACGCCATCAACCAGTTTCGCATCGACACGCCGGGCTGCGTGAAGGCCTTCATCATTCCCGACATCGTGCTGTTCGTGAATGGCATTCCGCTGGTGGTGGTGGAATGCAAGAAAGGCTCGGAAACCTGCGCCAACCCGATGCAGGAAGCCTTCGTGCAACTGCAGCGCTACATGCGCCGCCGCAAGGAAACGGAGGCCTCCGGCTTGAAGGAGGGCGAGCCCCGACTGTTCCATGGCAGCCTGATGCTGGTGCGCAGCTGCGGCCTGGAGGCCGACTACGGCACCATCACTTCGGGGGAAGAGCATTTCCATGCCTGGAAGACACTTCACCCGGCCGACGATGACGCGCTGGGCGGGTTGAATGCCCAGCAGCAGTTGATTGCCGGGATGTTGAACAAGGCCAACCTGCTGCACATCCTGCGCACCTGCACCGTATTCATGGACACCGACGGCGGCCCACGGGTGAAGGTGGTATGCCGCTACCAGCAATTCCGCGCGGCCGGCAGGATCGTCGAACGCCTGCGCACGGGTGGAACAGCGCAGGCTCGCAGTGGTGTGGTCTGGCACACGCAAGGGTCGGGCAAATCACTGACCATGGTGTTTCTGGCGCGGATGCTGCGCGCCAGCCGCGACCTGTCCGACTACAAGATCGTGCTGGTCAATGACCGGCAAGACCTGGAAGCGCAGTTGGGCGACACCGCCACCCTGATTGGCGGACGGGTGAATGTGATCGAAACCCGCGCCGGCCTGCGCCAGCATCTGTCGACCGACAGCTCGGACATCAGCATGGTGATGGTCCACAAGTTTCAGGAGCACAAGGAGACGCTGACCAACACGGTGGCGGAAGCACTGGGTACCTACCGGGCCATGCCTGCGGGGAAGACCTTCGGCGTGGTGAACACCTCGGACCGTATCATCCTGATGATCGACGAAGCCCACCGCACCCAAAGCTCCGACCTGGGCGACAACCTGTTCGAGGCCTTCCCCAACGCCACGCGCATCGCCTTCACCGGCACGCCGCTGATCACCGAGCGCCACGGCGAGAAGAAGACCCACAAGCGCTTTGGCGAGTACATCGACACCTACCGGTTGATGGACGCGGTAGCCGACGGGGCAACGCTGCAAATCCTTTACGAAGGCAAAACCGCCGACAGCGCACTGAACGAAAAGCACGCCTTCGACGAAGCCTTCGAAGACCTGTTCCGCGACCGCAGCGAAGAAGAGCTGCTGGCAATCAAGAAGAAGTACGGCGCGACCGGCGACATCCTGGAGGCGGAAAACCGCATCAACGCGATTGCACGTGATCTGGTCGCGCACTACGTCGACAACATCCTGCCCAACGGCTTCAAGGCGCAGGTGGTGTGCCATTCGAAGCTGGCGTGCATTCGTTATCAGAACGGCATCAAGGCCGCATTGGCGGAACGCTTGGCCAGTGAAGAGGCCAAGGCCTCACCGGATAGCGATCTGATCCAGCGCTTGCGCTTTCTGAAAACGGCCGTGGTGGTGTCGTCGGACGGCACCAATGAGGCGGCTTACATCACCCAGGCGCGCAAGGAAGCCCAGCGCATGAACGCGGTAGAGAACTTCTGCCGCAGCTTCGATCTTGAAGACCCGGACAAGGCATACACCGGCATTGCCTTCCTGATCGTGTGCGACATGCTGCTGACCGGGTTTGATGCGCCCATCGAGCAGGTGATGTACATCGACAAGAAGCTGCGCGAGCACACCCTGCTGCAAGCCATCGCCCGCACCAACCGCGTGAGGAAGGGCAAGCAGCGCGGTTACATCGTCGACTACATCGGCCTGGCCAACCATCTGACCGATGCCTTGACCCTGTATGCCGCGAGCGACGAGCTACAGGAACTGCACGACGGGATGAAGAACATCGCGTCGGAATTGCCGGTACTGGAGGAGCGTCATCACCGCCTGCTTCAACACTTCACCGCGCTGGGGATCAAACAGATTCAGGCCTTCGTGAACGGCGAGTTGCCCGATCTCGACGCCGAGGCCGCCGTGGTGCATGAGGCGGTGAAGGCGCTCAAGGACGACAAGAAACGCGCCGACTTCGAGGTGTACCTGAAGAAGTTTCTGATGAGTCTGGACATCATCCTGCCCAACGCATCCGCACAACCCTACCGCGTGCCGGCAAAACGCTTCGGCTACATCCTGCAGGTGACCAAGGAACGCTACAAGGACACCAGCCTCGACCTCGGCAACGCGGGCGCAAAGGTGAAGGCGCTGATCAACGCGCACCTGATCAGCCTGGGCATCAACCCCAAGGTGCCGCCGGTCGAGCTGCTCGCAGAAGACTTTCTCGACCGATTGGCGGCCCACGCAGGCCAGAACAGCGAGGCCAAGGCCAGCGAGATGGAGCACGCCATCCGCAAGCACTGCACGGTTCACCATGATGAGGACCCGGCTTTCTACAAGAGCCTGTCGGAAAAGGTCGACGCGCTGATCGAGAAACACCACGACGAGTGGGATCTGCTGGCCGAAAAACTGGCTGAACTGCGCAAGGAGGCCATCACTGGCCGTCAGCAGGGTGAGGACGGCATGAGCAAGGAGGCGACGACCTTCTACGCCTACATCGTTCAGCTCGGCTTTGCGCGCGGCACTATCGATGATGCCGACAAGCCCGCATTCAAGGCATTGATGGAGACCACGGTGGAGATTCTGCAGGACACCATTGCAAGTATCGATTTCTGGCAGAACCCGGACAAACAGAAGCGCGTGCGCGGCCTGATCAAGACCGAGATCGCCAAGACCGGCATCGAAGAACTGAAGCGCAACCGGGAGCGTGTGGCCGTGGAGGTCATGAAGCTGGCCAAGAGCCGGCATGACGAGCTGGTCGATATGGCACGGACCAAGGGGCTGTGATGCAACGCCGTCAGGTGCGTGACATTCAGTACCAGCTCTTGCCGGGCTCGGACCGCCAGACCACGGATATCGTGATCGAGCGCGATGGCATCGTCACGGTTCGCCCGCCCAAACGGATGACGCCCGAGCAGGTGGATGAAACCGTTCTGGCCAAGCGCATGTGGATCTATCGCAATCTGGCCGAGTGGCGTGATCTCAATGCAACACGTGTTGCGCGGGAATGGGTCAGCGGTGAGACCTTTCTCTACCTTGGCAGTGGCTACCGGCTGCAATGGACGGATGATCAGAACGAAGCGCTCAAGCTGAAGGACGGGCGGTTCCTTCTTCTGCGCGACGTTTTCGAGCGAGGCGGCGCCGACGCTGCCCGGCAGGCGTTCCAGGCCTTTTACACGGAAAAGGGCCTCCCGAGGATCCGTAACCGTGTGGCGAACTTCTCGCCCAAGGTGGGCGTGACAGCCGGGAAGGTGCAGATCAGGGATCTGGGGCATCGCTGGGCCAGCTGCAATAGAGAGGGCGACCTGCACTTTCATTGGAAGTGCCTGATGGCACCGCTGACCATCATCGACTACATCATCGTCCACGAACTGTGCCATCTGCATCATCGGGATCACTCGAGCGCATTCTGGAACGAGCTCGACAAGGTCCTGCCCGACTATCGGCAGCGAAAGGACTGGTTGAGGACGCGGGGTGCAGCACTCACCCTGTAGGCACGGCCCTTCGGGACAAGTGGCATCAACATGGCCTTATCAAGCAGTGAAGACGCGGAAATGCAATATCATCAATATTTGATGAGTAAAACAAAATGACGCCCTCATCCAGCACCGACCACCGAGAGGGTCGGGCCGTGGCGCGTCGGCATGCGTCAACACACCGAGGAGGACACATGGGCTCAGCGAGATCCGCGAACGCGCGCATCCTGATCGTCGAGGACGACGTGGCGTCGCGCGCGTTGCTGGCGAGCTACTTCGCGAAGGAAGGCTACGAGGTGCTGGAGACCGCGCGTGCGGACGATCTCGTCGAGCGGGTCGCGGCGGAAGGTGTGGATGTCGTGTTGCTCGACATCGCGCTGCCGGGCAAGGACGGACTCACGCTCACGCGCGAGCTACGCGGCGCGTCGCGGGTGGGCATCATCCTCGTCACCGCCAAGGGCGACGAGGTGGACCGCATCGTGGGGCTGGAGTTGGGCGCGGACGACTACGTCACCAAGCCCTTCAACCCGCGCGAGCTGCTGGTGCGGGTGAAGAACCTGCTGTGGCGCGTGGCCGACGCCCGCTTTGCCGAGCAGCACGCCGCCGAGCATGCCGACTGGCGCTTCGAGGGCTGGACGCTGAACGCGCACAAGCGCCTGCTGATCGCGCCGGACGGGCATGAGGAGCGCCTGCCTCAGGGTGAGTTCAAGCTGCTGCGCACCCTGCTCACGCGCGCCGGCCGGGTGTTGAGCCGCGACCAGCTGATGGATGCGATTCATGACCGCGAGTGGACGCCCAACGACCGCAGCGTGGATGTGCTCATCGGCCGCCTGCGCCGCAAGCTGCGCGAGGACCCGGCTGCGCCGCGCTTCATCCTCACCGCGCACGGCGCGGGCTATCTGTTTTCCGGCGAGTTGGACTGAAAGCCTGCGATGGGCGAGCGACCGGCGCACCAGCCCGAGCCCCCGGGCCAACCGCTGCAGGCGCTGATCGCGGCCGGCCCGCAAGCGTGGCAGGCGGTAGCGGCGCTGGCCATCGCAATCGCGCGCCTGCTCGCGCCGCTGCATGCAGCGCGGCAGGTGCATGGCCATATCGATCCGGCGCACATCGTGGTCGGCGCGGACGGCCTGCCCGTGCTGCGCCCCCCGCCGACCGGGCGCGCAGGCCCGGGCGCCCTCCAATCATCGTCGCGGCTGCACTACATCGCGCCCGAACAGACCGGCCGCATCAATCGCAGCGTCGACCATCGTGCCGATCTCTACAGCCTCGGCGCGACGCTCCACGCGCTTCTCACCGGCGCGCCGCCCTTCGCCGACGAGAACGCCGACGACCTCGTGCATTGCCACATCGCCAAGCCGCCGCGCTCGCCGCAGCTGCGTGTGCCCGAGCTGCCCGAGGCGCTCTCGGCGATCGTGTTGAAGCTGCTTGCCAAGGACGCGGACGAACGCTATCAGTCCGCGCACGGCCTCATCCACGACCTTGCGCTGTGCCTGCGGGCGCAGCGCCGGCTGGGGCATGTGCCGCCATTCGCGCCAGGCCGGCAGGATGTCGCCGCCACCTTGCGCATCCCGCAGCGCCCCTACGGCCGCGAGCAGGTGCTGGCCGCCTTGCTGCAGGCGAGCGAACGCTGCGCGCGCGGCGGCCAGGAGCTGTTGCTGATCAGCGGCTACACCGGCGTCGGGAAATCCACCCTGGTGCATGAGCTGCGCCAGACCCTGCTCGCCGGCGGCAGTCGCTTCGCGAGCGGCAAGTTCGAGCAGTATCGACGCAACCGACCCTATGCCGCGATCCTGCAGGCGCTGCAGGGCCTGATCCGCGAGCTGCTGGCGGGGTCAGCGGCCGAGCTCGCGCGCTGGCGGGAACGCCTGCAGGCGCGCCTTGGCGTCCATCTCGTGCTGCTTTTGCGCCAACTGCCGGAGCTCGCGCACATCACCGGCACGCTCGCCGAGCCGCCCGGCGCCACGCCGGACGGCCCCAACCGGCAGCGCCTGCTCGCGCGCCTGCTGAGTGCGCTCGCGGACCGTCAGCACCCGCTGGTGCTATTCCTCGACGACCTGCAGTGGGCAGACCCGGCCTCTCTGCAGTTCATCGAAGTGCTCGCGCGCGCGCACGATCTGCCCTACCTGCTGCTGGTGACGAGCTGCCGCCAGAGCGCACTCGACGACGACCCGGCGCTGGCGGATTGGGTGGCGCGCCTGCGCAGCGCCAGCCTGCCGTTCGCCGAGCATCGGCTCGCGCCGCTGCAGGTGGGCGAGATCGGGCGTTTGCTCGCCGACACACTGCGCCGCAGCCCGCGGGATTGCGCGCAGCTGGCGGCAATCTGCCACGAGAAGACGCAGGGCAACCCGTTCTTCCTGGTGCAGCTGCTGCAGGGTCTGCATCAGGACAAGCTGGTGCGCCTCCAGGGGCGAAGCTGGGTGTGGGACGAGGCCGCGATCCGCGACCGTGCGGTGGACGACGACGTGGTCGCATTGATGATCGGTCGCATCCGCCAGCTGCCCCTCGACGCGCAGGCGATCCTGTCGCTGGCGGCCTGTGTGGGCAACCGCTTCTCCCCCGAGCTGCTGCAGGCGGCGGGCGAACGGCCGACGGACGTAGTGCAGGATGCCCTCGTGCAAGCGCTCGATGCCGGTCTGATCGTGACGGAGCAGGCGCCGCTCGGCACCGCAGCCGATCCGCCGACAACGCGCTATCGCTTCGTGCACGATCGCGTCCAGCAGGCGGCATACTCGCTGCTCGCGGCGGATGCGCGCAGCGATGCCCACCTCCACCTCGGCCGGCTGCTGCAGGCGCGCTGCGGCGAGGACGCGCCGGAGCGGCTGCTGTTCGAGACGGTGGGCCACCTCAACCATGTGCATGCGCGTCTCGAGGACACGCAAGAGCGCATCGCGCTCGCCCGCCTCAACCTTGTGGCGGGCAGCCGCGCGCGCGAGTCCGCGGCCTTCGACTCGGCACTGGACATGCTCGACCTCGGCCTCGCGCTGCTGCCGCACGACGCCTGGCTGCGCCACCCGGAACTGACGCTGGAGTTGCACCTCGCGGGCGCCGATGCAGCGGCACTGAAGGGCGACTTCGCACGCATGGAGGCCTTGCTCGACCGGGTCCGGCGCGAGGTTCGCGATCCGCTCGCGCAAGCGCGCGCGCATGGCATCCGCATCCAGGCACTGGTGGCACAGAGCCGCTTCGAGGAGGGGCTGGAGGTCGCGCGCGCCGCGCTGGCGCTGCTCGGCCAGCCGCTGCCGGCGCGCGCCGGCCGCACACGCACGCTGCTGGAGCTGCTGCGCACCCGCGCGCTGCTGCGCCGGCGCGACGTGGATTCGCTGCCGCAGGGCACGCAGATGCGGGATCCGCGCATGCTCGCCGCGCTCTCGGTGCTGTCGCGCATGTTCGGCATCGTCAAGTTCTCCAGCTCGTCGCTACGGCCGCTGGTGATGGCGCGCGAGGTTGCGCTGATCCTCCGTCACGGGCTCACCGACGCTGCCGGCACCGCCTTTGCGGGCTATGGCGGCGTGCTCTGCGGCGGCTTCGATGCGCTGGAGGAAGGCTACCGCGTCGGTCGCATCGCGCTCGCCCTGGATGCGCGCGCCGCCGGCCGTGCGCCGCACCACAAGACGTTGACACTGTTCAACAGCTACGTGCGTCATTACCACGAGCCGCTCGCCGACTGCCGCGACGCCCTGCTCGAAAGCCACCGCCTCGCACTCGATTGCGGCGATACCGAGTACGCCGCCTACAGCCTCGCCGCGCACATCCAGTACGCCTTCCCGCTGGCGCAGGACTACGCGCCGCTGCAGGCCGGGTTCGAGGCGCAGCTCGGGGCTTTGCGCCAGACCGGCCAGCGCCAGTCGCTGCAATACACGCTGATGGCGCTGCAGGCGGTGGCCAACCTGCGCGGCGAGACGGAGGATCCGCTGGTGCTGGACGGTGCGTTCTACCGCGAGCAGACGATGCTCGCCGAGCACGCGCGCGAGCACCATCGCACCGCGATCTGCGTGCATCACAGCTACAAGGCGCTGCTGGCCTTCGTGCTCGGCGACGACGCGGCAGTGCTCGCTGCCTGTGCCGCCGGCCTGCCCCACCTCGCGCATATCTCCGGCACCCACTCGGTCGCCTGGTTCCTCGCGCTCGAGGCGCTGGCGCTGATGCGCAGCGGTGCAGGCGCATCGCGCGACGCGCGCGCGCGCATTCGCCGCACTCTGCGCCGGACGGCGAAATGGGCACACCATTGCCCCGCCAACCACAGCCACCGCCTGGCGCTGCTGGAGGCCGGCCGGGCGCGGCTGCACGGCCGCCACGCCGAGGCGCTGGAGGGCTACGACCGCGCAATCGCGCTCGCGACCCGGCACGGCTTCGCGCTTGACGCAGCGATCGCGTGCGAGCTCGCTGCCGACTTCCTCAGCGCCTGGGAGCGACCCCACATCGCGCGCGGCTACCTCGACGAAGCCGCGCAGCGCTTTGGCGCCCTCGGGGCCACCGCCAAGCTCGCGCAGCTGCGTCGCGCCGGCAAGATCCCCGCTCAAGCCGGGACAACAGACGCCGACATCGAGGCCGGCCACCCCGGCCGCAACCTCGAGCTCGACGCAGTGATCAGCGCCTCGCAGGCGATCTCCGACGAAATCGTGCTGGAGCGCCTGCTCGCCCGCCTGATGCACCTTGCGCTGGTGAATGCAGGCGGGCAGCGCGGCGCGCTGGTGCTGAACCGCAACGGGCAGTTGCACCTGGAGGTGGAGACCGACCCGGACGGCGCGCTGCTGCCGCCCGCGACACGCCCGCTGGAGCACTGCAGCGCACGGGTGCCGGTGGGCATCATCAACTACGTCGCGCGCACCGGCGAGGCGGTGGTGCTCGACGACGCCGGCGCGCAGCCGCTCTTCGCGCGCGAGGCCTACGTGACCAGCCAGCGCCCGCGTGCGCTGCTGTGCCTGCCCATCCTCTACCACGGCATGCTCACCGCCATCCTCTACCTGGAGCATCGCCACAGCCGCGCGGTGTTCGACCGGCGCCGGCTGGAGACGCTGCGCATCCTCGCCGCGCAGGCGGCGATCTCGATCGAGAACGCCAAGCTCTACGAGAGCCTGCAGGCCTCGGAGCGCGAATACCGCTCGCTGTTCGAGAACGCGATCGAGGGCATCTTCCGGGTCGCGCCGTCGGGGCGCTGCATCTCGGCCAACCCGGCGCTCGCCGGCATGCTCGGCTTCGACAGTCCGGAGCGCTTCCTCGCGACGGTGGAGGACGTCGGCACGCAGTGCTTCGCCGACCCCGCCGACATGCGCCGCTTTCTCGCCGAGCTCAACCGTAATGCGCGCATCAGCGACTTCGAGACGCGCTGGCGGCGCCGCGACGGCAGCCTCGTGGAGGTGTCGGTGTCGGCGCGCCGGGTGCGCGACGGCGACGGCCTGCTGCTGTACGTCGAGGGCTCGCTCACCGACGTCGGCGAGCGCAAGGCGCGCGAGCGTGCGGAGCGGGCGCGCCAGCGCGCCGAGGGCGAGAACCAGGCGAAGAGCCTCTTCCTCGCCACCATGAGCCACGAGATCCGCACCCCGATGAACGGCATCCTCGGCATGGCGCAACTGCTGCTGCGCGCACCGCTGCCGGCCAACCAGCGCGAGCGGGTCGAGGCCATCCAGCGGTCGGGCGCGCACCTCCTCTCGATCCTCAATGACGTGCTCGACTTCAGCAAGATCGAGGCTGGCCAGATGACGCTCGCGAGCGAGCCCTTCGCGTTGCAGCCGGTCTTCGACGCACTCGCCGCGAGCCTGCGGCCGCAGGCGGAGGAGCGCAGGCTGGCGCTGAGCCTGGCGCCCGCCCCGATTGCGACACAGGCGCTGGTCGGCGACCAGCGCGCGCTCACGCAGATCCTGCTCAACCTGCTGACCAACGCACTGAAATTCACCGCGCACGGCCATGTGCGACTGCGCTGCGATGCCGAGCGGCTGGAGCCGGAGCACACCCGCCTGCGCTTCGAGGTGGAGGACAGCGGCGCGGGCATCCCGGTCGAGGCGCAGGCGCGCATCTTCGCCCACTTCAGCCAGGCAGACGGCTCGATCACGCGCCGCTATGGCGGCACCGGGCTGGGGCTCGCGATCTGCCGCCGCCTGGTCGAGCTGCAGCATGGCGAGATCGGCGTGACCAGCACGCCGGGGGTCGGCAGCACTTTCTGGTTCGCGCTCGACTACCCGCTCGCGCCGCTACCGCCGCCGCCCGCGGCATCCCCGGTCGGCGCGCGGCGGGCGCTGGACGTGCTGCTGGTGGAGGACGTGGAGATCAACCGCCAGGTGGTGTGCGGCCTGCTGGAGCTCGGCGGGCATCGCGTCGAGCTCGCGGATGACGCCGCAGGCGCGCTGCACCTGCACGACAGCGCGCGCTTCGACGTCGTGCTGATGGACATCCACCTGCCCGACATGAGCGGCGTCGAGGTGGCGCGGCGCATGCGCGCCCATGCCGACCCGGCGCGCGCCGGGGTGCGCATCGTCGCGCTCACCGCCTCGGTCACCAGCGACGAGACGGCCCGCTACCTGGACGCGGGCATGAACGCGGTGATCGGCAAGCCGGTGATGCTCGATGCACTGGAGGCTGCGCTGCATGGCGCCGCCCAAGCACCCCCACCCGCAACGAGTCCCCCCCCGGCCGACGACACGATAGACCTCGCGGTGGTGCGGCAGCACCTGTCGCTTCTCGGCGACGAGCGCTTCGCCGGCCTCGTGGCGTCCTTCCCGGCGCTGGCGCAGGCTGCCCTGGAAGAGCTCGCACAGGCCGGCAGTGCCCAGCAGCGCCAGGCAGCACTGCACCGCCTCGCCGGCAGCGCGGCAAACTACGGGCTGGGCGCGCTCGCCGCGCGTTGTCGTGCGCTGGAAGAGCGCACCGAAGGTGATCCCGCGGCCGAGCTCCGCCCCCTTCTCCACACCAGCCTGCAGCGCCTCGCGGCGCTGGACCCGCTGCTCGCTCGGGCATTGCGGCCGGCGATCGCGCCGGACACAGGCGCGGGCGATTTGTAACGCGGGATTCACAACAGCGCACAACTCCCTACATCTGCCACGAAGCGGGTTTACAAGCACCGGCTAGGATGCGCCATCGGCTGCGGGCAAGTTCTGCCGAGCCCAACCGGAACAGGGATGCACTCGGGCAGGCGCAGCCGGACACGAGGTCCCGGATCGCCGCGCCCGCGCCGGAAAGGCCATCATCCAGGCACCAGAGGAGCAGGATATGTCGAGAGAATTCAATCTGATCATCGACGGCAAGGGGGTCGCCGGCGAACGCGATGCAATCGCCGTCATCGACCCGGCACGCGGCAGCACCTATGCGACCGCACCACATGCCTCCGTCGCCCAGCTCGACGCGGCAGTCGCCGCGGCGAGACGCGCCTTCGCAGCCTGGCGCGGACGCACCTGCGCGGACCGGCGCGAGATGCTGGAGGCGATCGCGACACGTATCGAACAGAACGCGCCGGAGCTCGCCGAGCTCATCGTCATGGAGCAGGGCAAACCGCTGCCGCTCGCACAGATGGAGGTCGGCGGCGCGATCGCCTGGACCCGCGCGACCGCCGCGCTCGAGCTTCCGGTGGAGGTCATCGAGGATTCACCGACGAAGCGCATCGAGCTGCTGCGCAAGCCGGTCGGGGTGGTCGGCTCGATCACGCCATGGAACTGGCCACTGATGATCGCAGTGTGGCACATCATGCCGGCGCTGCGTGCGGGCAACACGGTGGTGAACAAACCGTCCGAGCTCACCCCGCTCGCGACCATACGACTGGTGGAGCTGATCAACGAGGTGGTGCCGCCGGGGGTGGTGAATATCGTGTGCGGACGCGCCGACATCGGCCAGGCGATCGCAGCGCACCCCGGCATCGACAAGATCGTGTTCACCGGCTCGACCCCCACCGGGCAGGAGATCATGCGCAGCGCCGCGGGCAATCTGAAGCGGTTGACGCTGGAGCTCGGCGGCAACGACGCCGGTATCGTGCTGGAGGACGCGGATGTCGACCAGATCGCCAACGGCATCTTCCAGACCGCCTTCCTCAACATGGGCCAGACCTGCGCCGCGTTGAAGCGACTCTACGTACCGGACAGTCTTCACGACGCGCTCGCAGCCCGGCTGGTGGAGATTGCACGTGCACAGAAGGTGGGGCCGGGGCTGGAGCCCGGGGTGAGCTTCGGACCGGTGCAGAACAGACGCCAGTTCGAGCGCGTGTGCGAGCTCGTCGCCGATGCCCGTGAGCATGGCGCGCGCATCCTGTGCGGCGGCGAGCCGCTGCCGGGCGAGGGCTACTTCTACCCGCCCACCATCGTCACCGAGATCAGCGACGGCGTGCGCCTGGTGGACGAGGAGCAGTTCGGCCCGGTGCTGCCCCTCATCCGCTACAGCGATCTCGACGACGCAGTGCGCCGCGCGAACGGCTCCAGCAACGGCCTGGGTGGCTCGGTGTGGTCGCGCGACATCGCTGCGGCGCGTACCGTCGGCGAGCGGCTGGAATGCGGCACGGTGTGGATCAACGGTCACGCCGAGGTACTGCCACACTGCCCCTTCGGCGGCTGCAAGATGTCGGGGTTCGGGGTCGAGTTCGGGCTGGAGGGCCTGCTCGAGTACACCGTGCCGCAGCTGATGAACATCAACCGCGGCTGAACCCGCCCCTGGCCGAGCGTGCAGCGCCCGGGGCGGGAAGCGAACGGGGAGCGCGCCGCATCCGGCGCTATAATCCTGCATCCGAAACACATGCAGGAGGCGTCGGATGTGCCAATTGCTCGGCATGAACTGCAATGTGCCGACCGACATCTGTTTCTCCTTCGCGGGCTTCCAGGCACGCGGCGGGCTGACCGATCATCATCGCGACGGCTGGGGCATCGCCTTTTTCGAGGGGCGCGGCGTGCGTGTGTTCCTCGACCCCACGCCGAGTTGCACCTCGCCGGTGGCGGAGCTGGTGCGTCGTTACCCGATCCGCTCGCTGAACGTCATCGCCCACATCCGCAAGGCCACCCAGGGCGACATCCGCCTTGACAACACCCACCCCTTCCAGCGCGAGCTGTGGGGGCAATACTGGATCTTCGCGCACAACGGCCACCTGCGCGACTATGCGCCGCGTCTGTCAGGCCGATTCCTGCCGGTGGGCACGACCGACTCCGAAACCGCGTTCTGCCAGATTCTCGAGACCCTCGCCAGCCGCTTCCCGGACGACCCACCCGCACCGGCGGCGCTGCACGCGACCCTGCGCGAGCTCGCGATCGCAATCAGTGGCCACGGCGAGTTCAACTTCCTGCTTTCCAACGGCGAGCGCCTGTTCGCGCACAGCTCGGCGCGCTTGTGCTACATCGTGCGCAAGGCGCCGTTCGCGGTGGCGCACCTCGCCGATCAGGATGTGAGCGTGGATTTCAGCCAGCTCACAACCCCGGCCGACCGCGTCGCGGTGATCGCGACCCTGCCGCTCACCGACAACGAGGACTGGATCGAGATTCCGCCCGGCAACCTGATCGCCTTCCGCCACGGCGAACCGGAGACACTGGGCCCGACCGTCACGCTGGCGCGCGAGCGGACTTATTTCACGGCCACGCCCGAAAACGAGAATGCACCGCTTCGCACAGGTGTGGTGCAAGACTAAACTCGGGAATCCGCGCGCCTTGGCGTGAGAACTTTCAGCGAGGACATCATGGACAGCTGTCCGCTCTGCCAGCCGAACACGGACGAAACGATATGGGCCGACGCCTCCTGCCGCGTCCTCCTGGTGGACGACGAGGACTATCCTGGGTATTGTCGCGTCATCTGGCATGCGCATGTCGCGGAGATGTCGGATCTCACACCTGCGGATCAGCGCCACCTGATGAACGTTGTGATGGCGACCGAGATCGCGCTGCGCGAGCTCATGCAGCCAGCCAAGATCAACCTCGCGAGCCTCGGCAACAAGGTTCCGCATCTGCACTGGCATGTGATCGCGCGCTTCGAGGATGACCGGCATTTCCCCGACGCGATCTGGGGCAAGCCGCAACGTGAGGGCGAGCGGCGCAATGCACCGGCACGCGCTGCGCTCCATGATGCGCTGGTTGTCGCGCTTACCGAGTTACGTGCGGGCTGATCCGCGCCGGCATTGATTCTGACCCTACGGAGCACGCATGAACCTGCGCACCCCCGCCGACTGCCTCGAAGCGATCAAGCGGCTCAATCCGCTTCAGGCGGAAGCGTCGCAGCGCGCGCTCCAGGAAATCCTCACCACCCTGATCGAAGGCAGCCCACCACCGAACCAGCATCTCGAGGTTCTCGAGGCCGCGCGCGAACTGCTCGCGGAGGTTCAGGCCGAGGTCGCGAAATCCTACGCCCTGCACCCGCTGCCCCCCGGCAGTCACGAGGACGGTGTTCTCTCGCGCGTCACCCAACTGTGGCGTCTGATGGCACGCTCCTATGCACACGTGACCCGCCGCGATGCAGCCGCCGGCACCCTGGACGACCAACGCGCGCTGCTGTGTCAGCGGCGCGTGTTCTACCACGGCATGGTGGTGCTGGAGTACATGCGCGCACACCGCATGGTGCCCGGGCAGGCCTGGCTCGAGCTCCACGAGAGCTTCTCGATGGCCGAGGCGCAGGGCGTGGCGCGCGTCCGTGCGGCCGACACGCTCAACGCAGTGTGGCATGCGCAGAGCCCGGTCGAAGCCTTCATTGCGGTGCTTCTCGTGGACCTCGGCAACCCGTATGGTCGAGCCAGCCGCGAGTTCGGCTGGATCTGCCGCTGGGCACAGCGCTTTGCCCCCTACTGCAACCTGCTGGGCGAGGGGGAGTCGCAGGCGGGCAGCAAACCGACCGCATACGGGCTGGATCTCGGTACGGACTATGGTCTTCGCCCGATCGGCACGCTCCTCGAGGGCGCCGCACTGCGCCGCTTCGATGGCGCCAAGCTCGCCGATCAGATCCAGGCAGTGCTCAATCAGTTCAAGCAAGGCATGAAGCCCGCGGCGCTCGGCCTCGGCGAGGATTGCCCCACCGAGGCGAGCGCGCGCCTGCTGGTATCGCTGTATCGCCCCTGGGGTCTGGGGTCCGCCGGGCGCCGCTTCCCGAGGCGTGCCGCCAGGGGCGAGCTGGAGCTCACCGGCGACTGGCTCGCGATCGGCTTCCACATTGCCGGCAAGCGCTTCGAGCAGCCTGGAGAGACTCCACTCCCGCGCAGCTTGCACAGCGACATCTCGCTGCTCACCTTCGGCGAGAAGGTGGATGCGGTGGAGCCGATCGACGCAGAGACGCAGAAGCGCAAGCTGGCAGAAAAGCTCGGCTTCGTCTGCGAAAGGCTGCAACTCCAGGACCAGTCAGTGGGCGGCTTCCGCGTACGCAGCCGGCCCAACGGCGAGTTGCTGGAGTTTCATCAACTCGTCGGGGTGCGTCCGCCGGACAGCAACCTCTTCATGCTCGGCCAGATCAGCTGGCTGATGTTCCGCGAGGATGCAAGCCTCGAAGCCGGCATCAACCTGCTCAACGGCAAACCGTGGGTGATCGCGGTACGCCAGACCAGCCTCAAGCCCGGTGCGCGCGGTGCCTACCAGCAGGCCTTCCAGCTACCCGAGGTGCCGGCACTCAAGAAGCCGGAAACCCTGGTGCTGCCGGGCGGCTGGTACCAGCCCCAGCGGGTGATCGAGATCCTGGAGAACGGCGCAACGCGCCAAGTGCGGCTGACGCAGGCGCTGGTTCGCGGCGCGAACTTCGACCAGGTGAGCTTCGAGTTGCTCAACGCCCACGCTTCAGACGCGCGGCGGGGAAGCTCACGCTGAAGCGGCTGCCCTTGCCGAGCTCGCTCTCGATGCGCAGCTCGGCTTGGTGGCGCTGCACGATGTGCTTGACGATCGCCAGCCCCAGCCCGGTGCCCCCGGTCTCGCGCGAGCGCCCCCGGTCTGCGCGGAAGAAGCGCTCGGTCAGGCGCGGTATGTGGGCCGGGTCTATACCCAGACCGTCGTCGGATACCGAGTACACGCCACCCGTGCGGTCTCGCTGCCAGTGGATCACGATGTGCCCGCCGGCAGGTGTGTAGCGCACTGCGTTGCTCGCAAGGTTGGCGAAGACGGAGTGGAGCTCCTTGTCGCTGCCGATCAGCACGTCGCCACTGCAGGCGGGATCGAACTCGAAGGTGATGCTGTGCCTTCCGCCGGACAGCAGCTCGCTCTCCTCGACCACCTGGCGGATGAGATCCACCACCTCGACCCGTTCCTCCGCAGGTGCCGGCGCACCGGTCTCGAGCGCAGACAGGGCCAGCAGGTCGTCGATGAGCCGCCGCATCCGCGCCGATTGATCGTGCGCCATCCCGAGAAAGCGCTGGATATCCTCGCGCGGCAGGTCGTCCAGGCCGTCCTGCACCGTCTCTATGAAGCCGCCGACCACCGTCAGCGGTGTGCGCAGCTCGTGGGACACGTTGGCGATGAAGTCCTGCCGCATCGTCTCGAGCCGCTCGATCTGGGTGATGTCGCGCGAGATCACCATGCGCTGGCCATCGCCGAACGGCACCGTCTGCACCTGCAGGCGGATCGCCGGGCGACGCGGTGACTGCATCAGGACCGGCGCGGCCGTGTGGCTATGGCCGAGGTGAGCGAGCAGTTCGCGATGCCGCACCAGCCCGACCAGCATCACACCCACATCACGGCTGTGGTCCAGGCCGAAGTGCTGCTCCGCGCGCGCGTTCATCCACTCGATGGCGCCATTGGCCGACAGGTAGATCACCCCATCGGGCATCGCCTGACTGGCCGCGCGGAAACGCTCGAGCGCCACGGAAAGACCGTCACGGTGCTCGCGCGCCTCGCGCGCCCGCGCGTTGAGGTGTTCGAACACCGCCCGCCACATGCCGCGGGTCGGCGGCAGCATCAGCGCCGAACGGTCACCAGCCCATTCGGCGAGACGCACGAGATTGCGCACATGGTAGGCGAGCAGCGCGAGCAGGGATGCGAGCGCCACGAGCGCACCGGCAATCGGTTCGAAGATGGTGCCACAGGCCAGCCCGAGCAGGCCGATGGCGAGCAGCGCCGTCAGGGAGCCCCTGACCACCGGGATTGCATGACGTGCGACCATCATCGATGACTCTGTGCCCGAGAACTGGAATTCAGCCAGGATTATCACCCGGCATGGACACGATCAACCCGCCACATCCTCGATCTGCACCGAAAAACGGTAGCCGCTCCCACGTACCGTCTGCACCAGCCGCTCATGGCCGGTGGCCTCGAGGGCGGCACGCAATCGGCGGATGTGCACATCCACGGTGCGCTCCTCGACGAACACGTGGTCACCCCACACCTGGTCGAGCAACTGCGTGCGCGAATGCACCCGCTCGGGGTGCGTCATCAGGAAATGCAGCAGACGGAACTCCGTCGGCCCCAGGCTCAGCGCCTGCTCGCCCGCGCTGACGCGGTGGGTGGTGGGGTCGAGGCGCAGACCGCCGATGGAGACCGGGTCCTCGGTGGTCTGCGGAGCACGCCGGCGCAGCACCGCCTTGATGCGCGCCACCAGCTCGCGCGGGCTGAAGGGCTTGGTGACGTAGTCGTCGGCACCGGCATCCAGGCCGTTGATCTTGTCCTGCTCCTCGCCGCGTGCGGTGAGCATGATGATGGGAATCGCGCGGGTCCGTTCGTCCGCACGCAGCCTGCGCGCGAGCTCGATGCCGGGCACGCCGGGCAGCATCCAGTCGAGCAGGATCAGATCCGGCAGCGCCTCGCGCACCACCTTCTGGGCGCTCTCCACGTCCGCGACACGCACGACGTGATGGCCGGCGCGGGTGAGATTGACCGCGATCAGCTCCTGGATTGCGGGCTCGTCCTCGACGAGCAGGATGGTGGCAGCCATGCATGACTCCTGATTCAGCGATGCGGCAGTGTATTTCAGCAATTTGACGTTTTGATGACAGGTCATCGACGCGCAACACAGCTACCGCGAGCCTGTCCGTCGGGCGGAAGTGGGCCTGATTGGGGGTATCATGCGCGCTGTGACGTCATCCGCACCAACGCGTGTAAGAGGTTCCACTCATGGCCGGGCTCGACAAGACCACCCCTACCCCTACCAGCATTACCCTGCACCGCAAGTCTCGCCTGCTCGAGATCGGCTTCGACGACGGCCGCAGCTTCTCGTTACCCTTCGAGTACCTGCGCGTCTATTCGCCCTCGGCGGAGGTCCGCGGCCACGGCGTTGGCCAGGAGGTGCTGCAGGTCGGCAAGCGCGATGTCGACATCACCGCCCTCGAACCCGTCGGCAACTATGCAGTCCGCCCGACCTTCTCTGATGGTCACGACAGCGGACTGTATTCGTGGGACCACCTCTACCTGTTGGGAGACCGCCAAGAGGCATTGTGGCAGGACTACCTCGACCGGCTCGCTGCCGCCGGCGCGAGCCGCGATCCGGCCCTCGCCCCGCCTCCGGCCCCCAAGGGCGGCTGCGCCAGCCACAAGCACTGAAGATCATGGACGAACAGAAAACACATTTCGGCTTCCAGACCGTCGCCGAGCATGAGAAACGCCACAAGGTCGCGCAGGTGTTCTCGTCGGTGGCGGGCAACTACGACATCATGAACGACCTCATGTCCATGGGGCTTCACCGCCTGTGGAAGGCCTTCGCAATCGCTCGCTCGGGCGTGCGGGAAGGCAGCCGGGTGCTCGATGTCGCCGGCGGCACGGCCGACCTCTCGCTCGCCTTCGCGCGCAAGGTCGGCAAGCAGGGCCAGGTGTGGCTCACCGACATCAACCATGCAATGCTGTCGCGTGGCCGCGACCGTCTCATCGATCACGGCCTGGCCTGCCCGGTGGCACAGTGCGACGCCGAGAAGTTACCCTTCCCATCCGACTGGTTCGACTGCGTCACGGTCGCCTTCGGTCTGCGCAACATGACCCACAAGGACGCGGCACTCGCCGAGATGCACCGCGTGTTGCGGCCTGGCGGCCGCCTGCTGGTGCTGGAGTTCTCCAAGGTGTGGAAGCCGCTGTCGCCCGCCTACGACTTCTATTCGTTCAAGATCCTGCCGTGGATGGGGCAGCGCGTGGCGAACGACGCCGACAGCTATCGCTATCTCGCCGAATCGATCCGCATGCATCCCTCGCAGGAAGAGTTGAAGGCGATGATGCAGGGAGCGGGCTTCAACCGTGTCGATTACCACAACATGACCGGCGGGGTCGTGGCGCTGCACATCGGCGTCAAGTTCTGAATCACCTGCTCGGCAGAACCCGATGAATCCGCTCGACCACGCCTTCATCGCTGCACTCAACCACCTGCTGCAAGCTGCAGCCTGGGCGCGCTCGCGCCTCGCTCCCTTTGCGAACCGCGGCACGCGCCTGGTGCTCGGACCGGTGACACTGCGCTTCACGGTGAACGACGAAGGCTACGCCACCGCCAGCGACGACACCCCGCCAGCGGTGAACATCAGCCTGCCGCTGGAGGCACTGCCCGGCCTCGTCGGCTTGTCGGACTCAGCCAGCGGAGGTGTTCGCCTCGAAGGGGACGCGGAATTCGCCGAGGCGCTCGGTTTCGTGCTGCGCAACCTGCGCTGGGATGCCGAGGAGGATTTGTCACGCCTGATCGGTGACATCGCCGCGCACCGCGTCGGCGAAGGCGTGCGCTCGGCGGCCCGTACGCACTCACGCGCATGGCAGGGCCTGCGTGACAACCTTGTGGAGTATCTGGTGGAAGACGGCGAAGTGCTCGTCACCCGGCCGCAGCTCGCGTTGCACGTGGCCGAACTCGTCACCCTGCGCGACGACCTCGCGCGCTGCGAGAAGCGCATCGAGCGCCTCGAACCCAGGCCCTTGCCGCCACGCCCACGCTGAACGACACTGCATTGCCAGATGCGGCCCATGGCCGCCATCACGCATCCGCGCGGGTGGTGTTCATGCCAGCGTAACAGAGGTCGCCCAAGCTGTCGGCATGTTGCGAGTGCTGACCGTTTCGGATGTCTATTTTCCGCGCGTGAATGGGGTGTCGACCTCGATCGCGAGTTTTCGCCGCGCGCTCGCCGGACACGGCGTCGAAGTGCGCCTGCTGGTACCGCGCTACGGCGCAGAGGACGATGAGGCCGGCGTCGTCAGGCTGCCCGGCCGGCCCGTCCCGCTGGACCCTGAAGACCGCCTGGTTTCCTGGCGCGCGATGCACAGCGCGGCCACACGCGAGGCTGCCGACTGCGACATCGTGCATATCCAGACGCCCTTCGTCGCACATTACGCCGGACTCGCCGCCGCACGAAAGCACCGACGCCCCGTCGTGCTCTCCTATCACACCCTGTTCGAAGCCTATCTCCACCACTACGCGCCATTCCTGCCGGGCGGGATGCTGCGCGCCGCAGCACGCCGCTTCTCGCGCGCCCAGTGCAACGCGGTCGATACGGTGATCGTCCCTTCGACCGCGATGCGCGCCCGCCTCGCAGACTACGGCGTGCGTGCGAACATGGAGGTGTTGCCGACGGGGATCCCGCTCTCGGCCTTCGCACATGCCGACGGGGCGCGCTTTCGCGCCCGCCACGGCATTCCGGCCGGATGCAGGATGTTGCTGTTCGTGGGCCGGGTCGCACATGAGAAGAACATCGGCTTCTTGCTCGACGTTGCCCGCTCGCTCAGGAATCGGTACGACGACATCGTGCTGGTGATCGCGGGCGAAGGCCCTGCACTCCCATCGCTGCAGGGCCGCTGCGTACAACTCGGCCTCGAGGGCATGGTGCGATTCGTCGGCTACCTCGAGCGCTCCCGCGATCTCCCCGATTGCTACGCCGCGGCTGAGCTCTTCGTGTTCGCCTCGCGTACCGAAACGCAGGGACTGGTGCTGCTCGAAGCGATGGCCGCCGGCGTCCCGGTGGTCGCGCTCGCCGAGATGGGCACGCGCGACATTCTCGAACCTGCGCGCGGCGCGCTGATCGCGCCTGACTCGGTCACTGCTTTCGCTGGATGTGTCGGCGCGCTCCTCGATGATCCGCAGCGACGCGCCGCGATGGCAGTCGCCGCGCGCGAGGACGCCGCTCACTGGAGCGACACGCAGATGGCGGCGCGCTTGGCGCGGCTCTATCGGCGCCTCGGCACGGACCCGCGTCACGCAAGCCCGGCTCCGGCCCGGGCCTGAGGCACCCTGTCACGGGCACGTAACCTCGGGGTCATCTCCGCGTCGCGCATGCACCGTATCGTCGCGGCTCATGAATACGCTCGATTTCACCACCGAGGATCTCTGCGCGACGCCACGCCTGCGCATCGCGCTGGTCACTGAGACTTGGCCTCCAGAGGTCAATGGCGTCGCGATGACCCTGAAGCGCAATGTCGATGGACTCATCGATCGCGGCCACGCGGTGCAACTGATCCGCCCACGGCAAACGCGCGACGACAGCCCGCATACCGGGCCAGGGCTGGAGGAGTTGCTGTCGCGTGGCCTGAAACTGCCGCGCTACGAAGGGCTGAAGCTCGGCCTGCCGGCACGCACCCGGCTGACGAGGACGTGGACGCGGCAGCGCCCGGACCTCGTCCATGTGGCCACCGAGGGGCCGCTCGGGTGGACGGCGGTGACCGCTGCCAACAAGCTGCGACTTCCGGTGACCTCGGACTTCCACACGCACTTCGACCACTACAGCGCACACTATGGCGTGGGCTGGCTACGTCAGCCCGTGGCTGCCTACCTGCGCCGCTTCCACAACCGCACCGCCGCCACCTACGTTCCCACTGCGGCGCTTGCCAACCGCCTGCGCCACGAGGGCTATACCTCTGTCGAGGTGATCTCGCGCGGCGTTGACACACACCTCTTCGACCCCGCGCGCCGCAGCGAGGCCTTGCGCGCAAGCTGGGGGCTCGCCCCGGGCGGGCTTGCGGTGATCACGGTGGGGCGGGCCGCACCCGAGAAGAACCTGGGTCTCGCAGTCCGGGCCTTCCGCCGCATTCGTGCGTTCCGCCCGGACGCACGCATGATCATCGTCGGCGACGGTCCCATGCGTGACAGCCTCGCACGCGAACACCCCGACGTATTCCTTGCCGGCATGCAACGTGGCGAGGCGCTCGCGGCACACTACGCCTCGGCGGATCTGTTCCTGTTCCCGAGCCTTTCGGAAACCTTCGGCAACGTCACCCTGGAAGCCATGGCCAGCGGATTGTGTGCGCTCGCGTACGACTACGCCGCCGCTGCGGAAGTGATCCAGGATCTGGGCAACGGTGCGCATGTGCGCAGCGGCGACGAGGAGGGCTTCATCGAACGCGCGGTGCAGCTCGCGCTGAACGACGCGCTGCGACTCTCACTCGGACGCGCTGCACGGACCACGGCCGAGGGCATCAGCTGGGATCATGTGAACGACCGATTTGCGGACGCGCTCGTCCGTGTGTGGCGCAGTCACCATGCCACGCCGCCGGGCAGCGACAATACTGCCGCTCGCGTCGCGGCGGCTGTCCGATGACGTCGGTACGCGCGGTTTTCGTCTCGGACGTCCATCTCGGCACCCGCGCCTGCCAGGCCGAACGCCTGCTTGAATTTCTCAAGGCGTACGAGTCCGAGTACCTTTACCTCCTCGGCGACATCGTCGATTTCTGGGCCATGAACCGCAGCGTGCATTGGGCTGCCTCGCACAACACGGTGGTTCAGAAGATCCTGCGACGCGCACGGCACGGCTGCAAGGTGATCTTCATCCCTGGCAACCATGACGAGGCACTGCGCGAGCATACCGGCGTCGCATTCGGTGAGATCCACGTCAAGCACGAGCACGTTCACACCACCCTGAACGGACGGCGCTACTGGCTCATCCACGGCGACGAGTACGATCAGGTCACGCGTCATCATCGCTGGGTCGCACGCCTCGGTGACGTCGCCTATAACGCCCTGGTGCGCATGAACCTGCAGATTGCGCGCGTGCGTCGTGTGCTGCGTCGCCCCGGGTACTGGTCGCTCGCGGGTTACGCGAAGCAGAAGGTGAAGAAGGCTGTAGGCTTCATCTTCGACTTCGAGGACACGGTTGCGCATGCGGCGCGCCAGCGCGGCTTCGACGGGGTGATCTGCGGACACATTCACTGGGCGTCCGACCGCCGCATCGGCGGTATTCACTACCTGAACTGCGGCGACTG
Source organism: Rhodocyclaceae bacterium (assembly GCA_041916775.1). GTDB lineage: Bacteria > Pseudomonadota > Gammaproteobacteria > Burkholderiales > Rhodocyclaceae > UBA2357. The sequence continues at coordinate 74,260 of JAYRYZ010000004.1, read as the reverse complement.
GGTCGACACCTGCAGCGCCATCGTGGAACACCTCGACGGACGCCTCGAGGTCGTTGCCTGGGGCCATGCCCGCAGCAGGACGCAACCGGCACTCGCCGACCACACACCCGCAGCGACAACCCTACCGCGGGGCGGCACGCTCGTGACGACAAGCAAGCCACGGCATCACTGCAGCACCGAGGAGCGCTGACCCCCCCGCGAGATCAAGCGAGGCAACACCGCCGCCGGCGATGCAGGCAGAAAAAGGAAAGGCACCGAACAGACTACGGACGTCGCGCGATCCTCGCAGCCCGCACGATCCGGACAAAAAAATGGCCCTTGCGGGCCATTTTTCACATTCAGTGCGCGTACGCTCGTTACCGCATCGATCAGCTGCGCTTGCGCAGCTTGTTGATTGCTGCGATCTGGGCGATCGCCTCCGCCAACTCTGCCTGAGCCTTCGCGTAATCGATCTGCGAGGATTTGTTCGCGAGCGCCTCTTCAGCCAACTTCTTGGCCTCGAGCGCCTTCGCCTCGTCGAGGTCGCTGCCGCGGATTGCAGTGTCGGCAAGCACCGTCACCAGTCCGGGCTGCACCTCAAGAATACCGCCTGCTACGAAAACCAGCTCTTCCTGGGTCTGCTGCGGCAGCTTGAGCCGCACCGCGCCTGGCTTGATGCGCGTCATCAGAGGCATGTGTCCGGGCAGAATGCCCAGCTCGCCCGCCTCACCCGGCAGCGCTACAAACTCGGCGAGTCCGGAGAAGATCTGCTCTTCCGCGCTGACGACGTCCACATGAACCGTCATTGCCATATTCGTGTCCCTTTAAACGCCCGCCGCACACGAGGCACGGCGGGTCAGACGACGTGCTTAGAGCTTCTTCGCCTTTTCCATCACTTCCTCGATGCCGCCCACCATGTAGAAGGCCTGCTCGGGGATATGGTCGCACTCGCCATTCACGATCATCTTGAAGCCTGCGATCGTGTCCTTCAGCGAAACGTACTTGCCGGGCGAACCGGTGAACACTTCGGCAACGTGGAAGGGCTGCGACAGGAAACGCTGGATCTTGCGCGCACGGGCCACGGCGAGCTTGTCGTCCGGCGACAATTCGTCCATACCCAGAATCGCGATGATGTCACGCAGCTCCTTGTACTTCTGCAGCGTCTGCTGCACCTTGCGCGCAGTGTTGTAGTGCTCTTCGCCCACGACCAGCGGATCGAGCTGGCGCGACGTGGAGTCGAGCGGATCGACTGCGGGGTAGATACCCAGCGCGGCGATGTCGCGGGACAGCACGACGGTGGAGTCGAGGTGGAGGAAGGTGGTAGCCGGCGACGGGTCGGTCAAGTCATCCGCGGGCACATACACGGCCTGGATCGAGGTGATCGAACCCACCTTGGTCGAGGTGATCCGCTCCTGCAGGCGGCCCATCTCTTCCGCCAGCGTCGGCTGGTAACCCACCGCGGACGGCATACGCCCCAGCAGCGCGGACACTTCGGTACCGGCCAGGGTGTAACGGTAGATGTTATCGACGAAGAACAGGATGTCGCGGCCTTCGTCACGGAAACGCTCGGCCATAGTCAGACCGGTCAGCGCTACGCGCAGACGGTTGCCCGGGGGTTCGTTCATCTGACCGAACACCATCGCGACCTTGTCAAGAACGTTGGAGTCCTTCATCTCGTGGTAGAAGTCGTTCCCTTCACGGGTACGCTCGCCCACGCCGGCGAACACCGACAGACCCGAGTGCTGCTTGGCGATGTTGTTGATGAGCTCCATCATGTTGACGGTCTTGCCCACACCCGCACCACCGAACAGACCGACCTTGCCGCCCTTCGCGAACGGGCAGATCAGGTCGATAACCTTGATGCCGGTCTCGAGCAGTTCCACCGAGGGCGACAATTCGTCGAACTTCGGCGCGCGCTGGTGAATCGCGCGACGCTCGTCGGTCTGAATCTCGCCCGCATCGTCGATCGGACGACCGAGGACGTCCATGATGCGGCCCAGCGTGCCGTGACCGACCGGAACCGAAATCGGGGAACCGGTGTCGGCTACCGGCATGCCACGACGCAGACCATCGGTGGAGCCGAGCGCAATGGTGCGCACCACGCCATCACCCAGCTGCTGTTGAACCTCGAAGGTCAGCCCGGCTTCGGCAAAGGACGAACCCGCATCCTGAAGCTTCAGCGCGCTGTAAACCTTGGGCATCGCGTCGCGCGGGAACTGGATATCCACCACGGCGCCGATGCACTGAACGATCGTACCTGTACTCATCGTTTTTCCTTAAATCAATAATCCGTTACACCGCGGCGGCGCCGCTCACGATTTCCGACAGCTCCTTGGTGATTGCGGCCTGGCGGGTCTTGTTGTAGACCAGCTGCAATTCGCCAATCACATTCTTCGCGTTGTCGGAGGCGGCTTTCATCGCCACCATGCGCGCGCTCTGTTCCGAGGCCATGTTCTCGGCCACTGCCTGATAGACCAGCGCCTCGACGTAGCGGACCAGCATCTCGTCGATGACCACCTGGGGATCCGGCTCGTACAGGTAATCCCAGCTGCTGTCCGGCGTGCCGAGCTTGTCGCCCGACAGGGGCAGCAACTGCTCCAGCACCGGCTCCTGCTTCATCGTGTTGATGAAGCGGGTGTAAGCGATGTACACCGCATCGAGTTCGTCGTTCTGGAAGGCATCGAGCATCACCTTCACCGGACCGATCATCTTCTCGAGGTGCGGGGTATCACCCAGCTGAGTGACCTGCGACGCGACCGCAGCACCCATTCGCTGCATGAACCCGAGCCCCTTGTTGCCGATGCAGCAGGCGCGAATATCCTTCACGCCGCTCCCGTCCCATTCCTTCATCGCGTTCAGCGCGATGCGCTGGATGTTGGTATTGAGACCGCCGCAAAGCCCCTTGTCGGTGGTCACCAGGATCAGGCCCACACGCTTGACCTGATCCTTGCGGATCAGGAACGGGTGCTTGTAATCCGTGACGTTGGCCTGGGACAGGTTCGCGGCGAGTTGGCGGATCTTCTCGGCATAGGGACGAGCCGACCGCATCCGCTCCTGCGCCTTGCGCATCTTGGATGCAGCGACCATCTCCATCGCTTTGGTGATCTTGCGCGTGTTTTGCACGCTCTTGATCTTTGTGCGTATTTCCTTGCCGCTAGCCATTATCCGTCTCCGTCAGGCCCAGGTCTTCTTGAACGCTTCAATCGCGCCCGCGAGTTCCTTTTCGCCATCGGCGTCCAGCTCGCGCGAGGTCAGGATCTTGTTCACAAGACCTTCGTGCTTGGTGGCGACGTACTGATGGAGCTTGGCTTCGAATTCCAGCAGCTTCGCGACGTCGACGTCGTCGAAGTAACCCTTGTTCACCGCGAACAGCGTCACGCCCAGTTGGGCGATCGACAGCGGCGCGTACTGAGCCTGCTTCATCAGCTCGGTGACGCGACGGCCGCGCTCGAGCTGATTGCGGGTCGCGGTGTCCAGGTCGGAGGCGAACTGGGCGAACGCGGCAAGTTCGCGATACTGAGCGAGGTCGGTACGGATACCGCCGGAGAGCTTCTTGACGACTTTGGTCTGCGCGGCGCCACCGACGCGGGACACCGAGATACCGGCGTTGATCGCGGGACGGATACCAGCGTTGAAGAGGTCGGTTTCCAGGAAGATCTGGCCGTCGGTGATCGAGATCACGTTGGTCGGAACGAACGCGGAAACGTCGCCAGCCTGGGTTTCGATAACCGGCAGTGCGGTCAGCGAACCGGTCTTGCCCTTGACTTCGCCGTTGGTGAACTTCTCGACGTAGTCGGCATTCACACGTGCGGCACGTTCGAGCAGACGGGAGTGCAGGTAGAACACATCGCCCGGGTAGGCTTCGCGGCCCGGCGGACGGCGCAGCAGCAGGGAGATCTGACGGTACGCCCAGGCCTGCTTGGTCAGATCGTCATAAACGATCAGCGCATCCTGGCCACGGTCGCGGAAGTACTCGCCCATGGTGCAGCCGGCGTAGGCAGCGAGGTACTGCATCGCAGCGGATTCGGAAGCCGAAGCGGCGACGACGATGGTGTACTCCATCGCGCCATGCTCTTCGAGCTTGCGCACCACGTTGTTGATCGTCGAGGCTTTCTGACCGATCGCAACGTAGACGCAGAACATGTTCTGGCCTTTCTGGTTGATGATCGCATCAACCGCGACGGCGGTCTTGCCGGTCTGACGGTCGCCGATGATCAGCTCGCGCTGGCCGCGACCGATAGGCACCATGGAGTCCACCGACTTCAGACCGGTCTGCACCGGCTCCGACACCGACTGACGCGCGATGACGCCGGGCGCGACCTTCTCGATCTTGTCGGTCATCTTGGCGTTGACCGGACCCTTGCCGTCGATCGGCTGGCCCAGCGCGTTCACGACGCGGCCAAGCAGTTCGGGACCGACCGGCACTTCCAGAATGCGGCCCGTCGCCTTGACGGTGTCGCCTTCGGTGATGTGCTCGTAGTCACCGAGAATGACGGCGCCGACGGAATCACGTTCCAGGTTCAGCGCAAGACCGAAGGTATTGCCGGGAAACTCCAGCATTTCACCCTGCATCACATCGGCAAGACCGTGCACGCGGGTGATGCCGTCCGTAACCGATACAACCGTGCCTTCGTTCTTCGAGGTGGCAGCAAGTTGCAGGTTCTGGATCCGGCTCTTGATCAGGTCGCTGATCTCAGAGGGATTGAGTTGCATGTATGTATGCTCCTAGTTCTTTAGCGCAGCGGCCATGTTCGCGAGCTTGGCGCGAACCGAGGCGTCGATGACTTCGTCGCCGACGGCAATCCGGACCCCACCGATCAGTTCGGGGTCGATGCGAACCGCGACCGTCACCTTGGCCTTGAAACGGGCCTCGAGTTCGGTCTTCAGCTTCGCAAGACTGGCATCGTCAAGCGGGAAGGCGGAGGCGATATCCGCCTCCAGGACGCCTTCGTGACTGTTCTTCTTTTCGTCGAACAGCTCGCGGATCTCTGGAAGCACGGACAGACGATCGTTCTCGGCAAGCACGCGAACGAAATTCTGTTGCTCCTGGGACAGACCTTTTCCAGCCACGTCGAGGACAAGCTGAGTCAGCTTGTCCAAGGCGAGCTTGGGATCATTGATGCAGGCCCGCATCGACGGATCCGCGACGATCGCGGCCAGCCGACCCAGTGCTTCCGACCAGGGCGCCAGCGCATCGGCCCCGCGAGCCAGCTCGAAAGCCGCATCGGCGTATGGGCGGGCGATGGTGACGTTCTCGGCCATGGCTTATTGCAGTTCCTGTTTCAGGTTGGCGAGCAGATCGGCATGGACCTTGGCGTCGATCTCACGACGCAGGATCTTCTCCGCACCGGCAACGGCGAGTGCGGCGACCTGGTCACGCAGTTCTTCCTTGGCGCGCTGCGCAGCGACTGCAGCCTCACCCTCGGCGGCTTCGCGCGCGCGGGCAATGATGCGAGCAGCTTCGGCACGGGCGTCCTCGAGATCCTTGGCCGCCTGCTTCTCTGCAGTGGCGCGCACGTCACCCGCGGATTCGCGAGCCTTGCGCATCTCTTCGACGACCTTCTTCTCGGCAAGAGCGAGATCGGCCTTGGCCTTGTCCGACGCAGCCAGCCCGTCAGCAATTTTCTTCGCACGCTCGTCGAGCGCCTTCACGATGGGCGGCCACACGAACTTCATCGTGAACCACGCCAAAATGAAGAACACAACGAGCTGAGCGATCAGGGTTGCGTTCAGATTCACGGTACTTGGCCCTCAGTGATTTTTAGAGGAACTCGAACCGATCAGAGCTGGAACGGGTTGGCAAAGGCGAACATCATCGCGATACCGACACCGATCAGGAACGCGGCGTCGATCAGACCGGCCAGCAGGAACATCTTGGTTTGCAGGGCGTTCATCAGTTCGGGCTGACGAGCCGAAGCCTCAAGGTACTTGGAACCCATGATGCCGATACCGATACACGCACCGATCGCACCCAGACCAATGATCAGACCAGCGGCGAGAGCAACAAAACCCAGAACGTTTTCCATGACGACTCCTTGTTGAGAGATGATTGAGTTAAAAACTAGTTACGGCAAACCATTGAATCAGTGGCCTTCGTGCGCCTGACCGATATACACCAGCGTCAGCATCATGAAGATGAATGCCTGCAGCGTGATGATCAGGATGTGGAACACCGCCCAGATCGAGCCGGCGATCACGTGACCGACGAAGCCGAACACCGTCGCGGTACCACCCAGCAGCGCGATCAGGATGAAAATGAGTTCGCCAGCGTACATGTTGCCGAACAGTCGCATCCCGTGGGAGACGGTCTTGGCGACGAATTCGATGATCTGCATCGCGAAGTTGATCGGATACAGGATCGGATGGCTGCCAAAGGGCGCGGTGAAGAGTTCGTGCACCCAACCGGAGAAGCCCTTGATCTTGATGTTGTAGTAGAGGCACAGCAGCAGCACGCCGCAGGACATGCCGAGCGTGGCGGAGAGATCTGCAGTGGCCACGACGCGCATGTAGGCGTGCGCCGGATCGCCGCCGGCAGAAGCATAGACGCCTTCCCAGATACGCGGCAGCAGATCCACCGGCACAAGGTCCATGGCGTTCATCAGAAAGATCCAGACGAACACGGTCAGAGCCAGCGGAGCCACGAACTTTCGCGACTCTGCGCTGTGAATGATGCCCTTCGCCTGATCGGCCACCATCTCGACCATCAACTCGACGAAGCCCTGGAAGCGCCCCGGCACGCCGGAGGTTGCCTTGCGCGCGGCAAGCCAGAGCAGGAAGACGGTGAGCAGACCGAGCGCGATGGAATAGAACATCGAGTCGATATTGATCACCGACCAATCGACGATGTTTTCCTGCGCGTGGCCGGTGTTGTTGAGGTGCGTCAGGTGATGAACGACGTACTCGGATGCGGTGGGTGCGTGCCCTGTAGCCATGGTTATGTCTTTACCAAAAATGCAAACAAATTCGCCTTGAGCGCCAGAATCAACCCGATGAACAGCGCCCCCCAATGCAGGTCGCCGTACAACCGGTGAATCAGCGCCAGTAATCCCACGATCGCCGCAATCTTTAGAAGCTCGCCGACGAAGAAGGCAGACACCGGCGGCGCAACCGACTTCCTCGCAGCGAGCGACAGGCGCAACGCGAAGAGTGCATTCGGTACGACACAGGCCAGACCTGCCAGTACAGCCGACACCGCGCCCCGCATTCCGAACAGCGCACCGGAAATCAGCGCTGCGGCGAGGGTGGCGCTCAGTTGCAGAAGGACCATCTTGATCATGGAGCTTCTATTGCGCCTTGTTCAGTTGCATCGACTGCCTTGAAAAGTGCGCGAATGTTAGGGGTTTACCTGAATAAAGTCAAACCGCGACGACGCGCCGGAACCCTTGTTTTCGCAACTCCGGTATCTTATAGAAGAGTTAAGCAAACGTCGACCGCAATGCACAGAAAATACTGTGTCTCAACTCATGTCGCAGCCTCGCCGCGCAGGCGAGCGAGGAGCCCGTCGAGCTGGTCGAGGTCGGCAAAGCGGACGCTGAGTTCGCCCGCGCCGCGCGCATTCGCCTTGATCCGCACGGTGGCGCCGAGACTGTCGGACAGATCCTCCTCGAGGCGCTGCAAATCCCGGTCGGATGCGTGCGCGGACGGTTTGGCGGGCCGTGGATGGAGGCGCTGCTGCACGAGGCGCTCGGTGTCGCGCACCGACACCGCCCTGGCCGCAACCTGGTTCGCGACCTGGATCTGGCTCGCCGGATCGAGCGGCAGGATGGCACGCGCGTGCCCCATGTCGATATCGCCCGCCATCAGGAGTTCCTGCACCGGTGCGGCGAGATTGAGCAAGCGCAGCAGATTGCTCGCTGCGGGGCGGGAACGCCCCACCGCGTCGGCGGCCTGCTGATGCGTCATTCCGAACTCGTCGATGAGGCGCTGGATGCCGGCGGCCTCCTCGAGCGGATTGAGGTCTTCGCGCTGGATGTTCTCGATCAGCGACATCGCGAGCGCAGCCTCGTCGGGGATCTCCCGCACCAGGCAAGGCACCTCGGCTAGCCCCGCAAGGCGTGCCGCACGCCAGCGCCGCTCGCCGGCGATGATCTCGTGGCGCGCGTCGCCGAGTGGCCGCACCAGGATAGGCTGCATCACGCCCTGCGCCTTGATCGATGCGGCGAGCTCCTCCAGCGAACCGGGGTCCATGCGCGTGCGCGGCTGGTACTTGCCTGGTTGCAAGACATCGATGTCCAGCGTCTGCAGCGCCCCCTTGGGTTGGTCGTCCTCGCGGTTGGCGGCGAGCAGCGCATCGAGGCCGCGGCCCAGGCCCTTCAGTTTGGGGGGAGGCATGGCGTCATCGTCCTTAAAAGCTTCTGACCCGTTCGATCATCTCTTCGGCGAAGGCGGTATAGGCCAGCGCACCCTTGGCATTGCGGTCGAACACGACGCCCGGCATGCCGTGACTGGGCGCCTCGGCGAGACGCACGTTGCGCGGCACGATGGCGCGGAACACCTTGTCGCCGAAGTGCCCCTCGAGCTGCGCCGAGACCTGCTGCTGCAGCGTCACACGCGGATCGAACATGACGCGCAGCAGGCCGATGATCTTCAGCTCGCGGTTGAGGTTGGCATGCACCTTCTTGATGGTATTGACGAGGTCGGACAGACCCTCGAGCGCGTAGTACTCACACTGCATCGGGATGATGACCCCGTCGGCGGCGCACAGACCATTGAGCGTGAGCATCGACAGCGATGGCGGACAATCGACGAGCACGAAGTCGTACTCCCCGTCATGTGCCTGCAAGGCATCCCGCAGGCGATTCTCGCGCCGCTCGAGACCCACCAGCTCGACCTCGGCGCCGGCGAGATCACGGTTGGCGGGCAGCACATCGAAACCGCCGGTGGGCGACTTCACCCGCACGTCGGCAAGCCCGGCGAGCCCGACCAGCAGGTGATACACCGAGCGGACGAGTCCGCGCTTGTCGATGCCACAACCCATCGTGGCGTTGCCCTGCGGATCGAGGTCGATCAGCAGGGTGCGCTGTCCGGCCTCCTGCAGCGCGGCGGCGAGGTTCACGCAGGTGGTGGTCTTGCCGACCCCGCCTTTCTGGTTGGCAACGCAAAAGATTCGGGCCATCAACAGGCTTCCAGCACAATCAGGTTTCTTTCGGCATCCAGCCCGGGCACGGACAGGGGGACTTCGGCGACGACCCGCACATCCTGCGGCAGCGCAGCAATCTCGTCGCGAGGATACACGCCTTTCATCGCATAGAAGCGTCCGCCGTCGCGCAGCAGATGCCGGGTGAGCGCGACGAAATCGCCGATGCTCGAGAAGGCGCGCGAGATCACGCCGTCCACTGCCTCAAGATCGCGCCCAGGCTGCAGCTTCTCGACCCGACTGGCAAGCACGTTGAAGTTGGCGAGCCCCAACTCGATGCGCACCTGCTGCTGAAAGCTCGCCTTCTTGCCCACCGTCTCGATCGAGGTCACGACCAGATCCGGCCGCACGATCGCGAGCGGAATGCCGGGCAGGCCACCACCCGAGCCGACATCGGCGATACGCCCGACTGCGGCGAGGCGCGGCAGCACCGCCAGCGAATCGAGCAAGTGATGGGTGAGGAGTTGCTCCGGATCACGGATCGCGGTGAGGTTATAGACCTTGTTCCACTTCAGGAGCAGCGCCGCATAGGCGAGGAGCTGCGCGCGCGCGGCCTCGGGCAGATGCAGGCCGAGGGCCTCCAGCCCGGCTTCCAGTCGTGCCGCGTTCATGCCGACCTTTGGCGGCCATCGCCAAGCTCGCCCGCGCGCTCGGCGAGCGAGCGGCGCTTGAGCCACACCAGCAGCAAGGAGATCGCCGCCGGGGTGATGCCCTGGATACGGCTCGCCTGACCGATGGTCTCGGGTCGGTGCAGGTTGAGCTTCTGCTGCACCTCGCGCGACAGGCCGCGCACCTCTGCGTAGTCGAGCGCAGCGGGCAGCGCGATCGATTCGGACTGTAGCTGGCGCGCCACCTCGTCCTGCTGGCGGTCGATATAGCCCTGGTATTTGGCGGCGATCTCGATCTGCTCGACCACCTGCGCATCGGTCTCCGGCCCCTCGGGTGCGCCGGGCAAGGTCATCAACTCGGCGTAGCGCGTCTCCGGCCGACGCAGCAACTCGAAGAAGCGGTACTCGCGCTCCAGCGCCTTGCCCACCACCCGCTCTGCATCCTGCGCGGGGATCTGCTCGGGCCGTGCCCAGGTCGCGCGCAGTCGCGCGGTTTCGCGTTCGATCGCCTCGCGCTTGGCGCAGAAGGCCGCCCAGCGCACGTCGTCCACCAGCCCCAGCGCGCGGCCCTGCTCGGTGAGACGCAGGTCGGCGTTGTCCTCACGCAGCTGCAGCCGGTACTCGGCGCGCGAGGTGAACATGCGGTAGGGCTCGGATACCCCGCGGGTGATCAGGTCGTCCACCAGCACGCCGAGGTAGGCCTCGTCGCGGCGCGGACACCAGGCCTCACGCCCCTGTACCTGCAGCGCGGCGTTGGCGCCGGCGAGCAAACCCTGCGCGGCCGCCTCCTCGTAGCCGGTGGTGCCGTTGATCTGACCGGCGAAGAAGAGGCCCTGTATGGATTTGGTCTCGAGCGATGACTTGAGGTTGCGCGGATCGAAGTAGTCGTACTCGATGGCGTAGCCGGGGCGCAGGATGTTGGCATGCTCCATGCCGCGGATCGAGCGCACCACCGCGAGCTGCACGTCGAAGGGCAGCGAGGTGGAGATGCCGTTGGGGTATAGCTCGTGCGTCTCCAGGCCTTCCGGTTCGAGAAAGACGTTGTGGCTGTCCTTGTCGGCGAAGCGGTGGATCTTGTCCTCGATCGACGGGCAGTAGCGCGGGCCGACGCCCTCGATCACACCGGAATACATCGGCGAGCGGTCGAGGTTGGCGCGGATGATGTCGTGCGTCTGCGCGTTGGTGTGGGTGATCCAGCACGGCAGCTGGCGCGGATGCTGCGCGGCCGAGCCGAGGAAGCTGAACACCGGCACCGGGTCGTCGCCGGGCTGCACCTGCATCACCGAGAAATCCACCGTGCGTCCGTCGATGCGCGGCGGCGTGCCGGTCTTGAGCCGCCCCTGCGGCAGGGTGAGCTCCCTGAGGCGCTGGCCGAGCGAGGTGGAAGGCGGATCACCCGCACGCCCACCCACATGATTGCTCAGGCCGACATGGATCAGGCCATTGAGGAAGGTGCCGGCGGTAAGCACCACCGCGCGCGCCTCGAAGCGCAGGCCGATCTGGGTGACGACGCCGGTGACGCGGTCGCCGCTCACGGTCAGGTCGTCAACCGCCTGCTGGAACAGGGTGAGCCCGGGCTGGTTCTCCAGCCGCCGGCGGATCGCCGCCTTGTACATCACACGGTCCGCCTGGGCGCGGGTCGCACGCACCGCCGGGCCCTTGGATGCGTTCAGGATGCGGAACTGGATGCCCGCCTCGTCGGTGGCGGCGGCCATCGCCCCGCCCAGCGCATCCACTTCCTTGACCAGATGCCCCTTGCCGATGCCGCCGATGGACGGGTTACAGCTCATCGCCCCGAGCGTCTCGATGTTGTGGGTCAGCAGCAGGGTCTGCGCCCCCATGCGCGCAGCGGCGAGCGCGGCCTCGGTGCCGGCATGACCACCACCGACCACGATGACGTCGAAACGAACGGGATAGAGCATGGCAACGCTCCGCGCGACAGCACAAATGGGAAGGGCCGCAATTCTACCCGCAAGCGCTGCAAAAGCCTAGCGCACACACCCCCTGTTTCACGGAATATCCATTCCTAAACATTGGTTTAACGATACGCTCAAGACACCGCTGCGCCACTCTGGGGCACACCGCAGCACCCCCGCTGCGCACATAGGCCACCAAGCGAGCCCATCACCCCATGGTGGCAGCACAGCGCTGGCTGGGGTACAGTCGCGCGCCCAAACCGCCACACCCGCCCTCATGCACCAACCTGCCCGCAGCTGCGGCATCGACTTCGGCACCTCCAACTCCACGGTGGGCTGGTTGCGCGACGCCGCGACCGTGCTGCTGCCGCTGGAAGACGGGAAGACCACGCTGCCCTCGGCGGTGTTCTTCAATGCCGACGAAGGCACGACCGCGTTCGGTCGCGCGGCACTCGACGAGTACCTGGACGGCTACGAGGGCCGCCTGATGCGCGCGCTGAAGAGCCTGCTCGGCAGCAAGCTCATCGACGGCCAGACCGAGGTGCACGGCCAGGCGGTGCGCTACCGCGACCTGCTGGTGCGCTTCATCGCCGAGATCAAGGCGCGCGCCGAGCAGCAGGCGCAACGCCCCTTCGACACCGCGGTGTTCGGCCGCCCGGTCCATTTCGTCGATGACGACGCCAGCGCCGATCGTCTCGCCCAGGACACGCTCGAGGCCATCGCCCGCCAGGTGGGCTTTCGCGAGCTGAGCTTCGAGTTCGAACCGATTGGCGCTGCGCGTCACTACGAGCAGTGTCTCAAGCGCGAGGAACTGGTGCTGGTCGCGGACATCGGCGGCGGCACCGCGGACTTCTCGCTCGTGCGCCTGTCGCCGCAGCGCGCCCGCGCGGACGATCGCCGCCACGACCTCCTCGGCAATGCCGGCGTGCATGTCGGCGGCACCGATTTCGACCGGGCGCTGAGTCTCGAATGCGTGATGCCGCTGTTGGGCTATCGCGGCCTGATGAAGAACGGTGCCGAGGTACCGGCGAGCCTCTTTTTCCAACTCGCGACCTGGCACACGATCAACTTCGCCTACACGCGCGAGGCTGCGGCACAGCTGCAGCAGATCTATCGCGATGCGCTGGCGCGCCGCGAGCTCGAGCGCCTCGCGCGCCTCGTCAGCCGGCGCGAGGGCCACTGGCTTGCATTGCAGGTGGAACAGGCGAAGATCACGCTCTCCGCCACGCGCCGCACCGAGGTGTCGCTGGAGCGACTGGAGGACGGCCTCGCCCACGCGCTCGACCAGGACGCGTTCGAGACCGCCACCCGGTCGCTGGTGGAGCGCGTCGCAGACTGCGTGCAGGCGCTGCTCGCGGATGCCTGCATACGCAGGGAGAGCGTCGATACGATCTACTTCACGGGCGGCGCCAGCGGCGTACCACAACTGCGTGGAGCGATCGCCGCCGTGCTGCCCGAGGCACGCGGCGTGGAAGGCGACCTGCACGGCAGCATCGGCGCTGGCCTGGCGCTGGTCGCGGCGCATCGCCACGGCTGAAGCACCCGACCGACACCTTGGGCCCGTATGCATGCGGGCTGAGGTGCAGCTGCGCGGCAACGATGTTTCACACCAGGACAAGGTCGGCCGATCTATGATCAATGCCATATGGTTATGACCATGGTGATTGCTCCGTGCCGATCCTTGATCCTGCGACGCTCACACAACCATCGGCCCCGCGCCGCCGCTTCATCACCCGCATGGTGGCGCTCGCCGCGACACTGCTGGCCAAGCCTGCTGCTGCCGACGACACACGCCTCCCGCTGCTGCTCGCAGAGCGCCACCACGCTGGCATCGACCCGGCCGACTATTGGGTGAGCGAAAAACTCGACGGGGTGCGCGCACAATGGGACGGCGAAGCGCTGCGCCTGCGCAGCGGCGCACGCATTGCAGCGCCGGAATGGTTCATCGCAGGCCTGCCGGCCGAGGCGCTGGACGGCGAGCTGTGGCTGGGGCGGCGCCGTTTCGATGAACTGTCGGGGTTGATCCGCCGCGCCGCGCCGAGCGACCCCGGCTGGCGCGAAGTGCGCTACATGGTGTTCGAGCTGCCACGCGTCAGCGGTGATTTCAGCGCGCGGGTCGCGCGCATGCGCGAGCTCGTCGTAGCCACCGACCGCCCCTGGCTGCAACTTGTGGAGCAGTTCCGTGTAGCGGACCATGCTAGCCTGATGCGCGAACTCGAGCGCGTCGTGGCAAGCGGAGGCGAAGGCCTGATGTTGCACCGCGCCGACGCCCCGGTCGTGGACGGCCGCAGCAGCGCGCTGCTCAAGCTGACCCCGTGGCAGGATGCGGAGGCACGTGTCACCGGCTACGTAGCGGGCAAAGGGCGGCTCACCGGCCAGGTCGGCGCTCTCGTCGTCGAGACCGAGGACGGCCGGCGCTTTCGCATCGGCAGCGGGCTGACCGATGCGCTGCGCGCTGCGCCCCCGCCTGTCGGCACGCAGATCACCTATCGCTACCGGGAACTGACCGCTGCCGGAATGCCGCGCTTCCCCCGCTTCCTGCGCGTGCGCGAACTGCCATGACGTGTGCGAGAGTCCACACCCGGAAGGCATCCGCTTCAGCCACGGCACGCTATACTGACGGCGATTTCCACGCCAGGTGATCGCATGGCTCTGCGCAGAGGCACATGGATCGGGCTGGGGTTGGCCGCTGCGCTGTTGATCGCATTTTTGCTGCTTGCCCTGTCCGCGGCGCCTCGCATGGGCGACGGTGCCAGCCCCCACCCCACTCCGGACACTTCAGGCACGTCGGCAAGAACATTGCGGCTCGGCCTCAACATTGCAGCCGACAGCGCGCTGCACGCAGCGGCGCAACGCTTTGCGCAGCGCGTCTCGGAGCGCAGCGCGGGCCGTTTGACGGTCGCGGTCCATCCCGATCAGCAACTCGGCAGCGACGACCAGATGCTGGAGATGACACGCGCCGGCACCCTGGACCTGCTGCTGATCCCCACCGCCAAACTCAGCGCGGCGATTCCGTCGATGCAGTATGCGGATCTGCCCTTTTACTTCGCCGACAAGGATGAGCTCTACGCGATGCTCGACGGCGAGCCCGGCCGAATCCTGCTTGGCAAGCTCGGCGCCATCGATCTCGTCGGGCTGACGTTCTGGGAGAATGGCTTCAAGCAATTCACTGCCAACGTCCCGATCCGCTCGCCAGCGGACTTCGCCAATCTGCGCGTGCGGACGATGAAGAGCCGGCTCATCGCCGACCAGTTCGAGTCGCTCGGCGCGAAAGCCATCCCCATCGATTTCCACGCGACCTGGCAGGCGCTCGCGGATGGCGCCGTGGATGCGCAGGAGAATCCGCTCATCGCCATCGTGGGCATGCGCTTTCACGAGGTGCAGAAGCACCTCACCCTGAGCAATCATGCCTACCTCGGCTATGTATTCACCGCCAGCCGGCGGACCTTCGAGACCCTCCCGCCGGCGCAGCGCGAGATCATCGAGCAGGCGGCGCGCGAGCTCACGCTGTGGGAGCGCACCGAGACGGCACGGCGCGAGGCGCAACTGCTCGAGACGGTGCGTGCGGCTGGCGTCGCCATCCACACCTTGAGCCCAGAAGAACGTGCCGCATTTCGCGCGGCGATGGCGCCGCTCGCGGACAAGTTCGCCTTCGAGGTCGGCTACGACCTGCTCGCCAAGACCGACGAGCTGCGCACCCTGCGCGACAATGCCGAGCGCGACCCGGGTGCCCCACGGCCCTTGCTGGTGGGGCTGAGCACCGACCTCTCCGGCGCGGGCGCACAGGCCGGCGGCGCGATCCTGCGCGGCCTGCAGCTCGCCAGCGACGAGATCAACCGCAGTGGTGGCCTGCTGGGGCGGCCCTTGCGTATCATCGCGCGCGACCATGGCGGCGTTCCGCAGCGCGGTCGTCAACATGTGGTCGAACTGGCCGCCCTGCCCGACCTGGTCGCGATCGTCGGCGGCATGCACAGCACCCCCATCATGGAGGCCCTGCCCGACATCCACCGCCTGGAGGTCCCTTTCCTGGTGCCCTGGGCTGCCACTCAAGGCCTGACGCAGCATGAATTCCGCCCGAACCAGGTGTTTCGCGTCTCGATCGGCGACCAGCACGTCGCTCCCTTTCTGCTCAAGCACGCGCTCGCCCACGGCGCACGCGTGAAGGTGCTGCTCGAACGTTCGGCCTGGGGACGCAGCAGCGAGGTCGCACTCTCGTCGGCGATTGCAGCGACCGCCCCCGGCCGCGTCGACATCGGCTGGTTCAACATCGGCGACCCCGGACTGGATGCGGAGGTGGACGCGATCGTCGCGCAGGGCTTCGACACGCTGGTACTGGTGGCGAACGCACCCGAAGCGCGCCTGGTCGTCCATGCCATGGCCCGCCAGCAGCGGCCGCTGCCGATCTTCGCGCACTGGGGGCTGACGGGGGCCGATTTCTGGCGCGACAGCGCGCAAGCGCTGGACAAGGTCGACCTGCGCTTCGCCCAATCCATCCTCATGGATGAGACACGCGCGCACCCTCGGCTCGCCGCCTTTCAGGTCGCTTACCGGGCCCGCTATGGCCTCAACGCGAACGCGCCGATCCCGTCTCCCATCGGCAGTGCGCACGCCTACGACCTCACCCACCTGCTCGCACTTGCGGTGCAACAGGCGGGCGCCCCCTCACGCCAGGCCATCCGTGACGCCCTGGAGCGCCTGCCGGACCACGTCGGCCTGCTGCGCACCTATGCCCCGGCCTTCAGCCCCGAGAATCACGAAGCGCTGGACGAATCCCTGCTGCACCTCGCACGCTTCGACGACAAGGGTCGCATCGTGTCGGCGGAGTGAGGACGATGACCGACAGCCGCTCCGCCCCCCGCGCGCCGCGCAGTCTCAAGAGGCGCATCACCTGGGTGTTCGGCCTTTTCGTCGCACTCGCCATGCTGGCCGTGGCTGCGGTGGTGGGCTGGCGCCTGTATTCCACGATCACCGAGGGGCTGCTCACCGACCTCGACAACCGCACCCGCCAGGATGCGCAGCTCTTGCGCCAGCGCATCGATTACCTGCTCGAAAGCGCGACGGTACTGGTGAAGAATCCGCTGGTCATCAACGGGCTGAACGACGCCGAGGGGCGCCAGACCTACCTGCCTGACCTGATCGGCAACTTCCGTGAAGGCCGTGACGTACATGCGGCGGCGCTGCTGGCCTTCGATGGCACGCCGGTGTATTCGACGCTCGACAGGTTGCCCACCTTCGCCGCCTCTCCCGAGCTGCGCAGCACCCTCGCCAGCGGCGTGCCGAGCTACTTCCTCGACACCGCGAACCGCCAGTGGGTGGTATTCGTCCCCGTGAACTATTACAGCACCACCCAGGGCGCGCTGGTCGTGGTGTTCGATCTCGCCGCGATTGCGAACCGGGTGATGGCGGCGGACCCGCCGATACGGCATCGCCTGCTCGCCGACGAGGCCGTCCTGTTCGCACACGCGGCGCCCGACAGCGGCGACCTGATCACCACCCGACACCGTGTCCATGCGCCCGCCGACGGCTTCCTCGGCGGCCTCGGGCTCACCCTGGAGCTATCCGCGCCGCGCGGGCATTTTCTTGCTCCCGCCTATGCGAGCATGCGCGACGTCGCGATCCTGGGCGCGCTGTTGACGCTGGCCGCGATACTCTTCGCGCGCCGGATCGGACACTCCATCTCACGCCCCATCCTGCTGCTTCGCGACCGCATCGCCGAAGCGGACGGCAGCACCGGTACACGCTGCGCCCCGCTCGGCACCGGCGACGAACTGGAGGAGCTCGCAGTCCACTTCGACCGCCGCACCCAGGCGCTGCGCGACATCCAACTGCATCTCGAGGACCTGGTCGAGACCCGCACGCATGAGCTCGCGCTGGCGAAAACCGCTGCAGAGGATGCGAATCGGGCGAAGAGCGCCTTCCTCGCCAACATGAGCCACGAGATCCGCACCCCGATGAACGCGATCATCGGCTTCACCCACCTGTTGCGCCGGGACTCGCCCCGCCCCGACCAGAGCGACCGCCTGGAGAAGATCGACGGTGCGGCCCACTATCTGCTGGCGATCATCAACGACATCCTCGACATCTCCAAGCTGGAGGCGGGACGCATGGAGATCGAGGCGATTCCGTTCGACCTGGCCGCAACGCTCGACAGCATCACCGGCATGATCGCCGGCAAGGCGTTGGAGAAGGGGCTGGAACTGGTCATCGAGGTCGCTCCCGATGTACCACCGAAATTACGTGGTGACCCGCTGCGACTGGGTCAGGTGCTGTTCAACTATCTGAGCAACGCAACCAAGTTCACCCAGAGCGGGGAGGTGGCGGTGAGCATCACCGTGCAGGAACGCTCCGCGAACGAGGTCAAGCTGCACTTCGCGGTACGCGACACCGGTATCGGACTCACCGAGGCGCAATGCCAGCGTCTTTTCCGCAGCTTCGAGCAGGCGGACAGCTCCACCACCCGCACCTACGGGGGCACCGGGCTCGGACTGGCGATCTCGCGTCACCTCGCCGGTCTGATGGGCGGCGAGGTGGGCGTCAGCAGCGCCCCCGGCGAAGGCTCGACCTTCTGGTTCAGCGCGCGCCTCGGCGTCGACCCTGCCCCGGCCAACCCGCACCTACCTTCCCTGGATCTGCGCGGCAAACGGATGCTGGTGGTGGACGACAACGCGCTCGCGCGCCAGGTCCTGACAGACATGCTGGCGCGCATGCGCTTCGAGGTCGTGAGCGCATCGAGCGGCACCGCCGCAATCGCGATGCTCGCGCAGCACGAGGCGGCGGGCGCTGCAGTGGACGTGGTCTTCCTCGACTGGCAGATGCCGGTGCTGGATGGACTCGCCACTGCGCAACGGATCCGCACGCAAGGTCTTGCCTGCCCCCCCAGTCTGGTCCTTGTAACCGCCCACGGGCGCGAGGACCTCGCCGAGGCGGCCGAATCCGCGGGCATCTCGGGCGTGTTGCTGAAGCCCGTCAACCCGTCTTTGCTGTTCGACCTCGTCATGCACCTCTTCGGCGCCGATCGCCGCCACCCACCTCCCCACCGTGTGCCGCCGCAGGAAGAGATGGCGTTTCCGGCCCTGCACGGCGCGCGCATCCTGCTGGTGGAGGACAATGTGCTGAATCAGGAGGTGGCTTGCGCGCTCCTGATTCGCGCAGGCATCAGCGTGGACGTCGCCGAAAACGGAGCGATCGGCGTCGACAAGGCGGCGAGCGGGCATTACGACCTGGTCCTGATGGACATGCAGATGCCGGTGATGGACGGCCTCGAAGCGACCCGAGCGATCACCGCGCTGCCGCAATGCGCCCATCTCCCGATCATCGCGATGACAGCCAACGCGATCGCCGGCGATCGCGAGCGCTGTCTCGCAGCCGGCATGCAGGACTACCTGTCCAAGCCGATAGACCCGCCCGCGCTCTGGGCCACACTCTCGCGCTGGTTGCCACAGCGCCCGGGCTGGCAGGCGCTCCAACCGCCGCGCGGCGAGCCGGCGCCACAGCCATCATCCGCGCTTCTGGCGCTCAGCCCTATCCCGGGGCTGGATGCGGCACTCGGACTGCGGCGCGCAGGCGGACAGTGGCCGCTCTACCGCGCCCTTCTCGGCCGCTTCATCCAGAATCAGGGCGACTTCGCCGCGAACCTCCAGGCCGCGCTCGCCGCGCACGACGATCGCAGCGCGCGCCGCCTCGCGCACACGCTGAAGGGCGTCGCCGCGCAGATCGGTGCCGACCCGCTCGCCGCCAAGGCCGGCGAGCTGGAAGACGCCATTCACGCAGGACAGACCGACCATGCGGCGCTGCAGGCGGATGTCGAGGCGACCTTGCGCTGCCTCCTCGACGCGCTGGCGGCGCAGCTTGCGGATGAAGACGACTCAGCAGGAGCAACGACCGTCGCCACCACGACAGCATCGCCCGCGGCACAGCAGGCGCTGCTGAAGTCCCTGATCGAGAAACTGGAGGGTGACGATTTCGACTGCGGCCAGTTCCTCGAGCGTCATGACGACGCGTTGCGCAGCTTGCTGGGCGCACGCCACGACAGCGTCAAGGATGCGGTGGAGCGCTTCGATTTCCACTCCGCGCTCGCGGTCCTCGCGGCGTTCCGGCCGTCAGGCCAGGACACGCGCTGAGGCCCCTCAGCCGCCGCCCGCGGCAGACAGCGGCAGCGCGGTCTTGTCCACCACCCGCCGCAGCACGAAGCTCGAATGCACACCGGTCACGCCCGGGATGCGGGTGATGCGGTTGAGCAGCAGCGCCTGATAGGCGTCCATGTCCGCCACCGCTACCTTGAGCTGGTAGTCCGCATCCTGGCCGGTAATCAGCAGGCACTCCAGCACCTCGGGGATCGCACCCACCTCGGCCTCGAAGCGCTCGAAGCGCTCCGGCGTGTGCCGGTCCATCGAGATGTGGATCAGGGCCATCAGCGACAAGCCCAGCTTGCGCGCGTCGAGCAGCGCGCGGTAACCGGTGATCAGCCCGGTCTCTTCCAGCGCCCGCACCCGTCTCAGGCAGGACGAAGGCGACAGGCTGATGCGCTCGGCGAGTTCCTGGTTGCTGACGCGCGCGTCCTGCTGCAATACCTCGAGAATCTGCCGGTCGTAGCGATCGAGCTGCATGGTATTGCCCTCCAAGCCAATAGTTTGACGTGATATTGCACCTTGGTTGTGAAGTACGCAATTTCGTGTCACCTCTGCATCAATTCTCACCACACTTTGCAAGCGACTGCCGGCCCGCTGCGGCTAACATGGTCTCAACACGTCACCTCGCACAGGACCACGATCATGTTGCAGAACCCCGCCATCAAGTACCGCGCCTTTCCCCCCATCCAGTTGTCCGACCGACAGTGGCCGAACCGGGTCATCACCCACCCGCCGATCTGGATGAGCACCGACCTGCGCGACGGCAACCAGGCCTTGTTCGAGCCGATGAACGTGGAGCGCAAGATGCGCATGTTCCGGACCGTCTGCGACATCGGCTTCAAGGAGATCGAGGTGGGTTTCCCCTCGGCCTCGCAAACCGACTTCGACTTCGTGCGCCACCTCATCGACGGCGAGCACATCCCCGAGGATGTCACCATCGAGGTGCTCACCCAGGCGCGCGAGGACCTCATCCGCCGCACCATGGAGTCGGTGCGCGGCGCGCGCTGCGCGATCGTGCATGTGTACAACGCCACCTCACCCACCTTCCGCGAGGTCGTGTTCGGCATGCGCCGCGAGGAAGTGAAGGCGCTCGCGGTGTCGGCGGTGCGCCTCATCAAGGAGATCGCCGCGTCGATGCCCGAAACGCGGATCCGCCTCCAGTACAGCCCCGAGACCTTCTCCGCCACCGAGCTCGACTTTGCCAAGGAGGTCTGCGACGCGGTCACCGCCGAGTGGGGTGCCACGCCCGACGACAAGGTCATCCTCAACCTCCCCGCCACGGTGGAGGTGGCCACGCCCAACATCTACGCCGACCAGATCGAGTGGATGCACCGCAACCTCGCCCGCCGCGACAGCGTCATCCTCTCGCTCCACCCGCACAACGACCGCGGCACCGGCGTGGCCGCCGCCGAGCTCGGCATCATGGCCGGCGCCGACCGGGTCGAGGGCTGCCTGTTCGGCAACGGCGAGCGCACCGGCAACGTGGACATCGTCACCCTCGCGCTCAACCTCTACACCCAGGGCGTCGCGCCCGGGCTGGATTTCTCCGACATCAACGCAGTCGCGCGCACCGTCGAGTACTGCAACCAGTTGCCCATCCACCCACGCCACCCGTATGTGGGGGATCTCGTCTTCACCGCCTTCTCCGGCTCCCACCAGGACGCCATCAAGAAGGGTTTCGCCGCTCAAAAGGATGGCGAACGGTGGAACGTACCCTACCTCCCGATCGACCCCGCCGATGTCGGCCGCAGCTACGATTCGGTGATCCGGGTGAACAGCCAGTCCGGCAAGGGCGGCATCGCCTACCTGCTCGAAACCGAGTACGGCATCGTCATGCCACGGCGCCTGCAGGTGGAGTTCTCGCGCGAGGTTCAGGCCGTCACTGACAGCACCGGCGGAGAGATGAGCGCGGCCGACATCTGGACCCTGTTCCGCGAGACCTATCTCGACGCCAGCTCGCCGGTGCGCTACGTGGAGCACCACCTCTTCGAGCACGGCAACGCCCAGGGCATCCGCCTCATCGTCGAGATCGCCGGCACCCGCCACCTGCTCACCGGTGAGGGCAACGGCCCGATCGACGCCGCGGTGCATGCGCTGCGCGGCGCCGGCCTGTCGGTGTCGGTGCGCAGCTACGAGGAGCGCTCGATCGCCCCGAGCGACGACGGCGGCAACGCCATCGCCTGCGCCTTCCTCGAACTCGCCGACGAGGCCGACGGCAACGAGCGCTACGGCGTCGGCACCGACGGCAGCATCATCACCGCCTCGATCCGCGCGCTCATCAGCGGCGTCAACCGCCTCGACATGGTCGCCGCCACTCCGGCAAGCCGGGCGGCGTAAGCGCGACGGGTCGCGTGGTGCCTTGGCTTGCAGGCACCACGCATCCCCTTCGCCTCAGCAGATACGCCCACAGAGCTCGACAAATTTCAACATAAGATATTGATTCCTATAAATACGAAATTCAGACACGCCCCCCACAACAGTCCGAGTTGCCGAGATGGCGTGTGAGTCGTTCCATCCGGGGCACGCAGAATCGCGAATCGCTTCCTGCAGCCGCTTGGTCGCCAGAGCGCTCTTGCTCTCGCGCGCAAACGTGCGGTTTAAGCGATCCTTGACGTCCTCGGGGACGTTGAAGTTCATGGTCGCTATGGCAATCGATTGTTGAGGGTTTCAACAACCATAGTTTCGCCCTCAGCCGCCGACAAGAAGTGCTTGTTGGTAAGTGTTTGCCGGCAGCGCGTCTCACAGGCAACGGCCATCCTGGCGATGCGCAAGACTCCAGCCGGAGGCACACCGTCAGAACCGCATCTCCACCCCCGCGCCCAGGGCCCAGGCCTTGCCACGTTCGGTCTCGATGTCCTTGCGTGGCCAGAAGTGGCCGAGGATGACCTCGCCGATCAGCCAGTCCTTGTAGACCGGCTGGCTCCACTTCAGGCGCAGGCCGTATTCGGTGACGCCGAGGCCGGAGGCGGTTTCGCCGTTGATGAGGGCTTCGGCGGAGAGCAGGCGGTGATCGCCGAACTGTTTGTAGAGGCCGGCGCTGGAGGACCAGGCGAGGCCGTCGGTGGATTCGGAGATCGTCGCGGCGTTGAGCCAACGGAAGGTCAGCGAGGGGCCGATGATGTGGTCGTAGTCGAGCGCGGTGGTGGCGCCGAAGCCGTCGCTGACCGTCCAGAACACCGTCTCGCGGAATTCGAGGCCATCATCGGGGCCGAGTGACCAGCGCTTGCGATAGCGCGCCTGGGTATAGACCTTGTAGCCACCACGCACACCGAGGCGCAGGTCGATGGAGTCGCGCAGCGCGTAGCCCACGCCGGCGAAGAAGGTTTCGTCCTCACGGGCCCGTTCGGCGAGCAGTTGCTGCTGGCGGGTGAAGGCTTCGGGCTGGTCGCTGACGAGTTCGCGCTCGTTCTCGCGACCGATGATGAGATAGGCCTTGTCGCGCGCGTTGGGGAGTTGCATGCGCACGCGGAAGCGCAGATTGAAGTCGAAACCGTCGTCCTGGCGCCACAGCGTGCGCAGGCCCAGCCGGCCCTGGCTGATCTTGCCACCCTCCTCGAAGGGCTTGTCGCCGAACCAGCTGTCGATGCCGCGCGCCACCCATTCCGTCCCGGCGCGCACGTTCTCGCGGGTGCGTTCCAGCAGGGGCAAGCGCGGACCATCGGCGGTGGCGGGTGGTGCCGCCTCGGACTCTGCGGGTGTAGCCAGGGGTGCGGACTGGGTTGCGCATCCGGCCAGCAGCAACAGCAAGGCGGGCAACAGACGCGGAGCTCTCTCGATCATCGACTTGGGAACCATACCAGGAGTGGATACCCGCAACCCTACCGCAGCCCACCTGCCGGCGCCAGCCCCGGGACGATGCGCCGGTACGATGGGACGACCAGATTGAGGCCCATTTGCTAAAATCGCATCCCGACTCGCAATACTGTGAAGATCGTCATGAAGAGAGTCCTACTGCTCCTGATGCTGTCCGGGTGGCTGCTTACGCTGGGCGCAGCGGCGCGGGCCGCTGACGAAGGCGGGCACCTCGCGCGCATTACCGCAAGCGGCATGCTGCGCGTGTGCGTCTGGCCCGACTACTTCGGCATTTCCTACCGCAACCCCAAGAGTGGCGAACTGGTCGGTATCGATGTCGACATGGCGCGGACGCTGGCCGAGGATCTCAGGGTGAAGCTCGAGTTCGTGGAGAGCAGCTTCGCAAACCTCTTCGCCGATGTGCTTGGCGACCGCTGCGATGTCGCGATGTTCGCGATCGGCGTGACGCCACAGCGCGCGGAACGCCTGCGCTTCACGACACCGCACCTTGCGAGCGACATCTACGCGATCACCACCCGCAGCAATCGCCGCATCCAGTCCTGGGGCGACATCGACCAACCGGGCGTGATCGTGGCGGTCGCCAAGGGCACGCTCCATGAACCCATCATGCGTGACAAGCTGCGCCACGCCCGCCTGGCTGTGCTCGACTCACCGCACGCGCGCGAACAGGAGGTCGAATCCGGCCGCGCGGACGTGTTCATGACCGACTTCCCCTACAGCAAGCGCATGCTCGCCAATGCCGACTGGGCACGGCTGGTGACGCCACCCGAGCGCTATCATGTCACGCCTTATGCGTATGCGATCGCCCCTGGCGACGATGTCTGGCATGCGCGGCTGGAACGTTTCGTCGCCGCAGTGAAGGCCGACGGCCGGCTCGCTGCTGCCGCCGAGCGGCACGGGCTCACCCCCATCCTCAAGCTGGACTGATCCGGGGCGCCCCGAGTGGGACATCGCACGCTCGGGCGCTTCGCCGACATCGGCTTCGCGCTGTTCATCCTGCTGACGCTGACCACCTCGGTGTGGTCGCTGCGTTATCACGCCAGCCGACTGGAACGCGAGGCCGTCCAGTCGCACCAGCAGTTGGCCGAAGTGCATGCCATCCAGGGCATCGAGCATTTCTCGCAGACGGTGTCCAACGTCGGCCTGCTGATGCGCAGCCTGCTCGAGAGCGGCTACGCCGAGCGCAGCACGCCAGGCTGGCAGGCAATGCTCCACGCCGCACTGCGCAACGCGCCCCATCTGCGCGCGCTGGCGCTGCTGGACGACCGCAACGTGGTGGTCATCAGCACGCAGGCAGATGACCTGGGCCACGCGATCGCCTTCGACGACTACCTGCCCCGCACGGAGGACCACTCGGACCTGCTGCGCATTGGCCCACCGTTCGCCGGCCGCTCGCTCGCCGATGGCAGGAAGATTGCCGACCGCGCCGGCACGCCGCCCGAGCTGAGCTTCATCCCGGTGTTGCGCTCGATCTCGATGGGGGAAGGCAGCCGCATCAGCCTGCTCGCACTCCTGAATGCCGACTACTTCATCAACCGTCTGCGCCATGAGGCACTCGCCGTGCCGGTGGAGTACGACCTCATACGCTTCGACGGCGTCACGCTGCTCTCCACCCGCGAGTCGCCCCATTCGGCCACGCTGATCGGCGAGGATGTGCGCATTGCCACGCTGTGGCAGGCAGGCACCGAGTTGGGCAAGGGCGAAATCTCGGACGGCAGCGGAACGCCCTGCTGCATCCAGGCGCACAGGCTGGATCGGGTGCTACCGGTAGGTATCGTCGCGCGCATCGACATCGGCAGCGTCACCGCCCCCGCCCGTGCCGAGGGCCGCAAGCAACAACTCGTGCTGCTTCCGCTGGTCGGTATCGCGTTGCTGGTGGTGCTCACCGCCTACATCATGTTGCGAAACATCAGTCGCAGGCAGTTCCGCGCCCAACAGCACGAGCTGCAGCGCTTTGGCAACCTGCTCGACACCCTGCCGGCGGCAGTGCTGCTGTTCGACGCAGACGAGCGCCTCGTCCTGAGCAACCGCACCTGGACGGAGACCCGCCCCGGCAGCACGGCGACAGACAAGGACAACACGACATCGCAGCCCCTGAAGCTGGCGGGCCTGCTGCATGAGCTGGGCGCGACGGACGCGGCCATCCGCGGAACGGTGACCGGATTGCGCGCCCTGCTCACGGGCGAAGCGCGGGAGGTGGGCGAGGAGTTCAGCACCACAGCGCCGGATGGAAGTACCCGCGCCTTCCAGTTGCTGGCGCGCCCGTTCGCATCGTCCGCCGGCACCGGACTCACCGTGCTGATCCTCGACACCACCCGCCGCCGCATGGCCGAGGACGCGCTGCGGCTCAACAGCCGGGTGTTCGAGCTCAGCACCGAGGCCATTCTCGTCACCGATGCCGACAACCGCATCCTGACCATCAACCCCGCGTTCACGCGCATCACCGGCTACGCCCCCGACGAAAGCATAGGGCGCAACCCGTCGATGCTGTCCTCGGGTAGCCACGACAGCGCCTTCTACGCGCGGATGTGGGAAACGCTCGCGCAAGAGAACCTATGGCAGGGCGAGATCATCAACTGCCGCAAGGACGGCAGCCGCTATCCTCAGTGGCTGACGATCTCGGTCGATCGCGACGCACAAGGCGAGGTCCGCCACTATATCGGGGTGTTCGTGGACATCTCCGGCCTGAAGGCAACCGAGCGCGCCCTGCGCGAGAGCGAGGAGCGCTATCGCACCACCTTCGCGGCAATCCGCGAGGGCATGTGGGAGTGGGACGTTGCGAGCGGCCGGATCCGCGCCGACCACCGCTGGTTCGAGATGCTGGGGCATCCACCCGAGGCCTTCCCGATGAGCTTCGCCCACTGGAAGGCCGAGTTGGTTCACCCCGACGACCTGCAGTCGACCCTGGAGACGCTGGAAGACGCGGTGCGGGCACGACGTTCCTTCGCGTTCGAGTTCCGCATGCGCTGCGCCGACGGAAGCTGGCGCTGGATCGAGAGCCGTGGAGATTTCGTCGCCTGGGATGGCGACACCCCGCTGCGTGCGCTCGGCACCCACTCCGATGTGCACGCGCGGCACGAGGCGGAAGAGGAGATGGCGCTGTTGCGCGCCGCGGTCAATGCCGCTGCGAGCGGCATCGTCATCACCGACACCAACGCGATCATCCGGTGGGCCAACCCGGCCTTCGCCGAGCTCACCGGCTACTCCGTCGAAGAAGCGATCGGCCGCAAGCCCAAGGAGTTGGTGCGCTCCGGCCTGCAGGACAGGAGCTTCTACGACAACCTGTGGGCGACGATCACCGCTGGCCAGGTGTGGCGTGGCGAGCTGGTGAACAAGCGCAAGGATGACTCGCTCTATCACGAATCGCTGATCATCGCGCCGGTGCCGGACCGACGCGGCGTGATCCGACACTATGTCGCGATCAAGGAGGACATCAGCGCGCGCAAGGTGCTCGAGGCGCGACTGATCGAGCTGGCGCGCACCGACTCGCTCACCGGACTGCCGAACCGGCGGGCGTTCATGGAGGGCCTGCGTCATGAGCTCGAACGCATGCGCCGTGGCGGACATCCTCCCAGCGTGCTGATGGTCGACATCGACTTCTTCAAGCGCGTCAACGACCAATACGGCCATGCGGCGGGCGACAAGGTGCTGAAGGCGGTGGCGGCAATCATCCGTGACGAGGTTCGCAGCACCGACGCGCTGGGCCGCATCGGCGGGGAGGAGTTTGCGGTCGCCACGAGCGACAGCCCGCCGGACACGGTTGGCGAGCTCGCAGAGCGCCTGCGCGGCGCGGTGGCTGCAACCACCTTCGACTCCGGCGAAGGCCGCCAGCTGCATGTGACGCTCAGCATCGGCGTCGCAACGGCACGGCGGGACGACACCGCCGACACCATCCTGTCGCGCGCCGACGCGGCCCTCTACGATGCGAAGTCGAGTGGTCGCAACCGAGTCGTGGTCAACGCGTGAGCACCTGGTGAGCGCGGCCGGCTGATCTCGCCCCGGCCGCAGACGCCCTATTCCTTGGTCTCGGGCATGCGCGCGAGCAGCGCATCCAGTGCCAGCAGCGCCTCGTCGAAGGCGAAGTGCCCCAGCGGCGTCGCGAGCGTGGCCACCGCGGCGCCGAAGCGCTGCTCCAGGTCCGCGCGCAGTGTGTCGAACAACTCCTGACTGCGCAGATCGTCGGTGCCCAACAGTCCCCGCAATTGCAGCAAGGCGGCGCGCAATCCCGCCTCATCCCGCGCGGGCGGAACGGCAGCCGGCAGCGCTTGCTCGAGATCGGCGAGCCGCTCCCGGCAAACCGCGAGCTTGCCGCTCAGCGCCACGAGCCGCACGCGCAGTTCATCACCGCCGGCATGCTGGGCGAGCAAGCGCTCCAGTTGCTCGGCTTCCTCCCGCACCCCGGTCAGCCCGACGGTGCCGGCAAGTCCTTTCAGCGTGTGCGCCAGGCGCCGTGCGGATTTGAGGTCGCCGGCCTCGATGTGTGTGGCGATCAACGCACCATCGTCACCGTGATCAGCAGCGAAGCGCGACAGGAAGTGCGCAAGACGCGCAGGCTTGCCGCGTAGCGCACGCAGGCCGGCGGCAAGGTCGAACTCGGGAATCTGCGCGAGGCGGTCCGCCAGCTCCGGCGCCACGGGCACATCCGCATCGGGATGGGTCGGACTGGCGATCACCAGCGCCTCCGGATGGACAGGCGGCGGCAGCCACTCGAGCAGGGTGGCATAGAGCCTGCCGGGATCGACCGGCTTGGCCACGTGGTCGTTCATGCCGGCCTCGAGACAGCGCTCGCGATCTTCGTCGAAGGCGTTCGCCGTCATCGCCAGAATCGGTGTCTGAAGGTGCCCCTCAAGGCGGCGGATCTCGCGGGTCGCCTCGAGACCATCCATGCGCGGCATCTGCACGTCCATCAGGACCAGGTCATAGTGCTTGTGCTGGGCGAGGCGCACTGCCTCCACCCCATCGACCGCGAGGTCCACCTGCAAGCCGACGTGCTCCAGCAGGTCGATCGCCACCTCCTGGTTGAGCTGGTTGTCTTCCGCCAGCAGGACGGTCTGGCCACGGTGGGCGACCAGCCTTGCCTCGATCTGGTCGGCCGGCGGCGCCTCCTGCCCTCCGGCTACCGCGCGCAGGGTACGCAGCAGCCCCAGCGGCGTGACGGGCTTGGGCATGCTCGCGGCAAAGTCCTCCACCTCGGGAGAGAGCTCACGCGTATCGCGCGATGCGCTCACGAGGATCATCACCGGTTTCACCGCGGGCGCCAGGAGGCGCAGACGGCGCGCCGTCTCGACGCCGTCCATCCCCGGCATCATCCAGTCGATGAGCACCAGGCGGTAGGGATCGCCGAGCGCGTCGGCCGCCATGATCGCATCCAGCGCCGCTTGGCCGCCGCCGACAGAATCAACACGTGCCCCGAGCGCAGCGAGCGTATGCGCGAGTGCGTCGCGCGCATCTTCGACGTCATCGACCGCGAGCGCGCGCGTGCCGCGCGGCAGGTTGCTGGGTGGTTCGAGCGAGGCCGGATCCAATACCTTGCCGAAGGGCAACTCGAACCAGAACAGGCTGCCCTTGCCCGCCTCGCTGACGACGCCGGTGCGCCCGCCCATCAGCTCGGTCAGCCTGCGCGAGATCGCCAGCCCGAGGCCGGTACCGCCGAAGCGGCGCGTGGTGCTGGCGTCCGCCTGCATGAAGGGGGTGAAGAGCTGCGCCTGCTGGGCCTCGCTCATGCCGATGCCGGTATCCTCGATCTCGAAACGCACCCAATAGCCGTCCGCCCGCTCCTCGAGCACCCGCCCGCGGATCACCACACTGCCGTGCTCGGTGAACTTCACCGCATTGCCGGCATAGTTGAGCAACACCTGCCCCAGCCGCAGCCCGTCGCCACACAGCGCCACGGGCAGCCCGGCCACGTCGGCCACGACTTCCAGCCCCTTCGCGTTGGCCCTGTCCGCGACGAGGTCGCAGACGTTGTCGATCACCACATCGACCTCGAAGTCCACCGCCTCGATGCTCATGCGCCCGGCCTCGATCTTGGAGAAGTCGAGGATGTCGTTGATGATGCCGAGGAGGTGATGTGCGGCACTGGTGATCTTGTCGAGCTGGCTGCGCTGCCGCTCGCTCACGGCATCGCGCCGCAACAGGTGGGTGAGCCCGATGATGGCATTCATCGGCGTGCGGATCTCGTGGCTCATGTTGGCGAGGAACACGCTCTTCGCCTGGTTCGCGGCTTCCGCTTCCTCCTTGGCCTGGGCAAGCTGCCGGGTGCGCTCCACGACTCTGGATTCGAGCTCCTCCTGATTGCGCAGGAGCGCACGCTCGTTCTCCTTGCGCTCGGTGATATCGGTCCACACCGATGACAGGCAGTCGCGGCCGTCCACCCGGATCACCCTGATCGTGATCCAGAAGTCCCGCAGGCTGCCGTCCTTGCGGCGGCGCACGTTCTCGAACTCCGCCTTGCCGGCAGCACGTATCGCCGCCACGCGCCGGTCGATCTCGTCACGCCCCCAGGCCCCCTGGATGTCGTACAGCGTGAGCGGTGCAAACTCCTCACGGGTGTAGCCCATGAGCGCACACGCGGCGTCGTTGAACTCGATGAAGCGCAGACCCTCGACATCGATCAGCACGATGCCGATCGCAGCCTGATTGACGATCGAGCGGTGCACCGCCTCGCGCTGGCGCAGCGCTGCCTCGCTTCTCGCGCGGTCGACACGCGCGTCGCGAAACGCGATCACCGCGCGGGCGAGGTCGCCCAGCAGGTTGTCGCGCCTGCGCGCGAGCGCCTCCACGTCGTCGATATCGGGGATATCGACGCTCTCCATGGACAACCGGCCTAGCGCCCGGGCCACGGTCTGGAGGCGGCCGCTCAGGCGCGCCGATGCGACGAACCACAACATCGCCATCGTGACGATGCCGACCAGGCCGATCAGCGTGGCCCGCTGTACATAGGCTCCCAACTCGTCGTCGGCGTGGACGAGCCGCTGCGCCGCGCGCTCCGACAGCAGCGCGGTGAGCCTCTCCGAGTGCTGGGCGAAGGCGATGTAGGTCGCCACCGCCTGCTCGACCTGCGCGCCGGCCAGTGACAGGTCGATCGCGACGATGTCGGTCGCCATGATGATGAAGTTTCGGTAGGCGGTGAAATCCTCGGCGGCCGCCTTCACGTTCGCGCCGAGGGAGTCCGATGCGCCGTGCACGCTGGTGATGCGCGTCAGGCGCTGCTCCATCGCGGCGAGCTGGTCAACCACGCGGGTATGGCGCCAGTAGGCTTCGGCCTCGTCGACCCGCCCGGCCTCCGCCTCACGCAGCATCTGGCGGACGTCGCTGTGCAGTTGCAGCATCTCGGCCCCGAGTCGGGTTGCCTCGCCAACGATCGCGAGATCCTCCCGCTGCAGGTCGTTCGCAAGGCGCTGCTCGTCGCGCAGGTCGAACAGCAGCCAGAAATTGATCGCGGCTGCGCCGACGACCGCGAGGACCACCGGGATGAAGATGACGAGAAAAAGACCACGTCGACGCATCGGGTATCAGGGCGCGAGAAGCCGTTCCCACATATCGGGATGAATGCTCGCCAGGTAGTCGAAGCGCCCGTCCCCGTGCGGACGGATCACCACCACCGTGCCCTCGGGTTTGACGAAGAAACCGATCAGGTCCGCCATGTTGGGTGCGTGCGCGACGACGACACGGTTCGACCCCGCAGCCACCGGCCGGGACAGCAGCTCGCGCGTCGCCGCGAGCACCGGCTTCTTCTGCTCGCTGGTCAGGTTGGCGGTGTACATCAGGTGCTCGACGACCGTGAATCCAGGCCCGAAGGCGGCCTCGGCAGACTCCTTGGCGCGGCACAGAGGGCTGGAGAACACCTCTCCGACGGGCAGACCGGCAGCGCGTATCGAATTGCCCACTTGGGCCACGAGCGCACGCCCGGCCTCGGTGAGCGGTCGCTGGGTGGCACAGTCGGCGAGATCCACCATCGGCGCCCGATCCGGCCGGGTGTTGTCGGTATAGCCATGGCGCATGTAAAGGACGTAGCCGCCCTCACGCAACTGCGCGAGCAGCGCGCGATCGGCGAGCGTTTCGACGAAGGCCGGGGGCGAATCGGCCAATGCCCCGGCCTGCGGAACGAGGATCGACACGAACAGGCACAGGATCAGGCGGCATGGGCTTTTCATCATCTCGCTCCAGCAGGGCTGCGGCATGGTGCGCCGGGGGTCAGTACTCGTCAACGTAATGCGCCGCGATGCTCGCGAACTCGTCGAGGCAGGCATGCATGGCGTCCACCAGGTCGGGGTCGAAGTGACGCCCGCGCCCCTCGTCGATGATCGCGACCGCCTGGTCGAAGCTGAACGCCTCCTTGTAATGCCGCCGACAGGTTAGCGCGTCGAAGACATCGACGATTGCCATCAGCCGGCCGGGGAGCGGGATGGCCTCGCCAACGAGTCCGGACGGGTAGCCCGAGCCATCCCACTTCTCGTGGTGGCTCAGCGCGATCTGGCGTGCCACGTTCAGGAACGCCAGCGGCGCCTCGTCGCCCCCCGCGAGCATGGACTCCCAACCCTTGCCGACCACCCGGCGGATCGCATCCTCCAGGGCATCCGCACCGATGCGCGCGTGCGTCTTCATCACGTCGAACTCGACCGGGGTGAGCTTGCCCGGTTTCAGCAGGATCGCATCCGGCACCCCGACCTTGCCGATGTCGTGCAGCGGCGCGGCGCTGGCTATCAGGTGCCGCCGCCGCGGGCTGAGCGCCTCGCGAAAGCGCGGCAGCGTGACGAGTCGGTTCATCAGCGCGGTGATGTACGCCTGCGTGCGCAGCAGGTGGTTGCCGGTCTCGTTGTCGCGCTTGGCGGTGAGCATCGCGAGTGCATTGAGGCTGATGTCCTTGATCAGCTCGTTCTCGCGCACCCGACGCGCAACCTCGGCCTCCAGCGTGTCGTTCTGCTGCGCGAGACGGTCGCGCGCGTCCTTGAGCTCGAGGTGAGCCTTCACCCGCGCGAGCAGGATGGCCGGACGGATCGGTTTGGTCACATAGTCCACCGCGCCGAGCGCGAGGCCGTACTCCTCGTTCTCGTCACCATCCATCGCGGTGACGAAGATGACCGGAATGTCGCGCGTCTCGGGCTCCGCGCGCAGCCCGCGGATGACCTCGTAGCCGTCCATGCCGGGCATCATCACGTCCAGGAGAATCAGATCCGGACGCGGCAGCGTGTTCGCGACACGCAACGCGCGCGGCCCCGAGTTGGCCACCCGCACACGGTAGAAGCCCTGCAACAGCCCGCCCACCACGGTGAGATTCTCCGGGGTGTCGTCAACGATCAGGACGGTACGGCGTTCATCGGGCTGGGCGCCGGACACGGGGAATTCGTCCATTTTACGTCTCGTCATCTGTTCGGGCGGCATCCGGCGCAACGCCATGAGCATGCGCCGCGGCCGCAAGACCCTGCCCGACATGGGCTGTCTACCGACATTAGACGCCGGCAACCGACGCGGCGCAAGCCGGCCCGACCTGAAAAAAGAAGGCGCCGGGAGGGATCGTTCCGGGCGCCTTCTGCGTGCCGCCGGCCGGGGGCGACGGCCGGTTGGTACCACTTACCTGGTCCTGCCGGAGCGCGCGGCGGAGTTCGCTGTTTCATTCACGCGGCTGTAGGCGCGCACCCGATAGTAATAGGTGACCTTGGACTGAAGCCCGGTAAGATCGACCGAAGTCGCCGTACCCATGTCACGTCCTGCGTAGCCACTGACCATGTTTGCGAAGCCGCTGTCGGTCGCGACGTCGAGCCGGTAACCCACCGCCCCCGTGACCGCGCGCCAGCTGATGCGCATGCTGCTTGCGGTGATCATCGATGCTGCATTCACCGTCGGCTTCGCGAGCGCCTTGGTCATCGCCGCTACGATGTTCGAGTTCGGTGTCGTTCCCACCGGCCCGACCGCGCGCACGCGATAGTAGTAAGTCACGCCCGGGTCGAGGTTGGCGACCGACGCGCTCGTTGCCGCACCCACTGCACGCGCCTGGAATCCGGTGACGAAGTTGGTGAATCCCGCATCCGTCGCAACATCGAGGACATAGCCCGTCGCACCCTGCACCGACCGCCAGGCCGCATTGAACCCGCCCGCGGTGATCGACTTCGCGGCACTCGCCGTGGGGGTGAGGATCATGGTGCGGACCGTCGCGGGCGCCGAGTCGGCACCGACACCCGCGACGCTCACCGCACGAACTCGCGCGTAATACACGGTGTTGGCCGTAAGGCCGGTGACGGCGACGCTGGTGACGGCGCCGACGCTGCGGTTCCTGAAGCCGGTGACGAAACGCTTGAAGGTGCTGTCGGTCGCGACATCCACCTGGTAGCCGGTGGCGTTCGCCACGGCCGCCCAGCCGAGATTGAAGCCGGTGGTCGCAATCGCGCTTGCCGTCACCGACTGCACTGCCGCGGGAACCGCCGTGAGCGTGGTCACGCTGCGCACGTTGGAGCTGACGCTGGTGCCGCTCTGACCCACTGCGCGCACACGGTAGTAGTAGGTCGTGCCGCCGTTGAGCCCGCTTACCGCGCGGCTGGTGGCGGTCGACACGTTCAGGTCCTGATATCCCGGCAGATAGCTTGCGAAGCTGCTGCTCGTGGAGACATCGAGCCGGTAAGCGGTCGCACCGGTCACGCTGCTCCAGCTCGCGGTGAAGCCGGTCTGCGACACCACCGTCGGCGCGTTCGCGGCAGGCGCGGCCGGCGGCTGCGCTGCCTGCTGACCGCCAAGGAGTTGGGCGACGGCGTCATCCACCACGATGCGCGGCTTGACGATACCGTTGTCCGGGTCGGTGACCGGCACACCGGTGGCCTGCAGGGCACCGAGCACCTCGGCGACGCCTGCGGAGGGCTTCGCCGACTTGAGCACGGCCCAAGCACCTGCCACATGCGGTGCCGCCATCGAAGTGCCGCTCATGCGGCCATAGCCAGTGCCGGGAACGGACGAATTGATCGACGAACCCGGCGCAAGCAGACTGAGGATGGAGGCGCTGTTCGAGAACGACGAGACCTGATCCGAAAGCGTGGTGCTGCCGACGCTGACGGCGCTGGAGATGCACGCCGGCGAGCTGATGGCGTTGCTGTAGCCGCTGTTGCCGCTGGCGATCACCGTCGCGACACCCACCGCGCGCAGTGCGTCGATCGCGTTCTTGGTCGGGTCGGAGTCGCAGGCAGCGGTGTAGCCACCACCGCCTAGGCTCATGTTCGCCGCAGCGATGGCGTAGCTACCGGTAAGCGCACGTACGCGCTCGAGGCCGCGGATGATGTCGGAGGTGTAGGCCATCACGCACGGGTTGGAGCCACCGCAGCTGCTCGCCGGGAAGCGGCTGAACACCTGCACCGCGATGATCTTCGCATCGCGCGCAACGCCGGAATAGCTGCCGTTGTTGCCAGCGACGATGCCCGCTACGTGGGTGCCGTGCGCACAGCCTGCGAGGCTGGTGTCGCAGTTCACACCGGAGCCGGCTGCGGTCGAGCTTGAGACGCCGCCCGGGCACAGCGAGGCCACACCCGAAGCATTGGTGGTCGAATAGCATGCCTCCGACACGACCTTTCCGGAGAGGAAGGGATGCGCCTTGGCGACACCGGTATCCAGCACCGCAACCACTTGGCCGGCGCCGCTGTAACCCGCGAAAGTCCCGCCGACCCCACCCACCCAAGGTACGCTGGAAGCCAGCGCCGGCGGGAAGGCAAGGTCCTCGACGACATCGGCCACATCCGGATGTGCAAGCAACTGCTCGATCTCGCCCGCGTCGGCCTGCAGGGCGATGGCACGGGTTTCGCTGAACTGCTTCACGCTCATCCGGCGTTGCGCATTCGCGGTCACCGCCGGCAGCGCATCGAGCACGCGCTTCTGCGTTGCAGCCAGCGCCGAGCGCCGCTCTTCCGCACTGGCGGCAAACTTGCGGCCGCTGTCGCCAATCTCTTCGCGCAAGCGAATGATCACCGGAACAAGGCCTTCACGCGCGGCGCGGTCGAGCAGGGCGTCGTGCGCAGCCAGGGCGTCTTCTACCTGCGCAGGGGCAAGCGATCGCTCGCTGGCAGGCGCGGAGAGATTCTCCTTGGCGTCGTCCGCATTCAATGGATCAGTGAAGTCGCCCGCATGTGCGGCAACCGGAAAGAGCACTAGGACGGCTGCGGCGAGCCGGGTGGTGAAGAACCGCGAAGCGGTATTGGCAGGCATGATCGTTCTAACATGGACAAGAGCCGGCTGGCTCAAGGGGCGTTCGAATCGATCTTGCAGAGCATCGATTCGCTCATTCCATCAAGGTCAGGATAGTCCTGAACGATCCGAAAGAAAACCTCTTTCTTGTGCTCTTGTGTGATTAATTCACGATCCGACGAGCTGGATGTTCCGCCGTCGAATCAAGCGCTTTCAGACGCGCGCCGGACACGTCTCACGGACGCATCGCGGCGTACCGGCGGCAGGTTCAATGAACTTCGTCGGTTCGCACGAAGAATCGCTTCAGCGTGTTCGGCCCGAAGGTGGTGGCGATGGCGACATCGGCCGCGTCGCGTCCGCGCGCGATCAGCACCCTGCCGATGCGCGGCGTGTTGTTACGCGCGTCGAAGGTGTACCACTGACCACCCAGATAGGCCTCGAACCAACCGGCAAAGTCCATCGGATCGGGTGACACGGGCACACCGATGTCGCCGAGATAGCCGGTGCAGTAGCGGGCCGGGATGTTCATGCAGCGGCAGAAGGTGATCGCCAGGTGGGCGTAGTCGCGACACACGCCCTGCCCCTCGTTGTAGGCCTCCCAGGCGGTCTTGGTGCGCCGCGCGAACTGGTAGCCGAACTTGATGTGCGCATGCACGAAATCGCAGATCGCCTGCACACGCGCCCAGCCCGGCGGGGTGTGGCCGAACAGGCGCCAGGCTTCCTCGGTGAGCCGGTCCGTCTCGCAGTAGCGGCTGCCGAGCAGAAAAAGCAAGGTCTCCTCCGGCAGCTCGGGCAGCGGCACCTCGTGCATGTGGGGAACGTGCGGTTCGGGCAGCCCGGAGTCGTGGATCATCGTGTCACAGTAGATCCGGGTCAGCCCGGTCGGCGCGACGATACGCGTGCACCAATTGCCGAAGCCGTCGCGGTAACCCGAGACGGGGATCACCGGCTCGGTCAGGAGATGGTCGGGCGCCGTCAGATGGGCAACGCGCGAGTAATGCACGTTGAGCATCAGGATCATCGGAGTGGGTTGCAGGCAGTCGAAAACGATGTCATAGCCGATGTGAATTTTCATCTGAATGCGCCCTCGTGGTGTGGTGATGATGAGACTTCACGCTCGAGGCATGTCGTCGCAGTGTTGCAGCGCAGCCCGGAGGGACGCGATGACCCTTGCCTGCAGCGTGCTCCAGGCTGGCCGCCCGGCATGCACGAGCGCCTGGTTGAGCTCGAGTTCGATGCCCACATAGCGCTCTGCCGGGTGCTTGCGCCGCAGGGCGGAGGTGAGGCCGTCGTTGCGCCCGGCATAGGGATAATTGCGGCGCACGCGCAGACCCGGATCCTGCGTCTGCAGGGCCGCCTTCCAGCGCGCCGCCAGCGCGAGCTCGCCAGCACGTGTCGGGTCGTAGAGCAGGCCGACATCCGCCGTGCGCACCACACCGTCGAGCTCCGGCGTGAAACTGTGGGAGGAAACATGGATGACACAAACCCCAGCCCCCACCTGCGCCGCGACAAAGGCCTCGACCTGACTTCGGTAGGGTGTGTGGTACTGCGACACGATACGCTCTTTTTCCGCTGCTGCGAGATTGCGCGTCGCAGCGGACCAGGCTGCCGGGTTCGAGAGCGAGCGGTTGAGGTCGATCAGCAGGCGGCTGACGGTGGCCGCGATCAGCGGCGCCGCGAAGGCCGATGCCAGTGCACCCGCCATCTCCAGTGCTCCGGCGTCGAATCCGCGGTGCGTGGCGAGCACCGCGTCCCAACCCGCAAACAAGCCGGTGTATTCGGGCGGGATGCGATTGCCGCCATGCTCGCAGGTGATCAGCACGACCGGCCGGGACGCCTCGCGCCGACCGGTCGCAGGTGGGGTCACCGGGCTTACTTCAGCGCTGCGAGTGCAGCGGCGTAGTCGGGTTCGTTCTTGATCTCGGGCACGAGCTCGGCATGGATGACCTTGTCGTTCTCGTCGATCACCACCACCGCACGCGCGGTGAGACCGACCAGCGGGCCGCTGGCGAACTCGACGCCGTAATCGCGCATGAAGTTGCGACCGCGCATCAGCGACAGGCTCACCACGTTGGCGAGGCCCTCGGTCTCGCAGAAGCGCTTCATCGCGAACGGCAGGTCGGCGGCGATCACCAGCACCACGGTGTTCGCCAGGGCGCCGGCCTCGGCGTTGAACTTGCGGGTGGAGGTGGCGCAGGTCGGCGTATCGAGGCTGGGCACGATGTTCAGCACCTTGCGCTTGCCGGCGAAGTTGGCGAGGCCGACATCGGCGAGGTCGGTGCCGACCAGCGAGAAGGCCGGCGCGGTGTCGCCGACCTTGGGGAAGTTGCCGGCGAGTTCGACCGGGTTGCCGCCGAGAGTGACTGTGGTCATGGGATGTCTCCGTTATCGGTTGGGGTTGGGTTCGTGACGCTGGACGCGCCGTGGCGCGCACCACACACGGCACACCGCCGCGCGACGAAGAGTGCAGCAGTTCGGCGCCAGGAGCAAGCACGGCGCGCAGGCCGGGCGCATGACCGCCAGCTACGATCACGACATGAGCGACGAGGGCCGACGCATTCGCCGGCCCTCGTCGCATTGCGGGATACTCGCGTGGTTGTGCTCAGGGCTTGCCGAGCTTGCCGCCGCTGCGCGCCTCCTCGTACCAGAGTTGGTGGTGCTCCTTGCCCCAGGTCTCGTCCACATAGCCGGTCTTCATCGACTGGTAGGCGCCCTCCACACCCAGCGTGCCCATGTAGATGTGGCCGAAGGCGAGCGCGAGCATCAGCGTCGCGCCGATCGCGTGGATGATGTTGGCAAGCTGCATGTCGGCGCGGGTCTGACCGAACTGCGGGAAGTTCATGATCAACCCGGTCACCGCGACGGTGAGGCCGATGAAGGTCACGCCGATCCAGAACCAGGTCTTCTCGCCGAAGTTGAAGCGCCCCGAGGGTACATGCTCGCCGCTCATCAGCCCGCCCGCCTTGCGGATCCAGATCGCGTCGCTGGCATGCCAGACGTTGTCGCGCAGGAAGGCGACGAACATCAGCACCAGGAACACCGCGAACGCCGGCCCGACATAGTTGTGTACCAGCTTGCCGACATTGAGCAGCGCGCCCAGTCCATCCTGGCCGATGATGGGCAGCAACACGTGCTTGCCGAAGAGGATCGCGAAGCCGGTGAGCGCGAGCAACACGAAGCTGATCGCCACCCCCCAGTGCACGAAGCGTTCGAAGCCGGAGAAGCGCTTGAGGCTGCGCCCGGTAGGCTTTTCGTGCAGCTTGATGGTGCCCTTCACCAGCCAGAACAGCAGGATCAGGCTGGGCACGATCACCAGCAGCCAGCCGCCGTACACGGTGATCGGCCCGTTGCGCAGTTGCCGCCAGGTGTTGCCGCTGTCCTGGATCAGCACCCCGGCCTCGGGCGTGCGCACCACCGTGAAATGGCTCTCGCCGGAGCGCACCTCGCGCCACACCGGCGCGTTGTTGCCGGGCTGGGCAGCCTGCTGCAGCACCTGCGCGTCTGCCGCAGAGCCGGCCGTGGCCTGCCCCCAGGCAGGTGCTGCCAGCATCAGCAGCAGCCCGCACAGCGCACCCAGCCAGCCGCGTGTGCGGCCCTTTTGCATGGATATCATGATGAAACCCTCACTGGATGCGGTTGTACTCGCTCTGGCTGCGGCCGCGCTCGCGGATCTGCTTTTCCCAGGCGGCCTTGTCGCCATTGAAGCCGGCGGCCTCCCAGGGGCGCGTGTCGGCCTTGCCGGAATACTGGCCCTGCTGGTACTGCACCACCTGCGGCTGCTCGGAGCAGGCCGACAGCGCGAGCGCGCCGAGCGCGACGACGATTGCCTTGCGCATGCCCATCATTGCTGGCCCTCCCGCTTCTGTTCGCGCTTCTGCTCGCCACCACCGTAGGCAGTCTGCCAGCCCCAGGCATCGGCGCCCTTGCCGCGGCGGATCACCCGCTCGCGGAAGATGTCGGCCACCATCGCCGCGTCACCGGCGATCAGCGCCTTGGTGGAGCACATCTCGGCGCACAGCGGCAGCTTGCCCTCGGCGATGCGGTTGTGACCGTACTTCTCGAACTCGGCCTGCGAACCGGTTTCCTCCGGGCCGCCGGCGCAGAAGGTGCATTTGTCCATCTTGCCGCGCGCGCCGAAGGCCTGCGGGCCGTTGGGAAACTGCGGCGCGCCGAAGGGACAGGCGAAGAAGCAGTAGCCGCAGCCGATGCAGCCGTCCTTGTCGTGCAGGACGATGCCTTCCTCGGTGCGGTAGAACACGTTGGTCGGGCACACCGCCATGCACGGCGCATCGGTACAGTGCATGCAGGCGACCGAGATCGAGCGCTCGCCCGGCACGCCGTCGTTCATCGTCACCACGCGGCGGCGCTGCACGCCCCAGGGTACTTCGTTCTCGTTCTTGCAGGCGGTGACGCAGCCGTTGCATTCGATGCAGCGCTCCGCGTCACACAGGAATTTCATGCGAGCCATGTGTCGTCTCCTCGTTCTCAGGCCTTGCTGACGCGGCAAAGGGTGGTCTTGGTTTCCTGCATCATGGTCACCGGGTCGTAGCCATACGTGGTGGCGGTGTTGATCGCCTCACCGCGCACGATGGGGGCCGAACCTTCCGGGTAGTAGGCGAGCATGTCCTGACCCTGCCACCAGCCGGAGAAGTGGAAGGGCATGAACACCGTGCCCGGCGCGACCCGCTGGGTGACCTGGGCGCGCACCTTGAGGCGCGCCTTGGTCGGCGACTCCACCCACATGTATTCGCCGTTGCGAATACCCTGGTCGTTGGCGTCCTTCGGGTTCACCTCGCAGAACATCTCCTGCTGCAGCTCGGCGAGCCAGGGGTTGGAGCGCGTCTCCTCGCCACCGCCCTCGTATTCCACGAGGCGACCGGAGGTCATGATCAACGGGTAGTCCTTGGAGATGTCCTTGACCTTTTCCTGCAGCGACTTGTAGAGCGTCGGCAGACGCCAGAACTTGAGCTTGTCGTCGTGCGTCGGGTACTTCGCGACCAGGTCCGGGCGCGGCGAGTAGATCGGCTCGCGGTGCAGCGGCACCGGATCGGGGAAGTTCCACACCAGCGCGCGCGCCTTGGCGTTGCCGAAGGGGTGGCAGCCGTGGTTCTGCATCACCACGCGCTGGATGCCTCCGGAGAGGTCGGTCTTCCAGTTCTTGCCCTCGGCAGCGGCCTTCTCGGCATCGCTGAGCTCGTCCCACCAGCCGAGCTTCTTCAGCAGCACGTCGTCGAACTCGGGGTAACCCATCTGCAGGTCGGCGCCCTTGGAGGCCGAGCCCTCGCCGGCGAGCAGCGATACGCCATCCTTCTCGACGCCGAAGTTGGCGCGGAAGTTGCCCCCGCCTTCCATGACGTGCTTGGAGGTGTCGTACAGGTTGGGCGTGCCCGGGTGCTTCAGCTCGGGCGTGCCGTAGCACGGCCACGGCAGGCCGAAGTACTCGCCGTCACAGGGCCCGCCCGAGGCACGCAGGGTGTTGATGTCGAAGGTGTGCATGTGTTTCATGTGCAGCTTCAGCCGCTCGGGCGACTGGCCGGTGTAGCCGATCGTCCAGGTGCCGCGGTTGATCTCGCGCAGGATGTCCTCCACCACCGGCTCGTCCCAGCCCTTGGCGTCCTTGACCAGCGCGATGTTCTTCACCAGTTCGTCGGCGTAGCCGAACTTCTTCGCGAAGGCGTACATGATGGTGTGGTCGGGCTTGGCCTCGAAGAGCGGCTCGATGACCTTCTCGCGCCACTGGATCG
Organism: Rhodocyclaceae bacterium; assembly: GCA_041916775.1. Taxonomy (GTDB): domain Bacteria; phylum Pseudomonadota; class Gammaproteobacteria; order Burkholderiales; family Rhodocyclaceae; genus UBA2357. The sequence goes on along the minus strand of JAYRYZ010000004.1, from coordinate 32,773 downwards.
AGCGGTTCGACGCGGTGCAGGAGCCCGAGGTCTCGAACTGGTTCGACGCCGGCAGCAGGTACACCCCGTCCTTGCGCACCATCGCCGCCATCGAGGCGGTGGCGGAGGGGTACGGATCGATCACCACCAGGGTGTCGAGCTTCTTCATCGCCTCGACCATCTCCTGGCCGCGCGTTTGCGAGTTGGGCGCGTGGCCCCAGTACACCACCGCACGCAGGTTGCCGGGCTGGTCGACGAGTTCCGGCTTCTCGGTGACGCCGTCGATCCAGCGCGATACGGTGATGCCGCTCTTGGTCATCATTTCTTCCGAGGCGTAGCGGCTCTTGATCCACTCGTAATCCACGCCCCACACCTTCGCCCAGTGCTTCCACGAACCCGCGGCGAGGCCGTAGTAGCCGGGCAGCGAATCCGGGTTGGGGCCGACGTCGGTCGCGCCCTGCACGTTGTCGTGGCCGCGGAAGATGTTGGTGCCGCCCCCCGACACGCCGACGTTGCCGAGCACCAGCTGCAGGATGCACATCGCGCGCACGTTGGCGTTACCGACCGTGTGCTGGGTCTGGCCCATGCACCACACCACGGTGGAGGGGCGGTTCTTCGCCAGCGTCTCGGCGACCTTGTAGACCTGCTCCTCGGGGATGCCGGTGACTTCCTGGACCTTGTCCGGGGTCCACTTCATGATCTCCTCGCGCACCTTGTCGAGGCCGAACACGCGGTCTGCGATGTACTTCTGGTCTTCCCAGCCGTTGTTGAAGATGTGATACAGCATGCCCCAGATGAAGGGGATGTCGGTGCCGGAGCGGATGCGCACGTAGTAATCGGCCTTGGCCGCGGTGCGGGTGAAGCGCGGGTCCACCACCACCATCTTGCAGCCGTTCTCCTTGGCATGCAGCATGTGCAACATCGACACCGGGTGCGCCTCGGCGGCGTTCGAGCCGATGTAGAGCGCGGCCTTGGCGTTCTGCATGTCGTTGTAGGAGTTGGTCATCGCGCCGTAACCCCAGGTGTTCGCCACACCCGCCACGGTGGTGGAGTGGCAGATGCGCGCCTGGTGGTCGCAGTTGTTGGTGCCCCAGAAGCTCACGAACTTGCGCAGCAGGTAGGCCTGCTCGTTGTTGTGCTTGCTGGAGCCGACGAAATACACCGCGTCCGGTCCGGACTCCTGGCGGATCTTCAGCAGCCGGTCGCCCACCTCCTGGATCGCCTGTTCCCAGCTGATCTTCTGGTACTTGCCGTCGACCAGCTTCATCGGATACTTCAGGCGGTGCTCGCCATGGCCGTGCTCGCGCAGCGCGGCGCCCTTGGCACAGTGCGCGCCGAGGTTGATCGGCGAGTCGAACACCGGCTCCTGACGCACCCACACCCCGTTCTTCACGATCGCGTCGGTGGCGCAACCCACCGAGCAGTGGGTGCACACCGTGCGGCGCACCTCTTCCTTGCCCGCAACCGCGGCGGCCTGGCCGGCGGCCTCGGCCTCACCGATGAAGCTGTAGGGTAGCTGCGCGGCGATGGCGCCGGCACCGACGCCCAGGCCGGAGCGCTTGAGAAAGGCGCGACGATCCATCGTCGTGCCGAGGTGGCGCGCCACCGAGGCGCGCAGCGAGCGGCCGTTGGCGGCCGTGGCAGTCGTCTTGCGTGTCAGCATGAGGGCTCTCCCGGGTCAGATCCGCGCGCTGCGGTAGTAATTGCGCATGTGCTCGGTGATGCCGGCATCACGCCGCGCTTCCGGTGCCTGCAGGGGCTGTGCCACCAGCGCCGGGGCATCCTTGCCGGCCGCCACCGCTCCCGCCACGCCCGCGCCACCCGCGCCCAGCGTCAGCAGGAAGGCGCGTCGCCTGAGGTCAGCCTTGTTCTCGTTCATGCTCTCTCTCCTCCAGAAAAGCCGTGCCCCCACCCGTACGGTGGAGCGCACCCGTTCAGTCCATTGCAAAAGCCTGCGTCTCGATCTCCAGGAAGGCACGCAGCAAGGCGGCCAGCCTGGCGTAGAAGGCCGCGCCCGGCGTGGCCTCCAGCTCATCCGTGAAGCGCCCCGCCCAGCCGGCGATGTGGCGGGTGAAGAAGCGCCGTTGGCGCGCCAGGCCTTCCTCGTCCGGCCCGGTCAGCACCAGGTGGCGCATCACCTCGCACAGCGCGCCGATGTGGTCCTCGGTCTCGGCCACGCCGCCACGCCGGCCCAGGCCCAGCGCGGCGAGGTCGTCACGCAGGTCGGCGAGCGGCTCCTCCATCATGAAGCCGGTGAGGTAGTAGGACCCGTAAGGCAGCACCGCCTGGCGACCGACCCCGCAGAACAGCGCTTCGAACTCGTCCGCGATCGCGGACTCACCCATCTGCCGGGCCGTCTCGCCCAATGCCGCCCAGGCGCGCGCAAGGGGGCTGTCGCCCGCGCCGAGCGCGCCCGCAGAGGCAACGATCGCCTCCAGCAGGGCGGCATCGGGCGCAGCGAAGAAGAGGCGGCCGAAGAGCGCGTAGTGCTCGGCGCGGGCGCGGTCCTCGTCGCTCCAGGAAGCGCGCGGTGCGGCGGGGCGTGTGCTCATCGTGGCGCTCATTCGGTGATGTCCCAGGCTTTGCGGCCGGACGCGGTGCCGACCTCGGTCTTCATCATGTCGATGACGCGGCAGTCGGCGCACAGCTTCAGGCGCCTGCGTTCGGTGTCGGATGCGAACATCGCGTGGCCGGAGAGGCGCGCAAACATCGCCTCGATGATCGGCTTCGCGCCCATCGCCTTGCCGCACGCCTCGCAGCAGAAGGTCTCGGCCTCACGCAGGGGGCGGCTGCGGCGCGCGCTGTCGTCGAGGCGCAGGCGCGGTACGAGGGTGATCGCGCGCTCCGGGCAGGAGGCCTCGCACAGGCCGCACTGCACGCAGTTGCGCTCGAGAAAGTCGAGGCGGTAGGCATCGGGCGCGGCGCTCAAGGCGCTGGCGGGACAGGCGCCGACACAGGCCATGCACACCGTACAGGCTTCGCTGACCGCGATCGCGCCAAACGGCGCGCCGGCATTAAGGGCGATCTCGACGACAGGCGCGGGTGCCTGGTCGGCGAGGTGGCGGATCGCGAGGTCCAGCGTGTCGCGCTTGCGCGCCGCGAGCTGGAAGCCGGCTGGGCGTGTGACGCCCACTGCCGGCGACCAGTCCCACAGCGCCGATTCCAGCGTCTTCCAGTCGTTGCGATCCGCACAGCGCACGATGCGCACATGCTCTCCGCCGTAGCCGAGCCCGGACAGGATGGTCTGCACCCATGCGGCCTGCGCGCGCAAGGGTGCATCGTCCGCCCCGGACTCCGCCTCCCCGACCGTCAGCACCGCAACCTGACAGGCGCCGAGTGCGATCGCCGCGAGCAGCAGCTCCGGGCCGATCGCGTCGCTGCTCCAGCTGGCGAGCGGGATCGCGCGCGCCGGCAGGCCCTTGCCACGGCGTGCGAGTTCGTCGATGACGCCACGGCCGGCGGTCTCGGCGTGGAAAAGCAGCATCGGCGGCAGCACCGGCGCCTCGCCGCCGGCGTCACGGAAGGCGGCGAGCACCGCCCGCACGCGCGCGCCGATGTCCGCGAGGCGCGGATACTGGAAGGCGATCGCGCCCGTCGGGCAGACACTGGAGCAGGTGCCGCAACCCTGACACAGGTATGGGTCGATCGCGAAGTGGTCACCCGCCGAGCCGATCGCGCGGGTGGCGCAGACGTCGATGCAGTTCGTGCAGCCCGACTTCCGTGCGCGCGAGTGCGCGCACAGGCGCGGTTCCAGTGCCACATAGCGCGGCTTCTCGAACTGCCCAACCCAATCGCCGAGCGCCTGCACCGCGAGCGCCTGATCGAGCGGGTCGCGCCCCGGCGCCGCGTAGCCCTGCGGTAACTCGAAGCCCGACCAGAGCGGCGTCGCACCGAGATCGAGCACCAGGTCGAACTGCGCACTGCGCGCGACGTCAGCGCGCGCGAAGTCGATCGCGCCCGTCACCGTACAGGATGCGGTGCAGGCACGGTGTCCGGTGCAACGGCCTGCATCCACCTGGTAGTCGAAGCCGATCGCGCCCTCGGGGCAGGCCTTCACGCAGGCGTTGCAGCGCACGCACAGGTCGAGGTCGATCGGATTCAGCTGCTGCCAATCCAGCGCGAAGGCACCGAGATGTCCGGCAATGCGCAGCGCCCCGCCCGACCACACCGGAAAGTCACGCGCCACCGGCAAGGCCGCGCCGGGCGTGGAGCTGGTGATCAGCACCGACACCGCGAAGCGCCCTGCGAGGCGCTCCGCCCACGCCAGCGCCACGCCCGCCTCGCCGATGATCAGCAGGCGGTTGCCGGCAGAGAGGCTCACCGACGGCACAGGTTCGGGCCCGGGCAGCATGGCCTCGGCGATCAGCGCCGCGATCTTGGGCATCGCCGCCGCGCCCTCCTCCGACCAGCCGGCCTGCTCGCGGATGTTGAAGCATTGCACCGCTACGCCAGCCGCTTCCGCTACCTCGGCGAACAGCGCGGCCTCCTGGGTACAGGCGACGATAGGATGCGCGCCGGGCGCGAGCGACGCCTCGAAGGCACCGAGTTCGCTGCGACAGAGCGCGGTACGCACCGGCGTGCCGCTCGCCAAAGCGGGAAGCCGGGACACATCGATGGGGATGCTGCCGTTGCAATTGCAGAGATGTAGCGGTCTGGCGCCGTTTCGCATGTGATGGACCCGAGAAGGACCCACCCTATGCAGCAGACTTCATACCAAGAAGCAGAAACTCAAACGCCCGAGGAATCCCTGATTTCCCGTGACTTCACGTCCTGCACGGCATCACCATCGACAATTTGTCCACCGTCGGACAAATTGTCCGCATTCTCGGCCGGGCCTTCCGCACCGGCTTGCGGTTCCGGCGCCGGGGTCGTGGCCGCAGTTTCGGTCATGGAGGGCGCCTCGCCGGACGGCGGAGGCGCATCGTCCGGCAGGGGTTCGGCGAACAAGGTCTCGAACTGGGTCATCCGCTTCAGGATGTCTTCCGGGATGGGGTCGGCGACCGAATAGTCGTCGATGTAGATGTCCAGGCCGTCCATGCGGTTGAAGTGCGGGTCGGAGAAGAGCTTCCTGAGCGCTGCGCGGCGCAGCCCCTCCGACACCTCCTCGCGCATGAAGGCGGTGAAATCGGCTGCGAGGTCGAGCGACTCGACCGGCGGCAAGGCGGCCTCCGCCGGCGCAGCCCCGGCCGGCACCGCCTGCGCCGGCAATGGCTCGCCCGCCGCGGCGGCATCCTGCGCGACCGGAGCATCGCTTGGCCCGGTGGCTGCAGCGTGTTCCGTCGCGATGGGGTGCGCCGCGGCAACGCCGCTCGCGGGCACTTCGCCACGCTTCAGCCGCGACCAGCGGCGCAGGAAGCCGTTCGACTCGCTCATGAGCGACCACCGCCGTCGGCCAGCGGGTCGTTGCGGCGGATCTTGCGCCGCGGCGCGGGCTTGTAGTGGGTATTGACGAAGTCGCCCACCCAGTCGGCGATCTCGCGCGGCATCGCCACGCCATCGACGCTCTCACCCGAGTCCAGCAAGCGCGCCGCCTCGTTGTAGCTCACCGAGACCGCGCAGGGGCGCGCCTCGCCGGCCTCCAGCCGCCACATCACGAACACCTTGGGCTGCGGCGCGCTGAGGTTCATGAAGTAACCCTCGGCCTCGTCGCGGAACAACTCCAGCGCGAAGCCGCCCGCGAGGAACTGGTCGCGCGCGACCTCGGCAACGATGCGGCGCATGCCTGCAGGGTTGGCGTCGAAGGCCGGCACCACCCCGACCGCCTCCCAGGCGGCATCCACCCAAGGGTTGTCGAGGCGCCGCCGCTCCATGACGACGGCAATCGGAAAAAGCTTCATCACGCACTCCTCGGCCACGCCGCCAAGCGGGCACCGTGGCCGTTCGGGGCAGAACCGGTCAGGCGATCAGCCCTTCCGCACGCATCGCCGCCTGCACCGCTGGCCGCGCCCCGACGCGCTCACGGAAGGCCTGCAGCGCCGGGAAGGGAGAGAGGTCGACCTTGACGATGCCGCTCCAGCCCAGCACCACGAAGAGGTAGGCATCCGCCACGCTGAACTGGCCGCCGGTGAGGTAGTCGCTCTTCGCAAGCACACCATCGATGTAGCCCAGGCGCTTGTCGATGTTGGCCCGCGCCGCCGTCTTCCAGCCCTCGGCCGCATCCGGGCGGAACAGCGGGCTGAAGCTCTTGTGCAGCTCGGTGCCGATGAAGGTCAGCCACTCCTGCACGCGCGCACGCGCCACGCTGCCCGCCGGCGGGAGCAACCCGGCCTCGGGTTTCTGGTCGGCGAGGTACTGGACGATCGCAGGGCCTTCGGTCAGCAGTTGGCCGTCGTCCAGCAGCAGCGCCGGCACGTAGCCCTTCGGGTTGATGGCGTAGAAATCGACGCCGCCTGCGGTCTGGTGCGAACGCAGATCGACCTTCTCGGTTTCATGCGCCAGGCCAAGCTCGCACAGGACGATGTGCGGCGACAGGGAGCAGGCTCCGGGGCTGTAGTAGAGCTTCATTGTTTTGTCTCGCTGGGAATGTGTGGATGCGCTTCGTGTGGATGCACTTTGGGCAGAACGCAGTTCGGGCTGAACCGCGCCAGTAATCTTAGCCGAGAAGCACGAGCATTGGGCATCGTCTGCATCCGCCAGCTCGGGAACGCCCCTCCTGCCCATTCCCTCCGGGGCTATACAGCCCGCTGCCCCATTCATCCTTCGTTCATATGCCACATGGAATCATCTTGCCTCCGTCATGCATCGTGTGCGCACGCCATGGACGCAGCCTGGCCAGGCGCAGCGTGGTGCTTGCGGCCTACCCGCCCCACTTACCCCCGAGGGACCACCATGAAACCCATCATCCAAGCGCTCATGCTCTCCAGCCTCTCCCTGCTCGCGACGCACGCCGCAGCACAGCAATGGGAAGCCTTGCCCGCCACCCCCCCGATCCCTGCGGACAACCCGCAAAGCAGCGAGAAGGTCGAGCTCGGCAAGATGCTGTTCTTCGATCCGCGCCTCTCCGAGCACGGGACGCTTTCGTGCAACTCCTGCCACAACGTGATGGCCGGCGGTGACGACAACCGCCCCAACTCCATCGGCATGCATGACGCGCGCGGCGGACGCAGCGCGCCCACCGTCTGGAACGCCGCCTACCAGTCAGTACAGTTCTGGGACGGCCGCGCACCATCGCTTGAGGCCCAGGCCAAAGGGCCGATCACCAATCCGATCGAGATGGGCATGTCCAGCGCCGAGGTCGCCCTGCAGCGCCTGCGCGAGATTCCCGCCTACCTGCCCTTCTTCAAACGCGCCTTCCCGGAGTCGCAGCAGCCGATCACGATCGACAACGTCGCGCGCGCCATCGCCGCCTACGAGCGCACCCTCGTCACACCTGACACGCCCTATGACCGCTACGTGCGTGGCGACCGCTCCGCGCTGAGCGCGCAACAGGTGCGCGGCATGCAGACCTTCGCCGAACTCGGCTGCACCGCCTGCCATTCGGGCGCGAACTTCAGCGGCCCCGCCATGCCGGCCGGGCAGGCCTTCGCGATGAAGTTCCCGACCTACCCGGGTAGCGCCTACGACGAAAAGTACGCTCTGCTCGCCGATACCGGCAGGGAAGCGCTGACGAATCAGGAAAGCGACCGCCACATGTGGCGGGTCCCCACACTGCGCAACATCTCATTCACCGCACCCTACTTCCACAACGGCCAGGTAGCGACCCTCGACGAGGCGGTGCGGGTGATGGCGAAAACCCAGCTCGCCAAGGATGTCAACGACTCGCAGGTCGCAGACGTGGTCGCCTTCCTCGGCGCACTGGGCGGCAACTTCCCGATCCAGACTATGCCGCAGCTACCGCTCAGTGTGGGCGGGACGATCGTTCCGCCGGTCGATCCGCACCTGAAGAGCATGCCGATGAGCCACTGACGCCGTCCATGGGCATTGCCGCGAAACCCGCGGCAATGCTCACGAGAGATGCGTCATCGTGTCGCTCGCGGCGAGGTTGTATGGAATGGAGACGAACGCGACCGACGCCACGGAAAGGACAACACCGACAACGACCGCAACGAACTGGCGGGCAAACAAGGTTTCATGCAGTTTCATGATCGACTCCAGGCAAGAACCACAGGCCGCCGAAATGCTCCGGCGGAGGTCTTGCGGCAACACCGTAGTACCGCAAAGCCTGACTGCAGTCTGCACCCGCCCTTCTTAACCGGTGCTGAAGCGGATGTTCATGCCGCGTTCATTGGGGCGGCGGCGAGCTGCATGCCTGCCTGCACGCCCGCCTTCGCGCACGACCACACCGTGCACGCCGGCGGTGCGACCTGAACCGGGGATGAACGGCACACTCAGGTCGCATTCAGCCAGGGGCTCATAGAGTGACGCCATGTTCGATGCCTCATCGACATGCACCGGGCACCAGACGGTTCCCGAGGCCGACAGAGACCCATTCAATTTCGCAACCGGAGCCAACGCACCATGAAACGCATCATCGCCGCCACCGCCATGACCCTGATCGCCGCCAGCGCCTTCGCAGGCCCCACCTGTGACGTCCCCGAAGCGCAATGGATGAAGGAAGCCGACTTCAAGGCGGCCAAGGAAGCCGAAGGCTACAAGATCAAGACCTTCAAGGTCAGCAAGGGCAAGTGCTACGAGATCTACGGTTTCGACAAGGACGACAAGAAAGTCGAGATCTACTTCAACCCGGCCACCGGCGCGGAAATCGAGCGCAAGTAAGCCCCCCGCCCGGGAATCCGGGCTCACGACCCGCGGTCGGCGCACCCCTCGCCGCCGCGGGTCGTTTCCGTCAACCGCCCAGAGAGCATACCGACATGAACGAGACCACCACGCACGAGCGCATCTACGTCTGGGACATCTTCGTCCGCATCTTCCACTGGAGCTTGGTGAGCTGCGTGCTCATCAACTACTTCATCATCGACGACGGCGAGACGGTGCACGAGTGGATCGGCTATGCCGCAAGCGCGCTGGTCGCGGCGCGCATCGTGTGGGGCTTCATCGGCTCGCGCCACGCACGCTTCGCCGACTTCTTCCCTACCCCGCGGCGGCTGCTGCACCATGTCCGCACCCTCATGCGCGGCGAGCGGGACGCGCACCCCGGTCACAACCCCGCCGGCGCGCTGATGATGCTCGCGCTCATCACGCTCGTGCTCGGACTCGGACTGACCGGCTTCCTGCAGACCACCGACCGCTTCTGGGGCGAGGAATGGCTGCAGGAAACGCACGCCCTGCTGGGCGACGCTCTGATGGCACTCGCGGCACTGCATGTGATCGCGGCAATCGTCATGAGCCGGCTCGAGCGCACCAACCTGATCGCCGCAATGATCACCGGCGTGAAGCAGCGCTCGCAGGGGCGGTGAGCGCTCACTCTACCGGGCGCCCCTACCTCAGGCCGACGCGGCCTTGCCGCGCAGGCGGCCGAGGAGGGTGACGAGCACGACGACGACCGCGCCTGCAGCGATGCCGACGATGACATCGACCAGCGTCGGCAGGATCACTGCGAGCACGCCGCCGATCGCGGCGATGCCCGCGACGCCTGCGACCATGGGCTCGACCAGGTGATGGACGGCGGGAATCCCGTGGCTGAGGATGCCGCCGCCGACCATGAACATCGCGGCAGTGCCGACCACCATGAGGAGCTTCATCAAGCGCGGCGCGGTGAGCAGCAGCGCCCGGCCGAGCGGGCGGGTGAGCGCGCTGCCGCGCTCGATCAGATACTGGCCGACATCGTCCATCTTCACGATCGCCGCGACCAGGCCATACACGCCCACCGTCATCACGATCGCGATCGCGGCGAGCACCGCGAACTGCGTGCCCAGGGCCCTGTCCGCGACGGTTCCGAGCGCAATCACGATGATCTCGGCGGACAGCACGAAGTCGGTGCGGATCGCGCCCTTGATCTTCTCCTTCTCGAAGGCGATGAGATCCACCGCCTCGTCGGCCACCGCCCCCACCAGCTCGGCATGCCCGGCCTCGTCTTCGGCGGCGCTGTGGAGGAACTTGTGCGCCAGCTTCTCGACCCCCTCGAAGCACAGGAACAGACCGCCCAGCATCAGCAGCGGCGTGATCAGCCACGGCACGAAGGCGCTGATCGCGAGCGCCGCGGGCACCAGGATCACCTTGTTCAGCAGCGAGCCCACCGCCACCGCCCACACCACCGGCAGCTCGCGCTCGGCCCGCACGCCCGCCACCTGCTGCGCGTTGAGCGCGAGATCGTCGCCCAGCACGCCAGCGGTCTTCTTGGCTGCGACCTTGGTCATGACCGCGACATCATCGAGGATGGTCGCGATGTCGTCGAGCAACGTGAGGAGACTGGCACCCGCCATGATCCGGTTCCTTGCAAATGACTGCGCGCACGCCGGCACGGCCTGCGCAATGCACGCATTCTAGGCCAGCGCCATGCGATTGCAGCGCTGCACCATCGCGCGCAGCGCCGATACAACAGCAGTTAGCGCAGCGCGGGTTGTGTCGGACGGCGTCTGGCAGTTCCGGAACCAATCCGACTCAATCCCGGGCAGCCCCCGTCGCCAGCAAGCTGAAGCCGACACGCGCCACGTTGCCCGCCTCGTCGATGACGCCGAGCTCATGCTCGCCCGGCGTCTCGACCACCCACGGCAGCGGCTCGCCGACGGGCGTCTCGGCGAGACGTGCGCCGTTGTGGAACCACCAGCGCCGCCCGACGCCGCCCTCGCCCTGCAGCACGAGGGGAACACCACCGGTGCGGCCGGCCGGCAGACGCAGGAGGTCGCCGTCCGACACGCCGACGATGCGCAGCGCCGGCGCATCCAGCGGGTTGTGCGGCGGCGGGCAGGTCGCCGAGGCGGCGGGCAGCCGTGCTTCGCGCCGCGCGGATACGGGCAGCCACGGCTCCAGCGCCGCCGGCCACAGCCGCATCGTGCGCCGCGTGGCGCCGGGGCAATCGGGCGCGACGCGCAGGCCGTCCTGGTCCACCCAATGGACGAGGTCGAGCGCCCCGTCCGCCGCCCGCCCGGTGAGCGACAGCGTGGGCGGCACCACCCCGTCCAGCACCCAGGCGCGGCGCGCGAGCAGGCAGTCCGGATCGCCGGACGGCAGCGTCTGCCCGCCCGGCCAGCACACCTCCCGCAGCGACACCGAGGGGGGCGGGTCCGATTCCGCGTCGCGATGTCCGCCGGCCGGCGCGAGCATGTCATGCAACTGGAAAAGCAGTGGCGCCGCCGAGGCCACGCCGAACTGCGCCGCTACCGGCGTGCCGTCCGGCCGGCCCACCCACACGCCGATCACATGGCGCGGGCCCACGCCCACCGCCCAGGCATCGCGGTAACCGTAGCTGGTGCCCGTCTTCCAGGCGAGGCCGGGGCGGCCCGCGGCATCCGTCGCCAAACGCTGGCCGGAGGCGCGCCAGCCGAGCAGGGTTTCGCGCACGATCCAGGCCGCGCCGGGCGACAGCATGCGTCGCGGCGCCGTCTGCACCACGTCCTGCCGCCAGTACGGGCGCAGCGCGAGACCGTCGCGCGCGAACGCACGGTAGCCGGTGACGAGGTCCTCCAGGCTGGTGCCGATACCACCCAGGATCACCGCGAGGCTGGGCGCCTGCTGATCCGGCAGGCGCAGGTTCAGGCCGGCGTCGCGCAGGCCGGCGACGAAGTGGCGCGCCCCCAGGGCCTCGAGGAGCTGCACCATCGGCAGGTTCAGCGAGCGCGCCAGCGCCTCGCTCACCGACACCGGGCCGGAAAAGCCGCTGGCGAAGTTGCCTGGCCGGTAGCTCGCATGCCGGCGCGGCACATCCTGCAGCAGGGATTCGGAGTGGATCAGACCGGCATCCAGCGCCATGCCGATGAGAAACGGCTTGAGCGTGGAGCCGGGCGAGCGCAGCGCGCGCACCATGTCCACATGGCCGAAGCGCTGTTCGTCGGCGAAATCCAGCGAGCCGACGTAGGCGCGCGCCGCCATGTCCTCATGCTCGGCCACCAGCACGGCGAGCGAGCTGCGCGGCGGCAGGCGCACGCGCCAGGCCCGCACCAGGCCTTCGACACGGCGCTGCAGCCCGGCGTCGAGCGTGGTGGTGACGCGCGCACCGGGCACCTCGCCGATCACCCGGCGGGCGAGCAGCGGCGCGAGGCCGGGCGGGTCGCGCGGCGCGAGCATCACCGCCTCCTCGCGTGCCTCGCGCACCACCTCGGCGGACCACACCCCGAGGTCGGCCATGCGCTGCAGCACCTTGTCGCGCGCCGCCTGTGCCCGCGCCGGGTAGCGATCCGGGCGCAAGCGGCTGGGCGCCTGCGGCAACACCACCAGCAGCGCCGCCTCGGCATGGGTGAGCCGCGCCGGCGGCTTGCCGAGCAGCGACCAGCTCGCCGCCGCCACGCCCTGCAGGGTGCCGCCGAAGGGCGCGCGGTCGAGGTAGAGCGTGAGGATGGCGTCCTTGTCGAGGTGCCACTCGAGCTGCAGCGCGCGGAACACCTGCGCGAGCTTGCCGCCGAGGGTGCGCGCATGCGGGTGGAGCAGGCGGGCGACCTGCATCGTCAGTGTGCTGCCGCCGGACACCACCTCGCCGCTGGTGAGGTTCTGCCACGCAGCGCGCGCGATCGCGAGCGGGTTGATGCCGGGGTGGGTGAGGAACCAGCGGTCCTCGTAGGCGAGCAAGGCCTCGCGATACAACGGCGACACCTCGGCGATCGTCACAGGGTAGCGCCAGGTGCCGTCCGCCTCGGCAAAGCGCCACAGCGGCGTGCCGTCGCGCGCGAGCACGATGCGCGAGCCCTGTTCATCCGGCAGCGCCAGCGGCCAGATCCGGTCCGCGGCGAGGAACAGCAGGCATGCGAGCAACGGCGGCGCCAGCAGCCAACCTACCCAGCGACTTCGCCAGCCCCACCTCCTCCACACACGCCGCATGTCGGGCTGCACAGCCCCGGCGCTCCGATCTCGCATCGCACTCCGCCTCAGGCGCGCAGCGAACGAGCGGCCCACACGACCGACCCTTTGCGCAACATCAGCGCTGGCGTGCCTCGATCGTTAAATGCGTTAAATGGGGACAGACCACATTTTCTCTTCCCGTAGCCGTTCATACATCCACGCGGGATCGAGGTCGGCACCGTTGGGCCAGGTGACTACGCCGAGAGAAATGGTTGCTTGCTCGAAGACGGCCGGATCTGCCAACACGGAATAGACGCCGGCATCCTTGGACTTCGTGACAGAAGAGAGATCGGCGATGCCATTGCTGCCGTCGTTGAAGGTAACGGCGAGTCGGTAGTCCGGCAAGACAGAGATGGCCTTGACGCGCCAGGGCGCGGCCGGACTTACTCCAGCGGCGCTATCTTTTTCGGCAGTTGCTTGGCTTGGCATAGATTCCAGTCCTCCATCAATTCGCTGCGGTGATCGATAGCCCACTCGATCACCAATTGCATCGCGCGCCTCGGCAGGTTGCCGGCGATCACTTCCAGCGTGCGAATGTCGATCAATGCTTCGAACTCGCCGTACAGCGCGTGGAAGTGCGGTGGAGCATGCTCCCGCCAGAACATCTGGATAACGATTCCGAAGAACTGACTGACTGTTGGCATGGGCGAGCTTCCCAACTTCCGCGTACCTGCACGGGAAATTGTAGAGCACCGCCCTGCTATGCGCCATGTGGCTACCGCCATGCCTGGCATCAGCGCTGGCGCGCCTCGATCGTGAGCGCCCCAGGCGTCGCGCCACGCCCCTGGATCGCGGGCGAGTACATGGACTCCACCAGCGGCGGAGGCACGCGATAGGCGCCGGGCGTCACCGCACGGGCGAGGTAGAGGAGATCGACGCGCTGCCCTTCGGGCAGCTCCACCGCCGCCACGTAGCGGTCGGCCATGAAGCCCTCGTGCGCGACGACGATCTCCTCGCGCCGCTGCAGCAGCGCGTTGATCTCCTCGTTGGCTGCGGGCAGGCGCGCGCTCGCATCCAGACGCTGGTTCTCCAGCTCCAGCCCGGCTGGCAGCAGATCCACCACCAGCGCATCATGCACACGCGTCGCGGCACGCACCGACAGATGCACCAGCACCAGCTCGCCGCTCGCGAGCGGCCCCTCGACCAAGGTGCCGTCCGGCCGCAGCACGCGCCGCTCCACCGCGATGTGTTGCGCGTCGGCCGGCAGCGGTTCGCGCGGGTAGCCGGTGAGCGTGAGACGCTGGAACAGCGTCGCGCCACCCTGGTTGGTGATGCGCAGGTCGCCGCCCAGCCCGGGCTCGTCGATCACCACGGTGCGCGGCAGCTCGGCGCTGAGCGCCTGCACCTCGCGCGCCGCGACTTCCGCCGACCAGGCCTCGCCCGGCTGCACCAGCGCCTGCCGACCGGCGAGGAAGAGCGCGTTGCGCTCCTGGGTGGACAGCCACTCGTCGCGCTTGAGCATGTCGGCGAGGGTGAGATAAAGCCCTGGACGCTCGCCCGGCAGCAGCTGGTGCTCCTCCAGCAGCGCGAGGAGGAGCGCGGTATCGCGCAGCGCGCTACCGTAATCTGCGTACCAGCTGCGCGCGCTGCGCTCACCGCCGGGTCTGGCGATGGCCTCGCGCAGCAGGGCGTTGCCGCGCTCGCCGTCGCCCATGCGCGCGAGAGCGAAGCCGAGCTGGGCGAGCGCAAGGCCGGACGGCGCCTGGGCGCGGCGCTCGTGAATCTGGCGCAGCGCGCCGAGCGGCGCCTGGCCGCTGCGGGCCAGCACGTAGGCGGCATAGGCCTGCACCGCGAAGCGGCTCCGCCGGTCGTCGTCGGAGTAGGCAATCTCGATCAGGTGTTCGTTCTGCACATAGGCCAGGAGCCGCGCACGTGCCTGCTCGAGCGCCGCCTCCGGGACCGCGAAGCCTTCCTCGAGCGCACGCAGCAGGAAGTCGCTGACATAGGCGCTGAGCCAGTACTCCTCGTCGCCGTCGCGGTTCCACAGGCCGAAGCTGCCGTTGTAACGCTGCATCGCGAGCAGACGCTCGATGCCACGCTCGATCTTGGCGCGCCGCGCGTCGCCCGCCTCACCGCGGATGCCGAGCGCCGCGAGCACCTCGGGACGCGCATACAACGAGGGGTAGAGCCCGCTGGTGGTCTGCTCGGCGCAGCCGTACGGGTAGGCGAGGAGTTGCGCGACATGCTCGGCGAGGTTGAGCGGTGGCCGCGCGGCCAGGTTGACGCGCACGCGCCGGTCCTCCAGCTGCGCGAACCGCGGCGACTGCGCCGCCAGCGACCAGGCCTCGGTGCCGGGCTGCAGGGCCGCAGCATGGGTTTCGGTGACCGCCGGCCAGGCCGGCCGCACGCCGATCGTCCAGCTGCGCGACACCGGCTCCGCCACCTCGTCGGGCAGCACCACGCCGGCAAGGCCGATGCGGATGGTGCCGGCGCCGCTGCCCGCCGCGGCGCTCACCGGCACCTGCAGCGTATGGCGCTTGCCCGGCGCGAGCACGATCTCGCCGGGCAGGCCGCCCTCCGCCCGCAGCAGACCATCCACCTCGAGCGAGGGGCGCAGCGTCTGCTGTGTATCGGTGAGGTTGCTGATGTCCACCGCCAGCTGGCTGCGGTCGCCACCCGCGAGGAAGCGCGGCGCGGCGAGATCGACCAGAACCGGCGCGGCAACCACGGTGCTGCCCTCGGCCATGCCGTAGGCCTCGTCGCTCCAGGCCTGCGCCATGATGCGCAGCTCGCCGTTGAAGTCGGGGATGTCGAGCCGCACCTCGCCTTCACCGTTGGCGTCGAGCAAGACCGGCTGGGCCTGCAGCGACACCAGCGTCACCGAGCTGATCGGCGCGCGGCCGCCGCGATCGCGCTCGGCGTCACCACCAAAGGCGAGCCGGCCGCGCTTGGCCGCGCCGACCTCGATCAGCTGGCCATACACGTCGAGCTGGTCGATCGCATAGCCGCGCCGGCCGAAGAAGGCCTCGAAGGGGTCGGGTGTCGCGAAGCGGGTGAGGTTGAGGATGCCGACATCCACCGCCGACACCAGCACCCGCACCGCACGGCCCGCCTGCCCGGGCACCGACACCTTCACCGGCAGCGCCCGCCCGGGGCGCATCTTCGCCGGCGCCTCCAGCGTCACCGCCAGGCGGCGCGCCTCGCGGTCCAGCGGCAGATGCAGCAGGCCCACCGCGCGCCGCGGCACCACATGCGCGGCGCGCTCGCCCGGGCGCACGACCAGCGCGCTCACATACAGGTCGTGGCGTGCCCAGTCCTGCGGAATCGGCAGCGGGAAGCTCTTGCCCTCGGCCGGCACATCGATCGCCTGCCACCACAGCACACCGTCGGCGGACTCGACCGCGAGGTAGCCCTTGCCCGCGGCGGGCGGCTCCACCCGCAGTTGCGCGACCTCGCCCGCCTGGTAGCGCGGCTTGTCGAGCGCAAGCCGCACCTGGTCGGGGCGCACTGCGCCCTCCTCGGCGTTCTGCTGCCAGTCGTAGCCGGCCTGAAAGCGCACGCTGCTCACCAGTCCGGTCTGCGGATCATGCACCTCGACGCGGTAGCCGCCCCACTCCACCGGCAACGCCACCTCCAGCTTGGCGTCCGGGGTGACCGCATGGAGTGCGGAGGACAGCGTCACGTCCTTCTGGTTGAACTGACTGGACCAGCCCTCGTACTCCGAGAACTGCCAGAAATAGTCGCGCCGCTCCTGCACCAGGCGCACCTCCAGGCCCTCGGCAGCGAGGCGCTGGCCGGCGCGGTCCGCAACCACGATCTCGAAGCGCGCGTCGCTGCCGGTATCCACCGTGGTGCCGTTGAACAACGGGCGGATGCCGACGAGGCGCTCGGCCGGCCACACCGGCAGGCTCAGTCGCCGCGTCACAGGCCGGCCGCCGGATTCCTGCACGCTCGCCTGCAGCGTGAGCTCCAACGGCGAGCGCGCGCCGCCCCATTCGTTGCCGAGCGTCCATTCGCCCGCGCCGTCGTCGTCCAGCCAGCGCTCCTCGAGCTCGATCATGCGCTCCAGCCCCTGCTCCGCGGCATCGCCGAACTGGAAGCCGGGCAGCGCCGGTACCGCCTCGCGCAGCGGCGCGACGAAGAGTTGGCCGATCATGCGGTTGCCCGACGCCGGCGCGCCGTGCAGGTAACGGCCCTGGGCGGTGATCTGCGGCACGTCCGCGCTCGCGAGCGGCCCCGGGGCGGCGGAGAGTTCCAGCGCAAGACGCTCGGGCAGAAAGTCCTCCACCAGGAACTCATGCACCACCTTCATGCCGCCCAGATCCAGGCGCAGCTGCCAGCGCCCACCGGCCGCATCGTCGGCGAGCGTGTAGCGGGTCTGGTAGAGCCCGTCCGCGCCCGCCTCCCACACGAAGCTGCGCGCCGCCTCGCCATCCGGCCGCACTAGCGTGGCCTTCACCGGCTGGGGGGGCACCGCGCGGCCGTCGGCGTCGCGCAGCAGGGCGTTGAAGGGCACCGTCTCGCCCGGCCGGTAGAGGTCGCGCGGCCCGAACACGAACAGCGACAGCGGCCCCGCCACCGGGCCATCCACCTTGAACTCCGCGAGATCGAGTGCGGGGTCGCCGAGCGCCACCAGGCTGGTGTCGTTGCCGTGGGTCGCGAGCACCATGCGCCCCTGCGCGTGCAGCGGCAGCTGCACATGGCCGTTGCCGTTGCTGAAGCCGTCGGCGAGCTTCAGACCCTTCTCGTCGATGAGCTCCACCTTCACGTTCGACAATGCCCGCCCGGATTCCAGCGATTGCACGAAGTTGTCCAGGGTGCGCGCACCGCGCCGCACCGACAGGCCGATGTCGCTGCGGGTGAACACCGTCACCGGCAGCGTGCCGCGCCACTGGCCGCTCGGGCGCATCACCGCGAGATAAACGCCGGGCGCCGAAAGCGCCTTGATGCCATCCACCGGCAGCACCTGGCGCTCGCGCGTGTTGGGGCGCGATTCCAGGCTGAAGTGACCGGTATAGACCAGGTCGGCGCTGGCCGAGAGGTCGCCGAGCTGCCAGATGTCCAGCGCGCTCTGGCGGTTCCAGTCGCCAAGGAAAGCGTGCAGCCGCTCCGGGCGCAGGCGGTGAAACTCGACCTCGACCTTGCTCACGTTGAGCGCGATCACCGGCAGCCCCTCCGCCAGCCGCGTCGGAAGCAGCGTGCCACGGCTGGCGAAGCCGATCGTCGCGGGCTGGTCGCGCGTCGTGAGCTCGGCGCGGTGCGCCTCGCCGAGCGGCACCCCGGCGATGCTGCGCGTCGCCGGCGCCACCGCCACCGTCAGCCTGCGCCCCGGCTCCAGCGGCCGGCGCCGGATCTCGCGCAGGTCCTCGGAGCGCTCCCAGCCGCCTTCCAGCCGCGCACCCTTGTCATCCACCACGCTCACCAGCCGCTCCAGTGCCTGCTCGGGGTCGAGCGGCGCGGAAAACGCGATCACCAGCGCGCTCGCGCCGTCGATGTCGCGCTCGGAGACCTCACTCACCGTCAGCGGCTTGCCCGCAAACTGCGCCTTCAGCGCCTCCAGCCCCTCGGCGGTGCGCTTCTGCGCAGCCTTCTGCGGCACCAGCGGCACGACCGGATCGGCCCTTTCCGCGCACCCGGACAACACTCCCAGCGCGACACATGCGGACAGCAACAGATTGCGCATTCTCATTCTCAAGAGTCCTTCGAAATGGACGGTGTCCATGCCATGCAAGAGTCTGCAAGCATGACACAAGCCGCGCGCGGCCAACACCGCGGACAGCCTCTTCGCGACGCACAATGCGGCGTACGCACCTCGAACACCTGCACCACGCTTGCTACACTCCTCGCACACCTGAGTCGTCTTGCCGGAGCCCGCTACGAACTTCCTTGCCCACGCCTACCTCGCCCGTCATGACGACGCGCTGCGCGTCGGGGGGCTGATCGGGGACTTCGTCAAGGGGCCGCTGCCGGCGGGCCTGCCAACCGCGCTCGCGGAGGGGGTACGGCTGCATCGCGCGGTAGACAGCTTCGCCGATCGCCACCCTGCCTTCAATGCGAGCCGCGCTCGGCTGGGTGCGCGCTGGCGGCGGGTGTCGGGGGTGATGGTGGATATGTTCTACGACCACTTTCTGGCGTGCCACTGGGTGCGGCTACATGACGAGCCGCTGAAGCACTTCACGGCCGAGACCTATGCGCTCGCGCAGCAGTTTGCTCCCCACCTGCCAGCGCGCTTCGCCGCACTCCTGCCGCGCATGCGCGCCGACGACTGGCTCGCGAGCTATGCGGACGCGGCGACGATTGCGCATGCGCTCGACCGCATCGCGCA
This sequence comes from Rhodocyclaceae bacterium, assembly GCA_041916775.1. Classification (GTDB taxonomy): domain Bacteria; phylum Pseudomonadota; class Gammaproteobacteria; order Burkholderiales; family Rhodocyclaceae; genus UBA2357. Next base: position 13,638 of record JAYRYZ010000004.1, on the reverse strand, counting down.
GCGTCTGCGCGAACCGGCTTTGCTCACCGGCAGCGGTGCGGCGCTGCACGAACACCGTGCGACGCTGGAGGCGGATTTCCTGCAGTTTCTGCCGGACGCTGCGGCGTTCGCGCGCGGTACCGTCTGATCCACACCAAGCAGACGCTCAGCCCGCAGGCCGCTCGATACGCACCGGCCGCATGTCGGCAAGGCGACCGTCCGGCAGCTCGAACGCAGCGCCGAAGCCCATCACGAACTGCCCCGCCTCCGGCACCAAACGGTAGGCGGCAAAATCTCCCAACCCTTCCAGCATCTGCGCGACGTCGCCGAAGCGGGCACGCAACGTGGCAAACACGTCGGCACGCGCGGCCCCCGGCTGAGCCTCGACACGACAGTCGAATACCGCGCGGGTACGGGCGAAGATCTGTCGCGCGACCTGCTCGTCCTCGACGATCATCACCGAGACACGCGTCGCCGCAGCGAGCCCCCTGCCATGCGCGGCGAGGGTGCTCACCGCAATGAGGAAGGCACCATCAACATCGCGGGCGAAGGGCGCATAACTCGCGAGCGGCATGCCATCGACTGTGACGCTGGCGATGTGCAGGCTGCGAGCAGCGACGATCAGCTCCGCAGCAGCGGACTTGGCGCGTTCGAGCCGGCTCGCGTCGTCAGACGTGTGCGCCTGCGTGTTCATGCGTCTCTCCTGTGACGATCGGGGGTGGGCTCGACAGTATGACGCCCTTGTGCGCGCACGTTTCAACGCTCGCGTGCTCAATGCCGGGTGAGAAAGCGCACGATCCAGCGCATCATCAGACGGTCGTCGACCTCGGCGGAGAGCGAGGCCAGGCCTTCGCGCACGCGCGCTTCCGGGATGATGCTGCCGCGGCGGGCCTGCATCAGGTCGCAGGAGTAAGCCTTGCAGAACTCGGGGTGGCCTTGCACGCCGAGGAAGTGCTCGCCGATCTGCATCATGTAGACCGGGCAGAAGCGGCTGCTGGCGAGCACCTCGGCGCCGGGCGGCAGGCGCGTGACCTGGTCCTGGTGGCTGACGACGAGGTCGATGGAGGGCTTGAAGGGTTCCATCCAGGGCTTCTTCACGAGCACGTCGTTGAAGGACATGCCCACACCCCAGCCCTTGTCGGACTTCTCGACCGCGCCGCCGAGCGCGCGCGCCATCATCTGGTGGCCGAAGCAGATGCCGACCAGTTTGTGGCGCGCGGCATGGAGCGCGACGACGAAATCCTGCAACGCGGCGATCCATGCCAGGCCGTCATTGACGCCGTGGCGGCTGCCGGTGGTGATGTAGCCGTCGCATTCCCCCGGTGCGGCCGGGAGCACGCCACGGTGCACCGGGTAGAGCACGATCTCGAGCGCGGCGTCCTGCTCCAGCAGCAGCGCGCCGAGCATCTCGGGGTAGTTGCCATGCGCCGGCTGCAGGCTGTCCATGACGTCGTCGCACTGCAGGATGCCGATCTTCATGACGCGCTCCCGCCACGCTGGATCAGAGGTGCCCTTCGCACGCCTTGACGAAGAGGTAGCTGTACTGCGCGGCGTCGAAGGCGATCGGGTTGCTGCCCGCGGAGGGGTCGACCGCCGCCATCGTGCCGACGAGATCCACCTGCCGGTCGTCGATGCCGATGTCGGCGAGCCGGTGCGGGATGCCCACCGTCTCGCGCAGGCGCAGCACCCAGTCGAGCACACCCTCGAAGCCGGGCTTGGGCAGATCCAGGTAGCGGGCGAGGCGCGCCATCGGCTCCTCGATGACGCTGCGGTTGGCCTGCAGCACATAGGGCATGAGGATGGCGTTGAGCATGCCGTGGTGGGCATCGTAGAGCGCGCCGAGCGGGTGGGCGAGCGCGTGCATCGCGCCCAGACCACGCTGGAACGCGGTGGCGCCCATCGCCGAGGCCACCAGCATCTGCAGGCGCGCCTCGACGTCGCCGCCCTCGGCCACCGCGCGCGGCAGCCAGTCCTTGACGCGGCGCATGCCCTCCAGCGCAATGCCTTCGGCCATGGGATGGAAGTACGGCGAGCAGTATGCCTCGAGGTTGTGCGAGAGCGCATCCATGCCGGTCGCGGCGGTGATGCGCGCGGGCAGGCCGGTGGTGAGCTCCGGGTCGAGGATCACCAGCGCGGGCAGCATGCGCGCGTGGAAGATGATGCGCTTCACATGCGCGTCCTCGTCGGTGATCACCGAGGCGCGGCCCACCTCCGAGCCGGTGCCGGCGGTGGTGGGCACCGCGACCACCGGTGCCATGCCCTCGACGCGCACGCGGTTGCAGTTGTCGCCGACGTCCTCGAAATCCCACAGCGGGCGGTCCTGCCCGACCATGAGCGCGACCGCCTTGGCCGCATCCAGCGCCGAGCCGCCGCCGAAGGCGATGACCCCGTCGTGGCCACCGGTCTTGAACGCGGCGACACCATCCATGACGTTGCGGCCGTTGGGGTTGGCCTTGATGTCGTGGAAGAGACCCGCGGCGAGCCCGTCGGCACGGCACGCCGCGAGCGCGGCCGCGACCATCGGCAGCGCGGCGATGCCAGGGTCGGTGACGAGCAGCGGCGCGCGCATGCCGAGCTGGCGGCAGCCTGCAGGCAGCTCCGCGATGCGGCCGGCGCCGACGCGGACCGCGGTGGGGTAGTTCCAGTTCATCCGGTAGTGGGAGAGATCCATGATGGCCCTCAGAGTTGGGTCTTGAGATGGAAGGACTTCGGCCGGGTGAGGTGCTCGTAGCCCACCGACGACAGGGTGCAGCCGCGCCCGGAGTGCTTCACGCCGGTCCAGGCGAGCGCCGGGTCGAGGTAGTCGCAGCGGTTGAGGAACACCGTGCCGGTGTCGATACGGTCACCCAGCGCCGCCGCAACCTCCGCATCGCGGCTGAAGATCGCGGCGGTGAGGCCGTAGTCGCTGTCGTTCATCAGCGCCACCGCCTCGTCGTCATCGGCAACCTTCTGGATGCCGACCACCGGACCGAAGGATTCCTCGCTCATGACGCGCATGCGGTGATCCACGCCGGTGAGCACCTGCGGCGCGAGATACGGCGTGCCGACGCGGTTCGCCGCGAACAGGGCCGGGTCGATGTGTGCGGTCGCGCCCTGCGCCACCGCCTCGTCGATCTGGCCGCGCACGAAGGCCGCGGCTTCGGCGCGCACCACCGGGCCGAGGGTGGTGTCCGGGTCGTCGGAGCGACCGAGCACGTACTGCTTGACCAGCGCCACTGCCTGCTCGACGAAGGCGTCATACACCGACGCGTGCACATAGATGCGCTCGATGCCGCAGCACGATTGGCCGGAGTTGAAGAAGGCGCCGTCGATGGTGGTGTCCACCGCATGCGCGAGATCGGCGTCGGCGCGCACATAGGCCGGGTCCTTGCCGCCGAGCTCCAGCCCGGAGCTGATGAAGCGCCCGGCCGCAGCGCGCTCCACCATCGCCCCGCCCGAGACCGAGCCGGTGAAGGCCACGTGGTTCACCTCGTGCGCCTGGATCAGCCGCTCGGTATCCGCATGGCTGAGGTGCAGGTACTGGAACACGCCATCCGGCAGGCCGGCGCTGCGGAAGGCCTCCACCATGCGCTCGGCGCATAGCGGGGTCTGCGCGGAGTGCTTGAGCAACACCACGTTGCCGGCAAGCAAGGCCGGCACCACCGCGTTCACCGCGGTCAGGTAGGGGTAGTTCCAGGGCGCGATGACGAAGGCGAGGCCGAGCGGCTCGCGCCGGATGAAGCGGGTGAAGCCGGGCTTGTCCGGCAGGCGCACGTCGGCGAGCGCGGTCTCGGCGATGTCCGCCATGTAGGTGGCACGCTCGACGAAACCACGCACCTCGCCCGGCGCATAGCGGATCGGCCGGCCCATCATCCAGCAGAGCTCGGTCGCGATGTCCTTCTCCTGCGCGGCAAAGGCTGCGACCGCGGCGCGCGTGACGGCGATGCGCTCGACAAGCGGGGTGCGCTTCCAGGCGCTGCGCGCGGCCTCGGCACGCTCGAGCGCGTCGCGGATCGTGCTGGTGTCGGCGAGCGCGCGCTCCACATAGACCGAGCCGTCGATGGGCGAGAAGGTTTTCAGGGTGTTGACCATGTGCGTCCCCATGCCCGCGGCGCGGGCTGCAGGTTGATCCGGTTCAGATGATCTCGAAGTAGCGGTCGAGCTCCCAGTCGCTGACGTGGCGACGGAACTCGCGCTCCTCCCACTCGCGGGTTGCGGCGAAGTGCTCGACGAAGGCGTCGCCGAACAGCGCGCGCGCCGCGGTCGAGGCCTTCAGGCGCTGTGCCGCGTCCCACAGTGTGCGCGGCAGCGCGAGCTCGTCTGCGTGCTTGCGGTCGTAGCCGTTGCCGAGCACCACCTCGTGCGGCTCCCACTCGTTGGCGATGCCCCACAGGCCGGAGCCGAGCGCGACCGCGAGCGTCAGGTAGGGGTTGCCGTCCGCCGAGCCGAGGCGGTATTCCACCCGCTGCGACTTGTCGCTGCCGGGGATGAGGCGCAGCGCGGTGGTGCGGTTCTCCACACCCCAGGTGGCGTCGGTGGGCGCCCAGTAGCCGGGGATGAGGCGGCGGTAGCTGTTCACCGTGGGCGACACCATGGCCAGCAACTCCGGCATCAGCCGCTGCTGGCCGGCGATGAAGTGGCGCTGCAGCTTGCCCATGTTCCATTTTTCGGCCGGGTCGAAGAAGGCCGACTTGCCGCTCTGGTGGTGGCGCAGCGAGACATGGATGTGGCCGGACTGGCCGGGGTAGTCCATCGACCACTTCGCCATGAAGGTGGCCATCAGGTCGTTGCGCTGTGCGAGCACCTTCATGAAGGTCTTGAACAGCGCCGCCTTGTCGGCTGCGGCCTCGGCGCGGTCCACCGCGAGCGCGGCCTCGAGCACGCCGGGGCCGGTCTCGGTGTGCAGGCCCTCGATGGGGAAATCCATCTGCTCGCCAAGCGCGAGAATCTGGTGGTACAGGTCGGCATGCACCGAGTTGCGGATCACCGAGTAGCCCATCCAGTCCGGCGTGAAGGGCTTGAGGTTGCGGAAGCCCTTGTCGCGGATCGAATGCGGTGTCTCGTCGAACACGAAGAACTCGTACTCGAGCGCGGCATAGGCGTCGAAGCCCATCTCCGCGCAGCGTTCCATGACCCGGCCGAAGGTGCGCCGCGGACACACGGCCGCGGCGGCCTGGTCGAGCTCGCACAGGAACAGCAGCATGCCGTTCTCGAACGGGATCTCGCGGCAGGTATGCGGCAGCACGCGCACCATCGCGTCCGGGTAGCCGGTGTGCCAGCCGGTGTAGCGGGTGTTGTCGTAGAGCTTGTCCTTGACGTCCCAGCCGACGATGACGTCGCAGAACGCGAAGCCGCTCTCCAGCGCGGAGAAGAACTTGCTGCGGCTCATGTACTTGCCGAGCATCACGCCGTCGTTGTCGAACAGCGCAACCTTCACGTGGCTGAGCCCGCGCGCCTCGACGATGGCGCGCGCGTCCTCGATGGTGCTGACTTCCCGCGGTTTGATCATGTCTCCTCTCCGGCTTCTCGCGAGCCTGTGTTCCGAGTGCGTGGACCTTGTTCACCGCCGCGTCGGCGGAAAAAGGCGCGCGTGCCGGCCACTCGGGCTGCCCGCCGGCACGCGCCGTGCAAGGATTGGGTCAGCCCCGGTAGGGTGTGCCCGCCTTGGCCATGAGCGCGTTGTAGCGCTTGAAGATGTCGACGACCTTGGCGCAGCGCGGGCTGGTCTTGGCGATCTCGTCCCAGAACTTGACCGCCTCGTCCTCCACCGTCTTCCACTCCTCGGCGGGGATGGTGGTGAGCTGCAGCTTGGTGCCCTCCACACGCAGCTTCGCCTCACCGCCCCAGTACCAGTGCTGGCGGTAGTAGTGGGAGCTGTCCATGCACATCTGCCAGAGCGTCTTGAGGTGCTCCGGCACTGCGTTCCACTTCTCGGTGTTGGCGAAGAAGGAGCCACACCACGCGCCGGAGATGTTGTTGGTGAGGAAGTACTTGGTGACGTTGGCCCAGCCGACGGTGTAATCCTCGGTGATGCCCGACCAGGCGATGCCGTCGAGCTCGCCGGTCTGCACCGCCACCTCCACGTCCTCCCACGGCAGGGTGACCGGCACCACGCCGAAGCGTGCGAGAAACTTGCCGGCGGTGGGGAAGGTGAAGATGCGCTTGCCCTTCAGGTCGGCAAGGCTGCGGATCGGTTGCACGGTGGCGAAATGGCAGGGGTCCCAGGCGCCGGCGGATAGCCAGGTGACGCCCTTCACCTCGTCGTAGGCCTCCTTCCAGATCTCGTTCAGACCCCACTGGTGGAACAGCACCGGAATATCCAGGCTGTGGCGGGTGGCGAAGGGGAAGTAGCCGCCGAACACCGCGATATCCACAGGCGCCGCGATCGAGTCGTCGTCGCTCTGCACCGCGTCGATGGTGCCGCGCTGCATCGCGCGGAACAGCTCGCCGGTGGGCACGAGCTGGTCTGCGTAGTAGAGCTTGATCTCCATCTCGCCGTTGGCGGCCTTGTTGAAGGCATCCACCGCCGGCTTGATGACGTGCTCGCCGAGTGCGGCACCGGCGTAGGTCTGCAACCGCCAGGTGATCTTGGTCTTGGACTGGGCATGCACGAAGGGTGCGCCCAGCACCGCACCGCCCGCGGCGCCACCGACGACCGCCTTTCTGAGGAAATCACGTCTTGTGCTCATGCTGCTGTCTCCTTCGTCGTGTTCGAACCGATACCGATCCGGGTTCAGGGAACTTGCAACCACTGCCGCGCCCGCCTTCCGCTCATCTTGCGTAGTGCCACTCGGGCAGCCACAGCGCGATCTGCGGGAACATCATCACCAGCACCATCGCCACGGCCATGATTGCGGCGAAGGGTGCGACCGAGGCGTAGATGTCGCGGAGCGTCACGTCCGGCGGCGCCATCGCGCGCATCAGGAACAGGTTGTAGCCGAAGGGCGGGGTCATGTAGGCGATCTGGCAGGTGATGGTGTAGAGCACGCCGTACCACACCAGGTCGAAGCCCAGGCTGCCGACCAGCGGCACGTACAAGGGCGCCACGATCACCAGCATCGCGGTGTCGTCGAGGAACATGCCCATCACCAGGAAGGAGAGCTGCATCAGGATGAGGATCTCCCACGGGCTCAGGCCCAACCGCTCCTTGAACAGGGATTCGATCGCGTTCACCGCGCCGAGACCGTCGAACACCGCGCCGAAGCACAGCGCCGCGAGGATGATCCACATGAACATGCAGCTGATCGCGAGGGTGTTGCGCAGCGTGTCCTCCATCACCTTGCGCGTCAGGCGACGCTTGAAGAGGGCCGCCAGCGTCGCGGTTACCGCGCCCACCGCCGAGCTCTCGACCAGGCTGGTGTAACCGAGCAGGAAGAGGCCGATCATCGAGAAGAAGATCAGGAACGGCACCACGCCTGCCTTCAGCGCCGAGATTTTCTCGGCCCAGGTGATCTGCGCACGCTCTTCCTTCGACAGGCGCGGCGCCAGATGCGGTTGCAGCTTGCAGCGGATTGCGATGTAGGCGATGAAGAGCGCCGCCATCATCAGCCCCGGCAGCAGCCCGGCGAGCCACAACTGGCCCACCGGCTGGCGCGCGATCATGCCGTACAGCACCAGCACCACCGATGGCGGCACCAGGATGCCCAGGGTGCTGCCACCCTGGATCACGCCGGTGACCATCACCTTGTCGTAGCCGCGGCGCAGCAGCTCGGGCAACGCGATGCTGCAGCCGATCGCCATGCCCGCGACCGACAGGCCGTTGATCGCCGAGATCGCCACCATCAGCCCGATCGTACCGATCGCGAGCCCGCCCGGCAGCGGCGCCATCCACACATGGAACATGCGGTAGAGGTCCTCCGCGATGCCCGATTCGGACAGCATGTAGCCCATGTAGATGAAAAGCGGCAGCGTCAGCAGCGGGTACCACTTCATCAGCTTCATCGCCGCCGAGAACGCCATCTCGGCACCGCCGTCGCCCCACAGCGCGAGCGCGGCCAGCACCGCCACCGCGCCGATCGCCCCGAACACGCGCTTGCCGGTGAGCAGCAACAGCATCATCGACGAGAACATCAAGAGCGCGATCAGCTCGTAGCTCATTCGATCGGCCTCCCGATGGCCTTGCCGAGATCGCGGAAGAAGGTCGCGATCGCCTGCAGCAGCATCAGGCCGATGCCGATGGTCATGACGATCTTGATCGGCGCCATCGCCGGCGACCAGGCGGAGTAGCTGGTCTCGTCGTACTCGATCGCGTAGCGGGTGGAGGACACCGCGCCATAGAGCAGGAACACGAGGTAGAAGATGAGGAGCAGGATGGTGACGGTGTCGACCCGGGCGCGGGTGCGCGGCGACCAGCGCTCGTAGAGCAGATCCATGCGCACATGGGCGTCGAGCTGCATGGAGTACGCGCCGCCGAGGAGGAAGTAGGCCACCATCAGGAACTGCGCCATCTCCAGCGTCCACATCGCCGGCAGGTGGAAGGTCTTGGACACCGAGGAGTAGAGCAACACCGCGATCATCGCGAAGATCATGGTCATCACGATCCGCCCGATCACACGGTTGAGTCCATCGACGTAGCGCACGTAGGCGCGTATCACCCCAGGCATGTCCGCTCCCTGAAACAGCGTGCGCCGACTCTAGGCGCGCGCCGCCGTGGTCGCAAACACGTTCACCGGAGCACCGCAGCAAACCATCAGAAAAAACGATGATGTCGGTCGCTAGCCCTGCGCCGTCCCGCCGACATGGATCAGCGACGCGACCCACGGCAGGCTCGCCGCGACGTCGGCAAGAAAGCGCTCACGCAGGATCTGACAGCTGTCCTCGGCGATCACGCGCGGCAGGTCCCACAACTCGTTGCGCCGCGCCACCAGCGTGAGCTGGCGGAACTGCGGCTGCCCCGGCAGCGGCCGGCACACCACCGGCCAGCGCTTGATGCCGCTCTGGAACAGGCACAGCGGCGTGGTGATCGTCCAGCCCACGCCGGAGGCCACGGTGGAGATCACCGCGAAGGTGTTGTCCAGATGCAGGCGGCGCGGCAGCTCCACCTGCTGGCGGCGCAGGTAACGCTCGATCGACTGGCCGATGAGCGAGTGCGCCGGGTAGCGGATGAACTCCATCTGCCGTTGCAGCCGGTCGAGGCCGAGCACGTCGCCCTCGAAGTCGGGCGGCAGCGCCAGCACGAAGGGTTCGCGCAGGATGGGGAAGCGAGTGAGGTCGTCGTGATCTTCCAGTGCATCATCGGAAATGATGATATCGACCTGGCGCGACAACAGCGCTGGCGCGTGCATGTGCGACAGGCCGGTGCTGATCGACCAGTCCTCGGTGCGCCGCCGCACCGCGTCGATCAGCGGCCGGCCGACCGCGGTCGCGATCGAATCCACCAGCGCGATGCGCACATGGTGCAGTTGCTGGAAGTGCCCGGCCTGGATGTCGCGCCCGGTGCGACGCGCCTCGGCGAGGATGTGGCTCGCCCGGTCGTAGAGGAAGCGCCCCGCGGTCGTCACCCGCAGCGGACGCACCGTGCGGTCGAGGAGTCGCACCTCGAGGTTACTTTCCAGGTTCGCGAGCGTCTGCGACACCGACGACTGCGTCGTGCCGAGACGCTCCGCCGCGGCGGTGAGGTTGCCGGTCTCCACCGCGGTCATGAAGACCTCCAGCGCGCGCAGATCGAAGCCGAATGGCGATGCCATGAATGACGTCCTTGCGGTGATCCGGTCGGAATCGGCTGCAGCGCGGCTTGCCCGCAAAAGCCCCGAAACAGCATGAGTGTGGCTGCTCCCGACCATGGGCGCAACGGGATGGCGGCGAAAGCCTATCGATCTTCCCGGCGCTATTGGCGTAAAATCATGTTTGTCCCAATTAGATTTTGCAAAATGTTTGCTGCTGTGCATCAAGGCAGTGGCCGGTTTTTTGCATTGCACCTACCTCGACATGCTTGCTCATCTGTTCCCGATTGGCGCACTGCTTGCCGGGACTGCACTGCTGTTGCTCGGCACCGGACTGCTCAACACCGTCCTTGCACTTCGCGGTGCGGCCGAGGGCTTCGGCAACGCCACCATGGGTCTGCTGGGTTCGGCCTACTTCGCCGGCTTCCTCATCGGAACCCATGTGTGCCCCGGCCTGATACGGCGTACCGGCCATGTGCGCGCATTCGCCTTCTTCGCCGCATCCGCTGCGGCGTGCGTCCAGTTGCACACGCTGCTGGTGGCACCCCTGCCATGGGCAATACTGAGAGTGGCGACGGGCTTGGCGCTGGTCGGGCTGTACACCGTGATAGAGAGTTGGCTCAACAGTCAGGCGGCCCACGAGCGGCGCAGCCAGATCTTCGCGATCTACATGGCGGTTAATCTCGGGGCACTCGCGCTTGCACAGCAGTTGCTGCAGGTGGCGGACCCGCTGGCGTTCGCGCCGTTTGCGATCGCAACCATCCTGATATGTCTGGCGGTCACGCCGGTTTCGGCAACACGGTTCTCGCCCCCCGCCCTGACGCATGCTCCCCGCCAGCCGCTGCTGCGCCTGTGGCGAGCCGCGCCCGCAGCCTGCTCCGGCGCAATGCTCTCCGGACTCTGCATGGGGGCGTTCTGGGGCCTGAGCGCGGTGTATGGCCAGCGCATCGGCCTGACGGATACCGATGTGGCCATGCTGATGACGCTCACCATCCTGGGCGGTGCGCTCGCACAATGGCCGATCGGGCGCGTTTCGGATCGCATCGATCGCAGGCGTGCGCTGGGCATGGCGGCGGGCGCAGCCTGTCTGGCCGCGCTTGGGTGGGCCGTGGCAGGCGTAGCCGGAAAGGCCGTCCTGACGGCGGCCTTCGTGTTCGGCTGCTTCGCCTTCGCGCTGTACCCGATCGTCGTTGCGCATCTGATCGACCATCTCGCACACGAGGAGATTCTGTCCGGCAGCGCCGCCCTGTTGCTACTGCATGGTGTCGGCGCGGCAATCGGCCCTGCGCTTGCAGGCCTTGCGATGGCGCACTTCGGGGCGCACGCCCTGCCGCTGCATTTCGCCTCGATGCTCGCGCCCCTCTGCCTGCATGCGCTGCTGCAGGCGCGCCGCGGTGCCGACGCGATCGTGGAAGCGCCCGCGCAATTCATCCCCATGGTGAGAACTTCGCCAACCGTGCTGGAAATGATGCATGCCGAAGCGCGCGGCGAAAGCGACCCACGCACGCCATCGATCTGAAAACCCCTTACAAGTCGGCACCCGTGTCGGCGTTCATCCCAAAGGAGAACCGCACATGCTGCTCGCAACCGATCTGGACGGCACCTTTCTTGCCGGCCACCCCGAGAACCGCCAGCGCCTCTACCAACTGATCGCAGCCCACCCCGAGATCAAGCTTGCCTTCGTCACCGGCAGGGGGCTGGAGGTGGTGTTGCCCATCCTTTCCGACCCCACCATTCCCGCACCCGATTTCATCATATGCGATGTGGGTGCCACGGTGGTTGACGGCCCGACACGACAGGCCGTGCAACCGCTGCAGGCAGATATCGACGCGCGCTGGCCGGGAGAAAGGGTCGTGGCCGCCGAGATGGCCTGTTTCGAACAACTCGAGCGCCAGGAAGTCCCCCAGCAGCGGCGATGCTCGTATTTCTGCACAGCCGAGGCGGTCACGTCGGAGATCGAGGCGGTCGCTGCGCGACTGGGTTGCGATGTGCTGTATTCGGCCGATCGCTATCTCGACATCCTGCCGCAGGGCGTCAACAAGGGGAGCACGCTGAGCGCACTGGTCCGGCAACTGGGCTTGACCCACGACGAAGTGCTGGTGGCGGGCGACACCCTGAACGATCTCTCGATGTTCGAGGCGGGTTTCAGCGGCGTGTGCGTCGGAGAGTCGGAACAGGCGCTGCTCGACGCCACGCGTGACCGCGCGCGCGTCCTGCATGCCCGGCACACCGGGTGCGGGGGGATCCTCGAGGCGATCGCCCATTTCGGCTTCCTCGGGCCAGGTGGTGTCGATGCGGAGGTTCGGGCGATGAATGCCCCGGGCAAGGCAGACCTGGTGATGGTGTACCACCGCCTGCCATATGACGAGACGACGGAAAATGGCCGGGTGGTGCGGCGCCCGCCGACTTCACCGAACGGCATCCTGCCAACCCTGCTTTCCTTCTTCGGTGAACAGCGTCAGGGTGCCTGGGTCGCGTGGGCGATTCACGAACCGCGCAAGGCGATTCCTTTCGAGATCCACACTCGCGTGGATGCGAAGCGCTATCCCGGCCTGCTGGCCGCTCGCGTCGCGCTGACGAAGGAGGACGTCGACGTCTTCTACAAGCGCTTTTCCAAGGAAGCCTTCTGGCCGACGCTTCACACCTTCTGGGAGCGCGCCGTGTTCCGCGAGGACGACTGGGAAGTGTTCCTGCGCGTGAATCGTCTGTTCGCAGAGCGGACCGCTGCCGAGGCCGCCGAGGGCGCGGTGGTGTGGATACACGACTACAACCTGTGGATGGTTCCCGCCACGCTGCGCGAGCTGCGACCCGACCTTCGCATCGCCTTCTTCCACCACACCTACTTCCCCTCCGCCGACGTGTTCAACGTCTTGCCGTGGCGGCGCGACATCGTGGGAAGCCTGTTGCAGTGCGACTACATCGGCTTCCACATCCCGCGCCAGGCCGAGAACTTCGTCGACGTGGCACGCGGCGTCGCGCCGATAAAGGTGCTGGAATCCCGCGCCTGTGCTCCGCGCTACCTCACCTATGGCTGCGCGGTCGGCCTGGACAAGGTCACGACCGAGATCGAGGTGCACGGGCGGCGCATCGGCCTCGGTACACATCCGGTCGGGCTCGATGTGAAGCGCATCGAGTCGATTCTGGAGACGGATGCGACCCGTCGTCGCATGGCGTCGCTGCGGCAGGAGCTCGCCGGCACACGCGTCATCCTGTCCGTGGAGCGCCTCGACTACACCAAGGGCACGCTGGAGAAGATCCAGGCCTTCGAGCAGCTGCTCGACAAACACCCCGAACTGCGTTGCAAGGTGTCATTGCTTGCGGTGTGCGTACCTGCAGCCAAGGAGATGACGATCTACGACGAGTTGCAGACGCGCATCGAACAGGCGGTGGGACGCGTCAATGGACGCTTCGCGCGGGTCGGCTGGACGCCAGTACAGTTCTTCTTCCGCCCCCTTCCGTTCGAGGAGGTTCTGGCCTGGTACGCGATGGCGGACGTCATGTGGATCACCCCTCTGCGCGACGGACTCAACCTGGTCGCGAAGGAGTACGTCGCCACCCAGGGCCTGACCGGGGGGTGCGGTGTGCTGGTGCTTTCCGAGTTCGCTGGTGCGGCAGCTGAACTGCATGGGGCCGTGCTGACCAACCCGCACGACATCCAGGATCTCACCACGAAGCTGTACTTCGGCATCGCGATGAACCGGGCGGAGGCTCAGGCGCGCTTGCGGGAGCTCTTCGACGTGGTCCGAGAGTACGACATCGAGCGATGGGGCCAGGGCTTTCTCGATGGCGTCATGGAGCACACGTCCGAACGGCTCGCCCCCCCAGCGGCCTCCCCGCGTCAGCCCGCGATGCTCGACTGAGTGCACACCGGGGCGGGCGGACGGATTGCTTGTGCGCCGACGGAATGCGAAACTGCCGCAGCATCGTCCAGCCCGGCCTACTCATGAAGAGATCCCCCCCGCCCCCCCCCGAACCCCCCCCCCCCGCCGGCCCCGCCCCCCCGGGGGCGCCCCCGACC
>JAYRYZ010000003.1:0-211421 GCA_041916775.1 Rhodocyclaceae bacterium | reverse complement strand
CAACAACCCGGAAAATCAACAGCCCTTCAAATACCGCCTCCAACAAACAGAACTAACCGCCCCGTCTGAAGAGGCGCGAATTCTACACGCTCAGAAAACAGTGTCAACACGTTCTGTAGGGACACACCAGCACTACTGAAACGGATGAATCAGCTCTCGCATCACAGCGTGCCGACAGCGCGAGGCCTCGTGCTACGCATTCCGCAATATGTGACTCTTGGCGCACGTGTCGAGAGCCGGAAAGGCCCCCTGCAAGTTGCATTTGAGGCCCCGAAGGCGATGCCGCTCAAGGCGGGCATCGAGAGACGGACTACAACTTCCAGTTTCCGTGTTTCGCGAGGTCGAGCAGTGCCGTCGCAGGCATGGGACGACCATAAAAGTATCCCTGCACGTCATCACAGCCCATCTTCACGAGCAGCGAGACCTGCTCCAGTTCTTCAACTCCTTCGGCAATGACCTGCATCCCCAGAAGGTGCCCCATGTTGATCACCAACGCAGCAATCACTTGGTCTTCTCTGTGGGTTGCGAGTCCGGTGACGAAGGATCTGTCGATCTTGAGCCTGTCTATCGGTAGCTTCTGCAATGACCCCAGGGATGAGTACCCGGTTCCGAAGTCGTCTATCGCCACCCTGGCGCCCAACGACCGTACCTTCGTAAGTATGCCGATGAGTACGTTCGCGTTCTCCACCATCATGCTCTCGGTGAGCTCGATCTCAAGACGCGCGGGATTGATTCCGGTTTCGCTGATGACCGCCTCGAGCTTGGAGATGAAACTTGCATCGCGCAGCTGGCGCATCGACACATTGACGCCCATCTGCAGATCCACGCCAGCCGTGCGCTTCCATTCGAGATGTTGGCGACAGGCCTCACGCAGCACCCATTCCCCGATTGCCACAATGTGCCCCGAATCCTCCGCGGCCGGAATGAACTCTTGGGCCGAGACGAGGTGGTCAGGGTCTCGCTGCCATCGGACCAATGCCTCGACACCGAAGATCTGCCCGGATGCGAGATTGATCTGAGGTTGGTACAGCAGCCTCAAACCGCCACGTTCGACCGCGTAACGCAGATCACGCATTACGACGAGGCGCGACCTCAGGGACGACTCCAGGGTGTTGTCGAAGATCTCGTACGAGGAGCGGTTCACCCGCTTGGCCTGCTTGAGCGCAATGCCCGCATTCTGGATCAGCTTTCCGGCGACATTGCCGTGTTCGGGAAACAGCGAAACGCCAACGGAGATCGAGACCGGAATCTCGTTTCCGTCGATCTGCAGATTGTCCCTGGTCCTGACATGAAGCGCCTGCAGCAGATCCTTTGTGCACGCACGATCAAAGCCGGGCAGCAGCAGGGCAAAGTTATCGCCGGAGGTACGCGCCATGAAGGCCTCCGGACCAAACACGTCGCGCAGGAGCCCGGCACAGGCGATGAGGGTGAGGTCGCCAATGTCGTGACCGAGGCCATCGTTGACTGCCTGGAAGCTGTCGATGTCCGCAATGAGGACAGCTCCATGCGCGTTCAGGCCGAGTTGTCTTGCAACTTCACTCTCGAAGGCCAGCCGATTCGGCAACCCCGTCAGCTCATCGCTGTATGCCAGGTGCTCCAATTCATCGAAAAGGCAGGCGTTGTCGAAACCGGCGGCGATGTTGATCGAGAACACCTGCAGCAATCGTCGGTCAAGCTCGGAGAGCGGGCGTTCGCACAAGAACCGCAGGATGATTCGATTGCCGCGCGGCGTTTCGATCAGCAGCACGACCCGGTCCGGCTCGAAAAGGCTGTTCCCGCTGACCGACACTGCGCGGATTTCCTCGACCATCGCCGAATCGCAGCCATCCAAGGGCAGACGCCCGAACACCCCGCTCACGTCCACCGAGATCAGCTCGGGCGCGGGTGCCCCGCCATTTCGACCACAGAGGCAAACAACCCCGGCTGGCGCAACGCGAAGCACATTACAGACCTCCGCGAGTGCCCGAGCAGCGAATTCGTCTGGAGACGTCACGGCATTCAGGCCGCTCGCGCCGCGAAAGATCAGTTCCAGCCCATTGCGATGTTCGATCGCCGCCCGGATCTGCTCATAGGATCGCAAGGATGCGGTGAGCGTGGTGATGAGATGCTCGGAAGTGAGTTCCGATTTCGACTTGTAGTCGTTGATATCGTAGCGACCGACTACCGCGACCTCTGGAGCATGTCCGGGTTGCCCCGTGCGCAACACGATACGCACCGCAGTGTCACCGAGCTCCTCACGGATGAACCGCACGATCTGGAGCCCGGTATCCTCCGATTCCATCACGACGTCGAGGAGAACGCAGGCATACGACCGCTCTCGCAGACAATTCCGCGCCTCGGCACCGGAAAAGGCACTCCGCAGCGCAATCTTGCGTCCCAGAATGATGACGTTGCGTAAAACGAACTCGGTGATGAGATGCACCTGCTCGTCGTCGTCAACGACAAGCACATCCCACGGCGCGCCCGCATCCGGGACGACCGAAACGGTCGAATCACCCCCCTCCTTGAACTTGAGCAGGGAATCCTGAGCCGACATAGCGCTGCTCTCCTGGCAGGACGTACGCCACCCGCCATCCAGTTTGACATCGCCCTGACACACTTCGTACTCAGCCGGACGACAGAACAGGCATGCAGCGACGCGACCGCGACATGCCAGTCAACACGATTGCGATGATAGTGGAAAAGCGCCCCTGCAAGGATCCGACATATGGCGGAGAGCCCCAGCAGGGCGTGGATTCATCGCGGCCGCGACTCCCAGATCTTCTGCAGCCGCTTCACGCTGACCGGCATCGGCGTCTTCAACTCCTGCGCGAAGAGCCCCACGCGCAGCTCCTCCAACAACCAGCGGAAGGCCTCGAGCTCCGCCTCGACCACACCCGCACGGCTGCGCGCATTGCGTTCGCGCTCCCAGGCCTGCGCCAACCCGCGCCACTCGGCGAGCAGCTGTGCATCCCGCGCCGGGTTGTTGCGCAGCTTGTCGAGGCGGATCGCGATCGCCTTGAGATAACGCGGAAACTGCGACAGCCGTTCCCAGGGAAAGGCAGTGAGAAAATCCTTGGGCATCAGCGCGCCAAGCTGAGCCTGTATATCCGCACTCACCTCCGGGAAGGTCTTGAGGCCGGCGAGACGCTTCTGCAGCGCAGCGTACTCGCCCAGAAGCTGTGCCGCGATGCGCAGGAACTCCTGCGCCACCAGCGTGACGCGCGGCTTCGACTCGGCGCAGCGGGCAACGAAGGCTGCGGCATCGGCGGGCAAGGGTTCGAGCAGGCAGACGCGGTCCAGCGTTGCCGCGACGATGCGTGACTTCAGCTCCGCCTCGGTGCCGAAGGCGATGTAGGCGAGCGCGGTCGGTCGCATGTCCGGCAGGCGCTCGATGGCGCGGACCTGGTCGCGCAGGTTGAGCGCGAACAAGCGGGCAAGCCCCTTGCGATGCACGCGGGCAGCCTCTTCGGGCGTATCGAAGGGGCGTAGCGAGACGCTGTCGCCATCGTCGTGCAACGCCGGGAAGCCGACGACGTCGCGGCCACCGACGCGCAACTCGAGCAGTTCGGGGAGCGCACCGAAGCTCCAGGCCGTGAAGCCCGCGTTCGCGCTCGCCCCGGTCTCCGCCTGCGGCTTGGCTGCAGGCGCAGCCGCCCTGTCCCTGGCCTGCCCCGGCGGCGCTGGTGTCGGACTATCCTCGGTCGCATCGACCGCCGCGGGCACCGCCAGCTGCAACGCGCGGAAGCGATCCGCAACCAGGCGGCCGTGGCGCGCGCGCAGTTCGGCGAGGTTGCGCGACTGGCCGAGCACCCGCCCATGCTCGTCGATGAGGCGGAAGTTCATGAAGTGGTGCGGTCGCAGGTTCTCCGGGCGGAAGGACTCGACCGGCAGCTTGAGCGATACGCGTTGCTCGACGAAGCGCTGCAGGGCGCGCAGCAGCGGCTCGTCCGGGTCGAACTCATGAGCCGCCGCGGCGAAGGCTGCGGCGCTCTCGGCAATCGGCTGCAGGCGGTGGCGGTGGCGCTGCGGCACCGTCTTCAGCAATGCAGCCACTTTCTCTTCCAGCAAACCGGGCACCAGCCACTCGCAGCGGTTGGCGGGAATCTGGTTGAGCATCGCGAGCGGCACTTCCAGCGTCACGCCGTCGTCCGACTCGCCAGGCTGGTGCAGATAGCCGAGCTTGAGCTTCTGGCCGAGCACCTCGAAGCGCGCCGGGAAGCGCTCGGTGGTGATGCCCTCCGCATCGTGGCGCATCAGCTGCTCGCGCGTCAGCTGCAGGCACTTGGGGTCGTCGCGCTCGGCCGCCTTTCGCCAGTGCTCGAAGCTCGCGAGATCGACGACATCCTCCGGCAACTTGGCGTCGTAGAAGGCGTGAATCAGCGCGTCGTCCACCAGCACGTCCGGCCGCCGCGATTTGTGCTCCAGCCGCTCGATCTCCTCGACGAGGCGCAGGTTGTGGCGCAGGAAGGCCATGCCCTTCAGCGCCCCTTCGGCAATCTCGCCCGCCACCAACCCCTCGCGGATCAGAAGCTCGCGGCACAGGGCCGGGTCGATGTCGCGGTAGCTCACGCCGCGCTTGGCGTAGATCGTGAGCCCGTAGAGGCTGCCCCGCTCCCAGCCACGCACCGCACCCGAGGTCTTGGACCAGTGCGGCTCGGACACCTCGCGCCGGAGCAGGTGCGCACCGACCTCCTCCAGCCACTCGGGTTCGATGCGCGCGATGCAGCGGCCGAAGAGGCGCGAAGTCTCGACCAGTTCTGCACACACGATCCACTTGCCCGCCTTCTTCGCGAGGGCCGAACCGGGATGCGGCCACAGGCGGATACCACGCGCGCCGAGGTAGCTACCCGCCTGCGGCCCGGACGCCTCCTCGGCGCGGCAGGCCACATGCCCGAGCAGCCCGGCGAGCAGGGCCTTGTGCACCGTTTCGTAGTCGGCGGGCAGCTGGCTCTCCTTCCAACCGTGTTCGGCACACAGCACATGGAGCTGCCCATGCACATCGCGCCATTCACGCATGCGCAGCCACGACAGGTGGTGCTGCCGACACCAGGCCTTCTGCTTGCTGCCGGACTCGTGCCGGATCACCGCGTCCCAGGCTTTCCACAGGTTGCAGTACCAGAGGAATTCGGAATGCTGGTCGCGCTCGCCACCACGGAACTTCGCGTGCGCCTGATCGGCGGCGCCGCTGGATTCCTGGTTGCGTTCGCGCGGGTCCTGCACCGACAGGGCGGCGGCGATCACCAGCACCTCGGCGAGGCAGCCACGATCGCGCGCAGCAAGGATCATGCGGCCGATCTTCGGATCCACCGGCAGGCGCGCGAGCTCGACGCCGACGGGCGTGAGCGCACGCTCGGCATCGTCGCTCACCGCGCCGAGTTCGATCAGGAGCTGATAGCCGTCGGCGATCATGCGCCCGGTCGGCGGATCGATGAAGGGGAAGTCCTCGACCGCACCGAGGCGCAGGGACTTCATGCGCAGGATCACCCCGGCGAGCGAGGAGCGCAGGATCTCGGGATCGGTGTGGGCATCGCGCCGGCTGAAGTCGTCCTCGTCGTAGAGGCGGATGCAGATCCCGTCCATCACCCGGCCGCAGCGCCCGGCGCGCTGCTTGGCGGCGGATTGGGCCACCTTCTCCACCTGCAGTTGCTCGACCTTGTTGCGCACCGAATAGCGCTTGACCCGCGCGAGGCCGGTATCCACCACGTAGCGGATGCCCGGCACCGTGAGCGAAGTCTCGGCCACGTTGGTCGCCAGCACCACCCGCCGCCCGCGGCCGGACTGGAACACCCGCGCCTGCTCCTCCGCCGACTGGCGCGCGAAGAGCGGCAGGATCTCGGTCGCGGCCGCGTGGTGCGCCTTGCGCAGCGCCTCGGCCGCCTCGCGGATCTCGCGCTCGCCCGGCAGGAACACCAGCACGTCGCCCGCACCGCTGGCCTGGGCTTCGTCCACCGCGTCGACGATGGCCTCGAGGAGATCCCGGTCGCGGCCGCGCCGCGCCGCGGCGATCGCACGCGCGTCGGGCCGCGCCTCCTGCCGCGCGGGCGCCGCGTCGGACTCCACCGGCCGGTAGCGCACCTCGATCGGATAGAGCCGCCCGGAGACCTCGATCACCGGCGCCGGCTGGCCGTCGCTCCCGAAGTGCTTCGCGAAGCGTTCGGCGTCTAGCGTCGCGGAGGTGACGATGACCTTCAGGTCGGGGCGGCGCGGCAGCAGCGTGGCAAGGTAGCCGAGCAGGAAATCGATGTTCAGGCTGCGCTCGTGCGCCTCGTCGATGATCAGCGTGTCGTAGGCGGAGAGCGTCGGATCCGTCTGGGTTTCGGCGAGCAGGATGCCGTCGGTCATCAGCTTGATGTAGCTCGTCGGCGCGGTGCGGTCGGTGAAGCGGATCTTGTAACCGACCTGCGCACCGAGCTCCGAGCGCAGCTCCTGAGCGATGCGGCTCGCCGTTGCACGCGCGGCCAGGCGGCGCGGCTGGGTGTGGCCGATCAGGCCGGCCACGCCACGTCCGAGCGCAAGGCAGATCTTGGGCAGTTGGGTGGTCTTGCCCGAGCCGGTTTCGCCGCACACGATCACGACCTGATGCGCCGCGATCGCCGCCGCGATCTCCTCGTGCCTCTGCGTGACCGGCAGTTCGGGCGGGAACTCCGGCCGCGGCAGATTTGCCAGGCGTGCCGCGCGGGCGCTGCGCGAGCGTTCGCACAGCGCGTCGAGCTCCGCGGACAGGCGTTCACGCGCACCGGCGTCGGCCCGCGCGATCTTGCGCAGCAGGCCGGAGATGCGTGGGCGGTCTGCGCTCAGGCAGTCGGAGAATCGCGCCTCATCACGAGAGGGGCGGGTCGGGGCGTTCTTCAAGGTCGCAATGCAAGCACGACGGCTCGGCCCGCAAAGGCCCGGCAGTCGCGGAAACGGAAATGGCGTGCGGCGGATTATGCCAGAGCCGCCCTCCGCGTCGGTCATGCACCGGGTCCGCGCAAGATCAGCGCCGTTGGGCACCGCTACTTCGAGGCTCCGCGTCTTCGAGGCACCGCGGTAGCGCTGCGCCTCCACCGCTGCGCAGGTTCGGCTTGCGGCACGCACCGGCAGGCGCTACTGTGGCGCGCAATCCAGCCGGCACCGCCCGACCTTCAGGTCGCCCAACTCCTCATGCAGCGCGTCCATTCGTTTCCGCCGATCGCCGCCCCCGCGGCGCACACTCTCCTGCTCGGCAGCATGCCTGGCGCGGCCTCGCTCGCGGCTGCGGAGTACTACGCCCATCCGCGCAACCTCTTCTGGCCTCTCATCGAGCAGCTCTTCGGGATTCCGCGCAGCGCGCCCTACGCGGAGCGCGTCCGAAGACTGGTCGAAGAGGGCATCGCGGTGTGGGATGTGTTGTGCAGTTGCGAGCGTGCCGGCAGCCTGGATGCGGCCATACAGCCCGACTCGTTGGTGGCGAACGACCTCGCCGGGTTCATCGCATCGCATCCGGCGCTGCGTCGCGTTTTCTTCAACGGCAGCGCCGCGGAGACGCTGTTCCGCCGCCATGTGCTCGCCACGCTGCCGGCGGCGCACGGGCTGCAGTTCGCCCGGTTGCCGTCGACGAGCCCGGCGAACGCGTCGATCCCGCACCAACGGAAGCTCGCACAATGGCAGGCGATCGCATCATGACGACACAGGCAAGACGCGTCTTCGTGATCGGAGGCGGCCCGGCCGGCCTCGCAGCCGCCGAGGTGCTGGCCGAGGCGGGTCATGCGGTGACGGTGTATGACGCGATGCCCTCGGTGGGCCGCAAGTTCCTGCTCGCCGGCATCGGCGGCCTCAATCTCACGCATTCCGAGGACGCACCAGACTTCGCAGCCCGTTACGGGACGCGACGGGCATTCATCGCGCCGATGCTCGCGCGCTTCGATGCGCAGGCGCTGCGTGCCTGGGCGCGCGGCCTGGGCATCGAAACCTTCGTCGGCAGCTCCGGCCGCGTCTTCCCCACCGGGATGAAAGCAGCCCCCTTGCTGCGCGCCTGGCTGCATCGGCTGCGGACGCTCGGTGTGCGCTTTGCGGTACGGCACCGCTGGCTGGGCTGGGCCGGGGACGAGACCGGAGGCAGCGCGGAGAACAGGCCGACCTCCGCGCTGACCGCGCTGCGCTTCTCGACGCCGGAAGGCGAGGTTCGGCTCGATGCCGATGCGGTCATCCTCGCGCTGGGCGGCGCGAGCTGGGCGCGGCTGGGGTCGGATGGTGCGTGGGTGCCGTGGCTCGAGGCGCGCGGTATTCCGGTGGCGCCTTTCCGTCCGGCCAACTGCGGCTTCGATGTCGCCCGCCCTCAGGCCACACAGCCGGGCTGGAGCGACTTCTTTGCGGCACGCTTCGCCAACCAGCCGCTCAAATCGGTCGTCATCGACTTCAGCGATGCGCATGGCGCGCGTCACACCCGTGCGGGCGAGTGCATGATCAGCGCCACCGGCCTGGAGGGCAGCCTGATCTACGCGCTGGCCGCACCGCTGCGCGACACGATCGCCGCGCAAGGGCGCGTCACCCTCACGATCGACCTCGCGCCCGGCCGCAGCCTTGCGCGGCTTACCGAAGACCTGAGCCGACCACGCGGCAGCCGCTCTTTTGCCAGCCACCTGCAGAGCAAGGCGGGAATCGGCGGGGCGAAAGCGGCCTTGTTGCGCGAATGGGCGCCTGTGGGCATGCTCGAGTCACCGATGGAACTCGCCGCTCTGCTGAAGGCCTTGCCTGTGACCCTGGGCGCACCGCGGCCACTGGGCGAGGCGATCAGTTCGGCGGGAGGCGTTCCTTTCGAGGCGCTGGACCCGCAGCTGATGGTGCAAGCCGCGCCGGGCCTCTTCTGCTGCGGCGAGATGCTCGACTGGGAGGCGCCCACCGGCGGCTACCTCCTCACCGCCTGTTTTGCGACCGGCCGCCGCGCCGGTGAAGGTGCGACGGCCTGGCTGGCAGGGCACGCCTGAGCGTGTGAGAGGTGGCGCTCAGCGCTTGACCGCGACGCCGTGGCTGTCGCCGGCTTCGATGTCGGCCGTGTTGTCGCCAATGATGCTGAGCTCCTCACGCGCACGCTGGGCCGCGTTCGGGCGCTCGATCAGCCAGTAGAGCACAAGGCCGATCGCCACCGCATACACCGTGGCCTTGGGGTCGGGCATCGCCAGGGTCACCGCCACGATGCCGGCGACACCGCGTTCGGTGGAGTTCTTCAGCTCCTCCATGCCCACCATGATGCAGATGTAGGCCGTCAGCACCAGTGTCAGCGACAGTGCGATCGGCAGCACCGGCTTGAAGAAGGACACCAGCGGCAGGATGAAGAGCGCGATGAAGCCGGTGATCCAGAACGTTCCACCGCCCGAATAGATCGAGTCCATCGACTTGCGCCCCAACGCGTAGCGTTCCGCCACGGTGGCGTGGGCGGCTGTCCACAGTGGCCCGGCGAGCCCCGGCCAGGGTGCGAAGAAGGCATGGATGCCGTTGCGCAGTGCGGTGACCAGATGCACGCGGGTGACATCGAGCTCGATATGCTCGTCCGGACGCAGATGATCGACGCGCTTGCACAGCGTGAAGCCAACCAGAATGTCGCCGAAAGCGATCACGTAGGCGATGATCGCAGTCGGAATCGCAAGCAGGAACATGTCGAGGCTGGGCATGCCGACCGCGAACACGAGGTAGTCTGCCATGCCCTTGAAGTCGGGCTGGGTGATACCCCACTGGATGTCCGGCAGCGGATACTCACCCACCGCCCAGCCCACCAGGATGGCGACGAAGAGACCCGGAATCATGCCGAAGTTGGAGATGGTTTTCGCCACCCGACTGGTCTCGACGATATGCTTGAAGGATAGCGAGAACAGGATGTACGCCGACACGATGGAGCCGAGCAGCAGCGAGACCGGGGTGCTGTCTATCCGTCCGCCCGCCTTCAGCTCGCCCATCATCGCGGCAATGCCGGCGCCGATGATGATGCCGCTCTTCAGGGAGTTGGGGATGATGGTCACCAACTTGTTGCCAAGGCCGGTAACGCCCAGGATGGTGAAGATCGCAAACACCGTGATCTGCAGCGCGAACATCGCACGTACCGCCTCCGGCCCGGGCTCGAAGCCCTGCAGGAAGAGGATCACCACCGGGATTGCCGGGGTGATCCAACCCGGCACCAGCGGCACGCCGAGCAGTGCCGGCAACATGTAGCCGACGCCGGCAACCACGCAGAATGCCAGCGCAGCCTCGTAGGGCATGCCGAGGTACTTCTGCAGCAGCGGAATCATGGCCAGGCCGACCACGAACATGAACAGCCCTTGCACCATCTCCGGGAATTCCCAGCGGTAGTGGATGAAGGGCAGACGGATCCTGAACGGCCCGAGCGGCCAGCTCGGATGCTCCGCGCCATGCGGACGTTGTATCGCCATGGGGACTCTCCTCCTTATCGGGTTCTTGGCGCCCGAAGGTTCGCAACGAAATGTGTCCCCAGTTGCGTGGACTTGTACTGAATCTTGTCGCCGCCAGACGCAGCTTCCGGCGATCGGTACGTGGTCTGCATGTGCCGGGCGGTTGGCGGTTAAAATGCCCGCCACTGCACATCACACCCAAGCCATTCACGCCCAAAGGCCCCAGCCGTGTCCGAACACTCCCATGCCAGCGCCACCGGCGCCCCTTCCAACTTCATCCGCAACATCATCGACGAGGACAACCGCAGCGGCAAATGGGCCGGCCGGGTGGAGACCCGCTTCCCGCCCGAGCCCAACGGCTACCTGCACTACGGCCACGCCAAGTCGATCTGCCTCAACTTCGGGCTCGCCGAGCATTACCGCGGCGCTTGCCACATGCGCTTCGACGACACCAACCCCGAGAAGGAGGAGCAGGAGTACGTCGACGCCATCCTGGAGGCGGTGAAGTGGCTGGGCTTCGAATGGGGCGACAACCTCAACTTCGCCTCCGACTACTTCGACAAGATGTACGAATGCGCGCTCGCGCTGATCAAGGCTGGCAAGGCCTATGTGGACTCGCTGCCCGCCGAGGAAATGCGCGCCTACCGCGGCACGCTCACCGAGCCGGGCCGGAACAGCCCCTACCGGGATCGCAGCATCGATGAGAACCTCGAGCTCTTCGCGCGCATGCGCGCCGGCGAGTTCCCCGAGGGTGCGCATGCGCTGCGGGCGAAGATCGACATGGCGAGCCCCAACATCAACCTGCGCGACCCGGTGATCTACCGCATCCGCCACGCGGCACATCACCGCACCGGCGACGCCTGGTGCATCTACCCCCTGTATACATTTGCGCACCCGATCGAGGACGCGATCGAGAACGTCACCCACTCGATCTGCACGCTGGAGTTCGAGGACCAGCGCCCGTTCTACGACTGGCTGCTCGACGCGCTCGCGGACGCGGGCCTGTTCGCGCGCCCGTTGCCGCAGCAGATCGAGTTCGCGCGCCTCAACCTCACCTATGTGGTGCTCTCCAAGCGCAAGCTCATCGGCCTGGTGGAACAGGGCCATGTCGACGGCTGGGACGACCCGCGCCTGCCGACGCTGGTCGGCGCCCGTCGCCGCGGCTACACGCCAGAGGGTTTCCGCCTCTTCGCCGAGCGCATCGGCATCTCCAAGTCCGACGCCTGGATCGACATCTCGGTGCTCGAGGAATGCATGCGCGAGCATCTCAACGACGCCGCCGAGCGCCGCGTCGCGGTGCTGGACCCGCTGAAACTGGTGATCACCAACTACCCGGAAGGCACGAGCGAGCAGTGCCATGCGCCCAACCACCCGCTCAAGCCCGAGCTCGGCCAGCGCGAGATGCCGTTCTCGCGCGAACTCTGGATCGAGCGCGAGGATTTCATGGAAGTGCCTTCCAAGGGCTTCCGCCGCCTCTTCCCCGGCAACATGGCGCGCCTGCGCTACGGCTACGTGGTGAAATGCACCGGCTGCGAGAAGGATGCGGACGGCAACATCACCGCGGTGCTCGCCGAGTACATGCCCGACTCCAAGAGCGGCACGCCCGGCGCGGACAACTACAAGGTCAAGGGCAACCTGCACTGGGTGTCGGTCGTGCATGCCTATGCCGCCGAGGTGCGCCTCTACGACCGCCTCTTCGCCCACCCCTACCCCGGCGCACGCCGCGAGGGCGATCCGGAAGACCTCGAGCGCAGCTACCTGGACGACCTCAACCCGCACGCCAAGGAAGTCATCACCGCGCAGCTCGAACCTGCGCTCGCCGCCGCCACGCCGGAAGCGCGCTTCCAGTTCGAACGCCACGGCTACTTCGTCGCCGACCGCCGCGACAGCCAACCCGGTCGGCCGGTCTTCAACCGCACCGTCACGTTGAAGGATTCGTGGGTCAAGGACTTGCAAAAGGCCTGATGCCATGAGCGCCCTCCGCCGCCTTCTGCCACTGGTCGTCATCGTTGCCACAGTGGCAGCGGCAGCGTGGTGGCTCACCCGCCCCGAACCCGTCCCGGTCGTCGTGCATGAGGTCGGCCGCGGCACGGTGGAGTCCACCCTCGCGAACACCCGCGCCGGCGAGGTCGAGGCCTGCCAGCGCACCCGGCTCGCCACCATCGTCGGCGGACGCATCGACTACCTCGGCGTGCGCGAGGGCGACCGCGTCGCGGCAGGCCAGGTGCTGATGCGCCTGTGGCATGGCGATCTGGACGCGCGCATTGCGGTGAACGAGGCCCAGCGCGCCACGGCCACCCAGCGCGTCGAGGAGAGCTGTACCGTCGCCGCCAACACCGCACGCGAGGCCCGCCGGCTGGAGGACCTGCACCGGCGTGGCTTCATCTCCGCGAGCGGCGTCGAGAAGGCGCGCACCGACGCTGATGCGCGCGCTGCCGGCTGCGAGGCGGCGCGACGCGACGTGGCCACCTTTGACGCGCAGCTCGCCGCCGCGCGCATCGACGTGCAACGCCTCACCCTGGTGGCGCCCTTCGCCGGCACGGTGGCGAAGATCAGCGGCGAACTGGGCGAGATCTCCACGCCCTCGCCGCCGGGCGTGCCGACGCCGCCGGCGATCGACCTCATCGACGACAGCTGTCTGTATGTGCGCGCACCGATGGACGAGGTGGACGCGCCCAAGATCCAACCCGGCCAGCCCGCCCGCATCACGCTGGAGGCCATGCCCGGGCGCATCTTCGAGGGGCGGGTGAAGCGCGTCGCCCCCTACATCACTGCGGTCGAAAAGCAGGCGCGCACGGTCGAGGTCGATGTCGACTTCGTCAGGCCGGAAGAGGCGGCCGGCCTGCTCGTCGGCTACAGCGTCGATGTCGAGATCCTGCTCGCGCGCCGCAGCGACGTGTTGCGCGTGCCGACCTCGGCACTGCGCGAAGGCAACAAGGTGCTGGTGATGCGCGACCAGCATCTGGAGGAACGCACCCTCACCACCGGCGTCAGCAACTGGGAGCAGACCGAGGTGCTGGAGGGCCTCACCGCCGGTGAGCGCATCGTGACCTCGCTGGAGCGGGACGGCGTGCGCGCCGGCGCGCTGGTCGTCGCCGAACAGGTCACGCGCTGAATTGGCGGCATAGCGCGCGATGGCACAGATCGAACTCAACGGCATCTCGCGCAGCTTCACGTTGGGCGACAGCGTGGTGCATGCGCTGCGAGACATCGACGTGTGCATCGAGGCCGGCGAGTACGTCGCAGTGATGGGGCCCTCGGGCTCCGGCAAGTCCACACTGCTGAACTTGCTCGGCCTGCTGGATCAACCCGACCGCGGTCACTACCGGCTCGAGGGGCGCGACGTCACGACGCTGTCGCCCGACGAACAGGCCGCCGTGCGGCGCAACCGCATCGGCTTCGTTTTCCAGAGCTTCCACCTCGTGCCGCGCCTCACCGCGGCCGAGAACATCGCGCTGCCGCTGATGCTTGCGGGGATGGCGACGGCGGAACGGAACGCGCGGGTGCAGCGCGCACTTGCGGACTTCGGCCTCGCCAGCCGCGCCAGCCACCGCCCCGACGAGCTTTCCGGCGGCCAACGCCAGCGTGTCGCGATCGCGCGCGCCACCATCATGCAGCCCGCGCTGATCCTCGCGGACGAACCCACCGGCAACCTCGACCGCCACACCGGCGAAGAAGTGACGCAACTGCTCGAGGCACTCAACGCGCGCGGCACGACCCTGATCGTCGTCACCCACGACCCGGACATGGGCGCCCGCGCACGGCGGCGCCTGATGATGGAGGACGGTGCCCTGAAGCAGGACCTGCGTGTACGCGAAACAGTCACGCCGGCCGCACCTGCAGCACCCGCACCGGTCGCCGCCACACCGCCATGACCGGCGCCGACACCCTGCGCTTCGCGCTGCGCGCCGCTGCGGGCTACCCGCTGCGTACCGCGCTGATGACGCTCGCGATGGCGATCGGCGTCGCCGCCGTGGTGGTCCTCACCGCGCTCGGCGACGGCGCGCGCCAGTATGTGGTTGGCCAGTTCGCGTCACTGGGGGCGAACCTCATCATAGTGCTGCCGGGACGCAACGAGACCGGCGGCGTCAATGCGGGGAGCTTCGTCACCGGTACGCCACGCGATCTCACCGTGAGCGATGCCGCCGCGGTGGGCCGCGCGGCGCTCGCGAAGCGGGTGGCACCGCTGGTGCTGGGCAGTTCGGAGGTTGCCTTCGGCGGGCGGCTGCGCGAAGGGCTGGTGCTCGGCACCAGCGCGGACTACCTTGCGATCCGCAACTACCGGGTTGCGCAGGGCCAATTCCTACCGGACGATGATTTCTCGCGCGCGGCGTCGGTGGCGGTGATCGGCGACGTGGTGCGGCGCGAGCTCTTCGGCAACGAAGCGGCGGTGGGCCGCATCATCCGCGTCGGCGACAACCGCCTGCGCGTGATCGGGGTGATGAGTCCCTCGGGCCAGGGCCTGGGCATGAACACCGACGAGCTGGTGATCGTGCCGGTGGCGACGGCGCAAGCGATGTTCAACACCAACACCCTGTTCCGCATCATGGTGGAGGCGCGCAGCCGCGAAGCGCTCGCGGGCGCGCAAGCGCAGATCGAGGACATCCTGCGGGCGCGCCGTGATGGCGAACTCGACGTGACGCTGATCACCCAGGACGCGGTCCTCGGCACCTTCGACCGCATTCTCGCGGCGCTCACGCTGGGCGTGGCCGGCATCGCCGCGATCAGCCTCGCGGTGGCCGGCGTGCTGGTGATGAACGTGATGCTGGTGGCCGTCACCCAACGCACCGGCGAGATCGGCCTCCTGAAGGCGCTAGGTGCGAGCACGCGCGACATCCGCCGTGCCTTCCTCGCCGAGGCGGCGCTGCTGTCGCTCGCAGGGGCTGCAGTCGGCTTCGGCATCGGCCATCTCGGCGCCTGGGGCATCCGCCTCGCGCTGCCGATGCTGCCGGCCTGGCCGCCGGACTGGGCAGTGCTCGCCGGCGTCGGCACCGCGCTCGCCACCGGCCTGCTGTTCGGGGTGATGCCGGCGCGCCGCGCGGCCGCGCTCGACCCGGTGCAGGCCCTCGCGAAGCGGTAGGCGACGATGCGCTGGCAGGACTTCATCCAGCTGTCGCTGCGCGCGCTCATCGCCCAGCGCATGCGCAGTTTCCTGACGCTGCTCGGCATTGCAGTCGGCATCGCGTCGGTGATCCTGCTCACCTCCATCGGCGAGGGCTTGCACCAGTTCGTGCTGAAGGAGTTCACCCAGTTCGGCACCAACATCATCCAGCTCACGCCGGGCCGCCTGGGGGCGCGCGGCGGCCCACCCGGTCTGCCGTCCACCCACCGCGAGCTGACGCTCGAGGACGCGGCCGCCCTCACCCGCCTGCCGGACGTCATCGCGGTGACGCCGGCCGTCTCCGGCAACACCGAGGTCCGGGCCAACGGCCGCCTGCGCCGCACCTTTGCGCTCGGAGTGGGCGCGGAGATGCAGTCGGTGTTCTCGATGCGGGTGCAGACCGGGCGCTTCCTGCCGCCCGACGACGCAGCCAGCGCGCGGGCCTTCGTGGTGCTCGGCGCCACACTGAAGAGAGCCCTGTTCGACAATGAGAACCCGCTCGGCCGACGCGTCCAGATCGGCGCCGACCGCTTCCGCGTGATCGGCGTCATGGAGCCCAAGGGCCAGTTTCTCGGCATCGACCTCGACGACAGCGCCTACATCCCGACGGCGCGCGCACTGGCGCTCTTCAATCGCACCGGCCTGATGGAGATCAACGTCGCCTATCGCGAAGGCGCCTCGCCCGCCGCGGTCGCGGAGTCGGTACGCACACGCATGATCAGCCGCCACGGCCGCGAGGACTTCACCCTCACGACCCAGGCGGACATGCTCGCCAGCCTCTCCAACATCCTCGCCATACTCACCGCGGCGGTGGGCGCGCTGGGCGGGATCTCGCTGCTGGTGGGCGGCGTGGGCATCGTGACGATCATGACCATCGCGGTGTCCGAACGCACCAACGAGATCGGCCTGCTGGTGGCACTGGGCGCGCGGCGCAGGACGATACTCGGGCTCTTCCTGGGTGAAGCGGTGGCGCTCGCGGCGCTGGGCGGGCTCGCCGGGCTGTTGCTCGGCGGCGTTCTTGCGGGCATCCTCGCACTGACGGTGCCGGCGCTGCCGGTGAGCACGCCCTGGCAGTTCGTGCTGGGCGCGGAGCTCGTCGCGGTATGCATCGGCCTCGCCGCGGGCGTGCTGCCCGCACGCCGCGCCGCCGGCCTCAACCCGGTGACCGCATTGCGCACGGAGTAAGGGACGATGACTGCAACGACGCGCTGGAGCCTGCTGTTGGCGCTGCTGCTGAGCACGCCCTCGCAGGCGGAGCCGGCCCCCTGGTACTGGTGGATCAGCCTCATCGACGGCCAGCGCCACTGCGCCCAGACCTCGCCCGGCCCCGGCTGGCGCAAGGGTCCCGGGCCTTACCGCGACATCCGCTGCGAGAAACCGCTGCATCCGCTCCGGCGCTGATCACGCCACCCTGCCTACCCCACAAACCAGATCGCGACCAGCCGACGGACTTTGATTGATCCAGGTCAACATCCGCGCACAGCGGCCGGCACCTGCCGGAATCGCGGTCTAGACTGAGATCGTCACCGGTCAAATGCTTTTCATGTTTCTGCAATGCGGGAGACGATCATGAGCTTCTTCGATGCGCCGATCGGCCGATGCGAGGCCGTCAAGGAAATGGTCCTGCTGGATGAAACCCAGGCGGAGTGCGCGCGCGAGCATCACTGCCCGCCTGGCCGGGAGTGCCCGCTGGATGGTTGCTTCACTCCGGTGAGCGGGCTCGACCCCGAAGACGGGGTGCGCGTCGCGGCTGCGTCGGCGGCTGCGACAACGCGCTGAGCGCTGCTCCGAAGCGCTCTTCCGGCCGCAGGTAACGCCACTCGCCCAGGGGCAGGTCGCCGAGGCGCACCTGCCCGATACGCACGCGCTTCAGACCCACCACCTTCAGGCCCACCAACTCACACATGCGCCGGATCTGGCGCTTGCGTCCTTCGCGCAACACGAAGCGCAGTTGATCGTCGTTGAGCCACTCGACCTCGGCGGGGCGCAGCTTGCGTCCGTCGAGTTCCAGACCGTGGTTCAGCAAGGCGAGCCCGTCCGTCACCAGCGTGCCCTCCACCCGTACCAAGTACTCCTTCTCGACCTTGGAATCCTCACCGATCAGCTGGCGGGCAATGCGCCCGTTCTGCGTCAGCACCAGAAGCCCGGTGGAGTCGATGTCCAGCCGGCCGGCCGGGGCCAGCCCATGCAGGTGCGACGGGTGAAAGCGTTGCGCGGTGTCGCGGTCGAACTGGTTGCCCGCCCCGATCAGCGACACCGCGGGCGGGTGATCGTCCTCCGGCTGCGCAGAGACATAGCCGATCGGCTTGTTGAGCAGGATGGTGACCTGCGTCGCCTGGCGTACCAGGGCCTCCGGCGCAAGCTCGACCCGCGCATCCGGGTCGATGCGCATCCCCAGTTCGCTGACGCGCTTGCCTTCCACCAGCACCCAGCCGCGCTCGATGAAACCATCGGCTTCCCTCCGTGAGCACAGGCCGCGCTCGGCCATGATCTTGGAGAGGCGCACGCCCTCGCTGTCGTTGCTGCGTGCGGTCGGGACCGCGTCGCGCGCCGGCCTCGACGGTGCTGGCGGTAAGGACGACCAGGGTGAAGCCGGCGCCGCGGCGGACCGGTCGCGCGCTTCGGCACGGTGCGGCGGTGTCTCGCGAGCGCGTCCCGCCCAAGGTGACTGCGACGTGTCGGCCCCACCCTTGCGCTCACTGCCCTTGCGCTCGCCCCCTTTGTATTCGCCTCCCTTGTGCTCGCCGCTGTTGTCGCGCCGCGGCGCGCTACGCGCAGCCCACGGGGAATCGTCGTCGGCCGTGGAGCGGCGGCTCGGACGCGGGTCGCGCGCCGGGCGGTCACCGCTTGAGGAGGACGGCAGCGACGGACGCGGAGGACGCGGGCGTTCGCCCTGCCCTGCTTGCCTGTCAGACACGGCGGACCGCTTCGCGGCGGCTGGCTTGCCCGAAGATGCGTGCTCCCCCCGGGATGCGCCGTCATCCCGGCGCGCGGGTTTTTGCCCGGAGCGGGCTTGCGCTGCCCGGGGCTGGGACGAACGCGGTTGCGGCTGCTCATCCTCACTGCGCGGGCGCGACGCGCCGCCCGTCGGCGGCGCGCTGCCGGGGCGCGGCGGCTTGAGGCCACCCGGCTTGAAGCGGGCACGCAGGCCCTGCCGTTCGCGTGCTGCGTCGGCTTCCTCGTTGCGCGGCTTGCTGAGGCCGAGCGTGGAGGTTCTGCGCGCGGACGCAGTGCGGTCACGGTGATCGCCGCCATCCGCGCTGCTGTCATCGGTCTTGCGCGAAGTATCGACGCCCGTGTTGTCGGCGTCGTCCTGCGGTGGTTTGCTCATGCGGTGTTTCCGGGTGTCAGTTGCCGGTCTTGTCCGGCACCTGCTCTGTCGGGCCCGAAGCGTCGGGCGGGGCGTCGTAGGTGCTCCAACCGCGCCCACTCTCAGGCTTCGGTAGCCCGCCCTCCTTGTCGGGGTGGCGGTGCAGGTAAGCCTTGGCAATGAACTGCGCGGTCACGGGCGCCGTCAGAAACAGGAACACGCTGATCAGCACCTCGTGAATCGAGAGCACCCCCTCGAAGCCGGCAAAATACACCATGGAGGCGGCGAGCACACCTCCCACGCCAAGCGTGGTGGCCTTGGTGGGCGCATGGAGGCGGGTCATCAGATCGGGAAGCTTCACCAGACCGAAGGAACCGACCAGCGTGAACACGCTGCCGAGCACGATCAGGCTGGCGACGAGGAGTTCAATGACGAAGTGCATCTTTTCGGACTCGGACGGTTGCGGGAACATCGCGGGGTGCGTGCGGGTTCATTCGATGACGTCGCCACGCAGGATGAAGCGGCAGTAAGCCACGGTGGAGATGAAGCCGAGCATCGCGAACAGCAGCGACACCTCGAAGTAGATCGTCACCCCCTCGTCGATGCCGAACAGCGTCAGCATGATGATGATGTTGATCACCAGCGTGTCGATCGCGAGCATCCGGTCCATCACCGTGGGTCCCTGGTAGGTGCGCCAGAGATTGAACAGCAGCGCGAGCGCCACCGCGAAATAGCCGAAGCCGAGGGCATACGTAATCATGGAAAGATCCTCCTCAGCCGTGCCTCGTAGCGCGTCTTGATGTCGCGCACGATCGCTTCCGGATCGGGCGCGTCCAGGCAATGAACGAGCAGGGAGCGGCCGTCCGCAGACAGGTCGCAGCTCACCGTGCCCGGCGTCATCGTGATCGTGCCGGCGAGGAGGCTGATCGCCTCCGGCGACTTGAGCTCCAGCGGCACGGAGATCCAGCAAGGACGCAGCCTGTCGGACGCGCGGAACAGCACGAGGCGCGCCACCGCCACGTTCGCCACCAGCACATCGTACATCACCAGCAAGGTGAAGCCGATGGCGCGGCCATAGGCGCGTACCGGCGGCCGCGCCGGCCAGAAGCCGCTGGTGGCAATGGGAATGGCGATGCCGAGCAGACTACCGAGCACCAGCGCCCCCATCGAGAAATCGTTCTGCAGCAGCATCCACACCACGACCAGCACCACGGACAACAGCGGATGCGGTATCCAGCGCTCGGAAAAGCTGCGACTGTCCTTTTCGTGCGCCATCTCATCGCTCCCAGGTGCGGCCCAGCACCGTTTCCACATAGCCTGCCGGATTCAAGAGTTGCCACGCAGTCGCATCCAGGTAGGCATGCACGGAACCGGCGAACACCGTCATCAGGCCCATCGCCAGCAAGGGCAGGCCGACCGCCACAGCCGCGAGCCCGATCGGTGCGCGCCGGCCGCCCTTCAGGCAGCCCGGCTGGGCGCGCGACTTCCAGAACAGCGTGCTGCCGGCGCGCGCAAAACCGATGATTGCCAGCAACGAGGTCACGAGGATCAAACCCCACACCGCGACGACATATGCGTTGCCACGCGCACTGTCGAGGATCAGCAACTTGCCGATGAACCCGGACAGTGGCGGCATACCGCTCATGCCGATGGCGGCAAGAAAGTACAGCGACGCAAGCAGGCCGGCGTTGGCGAACCCAGGCGCCACCGAGATCGCGTCCCCGTGGCCGGGGCGTCGTTCCGAAACGAGGTCGACGATCAGGAACATTGCCGCCGCCGCGAACGTGGAGTGCAGCAGGTAATACAGTGACGCCGACATGGCCGTCGTGTTGAACAGCGAAACCCCAAGCAATAGCGTACCCATCGAGCCGATCACCGCAAAGCTCGCCATCTGGCCCATGGTCCGCGCCGCAAGCACGCCCAGCATGCCCAGCGCCAGGGTCACCATTGCCGCCGGCATCAACCACGGTGCCATCATCCACGCGAGGCTGCCCGCCGCATCGCCGAACGCAAGCGTGTAGAGCCGGATGATCGCGTAGGCGCCCACCTTGGTCAGCACCGCGAACAGGGCCGCCACCGGCCCGGGCGCAAAGGCGTACGTGGCCGGCAACCAGAACTGCACCGGCACCAGCGCCGCCTTGATCGAGAACACCAACAGCAGCAGCAGCGCCCCCGTCTTCAGCAGCGCGACGTCGTCGGGGGGGGCTGCCGCGACCTTCACCGCGAGATCCGCCATATTGAGCGTGCCGGTGACGCTGTAGATCAGGCCGACCGCGATCAGGAACAGCGACGAACCCACCAGGTTGACGGCGACGTACTGCACCCCGGCCCGCACCCGTGCCTCACCGCCACCATGCACCATGAGGCCATAGGATGCGATCAGCAATACCTCGAAGAACACGAACAGGTTGAAGAAGTCGCCGGTGAGGAAAGCACCGTTGATCCCCATCAGCTGGAACTGGAACAGCGAATGAAAATGCCGCCCCCGCCTGTCCCAGCCATTCACGGCATAGAGCAGCACCATGAACGCGAGCAGCGCGGTCAGGAGCAACATCAGCGCGGAGAGGCGGTCGAGCACCAGCACGATACCGAAGGGCGCCGCCCAGTCGCCCAGGGCGTAGTGCTCGATCCGTCCGTCGGTCGCGGCGACGATCAGGATCAAGGCGAAGGCGAGCAACCCGGCAACAGAGGCGAACGAGAACACGCGCGCGAGCACGACGTCGTAGCGCATGGTCAGCGCCACCAGCGGCGCAATGATCGCCGGCAACAGGATGGGGAGGATGATCCAGTGGTTCATGGCGTCAGGACTTTCCCTCTGGCGATTCCGTCGTGTCCAGATCGACATGGTCCGAGCCGCTCTCGAGATACGCGCGCAAGGCCATGACCACGATCACCGCGGTCATGCCGAAGGAGATCACGATTGCGGTGAGTACCAGCGCCTGCGGCAAGGGGTCGGCATAGCCTGCCTGGGCCGGGTTGATCACGGGCGGCAAGCCGACCGTCACCCGTCCGGTGACGACGAGGAAGAGGTTCACCGCATACGTCATCAGCGATAAGCCCAGCACCACCGGGAAGGTTCGCGCCTGCAGGGTGAGATACACGCCTGCAGCCATCATCACGGCGATACCGCTGGCGATCAGCAGCTCCATGTCAGCCTCTCCTCGCGGCTCGCTCACGGGCGAGCGGGTTGATGTCCATCGGCGCAACGTTGTCGGCCCCACGCGCGGTATGCCGTCCAAGCCGGGAAAGGTTGGCCAGCGCCAGCATCACCGCACCGAGCACGGTCAGGAACACACCGAGGTCGAAGGCCATCGCACTCGCCAACTCGAAGGAGCCGACGACGGGCAGCGTCACGTGACCGAAGGTGCTGGTCAGGAACGGATGGCCGAGTGCCATCGCGGCGATGCCGGTCGCACCTGCGATCAACACCCCCGACCCGATCAGCGCGTGGTAGTCGAAGCGCATCTGCTGCGCCGCCCAACCGAAGCCGCTCGCCATGTATTGCATGATCAGCGCGATCGCAACCACAAGCGCTGCGATGAAGCCGCCGCCAGGCGCATTGTGACCGCGCAGGAAGATGTACACGCCGACAAGCAGCGCGAGCGGCAGCATCACGCGCGTCGCCACCACCATGATCACGGGATGGCGGTTCGCGGAGACGGGCATGTCGGGCACCCAGGCGCCGAGCCGGCGACCGGCGCGGCCGCGCACCGCGCCGTCGAGCAGGGCGAAGATCGCCAGCGCCGCCACGCCGAGCACGATGATCTCGCCGAAGGTGTCGAAACCGCGGAAGTCCACAAGGATCACATTCACCACGTTGGCACCGCCACCGCCTGGCACCGACTGCTCGAGGTAGTAGCCGGAGAGCGTGTTGAAGTCGCGGCTCATCATCGCCAGACTGAGCGCGCCGGTCGCAGCGCCCGCCGCCACCGCCAGCGCACCGTTGCGCCAGGCACGCCCCGGCACCCGCTCCACCGGATCCGTCTTGGGCATGAAGTACAGCGCCAGCAGGATCAGGATGACGGTCGCCACGTCCACCGAGATCTGCGTCAACGCTAGATCCGGTGCCGACAGGAAGACGAAGGCCACCGACACGATGAGGCCGACCACGCCCACCAGAATCACTGCGATGAAGCGCTGACGGAACAGCATCACCGACGCCACGCTGGCAGCGACCAGCAGCAGCCAGGCGATCCACGCGAGCCCAGGCACGGGCAGTGGTGCGCGACTGCCCGGGACATGGGGCGCGCCGAAGAACGCGACGACACCGACGAAGAGTGCGGCGGCGATCATCGCGAACAGGTAGCGCTGCAGCGAGCCGTTGTGCAGCGCAAGCACAACGCGCTGGGCGAACGCGACGACTCCACCCAGCGCGCGCTCGAACATCCGCTTCGCATCCGGATGCGGCCCGGCCTCCCAGCGCTTGCGCAGTGCCGGATAGGCCATCAGCGCCGCCATGCCGAACACGATCGCCAGCGCAGACATCAGCACCGCCAAGTTCCAGCCATGCCAGATCGCGAGATGGAAGTCGGGCACCGGCGCACCGATCACCGCAGTGGCCGAGGCACGCACCAGTCGCCCCACCATCGCCTCGGGCGCAAGGCCGATCGCGACGACCAGCCCCACCAGCAAGGCTGGCGGCAACCACATCCCGAATGGCGGGTCGTGCGGTGCAGAAGGATAGTCGCCGCGCCGGCGACCGAAGAAGACATGCACCACGTAACGCAGCGAATACGCCACCGAGAACACCGCAGCCAGCGTCGCCAACACAGGTACGAGGCCACGTTGGCCGAACCACGTGGTCTGCGCCGCCTCGTGCAACATCATCTCCTTGGACAGGAAGCCGTTCAAGAGCGGCAAGCCCGCCATTGAGGCCGCGGCCACCATCGCCAGGGTCGCGGTGATGGGCATCAGCAGCGCCAGCCCACCCAGCCGGCGAATGTCGCGTGTACCCGCCTCATGGTCGATGATGCCCGCGTTCATGAACAGCGCCGCCTTGAAGGTTGCGTGGTTGATGACATGGAATACCGCCGCAACCGCCGCCATCGGCGTGCCGAAACCGAGCAGCATCGTCACCAGCCCAAGGTGGCTCACGGTGGAGAAGGCAAGCAGCCCCTTGAGATCGTCCTTGAAGAGGGCGATGCCCGCACCGAGCAGCATCGTCACCAACCCGGTGGTGGCCACCAGGTAGAACCAGGCCTCGGTGCCCGCCAGCACCGGCCACAGCCGCGCCATCAGGAACAGCCCGGCCTTCACCATCGTCGCCGAGTGCAGGTAGGCGGACACCGGCGTGGGCGCGGCCATTGCATGTGGCAGCCAGAAGTGGAACGGGAACTGGGCACTCTTGGCGAAACAACCGAGCAGGATCAGCACCAATGCCGGGAGGTAGAGCGGCGACGCCTGAATGGCCTCACGATGGACGAGGATCTCGGTCAGATCGTAAGAACCCACGATGCTGCCGAGCATCAGCATGCCCGCGATCATCGACAGTCCGCCCGCACCGGTGACCGCAAGCGCCATCCTGGCGCCCTGCCGCCCTTCCGGCAGATGCCCCCAAAATCCGATGAGCAGGAAGGACGAGAGACTCGTCAACTCCCAGAAGATCAGCAGCAACAGGATGTTGTCAGACAGGACGATCCCCACCATCGCGCCCTGGAAGAGCAACAGGTAGGTGTAGAAGTTGCCCATCGGATCCTGCTTCGCGAGATAGAAACGCGCGTAGAGGATGATGAGTAGGCCGATGCCGAGAATGAGGCCGGCAAAGAGCAACCCCAACCCGTCGAGGAAGAAATGCACGTTGAGCCCCAGCACCGGGAGCCAATCCACTCCGAACCAGTGCACCTCCCCGGCCAGCACGGTGGGTGCGTGCCCCAGGAGCAGCGCCAACGCGAGCAGTGTCACCGATGCGGCGGAGATCGCGCAGGCATTGCGTCCGACCCGGATCATCAGCGCCGGGAGCACGGCACCGAGAAACGGCAGCATCACGATCAGGGCAAGACTCATCTCCACCTCGGCGGGCAACGATTCAGGCACGGGATTGGCGATTCTCTTGCCGAATGACGCAAGCTCACCGGGCTCGCCTCAACGCGCCCCCCGCAACGCGCATGGAACTGTAAACGCTCCCGCAGCGAAAGCCTATTCTTGCAAACTCGTCGCAACCACAAACAACAGTCTGCCGAATGCGCGATCGCATCGACCGGCTCGTACGCTATTTCACTAGGCGAAATCGCATCGCACGGTTAGACTTGCCGCATTCTGCCGCACATCGAAATCAGCGTGACCACCAGCACCGAACCCAAGAACCCTATCCAGGTCGTCGAACGCATGATGAGGCTGCTCGACGTACTGGCTTGCCACCCCGATCCTGCGCCGCTGAAGCAGATCGCGATCGAGAGCGGCCTGCACCCCTCGACCGCGCACCGCATACTTGGCGCGATGGCACAGAGCGGCTTCGTCGAGCGCGGGGATGGCGGCACCTACAGGTTGGGGATTCGCCTGCTGGAACTCGGTAGTCTGGTGAAGTCGCGCATCTCGTTGCGCGAGACCGCCATGCCGTTCATGCTTGGACTGCACACGGAGACGGGCGAGAGCGTCAACCTTGGCATCCGCGACGGTGACGAGATCGTTTATGTGGATCGCACCTCGAGCGGACGCTCGGCCGTGCGCGTAGTGCACATCGTCGGCGGCCGCGCGCCGCTGCACACCACTGCATCGGGCAAGCTGTTCCTGGTGGAGGACGGCGCGGACAAGGTGCGCGAGTACGCTCGCCGAACCGGCCTGCCGGGCACCACGCCATCGTCGATCACGCAGTTGACGGCACTCGAGAAGGAACTCGAGAAGGTGCGCCGCCACAACGTGGCGTTCGACCTGGACGAAGTGGAGACCGGCGTGCGCTGTATCGCAGCAGGCATTCGCGACGACTCTGGCGCGCTCGTCGCCTGCCTGTCGCTATCCACACCATCGGAACGCTTCAACCCGGATCGCGCTCCGCTCGTCCGTGAGGTGGCAGCGGATATCTCGCGCGCACTCGGCTACGTGGAGCGAAGCCGCAACTGAACTCTCTCACCATCACACCGCGTCGTGATCACGGGCGGCGTGGTGGCAACGGAAACGCCATGGACGCTCAGTGCACCGCGGCCGCGATCACCTGCGCCTGCTGGCGCTCGCGTCCGAGTTGCGCATGTCGTTGTGGCGCGGTGGTTTCCAGCCAGCGGCGCACTCGGCGCGCATCGGCCACGCGCGTGTACTTGCCCTGCGAATCCATCAGCACCATGATCACCGGCTCGCCCTGCACCCAGGTCTGCATCACGAGACAACGCCCCGCCTCTCGGATGTAGCCGGTCTTGGACAAGCCGACCTGCCAGTCGGGGTCGCGCACCAATCCATTGCTGTTGATGAAGTGCAGTGTGCGACTACCCACCTCCACATAGCGCTCCTGCGTGGTCGAGAACTCGCGGATGAGCGGATAGGTCGACGCTGCCTGGACCATCTTCACCAAGTCGCGCGGACTCGAAACATTCTCCGGGCTGAGCCCGGTGCTGTCCGCGAAGCGGGTATCGGTCAGTCCGATCAGCCGCGCCTTTATGTTCATCGCGAACACGAAGGCCGCTTCTCCGCCTGGATAGTGACGTGCCAGCGCGGAAGATGCGCGGTTCTCAGAGGACATCAGCGCAAGTCGCAGCATCTCTTCCCGGGTCAGGCGGGTACCGACACCAAGACGGGAGCGCGTACCCTTCAAGGTGTCGATATCACCGGAGTCGATGGTCAGCACTTCGGATAGACTCTGCGCGGCATCCAGCACGACCATGGCGGTCATCAACTTGGTGATCGATGCAATCGGGGTGGTCTGCTCGGCACGCTTTTCGGCCAACACCTCACCGGTCTTCTGATGCACGACGACGAAAGCCGCCGATGAGAGCACCGGATTGCCATCCTTGTCTAGCGCGTACGTCTGTGCGGCCGCGGCTGCCGGCGCGGCGGCTGCGGCGGATTTCTTCGCGCTGCGTTTCGCTGCCACCGGCTTCTTGCCACTTTTCTTGGCAGCAAGCTTTTTCTTCTGCGAAGTCTTCTTGGCGGACTGCTTTGTGGTTTTCTTGACGACCTTCTTGGTCGCGGTCGAGTTCTTGGCAGCGGAAGCCGACGACTTCTGCTGACCGGAGGCTGCGGGCGCAGCCGCCAGCACCTCGTCCATACCCGCATGCAGGAGCGCAACGCATGCGAGCACTGCAGTTAGCGTGCGAATTACCATGATCTTCACCCAATTCAGGCAACAAAGCCTTACAGATCACTATTCTCAATAAAAATAGACAGATATCAAGCTTTTTTAAAGAAGTTTCAACTTGCCGGACCCGACGGAGTACGCGTTCCTGAAGAAAGGGGCCTCATCAAACTCATTCATCATCTTTTCTTTATCAATGAAGATAGTGAAGAATCAGATGCCTGCAGCTCACAGCCGGAGAAAGGCCTCGACCTCCGCACGACGGGAGAGCGCATCGGCATAGCCCAGCTCCATCAAGGCCCGCGTGAAGCCGGGCTCGAACAGCAAGTAGGAGAGCAGGGTCGACCCGCCCC
This sequence comes from Rhodocyclaceae bacterium, assembly GCA_041916775.1. Classification (GTDB taxonomy): domain Bacteria; phylum Pseudomonadota; class Gammaproteobacteria; order Burkholderiales; family Rhodocyclaceae; genus UBA2357. The sequence continues at coordinate 184,096 of JAYRYZ010000003.1, read as the reverse complement.
GCCGCGTCGCACCCACACCACGCAGAACCGCGCGCAGAGGCTGGGGCAGTTCGTCGCGATGGGCGCCTGCGATGGCATCGAGCCGCTGCGACGGCGAGATCACCAACACCTCGATCGGCCGCAACTGAAGTCCAGCCGCGGCACGCTGCTCGGGGGAAAACGCATTGAGCGTCGCATTGATGCGCTGCATGCGCTCCACGTCGATGGCCAAGCCATCGAGGAAGATGCTTGACATCGCATGACCGGCGATCTGGGCCGGTGAAGGATAGGTGTCGCCGCGCTGTCTGCCCTCCTCGGCGAGCCGGCCGGATCCTATCACCAGAATGCGCTCGGCGCCGAGGTGAATTGCGGGACTCACCGGCGCGAGCTGACGCATCGAGCCGTCCCCGAAGAACTCGCGATTGATCTTCACCGCAGGAAACACGAAGGGAATTGCACTGCTCGCAAGCAGATGGTCGACGGTCAGCACGGTACGCACGCCCAGCCGCTGCGCGCGACGCCACCCCTCGACACCTTCCGCCGCCTGAAAGAAGGCGAGGTTCTCACCCGAGGAGTAGCCCGACACCGCCACGCTCAGTGCATGCAGGTTGCCCGCCTCGATTGCGCGCCCGATCGCGGAGAAGTCGTACACCCGGCTCAACAGCGCGCGCAAGGGGCTGTTGTCGAGCAGCGAGCGCGGCGTCTGGCGGATCAACCAGCCGAGGCTGAAGGTCGCGCCCCAGCGCAGGCCCGTCTCAAGCAGCGCCAGGGCGTCTGCGCGATACACATGCTGCACATGGAAGTTGCGCCAGATCCAGGACAGCTTGCGCACCGCCATCCCGAAATCGTCGGAGAACACCGCCAGCGCGGTCGCGTTGATCGCACCGGCGGAGGTCCCGCACAGGATGGGGAATGGGTTGCCCGGGCGTTTGCCGCGGATCTCGCGGATGGCATTGAGGACGCCCACCTGATAGGCTGCCCGCGCACCCCCCCCCGTCAGCACCAGCGCTGTCCTGTCCTGCCCCACGTCGGCACGCCCCCTACCCGGTCACCGTGCGCATGATGCCACGTGGAAGCGCTCAAGTCTTGCGCTGCGCGACCTCCACGCTGGTGAGCGCGGTCATGTTGATGATGCGTCGCACCGTCGCCGACGGCGTCAGGATGTGCACCGGCTTGTCAGCCCCGAGCAGCATTGGCCCGATCGTCATGCCCTCGCCGGCTGCAGTCTTCAGCAGGTTGAAGGCGATGTTGGCCGCGTCCAGGGTGGGGAAGATCAACAGGTTGGCGTCACTCTTGAGGCGCGAGTTGGGGAAAATGCGCAGGCGCAGGTCGGTGTCGATGGCTGCGTCGCCATGCATCTCACCCTCGGCTTCAAGGTCCGGGTAGCGGCTGTGCAGCATCTGCAGCGCCTTGCGCATCTTCTCTGCGGTGGGCGAGTCTGCGGTACCGAAGGACGAGTGCGACAGCAACGCCACTCGCGGCGTGATGCCGAAGCGCAGCATCTCCTCGGCGGCGAGCACGGTCATTTCCACGATCTGCTCGGGTGTCGGATCGTAGTTCACATAGGTGTCGGCAAGGAACAGTGTGCGACCCGGCAGACTCAGCAGGTTGAGGGTATAGAAGTTATCCACCCCTTGCCTGCGACCGATGACCTTGTCGATGAACTTGAGATGCAGCGAGTGCATGCCGTAGGTGCCGCAGATCAGGCCCTCGCCGTAGCCGAGCTTGAGCAGCAGTGCGCCGATGAGGGTGGTACGGCGCGAGACTTCCTTCTTCGCATAATCCACCGACACGCCGGCGCGCTCGGTGAGGCGGTGGTAGTGCGTCCACAACTCCTTGAAGCGCGGATCCGAGTCCGGGTTCACCGGCTCGAAGTCGAGTTCGGGGCGCAGGCGCAGGCCGAAGCGCTCGATGTTGGCGCTGATCACCGCCGGGCGGCCGATGAGGATGGGGCGCGCGAGGCGCTCGTCCACCACCGTCTGCACCGCCCGCAGCACGCGCTCCGATTCGCCCTCGGCGAAGATGATGCGCTTCGGGTTCTGCCTCGCCGCAGCGAACACCGGCTTCATGATCAGACCGGAGTGCCACACGAAATTGTTGAGCTGCCCGCGATAGGCATCCCAGTCGGTGATCGGACGGGTGGCGACACCGGATGCCATGCCGGCTTCGGCCACCGCAGGTGCGATCTTCACGATCAGACGCGGATCGAAGGGGCGCGGGATGATGTACTCGTGTCCGAAACCCGACACCTGCTCGCCATAGGCCGCGGCGACGATGTCGCTCTGCTCGGCACGCGCGAGCTCGGCGATCGCCTTGACCGCGGCGAGCTTCATCTCGTCGGTGATGGTGGTCGCGCCCACATCGAGTGCGCCACGGAAGATGAACGGGAAGCACAGCACGTTGTTCACCTGGTTCGGATAGTCCGAGCGGCCGGTGGCGATGATCGCGTCGTCGCGCACCGCCTTGACCTCGTCCGGCAGAATCTCCGGAACCGGATTGGCGAGCGCCAGCACCAGCGGCCGTGGCGCCATCTTCGCCACCATCTCGCGCTTCACCACGCCGCCGGCAGAAAGCCCCAGGAAGACGTCGGCACCCTCGATGATCTCCGCCAGCTTGCGCGCGTCGGTCTTCTTCGCGTAGCGCGCCTTGATCGGGTCCATCAAGGTGGTGCGCCCCTCATACACCACACCCTCGATGTCGGTGACCCAGATGTTCTCGACCGGAATCCCGAGCATCACCAGCAGGTCCAGGCAGGCCAGCGCCGCGGCGCCGGCGCCTGAGGTCACCAGCTTCACCTCGTCGAGCTTCTTGCCCTGCAGGTGCAGGCCGTTCAGCACCGCCGCGCCGACCACGATCGCAGTACCGTGCTGGTCGTCGTGGAAGACCGGGATCTTCATCCGCTCGCGCAGCTTCGACTCGATGTAGAAGCACTCGGGCGCCTTGATGTCCTCGAGGTTGATGCCGCCAAAGGTCGGCTCGAGCGCGGCGATCATGTCGATGAGCTTGTCGGGATCGTTTTCGGCGATCTCGAGGTCGAACACATCGATGCCGGCGAACTTCTTGAACAGCACGCCCTTGCCTTCCATTACCGGCTTTGCCGCCAGCGGCCCGATATTGCCAAGGCCGAGCACCGCTGTGCCGTTGGTGACGACACCGATCAGGTTCGAGCGCGCGGTGAGCGATGCGGCCTCTGCGGGGTCTTCGACGATCGCATCGCAGGCCGCGGCGACGCCTGGCGAGTAGGCCAGCGACAGGTCGCGCTGGTTGGAGAGCACCTTGGTCGGCGTGACCGAGATCTTTCCGGGTTTGGGGTAGCGATGGTAGTCGAGCGCTGCGGCGCGAATCAGTTCATCCATGGTCGTCCTCCGGTTTTTGGTTCAGATCGCGGCGTCCGGCCGGGCCAGGCCTGCGCTGCGGCATTTGTTGTCGAGGCGAGAGCATACTCCCCTCGCGCTCGTTTCGCATTACAAAAAGAGTATTTGCAATATGAAAAGCTCAGCCAATTTTTGCCCATATCATTCTCAATGAGGGTGCCGTCGTGGCACAATTGCGGGTTTCCGCAGATTGCGGTTAACCCGAACCTTCGCTGGTTCGGCCCCGCCGCCACCTGCGTGCCCTTGGAAGAGTCCGCCAGCCCTGCAGGCAGTGCTAAATGCACATTTCTGGATCGACCGGCGGCCGAAGTTTTGCATCACAGCACGGGAGAGCTGTAAATCATGACTCAAAGCCACGCCGAGGCGGCCATTGCCGCTGCACCTGATTATGTCCGCCACGCCGAGTTGAAGAAGTGGGTTGGCGAAATCGCCGCGCTCACCGAACCCGATCGTGTCGTCTGGTGCGACGGCTCTCAGGAAGAATACGACCGCCTCTGCGCCGAAATGGTCGAGTCCGGCATGCTGATCAAGCTGAACCCTGAGAAGCGCAAGAATTCCTACCTCGCCTTTTCCGACCCGTCCGACGTCGCAAGGGTGGAGGACCGCACCTTCATCTGCTCGAAGGACAAGGTCGACGCCGGCCCGACCAACAACTGGGAAGACCCCGCGGTAATGCGCGGCACCCTGAACAACCTGTTCAAGGGGTCCATGCACGGCCGCACGATGTACGTCATCCCGTTCTCGATGGGCCCGCTCGGCAGCCCGATCGCCCACATCGGCATCGAGATCTCCGACAGCCCCTATGTGGTCACAAACATGCGCACCATGACCCGCATGGGCCGTGGCGCGATCGAGGTGCTCGGCAGCGACGGCGAGTTCGTGCCCTGCGTGCACACCGTCGGTGCACCGCTCGCGCATGGCGAGAAGGACAGCCGCTGGCCGTGCAACCCGACCACCAAGTACATCGTCCACTTCCCCGAGACGCGCGAGATCTGGTCGTACGGCTCGGGCTACGGAGGCAACGCGCTGCTTGGAAAGAAGTGCTTCGCGCTGCGCATCGCCTCGACGATGGCGCGCGACGAAGGCTGGCTCGCCGAGCACATGCTGATCCTCGGCGTCGAATCGCCCGAGGGCGAGAAGACCTACGTCGCAGCCGCCTTCCCGTCCGCCTGCGGCAAGACCAACTTCGCGATGCTGATCCCGCCCAAGTCCTTCGATGGCTGGAAGATCACCACCGTGGGTGACGACATTGCCTGGATCAAGCCGGGCAAGGACGGCAAGTTCTACGCGATCAACCCGGAAGCCGGCTTCTTCGGCGTCGCACCCGGCACCTCCGAGAAGACCAACTTCAACGCGATGGCAACGTTGAAGGAAAACATCATCTTCACCAACGTCGCGCTCACCGACGACGGCGACGTATGGTGGGAAGGGATGAGCAAGGAAGCTCCCGCTCACCTCATCGACTGGCAAGGCAAGGACTGGACGCCCGAGATCGCCAAGGAGACCGGCCGCAAGGCGGCGCATCCGAACTCGCGCTTCACCGCGCCGGCCGGACAGTGCCCGTCCATCGACCCCAACTGGGAAAGCCCCGAAGGCGTGCCGATTTCGGCCTTCATCTTCGGCGGGCGCCGTGCCACCACCGTGCCGCTGGTGTACCAGGCCTTCAACTGGAACTTCGGCGTGTACATGGCCGCCACGCTCGGCTCCGAAACCACCGCTGCGGCATTCGGCGCCCAGGGCGTGGTGCGCCGCGACCCGTTCGCGATGCTCCCCTTCTGCGGCTACCACATGGGCGACTACTTCAACCACTGGCTGCGCATGGGGCATGTCGTCGAGCACACGCCCAAGATCTTCTGCGTGAACTGGTTCCGCATGAACGAGAAGGGCGAGTTCATGTGGCCAGGCTTCGGCGAGAACATGCGCGTGCTGAAGTGGATCGTCGATCGCGTCAAGGGCCGCGTGGCCGCCAAGGAAACCGCGCTGGGCTGGATGCCCAAGTTCGAGGACCTGGACTGGGCCGGCAGCGACGTCAGCCAAGCCGAATTCGATGCCCTCACCACGGTGGATGCGGACGCCTGGAAGCAGGAACTGGCCTTGCACAAGGAATGGTTCGACAAACTCCAGGACCGTCTGCCGCGCCAGATGGTGCTCAAGCGCGAGCTGTTCGAACTGGCGCTCAGCGGCGACTGAGAGCTTGTGAAGAAATCGTCGCGAGCAGAGCCGAGTGCAAGGCGCGAGCGAGCGAACGACGAGACATATCGGATGGATAGGCGAGGAGTGAGCGAATGAGCAACGCAGCAATCGGTTCGCGCAGCAGATTCATTCACAGGCTCTGAGCCGATTGCACAAGGCGGGGCCGAACACCGGCCCCGTCGCACCTCACGATCGCAACATCACACGAAGCGCCGCACGACGGCGCTTCGTGCATTCCGGGACACAATCCCCAACAGCCACTGCAACTGGATCACCATGAACATCTCCCGCCGAAGCCAGGACATCCAGCCCTTCCACGTCATGGAGTTGCTGCGCCGCGCACGCGAGCTCGAAGCGGCGGGCCGCGACATCATCCACATGGAAGTGGGCGAGCCGGACTTTCCGACCCCGCGCCCCATGATCGAAGCCGCGATGCGCTTCCTGGACCAGGGCCAGGTGCCCTATACCAGCGCACTCGGCCTACCGGCGCTGCGCGAGGCGATTTCGCGCTTCTACCACGACCGCTTCGGCGCAGATGTCCCGCCGGAGCGCATCGCGATCACCCCGGGCGCCTCTGGCGCGCTGATGCTCGCGCTTGCCGCGACCACCGACCCGGGCGACGTCTGGCTGATGCCCGATCCCAGCTACCCGTGCAACCGTCAGCTGGTACGGACCTTCGAAGGCACCGCCACGATGCTTCCGGTCGATGCCACGACTCGCTTCCAACCGACAAGCGCGCAGGTTGACGCCGCCTGGAGTGAGCGCACCCGCGGCCTGATGGTGGCCACGCCCTCCAACCCCACCGGCACACTGCTGACGCAGGACGAGCTCGATGCCCTGGGCGGCACGGTGCGCGCTCACGGGGGGGTGATGATCGTCGACGAGATCTATCAAGGGCTGACGTACGGGGTCGAGTCCAGTACGGCACTGAGCCACATGGACGACATCTTCGTGGTGAACAGCTTCTCGAAGTACTTCGGAATGACAGGCTGGCGCCTGGGTTGGTTGGTCGCTCCCGACGCATATGTGCGCGAGATCGAAAAGCTCGCCCAGCACTTCTTCATCTCCGCCTCGACGCCGGCGCAGCATGCAGCACTCGCGGCTTTCGCACCTGCCACGCTGGAATTGCTCGAGGCGCGTCGCCACGAGTTCGCGCACCGCCGCAGCACGCTGTTGCCAGAGCTGCAGCGCCTGGGATTCATCATCGCCACCGAGCCACAGGGTGCGTTCTACATCTACGCGGACATCTCGCGCATGGCGGAGGACAGTGAGGCGCTGGCGCGACGATTGATCGAGGAGGCTGGCGTCGCTACCACCCCGGGACTGGATTTCGGCGACCATCTGCCACGCCGCCACCTGCGCATTGCCTACACCACGAGCGAGGAACGACTGCTGGAAGCCGCCGGAAGGATTGCGCGGCTACTTCGCGGATAGCGCAACGCCACCGGAACCCGCCCCCACCTGCGCGCTCGGCACCAGCGGCGAGCGGGTGGCTGAACGCCCGGTCAGGCGTCGCCCTGACGTGCAGCGGTGCGGATGCGCTGTTTGAGCGCCAGGACCTTCTTTGTGTAACCCGCGTTCGGGTCCTTGAGGGCACCCGCGTAATACTGGAGAGCGCCCTGCATGGTGCCGAACCGGCGCAGGCCTTCCGCCAGCACCTGCGTACCCACGCGTACATTCAGGATCGGATCGAACAACGCATCTTCATGCGCATCCTGGCCGATCTTGTCCTTGTGATAGCGCGGGATCACCTGCATCAGGCCCTGCGCACCGTGACGGCTTTCGGCGAAAGGGTTGAAGCCCGACTCGATCGCCATCACCGCCACAATCAGCAAGGGGTCGAGGCCCACTGCGTTCGCGCTGTCCTCGGCCTGCGCCAGCACCGGCTCGAGGATCACATCCGAGACCCTGTAGCGGCTCGCGACCCAGTCACGCACGCGCTGCATTTCGGCCGACAACTCGCCATCCGGCTTCGTCTCAGGGAAAGGCAAGGCAAAGACCGGCGGCAACGCTGCAACGCGGTTCAGCGACTTCTCGACCTTTTGAGCCTGCTCGACGGTACCGGTCGGGGCACCGCTATCGACCTCAATGCTGGCGATCGGCGCCAGAGTGGGCGGATGGGGATTCTCGAGCACTCGGGACGCCACAGTCGCTGTCATGCCGGTGTCGGCAAACGTCACCCGTTGAACATCACGATGCTGAAAACCCTGATGGACCACAGCCAGAACACCGGCGGCAAACAGACTGCCATGAACCAACCGGATCACGGTCAGCCCGGACCGCTCCGCGAGCGGTGTGTTGCGTGTTGCTTTGCTCATGGTTCCTCCATGCTGTACCGCAAGCCGCCAGCCATTCCCATACCACGCCAGAGGCGAGTACGAGTTTTCTTCCCGTTTGGGCGAAGGTCGCCCGGCAATGCAACATATGCGCCGGACAGGCAGGGGGTATCGGTCTTCAGTGGTGTTCAATTCGTTGCCGCAACCAGACAACGAATCCCGCGGTGCGAGCGGCCATGTGGACAAACGCTGACGGAAAATTCAGCGCCGCACCCTGTTGAAAAAGCGCGTCAAACCGCTAACGAGCGCGCTGTTGATCCGCACTCTATTGATTTGTTTGATTAATGTCAATCCGCCCTGGCTACGGAAGTGTTACCGGGGTCGTTACATTCGGCTGAATCCCTTGCCACGACTTGCATTCGTCGCAATGTGTCAGCCCGATCTGCACTGTTGTTTTTTTGCAAATTGATGCCCTTCGAGACACGGATCGACGCGCGCCCAGGACCTCATCGGGTTCGATGCCGCAATCCTTTTCGCAGCCGCTGCCAGTCGAAGTGCGGCCCCGGATCGGTCTTGCGCCCCGGGGCGACATCCGCGTGCCCCACGATGTCCTCGATGGGAAACTGCCGCTGCAAGCGCCTGATCAGACGTGTCAGCCTGCGGTATTGCACTGCAGTAAAGGGCAGCGTATCGCAGCCTTCCAGTTCGATCCCGATCGAGAAATCGTTGCAGCGCTCCCGCCCTCTCCACATGGACAGGCCCGCATGCCATGCACGCAGGCGCACCGGCACGAACTGGACCACTCGACCGTCCCGGCGGATGAAGAAATGCGCCGAGACACGCAGGCCGGCAATCCCTGCGTAATAGGGATGCGACCCGACCGGCAGTGTGTTGGTGAAGAGTTGTTCAACACCCGGCCCGCCGAAGGTATCAGGAGGCAAGCTGATCGCATGCACGACCACCAGCCGCACCACTTCGCCCTCCGGGCGCGGGTCACAATTGGGCGACGGGCAATGCGTCACCCCGCGCAGCCAGCCTGGGGCCAGCCCGGCCGCTCCCGTGGCGTTCACTCCATCCCCCACTTCTGCAGCCTGTAGCGCAACTGCCGCAGGGTGAGGCCAAGCCGGCGGGCCGCCTCGGAACGATTCCAGCGGGTTTCGTCCAGCATGCGCAGCACGCTGGTGCGCTCCCGCTCCTCGTCCGAGTCAGGCGGCCCATCATCGTCTTCGCGCAGGCCGTCCAGCCAGGTCGCGAGCGGTCGGGATGTTTCGGCACCGCTGGACATCGGCAGCAGGTCCAGATCATGGATGCCGATCACCGGTCCGTCGCACAGCGCGCAGGCGCGTTCGAGCAGGTTCTCGAGCTCGCGCACGTTGCCGGGAAAGTCGTAGCGTGACATTGCCTCGAGCGCGGACCGGTCCAGCGTGTGCAAGCCGGTACCGTCGCGCCCGGCCAGCCGCTCGAGGATATGCAGCGCGAGGTCCGGGATGTCCTCGCGTCGTTCGCGCAGGGGTGGCACGTGAAGGGTGATCACGTTGATGCGGAAGAACAGGTCCTGGCGGAACCGGCCTTCCGCAACCAAGCGCGCGAGGTCGCGGTGCGAGGCGGAGAGGATACGTACATCCACCGGCTGCTCTGCATGCGCCCCGACGGGACGCACCGCCCGCTCCTGGATCGCACGCAGCAGCTTGACCTGCATCGCCAGCGGCAACTCGGCCACCTCGTCGAGGAAAAGGGTCCCCCCGCGCGCAGCCTGGAACAGCCCATCCTTGTCGACGGTGGCGCCGGTGAAGCTGCCCTTGCGATGGCCGAAGAACTCGCTCTCCATCAGTTCGGGCGAGATCGCGCCGCAATTGACAGGTACGAAGGGGCCGCCCGCACGTGGCCCACGACCGTGAATCAGGCGCGCGATCACCTCCTTGCCCGTCCCTGACTCACCATTGATGAAGACGGGTGCCTGATTGCGCGCGAGCTTGTCGATTTGCATGCGCAGATGCTGCATTGCCGACGACTGACCGACCAGCTCGCGGTCGCTTGCGTCCTGAGTGGTCACTCCACCCGGCTGGACGCTCAACGCATGGCTGACGAGCTCGCGGAGTCCCGCGAGCTCTATGGGCTTGGTGACGAAATCGAAGGCCCCCAGCTTGAGTGCGCGAATCGCGGTCTCGATGCTGCCATAGGCCGAAATCACCGCTACCGGCAGCCCGGGGTGTGCCCCCTGGATGTGGGCAACCAGCTCCAGGCCGTCACCATCGGGCAAACGCATGTCGGTGAGGCAGAGCCGGTAGTTCCGACCATCGACCATCGCCCGCGCCTCGGCGAGGTTGGCTGCGGTGTCGCAGGCGAGCCCCATGCGCAGCAGCGAAAGCTCCAGCAACTCACGGATGTCATCCTCGTCATCGACGATGAGGACATCCGCCCCGGGAGGTCGCGCGCGCCTGTCGTTCTGCGTCATGGCTGACTCCGTGCGGTGATGACGAAATGCGCACCGGGCGCATTGCCGACGAACTCCACCGACGCATCGTTGGACTCGGCGAGTTCCCGGGCGATATAGAGGCCCAGACCCGTGCCGCGCGCATCGGTGGTGAAGAAAGGATCGAACAGATGCGCCTGGTCAGGCTCGGAAACGCCCGGGCCATCGTCGATGACGTGGAGCCTGACCTTGTCCTCTCCTTCATGATGCGCAGACAGGCGGATCGCCCCCGGCCCGCCACTGCAATGACGGCGCGCATTGTGCAGCAGGTTAGAGAGGATCTGGTAGAGGTGGGCTCGATCCATCGCGAGTGACAACTCGTCGGCGATATCGATGGAAAACACTGCCAATTCACGATCGCCCTTCAGACCGAATTCCTCGATCACCTGGCTCACGACCGCCCGCACCGGCAACACCTCGCGCATCAGCTGGTCACGGCGGCCCAGCGCAAGAACGTCGCGCACCATGCGCTCGATACGTCGCGCATTGTCGGTGATGATGCGCAGCAAGCGCGCCTGCACATCCGCCCGTTTCTCCTCGCCGAGCAGGTCGGCGGCCTGCGTCACCGCCGAGAGCGGGTTACGGATCTCATGCGCCATGCTCGCGGTGAGGCGGCCGAGGGCGGCCAGCTTGAGTTGCTGCACCTGCTTCTGGATTTCTTCGTGATCAGCCAGATAGATCAGCGTGTCACCGCCGGAGGACTCCGCCTCGACCACACGCACACGCAGAAGCCGTCCCGCCGGACCGATGCGCTTGAGCACACCACGGACATCGGTCCCCATCGGCGCACAATCGGCAAAGCCTGCATCCACGCCGATCAGCGCCTGCCCCTCGTGCAGTGAGGTGCCCAGCAACACCGAGGCGCGGGGGTTCGATTGCCGCACGCGTCCGTCGCCAGACACCACGATCACGCCATCGCGCATGTCGCGGATGATACGTTCATTGATCGCCTGCTGCCTCCCAAGCGCCTCGCCACGTTGCGCCGCAAGGAACTCGTTGGCCTTCGCCCGGCGCGCGAGGAGTTGCGCCGTGAATGCGATCGCGAAGAAGCCGGTGCAGACGATGCCGACCTGCAGGAACTCGGCCGCATCCCGCCCGGAGATCGCGCGCCATGCGTTCTCGCCGAGCACGGAGACCGTCGCGAGCGCAGCGAAGAACATCACCATGCGCCCCTCCGCGACCAGCCCGGCAGCGGCGAGATACACCATCATCATCACGGGCATGCCACTGCGATAGCCGCCACTGACCCACATCATGCCGGTGAGCACGAGGATGTCGATGCAGACCTGCAGGAAGATCAGCCGGTTCAGACCGAAGCGGCTGACCGCATCCGGGAAGCCGAGCAGCAGCACCAGACCAAGATAGCCGAACGCAATCAGGAGGTAGAGCTGTGGCGCACCAGCCCCAAGGCCCAGTTCGCGCCCCGCGACCAGGAACAGCCCGGCGATGACGAGCCGGAACAGGTTGAAGTAGCGCTGCGGCGCCAGCCTGAACGCATCCGCACCGGTGTAATGGGCAAACATGCTCGACGCGATCCGCCGTCAGCGTCGCGGGCCGAGGCGGCGATGCGCGTCGGAGCAGTAGAACAGGCCGGCATCGCAAATCGCCTCGCCCTCCGGCACGTGCACGCCGCAGTGCGCGCATGCCAGCATCTGCTGCGCCGGCGCGGGTGGCGTGCCCTGCTTCCGCTTCGCGCGATCCGCGCCGATGCGGATGATCTGGCGTCGAACCCACCAGACGGCGACCAGAACGAGAATGACGAGGATCAGGTTGCGCACGTGAAAGGCATGAACCAGGTGACAGTCGCCAGAGTTTAGCATGTGGCCGATACCCCCCAGCAGCACCCGGCCCCGACACTGGCGCCAATTGACTATGATACGGACGGCATCCATTCCCCCACATGAGGAGGCCGCGTGACCGAACCCGCAGCCGCACCGCGCACATCGACGACGAACGCTGCCATCCCCGGCCGCTGGCGCTGGCAGCTCCCGCACGTCACGCTCGGCCTGCTCGTGCTGTTGATCCTTGTGCTGGTGTGGCTCACTCGCGAGCACGACCGCGAGTCGCAGCGAACCACGTTGATCAACGATGCGCTCTGGATGGAGCAGAACCTGCGTTTCCAGCTCGAGCGCAACGAGGCCCAGTTGGACATCATCGCGCCTGACCTGCTGCAGGGTAAGCCGCATACCGAGCAGACGGCGGCACGCCTGCGCCAGCTGCTACTGCCCGACAGCGCCTTCGTGCGTATCATCTGGCTGGACGCGGACGACGCACTGCTCGGTGCGCGTCCGCCCGACACCGACTCCTACCTTGTGGGCGAGACCGGCGGATCCGTGCCTTCGCGCGAGGCCGCACGCCTGGCGCGAGGGCTGGGTCGGGCGGTGTACAGCAATGGCTACGAGGTGGTCGGCGGGGACTATCATTTTGAGGTTCATGTGCCGCATTTCGCCGGGGACCGCTTCCTCGGCACCGTCGTGGGCGTGTACTCGTTGCGCAACCTGCTCACCCGAGAAGTGCCGTGGTGGTTTTCCGAGCGTTACCGGCTCAGCGTCGTCGATGTCGACGGCCGCGAGATCGGCGCCAAGTCGAAGGTGTCGCCGCTGGCCAGCGAAATGCATTACAGCCTGCCGATGGAGCCACCAGGCCGCGGCCTGCAGATGGAGATCACCGCATACAGCGGGGAGACGCGCTGGGTCCCCATCCTGGTGATCGCCTCGATGCTGCTGCTCACGCTGATCATCATCGCCAACCTTTGGCAACTGCGTCGCCACGTGGTTCGGAGGCAGGCGGCCGAACAGGCGTTGCGCGGCGAGATGAGCTTCCGCCGCGCGATGGAGGACTCGCTGCTGACCGGACTGCGGGCACGCGACCTCGATGGACGCGTGACCTACGTGAATCCCGCGTTCTGTCGCATCGTCGGCTACAGCGCGGAAGACCTGCTCGGCCGCCAGGCCCCGATGCCCTATTGGGATCCGCAACACATCCCTCACACTCAGGAGCTGCACGACCGAATCCTGGCCGGCCAAGGCCCTAGCGGCGGCGTGGAGCTACGCTTCATCCGCAGCGACGGCGAAGCGGTGGACGTGCTCCTCTTCGAGGCCCCGCTGATCGACTCGGAAGGCCACCAGGCGGGCTGGATGGGCTCGGTGCTCGACATCACCGAACAGAAGCGCATGCGCGAGATGGCGCGTCAGCAGAACGAACGCCTTCAAGCCACCTCGCGGCTGGTGACGATGGGAGAGATGGCTTCGACGCTCGCACACGAGCTCAACCAACCGCTCGCTGCGATCTCCAGCTACAGTTCCGGCTGTCTGAACCTGATCGATACCGGCGAGGTCGATCCGCCAGCATTGCGCGGCGCGCTGGAGCGTATCGGCCGACAGGCCCAGCGCGCCGGCCAGATCATCAAACGGGTGCACAACTTCGTGCGGCGCAGCGACCCCAAGCGTGAGACGCTGGATATCAACCACCTGATTCGCGAGGCGATCGGTCTCATCGAGACCGACGCGACGCGACGCGGCGTCCGCCTCGAGAGCCGGTTCGCGCCCAGCCTACCGCAGGTTCACGCCGACGCGGTGATGATCGAGCAGGTCGTCGTCAACCTGCTGCGCAACGGAATGGATGCGATGCGGAACACGCAACCGGCGGAAAAGCGGATCCTGCAGATCACCACCCGGGTTGCGGAAGGCATGGCGCATATCATCGTGGTCGACGCTGGCGACGGCATCCCGCCCGAGGTTGCAGCGCATCTCTTCGAGCCCTTCTACACCACCAAGGAGGAGGGCATGGGCATGGGGCTCAACATCTGCCGCTCGATCGCCGAGCTGCATGGGGGGAAACTCGGATTCGAACCGAATCCTTCGGGTGGTACGATCTTCACGTTCTCGATCCCGCTGGAGGCCGAAGCAGCATGACCATGTCCAGCTCTCCCGGGCCACTCGCCCACATCGTCGATGACGACGAAGCCATCCGTGATGCACTTGAATGGCTGCTGCGCTCGCGCGGCGTCGCCAGCACCAGCTGGGCCTCGGCGGAGGCCTTCCTCGCGGCCTGGCAGCCCGAATGGCAGGGGTGCGTGATCCTCGACATCCGCATGGCCGGTATGAGCGGCCTCACCTGCTTCGAGCATCTCAAAGCTCGGCAATCGCACCTACCGGTGATCTTCATCACCGGCCACGGCGATGTTCCGATGGCGGTGACGGCGCTCAAGCAGGGCGCATTCGATTTCGTGGAGAAACCATTCGACGACAACGCACTGGTCGACATCGTCATCAATGCACTCGAGCTCGACGCCCAACGCGCACACGCCGACGCCAGCCGCCAGACGGTCGAGGCCAGGCTTGCCCTGGTGACCGCGCGCGAACGCGCGGTGATGGACCTGATCCTCGCTGGCAAATTCAACAAGGTGATCGCCGACGAGCTCGGCATCTCGATGCGCACGGTGGAGGTGCATCGCGCACGCATCTTCGAGAAAATGGGCGTGCGTTCCGCGGTGGAGCTGGCCCAATTGCTGACCAGCGCGAGGCCGCAAGCACCTGCGGGAAACGAACCCCCGTCAGCCCAGTAACCTGCCCTATCGACACGATGCCCTTCACCCCTCCGATCCCCACGCTCGTGGCCGAAGGTGCGCATGTCCGCATCATCGACCAGACCACGCTGCCATACTCTATCCAGACCCGGCTCCTCACCGGACTCGACGCCGCCGCCGTGGCGATCCGCGACATGCAGGTGCGCGGCGCACCGCTGATCGGCGTCACCGCCGCCTACGGCATCGCCCTCGCGCTCGCGGCGGACGCCTCCGACAGCCACCTCGAACACGCGATCTCGGCGCTCGGCGCCACCCGGCCCACCGCGGTCAACCTGCACTGGGCGCTCGCGCGCATGCGTCAGCGACTGGCGCCGCTCGCACCGACGGAGCGCCGCGCGGCAGCCTGGGCCGAGGCGGACGCGATCCGCGCGGAGGATGCTGCCACCTGCGCGGCGATCGGCGCGGCGGGCGTGGGGCTGATCGCCGAAATCGCCGCGCGCCGACCCGGCCCGGTGCGCGTCATGACCCACTGCAACGCCGGCTGGCTTGCCACCGCAGGTGCCGGCACCGCGCTCGCGCCGGTGTATGAGGCCGTCGCCCGAGGCATCCCGCTGGAGGTGTGGGTGAGCGAGACGCGCCCGCGCAACCAGGGCCTGCTCACCGCCTGGGAGCTACGCGAGGCCGGGGTGGCGCACCGCCTCATCGCCGACAACGCCGCCGGCTTGCTGATGGCGCGCGGCAACGTGGATATCGTCATCACCGGTGCGGACCGCATCGCCGCCAACGGCGACACCGCGAACAAGGTCGGCACCTACCTGAAAGCACTGGCCGCGGCAGCGCATGGGGTGCCCTTTCACATCGCGGCGCCGCTGTCGACGGTGGATTTCGCCTGTGCCGATGCCACCGGAATCCCCATCGAGATGCGCGATGCGGACGAGGTGCGGACGCTCGCAGGCATGGACGCCGAAGGCGGGATCAGGCGCGTGCGCCTCGCGCCGGACACCACGCCCGCGGCGAACCCTGCCTTCGACATCACCCCCGCAGGCCTGATCGCAAGCATCATCACCGAGCATGGCTGCTTTCCACCCGAGAGGATCGGCGATGCGCGCGAGGTCGGGCAGCATGTCTGAACCCGTCGTGACGCAGGACGAGCAGCGCGTGCGCGAGGCCATCGCTGCCGCAGCCCGCACGCTGGTCGCGGCGCGCCTCAACGAAGGCAGCGCCGGCAACGTCAGCGCGCGCGCAGCAGGCGGCGGCATGCTGATCACCCCCAGCGGCATGGCTGCCGAGGCGATCACGCCCGCCAGCATCGCAATCGTCGATGCGCATGGACAGGCGACCGGACCATTCGCGCCGTCGTCCGAATGGCGCTTTCACCTCGACCTCTACCATGCCCGCCCCGAAGCCGCTGCGATCGTGCACACCCACGCCCCCTTTGCCACCGCACTCGCCTGCCAGCGCATCGAGATCCCACCCTTCCACTACATGATCGCGCGCTTCGGCGGCAGCACCATACGCTGCGCGCGCTATGCCACCTTCGGCACCCAGGCACTCTCGGACCATGTCGCCGCAGCCATCGCCGGGCGCAGCGCCTGCCTGATGGCCAACCACGGCATGCTCGTGTTCGGCCGCGACGTGGCCCATGCCTGTGCCGCCGCGATCGAGTTCGAGGCGCTGTGCGAGCAGTACTGGCGCAGCCTGCAGCTTGGCCCGCCGGTGCTGTTGTCCGAAGCCGAGATGGAGGACGTGATCGAACGCTTCAAGTGGTACGGCCGGGCCCGCTCGACGGACGAGGCTGCATGAGCAAGACCAACCGGGACACCACTGCCCCTGCCGGGGATGGCCGTTCGTTCGGCAGCCGCCTCAGGCACAGCAACCAACCCTACCTCAGCAACCGCAACCAGGAGCCGGCTGCTGAGGTGCAGCAGCGCCGAGTGGGCTTCCTGCTGCTGGAACATTTCTCGATGATGGCGTTCACCGCCGCGGTGGATGCGCTGGTCACCGCCAACCTGCTGAGCCAGCCTCCGCTCTATCGCTTCGAGACCTTCGGCCTCGGCGAAGCCTCGGTGCGCAGCGACCTCAGCCTCAACCTCAACGTCGATGCCGCCTTCGACGCGCTCGACGTGAACGGGCTGGACATGCTGATCGTATGCGGCGGCTTCCGCTGTGCGCTCAAGCCAGCACGCAAGGTGGTCGAGCGCCTGCGCGAGCTTGCCCGCAGGGGGGTCACGCTGGGCGGGCTATGGAACGGCAGCTACCTGCTCGCCCACGCCGGGCTGCTCGACAACTACACCTGCACCGTCCATCCGGACAGCCGCGCCGGGCTGGAGGAAGCCTACCCGCGCGTGCGGCTGCTGCCACACCCCTACGTGATCGACCACGACCGCGTCTCCTGCGCCGGCGCGAACAGTGCGCTCGGGATGATGCTCGCGATCATCCGCGCACACCATGGCGACGCGCTGGTGCTGGGGATCGAGGAAATCCTCGCCTGCGATCGCAGCCCGGACGACACACCGGACCGCCCCATGCCCGCGCTGATGCGCAACCCGCTGCTGCCCGCAGCGCTGCAGGCGGTGCTGGAGCTGATGGAGAACAACATCGAGGAGCCGCTGAGTCTCGCCGACCTCGCACGCCACTCGCAGGTGTCGGAACGCCAGATCCAGCGCCTATTCGAGCGCCACATGCGCACCCCGCCCTCGACCTACTACCTGGAACTGCGTCTCACCCGCGCGCGCCGGCTGTTGCTGCAGACCAGCGAACCGATCACCGCGATCGCGATCGCCTGCGGCTTCGCCGGCACCTCGCACTTCAGCCACTGCTACCGGGAGTTCTTCGGCCAGTCGCCGACCGCAGCACGCCGCAGCCAGGGTCGCGCCTGACCGCCCGCCCCGGACCAGACTCAGCGCGGCCCGGACATGGTCTCCAGCACCCTCAGCAGGTTGGAGGTATCCACACCGCCCAGCCCCATCGCCATCAGCGCGTTGAGCTGTTGCGCCACCTGCGCGGCGATCGGCAGGGGCGCACCGACGCGCAGGGCTTCGGCCAGTAGCAGACCGAAATCCTTGTGATGCAGACGCGCCTGGATGCCGCCCTCGAAGTCGCGCCGCACCATCCGCCCGCCCATCAGCTCCAGCACGCGCGAGGCAGCCGAGCCGCCCATCAGCGCTTCGCGCACCTTCGCAAGATCGACGCCGTGCGCGTTCGCGAGGTGCATGGCCTCGGCGCAGGCCTGGATCGCCGCGACCATCACCATCTGGTTGCACGCCTTGGCGACCTGGCCGGCGCCGGCCTCGCCGACATGCACCAGCGTGCGCCCCAACACCTGCAATAGCGGCGTCACCCTGGCGACGTCCGCCGGCATCCCCCCCGCCATGATCGCGAGCGTGCCCGCCTCGGCTGCGGCCTCGCCACCCGACACCGGCGCATCCACCCAGCCGATGCCGCGTGCAGCATAGGCGGCAGCCAGCGCGCGTGCTGTGCCGGGCGAGATCGTGCTCATGTCGACGTGCACGCTGCCCGGCGCGAAACCCTCCGCGAGCCCCTGCGCCCCCAGCGCCAGACCCTCGACATCGGCGCTGCTGGTGACGATGGTGATGACGACCTCGCTCGCCGCGGCGAGGGTGCGCGGGCTGTCGCACACCACCGCCCCCATGTCGACGAGCGGGACACAACCGGCCGGCCGTCGCGCCCAGACCGACACCTGATGCCCGGCCTGCAGCAGGCGCCGCGCCATCGGCAGCCCCATCACGCCCAGCCCGATGAAGCCGACCCGCATCAGGAAGCCTCGCCGCTCATGCGCTCCAGCAGCTGGAGCATCGCGATCGAGTCGTTCTCGCCCAGGCCGCTGCCGACCATCGCGTTGAACATCTGCGCGGTGGCGGCCGAGGTGGGCAGCGCCATGCCGAGGCGGTGCGCCTCCTCGAGTACGATGCGCATGTCCTTCTGGTGCATCCAGGCCTTGAAGCCCGGCTTGAAGTTGCGGTCCAGCATGCGCTGGCCGTGGTTCTCGAGGATGCGCGAGTAGGCAAAGCCGCCCATCAGCGCCTCGCGCACCCGCGCTGCATCCACGCCGCTCTTGCGCGCGAAGTTGAGCGCCTCGGCCACCGCCGCGACACCGACGCCGGTGAGGATCTGGTTGCACGCCTTGGCCACCTGGCCGGCGCCCGAATCACCGATCAGCGATACCGTCTTGCCCATCGCCTCGAACAGGGGGCGGGCCTTCTCGAAGGCGGTGGCCTCGCCGCCGACCATGATGGTGAGCGCGGCGTTGATCGCGCCGACCTCGCCGCCAGACACCGGCGCATCGAGCATGCTGATGCCGCGCTCGCGCAGGCGCGCAGCGATTGCCTGCGCCGCCGCCGGCGCGATCGTGCTCATATCGACGAATACCAGCCCGGGCTCGGCCCCGTCGGCGACGCCCGCTGCACCCAGTGCCACCTGCTCGACATCGGGCGCGTCCGCGACCATGCTGATGACCACGTCCGCGCCTCGCGCGACTTCTGCGGCACTCGCGCAGCCATGCGCGCCGGCATCGACGAGCGGCTGCATGGACTCGGCGCGCCGGCTCCACACCGCCAGCTGATGGCCGGCCTTGAGCAGGTTGAGGGCCATGGGGCGGCCCATCAGGCCGAGTCCGATGAATCCGACTTTCATTCGCTGTTACTCCTTGCTGGTTTGACGTGGCCCAGACGCGCGCCGATGGCGGATAATCGCGCGATGACCTACGCCTCAATCATCAAGGAAATCGGCCGTGGCGCCAAGGGCGCGCGGGCGCTCGACTGCGCACAGGCCGAAGCGCTGTTCGGCGACATGCTCGACGGCACCGTCCCGGACCTCGAACTCGGCGCGATCCTCATCGCGCTGCGGGTGAAGAGCGAATCCACCGACGAGCTGATCGGCTTCAAGCGCGCGATCGACCAGCGCATCGCGCATGTGGCGGTCCCCGCCGGGCCGCGCTGCGTGCTGCTGCCGACCTACAACGGCGCGCGCCGCCAGGCCAACCTGATGCCGCTGGTGGCGTTGCTGCTGGCCCGCGCCGGGGTGCCGGTGCTGATTCAGGGGCGCCACGACTTCGACACCCGCAGCAGCCCCTTTGCACTGCTCGCCGCGCTCGACATCCCGCTGTGCAGCGCCCCGCAGGCGGCTGAGCAGGCGCTGGCGGAGGGCGGGCTCGCCTGCATCGGCATCGCAAACCTGCTGCCGGGATTGGACCGGCTGCTGGCCTTGCGGCCACGCATGGGTGTGCGCTCCAGCGCGCACACCGTCGCCAAGCTGGTCGACCCCTGCCCGGGACGCAGCGTGCGCGTGGTTGCGGTGACGCACCCCGAGTACCTCGCACGCATGCACGACTTCCTGATCGCAGACGCAGCGCACGCGATGCTGCTGCGCGGCACCGAAGGCGAGATCTTCGCCAACCCGCGGCGATGCCCGCGTCTGGAGATCTTTCGTGCTGGCTGCGGTGGGATCGCGCGGGAAGCCGAGGAAGGTGGCGCACCGCCGCTTGCAGGTTTGCCGGATGTACCCGGGGTAAGGGAGAATGCGGCGCTGATCCGATCCATGTTGGCGGGCGAGACCGCCATCCCCTCGCCCATCCGGGAGCAGGTCGCGCTCATCGAGACGCTCGCACAGGACTGAACCAACATGCCTTGGGCTGGTCTGCAGGGACCGACACTGCAATGCAGCAATCCAGAACACCATCCGGGCCAGAACGCGCCCGCACCCGAAACAGGATCCACATGAACCCGTTCGCCCTCCCCGCCCGCACCCAATTCTTCATGCTGTTCGCCGTCTGTGCAGGACTGCTCGGCTTCGGCCTCTACCTGCAACATTTTGCGGGTCTGGAGCCCTGCCCGATGTGCATCATGCAGCGCTTCGCACTCACCGGCGTGGGCCTGGTGGCGCTGCTCGCCGGAGTGCATGGTCCGGGACGCACCGGCCAGCGCGGCTACCTGCTGCTGATTCTGGCGATCGCGCTCGCCGGCGCGGGCGTCGCCGCACGCCAGAGCTGGATCCAGCGCTTCCCGCCGGCGATCTCGGAGTGCGGGCCGGATCTGGAGTTCATGCTCGGCAGCTTCTCGATTGCCGAAGCACTGCCGATGATCTTCCGCGGCTCGGGAGAGTGCACCTCGATCGACTGGTCACTGCTGGGGCTATCGATCGCGAACTGGTCTCTGGTGTGCTTCGTGGCGATTTCCGTCGCGGCGCTCATCCTGATGTTGCGACGCGCACGCTGAACCGCGGGCGAAGGGATCGACCAACGGAAGAGGTCATCCGACGGAAGAAATCAGCCGACGATTTGAACCGTCTCCACGCCGATCTCGTACAGGCCGTCGTCAATCGCATTGCAACGCCGTACGATCACGCGCACCACCAGCGGCGGACGGCTGACGCGCCCCTCGGGGGACTCGACTCTGACCTCGAACTCCTCCGATTCACCGGGAACATAGGCGGAGTGCAAGGTCATGCCGCCGACGCTGAGTTCGACACAGCTCGCCTCCATCTCGGAAGTGTCGTCAAGCCGGATCCAGGCGGCAGATCCGAGCGGGATGCGCCGGTCTAGACGTCGATTGCGGAAGTATTCGCTCATGGCAACACGCTATCAGGACATTGCCCGGCATTTTATGCCCGCACTGCCTGGGTTGGATATCAGAGAAGCGCCGGCCGACGTGACTTTGTGCGAATCTCGCTGCGATCAGCGCGCGTTGCGGCCGCTGACACAGGCGTCGTTCATGAGGAAGTACACCCCGCCACCACCCGGCAAGGCGTGGATCGGCGCACCGACCAGGGCTTCGGCAATGCGCACGCCGCGACCACAGGGCATGGTCTCGCCACCGGGCTCCGGGTGCCTGCCGGCCTGTGGGTCGAAACCGGTGCCGCCATCACGGATTGCGAAGCGCCAACCCGTCGCGCACCGCACGCGCAGCAGGACGACCGTCTTCCCGGCGTGATCCGGATCGGCAAGACGCGCCTGCAGTGCGGCTTCCCAGGCCCCCTCGGCCATCAGGCGGCGCTTGTCGCTACCACTGAAGCCGAGGTTTCCGTGCTCGATGGCGTTCTGCAGGAGTTCCACGAGCGCCTCGCGCAAGCGCCACCCGCCCACACCGGGCGGCACCGCACGCGCCGCCGCAGCGCGCACCTCGTCAGGTCGCGCGATGCGGATCACGAGTTCATCGTGTGGCGCAGGCTCAGCAGGCGCCATCCTTGACACCGAACTTGCGCAGGATGTTCTCGAGCGGGCAGAAGCGGGTGAAGCCGCTCTGGAACAGGTTCACGCCCACGAAGGCGGTGAACCAGAGGAAGTTGCTGCTCACGAAAAGCGGCGAGCCTTCGACACCGAGCGCTAGCGAGATCAGCACGAAGGCGCCGGCAAAGATGCGGACGAACTGGTTGACGGTGAGCGTCATGCGATGTCCTCCTTGAGGAGATGGATGCGGCCGCGCATTGCGGCAAAGTACAGGACGGGGATGACGATCAGCGTCAGCAGCGTCGACACCAGCACGCCGAAGATGAGGCTGATCGCAAGGCCGTTGAAGATCGGGTCGTCGAGGATGAACACCGCGCCGATCATCGCCGCGAGCGCAGTCAGGCCGATCGGCTTGGCGCGCACCGCGGCGGCGCGGATCACTGCATCTGCAAACTCCGCCCCCTCGCGCACCTGCTGGTTGATGAAGTCCACCAACAGGATGGAGTTGCGCACGATGATGCCGGCGAGCGCGATCATGCCGATCATCGAGGTGGCGGTGAATTGTGCGCCGAACAGCGCATGGCCAGGCATCACGCCGACGATGGTGAGCGGGATCGGTGCCATGATGATGAGCGGCACCAGGTAGCTGCGGAACTGCGCCACCACCAGCAGGTAGATCAGGATGAGGCCCACCGCATACGCGGCCCCCATGTCGCGGAAGGTCTCGTAGGTGACCTGCCACTCCCCGTCCCATTTCAGGCTGAAGCCGTCGAAGGCGTCGGCCGGCGCCTGGATGAACCACTCTCCCAGGCTGCCCGCGAGGCCGGGGCCGTCGAGCGTCATGCCGGCGAGGCGCGAGCGGATGTCGAACATGCCGTAGAGGGGCGAATCCAGATGCCCGCCCATGTCTGCGGTCACATACACCACCGGCAGCAGGTCCTTGCGGTAGATGACCTGCTCGCGCACCGTCTCCTGTACGCTCACGAGCTCCGACACCGAGACCAGCGTACCGTCGCGGGCACGCACCTTCATCGCCAATAGCGCATCCACGCCGGACTGACGCTTCGGCGGCAACTGGATGCGCACCGGCAGCTCGTACTTGTTGTCGCTGCCATGCGCCGGCGTGACGTTCTCGCCCGACAGCCCGAGCCGCACCACCTCGACGATGTCACTCTGCGCCACGCCCATGCGCGCCGCCTTGGGCTGATCGACGCGCAGCACCACCTTTGGTGCGACCTCGTCACGGGTGTCGTCGATACCGACGATGTCCGGAGTCGCCTCGAACACCTTCCGTACCCGGCCCGCAACCTCGGCCTGGGCGGCATAGTCCGGGCCATAGATCTCGGCCACGATCGGCGACAGCACCGGCGGGCCCGGCGGAACCTCGACCACCTTCGCGTTGCCGCCGTTGCGGCGCGCGATCTCCGCAACCATGTCGCGCACCGATACCGCGATCTCATGGCTCTTGCGCTTGCGGGCCCCCTTGTCGACCAGGTTCACCTGCAGGTCGCCCTGCTCCGGCGCGCTGCGCAGATAGTACTGGCGCACCAGGCCGTTGAAGTTGATCGGGCTGGCGGTGCCGGCGTAGGCCTGCCAGTCGGTGACCTCCTCGACACCCGACAGATGCTCGCCGATCTCGCGCAGCACCCGCGCCGTCTCCTCGACCGGCGTGCCGACCGGCATGTCCAGCACCACCTGGAACTCACTCTTGTTGTCGAAGGGCAGCATCTTCAGTACCACCAGTTGCATCACCGGCAGCGCCACCGAGGCCGCGATCAGTCCGAGCACCGCGAGCCATAGCACCAACCGGCGTCTGCCGCCACGCATCGGTTCCAGAAGCGGCCCCATCGTGGCACGGAAAACCCCGTCGAGACGGCGGGTGAGTCTGTCCTCGCCTTCGTGGTGGTGCGTGCCGGAGCCCGCCAGCAGCTTGATCGCGAGCCAGGGTGTGACCACAAAGGCCACCGCAAGCGAGATGAACATTCCCATCGACGCATTGATCGGGATGGGGCTCATGTACGGCCCCATCAGGCCGGTGACGAAGGCCATCGGCAGGAGTGCTGCGATGACGGTGAAGGTCGCGAGGATGGTCGGCCCGCCGACCTCGTCCACCGCGCGCGGCACCAGCCGCCACAGCGGGGTATCCGGCTCCAGCACATGCCAGCGGTGGATGTTCTCGACCACGACGATCGCGTCGTCGACGAGGATACCGATCGAGAAGATCAACGCGAACAGGCTCACCCGGTTGAGGGTGAAACCCCATGCCCAGGAGGCGAAGAGCGTCGCGGCAAGCGTCAGCGTCACCGCCAGCCCGACGATCAGCGCCTCGCGCCGCCCTAGGGCGAAGAACACCAGCAGCACCACCGCGGCGGTCGCGAACACGAGCTTGCCGATGAGGGTGTTGGCCTTGTCGTTCGCGGTCTTGCCGTAGTTGCGCGTGACGGTGAATTCGACGCCCTCCGGAATGATCTGCCCCTTCAGCGCCTCCGCACGCGCGATGACCGCGTTCGCGACATCCGACGCGTTCGCGCCGGGCTTCTTCGACACCGCCAGCGTCACCGCGGGAAACACGCCCTGATCTTCGATACCGGCGGCCTGCGACGACGGGCCGGCTCCGAACCACACATAGCGCGAGGGCTGGTCCGGCCCGTCCTCGACGCGCGCGACGTCGCGCATGAATACCGGCTTACCCTGCGAGACACCGACCACCAGGCTCGCGACGTCCTCGGCGGATTCGATATAGGTGCCGGTCTGCACCAGCACCTCGCGGTTCTGCGTCACCAGCGTCCCGGCCGGTTGCGAGGCGTTGGAGAGTTGCAGCGCGGCGCGCACGTCCTGGGCGGTGACATCGAAGGCGTTCATGCGCTCGTTGTCGAGGAGCACGCGGATCACATGGCCGGGCCCGCCGATGGTGGAGACGTCGCGCGTACCGTCGACGCGCTTCAGCTCGTGCTCGACCGCGCGCGAGATCTGCTGCAGCTCGAAACCGGCGCGCTCCGGGTCCGCAGTCCAGAAGGTGAGGCTGACGATGGGCACGTCGTCGATGCCCTTGGGCTTGACGATCGGTTCGCCCGCGCCGAGCTGCGGGCTCAGCCAGTCGCGGTTCGAGTGCACCGTGTCGTAGAGCTTCACCAGTGCTTCCTGGTTGGGCACGCCGACCTCGAACTGCACCGTGATCACCGCCATGCCCGGGCGCGACACCGAATAGACATGATCGACGCCGGCGATGCGCGACAGCACCTGCTCGGCCGGCCGGGCGATGAGCGCGTCGACATCGCGCGCCGAGGCCCCCGGGAAAGGCACGAGCACGTTCGCCATGGTGACGTCGATCTGCGGCTCCTCTTCCTTGGGCGTGATCAGCGTTGCGAACACACCGAGAAGCAGCAGCAGCAGCGCGATAAGCGGCGTCAGCGCGTTACGCTGGAACGCGGCGGCGATGCGCCCGGAAAGGCCCAGCGGCGCATCCTGCTGCGGCGCGCCGCTCATCGTGTGCTACCTGCCGCCGCCCGCACCGCGATGCCGGCCTGGATCGGGTCGAGCGCGATCGTCTCGCCCGCACGCAGGCCGGCGAGCACCTCCACGGTGTCATCGGGCTGCACCGTGCCGAGGCGCACCTGGCGCAGCGCGAAGCGGTTGTCGGTTTGCACGTACACCGCCGTTACCTCGCTGCGCCGTACCACGGCGCTGATCGGCACCGCGAGGCGGGTCGCCTCGCCCGTGAGGAAATGCACCCGCGCGAACGTGCCCGGCTTGATCCCCCC
The DNA here is from genome assembly GCA_041916775.1 of Rhodocyclaceae bacterium. Taxonomy (GTDB): domain Bacteria; phylum Pseudomonadota; class Gammaproteobacteria; order Burkholderiales; family Rhodocyclaceae; genus UBA2357. Next base: position 158,329 of record JAYRYZ010000003.1, on the reverse strand, counting down.
TGCCTCGGCGGGCAGATCCACGCGCACCCGTACGGTGTGGGTGCGGGCATCCGCGGCCGGCAGCACCGTCACCTGCACCGCGTCCAGCCAACGCCCGCTGTCGGGCAACTCCACCCGCGCACGCAGCTGCTCGCCCACCAGACCGGCGAGCCGGAACTGCGGCACATCCACGACCGCGCGCATCTGCGCCGGATCGAACAGGGTGAACAAGGCCTTGCCCGGTTGCGCCATCTCGCCGACCTCGACGCTGCGCTCCGCGACGATGCCGGTCAACGGCGACTGTATCGTTGCATAACCCTGCGCCGTCGCCGCCTGGCCGCGCCCTGCGCGCGCCGCGCGCAGACGCGCATCCGCAGCCTCGAAGGCCGCGCGCGCCTGATCCACCGCCGACTGGCTGACGAAGCCACGCGCCAGCAGGCTGCGCGCGCGGTCGAACTCGGAGCGCGCATTTGCCAGATCGGCCTGCGCCTGCGCCACGCCCGCCTCTGCGCTGGCCACCGCCTGCTCCGCTGCCGCTGCGTCGATGCGCAGCAGCAGCTGGCCCTGACGCACCGCGTCGCCCGCATCCACCTGCAGATCCACGATCCGGCCAGCGACCTGCGCGGCCACCGTGACCTGATTGACCGCCTCCAGTGTGGCCTCGGCGGAGTGGGTCAGCACGGAGGGGCTCGCCTGCACTTGCAGCGTCGCGATCTCGGCTGCCGCGGGCAAGGCGGCCGAGCACAACAGCACGGCCAACCAGGCGCGTGCGCGCTTCGGAAAGGAGGGATTCATGTTTACTCGCATAAATATAATAATACTCTAATATTCAAGCCCGCCACAAGGCGCGTTTCTACGCCGGCAGGAAAACATTCACAGCCGGCAAGCGGGCCACTCGGCGCAAGGCAAAAATGAGCGCGGCGTGGTGAAGTCGGTCAGCTCAGAGTGCGCGCGCAGCCGATCGCGTAGCGCGCGACCGCGTCCACGACCTCCTCGGATTCTCCGGCAGCCAGCGCCTGGCGAATCTCACAGCCCGGATGCCGCGTGCGCGCCGCGTCGACGAGCGCGGGCACGTCCTTCTTGAGATGCCCGCCCTGGGCGAGAAACACCGGCACCACGGTGATGTGCGTCACGCCGGACTGCACCAGCGCATCGATCGCGACATCCAGGGTCGGCGTCATGAATTCGAGAAAGGCCAGAACGACCTCGCACTCGGGCTGCGCGTCGAGGATCCGCGCCCGGGCGCGCTGCATCGGCCCTGCCCACTCCGGATCACGGGCACCATGCCCGAACAGCACGACCGCACTCTTTCCCTGCTGCATCTGGAACTCCCGGTTGAAGCCGCCCGACGCGAAAAGCGGGCGCGCCATTCGGCGGCCGCGCTAGGAAGCACGCTGTGCGAGCAGGATCTCCACCGCGCAGGCCGCGAGCCGCAGGCCCATGCCCGCGGTCATCATCATGCTGGAACCATAGCCCGCGCAGGCCAGGCCCTGCAAGGCCTGTTGTGTATCGCAGGCGGCTTCAGGGTAACGCACCGGCTCGTCGGAATACACCGCCTTCAGACCGAAGCGACGCCGCGGATCGCGCGGGAAGCCGTGCTCGGCGCGCAGCGCCCGCCTCATCCTGGCGAGCAGCGGATCCTGCGCGGTACAGGACAGATCCGCGAGCTGCAGGCGCCCGGGATCGCGCTTGCCACCCGCCCCACCCGCGATCACCAACGGAATGCGCGCGCGGTGGCAGAGCGCGGCAACCGCGACCTTGGCGCGCACCTGGTCGATCGCGTCGATGACGACGTCGAATCGGCTGCCGTCTCCGGGCTGCAGCAATGTGGCCGCGTTGTCCGGCCCGATGAAGGCGTCGACGAGGGCGAGCCGCGCATGCGGGTTGATCGCGCGGATGCGCGCCGCCATCGCCTCGACCTTGGCCTGGCCGAGCGTGTCATCCAGCGCATGGACCTGGCGGTTGATGTTGGATTCGGCGACGTGATCGAGGTCGATCAGCGTCAGCGCGCCGACACCGCTGCGCGCCAACGCCTCCGCAGCCCATGAACCGACACCGCCGATGCCGATCACGCAGGCATGCGCGCCACCGAGCCTGGCCAGCGCGCCATCGCCATAGAGCCTGTCCAGCCCGCCGAAGCGGCGCTGCAGATCGACGTCGCCTGCGCTCAAGCCATCTCCGGCGTGCGCGCGCGACTCTCGTCCAGCCAGATGCCGAGCCCTTGCGCGTTGAGCTCGAGATCCATGCCCAGCAGCTCGAACAGGCGCTCCTCCGACAACGTCCAGCCCTGGCGCTCGGCCTCCTCGCGCACGATCTGCTCGAGGCCGGCGAGGATCTCGACATGGCGCGCGACGCCGTCGCCGCGCGCGGCGCGCGCCACCGCCACCTGGGTGTCGATGAGCCTGTGCAGATCGGCCGCGAGGCGCGGCACATCGGTGACGCGGCTGTAGTGGGTGAGGTACATCGCCTCCGGCTGGAAGGCGAGCATGCGGTCTATCGAGGCATGCAGCGCATCCGGGTCGAACTGGGACGGGGTCGTCGTCGGCAGCACCGAGGCGCGGCCGTTCACATCCAGCTCACGGTAGGACAGGCCGAAGGTGTCGCCGGTGAAGAACGCGCGCGCGGTCTCGTCCCAGATGCAGATGTGATGGCGCGCATGGCCTGGCGTGTCGAGCACGGTGAAGCGGCGCCCGTTCATGTCGATGCGCAGGCCCTCCTCGGCCATCACGATGCGCTCCGCCGGCACCGGCGCAAGCCGCCCGTACAGCGCGAAGGTCTGCTCCGCGCCATAGACCGCAGCGGTGGCGTCCCACAGGCGGGACGGATCGATCATGTGGCGCGCACCGCGCGGATGCACCAGCAACAGCGCATTCGGCAGCGCACACATCAAGCTGCCGGCGCCACCCGCATGGTCGAGATGGATATGGGTGAGCATCACCCAGCGCACCTGCTCCGGCGCGATGCCGGCCGCACCCAGCGCCGCGAGGATGCGCGGCACCGACGCATTCGTACCGGTATCCACCACCGCAGCCTGTCCCTGATGCATCACCAGATGAATCGCTGCGAGCGACTCCCGGCAATAGCCCGAATCCAGCGCCAGTATTCCGTCCGGATGGGCGATAACACCTTCCACGTTGGTCTCCTCCCTCGTGTGTGACCGTGTTTTTGCGCCATTGTAGCCGCTTGCACGCTGCCGGGACGTGACACCGCACATCGGGTTACACTCGGCGCGAACCCCGGAGAGACCCGATGAGCCACAGCTTCGACTTCGAGCAGCCCTACCCGCGCGACGCCGTTCCCGGTGAGAAATGGGGCAAATATGCCGGGCGCGACATCCTGCCGCTGTGGGTCGCGGACATGGATTTCGCCGCACCACAGGTCATCATCGACGCCATCGCACAGCGCCTGCAGCACCCGATCTTCGGCTACACCGACCCCTGGCCGTCACTGGTGGAAGCGGTCATCGAAGGCATCGCCCGCGACCACGACTGGCGCATCGATCCATCCTGGCTGGTGTGGTTGCCCGGCATGGTGTGCGGCTTCAACGTCGCCTGCCGCGCGGTGGGGTCGGACGACGACGAGGTCTTCACCGCCACGCCGGTGTATCCGCCTTTCCTGGTGGCACCGGCGAACAACCGCCGCCGGCTCGTCAGCACCACGCTGCGCTTGCAGGACAAGCGCTGGGAGTGGGATCGCGCCGCCACCGAGGCCGCGATCTCCCTGAGAACAAAGCTGTGGATGCTGTGCAACCCGCACAACCCGGTCGGGCGCGTGTTCGACCGCGAGGAACTGTGCTGGATCGCCGATCTCGCCGAGCGCCACGATCTCGTCATCTGCTCGGACGAGATTCACTGCGGGCTGGTGCTGGACGAGGCGCGCCCGCACATCCCGATCGCCGCGCTGGACGAATCCGTTGCCCGGCGCACCATCACCTTGATGGCGCCATCCAAGACCTGGAACATCCCGGCGCTCTACTGCGCCTTCGCGATCATCCCGGACCCGGCCCTGCGGCGCAGCTACCAGCGCGCCATGCGCGGCCTGGTGAGCCACCCCAATGTGCTCGGCCTGGTCGCCACCGAGGCCGCCTACCGAGACGCCAACCCCTGGCGGCTCGCCCTGCTCGAATACCTGCGCGGCAACCGCGCACGCGTGCTGGAGGCCGTGGCAAACATGCCGGGCCTGACCACCACTTCGCCCGAGGCGACCTACCTCGCCTGGATCGACTGCCGCGACGCAGGCCTCGCCAACCCGATCGAACACTTCGAGCAGCACGGCGTCGGACTCTCCGACGGCGCCGCGTTCGGCATGCCGGGCTTCGTGCGGCTCAACTTCGGCTGCACCCGCGCAACGCTGGACGAGGCGCTGTCACGGATGCAAAACGGACTCGCCAATCGCTGATCCGCGGCAGAAGCAGTGGGTCGCGAGCAACCCGATTTTCCCTGTGTGTCTGCGTGCTAGAAGGGAATGTCGTCGTCGAAGTCCGCATAGTTGTTGCTCTGCGGCTGCGGCTGAGAGTCCGGCTTGCGCTGCGATGGCTGCTGCGGACGTGAAGGCGTGGCGCTGTCGTAGCCGCCGCTGTCCTGCCGTCCCATCGCAGCGTCGCCGCCCTGGCCCTGACGGCTGCCGAGCATCTTCATCTCGTCGGCGCGAATCTCGGTGGTGTAGCGGTCCTGGCCATCCTTGTCCTGCCACTTGCGCGTCTGCAACCGGCCCTCCACGTAGACCTGGCTGCCCTTTTTCAGGTACTGCGCGGCAATCTCGGCAAGACGACCGAAGAACACCACGCGATGCCATTCGGTGGCTTCGCGACGCTCGCCGGTGGTCTTGTCCTTCCACGTCTCGGTGGTGGCGATGGTGAGGTTGCAGATCGCGTCGCCGGAAGGCGCGTAGCGGGTTTCCGGATCGCGCCCGAGGTTGCCGATGAGAATGACCTTGTTCAGGGATGCCATCCCGTTCTCCTAAAGGTGAATGTTTCAGACCGCCGGTGCGGGCACGACCCGACGGGGCGGAGGGTTCATCGAGGCCGCGAGCACCAGCCAGGCCAACGCGATCAGACCGCAGACGAGGTTGACCGCTTCCGGCCCGACACGCTGGCCGATATAGCCGCCCAGCATGCCGCCGAGGAAGAGCCCGAGCGACTGCAGGGTGTTGTACAGGCCGAGCGCGGCGCCCTTGGCGTCCGGCGGCGCGATGCGCGAGATCCAGGAGGGCTGGGTGGCTTCGAGCACGTTGAACGCGATGAAGAACAGCGTCAGCCACAACCCCAGCGCAAAGACACTGCCCGAAGCGAGATACAACCCCAGCTGGACGAGCACCAGCAAAATGATAGCAGCATTGAAAACCGGCTTCATCAATCCGCGCCGCTCGGCCATGATCACCGCCGGCACCATGAAGACGAAGGAAATCAGCACGGCGGGAAGGTACACCTTCCAGTGCTCTGCGACCGGCAGGCCGGCGGCATTGGCGAGTGCGCCCGGCACGAGCACCCACATCGTCGTCTGGATGAGGTGCAGCGAGAACACGCCGAAGTTGAGACGCATGAGTTGCCCATCGCGCAGCACGTCGCCCATCCGCCCGCGCGCGGGCCGCGGCACCGGGGGGGCATCGGGCACGACACGGAGCACGACCAGAATCGCGAGCACCGCGAGCACGCCGGTGAGCCAGAATAGCCCCGCCATGCCGATCAAGCCGTACAGCAGCGGCGCCGCCACCATGGAGAGCGCGAACACGAGGCCGATGCTGGAGCCGATCATCGCCATGATCTTGGTGCGGTGCTGGTCGCGGGTGAGATCCGCGGCAAGTGCAGTGACCGCGGCGGAGATCGCCCCCGCCCCCTGCACCACGCGACCGAATATCACCCAGTAGATGCTGTCGGCGAGCGCCGCGATGACGCTGCCGAGGATGAACAGGACGAGACCGGCGACGATCACCGGCTTGCGCCCGAAGCGATCCGACGCCACGCCGAAGGGGATCTGCAGCACCGCCTGGGTCAGGCCGTAGGCACCGATCGCGATGCCGACCAGGGTGAGGTCGTCGCCGCCGACATAGTCGCGCGCATGCACCGAGAAGACCGGCAGGATCAGAAACAGGCCGAGCATCCGCAACGCGAAAATCGCGGCAAGGCTCATGCCGGCCCGCCGCTCGCTGGCGGTCATCGCATCATGTTCCATGGGGGAGAGGGCGTTGCAGTTTGAAGTGCTGCGGATTCTACCACCCCCGGCAGCCTGCCCACGCCCCGACACCGTCTTGCGGACCGGCGCAAGGCTTGGTCCGCGGGTAGCGATCTGGGTATAGTGGCGCGTTACCCGGAGCAGCAACCGATGGACGAAATTCGCATCCGCGGCGCACGCACGCACAACCTGCGCGACATCAGCCTCGACCTGCCACGCAACAAGCTGACGGTGATCACCGGCCTGTCGGGCTCGGGCAAGTCATCGCTGGCGTTCGACACGCTCTATGCCGAAGGCCAGCGCCGCTACGTGGAATCCCTGTCGGCTTACGCCCGACAGTTCCTGCAGTTGATGGAGAAGCCGGACGTTGATCTGATCGAGGGTCTGTCGCCGGCCATCTCCATCGAGCAGAAAGCGACCAGTCACAACCCGCGCTCGACCGTGGGCACGGTCACCGAGATCCACGACTACCTACGCCTGCTCTATGCCCGCGCCGGCACGCCACACTGCCCCGACCACCCGGAGCACGCGCTGGAGGCGCAGACGGTCTCGCAGATGGTAGATCACGTGCTGGCACTGCCCCAGGACACCCGCCTGATGGTGCTGGCGCCAGTGGTCGCGGGCCGCAAGGGCGAGCAGGCCGACCTCCTCGCCGAGTTGCGCGCACAAGGCTTCGTGCGGGTGCGCATCGACGGTCGGATCGTCGAACTGGACACCCCACCCGCGCTGGAGAAGGGCCGCCGTCACACCATCGAGGTGGTCGTGGACCGCCTCAAGGTGCGCGCCGACCAACGCGGGCGGATCGCCGAATCCTTCGAGACCGCGCTCACGCACTCGGATGGCCGCGCGCTCGCGGTGGAGATCGACTCGGGCACCGAGCACCTCTTCTCTGCACGCTACGCCTGCCCGGTATGCAGCTACGCGCTCGCCGAGCTCGAGCCCAGGTTGTTCTCGTTCAACAACCCGGCTGGCGCCTGCCCCAAGTGCGACGGGCTGGGCCATGTGGACTTCTTCGACCCGGCGCGCGTGGTCGCACATCCGGAGCTTTCGCTGGCTGCGGGCGCGATCCGCGGCTGGGACAGGCGCAACCAGTTCTACTTCCAGATGCTGGCGAGCCTCGCCAATCACTGCGGCTTCGATCTCGAGACGCCCTTTGCGGCGCTGGACGAGCGGCACCGCAAGCTGATCCTGCACGGCTCGGGACGCGAGAACATCGCCTTCCTGTACATCTCCGACAACGGCCGAACGGTGTCGAAGTCGCACCCCTTCGAGGGCATCATCCCCAACCTGGAGCGGCGCTATCGCGAGACCGACTCGGCCGCGGTGCGGGAGGAGCTCGCCAAGTACCGCGCGCACCAGCCCTGCCCGATCTGTCAGGGCACGCGCCTGCGGCGCGAGGCGCGCAATGTGCTCGTGGGCGGGCAATCCATCCATGCGGTGAGCCACATGCCTCTCGCAAGCTGCCGCGACTTCTTCGCCCGGCTCGACCTGCCCGGCCAGCGCGGCCTGGTGGCGGCCAAGATCGTGAAGGAAATCGCCGACCGCGTGAGCTTCCTGATCAACGTCGGGCTCGACTACCTGTCGCTCGACCGCTCCGCGGACACGCTCTCGGGCGGCGAGGCGCAGCGTATCCGACTTGCGAGCCAGATCGGATCCGGACTCACCGGCGTGATGTACGTGCTCGACGAGCCCTCGATCGGTCTGCACCAGCGTGACAACGACCGTCTGCTCGCGACGCTCGCGCGGCTGCGCGACCTCGGCAACACCGTGATCGTCGTCGAACACGACGAAGACGCGATCCGCAGCGCCGACTACGTGGTCGACATGGGCCCCGGCGCCGGGGAGCACGGCGGCGAGATCATCGCGCGCGGCACGCCGGCCGACATCATCGCCAGCGAGGCATCACTGACCGGCGCATATCTCTCCGGCCGGCGCAGCATCCCGGTGCCCACCACGCGTCGCCAACCGGACCCGGCACGCATGCTGCGGATTACCGGCTGTCGCGGCCACAACCTGCGCAATGTGTGCCTGGAGATCCCGGCAGGCCTATTCACCTGCGTCACCGGGGTCTCGGGTTCGGGCAAATCCACACTGGTGAACGACACGCTCCATGCCGCCGCGGCCAGCCACTTCTATCGCTCGACGAGCGAGGCCGCGCCTTTCGACAGCATCGAGGGCCTGGAACACTTCGACAAGGTCATCAACGTCGATCAGGCGCCGATCGGCCGCACGCCGCGCTCCAATCCGGCGACCTACACCGGCCTCTTCACGCCCATGCGCGAGCTCTTCGCGGGTGTGCCGGAAGCGCGCGCGCGCGGCTACAACGCGGGGCGTTTCTCCTTCAACGTGAAGGGCGGTCGCTGCGAGGCGTGCCAGGGCGACGGCATGATCAAGGTCGAGATGCACTTCCTGCCCGACATGTATGTGCCCTGCGACGTCTGCCACGGCAAGCGCTACAACCGCGAAACGCTGGAGATCCGCTACAAGGGGCACAGCATCAGCGAGGTGCTGGAGATGACCGTGGAGCAGGCACTGAACCTCTTCCGAGCGGTACCCACCGTCGCGCGCAAGCTGGAGACACTGAGCGAGGTCGGGCTGGGCTACATCCGTCTTGGTCAGAGTGCAACCACTCTTTCGGGGGGCGAGGCGCAGCGCGTGAAGCTCGCGCTGGAGCTGTCGAAGCGCGACACCGGCCGCACGCTGTACATCCTCGACGAGCCAACCACCGGCCTGCACTTCCACGACATCGCGCTGCTGCTGGACGTACTCGGTCGCCTGCGCGAGCATGGCAATACCATCGTCGTGATCGAGCACAACCTCGACGTGATCAAGTCGGCCGACTGGATCGTGGACCTCGGCCCAGAAGGGGGTGCGGGCGGTGGCAGGATCGTCACTTTCGGTACGCCGGAGCAGGTGGCCGCCGCCAACCTCGGCCACACCGGAGCACATCTCGCGCGCACGCTTGGGCGTATCCCTTGAAGCTCATCGTCACGAGGGTCGATAACCTTGTGTTACCCATCGCGGGCAACGCTTGAGGCAAAATTGTTACACCCATGACCGGGAAGCGAGGAGAACCACCATGACCGTCACGCCGAGTACGCCAAACACACCGGAAGGGCGTTATCTGCATCGCGTCGAGCGCCGCGTGGCGTTCCTGAAGATGTTCATCCAGGCCGAGTTGGGTGTCTATCTCTCGCCCGACCCCAAGCTGCGCAAACGCGCGGTCGAGCAACTCGTACGCAGCATTGCGCGGCAAAGCGAGCTCCCGCACCTGACGCCCGAGACACTGCAGCGCGCGACCGAGATGTTCATGCGCGAGTTCGAAGCGATGCAGAAGATCCTGCCGCATGACGTGCAGTATGTGAATCGACTCAAGCAGACCTGGTGACCGCGCGAAACCCCAAGCTCAATCGCGCGGGAACCCCCTTGGGTTGAGCCGCTGCCAGTGCCAAGCGTCGCGACACATCGTATCCAGGTCGCGCGTGGCACGCCAATCGAGCAGACGCGCTGCAAGTGCGGGGTCCGCCCAGCATTCCGCGATGTCGCCACTACGCCGCGCGACACGCTCGTAAGGAATCGGCCGTCCGCATGCGCGCTCGAACGCCGCGACCACTTCCAGCACACTGTATCCGCGCCCCGTACCGAGGTTGATGCATTCACACCTGTCGAGCGCATTGATGCGCTCAACGGCCCGTACGTGTCCCGCAGCAAGATCAACGACGTGTATGTAGTCACGCACACCTGAACCATCCACGGTCGGGTAGTCGCTGCCGAAAACCTGCAGACACGAACGTCGCCCGACTGCGACCTGGCTCACGTACGGCATCAGATTGTTGGGCGTCCCAAGGGGATCCTCGCCGATCTGACCGCTCTCATGCGCCCCCACCGGGTTGAAGTAGCGCAACAACACCACGCGCCATGCCGGATCCGACACCGTCAGATCACGCAGCACCTGTTCGGTCATCAGCTTGCTCCAACCGTAGGGATTGGTTGCACTGGTAGGGAAGTCCTCCGAGATCGGCACGCTTGCCGGATCACCATAGACGGTTGCGGAAGAACTGAAGACGAGCCTGGTCACGTTGTGAGCGCCCATCACCCTGGCGAGGGCGAGCGTGCCACCCACGTTGTTGTCGTAGTACTGCAGCGGCAGCTGCACTGACTCACCCACCGCCTTGAGTGCAGCAAAATGCACCACCACGTCGATGACGTGCGCCTCGAACACCGACGCGAGCCTGGCAGTATCACGGATGTCGAGCTCATGGACAGCACACAACGAACGCCCGCTGATCGCCTCCACTCGGCGCAGCGCCTCACGGCTGCCATTGCAGAAGTTGTCGACCACCACGACCTCATGCCCCGCCTCGAGCAAGGCAAGACAGGTGTGCGAACCGATGTAGCCGGCGCCACCCGTAACGAGAATGCAAGCCATCCCAAACCTCGGATCGAGTCCATGCGAAGCGCAACATCATCCCACAGTTTCCCAACGCATGCATCGCGCGTATGCTGCCTCACAGCCCCCTCTCTCCGAGCAGCCATGAGCCGACACAATCAGCGCAAACCTGCCCAACCCGAAGATGACGATACCGCGCAGTGCCGCCTCGACAAATGGTTGTGGGCCGCGCGCTTCTACAAGACACGTAGTCTTGCCACGCAAGCCGTGGATGCCGGGCACGTGCGCCTCAACGGGGTGCGCCCCAAGCCGGCACGTGAAGTCCGGGTGGGTGACCGCCTCTCGATACAGCGAGACGGCCATCCGCTCGAAGTCAACGTCGCTGCGCTCTCCAACCAGCGCAGCGGCGCTGCGATCGCGAACACGCTCTACCAGGAAACCGCCGAAAGCATCGCCGCACGTGAGCGTTACCGCGCCGCTCAGAAGGACCTGCGGTCATCGCCCCGCCCTGCAGGAAGACCGAGCAAGCGCGACCGCCGGCAACTACAGCATTTTCTCGAGCAGAGCTGATCAGGGCCGGATACACCTCGGCCTTGGTCCGATCAGAACGCAGACGTGAAAATGGCCGCTTGCGCGGCCATTTTCACGATGTGCGGAGAATCACTGCCGGAATCAGGCAGCCGCTTCCACGACTTCTTCGGCAACCACTTCCGTGTCCGGACGATCCAGCAATTCGACCAGCGCCATTGGCGCGTTATCGCCATCGCGGAAGCCGAACTTCAGGATGCGCAGATAGCCGCCGTTGCGCGTCGCATAGCGCGGACCGAGCTCGTCGAAGAGCTTCACGACCATCTCACGATCACGCAGTCGGCTGAACGCGAGGCGCCGATTCGCCAAGCTGGGCTTCTTGCCCAGCGTGATCAACGGCTCGACCACACGACGCAACTCCTTGGCCTTGGGCAGAGTTGTCTTGATGACTTCGTGACGCAGCAGCGAAGCCGCCATGTTCTTGAACATCGCCTGGCGGTGGGCGCTAGTGCGATTCAGTTTGCGAAGACCGTTACGGTGACGCATATTTTCCTCACTTCACCGACACGATCAACCGAGCTTCTCGAGCCCGGCCGGCGGCCAGTTTTCCAGTTTCATACCCAGCGTAAGCCCACGCGAGGCCAACACTTCCTTGATCTCGTTCAGCGACTTGCGCCCCAGGTTCGGAGTCTTGAGCAACTCCGTCTCGGTGCGTTGGATCAGGTCGCCGATGTAATAGATGTTCTCGGCCTTCAGGCAGTTCGCAGAACGCACCGTCAGTTCCAGATCATCCACCGGACGCAGCAGGACGGGATCGATCGTCACCGGTGCCGGCTTCACGTCGACCACATCCGTGCCTTCCAGGTCCGCGAACACAGCCAGCTGGTCCATCAGCACCCGCGCGGCATAGCGGATCGCCTCTTCAGGATCGACCGCGCCATTGGTCTCGATGTCGATCACCAGGCGATCCAGGTCGGTACGCTGCTCGACGCGCGCGCTCTCGACCAGATAGCTCACCCGTCGCACCGGACCAAACGAAGCGTCGAGCATGATGCGGCCGATGCTCTTTGTCGCCTCATTTACCGGACGTGCGTTCGACGGAACGTAGCCACGGCCTTCCTCGACGACGATCTCCATGTCGAGCTTGCCGCCAGGGGCAATGTGCGCGATGACATGCTCAGGGTTGATGATCTCGACGTCGTGCGAGCCTTCGATATCACCCGCGACCACCACACCCTCGCCCGACTTCGACAAGCGGAGCGTGACGCTACTGCGGTTATGCAGCTTCAGCACCACGCCCTTCAGGTTCAGCAGCACATCAACGATGTCTTCGCGAACGCCGTCGAGCGTGGAATACTCATGAAGCACGCCCTCGATCGTCACCTCGGTCGGCGCGCAACCGGGCAGCGAAGACAGGAGAATGCGGCGCAGCGCATTTCCCAGCGTATGGCCGAAACCCCGTTCGAACGGCTCCATGGTCACGCGCGCTTGTACCGGCGAGACGTTATGGACGTCGATAATGCGGGGTTTCAGCAAAGAATTGCTTTGCATCAGCTCTTCCTCGGGTCTAGGTATATTGACGAAGACCGGTTGTAGCGGGGATTAGCGGGAATACAGTTCCACCACCAGGCCTTCGTTGATGGTCGGCGACAGCTCGGTACGCTGCGGATAGGCCTTGAACACACCCTTGCCCGCCTTGGCATCCACCTCGATCCACTCCGGGAACCCACGCGCCGCAGCAGCTTCGAGCGCAGCCTTGACACGCAGCTGGGCACGCGAGCCCTCGGTCAGCTCGATCACGTCACCCGGACGCACCACGTACGAGGGAATATTCAGACGCTTGCCATTCACGAGAATGCCGTTGTGGCGGACGAGCTGACGCGATTCCGCGCGCGACCCACCAAAGCCCATGCGATACACGACGGAATCGAGGCGACCTTCGAGCAGCTGCAGCAGGTTCTCACCGGTCTGGCCACGACGACGATCGGCCTCGGCGTAAACCTTGCGGAACTGGGTTTCGAGCACACCGTACAGACGGCGGATCTTCTGCTTCTCACGCAGTTGCACGCCATAGCCAGACATGCGCTGTCCGGAACGCTGACCGTGCTGACCAGGCGCGTACGAACGACGCTCGATCGCGCACTTGTCGGTGAAGCACTTCTCCGCCTTCAGGAACAGCTTCTCGCCTTCGCGACGGCACTGACGGCACTTGGGATCCAGATTACGAGCCACATTAAACTCCTTGTCAGATACGACGCTTCTTGGGCGGACGGCAGCCGTTGTGCGGAACCGGCGTGATGTCCGTGATGCTCGAGATCTTGATCCCGATCGCGTTCAATGCGCGCACAGCAGACTCACGACCCGGGCCGGGGCCCTTGATGCGAACTTCCAGATTCTTCACACCACATTCCTGCGCCGCCTTGCCAGCCGCTTCGGCAGCGACCTGCGCTGCAAACGGCGTGCTCTTGCGCGAACCCTTGAAGCCTGCGCCACCCGAGGTGGCCCAGGAAAGCGCATTGCCCTGGCGGTCGGTGATAGTGATGATGGTGTTGTTGAAGCTGGCGTGCACGTGGGCGATACCCTCGGCGACGTTCTTCTTGACCTTCTTGCGAACCTTCGTGGCAGTCTTAGCCATTCTTAACCCCTATCACTTCTTCTTGCCGGCAATGGCCTTGCGCGGCCCCTTGCGCGTACGTGCATTGGTGCGGGTGCGCTGACCACGCAGCGGCAGACCGCGACGATGACGCAGGCCACGATAGCAGCCGAGGTCCATCAGGCGCTTGATGTTCATCGTGACTTCACGACGCAAGTCACCCTCCACCACGAACTTGCCGACCTCGTCACGCAGGCGCTCCATGTCGGACTCGGTCAGATCCTTGATCTTGGTCGAGCGAACCACATTGGCTGCGTCACAAATCAGTTGAGCACGCGTCCGGCCGATCCCAAAAATGGCGGTCAGCGCGATTTCGGCATGCTTGTGATTAGGAATGTTTACCCCAGCGATACGGGCCATTCTTTTACCCCAAAAAGCGAAACATTAAATTTTAATCTCAGCGCTGTCGCCAATCAACCCTGGCGCTGCTTGTGGCGCGGATCGGTGCAGATCACACGCACCACGCCTTTACGACGAACGATCTTGCAATTGCGGCAAAGACGTTTCACCGAAGCCTGAACTCTCATTTCCTTGCTCCTGTTTCCTGATTACTTTGTCCGGAACACGATCCGGGCTTTTGAAAGGTCGTACGGTGTCAGCTGCACGGTGACCTTGTCACCGGGAAGAATGCGGATGTAGTGCATGCGCATCTTTCCCGAGATGTAGCCCAGCACGACGTGTCCATTCTCCAGTTTGACCCGGAAGGTGGCGTTCGGGAGGTTCTCGAGAACCTCACCCTGCATCTCGATAACGTCTTCCTTGGACATCTCTTACCTGCCGGACAAACCTGAGCCTTTGAAGTTGGCTTTCTTCAACAGGCTCTCGTACTGATGAGACATCACGTGAGACTGGACCTGCGTCATGAAGTCCATCGTCACGACCACGATGATCAACAGCGACGTACCACCGAAATAGAACGGCACGTTCCACTGCAGGATCAGAAACTCCGGGATCAGACACACCAGCGTGATATACACCGCCCCGACCAATGTCAGCCGCGTGAGAATCTTGTCGATGTATCGCGCCGTCTGGTCACCCGGCCTGATCCCCGGCACGAATGCCCCGCTCTTCTTCAGGTTGTCCGCCGTCTCCTTCGCGTTGAACACCAGCGCGGTGTAGAAGAAGCAGAAGAAGATGATCGCCACGGCGTAAAGGATCACGTAGATCGGCTGCCCGGGTGCCAACGTCGAAGAGATGTCGCGCAACCAGCTCATACCCTCCGAGGCGCCGAACCACTGACCCAGCGTCGCCGGGAACAGAATGATGCTCGACGCGAAGATCGGTGGGATCACCCCCGCCATGTTCAACTTCAGCGGGAGATGCGAGCTCTGTCCGCCATACACCTTGTTGCCGACCTGGCGCTTCGCATAGTTGACCAGAATCTTCCGTTGTCCGCGCTCCACGAACACCACGAACGCGGTAACCAGCACCACCAGCACGCAGATCAGCAACGCGGTGAAGGGATGCATCGCCCCGGTACGCACCAGTTCGAACAAGCCACCGATTGCAGCCGGCAACCCTGCAGCAATACCGGCGAAGATGATCAACGAGATCCCGTTGCCGATACCACGCTCCGTGATCTGCTCACCCAGCCACATCAGGAACATCGTCCCGGTCACCAGGGTTGCCACGGTGACGAAACGGAACATGAGCCCGGGATCGAGCACGAGACCCGCCTGACCTTCAAGCGCGATCGCAATACCCAGCGACTGAGCGAAAGCCAGAACCACCGTGCCGTAGCGGGTGTACTGCGTGATCTTGCGCCGACCTGCCTCGCCTTCCTTCTTGAGCGCCTCGAACTGCGGGACTGCGACGGTCATCAACTGCATGATGATCGACGCCGAGATGTAAGGCATGATCCCGAGCGCGAAGATCGTGAAGCGCGACAACGCGCCGCCCGAGAAAAGGTTGAACACGCCGAGGATCCCGCCCGCCTGCGACTGGAACAACTCCGCAAGCTTCTCCGGGTCGATACCCGGTACAGGAATGTGTGCGCCGATCCGGTAAACGATCAACGCCCCCAGCAGGAACAGGATGCGGCGCTTCAGATCACCAAAGCGCCCCGACTTCCCGACTGCGGCCGCATTATTTGCCACGAGTCAACCTCGCCTTACTCGGCGCTCACCGAGCCACCGGCCGCCTCGATCGCAGCCTTCGCACCCTTGGTCGCGCCCACGCCACGCAGGGTGACCTTCTTGCCGATCTCACCCGACAGGATCACCTTCGCCGAAAGCGAATCCGCGGGGATCAACCCGGCCTGCATCAGCACCAGCAAGTCGATATCTTCGACCGGCAGCTTGCCGAGCTCCGACAGCGTCACCTCGGCGTTGCGGGCCCCCGTCAGCGAAACGAAGCCACGCTTCGGAAGGCGACGCTGCAGCGGCATCTGACCACCCTCGAAGCCCACCTTGTGGAAACCACCCGCACGCGACTTTTGGCCCTTGTGACCGCGACCGCAAGTCTTGCCCAGACCACTACCGATACCGCGGCCGACGCGACGTGCAGCCTTCTTGGAGCCTTCGGCCGGCTTAATTGCATTCAGGCGCATCTCAACCCTCCGCCTTCACCAGGTACGAGACCTTGTTGATCATGCCGCGCACTTCAGGCGAATCCTGCAGCTCGACCGTGTGATTCAGACGACGCAGCCCCAGACCACGCACGGTTGCGCGATGCGACTCTTTCGTCCCGATCACGCTCTTCACGAGCGTGACCTTGATTTTCTTGTCGGACATGTCTTACCCCAGAATCTCTTCGACCGACTTGCCACGCTTGGCAGCAATCTCGGCCGGCGTGTTGATCGCCAGCAAGCCGTTGATCGTCGCGCGCACCACGTTATAGGGATTGGTCGAGCCGATGCACTTGCAGATCACGTCGGTCACGCCCATCACTTCGAACACGGCGCGCATCGGGCCGCCCGCGATGATGCCGGTACCGCTGGGTGCCGGCTGCATCAGCACTTCGGACGCGCCGTGCTTGCCAATCACCGTATGTTGCAGCGTGCCGTTGCGCAGCGCGATGCGGGTCATCTTGCGACGAGCCTCGTCCATTGCCTTCTGCACCGCGACCGGCACTTCACGCGACTTGCCCTTGCCCATGCCGATGCTGCCGTCGCCGTCGCCGACCACCGTCAGCGCAGCGAAGCCGAGGATACGACCGCCCTTCACGACTTTGGTGACGCGATTGATCGCGACCATTTTCTCGCGCAGCGAATCTTCCCGTTCCTCGGGAGCCTGCGAACGCTTGTTTTGTTGCTTGGCCATTAGAATCCCCGCTTAGAACTGGAGGCCGCCTTCACGGGCCGCCTCGGCCAGCGCCTTGACGCGACCGTGATAAAGGAAACCGGCGCGATCGAACGCAACCGTCTCGACGCCCGCAGCCTTGGCGCGCTCGGCAATCAGCTTGCCGACCAGCACGGCTGCAGCCTTGTTGCCGCCATTGGCAACCTGACTGCGCACATCCGCTTCAACGGTCGAGGCCGCTGCCAGAACGCGCGATCCGCAGCCCGAGATGACCTGAGCGTAGATGTGCGAGTTCGAACGGAAAACAGTGAGGCGCACCGCCTTGAGTTCTGCGATCTTGGCTCGGGTTTTACGAGCGCGACGCAGGCGAACTTCTTTCTTGTTCATGTCGAACGGCCCTTACTTCTTCTTGGTTTCCTTGAGCACCACCACCTCGTCCGAGTAACGGACACCCTTGCCCTTGTAGGGCTCAGGCTGGCGGTAAGCACGCACCTCGGCCGCAACCTGGCCGATCTGCTGCTTGTCGATACCCTTGATCACGATCTCGGTCTGCGTCGGTGTTTCAACCTTCACGCCGGCCGGCATCTGATGCACCACCGGGTGCGAGAAGCCGAGCGACAGATTCAGCTTGTCACCCTGAGCCTGGGCACGATAACCCACACCAACCAGGTTCAGCTTCTTCTCGAAACCCTTGCTCACACCGCTGACCATGTTTGCGATCAGAGCACGAACGGTGCCGGACATAGCCCGCGCGTTGGCAGCACCATCGATGGCCTTGCAGGTCACCGCACTGCCTTCGCGAACGACCTCGACCGAGTTCCCGATGTACTGCGTCAGCACGCCGAGCGGGCCCTTCACGGTAACTTCACCAACACCGATCGTGACATCCACACCAGCGGGGAGCTGCACCGGATTCTTAGCTACACGAGACATAACTCCCCCTTAGGCCACGTAGCAGATGACTTCGCCACCGACGCGGCCAGCGCGTGCGGCACGATCCGTCATGACGCCACGCGGGGTCGACACGATGGCGACACCCAGGCCATTCATGACCGTCGGCAGCTTCTCGCTGCCCTTGTAGACCCGCAGACCAGGACGACTCACGCGCTCGAGGCGCTCGATGACCGGACGACCTGCGTAATACTTCAACACGACTTCAAGCTCGGCCTTACCGTCAGCCTGACGCACCGAGAACGAATCGATGTAACCCTCGTCCTTCAACACCTGGGCGATGGAAACCTTGACTTTGGAACTCGGCATGACCACAGTCGCCTTTTGCGCCTGCTGACCATTCCGGATACGCGTCAGCATATCGGCGATGGGATCGGACATACTCATCAGAAATTCTCCTTACCAGCTCGCCTTGGTCATGCCAGGGACCTCGCCCTTGAAGGCGAGATCGCGCAACTTGTTGCGGCACAGACCGAACTTGCGGAACACGCCGCGCGGACGACCGGTCAGCTCGCAACGACGGCGCTCACGCACCGGGCTGGCATTACGCGGCAACTGCTGAAGCTTGAGGCGCGCAGCCATGCGCTCTTCCTCGGCAAGCTTCATGTCATTGATTTGGGCGATCAGCGCGCTACGCTTGGCGGCAAACTTCGCCACCGTCTTGCGGCGCTTTTCTTCGCGATTGATCAGAGCCAGTTTCGCCATAACACCCTCAATTCTTGAAAGGAAACTTGAACGCAGCCAGCAGGGCGCGCGCTTCCTGATCATTCTTGGCCGTCGTCGTGATGCTGATGTTCATCCCCCGCAGCGCGTCGATCTTGTCGTACTCGATCTCCGGGAAAATGATCTGCTCCTTGACACCCAGGTTGTAGTTGCCACGGCCGTCGAAACCCTTGCCGCCGATACCACGGAAGTCACGGATACGCGGCATCGCGATCGTCACAAGGCGATCCAGAAATTCGTACATGCGCGGCCCACGAAGCGTGACCATGCAACCGATGGGATAGCCATCACGGATCTTGAAGCCCGCGATCGACTTCTTGGCCTTGGTCACGACCGGCTTCTGACCGGCGATCTTCGCCATGTCGGACACCGCATGCTCAAGAATCTTCTTGTCGCCAACCGCCTCGCCCACACCCATGTTGAGCGTGATCTTGGTGATGCGCGGAATCTCCATCACCGATTTGTAGCCGAACTTGACCTGAAGGCCAGGAGCGACCGTTTCCTTGTAGAACTGCTGCAAACGCGCCATGGTCACTCCTTATGCATCGACCAGTTCGCCGTTGGACTTGAACACGCGCACTTTCTTGCCGTCTTCAAGCACCTTGATCCCGACGCGATCAGCCGATTGCGAAGCAGGATTGAACAGCGCAACATTCGAAATATGGATCGGCATTTCCTTCTCGATGATGCCGCCCGTCTCACCCTTCATGGGGTTCGGACGCACGTGCTTCTTGGCACGATTGACACCTTCGACCAACACCTGCTCGTCGCCAACACGAGCCCGCACCACACCGCGACGACCCTTGTCCTTGCCGGCGAGCACGACGACTTCATCACCCTTGCGGATCTTGTTCATGAATTCACCCCTTACAGCACTTCTGGCGCAAGCGAGACGATCTTCATGAACTTCTCGCCACGCAGCTCGCGCGTGACCGGCCCGAAGATGCGCGTGCCGATCGGCTCGAGCTTGTTGTTCAGCAACACCGCGGCATTGCCATCGAAACGCACCAGCGACCCATCGGGACGACGCACACCCTTGGCGGTACGCACCACCACGGCGTTATAGACATCGCCCTTCTTGACGCGCCCGCGAGGAGCCGCATCCTTGATGGAGACCTTGATGACATCGCCGATGCCCGCATAGCGACGCTTCGAGCCGCCGAGCACCTTGATACACATCACCGAACGCGCGCCGGAATTGTCCGCCACGTCCAGCATGGACTGCATTTGAATCATGAATTTATCTCCAACTTTGCCCGCGAAGCGGTCAGTCTTGGAACCCGTACGGGTAACGAGCTCTTTCGAGCAGAAGCAAAGAATGCGAGTTTAACAGCTTGACAATAGCTTGCCAAGCCGTAAACCCGCTTTTTTCAGAGCTCAGATGACGCGCGCTTTTTCGAGAACCTTTGCAACTCGCCAGGTCTTGGTCTTGGAAATCGGACGGCACTCCTCGATCTCCACCAGATCACCTTGCGTCGCGAGCCCGCCTTCCACATGGGCGTGATACTTCGCCGAACGCGTGATGATCTTGCCGTACAACGCATGCTTCACACGGCGCTCGACAAGGACCGTGACGGTGTTCTGCATCTTGTCACTGACGACACGACCAATCAGGGCGCGTCGAACCTTTTCAACCTGCTCGGTCATTTTGCAATCGCCTTTTCAGTCAGCAGGGTACGAACGCGCGCGATGTCGCGGCGCACCTTGCCGAGTTGGCTCGTATTGCCGAGTTGCTGCGTGGCCAGCTGCATGCGCAGCGAAAACTGGGCCTTCAACAACTCCAGCAATTCCTTGTTGAGTTCTTCCGCGCTCTTGGCGCGAAGTTCGCTTGCTTTCATGATCACCCCAGATGACGATGCACAAAGGTCGTCTCGAGCGGCAACTTGGCGGCCGCAAGACGGAAGGCCTCGCGCGCGAGCTCTTCGCTCACGCCATCCATTTCGTACAGCACCTTGCCCGGCTGGATCTCGGCGACCCAGTACTCGGGGTTACCCTTGCCGTTACCCATACGGACTTCGGCCGGCTTCTTCGAAATCGGCTTGTCCGGGAAGATGCGGATCCAGATGCGGCCGCCACGCTTGATGTGGCGAGTCATCGCACGACGCGCAGACTCGATCTGACGCGCGGTGAGACGGCCGCGACCAATCGCCTTGAGCCCGAACTCTCCGACGCTGCCCTTGGCGCCACGCGTGGCGACGCCGGTGTTACGCCCCTTCTGTTCCTTGCGGTACTTTCTTCTAGACGGCTGCAGCATCGTCTACTCCTGGTTTCCTGGTTCGTTTGCCGGCCTTGTCGGCATCTGCCGACGCACCATCCCGACGGGGCGGGCGCTTGGCACCACGGTTATCCGCATCATTACGCGGCGCACGGCGCGGACGGCGCGCATCGTTGTCGGGCTCGACGACCGCCGGACGCTCGTTGCGGCCCAACATGTCGCCCTTGTAGACCCAAACCTTGATGCCGATGATGCCGTAGGTGGTCTTGGCCTCGGATACGCCGTAGTCGATATCGGCACGCAGAGTATGCAAAGGAACCCGACCCTCGCGGTACCACTCGGTCCGCGCGATCTCTGCACCATTGAGGCGACCCGCACTCATGATCTTGATGCCCTGCGCACCCAGGCGCATCGCATTCTGCATCGCACGCTTCATCGCGCGGCGGAACATGATGCGCTTCTCGAGCTGCTGAGCGATCGAGTCGGCGATCAGTTGAGCGTCGGTTTCCGGCTTGCGAATTTCCTCGATATTGACGTGGACCTGCACGCCCATGATCTTCTGCAGATCGCGCTTGAGCGTCTCGATGTCCTCGCCCTTCTTGCCGATCACCACACCAGGACGCGCCGAGAACAGGGTGATGCGTGCGTTCTTTGCGGGACGCTCGATGACGATACGGCCCAGCGAGGCATGTGCGAGGCGCTTCTTCAGGTAGTCGCGAACCTTGAGGTCTTCATGCAGCATGGTCGCGTAACCGCTACCAGCCGAAAACCAGCGGGAACTCCAGTCACGCGTGACCGCGAGACGGAAGCCGGTAGGATGAATTTTCTGACCCATAGTCTTTCCTTACTCCCCGACCGTCACGTAGATGTGACACGTCGGCTTGAGGATGCGGTTACCACGCCCTTTTGCACGCGCTGCGAAGCGCTTCAGCGAGGTGCCTTCTTCGACATAGATGGTCTTGACCTTCAGAGCATCGATGTCTGCGCCGTCGTTGTGCTCGGCATTCGCAATCGCCGACTCCACGACCTTGCGGATGATTCCGGCACCACGCTTGGGCGAGAAGGCCAGGATGTTGATCGCCTGATCGACAGGCTTGCCACGCACCTGGTCTGCCACCAGGCGCCCCTTTTGTGCGGACAGACGTACGCCGCGGAGAATCGCTTTGGTTTCCATGGTGCGTATTACCTCTTAGCCTTCTTGCTCGCAGCGTGGCCCTTGAACGTACGGGTCAGCGCGAATTCGCCGAGCTTGTGGCCGACCATGTTCTCGGACACGAAAACCGGAACATGCTGGCGACCGTTATGCACGGCGATGGTCAGACCGACGAAATCGGGGAGCACCGTCGAACGGCGCGACCACGTCTTGATCGGACGCTTGTCATTGCTCGCACGTGCGGCGTCAACCTTCTTGAGAAGATGCGCGTCGACGAACGGGCCTTTCTTGATTGAACGTGCCATTTCCTACCCCTTACCGCTTGTGCCGGCGCTGAACGATCATGCTGTCGGTACGCTTGTTACTGCGCGTACGATAGCCCTTGGCGGGCTGACCCCACGGGCTGCGCGGCACACCGCCCTCGCCCGTACGACCCTCACCACCGCCGTGCGGGTGATCGATCGGGTTCATCGCCGTACCACGAACGGTCGGACGGATACCACGCCAACGATTCGCGCCTGCCTTGCCGATCTTGCGCAGCGAGTGCTCGGAGTTGCCGACTTCACCGATGGTGGCGCGACACTCGACGTGCACACGACGCACTTCACCGGAACGCAGACGGATCTGCGCGTACACACCCTCTCGCGCCAGCAACTGGACCGAAGCGCCCGCGGAACGCGCAATCTGCGCACCCTTGCCCGGCAGCATCTCGACGCAGTGGATCGTCGAACCGACCGGAATGTTGCGGATCGGCAGGGTGTTACCCGGCTTGATCGGCGCTTCCGAGCCGCTCATGAGTTGCTGACCGACTTCCACGCCACGCGGCGCAATGATGTAGCGACGCTCGCCATCCGCATAACACAGCAGCGCGATATGCGCCGAGCGGTTGGGATCGTACTCGATGCGCTCCACGCGACCGACGATGCCATCCTTGTCGCGACGAAAATCCACGATGCGGTAGTGCTGCTTGTGACCGCCGCCCTGGTGGCGTACGGTGATGTGGCCGTTGTTGTTACGACCACCCTTGCTGAGCTTCTTCTCGACCAGCCCGGCGAACGGACGACCCTTGTGAAGATCCTTGTTGACGACCTTCACCATCGCCCGACGGCCAGCCGAAGTCGGCTTGAGTTTCACGAGTGCCATCTGATTACTCCCCGGACGCGAAGTTGATTTCCTGGCCCGGCTTCAGGCACACGAATGCCTTCTTCCAGCCCTTCCTGCGCCCGGTCATCTTGCCGAACCGCTTGACCTTGCCCTTGACGTTGCAGATCTGCACCGACTCGACGCCCACCTTGAACAGCAGTTCAACAGCGGCCTTCACTTCAGGCTTGGTCGCGGTGGTCGCGACACGAAACACCACTTGCTCGTTCTTGTCGGCGATGTAAGTCGCCTTTTCGGAGATCTGGGGCGCGAGCAGCACCTGCATCAGACGCTCCTGGCTGAATCCGCTCATTGCCAGACCTCCTCCATCTTCGCCAACGCACCCTTGGTGACGATGACCTTGGCAAAATGCACCAGCGAAACCGGATCGGTTTCGGAAACCTCGAGCACCAGCACCTTGTGCAGGTTGCGCGCAGACAGATACAGGTTCTCGTCGAACTGATCGGTGATGACCAGCACGGAATCCAGACCCATACCCTTCAGCTTCTCGGTGAGGAGCTTGGTCTTCGGCGCCTCGACCGAGAAGTCCTCGACCACGGCCAGCCGGTCTTCGCGCGCGAGCTGCGACAGGATCGCAGCGACACCGGCGCGGAACATCTTGCGGTTGACCTTCTGGGAGAAGTTCTCGTCCGGCTTGTTCGGGAAGGCCTTGCCGCCTCCGCGCCAGATCGGGCTGGATGCCATACCGGAACGCGCACGGCCGGTACCTTTCTGGCGCCACGGCTTGTGCGTCGACTTCGCGACTTCCGCGCGACCCTTCTGGGCACGGTTGCCGGAGCGTGCATTGGCCATATAGGCCACCACGACCTGGTGCACCAGCGCTTCGTTGTATTCACGCGCAAACAGCGCATCGGAGGCCTGCAGCGTTGCCGCCTGCTCACCCCGCTCATTCAATAGCTTGAGTTCCATTGTGCCCTCGCTCACGCCTTGACCGCAGGACGGACAAAGACATCACCACCCTTCGAGCCCGGCACCGCCCCCTTGACCAGGAGCAATTGACGCTCGACATCGACACGCACAACCTCGAGACCCTGCGTGGTGCGGGTCACCGCACCCAGATGACCAGCCATCCGCTTGCCGGGAAACACACGACCGGGATCCTGCGCCATGCCGATCGAACCCGGCGCATTGTGCGAGATCGAGTTACCGTGCGATGCGCGGTTGGACGAGAAGTGGTGACGCTTGATCGAACCCGAGAAGCCCTTGCCGATCGTGGTGCCGGTCACATCGACCTTCTGACCCACGGCAAAGAGCTCGACGCTGATGTGATCACCCGCCTTGAGCGAGCTCAGCTGTTCGGGAGCGACGGTGAATTCGCGCAGAATGTGACCCGCCTCTACACCCGCCTTGGCCAGATGGCCTGCGAGCGGCTTGCCCACGCGATTGGCGCGCTTGGTACCGAAAGTCACCTGCACGGCCGAATAGCCGTCTGACTCGGTCGTCTTGATCTGGGTCACACGATTGTTGGACACGTCAAGCACAGTCACAGGAATGGTCCGACCATCCTCTGCGAAAATGCGAGTCATGCCAACCTTGCGCCCGACAAGGCCTAGACTCATGTTTTTCTCCTGATTCCCGGTTGCGATTGACCGGGCCCTAACAAAAAAATTACGCCAAAAAGCGTAAGGGCCGGATTATACCGGCCCTTCTCGCACGAATGCAAGGGAATGCTTTACTGGAGCTTGATTTCGACGTCAACACCCGCCGGCAGATCGAGTTTCATCAATGCGTCGACAGTCTTGTCGGTCGGGTCGATGATGTCCATCAACCGCAGATGGGTACGGATTTCGAACTGATCACGCGACGACTTGTTGACGTGCGGCGAACGCAGCACATCGAAGCGCTCCCGGCGCGTCGGCAGCGGCACCGGGCCACGCACGACCGCACCGGTACGCTTCGCGGTGTCAACGATCTCCAGGGCCGACTGATCGATGAGACGGTAGTCGAAGGCCTTGAGACGGATACGGATCTTCTGGTTTTGCATGACTGTTTCCCAAAGAGCGCGCCCGGCGCACCATGCGCCGGGCGAATTGCGTTATTACTCGATGATCTTGGCGACGACGCCGGCACCGACGGTACGACCACCTTCACGGATGGCGAAGCGCAGACCTTCTTCCATTGCGATCGGTGCAATCAGCTTCACCGTGATCGACACGTTGTCACCCGGCATCACCATCTCGGTACCTTCCGGCAGCGAGATCGAACCGGTCACGTCCGTGGTACGGAAATAGAACTGCGGACGGTAGTTGTTGAAGAACGGGGTATGACGGCCACCCTCTTCCTTCGACAGCACATACACTTCGCCGGTGAAGTGGGTATGCGGCTTGATCGAGCCCGGCTTGCACAGCACCTGGCCGCGCTCGACGTCTTCACGCTTGGTGCCGCGCAGCAGCACGCCGACGTTGTCACCGGCCTGACCTTGATCGAGCAGCTTGCGGAACATCTCCACGCCCGTGCAGGTGGTCTTCACCGTGGCCTTGATGCCGACGATTTCGATTTCCTCACCAACCTTGACGATGCCACGCTCCACACGACCGGTCACCACGGTGCCACGACCCGAGATCGAGAACACGTCTTCGATCGGCAGCAGGAAGGGCTTGTCGATGGCGCGCTCGGGCGTCGGGATGTAGCTGTCGAGGGCATCGGCCAGACGGAAGATCGCCGCTTCGCCGATGTCGCTCTGGTCGCCTTCCAGCGCCTTCAGTGCCGAACCCTTGACGATGGGCACGTCGTCGCCCGGGAAGTCGTACTTCGAGAGCAGCTCGCGCACTTCCATCTCGACGAGCTCAAGCAGCTCTTCGTCGTCGACCATGTCGCACTTGTTCAGGAACACGATGATGTACGGCACACCGACCTGACGAGCCAGCAGGATGTGTTCGCGGGTCTGCGGCATCGGGCCGTCGGCGGCCGAGCACACCAGGATCGCGCCATCCATCTGGGCCGCACCGGTAATCATGTTCTTCACGTAGTCAGCGTGACCCGGGCAGTCCACGTGCGCATAGTGGCGCGTCGCGGTCTCATACTCAACGTGCGCGGTGTTGATGGTGATGCCGCGCGCCTTTTCTTCCGGCGCCGCGTCGATCTGATCGTAGGCCTTCGCCTCACCACCGAACTTCTTCGACAGAATCGTCGTGATCGCTGCAGTCAGCGTCGTCTTGCCGTGGTCAACGTGACCAATCGTCCCAACGTTTACGTGCGGCTTCGTACGCTCAAACTTACCCTTGGCCATGTGAAAGTCCTCTCTGAATTAGCCTGTTACTTGCGATTGTTGATCACTGCCTCGGCAACGCTCTTGGGTGCTTCCGAGTAGTGCTTGAATTCCATCGAGTAGGTCGCGCGACCCTGCGTCAGCGACCGCAGTTGGGTTGCGTAGCCGAACATCTCGGCGAGCGGCACTTCCGCCTTGATTTCCTTCATCCCGCCGGGGATGTCGTCCATACCCTGGACGATGCCACGACGACCGGAGAGGTCGCCCATGACGTTGCCCATGTAATCCTCCGGCGTCTCGACGGCAACAGCCATCATCGGCTCCAGCAACACCGGACTGGCCTTGCGCATCGCGTCCTTGAACGCCATCGAGGCGGCCATCTTGAACGCGTTTTCGTTCGAGTCCACGTCGTGGTAGGAGCCGTCGAACAGAGTGACCTTCACGTCCACCACCGGGAAGCCAGCGAGCACGCCGGAGGGCAACGTATCCTGCAGGCCCTTGTCAACCGCGGGAATGTACTCGCGCGGGACCACACCACCCTTGATCGCATCGACGAACTCGTAGCCCTTGCCGGTCTCATTCGGTTCGAGCTTGATCCAAACGTGACCGTACTGACCGCGACCACCCGACTGCTTGACGAACTTGCCTTCCTGCTCGACCGCCTTGCGAATAGCCTCACGGTAAGCCACCTGCGGCGCACCGACATTGGCTTCGACATTGAACTCGCGCTTCATGCGGTCGACGATGATCTCGAGGTGCAGTTCGCCCATACCGGAAATGATGGTCTGGCCGGACTCCTCGTCGGTACGCACACGGAACGACGGGTCTTCCGCCGCCAGACGACCCAGCGCGATGCCCATCTTTTCCTGGTCGCCCTTGGTCTTCGGCTCCACCGCGACGTGAATCACCGGCTCAGGGAACACCATGCGCTCGAGGATGATCGGAGCGGACGGATCGCAAAGGGTCTCACCCGTGGTGACTTCCTTGAGACCCACGCACGCAGCGATGTCGCCTGCCAGCACTTCCTTGATTTCTTCGCGCTCGTTCGCGTGCATCTGCAGGATGCGGCCAATGCGCTCCTTCTTGTTCTTCACCGAGTTCAGCACGGTCTCGCCGGAGTTCAGCACGCCGGAATAAACGCGCACGAAGGTGAGCTGACCAACGAACGGGTCGGTCATCAGCTTGAACGCGAGTGCGGAGAACTTCTCCTTGTCGTCCGCCTTGCGGCTGACTTCCTTCTCGTCGTCATCCACGCCAGTGACGGGCGGAATATCTACAGGCGACGGCAGCAGCTCGATGACCGCATCCAGCATGCGCTGAACACCCTTGTTCTTGAACGCCGTACCACACAGCATCGGCTGAATCTCGCATGCGAGCGTACGCTGACGCAAACCTTCGGTGATCTTCTCGGCCGACAGCTCGCCGTTTTCGAGATATTCGTTCATGAGCGCTTCGTTGGCCTCTGCCGCAGCCTCGACCATCTGCTCACGCCACTCGTTGGCGAGCTCGACCAAGTCTGCCGGGATGTCGCCATACTCGAACTTCATGCCCTGGCTGGCCTCATCCCAGATGATCGACTTCATCTTGATGAGATCCACAACACCCTTGAACGCATCTTCCGCCCCGATCGGGATCACGATGGGCACCGGGTTCGCCTTCAGGCGAGTCTTCATTTGCTCGACGACCTTGAAGAAGTTGGCACCCGAGCGGTCCATCTTGTTCACGAACGCCAGGCGCGGCACCTTGTACTTGGTCGCCTGCCGCCACACGGTCTCGGACTGCGGCTGCACACCACCCACAGCGCAATACACCATGCACGCGCCGTCGAGCACACGCATCGAACGCTCCACCTCAATGGTGAAGTCGACGTGCCCCGGAGTATCGATGATGTTGAAGCGGTGCTCAGGGAAGTTCATTTCCATGCCCTTCCAGAAGCAAGTCGTCGCCGCGGAGGTGATCGTGATCCCGCGCTCCTGCTCCTGCTCCATCCAGTCCATGGTGGCTGCGCCATCATGCACTTCACCGATCTTGTGGTTCACACCGGTGTAAAAAAGGATGCGCTCGGTCGTCGTCGTCTTGCCAGCGTCGATGTGCGCCGAAATACCGATATTGCGATAGCGCTCGATAGGAGTCTTGCGGGCCACGGTAATCCACCTTCAGTGAGTCGCGCACAGTCGGCGCGATGATCGAATTAATGCATCAGAAAACAATCGAGCCCTTCACAGGGCCCGATGTACCGCTCAAGAGAAAGATCAGAAGCGGTAGTGTGAGAAGGCCTTGTTTGCTTCAGCCATGCGATGAACCTCATCGCGCTTCTTCATTGCAGCACCGCGACCTTCCGCCGCCTCCAGCAACTCCCCAGCCAAGCGCTGAGCCATCGATTTCTCGGCACGCTTGCGCGCCGCCTCACGCAGCCAGCGCATCGAGAGCGCCATCCGACGGGACGGACGAACCTCAACCGGAACCTGGTAGTTCGCACCACCAACACGACGGCTCTTGACTTCGACAACCGGCTTCACATTACCGACCGCAGCCGAGAACACCTCGAGCGGATCCTTGCCAGCCTTGCTGGTGATGTGGGCGAACGCGCCATAGACGATGCGCTCTGCGACCGACTTCTTGCCGGACTGCATGATCACGTTGATGAACTTCGAGACATCCTGCGAAGCGAACTTCGGATCAGGCAGGATTTCACGCTTGGGTACTTCACGACGACGGGGCATAACGACCTCTGACTATTCTCGGTTTAGCTGGCTCAGGCCTTCTTGGGACGCTTCGCGCCGTACTTGGAGCGCGACTGCTTGCGGTCCTTGACGCCCTGGAGATCCAGCGAGCCACGGACGATGTGATAACGCACACCCGGAAGATCCTTCACACGACCGCCGCGAATCAGCACGACCGAGTGCTCCTGCAGGTTGTGGCCCTCACCGCCGATGTACGAGATGACCTCGAAACCGTTCGTCAAGCGAACCTTGGCGACTTTCCGCAGCGCGGAGTTCGGCTTCTTCGGTGTCGTGGTGTACACACGCGTGCACACGCCACGTTTTTGAGGACACGCCTCAAGCGCCGGCACCTTGCTCTTGGTGACCACTTTTTCCCGCGGATTGCGGACGAGCTGATTGATTGTTGGCATAGCTTAAGAATTTCCAAATAAACCAAGGCAGCCGCCGAGGGCCGCCTTGGGTGGATGATTCCGGCTGCGACTGACTACGATTGGTCAGTCCGCATAGAGAGGCCGGATTTTAGTGTCAAAATCAATTGAAAGTCAACCGGCGTGTACGTCGTCCGACGCCTCGCTGCCCTGGTCCACCGGCGCATCCGGCCCTATTGTCCAGGCATGATCACCACCGAGATCCAGGCCCGCGTTTTGCGCCTTGCGATTGCGGTGATAGGCCATACCGGTACCCGCAGGGATGAGGCGACCGACGATGACGTTCTCCTTCAGACCACGGAGGTCGTCGCGTTTGCCCATGATCGCCGCTTCGGTCAACACCCGTGTCGTTTCCTGGAACGACGCCGCGGAGATGAACGAATCGGTAGACAGCGACGCCTTGGTGATCCCGAGCAGTACGTTCTCGTACTGTGCGGGCAGCTTGCCTTCGGCCTCGAGTCGCTCGTTCTCCTCGAGCACGTCGGAACGCTCGACCTGCTCCTCGCGAATGAAGCGAGAATTGCCCGGATCGGTGATCACGACACGGCGCAGCATCTGGCGGACGATGACCTCGATGTGCTTGTCGTTGATCTTCACACCCTGCAACCGATAAACATCCTGCACTTCGTCGATGATGTAGCGTGCAAGGGCCTGGATGCCCTGCAGGCGCAGAATGTCATGCGGATCGGCGGGACCGTCGACAATGAGTTCGCCCTTGTTCACGACCTGACCATCGTGGACCATCAGATGTTTGTCTTTCGGGATCAGGAACTCGTGCGCAGTGCCGTCCGGCTCCGTGATCACGAGGCGCTGCTTGCCCTTGGTGTCCTTGCCGAACGAAACCGTACCGGTGTACTCGGCGAGCACGCCCGCGTCCTTGGGGGCCCGGGCTTCGAAGAGCTCGGCCACGCGCGGCAGACCCCCGGTAATGTCGCGGGTCTTCGCAGACTCCTGCGGGATACGCGCGAGCACGTCACCCACGCTCACCTGCTGGCCGTCCTTCACGGTGATCAGCGAACCGACCTGGAAGGTGATGGCCACCGAGTGATCGGTGCCGCTGATCTTGATCTCCTCACCCGCTGCGTCGAGCAGCTTGACCTGTGGACGCACGCCCTTGGTCGTCGAACCCGAGGAACGACGCTTTGCATCGATGACCACCAGCGTGGACAAACCGGTGACTTCGTCGATCTGCTTCGCGACGGTGACACCATCTTCGACGTTCTCGAACTTCACCGTCCCTGCGTACTCGGTGATGATCGGCCGGGTGTGCGGATCCCACGCGGCGAGCTGAGCACCGGCCTTGATCGCCATGCCGTCGTCGACGAACATCGTCGCGCCGTAGGGGAGCTTGTGACGCTCGCGCTCGCGGCCCATCTCGTCCGCAACCACCACTTCCGCCGAGCGTGCAATGACGACCTTCTCGGCCTTGGCATTGGTCACGTAACGCATGTTGCCGGCAAAGCGGATGGTACCGGCCGACTTGGCCTCGACGCCACTCGCAGCGGCTGCCCGTGACGCCGCACCGCCGACGTGGAAGGTCCGCATCGTGAGCTGCGTACCCGGCTCGCCGATCGACTGTGCGGCGATGACACCGACCGCCTCGCCAGCGTTCACCATCGATCCGCGGCCAAGGTCACGACCGTAGCACTTGGCGCAGATGCCATAGCGGGTCTCGCAGGTGAGCGCGGTGCGCACCTTCACTTCGTCGATACCGACGCTGTCGATGAGGTCAACGTAATCTTCGGTCAGCATCGTGCCGGCCTCGATGACGGTTTCCTGCGTATCTGGGTTCACCAGGTCCTCGACGCAGACCCGGCCGAGGATACGCTCGCGCAGCGGCTCCACAACCTCGCCTCCCTCGATCAGGGCCTTCATCACGAAGCCTTCGCGCGTGCCGCAGTCGTCCTCGGTCACCACCAGATCCTGGGTGACGTCGACCAGACGACGCGTCAGGTAGCCGGAGTTCGCGGTCTTCAGCGCCGTATCTGCCAGGCCCTTACGCGCACCGTGGGTGGAAATGAAGTACTGCAGAACGTTCAGGCCTTCACGGAAGTTGGTCGTGATCGGCGTCTCGATGATCGAGCCGTCCGGCTTCGCCATCAGACCACGCATGCCGGCGAGCTGGCGGATCTGCGCCGCGGAGCCGCGCGCCCCCGAGTCGGCCATCATGTAGATCGAGTTGAACGACTCCTGCTTGACCGTCTTGCCTTCGCGATCGACGACATCTTCCTGACCAAGCTGGTCCATCATCGCCTTCGCAACCTGGTCACCCGCACGGCCCCAGATGTCCACGACCTTGTTGTAGCGCTCGCCATCGGTGACGAGACCGGACGCGTACTGCTGCGCGATCTCCTTCACTTCCTGCTCGGCGGCGTGGATCAGCGGATCCTTTTGCGTTGGCACGAGCATGTCCTTGACCGCGATCGAGATACCGGCGCGGGTCGCGAGGCGGAAGCCGAACTGCATCAGCTTGTCGGCGAAGATCACGGTCTCCTTCAGACCGCAGCGGCGGAAGGAGGTGTTGATCAGGCGCGAGATTTCCTTCTTCTTCAGCGGCTTGTCGATGACCGAGAAGGGCAGGCCCGGCGGCAGGATCTCGGACAGCAGGGCCCGGCCGGCGGTGGTGGAGTAGCGAGAGATCTTCTCGACCTTCTCGCCCTCGGCAGTGACCTCGACGATCTTGAGACGCACCGAGATGCGCGCATGCAGGGACAGAACGCCAGCATCGTAGGCGCGCTTGACCTCGGCAACGTCCATCAGGTTCATGCCTTCGCCCGGCGCATTCACGCCTTCGCGAGTCGCGTAGTACAGGCCGAGCACGATATCCTGCGACGGCACGATGATCGGTTCGCCGTTCGCGGGCGACAGCACGTTGTTGGACGCCAGCATCAGCGTGCGCGCTTCCATCTGCGCTTCCAGCGACAGCGGCACGTGGACCGCCATCTGGTCGCCGTCGAAGTCGGCGTTGAACGCGACGCAGACGAGCGGATGGAGTTGGATCGCCTTGCCTTCGATCAGCACCGGCTCGAAGGCCTGAATGCCGAGGCGGTGGAGCGTCGGGGCGCGGTTCAGCATCACCGGATGCTCACGGATCACCTCTTCGAGGATGTCCCACACCACCGGTTCCTGCGACTCCACCATCTTCTTCGCCTGCTTGATCGTGGTCGCGAGACCCATCAACTCGAGCTTGTTGAAGATGAAGGGCTTGAACAACTCGAGCGCCATCAGCTTGGGCAGGCCGCACTGGTGCAACTTGAGCTGCGGGCCGACGACGATGACCGAGCGGCCGGAGTAGTCGACGCGCTTGCCGAGCAGGTTCTGACGGAAGCGGCCACCCTTGCCCTTGATCATGTCGGCGAGCGACTTCAGCGGACGCTTGTTGGCGCCGGTCATCGCCTTGCCGCGACGGCCGTTGTCGAGCAACGAGTCGACAGCTTCCTGCAACATGCGCTTTTCGTTGCGCACGATGATCTCGGGCGCCTTCAGCTCCAGCAGACGCTTGAGGCGGTTGTTACGGTTGATGACGCGGCGATACAGATCGTTCAGGTCCGAGGTCGCGAAGCGGCCGCCATCCAGCGGCACCAACGGACGCAGGTCCGGCGGCAGAACTGGCAGGACTTCGAGGATCATCCATTCCGGCTTGATGCCGGAGGCCTGGAAGGCCTCGAGCACCTTCAGGCGCTTGGAGAACTTCTTGACCTTGGCCTCGGAACCGGTGGTCTCGAGCTCACCACGCAGCTTGTCGACCTCATTGTTGAGGTCGAGCGTGCGCAGCAGCTCACGGATGCCCTCCGCGCCCATCGCCGCGTCGAAGTCGTCACCGTACTCCTCGACCTTGCCGAGGTAGTCGTCCTCGGTCAGCAGCTGGCCGCGGTTGAGCGGGGTCATGCCCGGCTCGACCACGACGAAGGCTTCGAAGTAAAGCACGCGCTCGATGTCGCGCAGGGTCATGTCGAGCACCATGCCGAGGCGGCTCGGCAGGCTCTTCAGGAACCAGATGTGGGCAACCGGCGAGGCGAGCTCGATATGGCCCATGCGCTCTCGGCGCACCTTCGACAGCGTGACTTCCACGCCGCACTTCTCGCAGATCACACCACGATGCTTGAGGCGCTTGTACTTGCCGCACAGGCACTCGTAGTCCTTCACCGGCCCGAAGATCTTGGCGCAGAAAAGGCCATCGCGCTCGGGCTTGAAGGTGCGGTAGTTGATGGTCTCGGGCTTTTTCACTTCGCCGTACGACCAGGAGCGGATCTTGTCCGGCGACGCGAGGCCGACGGTGATCGCATCGAACTCGTCCTCGTTCGGCAGGGTTTGCTTGAACAGGTCAGCGAGCAGGCTCTTCATATGTCACTCCATCCGGGTATGCGTTAGGGGCTTCACACCCGGGTCAATGATTGTCCAGATCGATGTCGATCGCGAGCGAGCGGATTTCCTTCACCAGCACGTTGAAGGACTCCGGCATGCCGGCGTCGATCTTGTGCTCGCCCTTCACGATGCTCTCATAGACCTTGGTACGGCCGGTCACATCGTCGGACTTGACCGTCAGCATCTCCTGCAGCGTGTATGCCGCACCGTAAGCTTCCAGCGCCCACACTTCCATCTCACCGAAACGCTGGCCACCGAACTGCGCCTTGCCGCCCAGCGGCTGCTGCGTCACCAGCGAGTAAGGGCCGGTGGAGCGCGCGTGCATCTTGTCATCGACGAGGTGGTGCAGCTTCAGCACATGCTTGTAACCCACCGTGACCTTGCGGTCGAACGCATCGCCGGTGCGGCCGTCGTAGAGCGTCACCTGGCCCGACTTGTCGAGACCGGCGAGTTCGAACATCGCCTCGATCTCCTCCTCGGTGGCACCGTCGAACACCGGCGTCGCGAAGGGCACACCCTTCTTGAGGTTATTGGCGAGATCGGTGATCTCCACGTCGGTGAGAGCGCCAATATCGGCCCCCTTGCCGCAGCCGTTGTAGATCTGGTCGATCAGACCGCGCACTTCCGACACCGCCGCATTGCGACGCAGCATCTCGTCGATGCGCTGGCCCAACCCCTTAGCCGCACGACCGAGGTGCGTCTCGAGGATCTGACCGATGTTCATCCGCGAGGGCACACCGAGCGGGTTCAGCGCGATGTCGACAGGCGTGCCGTCGGCCATGTAGGGCATGTCCTCGATCGGCACGATGCGCGAGACCACACCCTTGTTGCCGTGGCGCCCCGCCATCTTGTCGCCAGGCTGCAAACGACGCTTGACCGCGAGGTGGACCTTCACCATCTTTTGCACGCCAGGGGGCAGCTCGTCGCCCTGGGTGAGTTTCTTCTTCTTGACCTCGAAGGCCACCTCGAAATCCTTGCGGGTGTTTTCGAGGCCTTCGCGGATCGCCTCGAGCTGCGCCGCGAGTTCTTCATCCGCCATACGGATGTCGAACCAGTGGTAGGGCTCGAGCGAATCGAGGTACTCGTCGGTGACGTCCGCGCCCTTGGAGAGCTTGCGCGGGCCGCCGTTCACCTTCTTGCCGACGATGAGGCGGCGCATACGTGCGAATGCATCGCGCTCGACGATGCGCATCTGATCGGCGAGGTCGGTTTTGAAGCTGCGCAGCATGTCGTCGATGATCGACTGGGCGCGCTTGTCGCGCTCGATGCCTTCGCGGGTGAATACCTGCACGTCGATGACGGTACCGACCATGCCGGACGGCACGCGCAGCGAGGTGTCCTTCACGTCGGAGGCCTTCTCGCCGAAGATCGCGCGCAGCAGCTTCTCTTCCGGCGTGAGCTGCGTTTCGCCCTTCGGCGTGACCTTGCCCACCAGCACGTCGCCGGCCTTGACCTCGGCGCCGATGTACACGATGCCGGACTCGTCCAGGCGCGACATCTGCGCCTCACCCAGCGAGGCGATGTCGCGGGTGATTTCCTCGGGCCCGAGCTTGGTGTCGCGCGCAACGACGGTGAGCTCCTCGATGTGGATCGAGGTG
Source organism: Rhodocyclaceae bacterium (assembly GCA_041916775.1). Taxonomy (GTDB): domain Bacteria; phylum Pseudomonadota; class Gammaproteobacteria; order Burkholderiales; family Rhodocyclaceae; genus UBA2357. The sequence goes on along the minus strand of JAYRYZ010000003.1, from coordinate 122,845 downwards.
AAGCGGTCGTCCGCAACCACGCGCTCCGAGATCAGGATCGAATCCTCGAAGTTGTAGCCGTTCCAGGGCATGAACGCGACCAGCATGTTCTGGCCGAGCGCAAGTTCGCCTAGGTCGGTCGACGCACCGTCGGCGATCACGTCGCCCTTTGCGAGGATGTCCCCCACCTTCACAACCGGACGCTGGTTGATGTTGGTGTTCTGGTTGGAGCGGGTGTACTTGATCAGGTTGTAGATGTCGACGCCGACTTCGCCCGCCAGAGCTTCGTTGTCATGCACCCGGATCACGACACGGTTCGCGTCGATGTAATCCACGACACCGCCACGGCGCGCTTGCACCACGGTACCGGAGTCGACCGCCACGGTGCGCTCGATACCGGTGCCGACCAAAGGCTTCTCGGGGCGCAGGCAGGGCACGGCCTGACGCTGCATGTTCGCACCCATCAGCGCGCGGTTCGCATCGTCGTGCTCGAGGAACGGGATCAGCGAGGCCGCGACCGACACGATCTGGCCGGGCGCCACGTCCATGTACTGCACCTGCTCGGGCATCGAGAGCATGAACTCGCCCTTGTGGCGGCACGACACCAGGTCGCCCAGCAGCGCACCATCGGCGCTCACGTCGGCGTTCGCCTGGGCGATGATGTAGTGGCCTTCCTCGATCGCCGACAGGTAATCGATCTGGTCGGTCACCTTGCCGTCCTGCACCTTGCGGTACGGCGTCTCGAGGAAGCCGTAGGTATTGGTGCGGGCATACACCGCGAGGGAGTTGATCAGGCCGATGTTCGGACCTTCCGGCGTCTCGATCGGGCATACGCGGCCGTAGTGGGTCGGGTGCACGTCGCGCACCTCGAAGCCGGCGCGCTCGCGCGTCAGACCGCCCGGGCCGAGCGCCGAGACGCGGCGCTTGTGGGTGATCTCGGACAGCGGGTTGGTCTGGTCCATGAACTGCGACAGCTGACTGGAGCCGAAGAACTCCTTGATCGCTGCCGAGATGGGCTTGGCGTTGATCAGGTCGTGCGGCATCAGGTTGTCGGATTCAGCCTGCGACAGACGTTCCTTGACCGCACGCTCGACGCGCACCAGACCGGCACGGAACTGGTTCTCGGCGAGTTCGCCGACCGAACGCACACGACGGTTGCCGAGGTGATCGATGTCGTCGATCTCGCCACGGCCGTTGCGCAGTTCGACCAGCACGCCGATCACGGCGAGCAGATCCTGGTCGCACAGCGTGCCGGCGGTGATCTCGCCACCTTCGGACGCCTTGGCGTAGAAGCGCTTCCACCAGCCCGGTGCGCGGTCGTCGATGTTTTCAGGATAGGCGCGGCGGTTGAACTTCATGCGGCCGACGGCGGACAGATCGTAACGTTCCTCGGAGTAGAACAGTCCCTGGAACAGGGCCTCGACCGCCTCTTCGGTGGGCGGCTCGCCCGGACGCATCATCCGGTAGATCGCGACGCGCGCGGCCCACTGGTCGGTGGTCTCGTCAATGCGAAGCGTTTGCGAGATGTAGCCACCGCGGTCGAGATCGTTGATGAACAGGGTCTGGAACGTCGCAATCGACGACTCCTTGATCGTCGCGAGCACGTCCTCGGTGATCTCGTCGTTGGCACGCGCGACGATCTCGCCGGTTTCGGCGTCAACAAGATTCTTTGCCAGCACACGACCGACGACGAAGTCTTCCGGCACCGCAATACGCTTGATGCCAGCCTGGTCGAGTTCGCGAATGTGCTTCGCGGTGATGCGCTTGTCGCGCGCGACGATCAGCTTGCCGTTGCCATCAGCGATGTCGAAACGCGCGACTTCGCCACGGAGGCGTTCGGGGACGATCTCGAACTCGAAGCCGTCACCGGTGCTGGTGAAGTTGTCGAAGTCGTGGAAGGCCTCGAGGATGTCTTCCTGCCCCATGCCGATTGCGCGTAGCAGGATGGTCGCCGGCATCTTGCGGCGACGGTCGACGCGGAAGAACAGGCAATCCTTGGGATCGAACTCGAAGTCGAGCCACGAACCGCGGTAGGGGATGATGCGCGCCGAGAACAGCAGCTTGCCGGAAGAGTGCGTCTTGCCACGATCGTGGTCGAAGAAAACACCCGGCGAGCGGTGGAGCTGCGACACGATGACGCGCTCGGTACCATTGATGACGAACGAGCCGGTCACCGTCATGAGCGGGATCTCGCCCATGTACACTTCCTGTTCCTTGACCTCCTTGATCGTCTCCTTGGGCGCATCGCGATCGAGGATCACCAGTCGCACACGTGCGCGCAGCGGCGCTGCGAAGGTCAGGCCGCGCTGCTGGCATTCCTTCACATCGAAGGCCGGCTCGCCCAGCATGTACTGGACAAACTCGAGGCGTGCGTTGCCGCTGTGACTCACGATCGGGAAGATCGAGGTGAAGGCTGCCTGCAGGCCGTCGTTGATCCTCTCGGCGGGCGGCACTTCGGCCTGAAGGAAGGAGACGAAGGAATCGATCTGCGTTGCAAGCAGGAAGGGGACGTCACGAACGGCGCTCCGCTTGGCAAAACTTTTACGGATACGCTTCTTTTCGGTGTAAGAATACGCCATGGATGCTCCGGATAGAGGTCAGACGTCAGAGAGACAGAACGAAGCGGTGCGGCATGTGCCTCGTACCCTGGCCGGCGGCCCGCTTGGTTCTGGCTTCTGAAACTGAAAGCACGAAAGGGCTGGCGCCCATAAGGCGCCAGCCCCGCAAGGGACGCTAGGCTTACTTGATTTCGACCTTGGCGCCAGCTTCTTCGAGTTGCTTCTTGAGGGCTTCAGCATCAGCCTTCGAGATACCTTCCTTGACGGGCTTCGGCGCACCATCAACCAGGTCCTTCGCTTCCTTCAGACCCAGGCCGGTAGCAGCGCGGACGACCTTGATCGCCTCGACCTTCTTCTCGCCGGCGGCAACCAGGATCACGTCGAACTCGGTCTTCTCTTCGGCGGCGGGGGCAGCGGCGGCAGCCGGAGCAGCAGCCACGGCGACGGCAGCAGCAGCCGACACGCCGAACTTCTCTTCCATGTCCTTGATGAGCTGGGACAGCTCGAGGACGGTCATGTTGCCAATTGCTTCGAGAATCTCTTCTTTGGACACAGCCATTTTCTACTCCTGAATCGTTTCATGCCTTCGTGCGGAAGGCAGGGTCAAATTATCAAGCGGTCTCTTTCGCGTCGCGCAGCGCAGCCACGGTACGCACAAACTTGCCCGGAACTTCGTTGAGCGTTTGCACGAACTTCGTAACCGGCGCCTGCATCGTCCCCAGCAGGGTTGCAAGCAGTTGCTCACGGCTGGGCATCGACGCCAATGCCTTGACGCCTTCGGCGTCCATGACATAGTTCGGCATCGCGCCACCCTTGATCACCAGCTTGTCGTTGGTCTTGGCGAATTCGTGCAACACCTTGGCGGGCGCCACCGGATCTGCGGAAATACCGTAGATCAGCGGGCCCACCATGGTGGCGGCCAGACCTTCGAACGGCGTGCCGACGACGGCACGACGCACCAGGGTGTTCTTCAGGACGCGCAGGTAAACGCCCGACTCGCGCGCTTTCGCACGCAGTGCCGTGACGTTACCGACTTCGAGACCACGGTACTCAGCGACGATCACCGCCTGCGCCTTCGCCAGTTCGGCGGAGACTTCGGCGACGACTGCCTTCTTGTCATCAAGATTGAGACCCAAGGTCATCTCCTATTGCTGAAACGTTCCCAACACCCGACTGCGGTGGGGGAACAACCAAGGCGACCGTCATTCAGAAGCAGCTTTGTTGCAGGGTGCAAACAAAAACGACAACTTTCATCGGGTGACGCCATCTGCGTTGGGCCTTGCGGGTGGGACCGCAACTGCGTTTAAGATCGCCGAACCGGAATACACGACCATCCGGTACAGCTTTCCCCAACGGTCTTTGACAACCTGCCGGACGTCTTCATCCGGCAGCCCAAAGTACTTGAGGGCGACCGCAAGCGATCGCCCCGAATATCACTGTGCCGCGACGCCCGTGGTCGGCTCGACACGCACGCCGGCACCCATCGTGCTGGACAGCGCGATACGGCGCAGATATACACCCTTGGCCGCGGCCGGCTTGGCCTTCACCAGAGCCTCGACAAAGGCGGTGTAGTTCTGCTGCAGCGCGTCGACGCTGAACGAGGCGCGACCGATCGTGCCATGCACGATACCGGCCTTGTCGGTGCGGTACTGCACCTGACCTGCCTTGGCGTTCTTCACCGCGGTGGTGACGTCCATCGTCACGGTACCGACCTTCGGGTTCGGCATCAGACCGCGCGGACCGAGAATCTGACCGAGTTGACCGACTACGCGCATGGCGTCCGGCGTCGCGATACACAGATCAAAATCGATCGTGCCACCCTTGACCTGCTCGGCGAGGTCATCGAAACCGACGACATCGGCACCTGCCGCACGCGCGGCCTCGGCCTTCTCACCTTGCGCAAACACAGCAACGCGCACCGACTTGCCAGTACCGGCCGGCAGCACCACCGAACCACGCACAACCTGGTCGGATTTACGCGCGTCGATACCGAGATTCACCGACACATCGATGGATTCGTCGAACTTGGCCGTGGCCAGATCCTTCACCAGCACCAGCGCATCGGCGAGCGGGTAGACCTTGGTGCGATCGACCTTGGCGCGCAGCGCCTTCACACGCTTGGAAATTTTCGCCATGATCAGAGCCCCTCAACCGTGATGCCCATGGAGCGGGCGGAACCAGCGATCGTACGCACTGCCGCTTCGAGGTCGGCAGCAGTCAGATCCTTCATCTTGGTCTTGGCGATTTCCTCGACCTGCGCACGGGTGATCAAACCGACCTTGTCGGTATGCGGCTTCGGCGAACCCTTCGCAACCTTTGCAGCCTTCTTGATCAGGACCGACGCCGGCGGCGTCTTCATGATGAAGGTGAAGCTCTTGTCAGCGTAAGCGGTGATCACCACGGGAATCGGGAGACCCGGCTCCAGGCCCTGCGTCTGCGCGTTGAAGTCCTTGCAGAACGCCATGATGTTCAGGCCGCGCTGACCCAGCGCCGGACCGATCGGGGGACTCGGGTTGGCTTTACCAGCTGGCACCTGCAGCTTGATATAGCCGATGATTTTCTTTGCCATTCAGGCTTTCTCCTAATTGAGTGCAAACGCGCCGGCCCGGGCCGACGCTCCTCGCGAAGCCCGGATCGCTCCGGGCACTTTGTGTCAGGTCTTCTCGACCTGACCGAAATCCAGCTCTACCGGCGTCGAGCGACCAAAAATGGTCACCGCCACCCGCAGCTTGCTCTTGTCGTAATTGACATCCTCGACGGCACCATGAAAATCGGTGAAGGGGCCTTCCTTGACTCGCACCACTTCACCCAACTCCCACAGCACCTTGGGCCGCGGCTTCTCCACGCCCTCCTGCATCTGATGCAGGATCTTCTCGACTTCCTTCTCCGAGATCGGCGCGGGCTTGTTTGCGGTACCGCCCACGAAGCCGGTCACCTTCGGAGTGGACTTCACGAGGTGCCAGCTCTCGTCGTTGAGCTCCATTTCGACGAGCACGTATCCGGGGAAGAACTTCCGCTCCGTGATGCTCTTCTGGCCACCCTTCATCTCGACCACTTCCTCGACCGGCACCAGGATCTGACCAAAGAGATCCTGCATGCCGGAGCGGTTAACGCGCTCGATAAGCGCACGCTGGACCGACTTCTCGAAGCCCGAGTAGGCGTGCACGACATACCAACGCTTGCTCATGGTCACCTCCAGCCCAGAACGAGATCATAGAGCACCCACTCGAGGCTCTTGTCGGTCAACCAGAGGAACAAAGCCAGCACCACCACGAAAACGAACACAATGCCGGTCGATTGCATCGTTTCCTTGCGGCTAGGCCAGACAACCTTCTTGGCTTCGCTGATGGAATCCTTCGAGAAGCCGAGAAACTGCCGGCCCACTTCCGATTGCAGGGCCACGGCAGCAGCCGCTCCCACACCGGCCAGCACAGCCAGCAGACGCACCACGGCCGCCTGCTCCGAAAGGAGGTAAAAGCCAGCGATCCCTGCTCCAACCAGGAGCAGCGCCAGCGCGAGCTTTATCTTGTCGGCCATCTGAGAATTGATTTCCGGAAAGGATTGGCAGGGGCAGAGGGAATCGAACCCCCAACCTTCGGTTTTGGAGACCGACGCTCTGCCAGTTGAGCTATACCCCTGCAGCAGAGACTGCTGAGCGCCCGTCACAGACGGGCGCCCGCCGATCGAAACGATCGTATGTGTTACTCGATGATCTTGGCGACGACGCCGGCACCGACGGTACGACCACCTTCACGGATGGCGAAGCGCAGACCCTCTTCCATTGCGATCGGTGCAATCAGCTTCACCGTGATCGACACGTTGTCACCCGGCATCACCATCTCGGTACCTTCCGGCAGCGAGATCGAACCGGTCACGTCCGTGGTACGGAAATAGAACTGCGGACGGTAGTTGTTGAAGAACGGGGTATGACGGCCACCCTCTTCCTTCGACAGCACATACACTTCGCCGGTGAAGTGGGTATGCGGCTTGATCGAGCCCGGCTTGCACAGCACCTGGCCGCGCTCGACGTCTTCACGCTTGGTGCCGCGCAGCAGCACGCCGACGTTGTCACCGGCCTGACCTTGATCGAGCAGCTTGCGGAACATCTCCACGCCCGTGCAGGTGGTCTTCACCGTGGCCTTGATGCCGACGATTTCGATTTCCTCACCAACCTTGACGATGCCACGCTCCACACGACCGGTCACCACGGTGCCACGACCCGAGATCGAGAACACGTCTTCGATCGGCAGCAGGAAGGGCTTGTCGATGGCGCGCTCGGGCGTCGGGATGTAGCTGTCGAGGGCATCGGCCAGACGGAAGATCGCCGCTTCGCCGATGTCGCTCTGGTCGCCTTCCAGCGCCTTCAGTGCCGAACCCTTGACGATGGGCACGTCGTCGCCCGGGAAGTCGTACTTCGAGAGCAGCTCGCGCACTTCCATCTCGACGAGCTCAAGCAGCTCTTCGTCGTCGACCATGTCGCACTTGTTCAGGAACACGATGATGTACGGCACACCGACCTGACGAGCCAGCAGGATGTGTTCGCGGGTCTGCGGCATCGGGCCGTCGGCGGCCGAGCACACCAGGATCGCGCCATCCATCTGGGCCGCACCGGTAATCATGTTCTTCACGTAGTCAGCGTGACCCGGGCAGTCCACGTGCGCATAGTGGCGCGTCGCGGTCTCATACTCAACGTGCGCGGTGTTGATGGTGATGCCGCGCGCCTTTTCTTCCGGCGCCGCGTCGATCTGATCGTAGGCCTTCGCCTCACCACCGAACTTCTTCGACAGAATCGTCGTGATCGCTGCAGTCAGCGTCGTCTTGCCGTGGTCAACGTGACCAATCGTCCCAACGTTTACGTGCGGCTTCGTACGCTCAAACTTACCCTTGGCCATATCAACACCTCTTATTCAGAATCAGATAATCCGGACTCGAGTCACCGCAGCCCTGCAAGAATTGCTGGAAGCGTGGTGCCCATGACGTGGATTGAACACGTGGCCTCTCCCTTACCAAGGGAGTGCTCTACCACTGAGCTACATGGGCTCCGAAAAACAGCACGACACTACAAGACCACAACGCCAGCCTGGAGCGGGTGAAGGGAATCGAACCCTCGTCATAAGCTTGGAAGGCTTCTGCTCTACCATTGAGCTACACCCGCGTACAACGTTGCCGACTCACTACTACAACCGCTGTGCGAACCCGCACGGCTTGCAAAACTGGTGGAGGGGGAAGGATTCGAACCTTCGAAGGCAGAGCCGACAGATTTACAGTCTGTTCCCGTTGACCGCTTGGGTACCCCTCCAAACGAGAAGCGCCGCAGTATAGGGGGTGATTTTCAGGCTGTCAAACTTTTTGTGCTCGCTTCTTGTGTGTTCGTTGCGCATGCGTCGTTGCGCCCGCGGTCTCGCGATCGCGAGGGTAGGCAAGCTGGTGACCGGGCGCCGTCGCGGGGGAACCGTAGGGCGGCTCAGGGTATCCATGTATAGGTCGCGCGCAGGTGCTTGTCTAGGCTGCAATCATCCGGGCCGAAAGTGCCGATGGCGCGCACCGGGTTGAGGTTTCGTTCGATTTCACCTGCAAGGGGAAGGTCATGGCCGAATCCGATCCAAGATCAAGCTCCGGCTTGGCAGTCTCCCTGGACGACAAGTACCTCGTCTCGGGACGAGTGTATATGACGGGCTATCAGGCGCTGGTGCGACTGTTGCTGATCCAGTCGGCACGCGACCGTGCTGCCGGGCTGAACACCGCCGGCTTCGTCTCGGGCTACCGGGGCTCCCCGCTTGGCGGCCTGGACCAGACGCTGTGGAAGGCGCGCAAGCACCTCTCCGCCCACGACATCGTGTTTCAACCCGGCATCAACGAGGACCTCGGGGCGACTGCTGTGTGGGGGTCGCAGCAGGCCAACCTGTCGCCCAAGGCGAAGTACGACGGCGTCTTCGCGATGTGGTACGGCAAGGGCCCCGGCGTTGACCGCTGTGGTGATGTGTTCCGCCACGCCAACGCCGCGGGCAGTTCGCGCCATGGCGGCGTGCTCGCGATCGCGGGCGACGACCATGCCGCGAAGTCCTCGACCCTGCCGCATCAGACCGACCACTTCTTCAAGTCGATGATGATGCCGGTGCTGGCACCAGCCGGCGTGCAGGAGTACATCGACCTCGGCGTGCATGGCTACGCGCTGTCGCGCTATTCGGGCTGCTGGGTGGCGTTCAAGGCGCTGGCGGACACGGTGGAAACCTCCGCCTCGGTGGATGTCGATCCGCTACGGGTGCAGGTGCAGTTGCCGACGGATTTCGCGCTGCCCACCGACGGGCTCAACATCCGCTGGCCGGATCCGCCGCTGGTGCAGGAAAAGCGCCTGCTGCACTACAAGCTCTACGCTGCACTCGCCTACTGCCGCGCCAACCGGCTCAACCGGGTGGTGATCGACTCGCCGAACGCGCGCCTCGGCATCATCACCAGCGGCAAGAGCTATCTCGACGTGCGCCAGGCCTTCGACGACCTCGGCATCGACGACGCACTTGCCGCCGAGATCGGCATTCGCCTCTACAAGATCGCGATGGTGTGGCCGCTCGAGGCCGATGGCGTGCGCGCCTTCGCCGACGGGCTGGACGAGATTCTCGTGGTCGAGGAGAAGCGCCAGCTACTCGAGTACCAGCTGAAGGAGGAACTTTACAACTGGCGGGAGGACGTTCGTCCGCGCGTGATCGGCAAGTTCGACGAGAAGGGCGAGTGGGCGCATGTGGCGGGACCCGATGGCACGATAGACCACGGCCAGTGGCTGCTGCCCGCAGCGGGCGAGTTCACGCCGGCGATGATCGCGCGGGTGATTGCGGCGCGCATCGGCCGCTTCTTCACCTCGGACCGCATCCGCGCCCGCCTCGCCTTCCTCGAGGCCAAGGAAAAGTCGCTCGCCGAGCGCGTGTTCTCCATCGACCGCACCCCCACCTTCTGCTCCGGCTGCCCGCACAACAGCTCCACCCACGTACCGGAAGGCAGCCGCGCGATGGCCGGCATCGGCTGCCACTACATGGTGACCTGGATGCCGGAGCGGCGCACCACCACCTTCACCCAGATGGGCGGCGAAGGCGTGCCCTGGGTGGGTCAGGCGCCGTTCACCGAGGAGCAGCACATCTTCGCCAACCTCGGCGATGGCACTTACTTCCATTCCGGACTGCTGGCGATCCGCCAGGCGATCGCAGCGAAGGTGAACATCACCTACAAGATCCTCTTCAACGACGCGGTTGCGATGACCGGCGGCCAGCCGCACGACGGCGAGCTCGACGTGCCGCGCATCGTGCGCCAGCTCCAGGCCGAAGGCGTGAGCAACATCGTCATCGTCACCGACGGCACCGAGCGCGCCTACGGCCCGGCCGACATTCCGCACGTCCCCGTCCGCCATCGCGACGAGCTCGACGCGGTACAGCGCGACCTGCGCGCCTCACCCGGCGTGACCGCGCTGATCTACGACCAGACCTGCGCGGCCGAGAAGCGCCGGCGTCGCAAACGCGGGCTGTACCCGGATCCGCCGCGGCGCGTGTTCATCAACGAGGACGTGTGCGAGGGCTGCGGGGATTGCGGCGAGCAGAGCAACTGCATGTCCATCCTGCCGGTGGAGACCGAGTTCGGGCGCAAGCGCCAGATCGACCAGTCGTCGTGCAACAAGGACTTCTCGTGCATCAACGGCTTCTGCCCGAGCTTCATCACATTGGAGGGCGCACGTCCGCGCAAGGGACGGGCGCTATTCGGGGCCGAAACGGCGCTTGCGGAGCTGCCTGAACCGGCGATCCCGGACACGAAGGCGCCCTTCGGAATCCTCGTCACCGGCGTCGGCGGCACCGGCGTGGTCACGATCGGTGCGCTCATAGGCATGGCCGCACACCTCGACGGCAAGGGCGTCACCGTGCTCGACATGACCGGGCTCGCGCAGAAGGGCGGCTCGGTGTTCAGCCACATCCGCATCGCCGACCATCCCGACGACCTGCACGCGGTGCGCATCGCCGCGGGCGAGGCAGACGCGGTGATCGGTGGCGACATCGTCGTGACCGCGAGCGTCGAGGCGCTTGCCAAGATGGCGGCCGGGCGCACGCGGGCGGTGGTGAGCCGCTCCGAGATGCCGACCGCAAGCTTCACCCACGACCCGGACTGGAAGTTCCCGCTCGACAAGATGGAACGGACCATCGCCGCCGCCGTCGGCAGCGAGGCGGGCGACAGCATCCCTCGCGCCGACTTCATCGACGCGCAGCGGCTCGCGCTTGCGCTGATGGGCGACGCGATCGCTTCCAACCTGTTCCTGCTCGGCCTCGCCTGGCAGCGCGGCATGGTGCCGGTGTCGCACGCAGCGCTGATGCAGGCGATAGCGCTCAACGGCGTGTCGGTGGAGATGAACCGTGCCGCGTTCGACTGGGGTCGCCTCGCGGCCCACGACCGCGCCACAATCGCGCGCATGCTCGCGCCCGGAGAGGTCGTCCCGATCCGGCCGCGCACGCTCGACGAGACGATCGCGATCCGCGTCCGCGCCCTCACCGACTACCAGGACGCCGCCTACGCCGAGCGCTACCGGATGCGCATGGAGCGGGTGCGCGCGGCCGAATTGCGCGTGACTGGGGACCCGGCCTCCACCCGCCTCGGCGACGCGGTCGCGCGCAACTACTTCAAGCTCCTCGCCTACAAGGACGAGTACGAGGTCGCGCGCATGCACGCCGATCCGGCGCTGCTCGCGCGCATCGCCGAGCGCTTCGAGGGCGACTACACGCTGCAGTTCCACCTCGCGCCGCCGCTCTTCGCCCGGCCCGATCCGCGCACCGGCAGGATCGCCAAGCGCGCCTACGGGCCGCGCATGCTCACACTGTTCCGCTGGCTCGCGCGTCTGAAGCGGCTGCGCGGCACGCGCTGGGACCCGTTCGGCTGGACCGCGGAACGGCGCATGGAGCGCGACCTGATCGCGCGCTACGAGGCGGACATCGACGAACTGCTCGAGCGGCTGAGCTTCCTGCGGCTGCCACAGGCGGTGGAGATCGGGCGCCTGCCCGAGAGCGTGCGCGGTTTCGGCCACGTCAAGATGCGCAACGTCGAACGCTACTTGGCGGAGCGCGAACGCCTCCTCGCCGCTTGGCGAGCGTCGCCCGACGTCCCCGGGCAGGCCGCCCCTGCGCGCGCAGCCTGAGTGGTAGCGGACCATGGCTGAGGCGGGGTGGGCTTCGCGTATCATCCTGGCTCCCCGTTCGCCCGATGCCACGCATGCCACCCGCCCTGAAAGCCTTCGTCGCCCAGATCGCCGGCTGCGCCATCGCGATCGCGCTGGCGCGCGCGCAGTGGCTCCCAGCCGGCGTCGCGAGCCTGGTGCTCGCGCAGGTGTGCGGCGCGGTCGCGGTCGCCGCCTGGCTGCGCAGCGCGCGCTGGTGGCTGGTCATCCATGCGCTGTTCGCGCCGCTGCTTGTGCTGGCGCAGCAGCTCGCACTCGATCCGCGCTGGTATCTCGCGGCGTTCATTGCGCTGGCGCTGGTGTATTGGTCGTCGTTCCGCACCCAGGTTCCGCTCTATCTTTCGAACCGGGCCACTGCGCGCGCGCTGCTCGAGCTACTGCCAACGACGCACCCGGTGCGCGTGCTCGATCTCGGCAGCGGCACCGGCTCGTTGTTGTTGCCACTGGCGAGGGCGCGCGCCGACTGCAGTTTCACCGGCATCGAGGCAGCCCCGGCACCATGGCTGTTGAGCCGATTGCGTGCGCGCGGCCTCGTCAACCTCGACCTGCGGCGCGGCGATTTCTTCGCCGCCGACTGGCGAGGGCAGGACATCGTCTATGCCTTCCTCTCTCCCGTGCCGATGGCGCGCGTGTGGGAAAAGGCCTGTGGCTCGCTCGCACCGGGGGCACTGCTGGTCAGCAACAGCTTCCCCGTCCCGGGGGTGCGTCCGGAGCGCGAGATCCGGCTGGACGATCGCCGCGGCACCACGCTGTACCTCTACCGGACCACCGCTGCGAATGCGCGGAAAGGTGCAAAATGAGGGCGCAAATTCACGGTTATTCCGCTGAAGATTTCGCTGCCCGCCGCCGATAATGCCGGCAAGGCACTGAAAATGGCTTCGAGAGGTTGATCGGCATGGCTGAAATCATCTGCGTCATCGGCAACAAGGGCGGCACCGGCAAGACCACGCTTTCGCATATGCTGTGCCAGGGTCTGGGTCTGCTCGGGCATCGCTCCGCCTGCGTGCTCACCGATGTGTCAAGGCACCCGCTGCAGCCGGAAGGGCGACGCTACATCACCGCGGATGCGCGCACACGCGAGTCGCTCACCAAGGTCATCGACAAGCTGCGCTCGCTCGACAACTGGATCGGCGTGATCGACGGCGGCGGCAACCGCACCGAGATGGACCGCAAGCTCTATGCGCTGTCCGACATCGTGCTGCTGCCCTTCCGCGAATCGCACGAGGACATCCGCACCGTCGTTCAGGATCTGGAACTCTTCCCGCGCGCGTACGCGGTACCGACCCAATGGCCCACCAACGCCTGGCAGCGCGAGGCAGCTGATCGAAGCGTCGCCGAGCTGATGCGCCCCTACCGGCACCGTATACTGCGCCCCGTGTACGCGCTGTCGTCGAGCAAGCTGCTGCTGCACAAGGTGGTGCCGGACCAGTTCCCGACTCCGCTGGCCAACGCCTGCCGCGCCTTCGCCCGCCAGGTGCTCGAGGTCCTGGAGATCGACGATACCGGCGCCGAGCCCGCCTTCCAGGATACGGCCCGGATCGATGAAGGCGTGCGCCTGCCACCATCGGAGATGCCGCTGAGGCTTGGGCGGCGCACCTCCTGATCGGCAAGAGCGTCAGCGCTGCCCGGACTGGCGCGACAGGATCAACAGCGCCTGGGCGCGGTTCTTGACGTTCATTGCGCGGAAGATCGCCGACACGTGCACCTTGACCGTACCTTCCGACAGCCCGAGGAGGTCGGCGATCTCGCGATTGGTCTTGCCCTGACCCAGCAACTCAAGCACCCTCGTCTGCCCGACGGTCAGCCCGTAGCGTTCGCTCACCGACGGTGCGCGTCTCCTGGGCTGCGCCCCGGTTTCGAGGTCCGGCGAATACACCCCGCCCTCCAGCACCTTGCGCACCGCACTGAAGAGGATCTCGCTGGAACTGCTCTTCGAGACGAAGCCGGACGCACCCGCCTTCATGGCACGGCGGATCGAGGCGGGGTCGTCGAGCGCCGACACCACGATCGCGGGGATATCGGGAAAGCGCTTGGCCAATACGCCAAGCAAGGAAAAGCCGTTCATGTCCGGCAACATCAGATCGACGATGGCAAGGTCCCAATCCGCTCCGGATTCAAGCAGGGCCAAGGCCTCGTCCGCGCCACTGGCCTCGACGCACTCCAGGCCAGGCTCCAGACGTGCCAGCGTCTGTGCCATGGCCTCCCGCACCAGCGCATGATCCTCGATCACCATTATCCGGGTCATCAACCACTCCAGCCTCGTTCCTTGGGGGCTCCGGCACTGCAATCTGCCGGACGCGGAAACGATACCATAAGCATCACCCGCGACCGGCGCGCAATCGCGGCGGCGGCTGCAATCGTCCCAGCATCGGGTCACGAATTCGAGGAAAATGACGCACGCTCAGGATCTCATCCGTTCAATAGCCTAGATGTTTCATCCCCGCCCTTTTGACGCCCCCCCATCGACTCCGGCCGCGAAATCCGCTGCCTGCTCAGGCGTCGCGGAACGTGCCCGATGAGCGCCCGCTGGAGCATCGGAGCCCGCATCATCACCGCAGCCGTCCTCCCGGTGCTGGTGCTTGCGATTGTGCTGACCGCCTACTATGCGACCGCGCAGTACGCCAGCCTCGATGAGGCCCATGTCGCGCGGGGACGCGCGCTCGCGCGCCAGGTCGCCGCGGCGAGCGAGTATGCGGTGTTCTCGGGCGACCGTGCAGCGCTGCAGCGATTCGCCACGGCCACGCTTGCCGAAGAGGGCGTGCTCGGCGTGGCAGTCGTCGACCGCGACGGCACGGTGCTTGCTCTGAATCGCATCGATGCGCATCCACAGGCGGAATCCCTCGGACGCGGAAACGCCGGTGAGGAACTCGCGGACGGTCGCATGCACCGGATCATCGCCCCCATCGTGGCGGGAAGCGTGGAGTTGGATGACCCACTGAGTCGCATCGCGATGTCCGGCAGGAACCCGCAGCCCTTTCCCGACACCTTGGGCCGCGTCATCGTCGATCTCTCCCGCCAACCGGTGCTGGACAGGCGCGCGGAGCTGCAACGCAATGGCGCGATCGTGGTCGGCTTGGCGCTCATCGGCGCGCTGGCGCTTGCGATCGCGATGAGCCGCAGCGTCAGCCGCCCGATCCGCGAGGTTGCGGCGACCGTGGAGCGCATCGGGCAGGGGCGCTTCACCGAACGCGTCCCGATTCTTGGCGGCGGCAGCATCCAAACCCTGGCTGAGGGGGTCAATCGCATGGCCGCCGAGCTCGCCGCCTCCCATGCCGAGCTGAGCGAGCGGGTCGAGGCCGCCACGGCGGAGCTGCGCGCGCGCAAGGACGAGGCGGAGATGGCCAACATCGCCAAGACGCGTTTCCTCGCCGCCGCGAGCCACGACCTTCGCCAACCGATGCATGCGCTGGGGCTCTTCATTGCCGCACTGGCGGAGCAGAACCTCGACCCTCGCGCAAACCACCTGATCGAGCAGATCGGCGCCTCGGCGAGCGCGATGGAAGACCTCCTCGACAGCCTGCTCGACATCTCGCGCCTCGACGCAGGCGTGCTCGAACCCCGCCGCCAGCCCGTTGCGCTGCAGATGCTGTTCGACCGCATCCGCACGAACATGCAGCGCGACGCGAGCGACCGCAACGTGAAGTTGTTCATCCGCCGCACCGAAGCCTGGGTGGAGAGCGATCCAGTGCTGTTGGAGCGCATCGTGGCCAACCTGGTCAGCAACGCGGTGCGCTACGCGCCGGACGGACGGGTGCTCGTGTGCGCTCGCGCGGACCAAGGTCGCGTGCGGATCGAAGTTCGCGACAACGGCATCGGCATACCGCGAGAGTCGCAAGCGGTGATCTTTCAGGAGTTCGTTCAACTCGGCAATCCGGAACGATCCCGCGGCAAGGGCCTCGGGCTCGGCCTCGCGATCGTGAGCCGTCTCACCGCGCTGCTGGGTCACCAACTCAACGTACGCTCGGCCCCCGGCCGCGGGTCGGTGTTCGCAGTCACGCTTCCGGCCGCCTCATCCGCGCCCCCGGTCGAGCCGGTCGCCGATCGAACACCTGGCGATCTGGCGGGCACCCATGTGGTCATCATCGACGACGACCCACTCGCGCTGACCAGCCTGGAAGTGCTGCTGCGCAGCTGGGACTGCGCCGTCACTTCCGGCACGGACCTCGCGGCGGTGGTGGGCGCGCTGGACACCGGCACGCGCCCTCCGCAAGTCGTCCTCAGCGACCTGCGCCTTGGTTCGGAGGTCGGTGGCGTCAGCACGATCGCGGCCCTGCGCTCACGCTATGGGCGGAACATTCCCGCTGCGCTCGTTTCCGGCGACACCCTGCCGGAAGCGCTGCGCATGGCGCAGGATGCCGGACTACCGCTGCTCAACAAGCCGCTCCGCCCAGCCAAGCTGCGCGCCTTCCTTATGCGCTGCAGCGCCCCGTTCGAGTGACGCACGAGGCCGGGAACGAGGCCGAGATGGACGGACGGCTACAAGCGGCCGGCATCGGTTATCATCGCCAGCACAATCAACTGCGAGGGAGACCCCCATGACACAGGAAAAATCCGGCCAGGATCCGCTTGAGTTCGTGCGCGGCATGTGGAACAACATGGGGTTCTCGTTGCCCGGCATGGTCACGCCGACACTCGATGTGGATGAACTGGAAAAGCGCATCACCGACATGAAGGCGGTCGAAAACTGGCTGAAGATGAACCTCAGCATGCTGCAGATGACCATTCAGGGCCTCGAGATGCAGCGTGCCGCGCTCGCCGCGGTGAAGGCGATGAGCCAGTCCGGGGAATCCGGCGAGGCCAAGGGAGAGGCGAATCCCTTTGCCCAGGCGGCGGCGATGTGGCCGTGGAACTTCATGTCCGCGCAAGGCGCGACGCCCGAGGGCGATGCCGACAAGGCCGGTACCGAAGACGTCAAGCCGCGCGCGCGCGGCACGCGCAAACCGGCCGCGGGCGCAGACAAGTAACTGAAGCACGCGCGGACCTGCCCGGCGGCGGCGTGCTCGGGTCAGGCCCGGTCATGGCCCGAAGCGCGCAAGCAGACCGAGCCAGAGTGCGAGCGAAGGCACCGCAAGCAGCGTGGTCGCGGAGATCATCCAGGCCACGCCGGGCCCGTCGCCGCCCAGTCGCATCGCCAGGATGTATGCCGAGCTTGCCGAAGGTAGCGCCGCGAACAGCACCAGGATATCGAAGGCCGTGCCCTCCAGGCCCGCGAGCCGGCCCAGCCCCCAAGCCACCACCGGCAGCAACAGCAACTTCACAGACACCAGCCACGCCGAGCCAACCCAGCGGCCGCCCACATTCCCCCAGCGCAGTGCAGCGCCCACGGCGAGCAGTCCGAGTGCAATCGCTGCATCTCCGAGCCGCGCGAGAAATGCACTCACGGGCGGTGCGAGCCCGAAACCGGCCAGGTTGTAGAGCAGCCCGGAGAGCGTCGCGATCACCAGCGGGTTGCGCAACAACTCCTTTGCCAACCCGCCCTGCCGATGACGGACCAGCGAGCCCACCGCCATCAGGTTCGCGAACGGCACCATCGCACCGCACACACCGCCCATCAGCGCCATACCGGCGGCGTCGTGCAGTTTGCCGGCGATCGCCATGCCGATGTAGGTGTTGAAGCGGTAAGCGCACTGCAGGCGCGATGCGAAGCCCATGGCGTCCAGTCCGGAAAAGCGTCGCGCGACGAATCCCAGTCCGAACCCGGCCAACATCACGCCCAACGCCGCCAAGAAGAGGGGCAGCGTCGCCTGCCACGACAGGGTGAGCCCGGCCAGCGCCTTGAAGAGCAGTGCCGGAAAGAGCACGAAGTACACCAGCCGCTCCACGCCACCCCAGAAGGCCTCATGGGTGACGAGATGGCGTCTCAGCACCGCGCCGAGCAGGATCAGAGAGAAGTCGGGCAGTAACAGCAGCAAGCTATCCATTGCCGGAGCTTACCGCGCGTGCCGCGTCTTTTGCGATGCGTGACAACACGTATGCGCATACCGTCTGCCGGAGCACCGCGTGCGCCCCCCCCGTGCCTGCCGAGAGACACGGACCGGCACAGGGGCTCAGTCGTACTTGCGCAGGTCGTCGATGACCTTGCCATCGTTGGCGAGGGCGCCGGGGGCGACGAAGCACACCTCGCCACGCAGCTTGGTGAGCTCGCGGATGCTGGTGGCGATGGCATCGGCGAGCGCAGCCGAGCCGGTGCCGGCAACCTCGCAGTGCAAGGTCATGCGATCGGCGAGATCGGGGTTCTCGACCACCAGCCTCACCTTCAGCAGCTCCGGGTGGCGGCGCGCAACCTGGGCGACCTGCCCGGGATGCACGAACATGCCTTTCACCTTGGTCGTCTGATCGGCGCGCCCCAACCAGCCCTTGATGCGGGTGTTGGTGCGCCCGCAGGGCGAGATACCGGGCAACACCGCGGAGAGGTCGCCGGTGCCGAAGCGGATCAGCGGGTAATCGGGGTTGAAGGTCGTCACCACCACCTCGCCGACCTCGCCGGGCGCAACCGGGTCACCGGTGCCGGGACGGACGATCTCGAGGAGGATGTCCTCGTCCAGGATCAGCCCCTCGCGCGCCGGGCTTTCATAGGCGATGAGGCCGATGTCGGCGGTGGCGTAGGCCTGAAAGGCACTGATGCCGCGCGCGAGGAGTGCATCCCGGACGCTGGGCGGAAACGCCTCACCGGACACGAAGGCCTTGCTGAAGCTGACGTCCACGCCCGCCTCGTCCGCCTTCTCGATGAGGATGCGCAGAAAGGAGGGCGTGCCCACATATGCGTTCGGGCGCAGATCTGCAATCGCGGCGAGCTGTTGCTCGGTCTGGCCGACCCCGCCGGGGAAGACGGTACAGCCGAGGGCATGCGCAGCGGTCTCCATCATCGAGCCGGCCGGAGTGAAGTGGTACGAGAAGGTGTTGTGCACCAGGTCGCCGCTGCGGAAGCCGGCGGCGTGCAGGGCGCGCGCGAGGCGGTAGTAGTCCGGCCGCGCGCCTTCCGGCTCGTACAAGGGCCCCGGCGACGCGAACACGCGCCGGCACGCCGGCCCCCAGCTCACCGCGGCGAAGCCACCGAATGGGCGCGCCGCCTTCTGCCTCTCCAGGAGTTCCGACTTGCGGGTGACCGGCAGCCGGGCGAGCGCCTCGCGGCTGGTGATCGCGTGCGGATCCACGTCCGCGAGCAGCGCAGCGAAGGCGGGGGCGTGCGCACGCGCGTGGGCGATCTGTGCGGGCAGGCGGGCGAGGAGTGCGCGCTCGCGCTCGGCGGGGGCCAGGGTCTCTCTGGCGTCGTAGTGGCTCATGCTTTCATCCGGAGATCGGTACAACAGGCGCGGCCTGTCCGGGGCCGGATGCGCGGCGGGCTTCCGGCCATGGTTTGGGTCGATGCGACGGTCGCAGCGCTCAGCTCAGCCAGCGCTTGCGGCGGCGGTAGTGCTTGACGTCGCGGAAGCTCTTGCGCCCTTCGCTCGACAGGCCGAGGTAGAACTCCTTCACGTCCTCGTTGGTGGAGAGGTAATGCGCGTCGCCCTCCATGACGATGCGACCGTTCTCGAGGATGTAACCGAAGTCCGCGTAGCGCAGCGCGACCATGGTGTTCTGTTCTGCGAGCAGGAAGCTCACCTGCTCCTTGGCGTTGAGGTCCTTCACGATCTCGAAGATCTCCTCGACGATCTGCGGCGCGAGGCCCATCGACGGTTCGTCGAGCAGGATCATCTCGGGTTTCGCCATCAGCGCACGGCCGATGGCGCACATCTGCTGCTCGCCGCCCGAGGTGTAGCCCGCTTGCGAGGTGCGGCGCGTCTTGAGGCGGGGGAAGTAGTGATACACGCGCTCCAGGCTGTCCTTCAGCTCCGTGCGCGAGATGCTGCGAGTGTAGGCGCCAGTGAGCAGGTTCTCCTCGATCGTGAGGTGGCCGAAGCAGTGGCGCCCCTCCATGACCTGGATGACGCCGCGGCGCACCAGCTCATTGGGCGTCATCTGGTCGATGCGGTCGCCCTTGAACTCGATGCTGCCCTTGGTGACGTCTCCGCGCTCGGCGCGCAACAGGTTGGAGATCGATTTCAGCGTGGTCGACTTGCCGGCGCCGTTGGCACCCAGCAAGGCGACGATGCTGCCCTTTCTCACCTGGAGCGAGACGCCCTTGAGCACGAGGATCACATGGTCGTAGATCACCTCTACGTTGTTGATGCTGAGGTATGGCGTCGCGTCTGCGGCGCCCGGTGCGGTGGCTGTATTGGTCATGATGGTCGCCTTGATGTCTCCTTCCCGCCTCCCCGGCCCTTACGGCTGGGAGTCTGAGCGCGCGACCCGCCCAAGCTGCAGGCCGCGCGCTCAGACCCCCGCTCGCGCGGGGGCGGCACTTGTCGGGCCGGCGCGCCAGGCGCGCCGGCCATCCCGATCAGGACTCCTTGGAGCAGTCGCGCGGGGTGATGCCCTTTTCCTTGGCGTAGGCGGCAGCCGATTCCTCGATCATGCCGCGCACCAGCTCGCGATCGCCCTCGATCCAGTCGGTCACGACGGTCCACTTGCTGCCGTCCCACTGCTGGAACTTGAGCTTGCCGGAGCCTTCGTGGTCGGCGCAGGTGATGTTGAGGTCAGGCATGAAGCCGTCGGCGCCGATCGCCTTCAGGCGCGCGGCGTCGATCTTCAGGTTCTCGAAGCCCCAGCGCATCTGCTCGCCGGTGAGGGGCTGGCCCTTGCCGAACTTCTCCTGCGCGGTGCGGATCGCCTCGACATAGATGATCCCGTGCACCACGCCGCGGTTGTAATACACGCTGCCGACGCGGGACTTGTCCTCCATGTTGCCCTTGTTCTTGCCATAGACATGCTTCTGGATGTCCTGGATCACGCCGAAGTTGGTACCGGCCGGGTTGAAGCCCGCAGCGGTGTAACCCTTCGCCGCATCGCCAGCCGGCACGGTGTCCTCTTCCGCCCCGGACCACCACACGCCGACGATCTTGTCGCGCGAGTAGCCGGTCTTGGCAGCGGTGCGCAGCGCGGTCGGGTTCATCACGCCCCAGCCCCACAGGATCACGTAGTCGGGCTTCTGCTGGCGGATCTGCAGCCACTGCGCCTGTTGCTCGTTACCCGGGTTGGCGACGGGGATCTTGACGATCTCGAAGCCGTGCTTGGCGGCGAGCTTGTCGAGCAGCGAATGCGGTTCCTTGCCGTAGGCTGCGTCAAGATAGAGCTGGACGATCTTCTTGCCCTTCAGCTTGTCCATCCCGCCTTCTTTCTGGCCGATGTAGTTGATGATCGCCGAGGCCTGCGTCCAGTAGGTCGAGATCATCGGGAACACCCACGGGAACACGCGGCCATCCGCGGCATCGGTGCGGCCGTAGCCGATCGTCACCATCGGGATCTTGTCCTGCGCGACCTTCTCGAGCACCGACATCGTGATGCCGGTCGAGAGCGGCTGGAACACCGAGTTGCCGGTGGGGCCCTTGCCCTTGAGACGCTCGTAGCACTCGACGCCACGCGCGTTGTTGTATTCGGTCTCGCACTCTTCCCAGGTGAGCTTCACACCGTTAACGCCGCCATCGCGCTCATTCACGAGCTGCATGTAGTCGATCCAGCCGCCATACAGGCCAGAACCGCCCGCCGCATAGGCGCCGACGCGATAGCTGGGCAGGCCGACGAACTGCTCCTGCGCCATTGCGTAGCCGGACACCAGCAGGCTGGCCAGGGTGGCGCCGATCAGCGCGGTCTTCTTGAGTTTCATTGTGCGTCTCCTTCACTTGATGTGTATGCAAACCACTGTTGCCTTGCTGCCAGCCGGCACGCCAGGCGTGCCGGCCCCCTCCATGCGCTCCGTCAGTGCGGGAATGGCCACAGACGGAGCTTCTCCTTGCCGAGTTGCCAGAGCCGGGCAAGGCCGTGCGGCTCGACGATGAGGAAGAAGATGATGAGCCCACCGAACACGATCAGCTCGAGATTGGACCCCAAGCCCGCCGGCATCGCGCTGCCGAACACACTGTGCATGCCGACGTTGAGGAAGATCGGTAGCAGCACAATGAACGCGGCACCGAGGAACGAGCCCATGATCGAACCCACCCCACCGATGATCACCATGAACAGGATACGGAAGGAAAGATCGAGGTTGAAGCCCTCCGGCTCCACCGTACCGAGATAGGTGTAGGCATAGAGCGCACCGGCCACGCCGCAGTAGAACGACGAAACTGCGAAGGCCGTGAGCTTGGCATGCATCGGGCGGATGCCGATCACCTCGGCGGCCACGTCCATGTCGCGCACCGCCATCCACGAGCGGCCGGTGGTGGAACGAACCAGGTTCTTCGCGAGCAGCGCGAGCACCACGACCACCGCGAGCGTCAGCAGGTACTTGGACTCCGGCGTATCGAACGCAAACCCGAAAATCACCACCTGCTGGGTACTGATCACACCCGAGGTGGAGTAGTTGGAGAACCACGGGAACTTCACCAGCGCCCAGACGATGAAGAACTGCGCCGCCAGCGTCGCCACCGCGAGGTAGAAGCCCTTGATGCGCAGGCTGGGCAGGCCGAAGGCCACCCCCACCGCCGCCGCGCACAGACCACCCAGCACGATCGCCAAGAGGAAAGGCATGCCGTCGATGCGCAGCATGAAGTTGTAGGCGCCGAACGCCCCCACCGCCATGAACGCAGCCGAACCCAGCGAGAGCTGGCCAGCATAGCCGGTGAGGATGTTCAGGCCGATCGCGGCGAGCGAGAAGATCAACACCGGGATCAGGATCGCCTGCAGCCAGTACTGACTGGCGAACAACGGCACGGCTAGGAAGAAGAAGGCCAGGATCACCGCGATCCCGATCCGGTCCTGCCGGATCGGGAAGATCTGCTGGTCTTCCTGGTAACTGGCCTTGAACTGGCCGGCTTCACGATAGAGCATCGATTGTCTCCAACTTGTATGTGTTCTTCAGTGTGTCGCCCACCCCCGCGCGCCTCTCGGGCCGCTGCGGGGAGGACAGCCCCGGGGCAGGGGTTACACCCTGTCGATGTGTTTTTCGCCGAACAGGCCTTCCGGACGCACCAGCAGGAAGAACAGCGCCAGCACGTAAGGGAACCAGCCTTCGATACCGCCGCCGACCATCGGGCCGATGTAGACCTCGGCGAGCTTCTCGGAGGCGCCGATGATCAGGCCACCGACGATCGCCCCCGGCACCGAGGTGAAGCCGCCCAAGATCAGCACCGGCAGCGCTTTCAGCGCGGTGAAGGTGAGCGCGAACTGCACGCCGCTGCGTGCCCCCCAGATCAAACCGGCCACCAGCGCGACGAAGCCCGCCACCGCCCAAACGATCGCCCAGATGTGCTGCAGCGGGATTCCGATCGACAGCGCCGCCTGGTGATCGTCCGCGACCGCACGCAGCGCCCGGCCCACCTTGGTGTATTGGAAGAACAGCGCCAGCGCCGCGACCAGCACCCCAGCAAGCGTTGCGGCGAACACATCGAAGCGCGACACGATGATGTCGAAGGACTCCAGCACCCATTCGATCGGTTCATCGGCAATGCCCAGATCCAGCCCGCGCACGTTCGCCCCCCAGATCGCCTGGGCGATGCCCTCGACGAGGAAGGTGAGACCAATGGTGGCCATGAACAGCGTGATGTGCGGCTGATTCACCAACGGACGCAGCACCACCCGCTCGGTGAGGATGCCGAGCACGATCATCGACGCGAGCGCGAGGATGAACGCCATCCAGAACACCACCGTGCTGCCGGGCTCCATCCCGAACCAGCCCGGAATCACCTCCTGGAAGCCGACGAAGGTCAGCGCGGCGAAGAACACCATTGCCCCCTGGGCGAAGTTGAACACCCCGGACGCCTTGTAGATCAGCACGAAACCCAGCGCCACCAGCGCGTACAGCACCCCGGACAGCAGGCCGCCGATCAGCACCTCGAAAAAGAAACTCATCGTTGTCTCCTTGTTATTCCCTGCTCCACCCCGCCCCGCTCAATGCGAGGTGCCGAGGTAGGCGGCGATCACGTCCGGGTTGTTCTTGACCTCGTCGGGCTCGCCGTCGCCGATCTTCTTGCCGTAGTCGAGCACCACCACGCGGTCGGAGATATCCATCACCACACCCATGTCGTGCTCGATCAGCACGATCGTGGTGCCGAACTGGTCATTCACGTCGAGGATGAAGCGGCACATGTCCTGCTTCTCCTCCACGTTCATGCCCGCCATCGGCTCGTCCAGCAGTAGCAGGCTGGGTTCGGCGGCCAAGGCGCGACCGAGCTCCACGCGCTTTTGCAGACCGTAGGGCAAACGCCCCACCGGGGTCTTGCGGATGTTCTGGATCTCGAGGAAATCGATCACCTCCTCGACCTTCTTGCGGTGCTCGATCTCCTCGCGCTGCGCCTTGCCCCAGAACAGCGCGTGGTGGAAGAGGTTGCAGCGCATCTTCAGGTTGCGACCGGTCATGATGTTGTCCAGCACGCTCATGCCCTTGAACAGCGCGATGTTCTGGAAGGTACGCGCGATGCCCTGGGCGGCCGCCACGTGCGGCTCCATCTTCTCGCGCACCTGGCCGTGGAACAGGATCTGCCCTTCCTGCGGGTGATACACGCCGTTGATCACGTTGAGCATCGAGCTCTTGCCGGCGCCGTTGGGGCCGATGATCGAGCGAATCTCGTGCTCGCGCACGTTGAAGCTGATATCGGTCAGCGCCTTCACCCCGCCGAAGCGCAGCGAGATGTTCTGCAGATCGAGGATGACGTCTCCGATCTTTCGTGCCATGTTTGTCCCCTATCCTCAAGCGGCCTTGACCGCACCGCGCGGCGCGAAGGTCTTCGCGTCCTCGATGCGCAGGTCTGCGGAGACCCGCCCCACCCGGCCGTCTTCGTACTTCACCTCGGTCTCGATGTGCTGCACATTGGCGCCGCCATAGAGGCCATCGATCAGCACCGCGTACTTCTCCGAGACGAAATTGCGCCGCACCTTGCGCGTGCGCGTCAGCTCACCATCGTCGGCGTCGAGCTCCTTGTGCAGGATCAGGAAGCGGCGGATCTGCGAACCGCTCATGTTCGCGTCGCCCGCAAGGTCGGCGTTCACCTTCTCGACGCAGTCGCGGATGAGCTCATACACGGCCGCCTGGCTGGCAAGGTCGGTGTAGCCGGAGTACGCCATGCCCTTGCGCTCTGCCCAGTTGCCGACCGCCTCGAGATCGATGTTGATGAAGGCGGTGACGAAATCACGCTGGTTACCGAAGGTGACCGCCTCCTTGATGTGCTGGAAGAACTTGAGCTTGTTCTCGATGTAGTTGGGCGCGAACATCGAGCCGTCGGTGAGCTTGCCGACATCCTTGGCGCGGTCGATGATCTTGAGATGCCCGTCCTCGTCGAAGAAGCCCGCATCGCCCGTCATGAAGTAGCCGTCCGCGTTGATCGACTCGGCGGTCGCGTCCGGGCGCTTGTAATAGGCTTTCAGCAGCATCGGCCCCTTCACCAGGATCTCGCCGTTGTCGGCGAGCTTGACCTCGACGAATGGAGCGGGCTTACCCACCGAATCGAGCTTGATCTGGCCGTCCGGCTGCAGGCACACATAGGCGCAGGTTTCCGTCTGGCCGTAGAGCTGCTTGAGGTTGATGCCGATCGAGCGGTAGAAGCGGAAAAGATCCGGCCCGATCGCCGCACCCGCAGTGTAGGCCACGCGAATGCGCGACATGCCCAGCACATTCTTCAGCGGCCCGTACACCAGCCAGTCGCCCAGCCGGTATTGCAAGCGATCGCCCGCCGACACCGGCTTGCCATCGAGAATCTCGGCCCCGCAGCGACGTGCCACTTCCATGAAATGGGCGAAGATCTTGCGCTTGAACCAGCCCGCGTCCTCCATACGGATCATCACCGTGGTGAGCAGGTTCTCGAACACGCGCGGCGGCGCAAAGTAGTAGGTGGGCCCGATCTCGCGCAGGTCGGTCATCACCGTCTCGCCGGATTCGGGACAGTTGATCGTGAAGCCCGCCACCATCGCCTGCGCGAACGAGAAGAGGTGGTCACCCACCCAGGCCATCGGCAGATAGGAGAGGATGTCCTCGCGGTCGGTCAGCGAGTCGAATGAGATCCCGCCGCGCGCTGCCGCAATGAAGGCGCCGTGCGTCTGGCACACACCCTTGGGCTTGCCGGTGGTGCCGGAGGTGTACAGCATGATGGAGATGTCGTCCGACGCGCCCTTCTCGATCTCCCCGTCGAGGAAGTCACTCTGGTTGCGGTCGTGAATGCGGCCCATCTCCTGCAATTCGTCCAGACCCATGAGCTGCGTCTGGGTGTAGTGGCGCATGCCGCGCGCGTCGTCGTAGATCACATGCTCCAGCAACGACACCTGGGGCATGATCTCCATCATCTTGTCGACCTGCTCCTGGTCCTCCACCACCGCGAAGCGGATCTCCGCATCCTGCAGCACGTAGGCCATCTCCTCGGCCACCGCGTCCTGGTAAAGCATCACCGGGATGCCGCCGAGGCATTGGCAGGCCGCAACCGACCAGTACAGGCGCGGCCGGTTGTCACCGATGATCGCCAACCTGTCGCCACGACGGAAACCGAGCTCGGCGAGACCGCAGGCGATCGCCCGCACGTTCTCGGCCACCTGTGCCCAACTGTAGGTCTGCCAGATCCCGTATGCCTTCTCGCGCATCGCCGGCCGGTTCGGCCGCAGCTTCGCATGCTGCATCAGGATGCGCGGAAATGTGTCGAGCGCGTCTCCGCCTGCAGAGTGCCCGTGGATATCGGACATGCTCGCGTCCTCCTTTGGATTGTCCCGTTTCTTTCTTGTGATTCGCCGCCCCGTAGGGAAGCGGCGACTTTCGATGCAGCAGTGTCGCAAGCCATGTTTGCGCAACTGTTTGCAGAATGTACCAAATTGTTGCAATCTGCCTTTTCGGGAGGCGGCCCAGCGATCGCGCCGAAGGTTGTGGGATATCAATACATTCCGGATACGATTGGCGCATATTGAAAGCCTGCCGCGCGGCCCCCGAGCGGCACCGTCATGCCCGCCGGAGACCCGCCATGCCAGAAGACACCCCGCACACGCTCAACGTCCTTGGCGCGCTTGAGCGCAGCCTGATGATGATCGAGTTCGATCTCGACGGCCGTGTCACCAACGCCAATACGCGCAGCCTCGAGACGCTCGGCTACGATCTGGCCGAACTGCGCGGCACACCCCATGACGCCTTGCTGCTGCCGGCCGAGCGGCAGACACCCGAGGCGCGTGCCCTGTGGGATACGCTGCGCGCGGGCGCTTCCGCCAGCGGCGTGTTTCGGCGCGCCACCCGCGATGGGCGCAGCGTCTGGCTGCAGGCTACATATGTTCCGGTAATGCGTGCGGACGGCGCGGCGGAGAGCATCCTGCTGAGCGCCACCGACATCACCGCGCAGAAGCTCGCGTCCGACGGCAGCCTGGCGCAGATTGCCGCGATCGGAAACGTCATGGCGATCGCCGAGTTCGACCTCGAGGGACGCATCCTCGGCGCCAACGCGCTGTTTCTCGCCTCGCTGGGCTACGCGCTCGAGGAGATCA
Organism: Rhodocyclaceae bacterium; assembly: GCA_041916775.1. Taxonomy (GTDB): domain Bacteria; phylum Pseudomonadota; class Gammaproteobacteria; order Burkholderiales; family Rhodocyclaceae; genus UBA2357. The sequence continues at coordinate 95,629 of JAYRYZ010000003.1, read as the reverse complement.
TCGGCCGTCACCACAGCCTCTTCGTCGCCCCCGAATATCGCGACAGTGCCGAGTACGCCGCCTTCTGGAACGCGCTGCGCAACGGCGAGGCGCGCACCGGCCGCTACTCGCGCATCGCCAAGGACGGCAGCGTGGTATGGATACAGGGCTCCTACTGCCCGCTGTTCGATGTGGACGGCAAGGCGTTCAAGGTCGTCAAGTTCGCGCGTGACATCACCACCGAAGTGGAGCAGGCGAGACACCTGCGCGAAGCGATGGAGCAGGCCGAGCAGGCCGTGCAGGTGCGCGATGCGCTGCATCAATCCCTGCAGGAAATGTCCACCCCGGTGATCCCGATCTGGGACGGCATCCTGCTGCTGCCATTGGTTGGCATCGTCGATTCGATGCGTACCGCGGACGTCATGAACAAGTCCCTGAACATGATCGCCGAAACACGGGCCGAGGTCTTCGTGCTCGACATCAGCGGGGTCGCTTCGGTGGATACCGGGGTGGCCAACCAGCTCACCAAGATCACCCGCGCGACTCAGTTCATGGGCTGCGAAGCGATCATCTCCGGGGTATCGCCGGCAATCGCCCGCACCATGGTGGAGCTCGGGGTCAGCACCACGGAGCTGCGTACCACCGCCACGCTGCGCAACGCGCTCGAAGTCGCGCTACGCAAGATCGGCGTTCGTAACCACACCCTGGACCACACGCGGGAGCACCGCGATGGCCCCTGAGCCGCTCCCAGCCCGGAGCGACGCCGCGATCGCCGAGCTGGCCGGGATGGTCGTCGTACCGCTGCGCAACACGCACCTCAACGAGGATGCAGACACCTTGAGCGGTGACCTGTCCGCGCGGATCGCCGCCTCCCGGCCCCGCTGTCTGATCCTGGATCTGAGCGCGATCACCGCGCTCGACAGCCACGAGTTCGCCGCACTCGCGCGCCTTGCCAGGCTTGCGCGCCTGCTCGGCTGCGAGACGGTCGCGGCGGGCGTCACCCCGGGCGTTGCAGCCTGTCTGGTGATGATCGGGGCCGATCCGGCCGGCATTCGCTTCAGCCGCGACTTGAACAGCATCCTGCTGCGGCATGCCGGCCCCGCTCCGCACGGCATCGCCAGGGGGGCATGATGAACGGCGCCGCGACGAGCGCACCCACGGTGTTCCGTATCGGCACCGACATCGATCTGCATCTCGCGGTCATCGGCACGCGCCGGCATCCGCTGCTCACCAGCTTCGACCCGGCTGACAGAGTACTGTTATCCACCGTCGTCTCGGAACTCGGGAGCAACATCCTCAAGTTCGCGGGCAGCGGCGAGGTCCGCCTTCGCACCCTGCATGAGCCACACCGTGACGGCCTGGAAATCGTCGCCGAAGACCACGGCCCCGGCATTGACGACGTCGCCCGCGCGCTCGAGGACCATTTCAGCTCTGCCGGAACGCTGGGCCTGGGCCTGCCGAGCGTTCGCCGGATCATGTCCGAGTTGCAGATCGACTCGTCACCCGGGCAGGGCACGCGGATCACCGCCCGGAAATGGCAGGTCAATCGGCTCGGCCGCCACGTGCCCCTGCCGCCCGCCATCGATTCCGACCAAGCACCGCCGCCCCTCTCCTCTGCGGGCGATGGGGTGAGGTCCATGCCGCTGACGATCGACACTTCGGTTGCAGTACGCCCCTGCTACCCGGAGCGACTCTCGGGGGATCAGATCGTACTCTCGACCGATGCACATCGACTCCTCGCAGCACTCGTGGATGCCTCCGGACATGGCCCGGAGGCCAACGCAACCGCCCGCGCGCTGGTCGCAGAGATCGAGCGCGATCCGCAACTGCCGCTCGACACGATGCTCAAGCGCCTGCACGCGCTGGCGCATGGCACGCGGGGCGCGTCGGTGGGGTTGTTGCGCATCGACAGCGGCGCACGCTCGCTGCAGTATGCCGGCGTCGGCAATGTGCGGCTGCTGGTGCGCGGAGCGCATGCCCACTCGGGCGTCGCCCGCGATGGCGTCATCGGCCAACGCATGCCCTCGCCCATGCTCCAGACCTTCTCGTTGAGCGAGGGGGATCTCGTGGTGCTGTTCTCCGACGGTGTCAGCGAATCCAGCCTCCTGCACACTTGGCCGGAGTACCTCCACGATCACGGACCCGATGTCGCGGACCGACTGGTCAGACAGCTCGGGCGCTTCTCCGACGACGCAAGCTGCGTGGTGCTGCGATGCCGGACGAAGAGCTGATCGGACAATGCCGTGTGCGTGATGTGCGCAGCTGCCTCGAGGCGCGCGAGCGGGTCCTGCGTGTTCTCACGCTGCTCGGCGCCCGCGCCGGTATGGCCGCACCTGCCGCGAGCTGCGTATCCGAGCTCGGGCGCATGTTGATCGCGCACAGCCACAGTTTTGCGCTGCGGCTCTCGCTTGCGCGCGCAGTCACGGGCTGTGCGCTGCACGCACACTTATGCAGCGACGTACCGCCCCCGCCTCTTCCGCCAGAGCTGGCGGAAACTGCACTCGGCCGGCTTCGTGTCGGGCAGGCGCAGGGCGGAGGCTGGAGCATCCGCTGCGAGCTCGACCACACGCCCCCGGCGACAGCCTTGGCGGTAGCCCGGGAACACTTCGCCGAGGCCTCGCGGAGCGAGCTCCTGGAGATCCTGCAGGCACGCAACGCCGAGCTCGCCGCCGCGACAGCGCTGGCCGAATCCGCCACCCGGGCAAAGAGCGAGTTCCTCGCCAACATGAGCCACGAAATCCGCACGCCGATCAATGCGATCATCGGCATGACCTTTCTGCTCACACGCACCGAGTTGGACGGACAGCAGGCCGGCTATCTGCGGAGTATCCAGAACGCAGCCCAGCACCTGCTCGGCATCATCAGCGACATCCTCGACTTCTCCAAGGTCGAAGCCGGGAAGCTGGAGCTGGAGTCCATCGAGTTCGACCTCGAGGAGGTGTTCGAGAACCTCGCCGCGCTCACGGCAGAACGTGCTGGCGCCAAGGGACTGGAGCTTGTGTTCGACCCCGCCCCCCAGCTTGCCCACAAGCTCCGCGGCGACCCGTTGCGACTAGGCCAGATCCTGCTCAACTACACCGGCAACGCGATCAAGTTCACCGCGCAAGGCCTCGTCGCGGTACGCGCGGAGGTTCTGCATGAAACCCCGGACACGCTGGAGCTTCGATTCACCGTCAGCGACACCGGCCCGGGTTTGAGCGAGGCCGCCCAGGCGCGCCTGTTCGAATCCTTCCAACAGGAGGATGCGTCGACCACCCGCAGGCATGGCGGTACCGGACTGGGGCTGGCAATCTCGCGCCATCTGGCGCGCTTGATGGGGGGCGAGGTTGGCGTGTGCAGCAGCCCGGGCGATGGCGCCCGCTTCTGGTTCTCGGCGCGCCTCGGCAGGGGCGCCCCTATATCACCGCCACATGCAGCCCCGGAGTTCGCCGGCCGGCGCGTACTGGTGGTCGACGACAATGTCCATTGCCGGAACACGCTCGTAAGCATTCTCGGGCAGGCCGGATTTGCTGTCGACACCGCCGAAAGCGGCGCATCCGCAGCGGCCGCGCTGCGCGTCGCTGACGACAATGCTGCCGGCTTCGAAGTCGTCGTGCTCGACGCGGCGATGCCCGACCAGGCCGAGTTGGCCCAACTGACGACGCAACCGACCTGGCGTGGCCAGCAGCGGCGCGATCCGCCCAAAGTGCTGTTGCTCTCCACAATGGGGGCCGAGCCTGCAAACGCGACCGGACCCGTCGCACCAAGTCTGATCAAGCCTGTCTGCGCGGGACGGTTGCTCACGACCATTGCAGCGTTGCTGCGGCCATCGCGCGCCGCCCCCCTACCCGACTGCGTCGATGGCGCGAAGCTTCGCTCGAACCTGCGTGTGCTCGTGGCCGAGGACAACGAGCTCAACCAGCAGGTGGTGACCGGACTCCTCGACACTCTCGGCATCACCCCAAGCATCGCCAAAGACGGCAGGGCCGCGCTCACGCTCGCCCGCAGCGAGCGCTTCGACCTGATCCTCATGGACGTGCAGATGCCCGTCATGGACGGCCTCGAGGCCACCCGCGCGCTGCGCGCGATCCCTGTCTTTGCGGACGTGCCCATCATCGCCATGACCGCCAACGCCCTCGCCGGAGATCGCGAGCGCTGTCTCGCTGCCGGCATGAGCGACTACCTCACCAAACCGATAGACCCGGCCCGGCTGTTCGACACCCTGCAGCGCTGGTGTGGCGCGGCGATACCCGAGCGAGCACCGCCACGCACGGACGCCCCGCCATCAGAGCAGCAGCGCACGCGGGCGCAGCTCATCGCCGCAGGCATCGACGTCGACGCGGCGCTGAGCCGCGCTTGTGGCGACTGGGATCGGCTGCTGGCGATACTGGCGCGCTTCGCGTCCAGCCAGAGCCGGGTCATCACGACCATCCGCGCCGACCTCGCCGCCGGCCACATGCAGGACGCGCTGCGCCATGTACATACGCTGAAGGGCCTGGGGGGCACCATCGGCGCCAAAGCCTTGCAGGAAGCGGCCGGGTTGGCCGAAAGAGCGATCCGCGAGGGTCGCAGTGATACGTTCGACACCGTACTCGCCGAAACCGCGACGCTCCTCGCGCAGGTCGTGGCAACCATCGAATCAACCATCGCGCCGACAACCACGCACCATCGGGTACCCGCCGCCGATGCTGCGCGTGGGCAGCCGCCGCTCAAGGACACGCTTGCCCGCCTGATCGATTGCCTGTCTCAGGACGATCCTCACGCACTCGCCATCTTCGACGAAGCCGAGGCGAGCCTGAGGCAGGCCTTCGGTCCCGAGGCCGACACACTTGCCACCATGCTCAGGGCATTCGAACTGCATGACGCACTGGACTGGCTGCGAGCGGCAGCCGGCCGACAGCACTGAACCCGCCCGCCACTCCGCAGCCCTACTGGAGTCCGTGGCAGACCACCTCGCACCAGCCGTTCAGTCCTGCTTGGCATCCAGCCGGCTTCCGCGCCCGGCTTGTTCCAGATCCGCCACCACCAGCGACAGGGCTTCGGTGGAGACCAGCACCTCCACCAACGAGAGCAGCAAGGACAGGGTCAGCGTCAGCAGACTTGCGCCGAACAACCATTGTCCGGCCGCTGCCGATTCGAGGAACAGCGCGAGCATCGCCAACGCACACAACAGGAAGCTGAAGACACCAAAGCCCTGCATGTACTGGGTGAGCATGATGCGCCGCTTCAGACCCGGCAACTGCCGCTGCACCAGAGACGCGCTGCGATCAGGCGAGGCATTGAGCTGCCGTATCACCTGCGCGAGGGTCAGGAAGCGGTTGGTATAGGCGAGCAGCAGTAGCGAGATCGCCGGGAACAGGAGTGCGGGCGTGGTGATGTTCATGCCCGCGATTCTATCCGCGGCGTCCGCAGCGTGGGCGCGATCGGCCATCCGGCCGGGGGCATACCGGTGGCAAACCCGGTGCTACACTGGACCTGCGTTCAAACAGTCTTGGAGTCCGCGATGAACATCGACCTCGCCGCCTTCCGCCTCAACGCCCTCACCGCCCTCACATCGGGCAGCAGTGCCAACGGGAAGGGCCCCGCCGGCACCACCGATTTCCTGACCGCGATCATGAACGCCAAAGGCGCCCTCTCCGCCCTGCCGGGCAGCGGCCAAGGCAGCGGCAGCGTGATGAGCGGCCTGCTGGGCGGCGAGAGCAACCGGGTCGACTCGGTGATCGCCGAGCTCGAAGCCAGTAACGCGGCCTTTCTGCGCCGCTACAGCGCGAGGGTGAAAAGCATCGGCGAAGAGGCGGATGTGCTCACCCGACTGCGCGAACGCGTGGCCGAGTTGGGCAACGCCAGCCAGGGGCTGGAATCGCTGTCCGCGGCGAGCACCGACAGCGACATCAAGTCCGGCCTGAAGGATTTCATCACCCGCTACAACGCCTGGGACAGCGAGTTCGACCCCTACTTCGAGGATGGTGCGCTGCTCGACGACAACACCGCCGGCGAGGTCGCACGCTTCTCGCTGAAGCGCGAGATCGGCTCCATCTTCCATGGCGCGGGCAACGGCGGGTTTGCAAAGGGCCTCACCGACATGGGCGTGACCTTCACCCCCGACGGCCAGTTGCAGCTCGACGAGGCGGTCTTCGACAGCGCAATGAACAGCCAGCGCGAGCGCGCGGTGCAGACACTCAACAACGTCGCCAGTGCCTTCGGGGAGGCCGCCCAACTGCTTGCCTCGGACGGCCACCTGCTCGACCGGCGTATCGACAACGCCGCACGGGCGGTCGATTGGGCTGCAGGTAATCAGGGCAAGGTCGACGCCGAGTTCGGACCCGGCGCCGTTTACGCAAGAATGGGCCGCAGCCTGGGCTGAGCCCGGCTGCGGCCACGCTCAGAAGCCGCCCGTCTCCAGCCAGCGTTCGATCTGCGGCAGGCGGTCGGCGCCCCAGAAGGGCTCGTCGTCGACATACACCATCGGCGAACCGAACACGCCGCGGTCGAGCGCCGCCTCGGTTTCGGCGCGCAACCGGTCCTTCACCGTCGGATCCTCCAGCGCCACGCGCAGCGCATCCGCATCGGCGCCGACCTCGGCAGCAAGCGCCAGCACCGCATCCAGCGCGGCGATGTCAGCACCGCGCTGGAAGTAGGCGCGATACACCGCCAGCGAGAAGCGCTTCGCCAAGGCCGGGTCGCGGTCCCATAACCAGTAGTGGGCACGTGCCGCATGCTGGCTGGCGGTGGGGAACTGCGCCGGCATGCGCACTTCCAGCCCGTAGAAGCGACCGGAGCGCACGAAGTCATGCACCGAGTACGGCCCCTTCACCGGCAACGTCGGCAGCGGCGCGCCGCCATGACGCTTGAAGAAGGCACCGAGCAGGAAGGGCCGCCAGGTGACACCACGGCCATACTTCGCCGCCAGCGCATCGATCTGCTCGGCCATGAAGAAGCCGAACGGCGACGAGTAGTCGAAATAGAAGTCGAGATCCGCCGCCATCGCGCTCACCCTGCCAGCGCGCGGCCGATCACCAGCCGCTGGATGTCGGAGGCGCCCTCGTAGATCTGGCACACGCGCACATCGCGGTAGATGCGCTCGACCGGGAAGTCGCTCACATAGCCGTAACCGCCATGCACCTGGATCGCGTCGGAGCACACCCGCTCGGCCATCTCGGAGGCGAAGAGCTTGGCCATCGAGGCCTCCTTGAGGCAGGGCTTGCCCGCGTCCTTCAGCGTCGCCGCGTGCCACACCAGCTGGCGTGCTGCTTCGAGCTGGGTGGCCATGTCGGCGAGGCGGAAGTTCACCGCCTGGTGCTCGAAGATCGGCTTGCCGAAGCTCTCGCGCTCCTGCGCGTACTTCACCGCCGCTTCCAGCGCGGCGCGCGCCATGCCCAGGCACTGCGCGGCGATGCCGATGCGGCCGGCCTCGAGGTTGGATAGCGCAATGCGGTAGCCCTCGCCCTCGGCGCCGATCACCGCGTCGGCGGGGATGCGGCAGTTCTCGAACAGGATCTGGGTGGTATCGGAGGCCTTCTGGCCCATCTTCTCCTCGATGCGGCCGACCTGGTAGCCGGGCGCGCTGGCCGGTACGAGGAAGCAGGTGATGCCCTTCTTGCCGGCGGCCTTGTCGGTGACCGCGAACACGATCGCGACATCGGCATGCTTGCCGGTGGTGATGAACTGCTTCACCCCGTTGAGCACCCACTCGTCACCCTCGCGGACGGCGTTGGTGCGGATCGCCGACGCGTCGGAGCCGACATGCGGCTCGGTGAGGCAGAAGCAGCCGAGCTTCTCGCCGCGCGCGAGCGGACGCAGCCAGGCCGCCTTCTGCGCATCCGAGCCATAGCGGTTGAGGATGCCGCACGGCAGCGAGTTCTGCACGCTGACGATGGTCGAGGTGGCGCCGTCACCGGCAGCGATCTCCTCCAGCGTCAGCACCAGGCTGAGGTAGTCCATGCCGGCACCGCCCCACTCCTCGGGCACCACCATGCCGAGCGCGCCGAGCTCGGCGAGCTCGGTCAGCGTCTGACGCGGAAAGGTGTGGTTGCGGTCCCATTCCGCCGCGAAAGGCGCGATGCGCTCCTGCGCGAAGGCGCGCATCGTGTCGCGGACGAGTTCATGCTGTTCGGAAAGAATCATGTTGAATGCTCCTCAGCCGCAAGCCACCGACGAATCGAGCTCGACCGCCACCGCGGTCGCCTCGCCGCCGCCGATGCACAGGCTCGCCACGCCGCGCTTGAGGCCGCGCTTTCTGAGCGCGCCGAGCAGCGTCACGAGGATGCGCGCGCCCGAGGCGCCGATCGGGTGGCCGAGCGCGCAGGCACCACCATTCACGTTGACCTTGTCGTGCGGCAGCTGCATCTCGTGCATCGCCGCCATGGTGACGACCGCGAAGGCCTCGTTGATCTCCCACAGGTCGACGTCCGTGGTGCTCCAGCCCACCTTGCCGAGCAGCTTCTGCATCGCGCCCACCGGCGCGGTGGTGAAGAGATGCGGCTCCTGCGCATGCGTGGTGTGGCCGACGATGGTCGCGAGCGGCCGGCAGCCGAGCTTCTCGGCGGTCGAGCGACGCATCAGCACCAGGGCTGCGGCGCCGTCCGAGATCGAGCTGGAGTTCGCGGCGGTGACGGTGCCGTCCTTGCGGAAGGCCGGCTTGAGGCTGCCGATCTTGTCGATCTGCGCCTTCAGCGGCTGCTCGTCCTTGTCCACGACGACCTCGCCCTTGCGCCCGGCGATCTTCACCGGCACGACCTCCCAGGTGAAGTCGCCGCCGTTGATCGCGGCCTGGGCACGGGTGGTGGAGGCGATCGCGAACGCATCCTGCGCCTCGCGGCTGAAGCTGAAGTGGCCGGCGCAGTCCTCGGCGAAGGAGCCCATCAGGCGGCCCTTGTTCTCCTTGGAGTAGCTGTCTTCGAGGCCATCGAGGAACATGTGATCCATCAGCTGCCCGTGACCCAGGCGATAGCCGCTGCGCGCCTTGGGCAGCAGATAGGGGGCGTTGGACATCGACTCCATGCCGCCCGCCACCATCACCTGATTGGTGCCTGCGAGCAGCAGGTCGTGCGCGAGCATCGTGGCCTTCATGCCCGACCCGCACACCTTGTTCACCGTGGTGCAGCCGGCCGACAGCGGCAGACCCGCGCCCAGCGCAGCCTGGCGTGCCGGTGCCTGGCCGACGCCCGCGGGCAGCACGCAGCCCATGATGACTTCCTCGACCTGCTCGGGCGCGAGGCGGGCACGCTCGACCGCGGCGCGAATCGCGACGGCGCCGAGCTCAGGCCCGGTGAGGCCGGCGAGATCGCCCTGAAAGCCCCCCATGGGCGTGCGGGCAACGGAAACGATAACGACTGGATCGGACATCGGGAGTCTCTCCTGGAAAACGTGGATTTTCAGTGTGGTTCAGGCGCGCCGCTTTGTCACTGCGCGCGCTCGGGTTTGCCCTGCATCGCCATGATGGTCTGCTGCATCACCGCGCACAGCGTCCATTGGCCAGCCTTGATCGCATAGACGTCGGCGCGGGTGATGAGCAGGGTGCGCCCGGGCTTCACCACCTCGCCGCGCGCGACGAGACGCTCGCCGTCGGCGGGCGCGATGAGGTTGATCTTGTACTCGACGGTGAGCACGCTGGTGTCGGCGCTGGTGAGCGTGTTCGCCGCATAGCCGGCGGCCGAGTCGGCGATCATGCCGACGATGCCGCCATGGATGTAGCCGTGCTGCTGGGTGATCTCGGCCTTCAGCGGCAGATGGATCTCGGTGTAGCCGGGCTCGACGATCGCAAGCTCGGCACCGATCAGCGTCATCGCCTGCTGCAGCGCGAAGCTCGCGCGCACGCGCTCGGCGTAGGCCGCGTCCTTGGGTTGGAATACGGGTAGTTCGCTGCGCACCGCTGTCTCCTCTGTGGTTGGCCGGGTTGTTGTTATGGGCCTTGCAGTGAGGCGGGATTCTACCGACTTGTTCCGTTGACGTAAACGTCAACTCGCGGGCAAAATCGTCACGCGGCGTTACGAATGCGCTCGGCGAGCTCCGCCTTGGCCTGCGCGGCCCCCTCGGCGTTGTCGCCGAGGAGATCGTTGCATTGCTTCTCGAGCATGGCGATCTCGCCGAGCACTGCCTCGATGTCCTCGCGCTGCTGCTCGAGCGCCGCACGCCGCACTGCCAGCGCGGCGAGAAAGCGCTGCAGCTGCGGCGCGTAGTTGCGCACCCCGCCGTACATGTCGATCATCTCCTTGATCTCGGCGAGCGACAGGCCCAGACGCTTGCCGCGCAGCGTGAGCTTGAGACGGGTACGGTCTGCCCGGGTGTAGATGCGCGTGCGACCCGAGCGGGCCGGCTTCAGCAAGCCCTGGTCCTCGTAGAACCGGATCGCGCGCGGTGTGATGTCGAATTCGCGCGCGAGTTCGGTGATGGTGTAGGTCTGCTCGTCGGCAGTCATCGTGAGGCTTTCCGGATTGGACGCAATTGCAGCAATGTTATAAAAAGGCGCCTCGCGCCAGAATTTCATGAAGTTAAGCAGATTTGCGCAGGCGGATCAATCCAGCCCTCGGCCGGCTCGTCGTGAGGCCAACCCGCCACGACCAGAGGAGAACAGCACGTGCTTGGTTCCAACACCCTCGATTACCCTTTCGACGACATCCCGGCCACTGGCGCGGCGTTTCCGGTCATGCCGGGCGTGCGCTGGGTGCGCATGCCGCTGCCGTACGCACTCGACCACATCAATCTGTGGATGCTCGACGATGATGACGGTGTGGTGATCATCGACACCGGCTTCGGCCTCGACAGCGTCAGGGCGGCTTGGGACAGCATCCTGGGGCAGACCGCCCGGCCAATCAACGGCATCGTCGTCACCCACTGCCACCCCGACCATGTCGGGCTGGCAGACTGGTTGTCCGAACGCAACGGAGCGCCCATCTTCATGACGCAGGGCGAGTTCCTCGGTGCCCACGCGCTGTGGCATCAGGTACCCGGCTACGCGGTGCCGGACATGGTCGCGCAGTTCCGCGCCCACGGCCTCGACGCGGCGCGCCTGGACGCACTCGAGGCCCGCGGCAACGCCTATCGCCGTGGCGTGCCGAGCCTACCCAAGACCTTCCGCCGCATGTTCGCGGGCGACCTGCTCAACATTGGCGACGACAGCTGGCAGGTCATCATCGGTTTCGGTCACTCACCGGAGCATGTGAGCCTGTATTGCGAACGCCTCGGCGTGCTGATCTCGGGCGACATGCTGCTGCCACGCATCAGCACCAACGTCAGCGTCTATGCTGCGACGCCAGATGACGACCCGCTCACCTGGTTCCTGGAATCATTGCAGCGCATCAAGGACTTGCCGGATGACACGCTCGTGCTACCATCGCACGGCAAACCTTTTCGCGGTCTGAGGGCACGCATCGACCAGCTCGAGGCGCACCACCGGGAACGATGCGACGCGCTGATCGCGGCGCTGGATGTTCCCCGCAGTGCGGCAGAACTGTTGACGACGTTGTTTCCGCGTGAGCTGGATACACACCAGGTCATGTTCGCCATGGGAGAGGCCGTCGCACACCTCAACTACCTTGCCGCGCGCAAGGAGGTGGCGCGGCAGGTGGATCGCGAGGGCAGGACCCGGTTCGCACGAATCGTCTAAAACCAGGAGTTGATAAAGATGGCTGCACCCACCCCCGAGAAGGCCCACCCCGAACTGCCGGATCCGCAAGAAATCGCCAAGACCTACGCCGAGGTCGCACAGCGCGCATCGTCGCTGATCAGCGAACACGTGCAGCGCCAGCTCAAGAAGGGCGTCTCCACCCCCAGCGACGAACTGGGCATCGCCCAGGCGTTCATGGACATGATGGCCAAGCTGCTGTCCAACCCCTACAAGCTCGCCCAGACCCAGATGAACTTGGTGTGGGACTACTTCTCGCTGTGGCAGCACTCCATGCTGCGCTTCATGGGCATGCAGGCCGCGCCGGTCGCGCAGCCCGAAAAGACCGACAAGCGCTTCAAGGACGAGCAGTGGGAAGAACACTTCCTGTTCGACTTCATCAAGCAGTCCTACCTGATCGCCGCCCGCCACGTGCATGACACCGTATGCTGCGTGCAGGGTCTGGACGAACAGACGCAGAAGAAGGTCAACTTCTATACGCGCCAGTACATCGACGCCTTCTCACCGTCGAACTTCGCGATCACCAACCCCGAAGTGTTCCGCGAAACCGTCAAGAGCGGCGGCCAGAACCTGCTGAAGGGTCTGAACAACCTGCTGCGCGACATGGAAGACGGCGGCGGCCAGCTGCGCGTGCGCATGACCGACACCACCGCCTTCGAGCTCGGCAAGAACGTTGCCACCACGCCGGGCAAGGTGGTGTTCCAGACCGACATGATGCAGCTGCTGCAGTACACCCCGTCCACCGACAAGGTGCTGAAGAAGCCGCTGCTGATCGTGCCGCCGTGGATCAACAAGTTCTACATCCTCGATCTGCGCGAGAAGAACTCCTACATCAAGTGGTGTGTGGATCAGGGCCACACCGTGTTCGTGATCTCGTGGGTGAACCCGGACGAGCGCCAGGCCGAGAAGACCTTCGAATCCTATGTCACCGAAGGTGTGCTCGCCGCGCTCGACGCGATCGAACAGCAAACCGGCGAGAAGGAAATCAATGCCGCGGGCTACTGCCTGGGCGGTACGCTGCTCGCCACCACCTGCGCCTACCTCGCGGCCAAGAAGCAGAAGCGCATTGCCTCGGCGACCTTCTTCACGACCATGACCGACTTCTCGGAGCCCGGTGAGCTGGGCGTCTTCATCGACGAGGTGCAGGTCTCCAGCCTCGAGAAGAAGATGTTCGAGCGTGGCTACCTGGAAGGCTCGGAGATGGCCGGCACCTTCAACATGATGCGTGCCAACGACCTGATCTGGTCCTTCGTGGTGAACAACTACCTGATGGGCAAGGATCCGTTCCCGTTCGATCTGCTCTACTGGAACTCCGACTCCACCCGCATGCCGGCGAAGATGCACAGCTTCTACCTGCGCAGCATGTACATGCACAACAAGCTGGTGCAGCCTGGTGGCGTGGAGATCAACGGCACGCCGATCGACCTCGGCAAGATCAAGATCCCCTGCTACTTCATCTCCACCATCGAGGATCACATCGCCCCGTGGAAGAGCACCTACATGGGTGCGCGTAACTTCGGCGGTCCGGTGCGCTTCGTGCTGGGTGGCTCCGGCCACATCGCCGGTATCGTCAACCCGCCGGCGGCGAACAAATACGGGTACTGGCTGAACGCCGCCGCCAAGTTGCCGGAGACGCCCGACCAGTGGTTCGAGGGCGCCCAGCAGCAGCCCGGTTCGTGGTGGACCGACTGGCAATCCTGGGTCAGTTCGCACGACGCCGAACAGGTCGCGCCGCGCAACCCGGTCCAGGGCAAGCTCAAGGTGCTGGAAGACGCGCCGGGCTCATTCGTGAAGATCCGTCTGGACGCCCGCGAGGCCGCCTGATCACGGATTGGTCGGATACATGCTGCACACGACAGGGGCTTCGGCCCCTGTTTTTCGTTGACCGACAACCCTACCCGCCCCGACCGGCAGCCTCCGCCGCGCCGGCTCCGGGCCCATGCGCAGCCCACTCCACCACCTGCCACGCAGCATGCGTCAGCGCCCAGGTCGCGAACGCGCCTTGCGCGCCGACCAGGCCAAAGGCACCGTGATCGACCACCTCGACCGCCTGCCCGCGCCACAGGGCACGCGCCAGCGCGTCGGCAGTCGACACTGCCTCCGGAATCACTCCTGACGGCTGGGTCCGACTTGACAGCACATCGTGCCAGCTTGCCCATGCATGCGCCGCAAGCGCGCACCTCAGCGCCGCACCGCGCTGTGCGACCTCGTCCGCGTCGCCGACCTGGCCGAGCACGTTGCAGAACAGCAGCGCCGCATCGGGAAACTGCGCCGCGAGCGCCGCCGGCCCGTCCGGCAAGGCCAGTGCATCCAGACTGAGGAAGCGGATCGGCAACTGCGCGAAGCGTCGTCGCAGCAAGCCGCGCGCGAGCGGATCGGGCTCCAGCACCGTGATCCTGCGCCAGCGCGAGAGAAAGCTGCGGTCCAGTGCGTAGCCGCCGGAGGGACCGACCAACACCAGCGTCTCGCAGTCCGGCCGCCATGCGTCCAGCCGTGCCCTGATCCAGCCGTGAAAGGGTTGCCATGCCGCACGCCGCCGCCACGCAAGCCAGTGGTAGGCCAAGCCGCCGGACGGATCGGTCAGATGATCGCGCAGTCTGGGAGTTCCGCTCATCCCGGCATGCTGCCGCCTCGCCTGCGGCCACGCAAGCGCAGCGCAAGGGGTGCCGATCCGCAGGAATGCAGCTATGCTCCGCAGCCTGATGACACAGACCATGGACACACTCCCGCTTTCACCCGACGCAGCGTTGGTGCTCGACACCAACACCGTGCTCGCGCTATGGATGTTCCGGGACCCGGGGCTCACCCTGCTGCGCGTCCGGATCGAGGCCGGATGCTGGCGGCTCGCGAGCCGCAGCGACGCGCTCGAGGAGCTTGCGCTGGTGCTCGCCTACCGCCAGTTCGGGCTTGAAGAGGCCCGCCGCGCGGACCTCCTCGCGCGCTACGCGGCACGGGTGCAGCACGCCCCTGCGCAAGCGGCAGACGCTGCGCCGCTACCCAAATGTCGCGACCGCGACGACCAGAAGTTCCTCGAGATCGCCCGCGACGCGGGCGCCGCCGTCCTCGTCACCCGCGACAAGGCGCTGCTGCGCCTCGCCCGGCACCGGCTGGTGCGCGACCTGTTCGCGATCATGACGCCGGAGAAGCTCGGCACACTGATCGAGCCGGAGTGACGCGGGTTGACGCGGCCGCTCCGGGCCGCCTCCGCAATGGGGACGGCCCGGCACGGCCGTTCGCTCAAGGCTTGATCACATCCCCAAGCACGATGCCTTCACGGCGCGGGTCGGCGCCGCCCATCCACGCCGGCCTGCCGCCCACCTCGGTGCGCACGATGCTGCCGAGGCCGCTGATCTGACTGTTCACCGACACGGTGTGGCCGAGCGCGCGCAGCCCGGTGACGAGCGGATCGTTGTCACCGTTGTTGCTCGCATCCACCAGTGGATGCTCGCCGCCCAGGCCGGTGGTGGCGGAATTGGCCGAACCGAAGGCCATCAGCGACACCGCCTGCTGAGCATCCAACCCCCAGTCGAGCGTACCGACCAGCGTCTTCACCACATACTGGATGATCGCCGCGCCACCGGGCGAGCCGGTCGCCATCACGAACTCGCCCGGCTCACCGCCGGCGGTGGCCTTGAACACCAGCGTCGGCGCCATGGAGCTGCGCGGGCGCTTGCCCGGGGCGACGCGGTTGGCGATGAGGTTGCCCTCTGCGTCACGCGGCTGGGCCGAGAAGTCGGTGAGCTCGTTGTTGAGCAGGAAGCCGCCGCGCGTCATGTGGAAGGAGCCGAAGCCGCCCTCGATGGTGGTGGTCATCACCACCACGTTGCCGTCGCGGTCGACGATGGAGACATGCGATGTGCCACCCTCGGGCGTGGTGTCGATGCCCAGCGGCACCGGCCCGAGGTCGCCGGCCGGGGCCACGCCCAGGCTGCTGCTCATGCTGATGAGTTCGGCCCGCGACTTGAGGTAGTCCTTGTCGAGCATCATGTCCCAACTGCCGCCGGGCAAGGGGATGTAGTCGGTGTCGGCGATGTACTTGTTGCGGTCGGCGTAGGCCAGGCGCTCCGCCTCGGCCACGAGGTGGATGCCCATCACATCCGGGCGACCGCCGTCGCGGTCGGGCGACACCGGCGCATACTGGGCCATGTTGAAGTGGGAGAGGATGCCCAGCGTCTGCGCCACGGTGATGCCACCCGACGAGGGCGGCGGCATGCCGCACACGATGTGATCGCGATACGGGGTGCACACCGCGTCGCGCTTCTTGCTGCGGTAGTTGGCGAGGTCCTCGAGCGTGGTCAGGCCCGGGGTGATGTCGCCGGTGGTGTCGGCGATCTCGTCCACGATGTCCTGTGCGATCGCGCCGGAATAGAAGGCGCTGATGCCCTGGTCGGCGATGCTGCGGAAGGTCTGCGCCAGCTCCGGGCTCTTCAACAGCGTGCCGGCCTTCTTGGCGCTACCGTCGGCCTCCAGGAAGTAGGCTGCGGCTTCGGGGTCACGCGCGAGCAGCGCCTTGGAGCCATCGACGGATGCAGCCATGCGCGGGCTGATCTGGAAGCCCTCGTCAGCGATCTTGATCGCCGGCTCGAACAGCGCCTTCCAGCTCATCGTACCGTGCTCGCGGTGTGCTGAATCCAGCATGTGCAAGGTGCCGGGCGTGCCGATCGAACGTCCGCTGACGCGCGCGTTCGGTTTGGGCGTGGTCTGATCGGCCTCGCTGACGAAGCGCAGGTAGTCCGCAGTGGCCGCGGCAGGCGCGGTTTCGCGTCCGTCGTAGGCGACGATGTTGCGCGTCTTCGCATCGTAATGGATCAGGAAGGCGCCGCCTCCGATGCCGGAGGATTGCGGCTCGACGAGGTTCAGCACCATCTGCGTAGCAACCGCCGCATCCACCGCCGACCCACCCTTGGCGAGCACCTCGCAGGCGGTGCGGGTTGCGATCGGGTTGGCCGCAACCGCCATGAAGCTGCGCGCATGGACGACCGTCTTGCTGGCGAAGGGGGTGGCGATCTCGGGTGCGTTCGGGTCGACCGGCGTCACCGGATCGACCCCCTCACCGGCATCGTTGATCTGCAGGCAATTGTAGGTCTGCTCGCTGCGCGTGCTGTTACCTCCGCAGCCGGCGAGCAACAGCAGCGCTGCGGCGATGGGGACGAGCCTGGGGATCTTCCAGCCTGGATTTGCGTTCGCTTCTGACATCTGCGGCTCCCTGGTGTGTGGTCTGGATGCATTCGCAGCAATGCTTGCGAATGTCCATGCACTATAGCCGCAATCGAATCGTCATCTCCCTGCGGTTTACCCGCGACCGGCATACTGGTCAAACCAAGGGTTTACCCTAGCAATCCCATCAAGCCGGCGCCGCCAGGCGCTGCCTGAGCTCGGCGAGATAGCGCAAACCGGCAATCGCGCGGCTGCCGTACCAGGACGCCATCTCACCATCCACCAAGGTCACCGGCCGCGCCGACAGCCGCGCCACCTCGTCGAGATGCCGGTCGCGAAAACGGTAGGGCTCGGAGGACAGCAACACCCGCTGCACGCCGGCCAGCGAAGAATCCGACCACTCGAAGGCGGGGTAGCGTGCTGCAGCAGTATCCGGCCAGGTCTGCCAGCCGACACTCGCGAGCATCGCGGAGATATAGGTGGCGCGCGACACCGTCATCCACGGTTCGCGCCAGATGAGGTACAGCACCGACTCGGGTGCGAGGCGCGCGCCCACCGCCAATGCCTCGGCATGTGCCGACGCGAAATCGGCGCACAACGCCGCAGCCTCCGCCTCGCGACCGAAGATGCCGCCCAGCAGCGCATACAGCCCAGGGTTGTCGTCCGGCATGCAGGGGTGCGTGACCACCACGTGGGGCACGAATGCGGCGAGTTCGTCCACTGTCTCGCGGCGATTCTCGTCGATATTGACGATCAGGTGCGTGGGCTCCAGCGCGCGCACCTCATGGATGCGCACATCCTTGGTCCCCCCCACCTTGCGGACCGCACGCAGCGCTTCGCGCGGATGCACGCAGAAGCCGGTGCGCCCCACCAGCGCATGCCCAAGGCCGAGCGCACACAGCAACTCGGTCACCGAGGGCACCAGTGACACGATGCGCGGCGAACCCTCGGCACGCGCATGCTCGGTTCCGATCGCATCGGTGAAACGCGGCTCGGGCATTCTCACTTGCAGGATCCCTCCGGCGCAGGTAAAAGACGCGCCATTGTACCCACCCTCGGGGGCAGTCCGTGCCGGCAAAGTCAGCGCTTCGACGGCCCCCACACCCGGGCCTGTTCCGGCCCTTGCTCATGGAGCCCAGATGGAAAGCCCGTTCAAAGGCAAGACCGGTCTCAAGCGCGTGATCAACGCATTTTTCTACTCGATGGACGGGCTCGCCGCGGCCTATCGCAACGAGGACGCCTTCCGCCAGGAGTTCTGGCTGGCAGTGGTGCTGATCCCGCTCGCGCTGTGGCTGGATGTCGGTGCGCTGGGCAAGGCGATGATGATCGCGAGCGTGCTGCTGGTGCTGATCGTGGAACTCCTCAACTCCGCGATCGAGGCCACGGTCGACCGCATCTCCCTGGACCACCACACGCTCGCGAAGCGCGCCAAGGATATCGGAAGCGCGGCGGTGCTCATAAGCCTCGTGAATGTGGCGCTCGTCTGGGGGCTGGTGATCCTGGCCTAGCGCATTTCCCCGGCGCCGAACTGCATGACCCGCCCTGACAGGCGCACGGCCAGTTGTGTGGCACGCGCGGCCTCCACCTCGCACAAGCATGTCTCGAAGCGATCCTGGAGGATGGAGCGTGGCGCTGCCGCGTTCGCCATCAGGCACAAGCGGAAGCCGATCCCCGGCCGGATAGCCATCAGCGCGACGCGACGCTCATCCAGCCCGGCCGCAGTGTAGCCATCGACAAGGGCGTAGCCCAGGCCTTGCTCCACCAATGTACCGGCAAGCGCGTAGGTCTGCACGCTGTAGGTACGCAGCGGCTGCCAGCCGCCAAGCTGCTCGAGACGCGCCAGCCGCTCGCCCAGGGGCGTTCGCTCGGCGAGACCGATGTAGGGACGCTGCGCAAGCCACTGGGGCGAATCCACGCGTACCACCTCCGCCAGCCAGGTACGCGGCAGCGCGAGCACCATCGCGCCCTCGGCGATCGTCGCGATGTGCAGCGCAACATGAGCTGGCGGCTCGATGGCCAGCCCCAGATCGACCGTGAAGTCGACCAGATGCGCCTCGATCTCAGCCGAATGGCTGGCCCACAGCTCATAGCCGGAAGCCACGCCCGAAGCCTGCAAGCGCGACAGGATGTCGGGCAGGAGGCCGCTCGCCAGCGAAGGCGTGAGGGCAATGCGCAGTTGGCCATCGTGGCCACGCCGCAGGTTCTCCGCGAGGCTGGCGATACGCTCCACCTCGCCCCAGGCACGCTCCACCTGCCGGTAGAGCAGGCGCGCCTCGGCGGTGGCGAGAAGCCTGCCCTTGGCACGCTCGAACAGCTTCAGCCCGAGCGAAAGCTCGGTGTGTGCGAGCACGCGTGACACCACCGGCTGCGAGACACCCAGCGCGCGTGCCGCCGCGCTTACCGATCCGGCCTGCATCACGGCACGAAAGATCTCGATCTGTCTCAGGCGCACCGCCAGCTCTCCTCCATGTTCATCGCTGCGACGAATCGACGAGGCGACGTACCAACGAATCGACGCACTGTTTTGGCGCATCGCCCAGCGCGTTCGGATGCGGCAATCCATGTCCTTGCAGCATGCCTCAACGACATGATCGCTGCACTGCAGGCATGGTGCAAGCCTAGACTACCCATTCATCGGCAACGCATCGCGCGGCGCCGGAGGTTCCACACATTCACACATCCACACCTCGGCATGGGAGCAGCACACAGCATGGACATCATCGTGATCGGCGCCGGCATCGTCGGCCTCAGCACCGCCTGGGCACTGCAGAAGGACGGGCACAATGTCACCGTCGTGGACGTACACGACCGGGTGGGGGCGGGCACCAGCGAAGCAAACGGCGGGCAGCTGAGCTACCGCTATGTGGCGCCGCTCGCCGACCCCGACATCCTCGCCAAGATCCCCGGCTGGATGCTGCGCAGCGACGCGCCGGTGCGTTTTCGCCCGCGCTTCGACCCGGCGCAATGGCGCTGGCTGCTGCAGTTCCTCGCTGCCTGCAACACGCGCGACAAGCAGCACACTGTCGCCGCGCTCCTGCCGCTGTCGCTTCTGAGCCGCGCAATCGTGCATGAGTGGGTGGATGTGCACCGCCTGCAGTTCGACTTCGTGCGCAACGGCAAACTCATCGTGCATCGCGACTCGGCCAGTTTCCACTCCGCACGCGCCCTGCTCGCCACCCATGCCGAGCTCGCGGAGCAGCAGCGGGCGCTGGACGCCGATGCCTGCGTCGCGCTCGAGCCGGCACTGCGGCACCTGCGCAGCGCGCTCGTCGGCGGAATCCACACCCCTTCGGAAGACGCCGGCGACTGCCTGAAGCTGTGCGAGGCGCTGGCCCAGGCCATGCAGAGCGGCGGGAACCGGGTGAGCTTCGCACTCGGCCGTCCCATCACACGCTTGCTGACGAACGGACGGCGGATCACGGGGGTGATGCTCGGCTCCGATGTGCTTCAGGCCGAGGCCGTCGTGCTATGCACAGGCATCGGCACCAATGCGCTGGTCGCGCCATTGGGTCTGAAACTGCCGATTCTTGCCGTCAAGGGCTACAGCCTGACGCTGGCGCTGACGGCAGACAGTTGTGCGCCGTCCGTGAGCGTCACCGACTACCAACGCAAGATCGTCTATGCGCGCCTCGGCACGCGCCTGCGCATCGCCGGCATGGCCGACATCACCGGCGCAGATGCCGGGATCGTGCCCGCCCGGGTTGCCACCCTGCGCCGCGAAGCGCGCGAGGCATTCGGAGACTGGACCGTGCAGGCCGACACGAGCGCCTGGTCGGGACTGCGCCCGGCCACGCCAGGCGGACGCCCGATCGTCGACCGGGCCCCTGGCTGCGACAACCTGTGGCTCAACGTCGGCCATGGCGCGCTCGGTTTCACCCTCGCCGCGGGGTGCGGGGCGCTTGTCGCGGACCGCATCGCCGGCCGGCAAGCGCAGATCCCCGACGAGCCGTTTGCGCTCGAAGCCGCACTTCCGCTGCCCCTGCGGCGCAACTGACCCCCATGCCACGAGATTTCACACTCTCAAGGCACGTACATCCCTCTCGCCGCACTCCGAAATCGCCACGGCGGCCACGCCGTGCGCGCCCAATCCGTGGTCCACGGGTTTACCCGCATCAGACCAACCCTAATTGCCCCAAGCGCGCGAAGCACCTATGGTTGGATTTGCTTCGGTTTCAATTGGCATAGCCTCGCCGTCCGACGGGGCACGAAACCGCTTTCAAACCAAGGTGGAGAACCTACGCTCATGACTATCCGGAAACTTGCTCCCATTGCGGCTGCACTCGCCGTCGTCGCCTCCCTCGGCTCCAGCCCCGTGCATGCCCAGGCCAAGTTCGTCACGATCGGTACGGGTGGCGTCACCGGCGTGTATTACGCGGCAGGCGGTGCGATCTGCCGACTGATGAACAAGGACCGCGCCCAGCATGGCATCCGCTGCTCGGTGGAGAGCACCGGCGGCTCGGTGTACAACATCAACACGATCCGCGCGGGCGAACTCGACTTCGGTGTGGCCCAGTCCGATGCGCAGTTCAACGCCGTCAAGGGCGAAGCGCAGTTCAAGGATGCCGGCCCGATGGGCGAGCTGCGCTCGGTGTTCGCGCTGCATGCCGAGCCCCTCACCATCCTCGCGCGCAAGGAAGCGGGCGTGACCAAGTTCGAGGATTTCAAGGGCAAGCGCTTCAACGTGGGCAACCCGGGGTCGGGCACGCGCTCCACGATGGATCAACTCCTGCCGGCACTCGGCATGAAGACCGCAGATTTCTCCCTGACCTCCGAGCTGAAGCCGGATGAGCACGGCGCCGCGCTGTGCGACAACAAGATCGACGGGTTCGCCTACGTCGTCGGCCACCCGGCCGCGAACATCCAGGACCCGACCACAACCTGCGGCGCGCAGCTCGTCTCGATCACGGGCGCCGGCGTGGACAAGCTCGTAGCCGACCTCCCCTACTATGCCAAGGCCTCCATCCCTGCCGGCCTGTATGCAAACAACCCTAACGCAGCCGAGACCTTCGGCGTCGTCGCGAGCTTCGTCAGCTCCTCCAAGGTTCCGGACGACGTTGTGTACGTGATGGTAAAGGCCGTGTTCGAGAACTTCGAGGAGTTCAAGAAGCTGCACCCCGCGTTTGCCAACCTCGAGCCCGCCGGCATGATCAAGGACGGTCTGTCTGCCCCGCTGCATGACGGTGCAGTGAAGTACTACAAGGAGAAGGGCTGGATGTGATCCGCCCGCATGGCCGGCGATCCACATCTCGCGCCGGCCCGGACCAACTGCGTCGGAGGGTGCATCGCGCACCCTGACGCAGCTTGCGCGGCAGTGCGGCCCAGCCCCACTGCCGCGCTCGTTTTCAAAGCGTGAAGGGAGAATCAGCACATGGAGCGCAACAAAAGCAAGTCAGGCGCGCCGCTCGAGCTCAGTGACGAGGAACTCAAACAGATCGTCGCCGAGGCCGACACCGGTGGTCGCAAGCCCACTGGAGCCACGGCGAAGCTGCTGGTCGCGGTGGCCGTCGCGTGGTCGCTGTTCCAGCTCTGGATCGCCTCCCCGCTACCGTTCTCGCTTGGCATCTTCGTACTCAACGACACCGAGTCGCGCGCCATCCACCTGGCCTTCGCGGTGTTCCTCGCCTATGCCGCCTACCCCGCGTTCAAGCGTTCGCCGCGCGATCGCGTCCCCGTCTTCGACTGGATGCTGGCGCTCGTCGCGGCCTTCTGCGCCGGATACCTGTTCCTGTTCTACGCCGAGATCGCGACCCGCCCGGGCCTGCCGACCACGCTGGATCTGGCGGTCGCGGTGACCGGCCTCGTGCTGCTGCTCGAATCCGCCCGCCGCGCGCTGGGACTGCCGATGGTGATCCTCGCGATCGTGTTCCTCGGCTACATCTTCCTCGGCCCCTACATGCCCGATGTCATCGCCCATCGCGGCGCCTCGCTCGCCAAGGGCATGAGCCACCTGTGGCTGACAACCGAGGGCGTGTTCGGTGTTGCGCTCGGGGTGTCGACCAGCTTCATCTTTCTTTTCGTGCTGTTCGGCGCATTGCTGGAGACCGCAGGCGCGGGCAACTACTTCATCAAGTCGGCGATCGCACTACTCGGCGGAATGCGTGGCGGGCCGGCCAAGGCCGCAGTGGTGGCCTCGGCCAGCACCGGCCTGATCTCGGGTTCGTCAATCGCCAACGTCGTCACCACCGGCACCTTCACCATTCCGCTGATGAAGAGCGTCGGCTATCGCGCAGACAAGGCGGCCTCGGTCGAGGTGTCGTCGTCGGTGAATGGCCAGCTCATGCCACCGGTGATGGGTGCTGCAGCCTTCCTCATGGTGGAGTACGTCGGCATTCCCTACATCGAGGTGATGAAGCACGCGGTGGTGCCTGCGGTCATCTCCTACATCGCGCTCTACTACATCGTGCACCTCGAGGCGCTGAAGATGAACCTTCAGGGCCTGCCGCGCCGCACCCCGCTGCCGTGGCAGAGAGCGGCGATCACCACCACGATGACCTTCTCGGGCCTAGTCATCCTGTCCGCGATCGTCTACTGGGGCTTCGGCTGGATCAAGAGCTTGGCGGGTGATTTCGCATTTGCCGTGATCAGCGTCCTCATGCTCTTCGCCTACATCGCGATTGTCCGCCTGGCCGCGCGCTACCCCGAGTTGCACATGGAGGCCCCGGGCGAGACCATGAGCTACCTGCCCGAGATCGGCCCGACACTGAAAGCCGGGCTGCACTACCTGCTGCCTGTGGCTGCACTGGTGTGGAACCTGATGGTGGAGCAGCTCTCGCCGGCACTGTCCGCCTTCTGGGCGACACTGTTCCTGATGTTCATCCTGGTCACCCAACGGCCGCTGTTCGCCTATTTCCGCGGCCAGGGCACGTTCATTGCGCCCTTGAAGCAGGGCTTCCAGGATCTTTTCGACGGGCTCGTGACCGGCGCCCGCAACATGATCGGCATCGGCATCGCGACGGCGACCGCAGGCATCATCGTCGGCACCGTCACCCTCACCGGGATCGGCCTCGCCATGACAGAGCTGGTGGAGCTGCTGTCGGGCGGCAACCTGATGATCATGCTGCTGCTGGTCGCCTTCATCTCGCTGATCCTGGGCATGGGCCTGCCCACGACTGCGAACTACATCGTGGTCTCGACGCTGATGGCCCCGGTGATCGTGGAGTTGGGTGCGCAGAGCGGGCTGTTGGTGCCGCTCATCGCGGTACATCTGTTCGTGTTCTACTTCGGCCTCATGGCGGACGTGACACCGCCAGTCGGGCTCGCCTCGTACGCGGCGGCAGGCATCGCCAAGAGCGACCCGATCAAGACCGGCTTCACCGCCTTCGGCTACAGCGCGCGCACCGCGATCCTGCCGTTCATGTTCATCTTCAACACCCAGTTGCTCCTGATCGGTATCACCGACGCCTTCCACCTGATCCTGACGATCGTCAGCGCCACCGTGGCAAGCATGTTGTTCGCCGCCGCAACGCAGGGCTGGTTCGTCACCCGCAACCGTTGGTACGAGGCTGCTGCGTTGGTGCTGATCACCTTCACGCTGTTCCGGCCGGGCTTCTGGATGGACATGCTCTACCCACCCTTCGAGGAGCGCCCGATCGCCGAACTCGCGCGCGTCGTCGAGGCTGCCCCGCGCAATGCCAATTTACGGGTGTGGGTCGAGGGCATCTCGCTCGAAGGTGACGAGATCTCGAAGGGTGTGCTGCTGCCGCTGGGCGCACCCGCACCGACGGCCAAGGAGCGTCTCGCGGCGATGGGCCTCACGACGATGAGCCTCGGGGACAGTGTGCAGGTGGCGGCCGTGCGCTTCGGCAGCCAGGCGGCCAAGCTCGGGCTGGAGCAGGGTTTCGAGCTCAAGCGCATCGAGCTGCCATCGGGAGCGCGTCCTGACAAGGAGTGGATGTTCGTACCCGCCTTCGCGCTGCTCGCTGCAATCTGGCTTGCGCAGCGCAGCAGGCACCGACGCCATGGGCACGGTGGCGAAGCCAGCGCCTGAGCGAAATCGGAATGGATAATGAAAAATGCGCCGCAAGGCGCATTTTTCTTGGGCACGACCGATCATCTCCAAGGGCCGCAGGAACATCCGCCGCCTCTCCAGGCGGCGGACTCACCGCCTAGCGGATCGCGCGCAGCGCCCGCAACAGCACAGACACCATCGCCATGTCTGTGCTCGATGCAGTCTTCACGTCGGCCAGCAGATGACGATAGCGATCGAGGTCGGAGGCATGCCGAACACGCCAGTCGTTCAGCACGGTTTCGATCTCGGCGCCCTTGCCCGCGCGCTGCAGCGCACCGGCGGCGAGCTCACGCGCCTGGCCGGACAGATCGACACGCAGCGCGCTGCGTGCGAGCGACTGCCAGCGTGAATCCGCCGGCAGCAATCCGATCTGGTCGCCCAGCCAGTGCAGGTCCAACTCTCCACCGATGCTGAAATACACCGCGCCCACCTGCGCCTCCTCGTATCCCGTCTCCACGGCAACCTCGACCAGGTCGAGCGCGGAATAGAGCTCATCGAGCGCAGCAATGCGCGCCGCCAGCTCGGCCGGCACGCCTTTCGCCTCGTAGCCGCCGCGCACCCCTTCGAGTACGCTCAGGTAGGCCGGCGTGACCAGACCGGCCAGCCCATCCGCGAGCCGCGCTACGCCGGGCGAGAAGTGCGCGAGCGTGGCCTGCAGATCGGCAAGCCAGGCGCGGCTGCGCAGGAACCATGTCGTGCCGCGCTGCACCAGGCGCATGGTGTCGAGGAGCATCTCCTTCTGCACCGCGTCCGGCACCGCATTGTCCAGGGCCTCGATCGCGCTCCACACCGGCACCAGCCCGAACACCTCGCGGGTCGCCATGTAGGCGCGCACGATGTCGGCGCTGCTCGCGCCCAGCTCCGCCTGGAGCCGGCTGACGAAGGTCGGGCCGACACGGTTGATCATGCTGTTCACCACATGCGTGGCGATGATCTCGCGCTTCAGCGGGTGCCGCGCGATCTGGGCGGCGAAGCGCTCGCGCAGCGGCACCGGGAAATAGCGCATCAACGCGGTCGAGATGTAGGGGTCCTCAGGCACATCCGAGGCGAGCACATCGTCGTACAGCTCGATCTTGCTGTACGCGAGCAGCACCGCCAGTTCCGGCTGCGTCAGCCCGGTCTGTGCCTGGCGTCGCTCGGCGATCTCCTCGTCATTGGGCAGGAACTCGAGCCGGCGGTTGAGCTTGCCGGCATAGCTCAGGCGGCGGATGAACTCCGCCTGCTCGTCGAGCAGCGCCACCCCGCGCGAGCGCGTCACGGAAAGGATCTGCGACTGCGCGTAGTTGTCGCGCAGGACCAGATGGGCGACCTCGTCGGTCATGTCGGCGAGGAGCTTGTTGCGCTGCTTCTCGGTCAGCTCGCCCTCCGCGATCACGCCATTGAGGAGAATCTTGATGTTCACCTCGTGGTCGGAGCAGTCCACCCCGCCCGAGTTGTCGATCGCGTCGGTGTTGATCCGCCCCCCCTTCAGCGCATACTCGATGCGTCCGAGCTGGGTCATGCCGAGGTTGCCACCCTCGCCCACCACCAGCGCACGCAGGTCCGCACCATTGATGCGGATCGCGTCGTTGGCGCGATCGCCCACCGAGGCATCGGTCTCGCTGCCCGCCTTCACATACGTCCCGATGCCACCGTTGTAGAGCAGATCCACCGGCGCGGTGAGGATCGCCCGCATGAGCTCCGCAGGCGACATGACCTCCGCCTCGATCGAGAGCGCCGCGCGCGCCTCGGGAGACAAGCGGATGGACTTGGCACTGCGCGCGAACACCCCGCCGCCGGCCGAGATCAGCGCCTTGTCGTAGTCGTCCCAGGACGAGCGCGGCAGCGCGAAGAGGCGGGCACGTTCGTCCCACGACACGGCCGGATCCGGATTCGGGTCGATGAAGATGTGGCGGTGGTCGAAGGCCGCGATCAGTCGGATCTGCTTAGACAGCAGCATGCCGTTGCCGAACACGTCGCCCGACATGTCGCCGACCCCGACCACGCTGAAGGGCTCACTCTGAATGTCGCGGCCGAGCTCGCGGAAGTGGCGCTTGACCGATTCCCACGCGCCGCGCGCGGTGATACCCATCTTCTTGTGGTCGTAACCGACCGATCCGCCCGACGCAAAAGCGTCACCCAGCCAGAAGCCATAGGCCTGGGCCACCGCATTGGCATGATCTGAGAAGCTCGCCGTGCCCTTGTCGGCAGCGACGACCAGGTAGGGGTCGTCCTCGTCGTGGCGCACCACGTCCGCAGGCGGCACCACCTGGCCCTGCACGAGGTTGTCGGTGAGATCGAGCAGACCCGATAGGAAGGTCTTGTAGCAGGCCACCCCCTCGGCCAGCACCGCCTCGCGGTCGCCGCCCTGGGGCGGGTTCTTGACGACGAAGCCACCCTTGGAGCCCACCGGGACGATCACCGCATTCTTGACGATCTGTGCCTTCACCAGCCCGAGCACCTCAGTGCGGAAATCCTCCATCCGGTCCGACCAGCGCAGCCCGCCACGTGCGACCTTGCCACCGCGCAGATGCACACCCTCGACGCGCGGGGAATAGACGAAGATCTCGAACATCGGCCGCGGCTGCGGCAAGTTGGGGATCTGCGCCGGATTGAACTTGAACGACAGGTAGGGCTTGAAGCCGCCGTCGGCGCCGCGCTGGAAGTAATTGGTGCGCAGCGTGGCCTGGATCACCGCGAGGAACTGGCGCAGGATGCGGTCCTCATCGAGGTTGGCGACGCTGTTGAGTGCTGCCTCGATCTCGCCGACGAGCGTCGCACAACGCACGTCCCGGCCTTCCCCTGCGCCGGGATCGAAGCGCGCGAGGAAGAGCTCGACCAGCTTGCGCGCGAGGGCCGGATGCGCCGCCAGGGTCTGCTCCATGTAGGCCTGGCTGAAGGTGAAGGCAGCCTGTTTCATGTGCTTCGCGTAGGCACGCAGCACGCTCACCTCGCGCCAGCCCAGCCCCGCGCGCAGGGTGAGACGGTTGAACTCGTCGTTCTCGATCTCGCCTCGCCAGGCACGCAGGAAGGCCTCCTGGAACAGCGGCCGCAGGCGCTCGATATCGAGCTCGCCGGCACCGCCATAGGTGAGACCGAAGTCGTGAATCCACACCAGACTTCCGTCCTGCCGCTCCAGCTCGGCGGACTGCTCGTCCACGACGCGCACGCCCATGCGCTCCAGCATCGGCAGGCTGGCAGACAGCGGTATGGGTTGGGCGCTGTAAATCTTGAAGTTCATCCGTCCCGCGGAGGCCTCGAGCGGCACATACAGGCTCATCGCCAGGCTTGCGGGATCAGCCAGCGTCTCGATCTGCTCGATGTCGAATACCGCGACCCGTGCCGGGTAGTTCTCGCGATAACCTGCCGGAAACGCCTGGCCATAGCGGCGGAGCAGCGCCATGCCGCGCTCCTCGCCGCAGTGCTCCAGCAACGCCTGTTGCAATTCGTCTTCCCAGCGGCGTGCGGCACGCACCAGGCGCTGCTCCAGCTCGCGCACGTCGAACGCCGGGATCAGCGGATCCGGCGTGCGCACGATGATGTGGATGCGCGCCAGCGCAGATTCGGAAAAATGCACGTCGAACTCGGCCGAGCTGCCGTTGAAGGCCTTCATCAACACCGCCTGCATGCGCTCGCGCTGCTCGGTGTTGTAGTTTTCGCGCGGGACGAAGATCAGGCACGAGACGAAACGTGCGAAAGGATCGCAGCGCACGAACAAACGCGTGCGCTGTCGCTCGCCGAGCCGCAGGATGCCCATCGCGTGCTGGTAGAGTTCGTCCACCTCGATCTGGAACAACTCCTCGCGCGGGTAGCGCTCGAGGATGGTCAGCAGCGCCTTGGCGGCGTGACTGCCCGGCAGGAAGCCGGCCCGCGCGATCACCTGCTCGACCTTGCGGCGCAGCACCGGGATCTGTCTCGGACTGGTGCCGTAGGCAGTGGACGCAAGCAGGCCGATGATGCGCCGCTCGCCGCAGACGCGGCCCTCTGCATCGAACACCTTCACGCTGAAGTGGTCCAGGTAGCCCCTCCGATGCACGGTGGAGCGCGTGTTCGACTTGGTGACAGTGAGCAGGATGGGCAACGCCGCCTGCGCGCGCAATTGCGGCGGCAGCGCAGCGAACGAGCGCGAGCGCGACTCCTCGCCCGTCTCGCGCAGGAGTCCGAGACCGGAACCCGCGCGTACACGCAGCTCGTGCCCGTCGTCAGCACTTACCAGATCGTAGTCGCGGGCGCCGAGCAGCACACAGTTGTCATCGGCAAGCCACTGCAGGAAGGCGCGCGCCTCGACGACGTCGTCGGCATTCAGCACCGGAACGTCGGCCGCCGCGCCCTCGATGATCTCCGCGAGCCGCTCGCGCATCAACGGCCAGTCAGCCACCGTCGCGCGCACATCGGCGAGCACACGTTCCAGCCCCTGTTGCAGCGCATCCAGGTCGGCGCGCTCGGTACGCCTGTCGACCTCGAGGTGCATGATGGACTCGAGCCTGCCGTCCGGATCGTCGTCGCCTTCGCCGTCACCTGCGGTTGTGTGGATTGCGCTCAGCACCCCCTGCGCGTCGCGCGCGATATGCAGCACCGGGTGGATGATGAGGTGCAGCGTGAGGCCGAGGCGGTTGACCTCCATGGTGACCGAGTCAACCAGGAAGGGCATGTCATCGTTGACGATCTCGATGATCGTGTGGGTGGACTCCCACCCGTGTTCTTCCAGCCTGGGGTTGTATACCCGCACCCGCGCACCGCCCGGATGGCGGCTTGCGAAGTGCCAGTGGCTGAGCACCGCGCCGTACAGGTCCGGGACAGAGCGGCCGCTGATGTCGTCCGGATCGACGCGACGGAAATACTCGCGCGCGAAGCGTGCGACCAGCCCCGCCTGATCGGCAGCGAGGCGGTTCATGATCATGTCGTGGACCGCGTCGATCTGCGGGCCGAGGGAATCCTGCGTGCTGTTCATGGGCTGCGTCCTCTTGCCCGCCGCGGGAGAGGATGTGGCAAGTGTGGTGCGGCCGGGCGTTTGTTGTCTGTCGGATCAAGGGCGATCCGGCGTATCCAATCAGACTACCCGAGCCCCATTGCGATCGACAGCAAGGTTTTCCCTAGCAGGGTTTTCCCTAACTCGCGACCTCCGGACCATCCTGTCAGCGCGCGGGCACGATGATCGTCACGCGACGATTGTGCGCGCGGCCTTCGCGACGCGCATTGTCCGCTATCGGTCGGCTACTGCCGAAGCCGCGTTGCACCAGGTTCTCGTAGGGAATACCTACCGCATGGATTGCACGTGCCACAGCCGCGGCGCGTCTCTCGGACAACGCCTGGTTGAACGCCTCAGGGCCGGTGTCGTCGGTGTGCCCCTCGATCGTCATCGCGTCGATGCCGACATCGGAGAGCGTGCGTGCGAGCCGCACTATGGTTTCATGCTCGCTCTGATTGAGCCGGTCTTCGGCCGTCTGGAAGAGAATCTGCCCGCCCAACGCAAGCGTCCAGTCCGACCCGTCGTCCGCCTGGACGAACCCGGCCGCGCGCAATGCGGCCTCCTGCTCCGGCCGGAGGCCGGATGTGCTCTTGTCGGGCGTCGTACTGCAGGCCGCGAGGAAGGCCGTGACGAGGGTGGCAAACATCCAGCGCATCACCAAGCGGAAGGAGGCGGACGAACTCATTGACTGTTCTCCAACGTGTTTCTGTCATTCAGCGGGGCACCGGCATCCACCGTTTCCGACCTTGCATCGGTGGCGCGACGCGTGAGCGTCACTCGCCCATGGTCGGTGGCGCGCGTGCGCAGGTCGGAACGGGTTGGCACACCGGCCGGATCGAACACCCGAAACACGCCCTTGCCGGCAGACTTCGCCACATACATCGCATGGTCGGCCGCGCGCACGAGATCTTCGGCGGCATACCCATGGTCGGGGAACACTGCGATGCCGATGCTCATGCCCGGCGTCACTGACTCACCCGACGGCAGCACCACCGGCTTGATGACGTTCGCGAGAATGTCCCGGGCAATCCGCTCCGCTTCGTCGGCCCCGGCCAGGGGATGGAGGATCACGGCGAACTCGTCTCCCCCGAGTCGCGCGACCAGATCGGTGTCCCGCACCGAAGCCTTGAGGCGTTGTGCCAGCGCGACCAGCAAGGCGTCGCCGCCGGCATGGCCATGGTTGTCATTGACCGCCTTGAAGCCGTCGCTGTCCAAGTACAGCAACCCGACCTTGCGTCCCGCCGCGATCGCCTCGGCGCGCACCGCAGAGAGACGGTCGTTGAAGTGCAGTCGGTTCGGCAGCCCGGTCAAGCCGTCATGCAGCGCGATGTGCGACAGCGAGGCATTGGCCTGCTCCAGCCGCTCTCCCCGCGCCAGCAACTCCGCGTTGCGGCTTTCGATCTCGCCAAGCAGGGCATTGACGTCCTTGCCCAGCTCGTCGAACTCGGACAACGCGAACGGCGGGACGCGCACGCCGTAGTCCCGTTCGATGCGAACACGATGGGTGATCGCCGCGAGAGCATCGAGCTTCTCCACGATGCGCGACGCCGCAAGGCGCGAGAAGACTGCGCTCGCAAGCGCCGCCAGCATGAGGCCGGCAATGATGCTGCCGAACAGCTTGAAGAAGAAGGTCGCAAACACGCTGCCATCACTGCGCAAGCTCACCAGGCCCAGCCGGGTGCCTTCCGAGAGGATCTCCGCGTGCGTCTGCTCGGCAAACACCACCCGCCCGAATGCCTCGCCGATGGACTCGATGGCGCCACCGGCATCACGCGTGAAACGCACGAACTCGGCGCCATCGGTCGTGACGATGCGCACCTCGATCAGCCTCTCGTCAAGTGCGATACGTTCGAGAATCTCGCCGGCCGCCTCACGGTCACGGAAGGCCACGGCCGGCTCGACCGAATAGGCGATGGTGCGACCAATCAACTGCAGGGAGTGATTCACCTGGGTGCGCAGGCTGATGAAGGTCACGATGCTCAGCATCACCACGGCGGTCAGCACGGACAGCGCCACCGCCTTGAGGCTGGCGCGCTGGAGCGCCTGACGGAGCGACTGGCGCTGCTGCGTCATGGCCGCCCGCTCCGCAGTTGCTGCGAGAGCTTGAGGACGCGCGGATTGACCTTCAGCCCGCTGCGCGCGATGGCGTCGAGGTTGGTGGCAAAGCCCGCCTCGCCGGCGTCCTCCATCAGGCAGAAGGTGGTGCCGAGGCTGCACATGGCCTCGCCCTCGCCAATCGTCAACACGCCGGGGGCGGAGAGCGCCAGCGCCTCTCGGGAGCCCGCGAGCAAGCCGAGCGCCACGACATAGGCGACGTCGCAACCGGCAAGCGATGCATCCTCTACCGCGCGCCGCGAAAAGACGATGCTGCCGGGCGACGCGAGCGTGGTCACCGCCTGCTCGATCTCGAGCGCCCGTGACACCTCGCCGACAAAGCAAAAGCGCAGCGGGTTCGGCGCAACCGACCAGCGCGTGTACCCGATGATGCCCTTCACCACGTCACCCACCACGGCGCGGCCTGCATCGCCGGCCAGTGCCGGAGATGCAGGCAATGCCAGCGCGATGACGCCCGCACAGCCCAGCGCACGCAGAATACGGAACACGCGGCGTCGCGCAGATGCCACGACCGGGCCCGAGGCCTCAGACCAGCGACGGACCGGAGACAATCGCTGTCGCATCGCGCTCGGTGATCGGCACCGTGGCACTGGCAAGCACATGCGCTGCCAGCCACTCCTCCAGACGGACCTTGCCGTCGGCTTCGAAGGTCTCGAACACGAAGCCCGTGAGGACGGCGCCCGCGGAGCAGACACGGTTCGCCACCTTTGCGACGCCCTCGATGCGGTCCGGCACGCCGGCGCGCGTCATCATGAAGGAGAAGCGCATATCGACCTCGAACGGCAGCGTCGCATCGACGCCGAACCCGTCCAGCGACAGATCCTGCAGCGGCAGGCGCTCTCCCGAGAGCGTGACCCAGAAGCAGTATTCACCGCGTCGCCGGGCCACGAAACGCTGCCGACTACGACGCTCGGAAGGCGCAAGATCCTGTTGCATGGAGCACATCCCCCACCTGAATAAAGTCGATGATCGCGATGTTGCAGGAGCCCGCGAGCGTGACGCAAGCGAACATGTCACGCTCTTATTTCAATCGAGCTTCAAGCCCCGCGGCTTGCGCCCGGCCGCCGCAAAAAGGACGTCGAAGAGGCTGCGCGGCAGAACGCGCAGCACCCTCGCCACCACCGCCATCTGCCAGGGCACGACGGCATACGCGCGTCCGGCATCGATGACGCGCGCGATGCGGCGTGCAGCCTCGACGGCAGGCAACATGAAAGGCATGGGATAGTCATTGACCGCCGTCATCGGCGTGGCGATGTAACCCGGCGCAACCGTCACCACCCGCACGCCGGAACCATGAAGCTCCACGCGCAGGCTCTCGAGATAGGTGATCGCAGCGGACTTCGAGGCACTGTAGGCTCCTGCGCCAGGCAGGCCGCGGATTCCCGCAACCGACGCGATGCCCACCAGCCGACCGCTGCCGCGCGCGCGCATCGCGGCTGCAAAGGGCTGGAAGGTTGCGACCATGCCCAGCACGTTGGTGCGCAGCACCCGCTCGAAGGCGGCGAAATCCTCGGCTTCCTCGGTGAGCGTTCCCACCGACACCCCCGCATTGGCGATCACCACATCGGGGAGTCCGAGCCGCTGTACGCACAGCGCGGCCGCATCGGCCATCGCCGCCGGATTGGCAACATCCACCGGGAGCACCAGATGCTGGCCAGGCAGCTCGGCCTCCAATGCCACCAGCGCCGAGAGCTTGCGTGAAACCAGCGCCAGCCGCGCGCCGCGCGCCGCATAGTGTTGCGCGAGCGCACGCCCAAGGCCGCTGGATGCGCCGGTGATGAACACCACCGGCGCCTGTCGATCATGCATGGTCAAACCGCTCGTCGACCGGATTCGGCCACGAAACGTCAGGCGCGGAAATCAACCCGTTGCGCCGGCACGGACTTGCGCGATCAGTTCGTCGACGACCGCGAGCGTTCCCTCGTGGCTGCCGGTGAGCGATGCAGAAGTGACGAAACGGCCACCGACCGCCATCGAGGGCACACCCTGGATGCGATAGCTGCGGGTCAGCGAATCCGCGTTCATCAGCGGCGCCTCCTGGTAGCCCTTCGCGAACTTGTCGGCATCCACACCCTGCGTGGCGACCCACTCCTTCGCGCCATCGGCGGTGTGCAAGGGCAACTTCTTGTCCTGCACTGCAACGAAGACTTCCTTGTTGAGCCGCTCCAGGCTGCCCTCGGCCTCCAGCCCGTAGTAAAGGCGCGCGAGCCCGATCTGTTGCTGATTGCCCCACATGACCGGAACGTGACGGAACACCACGTCATCCGGCTGCTTGCCGACCCAAAGCTTCAGCAACGGATCGAAGTTGCGGCAGTGGGGGCAACCGTAGTGAAAGAACTCCACCACCTCGATCTTGCCTGCGGGCACATCCGAGGCCACCTTGGACGGCAGCGTGACGAAGCGCTGCCCGCCCTGCTGGGCGAAGGCCAGCGGCGAGGCGGACAACAGCGCGAGCGCACCGAGT
This sequence comes from Rhodocyclaceae bacterium, assembly GCA_041916775.1. GTDB lineage: Bacteria > Pseudomonadota > Gammaproteobacteria > Burkholderiales > Rhodocyclaceae > UBA2357. Next base: position 61,356 of record JAYRYZ010000003.1, on the reverse strand, counting down.
TCCTTCAACAGCGTACGACGATTCATTGCATTCTCCATGACCGGACCCGCGGCCCGGCTGACTGTTCGATGTGAGACCTGACACCCGACGGGGGTGTCGCGATGAGGCGACCCCTGCCGCACCGGCTGTGGCTGGGACACCCCCGCCCGCGATCGGTTCCGCAGGCAGCCCGCGGTATTTTCAGGGTCCTGCGCGGACGACTGTCGCGGTGAAGCCGGCCGAAGCCAGCCGCGCCCGCACCGGGTTCATCTCCTCGGCCTGCACGAAGGGGCCGATGCGCACACGGTGCACGATGCGTCCATCGGCGAGCTGGGTGCGCTGCGCGTTGGCCTCGATGCCGTTGAGCGTGAGCATGGCCTTCATGTTGTCGGCCTCGGCCGGGTCCTCGAAGGCGCCGACCTGCAGGTACAGGCGCTCCGACTTGGGCGCGGTTGCGGCAGGCGCGGGCGCCGCATCGGTCTGTGCGCCCACGCCCTGCGGCAGGATGCGGTAGAAGTCGAAGTCCTGCTTGGGCACCGGCTTGTCACCCGGCTTGCCGGGCAGCGCCACCGGCCCCGAAGGCGCACGCGCGGCCTCGGGGCTCGCCGCCGGTTGCGCTTGGAAAGGCGCATTGCGTGTCAGATACCACGCCGCACCCGCAGCGCACAGGGCGCCCAGCACCAGCCCGATGAAAATGCCGACGATGATGCCGCCACCGCTCTTGCGTGGCGGGGTACGCGGCTTGGCGCGGGGTTTTGCGTCTCGGCTCACGACGACCTCCGTTTACATCGACGCCGGTGCCGACACGCCCAGCATGGCAAGGCCCGAGGCAAGCACCGTGCGCACCGCGGCGGCGAGGGCCACGCGCGCGTCGCGCAAGGCAACGTCGTCCACCAGCATGCGCTCGGCGTTGTACCAGCTGTGAAAATCGCCGGCGAGGTCCTTGAGATAGAAGGCGACCTGGTGCGGCGCGTAGTCGGCCGCAGCGGTCTGCACCACCTCCGGGTAGGCCGCCAGCCGCGCACACAGCGCGAGCTCGCGCTCATGCACGAGCAGGCCGAGGTCGGCCTCGCCGAGTTCGCGCTCGACGCCGCCCCACTGCTGCATCACCGAGCACACGCGCGCATGCGCGTACTGGATGTAATACACCGGGTTCTCGTTGCTCTGGCTCTTCGCGAGGTCGAGGTCGAAGTCGAGATGCTGGTCGCTCTTGCGCAGCACGTAGAAGAAGCGGCAGGCGTCGTTGCCGACGTCCTCGCGCAGCGAGCGCAGCGTGACGAACTCACCCGAGCGGGTGGACATCGACGCCTTCTGGCCGTCCTTGTAGAGCACCGCGAACTGCACCAGCGCCACGTCGAGATGTTCGGCCGGCAGGCCCATCGCCGCGACCGCGCCCTTCACCCGCGGGATGTAGCCGTGGTGATCCGCCCCCCACACGTCGATGATGCGGTCGAAGCCGCGCTCGAACTTGTTCACGTGATAGGCGATGTCGGACGCGAAATAGGTGTACTGCCCGTTGTCGCGCTGCACCACGCGGTCCTTCTCGTCGCCGAAAGAGGTGGAGCGGAACCACTTTGCGCCGTCCTGCACATACACATGGCCGCGCTTCTCGAGCTCGGCCATCGCGCGTTCGACGAGCCCGGTGTCGAACAGGCTCTTCTCGGAGAACCACTTGTCGAACACGACGCCGAAGCTCTCGAGATCCTCGCGGCAGTCGCCGAGCTGCTCGTTGAGCGCGAAGCCGTGCACCCACGGGTAATCCTCGCCGAGCAGGCGCTTGGCATTGGCGATGAGCGCGTCGAGATGTGCCTCGCGCTGGTTCTTCGCCTCGTCGTCCTTGCGCTCCGCCGCCGGCAGGCCGGGCGTGCCGGCGAGCACGTCGTCCGCGCTCACGCGCGCGAAGCGGTCCTGATGCCCCGCCTGCAGCTCGCGCGCCATCTCCACCACGTAGTCGCCCTGGTAGCCGTTCGGCGGGAAGGGCACGACGATGTCGAACAGCGCAAGGTAGCGCAGCCAGGTGGACAGCGCGAGGATGTCCATCTGCCGGCCGGCGTCGTTGGTGTAGTACTCGCGGAACACCTCGTAGCCGGCGAAATCCAGCACCGCGGCGAGCGAGGCGCCATACGCGGCGCCCCGGCCATGGCCCACGTGCAGCGGCCCGGTGGGGTTCGCGGAGACGAACTCGACCTGCACCTTCAGCCCCTTGGATGCGCCGCGGCCGAACGCGGCACCGCGCGCGAGCACCTCGGCGACGACCGCGGTCTTGGCGGTCGCGGCGAGCGTGAAGTTGATGAAGCCGGCGCCGGCAATCTCGACCTTGGTGACCTCGGGCGACTTCGGCAGCTCGGCCACCAGCAGTGCGGCGAGCTCGCGCGGGTTGCGCTTCAGCGGTTTGGCGAGCTGCAGCGCCAGGTTGGTGGCAAAGTCGCCATGGCCGGCCTGCTTGGGGCGCTCCAGGTGGATGGGCGTTTCCGCCAGGTCCGGGGCGACGCTCGCAAGCGCGGTTTTCAGGAGATTCTCGATGGGGCGTTTCGGATCGGCGCTCATGACACTCGGTGGTGCGAAAAGGGCTGAATTATAACGGATTGCCTGCCTCGCGCCGGAGGCGGAATGATCTCTGACAGTAAATCACGGACAGGCACCGTTGCGACATGCCGCTTGCGGCTGTCAATCCCGCGGAATTCCGGCTAAAGTCGGCGTTTTTGCCGCCCTCAGCCTCTCCGTGCGCATCTTCCGTCTCACCCGAATCCTGTTCGTCAGCCTGCGCTTCGGGCTTGACCAGATGCTGCTCGACGCCGACAGCAGCGGCCGGCTCCCGCGACTCTGGAAGGCGGTGTTCTTCTGGCGCCGCTTCGAGGAGAGCCGCGCGGTGCGGCTGCGGCGCGCGCTCGAATCGCTGGGCCCGATCTTCGTCAAGTTCGGCCAGATGCTGTCCACCCGGCGCGACCTGCTCGCGCCCGACATCGCCAACGAACTCGCACTGCTGCAGGACCGCGTCCCCCCCTTCCCCTCCGAGCAGGCGCTGGCGGTGCTGGAGGCGCATTTCGGCCAGCCGGTCGACCGCGTACTGTGCAATTTCGACCGCACCCCGGTGGCCTCGGCCTCGGTCGCGCAGGTGCACTTCGCCGAGTTGCCGGACGGCACCGAGGTGGCGGTGAAGATCCTGCGCCCCGGCATCGAACGCATCATCGCGCACGACCTCGCGCTGCTGGAGACGGCGGCGATGCTGCTCGACGGCCTGTGGAACGAGGCGCGCCGGCTGAAGCCGCGCGAGGTGGTCGCAGAGTTCACCAAGTACCTCAACGACGAGCTCGACCTGATGCGCGAGGCCGCCAACTGCTCGCAGCTGCGGCGCAACTTCAAGGACTCGCCGCTCCTGATCGTGCCGGAGGTGTACTGGGATTACTGCGGCAACACGGTGATGGTGATGGAGCGCATGCACGGCGTGCCGATCTCGCAGACCGACGCGCTGCGCGCCCAGGGCGTGAGCCTGCCGGCGCTGTCGCGCGCCGGGGTGGAGATCTTCTTCACCCAGGTGTTCCGCGACGGCTTCTTCCATGCCGACATGCACCCCGGCAACATCTTCGTGCATCGCGACGGGCGCTACATCGCGCTCGACTTCGGCATCATGGGCACGCTCAACGAGGAGGACAAGAACTACCTCGCGCAGAACTTCCTCGCCTTCTTCAAGCGCGACTACCGGCGTGTCGCGCTCGCCCACATCGAGGCCGGCTGGGTGCCGGCGAAGACGCGGGTGGACGAGTTCGAGGCGGCGATCCGCACCGTGTGCGAGCCCATCTTCGACAAGCCGCTGAAGGACATCTCCTTCGGCAAGACGCTGCTGCGCCTCTTCCAGACTGCGCGCCGCTTCGAGATGGAGGTGCAGCCGCAGCTCGTGCTGCTGCAGAAGACCCTGCTCAACATCGAGGGCCTGGGCCGCCAGCTCGACCCGGACCTCGACCTCTGGAAGACCGCCAAGCCCTTCCTGGAGCGCTGGATGAACGAGCAGATGGGCTGGCGTGCGCTGGTGCGCGGCCTCAAGGACGAGGCCCCCAACCTCGCCGCGACCCTGCCGCAGCTGCCGCGCCTCTTGCACGAGGCGCTGTCCGAGCCGGAGCGACGCCAGCGCGAGCGGCGCGCCGACGAGGCGCGCCTGAAGCGTGCCCAGCGCCGTCAGCGGCGCCTCACCCGCGTCGCGATCGCGCTGCTGACGGTGCTGGTCGGGCTCGAGCTCTACCGCATCTTCTGGCTGGCTTGACCGGGCCGGGCGCCGGACGCACCCGCAGCGCCTCTCTCCCGGCGACTTGATTCGGATCAACACCCGGGCAGGCCGCATTCACTAGACTGCGCGCACTTCATCACAGGGTGCGCCCCATGTCCGCAACGCCTCGCATCGAACTCGTCTGCCCTGCCGGCAGCCTGCCCGCGCTAAAGGCCGCGGTCGATCACGGCGCCGACTGCGTGTATGCCGGCTTCAAGGATGCGACCAACGCGCGCAACTTCACCGGCCTCAACTTCGACGCGAAGAGCCTCGCCGAGGGTGTACGCTACGCCCAGTCGCGCGGCCGCAAGGTGCTGATCGCGCTCAACACCTACCCGCAGACGCACAACTGGGCGGACTGGACCGCCGCGGTCGATCGCGCCGCCGATCTCGGTGTGGACGCCGTCATCCTCGCCGACCCGGGCCTGATGGACTACGCGATGCGCGCCCACCCCGACCTGCGCCTGCATCTGTCGGTGCAGGGTTCGGCCACCAGCGCCGAGGCGATCGAGTACTACCGCGCCCGCTTCGGCATCCGCCGCGCGGTGCTGCCACGGGTGCTGTCGCTCGCCCAGGTCGAGGACGTCATCGCCAGCACCCGGGTGGAGATCGAGGTGTTCGGCTTCGGCGGCCTGTGCGTCATGGTCGAGGGCCGCTGCGCGCTCTCCGCCTACGCCACCGGCGAATCGCCCAACTGCAACGGCGCCTGCTCGCCCGGCAAGCATGTGCGCTGGGAGCGCACCGAGCGCGGCATGGAGACGCGCCTCAACGGCATCCTCATCGACCGCTTCGGCGACGACGAGCGCGCCGGCTACCCCACGCTGTGCAAGGGCCGCTTCGACGTCAATGGCGAGACCTACTACGCGATCGAGGAGCCCACCAGCCTCAACACGATCGAGCTCCTGCCCGCGCTCGCCCAAGCCGGCGTGCGCGCGATCAAGATCGAAGGCCGCCAGCGCAGCCCCGCCTACGTCGCGCAGGTCACCCGCGTGTGGCGCGCAGCGCTCGACCGCCTCGCGCTCAACCCGCAGCAGTTCGCAGTCCAGCCCGCCTGGATGGCCGAGCTCGACAAGAACTCCGAGGGCCGCAGCCACACCCTCGGCGCCTACCACCGCCCCTGGAAATGACCATGACCCGGATCGCGCTCGGCCCCCTGCTCTACTACTGGCCGCGCCAGGCCACCCTGGACTTCTATGCCGATGTCGCGGCCAGCGCCGCCGACGTCGTCTATCTCGGCGAGACGGTGTGCTCGCGTCGCCACGAGCTGCGCCAGGACGACTGGCTGGAGGTTGCGGCGATGCTGCGCGACGCCGGCAAGGAAGTGGTCATGTCCACCCAGACGCTGATCGAATCCGGCTCGGAGATGAAGGCGCTGCGCAAGCTGGTGGATCTCGCCCCGCACCGCATCGAGGCCAACGACATGTCGGCGGTGCAGCTCCTGGCCGCGAGCGGGCGCGACGACTGGGTCGCAGGGCCGTCGCTGAACATCTTCAACGCGCGCACGCTCGCGCTGCTGCTGGAAGACGGCGCGAGCCGCTGGGTGGCCGCCCCGGAGCTGTCGGGCGAGGCGATCCGCGGCGTCTGCGCCGAGCTGGAGCGCCCGCCCGAGGTCGAGGTGCTGGCCTGGGGGCGGCTGCCACTCGCCCATTCGGCGCGCTGCTTCACCGCCCGCCACTACAACCTGCAGAAGGACAGCTGCGAGTTCCGCTGCCTCGGCCTCGCCGACGGCCTGCCGCTCGCCACCCGCGAGGGCGAGCCCTTCCTCACCCTCAACGGTGTGCAGACCCAGTCCGCGCGGGTGCACAACCTGCTCGGCGACCTGGCCGCGGTCAGCGCCAGCGCCGACCTCGTGCGGGTGAGCCCGCAGGGCGCGCATACGCTGGAGATCCTGGCACTGTTCCGCGACACGCTGGACGCCCGCCAGACCCCGCACAGCGCCTTCGCCGCCAGCACCCCGCTCGCCCCCGGCGCCGCCTGCAACGGCTTCTGGCATGGCCGGCCGGGGCTGGAACACCACCTGCAATGAGGAGCGCGACATGATCCGCCTGCCCGAACTGCCCAGACTGCCGGCCTTCACAATCCCGGCGCCGCTCGCCCGCCTCGTCTCGCATCTGCCGCAACGCCCGCCCACCCGGGCGCTGGTGCTCGCGCTCAACCTCGCGCTCGGCCGCGTGCTCGACCGCGACGCGCTCGACGCCCTGGACGGCCGCCGCCTGCGCATCCGCGTGCGCGACGCCGGCGTGACGATGGACCTCATGCTCGACGGCGCCCGCTTCCGCACCATCCCCGCCGACAGCGCGCCCGACCTCACGCTGGAAGCCACCACGCGCGACTTCATCGCGCTCGCGCTGCGCGAAGAAGACGCCGACACCCTGTTCTTCGACCGCCGCCTCACCATGGAAGGCGACACCGAGCTCGGCCTGCTGGTGAAGAACACGCTGGATGCGGTGGATTGGCCGGGGCTCGCACGGCGCCTGCTGCCGGCACTACCCGGCCGCTCGCAGGCCGCGTAAGGCGCTCACCTTCGCGTTCAGCCCGCGGTGGCTGAACCGATCTCCCCGAGCACGCCACGCGCACACACGCCGGCAACCACCGCCGGATCCGTCCAGCGCGATTCGGCGAGCCAGGTCTCCAGCGCCGCAGCCGGCAGGGGCTTGCTGACGAGATAGCCTTGGGCGAGATCGCAGCCGAGCGCGGCGAGGCGTTGCAGGGTGGCCTCATCCTCGACGCCCTCGGCGGTGACGGTGAGACCCATGTCGTGCGCGAGCTCGATGGTCGAACGCACGATGATCTCGTCCCCCGGCCGTTCGACCAGATGCATCACGAAGCTGCGGTCGATCTTGAGCTCATGCACCGGCATCTGGCGCACATACGACAGCGAAGAGTAGCCGGTGCCGTAATCGTCGATCGACAGCCCGCAGCCGGTCGCGCGCAGCCGCTCCAGCGTCGCGAGCGCATGGCGCGGATCCTCGACGACCGCGCTCTCGGTGATTTCCAGCGTGATGCGCGCGGCCTCGCAGCCGTGCGTCGCGAGCATGCCGAGAAAGCGCTCCGGCAGCTCCGGCTGCAGTAGATCGCGCGCCGAGATGTTGAGGCCGACATGCATGTCCAGGCCGGCGCGCGCCCAGGCGGCGCACTGGCGGATGGCCTCGTTCATGACCCACAGCGTGATCGTCTTGATGTAGCCCGTCTGCTCGGCGAAGGGGATGAACTCCATCGGCGGGATGAAGCCGCGCTGCGGATGCACCCACCGCACCAGCGCCTCGGCATGCCAGCCGAGGCCGGGGCGCAGCGCGAGCTTGGGCTGGTACCAGAGCACCAGCTCGTCCTGCTCCACCGCCTGGCGCAGCTCGGTGAGCAGCGAAAGGCGCGCCGCGTTGCGCTGGTGGTGGCCCGGGTCGTACACCTCGACGCCGCTGCCGTTGGCCTTGGCGTGATACATCGCCACATCGGCGCAGCGCAGCATCTCCGCGCTGCTATCGCAATGCGCCGGGAAGAGCGCGATGCCGATGCTCGCGCGCACGTCGACGAGCTGACCCTGCAGGTTCATGGGCTGCTCCAGCGCCTGCGCGATGCGCAGCGCCACCTGGCGCGCCGCGTCCCCCTCGGCTCCGGGCACGAGCAGCGCGAACTCGTCGCCGCCGAGGCGCGCCGCACAGTTGTCGGGCAACTGCAGCGCATCGCCGACCGCGCGCTTGCGCACACCGGCGACACGCAGGCGCTGCCCCACTTCGGCGAGCAGCAGGTCGCCGAAGCCGTGGCCGAGCGTGTCGTTCACCAGCCGGAAGCGGTCGATGTCGAGCATCAGCACCGCCAGCGGCGTCTCCGCCGCGCGCGCGGCATGCAGCGCCTGGTCGAGGCTTTCCGCGAACTGCACGCGGTTGGGTAGACCGGTGAGGCTGTCGCGGTAGGCAAGCTCGGAGATGCGCGCCTCGCGCGTGGCGATCGCATCGGTCATGTGGGCGAAGGCATCCGCGAGGCGGCCGATCTCGTCGCGACGCGCGAGGCGCGGCGGCGCGGCATATTCGCCCGCCTCGACACGCCCGGCGAAGTCGGCGAGGCGCATCACCGGCCGCGCGATGGTCCGCCCCATCCACAGGCTCGCGAACACCATCAGCGCCATGCCCAGCGCCGACAGGCCCAGCCAGTCGCGGTAGAGCGCCTCCCACGGCGCGAGCGCGCGCTGCAGCGGAATCTGCAGCACCGCGCGCACCCCGCCCGCCGGGTCGTCCTCTACCGCATGGATGCGGCCCACATACTCGGCGCCGCCGATGCGCACCACGCCCTCGGCGCGCTGCAGCCGCGCGGCGGCCTCGCCCGCTTCGGCGAGCACCGCCGCATCGAGCGTGGACACCAGTAGCTGCGGCCGGCCGGCGTCGACGATGAAGCTCACCTCCAGGTTCGCGAGACGCTTCAGCTCCTCGGCCAGCACGCCATCCACCGCGAAGCCGAGCACCACCCAGGCCACCGGCACCGGCGCCATCACCGGCACCACCACGAGCTGATGCAGGCCGCTGTCGAGCATGCGGAACCCGCTCGCCGCGCCACTGTTGCGCGCCGCGTCCAGCAAGGCATCGAGGCGTGCGATCGCGACCGCGTCGCGGCCATCGCCGCTACTCATCAGCTGACCGTCGAGGCCGAGCAACAGCATCAGGCGCGCGTCGATGCGCGAGCCGTGGTTGTCGAGCGCCGAAGCGACGGTGTCGCGGTCGCGGCTCAGCAGCGCCTCGCGAAAGCCGTAGTCGGCGGCGAGCACGCGCGCCGCGGTGGTGAGCTGCTCGCCGCGCTGCGCGAGCAGCCGCGCGAACACGCGGTCGCCGGTAAGGAGCTCGTCCTGCACCGTGTTCATCGCGCTGGCGCGGCCGATCTGCGCGAAGAGGTAGAGCGCCGCCACCTGCACCAGCACCAGGATCAACACACTACCGAGGGCGATGCGCCATTGCAGGCGCGTCAGATGCAACATCAGCGCGACGGCGCCGGACGCGCGGGAATAACCAGCGGCGCCGGCTGTGCCCCGCCCACCTGCAGCGGCACGGTCTGCGGCTCGGCGAGCCCCGCCCAGCGCGGATGCCAGTGGCGCAGGCGGTAGGCGCCTGCGGGCACGTCTTTCAGCACCAGCCGGCCATCGCTGCCGGTGACGCCGTGCCAGGGCGAATCCCCGACCAGGATGTAGGCCACCATGTGGTCGTGGATGTTGCAGCCCAGCACCACCAGCCCGGGCTTGTCGAACTGCACCGGCGCGGCCGGGGTGCCGAGATAGAGCTTGAGCTCGAAGGTCTTCGCCGGCGAGAAGGAATAGACGTGATGGCGCACCGTGTCTTCGTTGGGGAAGCTCACCAGCGCACCGGTGCCGATCGTCGTCACCAGCGGCAGAAAGGTCTTCTGGCGTTGCACGATGGTGGCCGGCGCGGGCGCCTTGCCGAGCTCCGAGCCACCTGAACCATAACCTTCTCCACCACTTGGGCGACCATCCGCCCCCTCGGGTTCGAGCACCAGCGCCGCATCGGCGAGCGGCGTGCCTGCCTCGTCGGTGACCGTCAGGATCAGGTCGAACGCAAACCCCGGTGCTGCCGTGAGCAGCAGGATCGCAACCAGGCAACACTTCAGGCCATGCACGCGTCGTTCTCCCCGGAAGCCGCCGGCGTCCGCGCTCGAGCGCGGTCGGGGCTGGCATCAATTGCAGTGCGGGCAATCCTATCCCAAAATGCTTGCCCGAACGTTCGCCGGAATGCACACGTCCACGCATTCAAGCACTCAAGCACCGTCCAACCCCCGGAGGCCTCGATGCAGAAACCGTACATGCCGCTGTCCGCCCTGACCCTGCTGGCCGCGACCGCGCTCCCGCTGCAGGCCGTGGCCGCGGAGCAGGCGCTCGACCGCATCACGCTGTTCGCGGTGGAGGCGGAAACGAACCAGTTGCTCCGCTTCCAGGCGGATACGCCCGACAGCGTCACCGCCCGCACCCCGCTCACCGGCATGGCGGCGGGCGAGCGCATCGTCGGCATCGACTACCGCGTCGCCTACGGCGTGCTGTTCGCACTCGGCGACCAGGGTCATCTGTACACCGTGGATGTGTCGAGCGGCGCGTTGCAGCCGGTCGGGCAAGGCGCGTTCGCCGCACCGCTGCCCCAAGGGCGCATCGGCTTCGACTTCAACCCGGCCGCGGACCGCATCCGCATCGTCGGCGAAGACGCGCGCAACCTGCGCGCTCACCCCGAGAGCGGCGCGCTCGTGGATGCCAAGCCCGACCAAGACGGCCTACAGCCCGACGGCACGCTGCGCTACACCGAAGGCGACGCGGCTGCCGGCCGGGCACCGCAGATCGTCGCCGCGGCCTATTCCTACAACCAGCAGGACGAGAAACTCACCACCAATTACGCGATCGATGCGGCCAGCGGCACGCTGGTGATGCAGGGTTCGCTGGAGGGCGCCGCGCCGGTGGTGTCGCCCAACACCGGCCTCCTCACCACGGTCGGGGCACTCGGCACCGGGCCGCTGAAGGATGCGCACTTCGACATCTCGGACGTTTCCAACACCGCGCTGGCAGCGCTCGCCGGCAACGGCTGGACGGGTTATCGCCTGTTCCGCATCGATCTGGCGAGCGGTGCGGCCACGCCGATCGGCACGATAGGCAAGGGCGCGGCCCTGAGCGGCCTGGCGATCGAGCCGTGAGCCGAACCCGGAGTCAAGCCGTGATTCGAGCCCTGGTCATGGCGCGCACCGGCCGGCCGCAGTTTTTCCGTTAGAGTGGCGAATTTACGACGGACACGATGAGCCCCCACAGCCTGCTCGGACTCAAGCCGGACGCGGACGCCGCCGCGATCAAGCGCGCCTTCCGCCGCCAGGCGATGCGCTGGCACCCGGACCGCAACCCCGACCCGGCCGCGCTCGAGCACTTCAAGGCCTTGCGCGCAGCGTATGAGCAGCTGCTGGCGCAGCGCGCGGGCGCAGATCCGGACGAAAACGAAGACGACGCCGCGGACGCCGCGGCCAATGCTTCCGCCCATGCCGCCTCCGAACCCGCCGGCCCGCGCGGCGCGGACATCGAGCAGGATCTGGAGATCAGCCTGGAAGCGTGCTGCCTTGGCACGACCAGCGAGGTCGACGTCACCACCCGCGGCACCTGCGAAGCCTGCGACGGCAGCGGCCGCGAGACGCTGGTCCACGGCCGCCTGTGCGACACCTGCCACGGCTCGGGCCGGCTGCGCTCGCCGAACGGCCTCATCCGCTGCGGCGACTGTGGCGGCCAGGGCTATTCGCGCACCTGCCGCTGCGAAACCTGCGGCGGCAGCGGCGAAACCGTGAGGAGGCGGCCGATCGCGGTGGCGGTGCCGCCCGGCCTGCTCGACGGCGACTGGCTGCGCGTCCCCGGCGCCGGCGCCCAGCCCGAGGACGGCATCGGCCGTCCGGGCGACCTGCGCCTGCGCATCCGCATCGCCGCACACCCGCTGTATACCCGCCGCCATCGCGACCTCTGCATCGAGCGCCCGGTGAGCGCGCTGCAGCTCCTCACCGGTGCCCGCGTGGCGGTGCCCAGCCCGACCGGCACGCGCGAATGCAAGGTGGAAGGTGGCGACATCCACCCGCGCGAGCTGCGCATCCCCGGCGCGGGCATCCCCGGTCGGCGCGGCGATGCGGATGGCGACCTCGTCGTGCGGCTGCGCCCGGTCGCCCCGCGCGACGCGGATGCCCGCATCGCGCGCCTCGCAAGAGCCCTGCAGGACGCGCTGGAGGCCGACCTCCCCCGCCACCTGCCCGACGTCGCGGCCTGGGATGCGCGCTGGCTGGAGTGAGCGCGCGCTTCTTCCGACGTTTCAGTCGCGCCCGGCGCACGCTTCCGCCCGGCGCATTGCATTAAGGCCTGACCACCTGAGCGCCATCAACCTGCCGCCACCGCCTTCGCGCGCGCCGCATGGATCTTGCGGTAGCTGTCGATGAGGCGCTGGTGGCGGTCCAGGCCTTCGAGCTTCATGCTGGTGGGCGTCAGTCCGTGGAAGCGCACGCTGCCGTTCACCGAGCCGATGACCGCATCCATGCGCGCGTCGCCGAACATGCGGCGGAAGTTGGCCTCGTAATCCGCAAGCGCGAGTTCCTCGTCGAGCTCCACCTCCAGCACCACGTTCAGCGCCTGGTAGAAGAGGCCGCGGTCGACGGTGTTCTCGTTGTACTGCAGGTAGGCCTCGACCTGCTCCTTGGCGGCTTCGAAATCCTGCAGCGCGAGGTTGATGAGCAGCTTCAGCTCCAGAATGGTGAGCTGGCCCCACACCGTGTTCTCGTCGAACTCGACGCCGATCAGCGTGATGATGTCGGTGTAGTCGTCGAGCTCGCTCTCTTCCAGGCGCGCCAGCAGCGCTTCCAGCGCATCGTCGTCGAGGCGGTGCAGGTTGAGGATGTCCGCGCGAAAGGCCAGCGCCTTGTTGGTGTTGTCCCAGATCAGGTCCTCGACCGGGTAGATCTCGGAATAACCCGGCACCAGGATGCGGCAGGCGGAGCCGCCGAGCTGGTCGTAGACCGCCATGTACACTTCCTTGCCCATTTCTTCGAGGATGCCGAGCAGTGTCGCGGCCTCCATGGTGTTCGAATCCTCGCCATGGCCGGAGAAGTCCCACTCGACGAATTCGTAATCGGCCCGGGCGCTGAAGAAGCGCCACGACACCACGCCGCTGGAGTCGATGAAGTGCTCGACGAAGTTGTTCGGCTCGGTGACGGCGTTGCTCTCGAAAGTGGGCCGCGGCAGGTCGTTGAGGCCTTCGAAGCTGCGCCCCTGCAGGAGTTCGGTAAGGCTGCGTTCGAGCGCCACTTCCAGGCTCGGATGCGCGCCGAAGGAGGCGAACACGCCGCCGGTGCGCGGGTTCATCAGCGTCACGCACATCACCGGAAAGCGGCCGCCGAGCGAGGCATCCTTCACCAGCACCGGAAAGCCCTGCTTCTCCAGCTCCGCGATGCCGGCGACGATGCCCGGGTACTTGGCCAGCACCCCGGCCGGCACGTCGGGCAGCGCGATCTCGCCTTCGAGGATCTCGCGCTTCACCGCGCGCTCGAAGATCTCCGACAGGCACTGCACCTGCGCCTCGACCAGCGTGTTGCCGGCGCTCATGCCGTTGCTGAGGTAGAGGTTGTCGATCAGGTTGGTGGGGAAATACACCGTCTCGCCGTCGGACTGGCGCACATAGGGCAGCGCGCAGATGCCGCGTTCGGTGTTGCCGGAGTTGGTGTCGAAGAGGTGCGAGGCGCGCAGCTCGCCGTCCGGGTCGTAGATGGCAAGGGTGTAGTCGTCGAGCAGACCCTTGGGCAGCGCGTCCGAGGTGTGCTTACTGCGACCCGGCTTGAACCAGCGCTCCTCCGGGTAATGCACAAAGGGCGCGTTGGCGAATTCCTCGCCCCAGTATTGGTCGTTGTAGAAATGGTTGCAGCTCAGGCGCTCGATGTATTCGCCCAGGGCAGACGCCAACGCGCTTTCCTTGGTCGCCCCCTTGCCGTTGGTGAAGCACATCGGCGAATGCGCGTCGCGGATGTGCAGCGACCAGACATTGGGCACCAGGTTGCGCCACGAGGCGATCTCGATCTTGATGCCCAGCCCGGCGAGCAGGGCCGACATGTTGGCGATGGTCTCTTCCAGCGGCAGGTCCTTGCCGGCGATGAAGGTCTGCGTCGCCGCATCCGGGCTGAGGCTCAGCAGCGCCTGCGCATCGGCGTCGAGGTTATCGACTTCCTCGATGACGAACTCCGGCCCGGTCTGCACCACCTTCTTCACCGTGCAGCGCTCGATCGAGCGCAGGATGCCGAGGCGGTCCTTTTCGGAAACGTCCGCCGGCAGCTCGACCTGGATCTTGAAGATCTGCTTGTAGCGGTTCTCGGGATCGACGATGTTGTTCTGCGACAGGCGGATGTGCTCGGTCGGAATGTTGCGCGCGTCGCAGTACAACTTCACGAAGTACGCCGCGCACAGGGCCGACGAGGCCAGAAAGTAATCGAACGGCCCCGGCGCCGAGCCGTCGCCCTTGTAGCGGATCGGCTGGTCGGCGATCACCGTGAAGTCGTCGAACCGGGCCTCAAGGCGCAGCTTGTCGAGAAAATTGACCTTGATTTCCATGCGGATATTCCAGAAGGGGCGCGAGGCGAAAAGGCCGCCATTATCGCCGCTTTGGCGCAGGGGCCCGCGGAAATCGGATTCACACCGCCTGCCGCCCTGCAGCGAACCTGGTCTGTTCAACAATCGAGGCATGCCGCGCCCTCACTACAGGAACTCGACCGTGATGTCGCGGATAACGTAGTAACAGAAATTCTTGACGCTCGAAATTACTGTTACCACAATAATGCCGATGAGCACGCACATCCTCTGGGACGAAACCAAGCGGGAAGCCAACCTCGACAAGCATGGGCTGGACTTCATCGACGCGGTGATGGTGCTGGACAGCCCCTACCGGCTCGACGTTGAGCGTGTGCGTGGCGGCGAACGGCGGACGCAATCGTTTGCCTATGTGTTCGATGTGCTGGCGGTGCTGACGGTGGTGCATGTGGCGCGCGAGGACGCCCTACGGATCGTCAGCTTCAGGCCTGCCAGCGAAGTGGAAAGGAGCAACTACCATGGCTGGCTCGAAAATGACTTCAACGACGACCGCTGAGATGCGCGCCGCCGGCACGCTCGGCGAGAGCAAGACCGACGTGACCATAGTGCGCGGGAAGACGCCGTATGTCTGGGACGGCGAGAACGAGGATGACCGGCCTCTGACGCACGAAGAAATGCAAACCGGGATTGAAGCCTATCGGAAGCAGCGCGGACGCCCGGGAGGAAGCGACAAGGAATCAACCACCATTCGCTTCGACCGCGACATCCTCGCCGCCTTTCGTGCTGGCGGCCCCGGCTGGCAAACGCGAATGAACGCGGCCTTGCGCGAATGGCTCGAAACCCACCCATCGAGTTGACGTCGGAGAAACGCCGTGGCGGAAGGTCTAGCGCCACGCAGGGCAATACGTGGCGCAACACGGGACAAACCACGTATTCGGCTTCATGCATTGAGTGGCCGGGAAAAGTGTGGCCTGCCCCTATTGTCCTTCCTCCCCGATTGTCCTTCCTGCGCTCAGGCCGCCACGCGGGTGTGCACCTCGACCTTGAGGGCGCGCTTGACGGCCGCAAAAACGGCCGAGATGTTGCTCATCGTAGGGTTGCCCGACTGCGACAACATCCGGTGCAGGCTCTTGGCGGGCTTGTGGATTTCCTCAGCCAGCGCCTCGAAACCGAGCGTGGCATTCACGAGGTCGCGCAGGATCAGTTTGGCCGACTCCGGCTCGCCATTCACGAAAAGGGCGATGGCCTCGTCCAGAAGCGCCTGCGCAAAGGCCGGATCGTTCTGCACGCGCGCAGCCACGGTTTCCTTGAAGTCACGGGTCAGTGCCATGTTCACTTTCCTTGTCCGGTTGATGCCTTGCGGCGCTTGTAGTCTTCCCACAGCGCCAGCGCTCGGTCAATGTCCTGCTGCTGACGTTTCTTGGTGCCGCCACCAATCAGAATGACGATCTTCAGACCATCCTTGGCCAGGTAGATGCGCAAGCCTGGGCCCCAATCGATCTTGTACTCGCCAATACCGCGGAACCACTCGACGTTGGAGAGGTTGCCCTGCTCCATACGGCTGACAGCAACACGTACCTTGGCGGCGGCGACGGCCTCCAGCGACCCGAACCACTCCGCAAAAGGGCTATTGCCATCGTCCAGAAGTAGTTCCTTGATCTGGTAGCTCACGGCGTCGATGGTAACTTAAACGATACTATATTGCCAGTGTGATGACTCCGAGGCGCCGACCGCATGGGCAATAGCGGGCAGACTACGCCGACTACTACGTATTCGGCTTCATGCATTGAATGGACCGGGAAAGTATGGCCTGCCCCTATTGTCCTGATTCAAAGGCCACGATAAACATCCTCGTCGGCACGACCGGACCACTCGGACAAGGTACCTTCCAGCGCACGCAGATACTCGATGTCGAGCGGCTGCACGCGCCGGACCGTCGCCATGCCGTCGGCACCGACATCCCATACGATGAGGTCGCCTGGTCCGACATGCAGCGCGGCGCGGATTTCCTGGGGGATCGTTGTCTGGCCCTTGGGAGTGATCTTGGAAACGGCAACCATGGCGCCTCCTGACAAGAATCGCATTACGTCCTTACCTTGATTCCCAGCGCCAGCGGGCATGAGACGGGTTCGATCCGCTCCAATCCGTGACGGTCCGACTCCACCGCATCCCGAGCCGCCACCCGCGGCCTCATTTCCCGCCCTTCATGAACGGCTGCTCGCCCCACATCGCGACATAAAGGCGCCGCAGGTTCCCCGGCATCAGCTTCCACCCCGCCTGCTTCGCCTTCTCGTCCTTGACGTCCCACATCAGCGATTCGACATACGCTGTATCGATGCAGCGCTGCGTGAGTTCGTCACCCCCAGCCAGCAGCCTCGACACCACCTTCAGATGCGCGACCGCAGTGACTGCGTCGCCGCGCTTGATGGCGTCCGTGGTGAGCTGCGAGAAGCGCTCCACCCAGGTGTACGGCGCGTCTTCGAAACCTTGCCGCGCAAGCCGCCCATCAATCTTCGCGGCCTCCGCAGGGAACGCAGAGCGGATCTCATCGACGATTCGCTGCGCGGCTGGATGTTCAGGGTTGGTGGGCATGGGGTCTGCATCCAGATGGCTGCCGGGTGCGGAGAACCGGGGACAGACCACGGTTTACGCCTCCCGCGAGGTCCTGCTCAACACAATTCGCCGGACTCCACCTCGACCGACTTGCGCGGCCGCCCGGAACGTCCTGGCGTTGCGCGCCGGCCCAGTGCTTCCGACACCTGTGACGCAAACCGCTCGTTGCCCAGTGCAAAATTGCCATTGGTCGAACGGCGAATCTGATCCACCATGCCCGGATCCAACTCATGGCGGAACAACTCGCGATAAGCCGCTTGGCGCGTTGGGGCGCTATCTCCGAGCGCGTCGTAGAGCGGATGCGGTCGCAACAGGCTGTCGGCTTCGCCCTGCGCGTTGGCACGATAGCTTGACCAGCGATAATCGGCCGGATGCGCCACCATGCCGGCGCGCACAGGATTCAGCTCGATGTAGCGCTGGCAGGCGAGCATATAGTCCTCCTCCTGAACCAGGCAGGAACGAAAGCGCCCCTCCCACAACGTTCCGCTACGACGGTAGAGGCGGTTCACGTATTGCACATATCGCTGCCCCAGCGACTTCATCAACGCGCCCCCCGCGTCGGCGCGCGCCGAAGAGAGCAGCAGATGCACGTGGTTGGTCATCAGCACATAGGCATGCACCCGGCAGTGCGTCTTGTCGGCATACTCTGCCAGCCAATCGAGGTAGCGGCGATAGTCCTCATCGGCAAAGAAGCAGGGCTGGCGGTTGTTGCCCCGCTGGATGAGGTGGACCGGGACATTCGGCAAGGCGATGCGAGCGCGTCGCGGCATGAGGGACTCCGGTGGTCGGGTTTCGGCGTAGCTTACCAGAGTCCAGAAATCGTGGTCTGTCCCCTATTATTCTCTCGACGTTGGAGAGGTTGCCCTGCTCCATACGGCTGACAGCAACACGTACCTTGGCGGCGGCGACGGCCTCCAGCGACCCGAACCACTCCGCAAAAAGGCTATTGCCATCGTCCAGAAGTAGTTCCTTGATCTGGTAGCTCACGGTGTCGATGGTAACTTAAACGATACTATATTGCCAGTGCGATGACTCCGAGGCGCCGACCGCATGGGCAATAGCGAGCAGACTACGCCGACTACTACGTATTCGGCTTCATGCATTGAATGGACCGGGAAAGTATGGCCTGCCCCTATTGTCCTGATTCAAAGGCCACGATAAGCATCCTCGTCGGCACGACCGGACCACTCGGACAAGGTCCCTTCCAGCGCACGCAGATACTCGATGTCGAGCGGCTGCACGCGCCGGACCGTCGCCATGCCGTCGGCACCGACATCCCATACGAAGAGGTCGCCTGGTCCGACATGCAGCGCGGCGCGGATTTCCTGGGGGATCGTTGTCTGGCCCTGGGCAGTGATCTTGGAAACGGCAACCATGGCGCCTCCTGACAAAAATTGCATTACGTCCTTACCTTGATTCCCAGCGCCAGCGGGCATAAGACGGGTTCGATCCGCTCCAATCCGTGACGGTCCGACTCCACCGCATCCCGAGCCGCCACCCGCGGCCTCATTTCCCGCCCTTCATGAACGGCTGCTCGCCCCACATCGCGACATAAAGGCGCCGCAGGTTCCCCGGCATCAGCTTCCACCCCGCCTGCTTCGCCTTCTCGTCCTTGACGTCCCACATCAGCGATTCGACATACGCTGTATCGATGCAGCGCTGCGTGAGTTCGTCACCCCCAGCCAGCAGCCTCGACACCACCTTCAGATGCGCGACCGCAGTGACTGCGTCGCCGCGCTTGATGGCGTCCGTGGTGAGCTGCGAGAAGCGCTCCACCCAGGTGTACGGCGCGTCTTCGAAACCTTGCCGCGCAAGCCGCCCATCAATCTTCGCGGCCTCCGCAGGGAACGCAGAGCGGATCTCATCGACGATTCGCTGCGCGGCTGGATGTTCAGGGTTGGTGGGCATGGGGTCTGCATCCAGATGGCTGCCGGGTGCGGAGAACCGGGGACAGACCACGGTTTACGCCTCCCGCGAGGTCCTGCTCAACACAATTCGCCGGACTCCACCTCGACCGACTTGCGCGGCCGCCCGGAACGTCCTGGCGTTGCGCGCCGGCCCAGTGCTTCCGACACCTGTGACGCAAACCGCTCGTTGCCCAGTGCAAAATTGCCATTGGTCGAACGGCGAATCTGATCCACCATGCCCGGATCCAACTCATGGCGGAACAACTCGCGATAAGCCGCTTGGCGCGTTGGGGCGCTATCTCCGAGCGCGTCGTAGAGCGGATGCGGTCGCAACAGGCTGTCGGCTTCGCCCTGCGCGTTGGCACGATAGCTTGACCAGCGATAATCGGCCGGATGCGCCACCATGCCGGCGCGCACAGGATTCAGCTCGATGTAGCGCTGGCAGGCGAGCATATAGTCCTCCTCCTGAACCAGGCAGGAACGAAAGCGCCCCTCCCACAACGTTCCGCTACGACGGTAGAGGCGGTTCACGTATTGCACATATCGCTGCCCCAGCGACTTCATCAACGCGCCCCCCGCGTCGGCGCGCGCCGAAGAGAGCAGCAGATGCACGTGGTTGGTCATCAGCACATAGGCATGCACCCGGCAGTGCGTCTTGTCGGCATACTCTGCCAGCCAATCGAGGTAGCGGCGATAGTCCTCATCGGCAAAGAAGCAGGGCTGGCGGTTGTTGCCCCGCTGGATGAGGTGGACCGGGACATTCGGCAAGGCGATGCGAGCGCGTCGCGGCATGAGGGACTCCGGTGGTCAGGTTTCGGCGTAGTTTGCCAGAGTCTGGAAATCGTGGTCTGTCCCCTATTATTACTGGCTGGCGGATGGTCTGCAGGCGGCGGGGTTCAAGGTGCATCTGGCCAATACCACGGCGATCAAGAAGTACGAAGGGCTCAAGCACAGCGGCGACGAAACCGATGCGCGTTATCTTGCCCATCTTCTGCGCCTGGGGATCCTGCCGACTGGAACGATCCTACCGCCGGAACAGCGTGCGGTTCGCGATCTGGCCAGGAAGCGCATGCAACTGGTGCGTAGTCGCACCACGCACATCCTCGCCATCGAGAACATCACGGCCCGCCAGCACGGCGCACGTATCAGCAGCAATCAGGTCAAGCGCCTGACGGCCGAGCTCGTCGATCAGATGCCGCTACCGGCGGATGTAGCGCTGGCGATCAAGAGCAATGTAGCGGTCATCGCAACGCTTTCCGCGCAGATCGACCTTCTTGAAAAGCGTCTGCAGGAAAAGGTGGGGGCGCGCGCCGAGTACGCACTGCTCACCAGCGTGCCCGGCATCGGCCAGGTGCTGGCGACCACGATCCTGCTGGAAACGGGACCGATTGACCGCTTTGCCGACGCCGGCAACTTCGCCTCCTACGCGCGCTGCGTTGGCAGTGTGCATACCAGCAACGGCAAGAAGAAAGGGGAAGGAAACACCAAGAACGGCAACAAGTACTTGGCTTGGGCCTTCGTCGAGGCGGCCAACTTCGCGTTGCGCTACTGCGCTGAGGCGAAACGGTTCTACGAGCGAAAGAAGGCGAGGACGAACAACGCGGTGGCGATCAAGGCGCTGGCGCACAAGCTGGCGCGGGCATGCTTCCACATCCTGAAGGAGCGCCAACCGTTTGACGTGACGCGCTGCTTTGCATGAGTTTCGACGGCGCCGGTGAGCCACGATTGGGGACTGGAGTTCGAGCCAACTGGTCTGAATTGGACGCTGGGTGCCGTCACCGATTTGCAGCAAATGCGGATCGCCCGCAACGCGAGCCACCAAGGGATTGGCGCCGAAGCATCGGCAGCCACCGGTCTGTGATGAACCCATTGGACGCGCTGCGGCACCAACGTTCTTCTGGGGCGGCGAAGCCGCCAGGGCGACAGGCAGCATCACCGCCACTCGCTTGATCCTGATGGGTGTCTGGCGCGATTCGTCGCAGCCATGATTTGAAGAAACGGGCGCGGTCGGCAACTGCAGGCGGAGTTTGGAGAGATCGAAAGTCGGCGGCTGGCGCCGCCGCGGGGGTGTTTTGCTCGCTTGACACCGGCCGGCTAATGGGTGTCCCCTATTATTTTTCCTATGGGTTAGCCCTTGGTTGCAGACAGCACGCTTTCATAGGCGCTGAGCATTGCATTAACTTCGGGCCATTTGTTGTCGATGCTGAGTAGAACTTCCAAGGGGTGCGCCCCCTTTCGCTCGGACTTTGCAATCGCCCACAGCAGGTAGTCGAGTGTTACTGGTGTATCGCAAACCTCGAACGCATGAGTGAGGTTAATTGGCGCATGGAACGGAAAGTTCTTGTTGGCGGTAACGATTGCTTGGGCAAGTTTTTGGCTCTTTCCGCGAAGGGCAAGCGACTGATGCGCGTGCAAAGCTGCCTTGTGTTCTGCGGCAGCAGCTTGAGCTGCCCGGAGCTGGGCTTGTAGTTGGGCAAGCTCGTCAGCAGGTGGATTAAAGTGAGCCGCTGCGGGACCAAGCTTACGAAGTAGCAACTCCAACACCTCTTCGTAGCGCGACATGTCAGTAAAGTCACCATAAAACTTACCTTTCAGAAAACCAGGAAGCTCTACGGATTCAAGTAGTAGTGGCAGGACCACAACTCGGTTTTCTTCGACTTCTCGATTTGATGCGATGTCAAGTTCCCGAGTGACCCACTTGCTAGTAACAGATGCTGAAGTGATTATTGCTGCGACGAAATCAACTTGGTCGAGGCCCTCCCGAATTTTCTCAATCAATGAGTCGCCGATATTGATTTCAGCTTCATCAATCCATACGGCGTGACCTGCTTTGCGGAGATCAGCGGCAAGCCGCCTCGCAAAGGGCTTGTCTGCGTGTGTATGGCTAAGAAAAATACTGCTCAATTGCGAGACCTCCTGAAAGGGCTAACTTTGTTTTAGGGCGACTGCCCTGCCGCATAACACCGGACACCCGCGATGCTCCACACCCGCATGCCCTATGGGGAAGAACCGATTCACACCCGATGTGGCCCAGTCATAACAACCCGCCGAATGCAGCGCAGAACGCCGCCGTCATCAACGCCCAAAGCATACAAACCAAGTAGCGTCATGTCGATAGGATCATGACGTTCAGGCACCCTCAGGATGCCGACATGCTTTCTCGGTAGTCGAGTTCCGCCCCACCCAGCGCCCGACAGGCGCCAGCTCGCTTCAGAACTGCAGCGCCCGCGTGAGGGAATCCACCTCGGCGGCGGATTCGGAGAGGATTTCGGAGAGGGTTTCGTCGCCGATGAGGATTTCCAGCGAGGCGGCGCCGGCCTTGGCGAGGGTGTCGCTGTCGGCGGGGAGGACCATGGGGGAGGCGACGGGGGCGAGGTGGTCGGCGAGGAGCAGGGTGTCGCTCATGCTGGCAGGGGGCATTTCGAGGAAACCCTGCCAGAAGGCTTCGATGTCGGCGATGGTGGCGGCGGGGACGGCGAGCTTTTTCAGCACCGCGAGGCACAGATCGCGCTCGACCGCATAGTCGAGCGCCTCGCCGCCGGCTGCGCCATCGGCGACCGGGGCGGGTTCGAGCAGGGCGGGGTATTGGGCGGCGCGGGAGATGAGGTAGAAGCCGCCGATTTCATGCACCAGGCCGGCGAACATTGCGGCGTCGGGGTTCTGATGGGTGACGCGCCGGGCGATGACCCGCGCCAGCGCGGCGACGTGGGCGCTGTGCGACCAGAGCTGCTCGCGCGCGGCGTGCTGTGCGGGCAGGCCGGCGTCGCCCGCCATCTGCCGCGTGACCGCCGCCATCACCAGGCTGCGCACGGTGGTGAAGCCGACGCGGGCGACGGCGGTGCGCACGTCGTTGATCTCGCGCCCGGAAGGGTTGAGCGCGACCGAGTTGGCGAGCGCGACGATGCGGGCGGCGAGCAGCGGCTCGGCCTGGATCAGCTTGGCGGCCTTGTCGACATGGCAGTCCGGATCCTCGACCGCCTCGCGGATGCGCAGCATGACCGCGGTGGAGGTGGGAAACGCGAACTGCCCGCGCGCGACCTCCGCTTCGATTGCCCTGAGTGCCTCGCCTCGCTCCATGATCGCCGCCTCGATTTGCGCCCGTCGGTTGAGTCTCAACGATACCTCAATCGCCGCCGCGGCGGGCCGTTCAGCGCGCGAACAGCGCCGCGACCGCCTGCGGATTGGAGGGGAAGTAGAGATGCACGTAGGACGCGGTGAGCCGGCCGTGGCGATACACCGCCTCGCCGGGCCGCCCGTCGGCGCGGCGCGCATGCACCAGCGGCTGGAGCGCGGTCTCGGTGCGCGAGTGGTGATAGGTGTGGCCGGAAAGACGGCCTTCCGGCAGATCCACCCACTCCGTCCCGAGCGCGGCGAGACGCGCCTGCAGCACCGCCCGCCCCGGCAGGAGGCCGGCGAAGGCGTGAGCCTGGCCGGCCTTGTCCACCACCGTGTCGAAGAGACTCATCATGCCGCCGCACTCGGCGAGCACCGGGCCGCCCCCAGCGACGAAGGCGCCGAGCGCCTGCCACAGATCCTGGCGTGCGGCGAGCCGCTCGCCGTGGAGCTCGGGATAGCCGCCCGGCAACCACACCGCATCCGCCACCGGCAGCGCATCGCCGGCAAGCGGCGAGAAGAAGCACAGCTCGGCGCCGAGATCGCGCAGGGTGTCGAGGTTGGCGGGGTAGATGAAGCCGTAGGCGGTGTCGCGCGCGATCGCGATGCGCCGGCCGGCGAGCAAGGGCGGCAACACCGGCTTTGCGGCAGGCGCGAAACCCACCGCGGCGGGGAGTTCGCCCGCGCCGGTCTGCGCGAGCGCATCGGCGAAGCGGTCGAGCCGCGCGACCAGATCGGGGATCTCCGCCGCCTGGAGCAGGCCGAGATGGCGCTCCGGCAGGGTAGCCTCGGCATCGCGCGGCAGCGCGCCATACCAGCGCATGCCGGGCGGGAGCGCATCGCGCAGCATCGCGACATGGCCGGGACTGCCGGTGCGGTTCGCGAGCACGCCGGAAAACGGCAGACCCGGGCGGAAGCTCGCGAGCCCGTGCGCGACCGCGCCGAAGGTCTGCGCCATCGCGCGGGCATCGATGACCGCCATCACCGGGATGCCGAACAGCGTGGCGATGTCCGCGCTCGAAGGCTGGCCGTCGAAGAGGCCCATCACCCCCTCGACGATGATGAGCTCGGCCTCGTCCGCCGCTGTGGCGAGCCGCCAACGCGCGTCGGCCTCGCCGCACATGCCGAGGTCCAGGTTGTACACCGGCGCGCCGCTCGCGAGCGCGTGGATCTGCGGGTCGAGAAAATCCGGCCCGCACTTGAACACCCGCACCCGCTTGCCCTGGCGGGCGAAGAGCCGCGCCAGGGCGGCGACCACGGTGGTCTTGCCCTGGCCGGAGGCGGGAGCGGCGACGAGGATTGCGGGGCAGTCACGCACAGGTTTCATCCTTCCCTTGCAGGTCCATCCGGCGAACGCGCCGGTCCAGTTTCATCAGATACACGTCCATGATCCAGCCATGCGTGCGTCGCAGCTCGGCGCGCAGGCGCACGATCTCGTCGCCGACCTCGTCGAGCCAGCCACTCACCAGCACCTGCCGGGGCATGCCCAGATACGCCCCCCACCAGATGCGCACGCCCTGCGGCGCGAGCGACTGGAAGGCGCAGCCACCATCCAGCATCACCACCACGCTGTCCGCGTCGGCGGGCCAGCCCGTCTCGCGCAGGCGCCGGCCGGTGGTGATCAGCACCGGCGCGGCGAGCGCGTTGAGCGGCACGCCGTGCGCGGCGGTCAGCACCTGCACGCTGGTGATGCCGGGCACCACCGCCACCTGCGGCCTGCGCCCGTCCACCTCCAGCCGCGCCGCGATGCGCAGGCTGCTGTCGTACAGCGAGGGATCACCCCACACCATCAGCGCCACCCGGCCCGCACCGGCCGGCAGATGCGTCGCGATCTGGCGTCGCCATTCCAGCGCGATCGCCGCATGCCAGTCTGCCACCGCGGCGAGATAGTCGCCATCGGCGGCACGCTGCGGAAGATCGAACTCGACGACCCGCACCGGTCCGCGCAGGATGCGGTCGCAGATTCCGCGGCGCAGGTCGAGCAGGTCCGCCTTGTCCTCGCCCTTGCGCGGCAGCAGGATCAGGTCGGCCCGGTTGAGCGCCTGGATTGCGGCCAGGGTCAGGTGGTCGGGGTTGCCGGTGCCGATGCCGACAAGATGCAGCGCGAGCGCCGCCTCCGCACCCACCTCGATACGCCCCGCCACCTCGTCTTCAACAGACACTCGCATCTCGACCTCCATGCCACCTCAATCGCCGCGCAGCGCCGCCGTGTGCCCGCTCGCCCGCGCCGATTGCGGACGGAAGCGACGAACATAATCGGGCGCATACAGGCAGCTCTCGTCGAAGCCTTCGGCCGCGAGCGCCCGCCCGACCAGGATCAGCGCGGTACGCTCCATGCCGGCCTCGACCGCCGCGGCGATGGTGGCGAGCGTGGCGCGTACGACGCGCTCGTCCGGCCAGCTCGCGCGCCACACCACCGCCACCGGGCAGTCGGCACCGCAGATCGGCGCGAGCTCGTCCGCAAGCTCGGCCAGCTTGTGGATGGACAGATGGATCGCCAGCGTCGCGCCGCTGCGGGCGAAGTGTGCGAGGCGCTCGCCCTCCGGCATCGTGCTCGCCCGCCCCGGCGTGCGCGTCAGCACCACCGACTGCGCCACGCCCGGCAGGGTGAGCTCGGCGCCGAGGCTCGCTGCAGCGGCAGCGAATGACGGCACGCCGGGCGTCACGCTGAACGGGATCTTCAGCGCGCGCAGGCGGCGCAGCTGCTCGCCCAGCGCCGACCACACCGACAGGTCGCCCGAATGCAGACGCGCCACGTCCAGCCCCTGGGCATGCGCCCGACGGCACTCGGCAATGATGTCATCCAGCGCCAGTGGCGCGGTGTTGACGATGCGCGCGCCTGGCGGGCAGTGCGCCAGCACCGCCTCGGGCACCAGCGAGCCGGCGTACAGGCACACCGGGCTGGCGGCGATCAGATCGCGGCCGCGCAGCGTGAGCAGATCCGGGGCGCCGGGGCCGGCGCCGATGAAATGAACCGTCATCAGGACACTCCTTGTGCGATCGCGCAGGTGGCGGTGCGATCGGGTGAAATCCGCCGCGTGACGAGCAGGCGCGCGCCGGGCCCGGCCGCGGCCAGCGCTGCCGCCTCGCACACGCTGCCGCAGCCATGCGCGGCGACACTGCGGCTTGAATGGGTGAAGGTGATCTGGCGACACAACGCCGCCTCCGCCACGATGATCAGGGGCACGCCCAGCCCGGATGCCAGCGCGGCGAGCTGGGGCGCGCGATCACGGGGCGCGGCGAGCGCTGCGGGGCGGGTGGGAGAAGCTGGCGAACAGTCGCAATCCAGCGCCGCCCACGCGGCCTGGAATGCCGCCTGCAGTGCCGCCGGCGACGCCGCGGCGCGACAACCGAAGCCAGCCACGATCATCGCACCCCGCTCCACTGCACCACCGGGTAGGCCGACTTCCAGCCGCGCCGGCTACCCAGCGGCGCGGCCTCGGCCAGCTCCACCCGCAGCAGGCTGCCGCCCTGCACCGCAGCCCACTGCGCGAGCAAGGCTTCGGACTCCAGCGTCACCGCATTCGCGACCACCCGCGTGCCCGGCGCGAGGTGCTGCCACAGCCAATCCAGCAGGTCGCGCGACAACCCGCCACCGATGAACACCGCGTCCGGCAGGGGCTGCCCAGCGAGCACCGCCGGGGCACGCCCGACCCGCACCAAGAGGCGGTCTGCGCCCAGCGCGAGCGCGTTGGCGCGCGCCCGTTCGGCGCGCTCGGGATCGACCTCGAAGCCGGTCGCGCCATTGGCCGGGTGGGACAACAACCACTCGATACCGATCGAACCCGAGCCTGCGCCGATGTCCCACAAGTGCTCTCCCGGGCGCGGCGCCAGCGCCGAGAGCGTGAGCGCGCGCATCGGCCGCCTGGTGAGCTGACCATCATGTGCGAAGAGCGCGTCCGGCAACCCGGTCACGCATGGCATCGCCGCCGGCCTGTCGGCCATCGCCGCGATGCCCACCAGCACCGGATGCTGCACATCGTCCGGCATCGGCGCTGCGGCAGGCAGCGTGCGCACACGCTCGCGCGCCCCACCGAGCGCCTCCAGCAGGTACAAGGTGCTCGCGCCAAAGCCGTGCGTCGACAGCCACTGGGCCAGCGAGCCGACCGCCGCGCCGTCACGCACGAGCACCAGCGCCTGCATGCCTGGCGCGAGTTGCCGGCGCAGGCGTGCGAAGGGCGCGGCATGCAGCCCGGCGCAGTGGGTGCGCTCCAGCGCCCACCCCAATCTCGCCGCGGCGAGGCTGAACACCGAAGGCGCCGGCAGCGCCACCCACTCGTCGGGCGACAGGTGGCGGACGATCACGCTGCCGGCACCGAACCAGAACGGGTCACCGGATGCGAGCAGCACCACCCGCTGCCCGCGCAGCGCAAGCAGGCGCTCGATGCCCGCCGCGAACGGCACCGGCCACACCAGCCGCGCGGCGGCACCACTCGCGTCGGGAGGGACCAGCCCGAGATGGCGCGGTGCGCCGATCAGTACCTCCGCCTCCGCCAGCGCCGCGCGGCTTGCCTCCGACAACCCGGCCATGCCATCCTCGCCGACTCCGACGATGTGCAACCACACGCCCCCCCGCCACTCATCCATGCCCGCTCGCTCTCCACGCATCCTGCTGCTCGGTGGCACCACCGAGGCCAGCGCGCTCGCCCAGGCGCTGGCCGGGCGCGGCCTCGCCGCGACCTTCAGCTACGCCGGCCGGGTCAACAACCCGCGCACGCAGCCCTTGCCCACCCGCGTGGGCGGTTTCGGCGGCGTCGAGGGCCTGGTCCGCCATCTGCGCGACGCGGCAATCACCCACCTGATCGACGCCACCCACCCCTTTGCCGCGCGCATGAGCGCCAACGCGGTCGCCGCGACCCGCATCACCGGCGTCCCCCTGCTCGCCCTGACCCGCCCGCCATGGAGCCCCGCGGACGGCGACCAGTGGCAACCGGTGGCCGACATCGACGCCGCAGTCGCGGCGCTTTCCGGTCCGCCGCAGCGCATCCTGCTGGCGCTGGGGCGCATGCATCTCGCCGCCTTCGCCGCGCAGGCGCAGCACCACTACGTGTTGCGCCTGGTCGACCCGCCCGCCGCCCCGATCCCCCTGCCCGACCATCATGTCCTGGTCGATCGCGGCCCCTTCAATGTGGCCGGCGACAGCGCGCTGCTGCGGCAGCACCGCATCACCCGGGTGGTGTGCAAGAACGCAGGCGGCGAAGGCGCGCGCGCCAAGCTCCTCGCCGCGCGTGCGCTGGGCCTGCCGGTACTGATGGTGCAGCGCCCGGCGCTGCCCGCACGCACCGAAGTGCATGAGCTCGCGGCGGTGTTCGACTGGCTGGCTCACGCGGCCCCCAGCTGCACCGGTGCTTCCGCCGGCACTATCGCCTCCGCGGGTGCCGAACGCGGCGTATAGAGCAGCGCCCCGGCCGGGCGGGGCAGCAGCCGGGTGAGGCTGGAGCCGACGATGACCACGGTGCGCATGTCGGCCATGTCGGGGTGCGCGTCGCCGAGGCGGACCACCTCGAGGCGCTCGTCCGGGGTCGTCACCGCGCGTGCGAACAACACCGGGCGCGCGTCGCCTGCCGCCGCGCGCAGCAACGCCAGTGCGCGCGCAAAGCCCTCCGGCCGCGCCCTGGAGCGCGGGTTGTAGAGCGCAATCGCGAAGTCCGCCTCCACCGCGAGGCGCAGTCGGCGCTCGATCAATGCCCACGGCTTGAGGTTGTCGGAGAGGTTGATCGCGCAGAAGTCGTGCCCCAGCGGTGCGCCGGCGCGGGCGCTGGCGGCAAGCATCGCGGTGATGCCGGGCAGCACCCGCACATCGACCTCGCCCCAGGCGGGCGGCCCCGCCTCCAGGGCCTCGCACACCGCCGCGGCCATCGCGAACACCCCCGGGTCGCCGGATGACACCACCACCACCCGCCGGCCGGCCGCGGCCAATTGCAGCGCGTGGCGGGCCCGCGCGAGCTCCTCGCGGTTGTCGGAGGCGTGGCGCACGAGGCATGCACGCGCGGGCACACGGTCGACATAAGGCAGGTAGCCGACGACGTCGCTGGCCTCGGCCAGCGCAGCCTCCACTTGCGGCGTGACGAGTTCGCCCGCCCCCGGGCCGAGCCCGGCGATCGCCAGCCAGCCACCGGCGACGCAGGACGCGCTCATGGTCGCCGCCCCTGGCCGTGGATCAGCAGGATGGAGAAATACGGCGTCACGGTGTCGACCTCGCACAGGCGCCGCACCCGCTCCTCCGGCATGGTCGCGTACTCCACCAGCCAGGCCTCGTCCTCGCGCCCGGCCGCCGCCACCGCACGGCGCAGTTTGGGCAGGTTGCGGCCGACTTTCATCACCGCCAGCGCGTCGGTCTCGCGAATGCGACGCGCAAGCACCGCCTCCGGCAGCGTCGCCATCAGCACCGTGAGCATGTCGTCGCCCCAGGTGATCGGCGTGCCGCTCACCGTCCACGCCCCGGACATGCCGGTGATGCCCGGCACCACCCGCACCGGCACCCGGCCCTGCAAGCGGGTGTGCAGGTGCATGAAGGAGCCGTAGAAGAACGGATCGCCCTCGCACAGCACCACCACGTCCTCGCCGCCATCGAGAATGCGGCGTACGCGCGTGACGCAATCGGCATAGAACGCGGACAGCGTCGCGTTGTAGCGCGGGTCGTCGAGCGCAATCTCGGTGGTCACCGGGTACTCCAGCGCCAACTCGCGCACATCCTCGCGCAGCATGCCCTCGACGATGCGCCTTGCGCGACCGGCCCGGCCGGCCTTGCGGAAGTAGGCGACATGGCGGGCGCCACGCACCAGCAGGTCGGCGCGCACGCTCAGGAGGTCCTGCGCGCCGGGGCCAAGCCCCACGCCATGAAGGGTGCCCGACTGCGGCAGCGCGGGGGCGCCGTGGTGCGCATCTGCCACGCCCGGCGCGACGGTCATCGGTTCGATCAGGGTAGAGGTCATTCCGTGCGACTCGCGAGTGCGTTGATGACGGCGACGGTGATGGCGCTGCCGCCGGGGCGCCCATGCACGACGCAGCACGGCACCGGGCGGACGGACCAGAGGGCGGCCTTGGATTCCATCGCCCCGACGAAACCCACCGGGCAACCGATGATGGCCGCCGGGCGCGGGCAATCCGGCGCCTCCAGCATGTTCAGGAGGTGGAACAGCGCGGTCGGCGCATTGCCGATCGCGACCACCGCGCCATCGAGCAGCGGGCGCCACAACTCCAGCGCGGCGGCCGAGCGCGTCGTGCCCAGGCGCGCAGCGAGCGCTTCCACTGCCGGGTCGGCGAGCGTGCACACCACCGCGTTGTCGGCCGGCAGGCGCGCGCGGGTGATGCCCTCGGACACCATGCGCGCATCGCACAGGATCGGCGCGCCAGCCTCGAGGGCTGCGCGGGCTACGGCAGCAAAGCCGGGCGAGAAGTCGATCGACGCCGCAAGACCGACCATGCCTGCGGCGTGGATCATGCGCACCGCAAGCGGCTCCTCGTCGGCGGAAAAGCGCGCGAGCTCGGCCTCGGCGCGGATGGTGGCGAAGGATTGACGGTAGATCGCTGCACCATCGGTCTCATAAGCGAAGGGCACTACGGTGTCTCCAGACAGGCAAGCACGGCCTCGGCGCTCAGGCCAGGCTTCGGAGGTGGCGCGCCCAAGGCGGCGCACCAGTGGAGGTCGAACGCGCCCGCCCGCCCGATCACGTTGAGGGTGGCAGCGCCGGGGTGGGCACAGGCCTTGGCGCAGCCGGACACATGGGCCACCCGCAAGCCCGCCGCTGCGTCTGCCGACGCCCCGCCCGACGAGGGCATGCGGATCGCGTCGCGCAGCGCGAGCTGCATCAGGCGGCGCGCCAGCGGGCGCGTCTCGACGCTCGCCTGTGGGCAGAATGGCGCGCCCGCGCAGGCCTCGATACGCCAACCAGCCGCGGCCAGAGCGTCGATGTCGGGACAGTCGCTCGCCAGCACGGGCGCCGCATCGGCGCGCACGCCTTCGAACAGCACCCGCCGCCATGGCGTGATGCGCAGCGCGACCGCGCCACTGTGGCGGACGGCGCGCGCAAGGCGTGCAGCATCGACCTGACCGAACGGCAAGCCGCAGACGAAACCCAGCTGGTGCGCGCCTGCGCGCAGCCTGGGTGCGGCATCGGCCGGCGGCAGCACGCCCTGAGCCCACTCGGGCAGCGGTGCGGTATGGCGTGCCATGCGCCCGGCCGCGCAGCCGCCGCTGGTGACGAACCAGTGGGCGAGCGCGAGCAGCGCTTCCACCGCCGCGTCGGCCTCCACTGCCACGCCATTCGGACGACCGTCGGCACGCAGGATGAGGCCGCCCTGCGCGCCGCGCTCGATGCGGAAATCCGCCGGATCGTCGCGCAGACAGGGCGCGGCGCCGGCGTCGATCGCGAAACCCACCTTCGCGGGCAGCGCCGGCAAGGCGTCCAGCCGCGCCATCAGCGCAGTCGCGATGCGGTCGGTGTCGTCACCCGGCATCCAGTCGGGCGCGACGAGCAGGTTGCGGCGTGCCTCGATGACCGCCGACGCGTCGAGCAGGCCGAGACGCCCGAAGCGCGCGAGCAAGGCCGACCAGCCGGCCTCGCTCACGCCGCGCACCTGCAGGTTGGCGCGGCTGGTGATATCGATCAGGCCGGCCCCCTGGCGTTCGGCCGCATCGCAGATATCGAGGATCTGCGCACGCGTGAAACGCGCGAGGCGCGGGCGCAAGCGCATGACCAGGCCGTCGCCGGAGGGCATCGGCCGCAACGCCCCGGGACACCAGCCCTGGATGCGTGGCACCGCGGCGGCGGCCTCGGGTACGGCCGGGTTCGAAGCCGTATCGGGAGAAGAGGATGAATTCATGGTGTGAGCGGCGCGACAGCCCGGGCAGGCCTACAGGCGGCCCGGGCGGCGGCGTTGGCGCTGACGGTGGCTCAGTGCGCCCCTTCGTACAGGCGCTTCTCCAGCGCCACGCTGCCCTTGAGCTGGCGCAGCGCCTTGGCGAGGGCGAGCACCGCGAGGTCGATCAACGGCTCGAGCACGACCACCAGCATGTAGGCTGCGCCGAAGGTGGCGACGCTGTGCAGGTTGTCGGCGCCGACGCCATGGCCGTAGATCGCCCAGAACGCGACCCAGGCGACGATGCCGCCCTGGTAGGCGAGCGACAGCCGAAACACCTGGCCGTAGCGCAGATCGACATAGGGCGTCTCGGCCGGGATGATGCGCCGGGCCAGCGCGGTGATGGCGAACAGCGGTACCAGCAGCGTGGTGACGTTCATGGCGTATTGCGGCAGGTCGTCCGGAGCGAAGAACAGGCTCTGGGTGAGCAGCCCGACGGCGAGGCCGATCGCGGTGGGCCCGGCGCCGAAGAGCAGCAGCAGCGTCGAGCCGAGGATGAGGTGCACCTCCGAGACACCGACCGCCTGGGTGGGCAGGACCTCGAAGAAGATGAAGACGAGCACGCTGGCGAGGATCGCGCGCAAGGCGAGCGAGGCTGCGCCGTCGCGCCGCGCGGTGTCCACCGCGAGCTTGGCGCCGTAGCCGATTGCGGCGGCTGCGGTGGCGTAGCTGAGGAGGATCTTGCCGCCTTCTACGATGCCGGGTTCGATATGCATGTTGTGTTCTCCTGGGTTCAGACGTGAGTGGTGAAAGAGGACGTCAGGCGATTGCCGACGCCAGCGCCGAGGCGGGCCAGTGCTCTGCCTGCCATGCGTGCGCGAGCCGCTGCGCACGCCCGAGGGCGAACGGCCCCTCGTCGAAATCGATGATCGTGTATTGATCCGCATGGCGCGGGCGCGGAGGCAGGCGGGCGAAGCGCACATCCGACAACAGCCACACCGCGAGGCGCTCGCCCGGGGTGGTGCGGCGGCGCCGTGCGAGCAGCGCCTCCGCCAGCGTCACCGCTGCGACGGCAGGCGAGCCGCCGCCACCGGCGATCGGGGCGATCCAGCGCGCGCCGTGGCGCACCGCTTTCTGCGGCGCCTGTAGCAGCTGCGCGCTGGCACCCGAGAACGCGATCACCGCGAGCGACTCGCGCCGGCGCTGCAGCAGTCCGGTCCATGCCAGCAGCAAACCCTTGGCAAGCGCCAACCGCCGGGCTCGCAGCATCGACGCCGAGCAGTCGAGCAGCAGGCAGTGCAGCGCGGCCTGACCCGCGGGCGGCGGGCGCATGCGCAGATGTGCGCGGGTGAGCGACGCCGCGCCCTTGGCCGCAAGCGTGCGTGGCCAGTCGAGGCGCATGCCGGGCTGGCGAGCACGCGGCGCGCGGCCTGCCGGGCTGCGGGCTCCGCGCCCGTTCGCACCCGGCGCGGGCGCGAACGGGCGCGTCAGGGCTTTTTTGCATGGAGCGGCCTCACTTTCCCGACTGTGCCGATCGGCACCGCCTGCGGCGGCAGCGCCCCCCAGTCCTCGCCGCCTGCCGGAGGCGGGGTTTCGTCCTGCGTCGCGCCCGCGGCTGCACCCCCGGACTGAGGCAGGGATACAGCCGGGCCTGCGGATGGATTCGTGACTGGGCCCGTAGTCGGGCCCTCACGACCCACCTCCGCTTCGGGGTCGCGTCGATGGGCGAGCACGAGCTCGGCCACCACGTCGATGTCCGTCACATCGATCGCCTCGCGCCCTGCAAGCGCGGCATGGGCGCGGGCTGCGCGCAGCATGACGAGATCGGCGCGCACCCCCTCCACGGCCGCCGCGTGGCAGCGGGCCGCCACAGCGGCATGGTTGGCGTCGCTGAACACGATGCCGGGCAGCGCTGCGCGTGCCGCGGCGATGCGCTCCGCCAGCGCGCCTTGTCCGGCTGCGTGGTGGGCAGCGAACGCTGCGGGGTCGGCGTCGAACGCAAGGCGGGTGCGCACGATCGCCTCGCGCAGCACGGGCGGCAGCGCGTTGTCGAGCCGCACGCACAGCCCGAAGCGGTCGAGCAGTTGCGGGCGCAACTCGCCCTCCTCCGGGTTCATGGTGCCCACCAGAGCGAAGCGCGCCGGGTGCACATGGCTGATGCCGTCTCGTTCGACGTGGTTGATGCCGCTCGCGCAGGCATCGAGCAGCAGGTCGACCAGCCCGTCGCCGAGCAGATTGACCTCATCCACGTACAGCACGCCCTCGTGCGCGCGGGC
Organism: Rhodocyclaceae bacterium; assembly: GCA_041916775.1. Taxonomy (GTDB): domain Bacteria; phylum Pseudomonadota; class Gammaproteobacteria; order Burkholderiales; family Rhodocyclaceae; genus UBA2357. The sequence goes on along the minus strand of JAYRYZ010000003.1, from coordinate 27,336 downwards.
GAGCAGGCCGGGGCGGAAGCGAATCTGCGCGCCCTGCAGCGCCGTCTCGAGATCGAGCGAGCCGACCAGTTGCTCCTCGCTCGCCGATAGCGGCAGATTCACGAAGCGCCCGCCCGGCAGCAAGGCCGCCAGCGCGCGCGCCGCGGTGGACTTGGCGGTGCCGCGCGGCCCCACCACCAGCACGCCGCCGATGAGCGGGTCGATGCTGAGCAGCAGCAGCGCGGTCTGCAGCGTCGGCTGACCGTGCAGTGCGGTGAAGGGAAACGCCGGCGGGAGCACGCCGGTTGCAGACACCTGGGCGGGGGCATGGGACTGATTGAGGTTCATCGTTCTTCCAGATGCTGTTCGGCGGCGAGCAGGTGCTGCACCACACGTTCACGGGTTTCGTCGGGCGCCTGCCACAGACCGCGGTCCATCGCCTCCAGCAGGCGTTCGCAGATCTCGGAGAGCGCGTCCGGGTTGTGGCGCAGGAGGAAGTCGCGCGTGTCGGCGTCCTCCAGCCAGGCGTCAACGACACGTGCGTACTGGTCGTCGCGCACGACGCGGGCGGTGGCGTCGAACCCGAAGAGAAAGTCCACGGTGGCGGCCATCTCCAGCGCCCCCTTGTAGCCGTGGCGCTTCACGCCGGCGATCCACTTGGGATTGGTGACGCGGCTGCGCACGACACGGCTGATCTCCTCCGCCAGCGGGCGGATCGCCGGCGCCACCGGGTTGCTGTGATCGCCGAAGTACATCGCCGGCTGCGTGCCCGAGAGGTGGCGTACGGCGGCGCTCATGCCACCCTGGAACTGGTAGTAGTCGTCGGAATCGAGCAGGTCGTGCTCGCGGTTGTCCTGGTTGTGCATCACCAGGTCGATGCCGGCGAGGCGGCGGGCGAAGCTGTCCCGCGCCGGGCTGCCGAGGTCGTCCTGACCATAGGCGTGGCCGCCCCACGCCAGGTAGGCGCGTGCGAGGTCGCCATCGTCCTTCCAGTGGCGCCCGTCGATCAGGCTCTGCAGGCCCGCACCGTATGCACCCGGCTTCGCGCCGAACACGCGGTAGCCGGCCTGGCGACGCGCTGCGCCGGCCTCCAGGCCCTGGGCGGCGAGTGCCGCGGCCTCGCGCGCGATGCGGGCGCGGATCGGGTTCAGCGCTTCGGGTTCATCGAGCGCGGCCACCGCCTGCACCGCGGCATCGAACAGGCGGATGACATTGGCGAAGGCGTCGCGGAAGAAGCCCGAAACGCGCAGGGTGACGTCGATGCGCGGGCGGTCGAAGAGCGATATCGGCAGGATCTCGAAATCGCTCACCCGCTGGCTACCGTCGGCCCACTTCGGCCGCACGCCGATCAGCGCGAAGGCTTGGGCGATGTCGTCGCCGCCGGTGCGCATCGTGGCCGTGCCCCACACCGACAGCCCGATGGCGCGCGGATAGTCGCCATGGTCCTGCAGGTGACGCTCGATGAGGCGCCGCGCCGAGGCGAGCCCCAGCGTCCAGCTGGTCCGGGTAGGCACCGCGCGGGTGTCGATCGAGTAGAAATTGCGCCCGGTGGGCAGCACGTCCGGCCGACCGCGGGTGGGGGCACCACTCGGGCCGGCGGGCACGAATCGCCCTTCTAGGCCGCGTATCAGCTGCTTCAGCTCCTCCGCGCCGCAGGCATCGAGACGCGGGCGCAGCTCGGCGTCGATGCGCGCGAGCACGGCGCGGGTGGCGGGCCAGTCGCGCGCCTCACCGAAGTCCGCGTCGCGATCGCCGCGCTTGTTGCCATCGCCCGGAATGCCCTCCTCCAGGATCGCGAGCGCAAGCAGCTCCAGTCGCTCACGGGTGTCGCCCGCGTTGCGCCAGGGGCCTTCGGCGACTGCCGCCAGCAGGTCGGGACGCGGCCCCGTCCAGGCCTGCGCCCAGTCGGCGTCAAGTGGGTCGAAGCCTTCGCCCAGCGCCAGGTCGGCGGCCAGCGCGCAGGTCAGCCCTCGGCGCGCGCCACGTCCATCGCCCACCGGATGGCGCGCCAGCGCGAGCAGCGTATCGCGGCGCAACCGCCCGGCCGGCGAGTTGCCGAACACGTGCAAGCCGTCGCGGATCTGCGCCTCCTTGAGTTCGCACAGGTAGGCGTCGGTGCGGTTGAGCAGACGCTGCTCTTCCTCCGCGCTGGTGGGCGGCGCGAGGCCAAGGTCGCGATGCAGGTCGTGGCGCAGGATGTGGTCGAGGATCTGTCGGCGCAGCAGCGTGGCCCGGTTGCGGTCCAGCGTCAGCGCCTCGTAGTACTCGTCGACCATGCGCTCCAGGTCGCGCGTGGCGCCATGGCTCTCGGCGCGGGTGAGCGGCGGCATCAGGTGGTCGATGATCACCGCCTGGGCGCGACGCTTGGCCTGGGTGCCCTCGCCGGGATCATTGACGATGAATGGGTAGAGGTGTGGCATGGGGCCGAACACCAGATCCGGCCAGCATTCGCCGGAGAGCGCGACGCTCTTGCCCGGCAGCCATTCAAGGTTGCCGTGTTTGCCCACATGCAGCACCGCATCGCAACGCCAGTGCTCGCGCAGCCACAGGTAGTAGGCAAGGTAGTGGTGCGGCGGCACGAGATCGGGGTCGTGGTAGCTCGCCATCGGATCGAGCTGGTAGCCGCGCGCCGGCTGGATGCCGATGAAGACCTTGCCGCAACGCAGACCGGCGAGCATGAAGCGCGCCCCGTCGGCCCCCTGGCGCAGCATCGGATCGGCCTCGGGCGCGCCCCAGCGCGCGATGAGGGCTTCGCGGTTGCTTGCCGGCAGGGCGTCGAAGAACGCGCGGTAGTCGCCGAGCGCGAGGCTCTGCCGCGCCGGGCGCTGCGCCCAGTGCGCCGGGTCGTTGGTGATGCCTTCCTTGAGCTGCGCCATCAGCGCGTCACCATCCGCGGGCACGTCGGCCAGCACATAGCCCTCCTCGCGCAGGCGCGCGAGGATTGCGATCACCGAGGCCGGCGTGTCCAGGCCGACGCCATTGCCCAGCCGGCCCTCGCGTGTCGGGTAATTGGCGAGGATCAGCGCGATGCGCTTGTCGCCGTTGGGCAGCGCGCGCAGGCGGCACCAGCGGCGCGCCAGCTCGGCGACGAAGTCCATGCGCTCCGGCTGAGGGCGGTACTGCACGACATCGCTCTGGGTGCGCGCGCAGTGGTGGTCCAGGCCCTTGAAGCTCACCGCGCGCGTGATGATGCGACCGTCCACCTCGGGCAGCGCGATGTGCATCGCGATGTCGCGCGGCGCGAGCCCCTGGGCGTCGGCGCGCCAGGCCGCCTCGTTGCCGCCCGAGAGCACCAACTGCAGCACCGGGACATCATCGGCCAGGGCGTGGTCGTCGGGCTCGTCGAGCGCCGAACGGGCAAACGCCGTGGTGTTGAGGATGAGCGCCGCATCGCACTCGGCGGCGAGATGGCGCAGCATGGCGACCGCCTGCGCGTCCTTCAGCGAGGTGAGCGCGAGCGGCAGCGGGTTCATGCCGCGGGCACGCAGGGATGCGCACAGATGCGCGAAGACGGCGGTGTTGCCGGCCTGCAGATGCGCGCGGTAGAAGAGCAGCAGCACGCAGGGCGCGCCGGCCTGCCAGTCGGCGTGCCAGGCTTCGACCGAACCGAGCTCGTGGCGCGGGTGGAACACCGCAACGCTGGGCAACGCGCACGGAGGCGCGGGCACCTCGGCCAGTGCGAAGAAGTGCTGACCGAGGCAGCGGTAGAAGTTGCGTGCATTGGCCGGCCCGCCCTCGCGCAAGTAGCGCCACAGGGTGCGTGCGAGGTCCATGTCCACCGTACCCTTCATGAGCAGGTTGAGGTCCTCGCTGGTGTCGCCCGAGAACATCACCAACGCGATGCCGCGCGCACGCGCGAGCTCGCAGACCTGCTCGGTGCCATAGGGCCAGTAGCTCTCGCCGCCGAGGTGGTCGACAACGATCACGCGGGCGTGCTGCAGCACCTCGTCGACGTAGAGATCCACCGAGGCGGGCTGGCGTAGGTGCAGCAGGTTCGCGAGTCGCACCGTGGGGAAGCCCTCCGCCGGGCAGGCCGCGGCCAGCAGCGCGAGCGTGGTGTCGGCGGCGCTGAGGATGACGATCTCGGCCGGGTCCTGCGCAATGCGCGTGACCACGGCGTCGTCATCGACGAAGCCACCCGGCTGGGCGGCGAGCAGATGCATCAGACGGTCCCGACCAGCACCGCGTCCTGCAGCGCGGCGGTCAGCAACGCGCCATCCAGATCGCGGCCGATGAGCACGAGCTGAGTCGTGCGCGCTTCGTCGGCACGCCAGCGGCGGTCGAAGTAGGTCTCGAAGCGGCGCCCCACCCCCTGCACCACCAGGCGCATCGGCTTGTCGTCGAGCGCCACGAAGCCCTTCACCCGGTACAGGGTGTGGCGCTGGACGAGCGCATGCAGCACCGCGAGCAGGCGCTCGCGATCGACCACCGGCAGCGCGACCGAGATCGACTGGAAGGCGTCGTGGTCGTGATCATGTGCCTCGCCCTCTGACTGGTCATGGTGACTCGCGCGCAGGTGGATGGTGTCTTCGGCGGCAGCCCCGAGTCCGAGAAGGAGGTCGGGATCGACCCGTCCATGATCGGCCGCGACCAACTTCACCTCGGGCGGAAGCTCCGCACGGCACAAGGCTTCGACCGCGCCCCGTGCGGAATCGTCGGCGAGATCGAGCTTGGAGAGGATGACGAGGTCGGCCGCGCCGAGTTGGTCTTCGAACAGTTCGTGCAGTGGCGACGCATGGTCCAGGCTGGGGTCGGCGCGGCGCTGCGCATCCACCGCAAGCGGGTTGGCGGCAAACTGCCCCGCCGCCGCCGCGGGTACGTCGACGACGGTGATCACCGCATCCACGGTGCAGGCGTTCCGGATCTCCGGCCAGTTGAAGGCCTGCACCAGGGGCTTGGGCAGCGCCAGGCCGGAGGTCTCGATGAGGATGTGGTCGATGTCGTCACGGCGCGCGATCAGCGCGCGCATCACCGGGTAGAACGCCTCCTGCACGGTGCAGCACAGACAACCATTGGCGAGTTCGTAGAGCTGCCCCGCCTGCTCTTCCCCCGATGCGTCGCAGCCGATGCCGCAAGCGCGCATGAGCTCGCCGTCGATGCCGAGTTCGCCGAATTCGTTAACGATCACCGCGATGCGCCGACCGCCGGCGTTGGTGAGGATGTGGCGCAGCAGCGTGGTCTTGCCGCTGCCAAGAAAGCCGGTGACGATGGTGGCGGGGATCTTGCGCACGAGTGACATCTGCGAACTCCGGGGGACGCTGGGAAGGGTTGGCTGCGGAAGCGCTGGCTTGGGGTGGCCCGCGTCAGAAGTCGATGCCGGCCTGGGCCTTCACACCGGCGGCGAAGGCATGCTTGCGATCGGCGATCTCGCTCACCGTATCGGCCAGCTCGACCAGTTCCGGCCGGGCCGCGCGGCCCGTGACGATGACAGTCTGCATCGCCGGGCGAGCGCGGATCGCCGCGATCACCTCGGTGGTGTCGAGATAGTTGTACTTGAGCATGTAGGTGAGCTCGTCGAGCACCACCAACCTCAGCGAGGGGTCCGCCAGCATGCGGACGGCCTGTGCCCAGGCCTCGTCGGCGGCGCACTTGTCGGCGTCCCAGTTCTGGGTGTTCCAGGTGAAGCCGGTGGCCATGGCGTGGTACCGCAGCGCAGGCGATACCGAATGCTGCAGCAGGAAGCTCACCTCGCCCGAGGACTGCGTGCCCTTGATGAACTGCACCACGCCGACCTGCTGGCCATGGCCGAGCGCACGGTAGAGGGTGCCGAACGCGGAGGTGGTCTTGCCCTTGCCGTTGCCGGTGATGAGGATGACGATGCCGCGCTCTTCCTGGGCGCGTCCGATCGCGGCGTCGACCACGTCCTTCTTGCGCTGCATGCGGGTGTTGTGGCTGTGCTTCCTGTCCTCTTCCATCGTTCCGGCTCCTCGGCTGACATGAGCCGGAGCACGAGCGGAGACGATGGACATGGTTCGCAGGGTCAGACGGCATGACCAAGGCGAACGACGGGCTACATGCGTGCCCGCTGGACCAATCGGCAACCCGCCCACACCCCGGGGCTTCTACCATTCATGTCGACAGGGTCGGTCTTCTGGCTCACCTTCATCCGGTCGCCGTCGCCCTTCCCAGGACAGTGTGTCCCAGTGGGTTTGATGTTGACGGCGCCGTCAGGCTTACAGCAGCGGGGGCTGCGCCGGAATGGCACGAGCATGAACTCGCGCGTCACCGGACTTCCCGTTTCACCCCGGAGCGCGGATGCGCGGCGGGGCTCCCTGTCGATGCAGCGCGCACTATACGCCGACGCGGGCGGGGACGGCAATCTCCTGCTGACTGTCCATGCGCATGTCAAAGGATGAACATGCGCGACAGCACCCGCTCGGCATGACGCACCGCATCCTCGACCAGCGCGAGCGGCACGCGCACCGGCAGGATGACGTGGCGGCGCCGGTCGCGCGACAGCAGCTCGCGGAAGGACAGCGTCAGCACGTCCTCGTCGCCGGCCGGCGCCGCGTCGACGACCACGCCACTGCGCAGCACGTGCATGGTCACCTCGCGCAGGGAGAGCGCACGTTCGGGTGCCAGCAGGTGCTCGGCGAGCGTGGCCATCAGGCGCTCAGGCTGCAGCGCTGCGACGTCCTCGCGCAGGCGCGCGTTGAGCGCCTCGATCTCGCGCATGTGCAGGTCGACCCGGTCCTCGCGCGCGCCGTAGCGCAGCATGGTCACATAGGTGCTCTCCAGGCCGCGCTCGAACTCGATCTCGCCGATCTCGCTGCGGATGGACTGGACATGGCCGGCGAAGCTCGCGAACAGGCTGTCCACCGCCGCATCGCGCAGGCGGGCGCGGGCGCGCTGCGGGTCGCGGTCGGCATGCACGACGAGGTGGTCGGTGAAGTTGAGCAGCGTCTGCGCCACGTCATGCACCAGGGTGTCACCCTCCAGCGCCACGCCGAACACGTGCTTGTCACGCCGGCGCGCGACCAGCAGGGCGTGCACCTCGCCATCACGCTCCACACCATCACCCGCGACGCCCTCGCCAGCCACGCGACCACGCTCCACGCCACCGGACACGAGCTGACGCAGCGCCGGGCTCGCACCGAGCACTTCCAGCAGATGCTCGTTGGTGGGCAGCATCGCGTGCAGCAGCGGGTCGTTGGTGGCGCTGGCGCCATCGAGCAACACCGGCGGCGGCAGCTGCGCGACCAGATCCTCGCAGTAGCCGAGCGCATGGCGCACCGCCGGCAGCAGGTGCCGCTCGGCCTCGGCCGACACGCCGGTCGGCCCGACCAGCCGGCAGGCACGCGCCAGGGCGGCGAGCGTCACCGGGTCGGGGCGCGCCGGGGAAAGCCATTCGGAGAGACGGGCGAGAAAGCTCATGCGTGCGCTGCGCCTGCCGCGAGCCGGAGCGTGCGTGGCAGGCTGTTCTGGAGAATGGGCGCCACTATACCGCCAAGTTGGCCGTGCGCCCGCGCGCCGCGGTCATGAAGCCTGCGTGCGGCTGGCACGGCGAAGGGCGTTGCCCCGCTGCGATCACGCCGGGCCGGACCAGCCGGCGAGCCATGCGGTGAGCGGCTTGGCCGCGCCGAGTGCGGCGAGTTCGCGCTCGACGACCTCGTGATTGCCCCACACCACCTCGGCGAGCCGGCCGGCGGCGACCTGGGCTTCGATGTCGCCGCAGTAGAGCCCGTGGGCGCGCCGGACGTAGAAACCGTAGCTGCGGCAGGCCACCGGCCGGTGCAGGTACACCGGGCAGGCATTCGTCGCCTCGTCCAGCATCGGGCACACCAGCGGCCCGGCCGCCGGCAGGGCCGCCGCGCGGGCGCGCACGCGCAGCAGGGTGTCGGCGGGCAGCTGCGACAAGCCCTCGCGCAGCAGATCCCACTCGGCCGGGGTGAGCTGCGGCACATCGGCAAGGCTGCGGCAGCAGGCGGCGCACCCCTTGGCGCACAGCCAGTCGGGCTGCGCCGCGCGGATGCGCGCGACGCGCGCGTCGACCTCCTCATGCAGTGCGCACAGCGCCTGCGCCACCTCTCCAGCCTGCGTCATGCCCTCGCCTCCCCGTCCTCGTCTCCGTCCCCGTCCCGGCCGCCATTCTGCCCCGCTTCGTGCCGAACATCACGCTGCCTGCGCAGCCGGCCAGCGCACCGGGGGCGCCATCAGGGGCGATGCTAGAATCCACGGCTTCACCCCGAGCGTGCCCACCCCAAAGCGCCTGCCGCGATGCCCTCCCAGCCCCCCTCCGCCCTCGCCCGGCGGCTCGCCATCGCGTGCGCGCTGCTGATCGGCTATGCGAGCCTGCATCCGTTCGCGGGGTGGACCGTCACCGGGCTGCCGACGCTGGATTACCTGCTCGAACCCTGGCCACGCTACTTCAGCCCCACCGACCTCGTCGTCAACATCCTCGGCTACCTGCCGCTCGGCTTCCTGCTGGTGGCCGCGCAGCGACAGGGCCGCCCGCCGGCACGCGCGGTGATGCTCGCCTGCCTGCTCGGCGGACTGCTGAGTCTGGGCGTGGAGACGGCGCAGAACTTCCTGCCGAGCCGGGTGGCGAGCAATGTGGACATCGGCGGAAACCTCGCCGGCACGCTCATCGGCGCCCTGCTCGGTGCCACGTTCGGCCGCAGCGGCTTTGCCGAGGGCGGCCTGCTGCAGCGCTGGCGCGCGAGCCTGGTGATCCCGGGGCGGGCGGGCGATGCCGGGCTGGTGCTGCTCGCGCTGTGGCTGATCGCACAGCTGATGCCCGAGACCCCGCCCTTCAGCGGCGGCGACCTGCGCGCGCTGCTCGGCATCCCCACGCCGGTGCCGTTCGCGCCGGCGCGCTACATCCGCTTCGAAGCCATCCTGGTGGCGAGCGGGCTGATCGCGGCGGGGCTGTATGCGTGCTGCCTGCTGCGCGGTCGCAAGGCGTGGCCGATCGTGCTCATCCTCACCGTCGGCCTGGGCGCGAAATCCCTTGCCACCGGCCTCTTCCTCGTGCCGGGCGCGATCGACGCCTGGCTGACGCCGGGTGCGCGCGCCGGGCTCGCCGCGGGCGGTGCGCTACTCCTCGCCGGTCTGCTGCTGCCGCGCCTGCACCAGCATGCGCTGGCCGGAATGGCGCTGCTGGTGGCGACCGTGTTCGCGAACCTGATGCCGACCAACCCTTACCTCGGCCTCGACGCGCGCCTGCTCGCGCAGGGCAACTTCGCCAACTTCCACGGCCTGATGCAGCTGGTCGCGATGGTGTGGCCCTTCCTCGCGCTCGCCTGGTTGTCGGCGCTGGGGCTGTGGCGCGGTGAACACCTGAGCGGCACGCTCGATGGTGACTTGAGCGGTGACTTCAGCGGCGACCTCGGCAGCAGGGAATGGCGGCCATAGAATGGCGGCTATAATCGCCCCGCCCCCACCCGGAGACCCCCGATGAGTTACTTCCGCCACCATGTGTTCTTCTGCTGCAACCAACGCCAGGCGGGAGAGAGCTGCTGCAACGACCACAAGGCCAGCGAGATGCAGACCTACGCCAAGGACCGCACCGGCGCGCTGGGGCTGAAGGGCCAGGGCAGCGTGCGCATCAACAAGGCCGGCTGCCTGGGGCGCTGCGACGACGGACCGGTGCTGGTGGTGTACCCGGACAACGTGTGGTACACCTATGTCGACAAGGAAGACATCGACGAGATCATCACCGAGCACCTCACCCACGGCCGCGTCGTGGAGCGCCTGCGCCTACCCGATTGACGCCATCAGAAGAGCGTTCGTGATCACACACCGGGCACGCCCGGCCACACAGGAGAACCGGGCATGAGCCGTCCCCTCCCCACGGAAAAGGCCCTGCTGCGCGGCGCGGAGGGCAACATCGAGGTCCTCATCGACGCGCCCGAGACGGTGCGCGGCATCGCGCTGGTGTGCCACCCCCACCCGCTCTTCGGCGGCGCCAACACCAACAAGGTGGCGCACACCCTGGCACGGGTGTGCCGCGACCTCGGCTACACCGCGCTGCGGCCGAACTTCCGCGGCGTGGGCGCGAGCGAGGGCGTGCACGACCACGGCCAGGGCGAGACCGAGGACATGCTGTCGGTGCTGAGTTGGGCGCAGTCGCGCTGGGGCTTCCTGCCGCTCGCGCTGTGCGGCTTCAGCTTCGGCGGCTTCGTGCAGACCCGCGTCGCGGCGCGCCTCGCCGACGGCATGACGCCTGCGCGGCGCATCATCCTGGTGGGCCTTGCCGCCGGGGTCGCCGCCGACGGAGCGCGCCAGTACGACACCGGCACGCTGCCCAAGGGCGTGCCGACGCTGGTGATCCATGGCGAGAACGACGACACCGTGGCGCTCGCCAACGTGCTCGACTGGGCCCGCCCGCAGGAGCAGCCGGTAGTCGTCGTGCCCGGCGCCGACCACTTCTTCCACGGCAAGCTGCATGTGATCCGCGACATCATCACCGGCACCTTCGCACCACTCTGAGGACCACGCCATGAAGCTCATCGCCTCGCTCACCAGCCCCTACGCACGCAAGATCCGCATCGTGCTCGCCGAGAAGGCCCTGCCCTTCGAGCTGGTGCAGGATTCGCCGTGGGAACCGACCACGCGCGTGCCGGAGCGCAACCCGCTCGGCAAGATCCCGGTGCTGGTCGCGGACGACGGCGAGGTGTTCTTCGACTCGCCGGTGGTCGCGGCCTACCTGGAAACCCTGGGCGGTGCGCTGAAGCTGGTGCCGGACGCACCCCTCGCAGCGGTGCGGGTGCGCCAGACCGAGGCGCTGGCCGACGGTCTGTGCGACGCGGCGGTGACGATCCGTCTGGAATCCATGCGTCCCGCCGAGGTTCGCGACGAGGCCAACATCGCGCGCCAGACCGGCAAGGTGCTGCACGCGCTCGATGCGCTCGAGGTGCGCCTCGGCAGCGCCGTCTGGTTCAACGGCGACACCATGCAGTTGGGCGACATTGCGGTCGGCGTTGCGCTCGGCTATGTGGATTTCCGCCTCGCCGAGCTCGACTGGCGCGCCACCCGCCCGACGCTCGCCGCGTTCGCAGCACGTATGCATGCACGGCCGAGTTTCGCGTCCACCGTGCCACCGGCCTGAAGCACCGCAATCGGCCACGAAACGCGCGCATGGACGACGGCGACATCCTGCTGGTGCTCACCAACCTGCCCGACGCGGCCAGCGCCGAGGCGCTCGCGCGCCGGCTGGTGGAGGCGCGGCTGGCGGCGTGCGTGAACATCCTCGCGCCGTGCCGCTCGGTGTACCGCTGGCAGGGCGCGGTCGAGAGCGCCGACGAGGTGCCGCTGCTGATCAAGGTGCCGCGTGCCGGTTACGCCGCGCTCGAAACCGCGATCCGCGCCGCCCACCCTTACGAACTCCCGGAGATCGTCGCGGTCCCTGTCTCTGTCGGCCTGCCCGCCTACCTCGACTGGGTGCGCGTGGAAACGACCCCGATCAAGGCCTGAACCGCGCACCCGTCGTAGGCTCTCCCGCGGCCCCTCTTCCAGACACGCAATGACTCTCCCGCATTCCTCACCCACTGCCACGCGCCGGCGCCTGCCGCTGCACCTTCCGCAAGGCCTGCTGACGCTGCTCGTCACGCTCCTCCTCACCCTCGTCGCGCTGGGCGGGGCCGGCCCGGCGCTCGCCGATCCGGTGGAGCCCGCGCGCGCCTACCCGGCCACGGCGCGCGCGATCGGCCCGGACCGTGTCGAGGTCAGCTTCGAGATCCGCAAGGACTACTACCTTTACGCGACCAAGTTCCGCTTCCACGCCGAGCCCGACAGCGTGAGCTTCGGCGAGGTGCTGCGCCCGCCCGGCAAGATGCACAAGGACGAGTTCTTCGGCGACGTCGAGACCTACCGCGACGCGGTCCGCCTGCAGCTGCCGGTGAACGCGCCGGAGGGCGTGACGCGCTTCGACCTCGTCATCGTCAGCCAGGGCTGTTGGGATGGCGGGGTGTGTTACCCGCCGCTGGAGCAGACGGTCGCGATCGACCTCGGCCAATCCGCGGCACCGGGCTCGGGCAGCCTGCTGCAGGGCGCGCTGGGCCCACGCACGGCGGCGGACAACGCATCCGCAGACAAGGCCGTCGCCGGCAACGCGCTCGCGAGCGGCGACGAGAGCGGCCGCATCGCCGGCCTGCTGCGCGACGCGAGCTTCCTCGTGATCCTCGCGAGCTTCTTCGGCTTCGGCCTGCTGCTCGCGTTCACGCCCTGCACCTTCCCGATGATCCCCATCCTGTCCGGCATCATCGTCGGCCGCGGCCAGCCGATCTCGCACGGCCGGGCGCTGGTGCTGTCGCTCGCCTACGTGCTGGGCATGGCGGTGACCTACGCGCTCGCCGGCGTCGCGGCCGGCCTCTCCGGCACGCTGCTGTCGGCGGCGCTGCAGAACGCCTGGGTGCTGGGCGGCTTCGCGCTGGTGTTCGTGGCGCTGGCGCTGTCGATGTTCGGCTTCTACGAGCTGCAGCTGCCGGCAGCGCTGCAGAGCCGCCTGTCGGACACCGCCAGCCACCAGAAGGGCGGCCATGTCGGCGGCGTCGCGGTGATGGGCGTGCTGTCGGCGCTGATCGTCGGCCCGTGCGTGGCCGCACCGCTCGCCGGCGCGCTGCTCTACATCGCCCAGACCGGCGACGCGGTGCTGGGCGGCTTCGCGCTGTTCGCGATGGGCCTGGGCATGGGCGCGCCACTGGTGGCAGTGGGTGTGGGGACGCGCTCGATGCTGCCGCGCGTCGGCCCGTGGATGGAGGGCGTGCGCAAGGCCTTCGGGGTGATGCTGCTGGCGGTGGCGGTGTGGCTGGTGTCGCCGCTGCTGCCGGCGCTGTTCGCTATGCTTGCCTGGGCGACGCTGCTGATCCTGTCGGCGATCTTCCTCCACGCGCTCGACCCGCTGCCTGCCACCGCCAAGGGCTGGCAGCGCTTCTGGAAGGGCGTGGGCGTGATCATGCTGCTCGCCGGCGCGGCGATGCTGGTGGGCGCACTCGCCGGTTCGCGCGATCCGCTGCAGCCGCTCGCGATCCTGCGCGCCGAGGGCGCTCCGGCGGCTGTGCTGCCGCGCTTCGAGAAGGTGGCTTCGGTGGCCGAGCTCGACGCCCGCCTCGCCGCCACCGACCGGCCGGTGATGCTGGATTTCTATGCCGACTGGTGTGTGTCGTGCAAGGAGATGGAGCGCTACACCTTCTCTGACCCGCAGGTGGCGGCGCGCATGTCGCGCATGCTGCTGCTGAAGGCGGACGTCACCGCCAACAGCGCGGAGGATGCGGCGCTGCTGAAGCGCTTCCAGCTCTTCGGCCCGCCCGGCATCATCTTCTTCACCCCCGAGGGCAAGGAGATCGACGGCCTGCGCGTCGTCGGCTTCATGGAAGCCGGCACGTTTTCCGCGATCCTCGACCGCGCGCTCCCCTGAGCGCCCTCTCCGCCCGGCGCCCGGGCGGGTTGCCCGGCGGGTTTTGACCTACAATGTTGCGCTTCACGCCTGAAGAGAGTCCCCATGTTTTCCGGAATCGTGGCCGCTTGCGGCCGAATCGTCGCCATTGATCCGCTCGAGGACGGCGTGCGCCTGTCGGTGGATACCGCGGGCCTGGACCTGTCCGACGTCGCGATCGGCGACAGCATCGCCAACAGCGGCGTGTGCCTCACCGTGATCGAGCTCGCGCCGCCGCTCGCGCGCTTCGACGTCTCGCGCGAGACCCTGAACTGCACCACCGGCCTGGATACCCTGGGCGCCGAGGTCAACCTCGAGAAGGCGCTGCGCCTGTCGGACCGCCTCGGCGGCCATCTCGTCACCGGCCATGTCGACGGTGTCGGCGAGGTGCTGCGCTTCATGCCGGTGGGCGAAAGCCACGAGCTGGTGATACGCGCGCCCGACGCGCTCGCCGGATACATCGCGCGCAAGGGCTCGATCACCGTCAATGGCGTGAGCCTGACGGTGAACCGGGTGGAAGGCGCCGATTTCTCGATCAACCTGATCCCGCACACCGTGCTCATGACCAACCTCAAGCATCTGGAGGCCGGCAGCCCGGTCAACCTCGAGATCGACCTCATCGCCCGCTACGTCGAGCGCATGCAGGCCTGGCGCGACGGAGGTGCAGCATGAGCGCGCTGGCACCGATCACCGAGATCATCGCCGAGATCAAGGCCGGCCGCATCGTCGTGCTGGTCGACGAGGAGGACCGCGAGAACGAGGGCGACCTGGTGATGGCGGCCGAGTTCGTCACACCCGAGGCGATCAACTTCATGGCCAAGTTCGGCCGCGGCCTGATCTGCCTCACGCTCACCGACGAGCGCTGCCGCCAGCTCGGCCTGCAGCAGATGGTGCGCGACAACCGCACCCCGCACGGCACCGCCTTCACCGTCTCGATCGAGGCCGCCACCGGCGTCACCACCGGCATCTCCGCCCACGACCGCGCTCGCACGGTGCAGGTCGCAGTGGCGCGCCACGCCCGGCCGGACGACATCGTCATGCCCGGCCACATCTTCCCGCTCACCGCACAGAAAGGCGGCGTGCTGATCCGCGCCGGCCACACCGAGGCAGGCTGCGACCTCGCCCAGCTCGCCGGGCTGGAGCCCGCCGCGGTGATCTGCGAGATCCTCAAGGACGACGGCACGATGGCGCGCCTGCCCGATCTCGTCGAGTTCGCGCGCGAGCACGGCCTGAAGATCGGCGCGATCCGCGACCTCATCGAGTACCGCGCCGCCACCGAGCATCTGGTCGAGAAGGTCACCGAGAAGGATGTCGACACCCCGCACGGCCGCTTCCGCCTTTCCGCCTTCGAGGACAAGACCTCCGGCGACGTGCATTTCGCCCTCAGCCGCGGCGACATCGACCCCGCGCGCGAGACGCTGGTGCGCGTGCATGAGCCGATCTCGGTGGTGGATTTCCTCGACCCGGCGAGCGGCCGCCACAGCTTCCCGGTCAACGAGGCGCTCGCGACCCTCGCCGCTGCCGAGGCCGGCGTGATGGTGCTGCTGTACCGCCCGCAGTCCGGCCGCGAGCTCCTCGCCAGCCTCGGCGCCGTGCCCCAGGAGCGGCCGGTGAAGTGGGATGCGCGCCTCTTCGGCGTCGGCGCCCAGATCCTGCGCGCGCTCGATGTGGGCAAGATGCGTCTCCTCGCCAACCCGCGCAAGATCCCCAGCATGGCCGGCTTCGGCCTCGAAATCACCGGCTTCGTAGAACAGGATTGAACCATGCCCCGTTTTGAACACATCACCGAAATCGAACCCGACCTCAACGGCCAGGGACTGCGCATCGGCGTCGTCATGAGCCGCTTCAACCCGGACGTGTGCGAGGGCCTGCTGTCCGCCTGCATCGCCGAACTGCAGCGGCTTGGCGTCGCCAACGAGCAGATCCGCATCGCCACCGTGCCCGGCGCGCTCGAAATCCCCCTGGTGCTGCAGAACATGGGCCGCAGCGGCCGCTTCGACGCGCTGGTGGCGCTCGGCGCCGTGATCCGCGGCGAGACCTACCACTTCGAGCTCGTCTCCAACGAGATGGGCGCCGGCATCACCCGCGTCACCCTCGACACCGGCGTGCCGGTCGCCAACGGCGTGCTCACCACCGAGGACGACGACCAGGCGATCGCACGCATGCAGGAAAAGGGTAGCGACTGCGCCCGCGCCGCGGTCGAAATGGCCAATCTGCTGAGGGCACTGAAATGACGAGCAAGGCCGCACGCCGCCGCGGCCGCGAGTTCGCGCTGCAGGGCATCTACCAGTGGCTGCTGTCGGGTAACTCCGCCTACGCGATCGAGGCCCACTTCAAGGAAGTCACCGGCTTCGACAAGGCCGACCAGGAACTCTTCAACGAGCTGGTGCGTGGCACGATCAACAACAAGGAGGCGCTCCAGGCGCACTTCTCCGGCCTCTTGTCGCGCAGCGTCGCCGAGCTCTCGCCGATCGAGCACGCCATCCTCCTGCTCGCCACCCATGAGCTCCTCCACCACCTCGAAACCCCCTACCGGGTCATCATCAACGAGGCCATCGAACTCGCCAAGGCCTACGGCGGCACCGACGGCCACCGCTTCGTCAACGGCGTCCTCGACCGCCTCGCCGCCCAGCTCCGCGAAGCCGAAGTCACCGCCGCCCGCGACGGCAAGAGCGAGCAACCGGAGGCCTGAACACGGCTGGAAGGCCTTGCCGGCTCAAGAGATTCGAATGCCCCGCTGGTCGGGGCATTCTTGTGCTGGTGGGCCCAGCATGAGCGCCGTCCTTCAGATGCAGTCGTCGCGACGTCGTCAGCACGAAATCACTTCGCATACACCCCATCGAAGTCGGCGAAACCCTTGACTTCGATCGGGTTGCCGCTTGGATCGAGGAAGAACATCGTCGCCTGCTCGCCGGGTTGGCCGACGAAGCGCAGGCTGGGCGGGATGACGAACTGCATGCCGCACGAGGTGAGGCGATCAGCCAGGGCTTGCCAGTCGGACATGCCGAGGACGAGGCCGAGGTGCGGCATCGGCACGAGATGCTCACCGACGCGGCCGGTGTTCGTGACCGGGAACGGTTCGCCGAGGTGCAACGAGATCTGATGGCCGAAGAAGTCGAAGTCGACCCAGGTGTCGGTGCTACGGCCTTCGCGGCAACCGAGCAGTTCTCCGTAGAAGGCCCGCGACGCGTCGAGGTCTCGGACATGGTAGGCAAGGTGGAAGGCGCTTCGCATGGGCACTCCTGAGGACGGCGGGCGTGAGGCACATGAAGGGACACTCGGAGTGAGACTGCAGGCGGTTCTGTCGATCGATGGCATGAGCGTGGCGACCGACACTACCGCAAGCCTCAAGAATGGACTGGCGTTGCGGAGATCTTCACGCCCAGGGCATGAAGCAGCTTGAGCACCGTGTCATAGCGTGGCTTGGCTCCGGGCGTAAGTGCCTTATAGAGGCTCTCTCGGCCAAGACCCGCATCTTTGGCAAGTTGCGCCATGCCACGGGCGCGCGCTACATCACGAATGGCAGCGAGGAACACGTCAGGGTTTGGGTCTTCCAGGGCCGCCGTCAGATACTCCGCGATGGTTTCCTCATCGTTCAGGTAGTCGGCAGCATCAAAGGTGGCAGTTTTGACCATCGTTCACTCCTTGTCCAATGCTCGCGCTATCTCGATCGCACGCTTGATGTCGCGCTTTTGCGACGACTTGCCCCCGCCCAGCAGAAGCAGATAGATCGCTGCCCCACGTCGCGTGTAGTAAACGCGATACCCGGGGCCCACATGGATGCGCATTTCCGAAACACCTTCGCCAACCGGCTCGCAGTCGCCGAAATTTCCATGTTCAGCGGACCGGATGCGATGAACGATGCGAGCGCGTGCCAGATTGTCTTTCAAACCGACAAGCCAAGCGTCGAAATCGTCCGTACGCAGGAAGGTGTTCATGGCAGCAGTGTATCCATACGGATACGTTCGCACAAGCGGGAAGCGGTGGCGAAGACCGAGCCCCCTTGCACATCGGACGGCAGTGCCTGACCGATCGCACGATTGGAGGTAAGGGGTACGTCCCCGGTTTCCCCGCAGAGTTTAGAATGCCCCGCTGGTCGGGGCATTTTTGTGCTTCAGGGACGGGCGCGCTTAGCCAAACTCTTCTTTTGGGCGTTTGATGCGCGAGTTGATGAAACACGGCCGATGCTGGAAAAGGGCTGCCGGCCGACAACAGAGTTTGCAGCTCACTCAGTGAGGGGACGCTTCGATGTCAAACGAAAACAAGCCCGTAGCAGTGGTCGCGACCGAAGTTGCACCGAGAGCGAAGCCTTCGAACTACCCGGAACCGTTCGCTTCTCAGATGGCCGGCCGGGTGAAGCGCCAGTTGGGTGATGTGTTCGGGCTCTCCAACTTCGGGGTGAATCTGACCCGTATGGTGCCGGGTGCCATCTCGGCACTCAGACATTCGCACTCCAAACAGGATGAGTTCATCTACATCCTCGAAGGCACACCGACCTTGGTAACCGATTTCGGCGAAACCCTGTTGAGTCCGGGTATGTGCGCCGGATTCAAGGCCGGAGAGGGTGGCGGCCATCAGCTTGCAAATCGCAGCGACGACGTTGTCGTCTATCTTGAGATCGGTGATCGCTCGGCCGACGACAGCGTGTTCTACCCGGACGATGACATTGAGGCTTACCGTGACGGCAGCGGGTGGCGCTTCAGGCACAAGAATGGAGATCCGTATTGATCCATGCGGCCGGCAACGCCCCAAGCTCACGCCAGGGCAATGAAAAACGGGCAGGACCGTGTAGGTCCTGCCCGTTTTCCTTGAGCCCTGCCGCAGGGCGGCAGGGTGGATCATGCAGTCGCTGTCGCGATCAGCGGAAGTCGCCGCGCGGACGGCGCGGTGCGGCGCTGCGCTCGTCCATTGCGCGGTGCTCGCGCCGGGCGAAATCGCCACCGTCGCGGCCGGCTGCGGCACCGGCATAGCCGCTGCTGCCCGCAGGGCGGCGCGGTTTGGCAGTGCCGGCGTTGGCGCCACCGCGCCAGCCGTCGCTGGACGGACCGTTCGACCAGCCCTTGGAGGCAGCGGGACGCGCACCGCTGCCGGCGCGGTCACCGTAGCCCGGCTTGCGGCTGGGGGCGGGGCGCGAGGTGGGTTCGAGGCCGGCAATCGTGTGCACCGCCAGCGACTTGCCGGTGTAGCGCTCGATGGCGCGGATGATGCCCATTTCGCGCGGGCCGGAGAAGGTGATCGCGATGCCGTCGCGGCCGGCACGACCGGTACGGCCGATGCGGTGCACATAGTCCTCGGCCTGGCGCGGCGGGTCGAAGTTGATGACGTGGCTGATGCCGGCCACGTCGATACCACGCGCGGCGACGTCGGTGGCGACGAGCACGCCGATGCGACCCTGGCGCAGGCGGTCGAGCGTCTTGTTGCGCGCGGTCTGGTGCATGTCGCCATGCAGCGCGGCGGCGGCGAAGCCCTTTTCCTGCAGGCTCAGCGAGACCTCTTCGGCGCTCTTCTTGGTGGCGGTGAATACCACCGCCTGCTGCAGCTCGACATCGGCGAGCAGGGTTTCGAGCAGACGCGACTTGTGGCCGAGGCTGTCGGCCATCATCAGGCGCTGTTCGATGTTGCCGCTCTTGCTGGCGCTGGCGGCGACCTCGATGCGCTCCGGGTTGCTGGTGAGGCGCGCGGCGAGCTTGCCGACGACGCCATCCAGGGTGGCGGAGAACAGCAGCGTCTGACGGCTGTCGGGCGTGGCCGCGACGATGGCGTCGATGTCCTCGGCGAAGCCCATGTCGAGCATGCGGTCGGCCTCATCGAGGATCAGCATCTCGACGTCCGAGAGCTTGAGCTTGCGACGCTGCAGGTGGTCGAGCAGGCGGCCGGGCGTGGCCACGACGACATCGACCGCCCGCGACAGCTGCTTCGCCTGGGCGAAGAAGGGCGCGCCGCCCACGAGGCATGCGGTGTGCAGCCAGCGCAGGCCGGCGGCATAGGTCTTCACCGCCTTCTCGACCTGCTGCGCGAGCTCGCGCGTCGGCGCGAGGATCAGCACGCGCGGGCCGGCACCGGGCGCGGGGCGGCGGTCGATGAGGCGGTTGAGGCAGGGCAGCGTGAACGCAGCGGTCTTGCCGCTACCGGTCTGCGACGACACGAGCAGGTCCGAGCCCTTGAGTGCAGCGGGGATCGCGCGGATCTGGACCTGCGTGGGAATGGTGTAGCCGGTCGCTTCAATGGCGCGCAGCAGCGCGTCGTCCAGACCGAGTTGGTTGAAATCCATGGTGTTCCTTGTGCGTTTCCGGGCGCAAAAGGTTTGCGCGACCGGCGTCTGAGCCTGTCAGGGCATGGGCATCGCTGCGTCGGGGACGCATGGGCGACAAGCGCGCGATGGGCATAAGGCAGTGCGTTCGCTGACGAACACGCTGCTCATCGGCACCAACCGGTTATCGCGATGCCAGACGGACACGAGGGAACGAATGGGGGTCGGAAGGGAGGTCGGGGGCGATGGGGCTGTGGTTACAGTCCCTCGGCTGGACTTGCGCAGCTCGTGACCGCGCAGGAATTACTGCTGAACCGAAATGCTGCTTTGCACAACGGCGCGAGTATAGCGGAACCGAACCGCAAAGTCACCAAAAACAAAAAAGCCCACCGAATCAACAGTGAGCCTTGGCGCCCCGCGGCGATCCGCCCCGGGGAGGGAAACACGAATTACTTGGAGACGGCGGCCTTCAGCGTCGCACCAGCGGAGAACTTCGGCACGCGGGCAGCGGCGATCTCGATCGTCGCGCCGGTTTGGGGGTTGCGGCCGGTGCGGGCGGCGCGCTCGGAGACCTCGAACGAACCGAAGCCGGTAAACGAAACCTTCTCGCCAGCGGCCATGCGCTCGGCAATGATGTCCAGCACTGCGGACAGGGCGCGATCGGCCTGTGCGCGGGATACGTCAAGACGGTCAGCCAAGGCTTCGACGAATTCACCTTTGTTCATGCTCTTCCTCGATCGATGTGTGGATGGAAAACGAAAGCTGCCGAGGATTCTAGCACTGTCGCAGCAGTTGCAACGCCAGCGCGCCATCGGGGAGTGCAAATAATACCGTCGCATGATCTGGATCAAACACCATCAGGCAGGACGTGGGGTTGGCACCCACGGCCGCGAAGCTTTGACGGGGCACACCCGAGTCCGGGATACTTGTGACACCCCTCGTTTCACGACCGCCCGGTTCGGGCTCGGAGCCCATGTGAGTAACTGGATCCTCCTGTTGGCCGCCATCGCGCTCGCCGCCTGGGGCGTGTTCGCCTTCAATCGCCTCGTGACCTTACGCAACCAGGTGCGTAACGCCTGGGCGGATATCGACGTGCAACTCGCGCGCCGCCATGATCTGGTGCCGCAACTCGTCAGCGCGGTGAAGGCCTATGCCGCCCATGAGCAGGCGACGCTCACAGCGGCGACCGCGCTGCGCGAGAAAGCGCTGGCGCAATCCGGACCGCGCCGCATCTGCGAGGTCGAGACCGCGCTGGAGCATGCGCTGGTGCAGGTGTTCGCACTGCAGGAGGCGTATCCGGCGCTGAAGGCGAGCGAAAACTTCCTGTCCCTGCAGCAGTCGCTGGTCGAGATCGAGGACCACCTCCAGTATGCGCGGCGCTTCTACAACGGCGCCGTGCGCGATCTCAACGACGCGATCCAGCGCGTGCCGGACCTCGTCGTCGCGCGGCTGTGCGGTTTCCGCGAGGCCGAGTTCTACCAGGCCGCGGACGACGCCCGTAATGGCATGAGGATCACGACATGAGGATACAGCCTCGCCCGGCGAACCCGCCCCCTCGCATCGCCTTCCTCGTCGCAGCGGGGTTTGCGCTCCTGCTTGCACTCTTGCAGGCACCGGCCGCGCAGGCCGAGGAACGGATCCTGAATTATGCGATCGAGGTCGATGTGCGCGCCGACGGCACGCTCGAGGTCGCCGAGCACATCCATGTGCGCGCCGAGGGCAACCAGATCCGCCGCGGCCTCTACCGCGACTTCCCCACCCGCTATGTGGATCGTGGCGGCAACCGGGTGGTGGTCGGCTTCGAGGCGATCGGGGTGGAGCGCGACGGCCGGCCCGAGCCGTGGTTCACCGAGCACATCGCCAACGGGGTGCGCATCAACACCGGCAACGACGACTTCCTGCCACGCCTTCCCGGCGAATACCGCTACACGCTGCGTTATCGCACCACCCGCCAGCTGGGTTTCTTTCCCACCCATGACGAGCTCTACTGGAACGCGATCGGCACTGGCTGGGTGTTTCCCATCCTCGCCGGGGACGTCACCGTGCGCCTGCCGCAGGCGGTGACTGCCGATGCGCTCAGGCTCGACGCCTATACCGGCCCCCAGGGCGCCCAAGGGCACGACGCACGCGCGGAGGTACCGGCGCCGGGCGTCGCGCGCTGGACGCTCACCCGTCCGCTCGCACCCTACGAGGGGCTCACCATCGCACTGGGCTTCCCCAAGGGTTTGGTACCGGAACCGAGCGATATGCAACGCCTCTGGTGGCTGCTGCAGGACAACCGCGGCGTGCTGATCGCGCTCGCAGGCCTCGCCACGCTGCTCACCTACTGCACCCGCCGCTGGCGCAGGGTCGGACGGGATCCGCGCGCGGGCACGATCATCGCACGCTACGAGCCGCCCGCAGGACGCTCACCCGCAGAGCTGCGCTACCTGTGCCGCGGCGGACGCTACGACACGCGTTGCCTCACCGCCGACCTCCTGACTGGCGCTGTCGCAGGCCTGGTCGCGCTCGAGCGCGAGGACCGCCTGCTGCGCCGCGACCTGTGGCGCATCAGCCGGTTGCGCGAGAACGGGCCGAAGGAAGGCTACGCCACCGCACGCAGCCTGCTGCGCGACCTCCTGCCCGAGATCGGCGCCGAGCTCGCGTTCGAGCAGAAGAACGCGCCGCGACTGCAGCGCGCGCAACGCAATCACATCGCCAACCTGCGCGCACGCCTGGACGGCTCGCACTTCAACCGTAATGCCAAGGATGTGGGCGTGGCGATCTTCATCACCTTCGCCACCGGGATGCTTTCGCTGGTGCTGTCGGGTGGAGGCGGGATTCCGCTGATACTCGCCGTCTGCGCTGCGATGGCCGTCTGCAGCATCGTGTTCGCGCGGCTGATCAAGGCACCCACAGTCGCCGGCCGCAAGCTCATCGACGAGGCCGAAGGCCTCAAGCTCTACCTGCGCGTCGCCGAGCGCGACGAGCTCCGGCGTCTGGGCGGCCCCGGCGATCCACCCGTGCTGGATGCGGCACGCTACGAGGCGCTGCTGCCCTTCGCGATCGCGCTGGACGTGGAGGAGGCCTGGACGCGCCATTTCACCGCCGCGGCGGGCGCCGCCGCGGTCGCTAGCACAACAGGCCTTGCGTGGTACCGCGGCCAGGGCGATATCGGCAGCATCGCCCAATCGCTGGGAAGCAGCCTCAGCAGTTCCATCGCGTCGGCCTCGTCGCCGCCCGGGAGTTCATCCGGCGGAGGCGGGGGCGGGTCGTCGGGCGGCGGGGGCGGCGGAGGTGGCGGCGGCGGAAGATAGTCAGCGCATGCGCGATCGCCGCTTGCGCGCGATTGGACGCCGAAGCAGCGACCATAGCCCCTTGAGGTGATGAAAGCTCCAATCCTGCAATCGCCCCCAGGGCGCGCCGACCGACTCGGCGGCTTGCGCCTCGGCCTGCATCACCACCTCACGCAGGCGCTGCGCTGCGCACGCAGCGGGGTCATCCTCGAAGACTCCCTCCGGCGGCCAGGCGCCCGGACGGAATCGCGCGCGCAGCGCCTGTAACGCATCGATGTCCCGTGCTTGCCATCCATGCTGCAGCAGCACGGCGTGCACCACCGCCTCCTGCTGGGCAAAGAAGGCATGATCCTCACGGCTGTAGCGCCCCTGCGGCACACGGCAGTCGGCAAAATCGATGCCCCGGACGCCCTCCTCTGCAAGCGACGCGACGATCTCCTGACGGTAGGCAGTGCAGTCGCCAAGGCGGTCGATGTTCAGCAACAGATCGGCATGTGCCGTTCCTTCACGAAGCGCGTGGATCCATAGCAGATAGAACAGCTGGTAGTTGGCACCACTCCCCAGCGGCCGCCGCAGGAAGTGCGTGATCGCGCAG
Organism: Rhodocyclaceae bacterium; assembly: GCA_041916775.1. Lineage (GTDB taxonomy): Bacteria > Pseudomonadota > Gammaproteobacteria > Burkholderiales > Rhodocyclaceae > UBA2357. The sequence continues at coordinate 3,862 of JAYRYZ010000003.1, read as the reverse complement.
CCGATGTCGGGATAGGGGCATGGCACGATGCCGAGTGCGCGGCGCAGGGCATCGACCTCGGGCGGAGCGCCGCCGGCGCACATGATGAGCTGGCTGACAGCGCCGAAATACGGGCTGACCTTGTAGGACCACCACTGATCCCAGGGATTGCGCCAGAGATAGAGATGGGTGCCGCCCAGCGCGGACCGTATCGGCGCGATGCGGGCGGCCGTGCGACATTCCTGGAACAGTGCCCGGCAAGGAGCCGCTTCGGCGAGCGTGCGCCAGTAGTTCACGCCGATGTCCATGCCGGGCGGCGCGAAATAAGCGTCGTAGATGGCCTCTTCACGCAGGTTGTCGCGCCAGGCGGGCCAGACTTCGCGTAGCTCGCGATGATATCCATGCACGAGCGGCGGATGACGCAGCCGACGCAGCGCCGCCTCGTCCGGTTCGATCAGGAGTCGATCCGGCGCCATCCTGGCATACCAGGCCAGTTCGTGCAGGGGCTCCTGATAGCAGAAACACGCCGCCGGGGCGCGTCGGAACACATTGAAGATGTAGGTGCTACCCGTCCGGAACAGAGAATGGATGAACATGGGCGCCGGTTTGCTCACGCCCCCTCCTCCAAGCCCACGACCATCGTGCGCGCAGGTGCGCTCCACAGCATCGCATCGGACACATGCGCGAACGTCATCGCCACACGTCCGCCCTCCAGCCAGCGGCTCCTGATCGACGGTTGCGGCTGCAAACTGCCGATCGCATCCAGCCAGCCCGCGTAAAGATTTGCGTGCATGCGCTCTCGTCGCACGCGGGTGTCGAAGAGTTGCTCCACCAAGGCCGGCGATGGTCCTCGCCCGCACACCCGCCCGAGCACGCGGCGCGCGCGCTGCGCCGCGCGCCGGACTGCGGACGGCTCCGCACTCACCCGATGCTGACGTTCGCGCATGCGCCAACGTCTGCGATTCTCCTCCCAAGGGATCTCCAGGGTATTGACCACCACATGCCCGAAACGCGCAAACACGGGTAGCGAAAGAAAGGCGCGATACATCGCGACGACGCATTCGCGTTCGTCGAGCCACGCCAGGCCGGGCAGCGTCACCACGGCCCCCACATTGGCCGCCCGTCCAAAGTACGACGGGTCACGACACAGATGCGCGAGCACGTTGAGCAGATCCACATGCAGCACAACTACGTCGGGCAGCACCGGCAAGGCATCCAGCGCGCTCAGGTGGATGGCCTGGAACCAGGTGCGTTCAGCCAGGGTCTGCTCGAAGCTCAGCCGGCTCTCGGGCAAGCGGGAAGGGATGGAGAGCGTCCGGAACAACGGGTCCGCCACCTCGCCAAAGATCGGCAGGCGCGCTTCGAGCGCCGCTTTCAGCAGCGTGCTTTTGCCGGCAGCGCTGCAACCGGCGAGGATCAGGAGAGTCGGACGGGACATGGCGCGGACGAGGATACACCACGTCCATGCCATGACGTCTCACTGGACACGCGCCGCACGCGCATCCTCCACTTGATGCCGGGCCCTTGGATGAGCTGGGCTCAATCGTCCTGATACGGTCCCGCCCCGAGGCCGATCGGCGCCGGGGCGGCGGCGACCAGCTTCGAGAAGATGCGCTGGAAGTCCTCGTGGGTGGCCGGCGCGCCGGTACCGGCCAGCGGGTCGACGTAGCTGCGGAAGCCCTCCGCCACCGCGGCCCAGTCCTCGTCATTGAAGTGCTTGCGGCACAGCGGCAGGATCTCGCGTTCTTCCAGCACCATGTGCTCGCGGTAGAAATCGGCGAAGTTCTCGAACGCGGCGACGAAGGGGTCGAAGCCCTGGGTGCGGTCAACCGCGTAGCGGTGCAGCGCGGCTTCCAGTGCCTTGATGCGCGCCTCGCCGCCTGCGTGCTCCTGCTCCAGCCGCGCCAGCGCCGCAGCGCCCTCGTCGGTGCGCGCCTTGAGGCGGGCGAACAGGAACTGGTCCTCGCAAGGGTGGTGACGCTGCTCTGGGTAGGCGTCGAGGTAATGCACCATCGCGCGCAGGAGCTTGAAGTCGGGCTCCAGCTTGCCGCTGCCGATCTCCTTCAGCATGAAACGCACCGCGTGGATGATTCCGGCCAGCGACTGATGCTCGTCCTGGATGAGTCTGAGCGCTTCCATCTTCGATTCTCCGTTTCAGTCCTAGGTCGCCAACATCGCCTGATGCTTCCCGCCCAGCCCCAGATACGCCTCGATCACCCTTGGATCGTCGGCGAGCTGATGCGCCGGCCCCTCCATCGCGATCTGGCCGGTCTCGAGCACATACGCGTAGTCGGCCACCTGCAGGGCGGCGCGCGCGTTCTGCTCCACCAGCAGGATCGACACCCCGCGCCGGCGCAACTCCGCGATGATGCGGAAGATCTCGCGCACGATCAGCGGCGCCAACCCCAGGCTCGGCTCGTCCAGCATCAGCAACTTGGGCTTGGCCATCAAGGCCCGGCCCACCGCCAGCATCTGGCGCTCGCCGCCGGAGAGCGTGCCCGCCATCTGGGTGCGCCGCTCCTTGAGACGCGGGAAGAGGGTGTACACCTCCTCCATCGTGTCGCCATGGTCGCGCCGGCCCATGCGGTAACGCTGGAAGGCGCCGAGGAGGAGATTGTCCTCCACGCTCATCTCACCGAAGAGCTCGCGCTTTTCCGGCACCAGGTTCATGCCGCGCGTCACCATGCGCTCCACCTCCGGCACCACCTCGAGCGTGCCGTCGAAGGCCACCTGACCCTTCGAATTCAGCACCCCCATGATCGCCGACAGCATCGTCGTCTTGCCCGCCCCGTTGGGGCCGATCACGGTCACGATCTGGCCCTCGCCCACGCGCAGGTTCGCATTCGTGAGCGCCTCCACCTTGCCGTAGGCCACGCTGAGGTCGCGCACCTCCAGCACCGCGCGTGCGGCATCGTTGCGTGTGCGCATCACTCCACCCCCCCGAGATAGGCTTCCAGCACCGCCGGGTTCTGCTGCACCTCTTCGGGCAAGCCCTCGGCGATCTTCTGGCCGAACTCCATCACCACCACCCGATCCACCAGCCCCATCACGAAGTCCATGTCGTGCTCCACCAGCAGGATGCCCATGCCCTCGGCCTTGAGCTTCTTCAGGAGATCGCCGAGCGCCTGCTTCTCCTTGTAGCGCAACCCCGCCGCCGGCTCGTCGAGGAGCAGCAGGCACGGGTCGGAAGCGAGCGCGCGCGCGATCTCGAGGATGCGCTGCTGCCCGAGGGCGAGGCTACCCGCCTCGTCGAACATGTGCTCGGCCAGCCCCACCCGCTCGATCTGGCGGGCCGCTTCGGCGAGAAGGCGCGCCTCCTCGGCGCGGTCGAAGCGCCACGCCGAGGCGAGCACCCCCTTGCTGCCGCGCAGGTGCGCGCCGATCGCGACGTTCTCGAGCACGCTCATCGTCGGCAGGAGCTTCACGTGCTGGAAGGTGCGGCTCATGCCCATGCGCGAGATCGCGCGCGCGCCCTTGCCGGCGACCGACTCGCCGAGAAACAGCACCTCGCCCGAGGTGGGCGTATCCACGCCCGAGACCTGGTTGAACATGGTGCTCTTGCCCGCACCGTTGGGCCCGATGAGGGCGAGGATCTCGCCCGCATGCACCTTGAGGCTCATGTCGTTGTTGGCGACGAGTCCGCCGAAGCGGCGGGTGACGTTCTTCGCCTCGAGGAGCAGCGCCCCTGGTGCGGGCATGGAGCGGCGCGGCAAGGGCGCCGCACCGCTGTCGATGCGCCGCACCGCGGCCTGGATCGGCACCACCCGCTTCACCCCGGCGACGAGGATGGGCCACAGCCCGCCGCGCGCCTTGTGCAGGATCAGCACCATCAGGAGGCCGAACACGATGATCTCGAAGTTGCCGCTCGCGCCGAGGAGCTGCG
>JAYRYZ010000002.1:0-242430 GCA_041916775.1 Rhodocyclaceae bacterium | reverse complement strand
CGCTTCACGCTTCCTCCCCACACTCGGTCACCCTCATGCAGTTGCGCTTCGCTTCATTCGCCGTGGTCAGCTTGTGGGAGGACTTTCACCTCCAAGATCGCGCCCATGCTGGGCGCACAGCAAAAAAAACGCAGTCCCTGAGGACTGCGTTAAATCCACACCAAAGGAGGAGGGTGGAGGAGACACCGTTTGGATCATGTTGCTCTGCGATCCGACTGAGACGGATTATCCGCGGTCGAAATTTGTCAGGCAAGCGTTTTTTGCTGCATTGCACTATAAATCTTTTGATTTTCTGATCAACCACCTTTATTAATCAGCAAACAATTGTTTCAATTCATGTTTTCTAACAGAAGCAGGCTCCATGCCACACCCGCGAGGGGGTGCGACGCACACCGATCAACGCGCGCCCGCGCGCGCCTGGGGACCTCGAGCGACTCGACATCCGCTAGAATCGCGCCGCTGCGCCGAAGCGGGCGAATTGTCGAATCTCACTCAGGAAGATGAACATGGCGGACATGGAATGCTCGGTCAAATGGATGGGGGCTGATGGCATGACCTTCATCGCCGAGACCGGCACGGGACACATTGCAGCAATGGACGGCGCGCCTGAGGCGGGCGGGCGCAATCTCGCGCCGCGCCCGATGGAGCTCCTGCTTGCTGGCGCCGGCGGCTGCAGCGCTTTCGACGTGGTGCTGATCCTCAAGCGCTCCCGCCAGGCGATCAGCGGCTGCGAAGTGAAACTGCAGGCCGAACGCGCGGAGACGGATCCCAAGGTATTCACACGCATCGGCTTTCACTACATTGTGCGCGGCCACAACCTTAAGCCCGAGGCAGTCGAGAGAGCGGTGCATCTTTCCGCCGAGAAATACTGCTCCGCATCGATCATGCTCGCAAAGACGGCAGAGTTGACGCACAGCTGGGAGATTGTCGAGGAGACGGCGGCCGAGCGCTGACGCACGCCCGGCCGAGCCCTGCCTTCGTCTCCAGACGCGTCAGATCCGGTACGCCACACCCGTCATCACGCGCGACATGAGCTTCATCGCATGACGTGCCGGCGCAGGCAACGCGTGCGCGCCCAAGGCAACAGCCGTATCGGCGTGGCGGGCCTCGTCATCCTTCATCTGCGCCACGATGGCTCGCGAACGCTCGTCCTCCTCCGGCAGGCGCTCGAGGTGCCCCTTGAGGTGAGCTTCCACCTGACGCTCGGTTTCGGCCAGGAACCCCAGGTTCCAGCGGTCACCGAGTTGCCCCACCAGCACACCGATCGCGAGCGAGCCGCCGTACCAGAGTGGATTCAGCAGGCTCTTGCGTCCACCAAGCTCGGCGATCCGGCGCTCGGTCCAGGCGAGATGCTCGGTCTCCTCGTTCGAGGCCTGCTCTAGTTCCTTGCGGATTTGCGGATCGCGCGACGCAATCGCCTGCCCCTGGTATAGCGCCTGAGCGCAGATCTCGCCGCAATGGTTGATGCGCATCAGTGCGGCGGCGTGCCGTCGGGCCTCGTCGGACATCGGAGCATCGGGCAGTTCGCCACCCGGAACCGGCCTCACCGATGTCGCAGGCGCCGCGAGCGTGCGCAGGATCCGGTCGAATTGAATGATTGCAGCGTCAAGCATCGGATTCTCCAGGAACGATCGGATTCAGCCACACGGGCACTCCACGGCACATCGTCCACCGTGCCGGCAACTCGTGCCCCCGGGCGACGTTGCGTCGGCGCGGACACACGGCAGGAACACATTGGACCAGACTCAATTCATCGGCTCGCTCGAAACCGGCCGACGCAGGCGCATGAGCACCTCGTCCCGGTTCCGTGGCGGCACCGTGCCATCACAGAAATGGTCGATCGCCAGCGCAGCCCGCTGCCGGTTGTAGCTATTGTCGTTGATGGGGCGCCATTCCGAGTCCCGCGCCTCCGACCAACTGCCGTCGGCACGACCAAGCGCGTAGATGCGCCGCTGCGCGCTCGCGCAGTGGATCCCCTCGAAACTCACATTTCGCGCACCACCGGCGGTCTCGATCACCAGCACGTAGCGCACGACTCCGTCCTGCCCTACGGTCAGAGAGCTCTCGTCCACCAGAAAGCGGTTAGGCGACGCCGCACTGACGAAGAAGGTACGCAGGCTCGAAGAATCCGGAGGTGCAGGCAGCGTGTACTGCCCCTCGACCCAATTGGGGTCAGGATCGACGAACCCTCCCGCCTCGACCACTGCGGAACCGGCAACACATGCCAACAACAAGCCCCACAGTCGAACGTACGCGCGACGGGGAAACGCCATTGCAGACTTCAAGGGAACACTCCAAAACTACGTGGCCCCGGAAAGCTTCCAGGGCCACGACACCGGTACGCACCGATTCCGGAACGCGCTCACTCTGCTGCAGGCGATACGGCCTGCGACAACAACCGACCGCAGTCCCGGTAGGCCGGCGGCGGCTCGGGTGAGCCGACGCGAAAGAGTACGCCGGACAACTCGAACAGCGCCTGCTGGTACACCTGGCGCTTGAACTCGATGACCGCATCCAGCGGCACCCAATACTCGCTCCAACGCCACGCATCGAATTCCGGGTGCTTGCTCGCGCGCAGACATACGTCCGTATCGCGCCCCACCAGCCTCAACAGAAACCAGATCTGCTTTTGGCCACGGTAGGTGTTACGCCATTCCCGCCGAATCCAGTGCTTGGGAACGTCGTAACGCAGCCAGCCACGCGTGCGACCTAGGATCTTGACGTGCTCGGGACGCAGGCCGACTTCCTCGTGCAGTTCACGGTACATCGCCTGCTGTGGCGACTCACCGTGCTTGATCCCGCCTTGCGGAAACTGCCACGAATGCTCACGAATGCGTTTACCCCAGAAGACCTCGTTGCGCGCGTTGACCAGAATGATGCCGACGTTAGGCCTGTAGCCTTCACGATCGAGCATGATCAAACCTTCAAATCAAGAGTTGACCCGATTTTTCCACACTTGCACCACATTGGAAAGCACCGCACCGCCTGTGGTTCCTGCCTACTCGTCGGGCACGCTTGCCACACCGCTGCGTACGCATCCACGGCAGCGCCCCGCCACGAGCCTGCTAGAATTGCGGTCTGACCCAACGCACTCTATGGAATTCCCGCATGCTCGCCAGCCGCTTCTTCATCTCCACCCTCAAGGAAGCTCCCTCCGACGCCGAGGTCACCAGCCAGAAGCTGATGCTCCGTGCGGGCCTGATCCGCAAGGTTGCGGCGGGCATCTACACATGGATGCCGATGGGCCTTCGCATCGTGCGCAAGGTGGAAAACATCGTACGCGAGGAGATGAACCGCGCCGGCGCCGTCGAAGTACTGATGCCCGCGGTGCAACCTGCGGAGTTGTGGCAGGAGTCGGGCCGCTGGGAGTTCTACGGCCCTGAACTCCTGCGCCTCAAGGACCGCCACGATCGCGACTTTGTCGTCGGCCCCACCCACGAGGAGGTGATCACCGACGTGGCGCGCCGCGAGCTCAAGAGCTACCGCCAGCTGCCGCGCCACTTCTACCAGATCCAGACCAAGTTCCGCGACGAGATCCGCCCCCGCTTCGGCGTGATGCGCGGGCGCGAGTTCACGATGAAGGACGGCTATTCCTTCCACGCCTCCTTCGACGACCTGGTGCGCGAGTATCAGAACATGTACGACACCTACAACCGTATCTTCACCCGGTTGGGCCTGCACTACCGTGCCGTGGCAGCGGATACCGGGTCCATCGGTGGAACCGGCTCGCATGAATTCCACGTCATCGCCGAGACCGGCGAGGACGACATCGCCTACTGCCCGGACTCGGACTTCGCCGCGAACGTCGAGCTCGCCGAGGCTCTTGCACCTTCCGCGTCCCGCCCTGCCCCAGACGCCGCGCTCACCAAGGTCCACACCCCCGGTGTGAAGACCATCGCCGATCTCGCTGCGTTCCTGAACATCCCGGTCGAGTTGACGGTGAAGGCGATCGTGGTGAAGGGTGATGAATCCGTGGAAGGCAAGGCGGTGCTGCTGATGCTGCGCGGCGATCACTCGCTCAACGAGATCAAGGCGCAGAAGCTCCCGGGCATTGCCAACCCGCTCACCTTCGCCACGCCCGAGGACATCCTCGCGGCCTTCGGCGCCAACCCCGGCTCGCTCGGGCCGGTGGGCTTCAACGGCCGTGTCGTCATGGACCGCACCGTGGCCACCATGGGTGATTTCGTCATCGGCGCGAACGACGACGACTGGCATTACACCGGCGCCAACATCGGCCGCGACTTTCCCGAGCCCGAGGTGGCGGACCTGCGCAACGTGGTCGCCGGCGACCCGTCGCCCGACGGCAAGGGGTCGCTCGCGATCTGCCGCGGCATTGAAGTCGGTCACATCTTCCAGCTGCGCACCAAGTATTCCGAGGCCATGGGGTGCAAGTTCCTCGACGTCAATGGTCGCGAGCAGGTCATGGAGATGGGCTGCTACGGCATCGGCGTCACGCGCATCCTGGGCGCGGCGATCGAGCAGAACTTCGACGAGCGCGGCATCATCTGGCCGCGCAACATCGCTCCGTTCGAGCTGGTGATCTGCCCGGTGGGCTGGGGCAAGTCCGAGGCGGTGCGAGAGGCTGCCGCGCGCCTGCATGAAAGCCTTGCCGCCACAGGCGTTGACGTCATCCTGGACGACCGCGACGAGCGCCCCGGCGTGATGTTCGCCGACTGGGAGCTGATCGGGGTTCCGCACCGCGTCGTCATCGGCGACCGCGGCCTCAAGGAAGGCCTGGTCGAGTATCAGGGACGGCGGGATGCCGAGGCCAGGAAATTGCCTCTTGGCGAACTCGATGCCTTCCTGCGCGAGACACTCGCCCGGGCATAAGCGTCCGATGTGTACGCGCACCTTGCTTTCGCTGCCATTCAGGGCACTTTTCGGATTCGCTGTAGCCACGCTACTGCACGCCGCCGCTTGGGCGGGCCCGCAGCAGTACGAGCCGATGTCAGCCAGTGTCAAGGCCTCGCTGCACGCCGCAGTCAGCGATGCGGCACCGCCCAGGTTGCTGATCGCCGATCCGGTCGAACGTGACAACTGGCTTGGCGAAATGTCACGCCGACTGGAAAAGCGCATCCCCGACGCGCGCTATCGAGAGGAGTTGCTGGTCAGCATTCACTACGAGGCCACCCGCGCGGGACTCGACCCGCAGATGGTGCTGGGCCTCATCCAGGTCGAGAGCGGGTTCCGCAAGTACGCCGTCTCCAGCGCAGGCGCCCGCGGCTACATGCAGGTCATGCCGTTCTGGGTGAATGTCATCGGGGAATCCGAAGACAACCTCTTCCACCTGCGCAAGAACCTGCGTTACGGCTGCACCATCCTGCGCCACTACCTGGACATCGAGAAAGGCGACCTTTTCCGCGCCCTCGGCCGCTACAACGGCAGCCTCGGCCGCGCCGAATATCCCAACCTGGTGCGCGCCGCGTGGGAAAAGCACTGGAGCTATCAACCCATCAAGGTGGCGCAACAGGACGTGACTCGGCAGGCAGAAGGCGCAGAAAGCGTGCGCTGAGAACTACAAGAGACTCAGGCGGCGGGGGTCGACTCGCCGGCTGCCGAGTCCGTCGCCGCGCCAGCGATCTCGGTACGCGTCGGCAACGCCGACGGGGATTCCATGCCGCGGATGTCGCCGGATATCTCGCCGCCTTCCTCGATGAAGATGCGCCCATAGCGGATCTTGCCGGAAACCCGGCCGGTCGCGTGGATGATGAGCTGGCCGCGCGCGGTGATCTCGCCATCGAAACGGCCATGGATCTCGGCCACATCCACACCCACCGCCCCATTGAAGTGGCCGTGCTCGGCGATGCGCAGCACCCGGCTGTCCATCTTTGCCTCGACCCACCCTTCGACCACCAAGGTGTCGCAGTCGAGAATCTCCGCACCCTTGAGCTTGACGTTGGCGCCAACGATGAGGTGGTTCTCGCCAATCGGTGCTTGCGCGCGGGCTCGCGAAGACTTGAGCTCGGTGTTCATCGGTGCGACCGGCGCAGCCGCCGCGCCCGAACCACCAGCCTGGTCACGCCCGGCCGTGTTCCCCTCGGTACTGCCCGAAGCACCTTGGGTGCCACCGGCATTCGGTACCAGCCGACCGCCACGCGGCAAGGTCGGGTTGCTCGCCGGCGTTTCAGCGCCGGGCTTGGGGAACAGGTTGGATTTGTTGAACATGGTGTTTCCTCTACGCTCTCGCCTTCACAGAAAATCCGTCTGCCCAGCCGCGGCGCCGACAAGAATGCGGTCGCGCCTTGCCGGACGTCCCGGGTACGGGATCATGCCGTTCCACCGACGGTGAGCCCGTCGATGCGCAGCGTGGGTTGGCCAACGCCGACCGGCACGCTCTGCCCATCCTTGCCGCAGGTACCGACGCCCGGATCCAGCGCCATGTCGTTGCCGATCATGCTGACGCGGGTCAGCGCATCCGGACCGTTGCCGATGAGGGTCGCGCCCTTCACCGGGCGGGTGACCTTGCCGTTCTCGATCAGGTATGCCTCGGAGGTCGAGAACACGAACTTGCCCGAGGTGATGTCCACCTGGCCACCACCGAAGTTCACTGCGTAAAGGCCGCGCTCGACCGAGGCGATGATCTCCTGCGGATCGCGCTCACCATTCAGCATGTAGGTGTTGGTCATGCGCGGCAGCGGCAGATGTGCATAGGACTCGCGCCGGCCGTTGCCGGTAGGTGCGACCCCCATCAGTCGGGCATTCATCATGTCCTGCATGTAGCCGGTGAGGATGCCGTCCTCGATCAGCACGGTGCGCTGGGTGGGGTTGCCCTCGTCGTCGATCGTCAGCGAGCCACGACGATCCTGCAGGGTGCCGTCATCCACGACGGTGACACCCTTTGCCGCCACCTGCTCGCCGATCCGCCCGGAAAACGCAGAGCTGCCCTTGCGGTTGAAATCGCCTTCCAGGCCGTGGCCGATCGCCTCGTGCAAGAGGATGCCGGGCCAGCCGGAGCCGAGCACGACCGTCATCGTGCCGGCAGGCGCCGGATCGGCGAAAAGGTTGGTCCGTGCCTGATGCACCGCGGCGTGCGCGTACTCGCGCAGGCGCTCATCGGTAAAGTAACCGTAGTCAAAACGCCCGCCACCGCCCGCGCTGCCCTGCTCTCGGTGGGTGCCGTCTTCCATGATCACGGTCACCGACACGCGCACCAGAGGGCGCACGTCGGCCGCCATGTGGCCGTCACTGCGCGCCACCATGACCACCTCCCACGAACCCGCGACATGTGCCATCACCTGGGTGACGCGGCTGTCCTCGGCACGCGCGAAGCCTTCCAGGCGTTCGAGCAGTCGCACCTTGGCGGTGTCGTCCAGCGAGGCGAGCGGATCGTCGCCGCGGTACAACGGCGCCACGGATGCGGCGCGACGGATGCCCACCGGCTGCCCACCTCCACCCACGGCAATCGCCCGAGTGGCGTCGGCGGCTGCCAGCAATGCGGTCAGTGAGATGTCGTCGGAATAGGCAAAGGCAGTCTTCTCGCCACTGATCGCGCGCACGCCGACGCCCTGTTCGATGTTGAAGCTACCCGACTTGACGATGCCCTCTTCCAGGCTCCATCCCTCCGAGCGCTGGTACTGAAAATAGAGATCAGCGTAATCGAGCTTGTGGGCAAGGAGGCGCTCGAACACCCGCGCCAGCTCACCGTCGCCGAGCTGATAAGGGGCGAGGAGGTGGCGATCGGCGAGCGAGAAGGCATCCAGAGTGTGGGTCATGGGTCGTCCGTGAGTCAGCGATTGATGGTACAGGTTGGAGGCGGGTTCGCGCCGCGATCACGCCCTTCGAGTTGTAAGCACACACTTCAGCCGGTGGGCAGGCAACGATGTCCGAGGGCGGGCAGACTCTCGCGCACGGAGGCGATTCGCACCGGGTCGATTTCGGCGAACACGACGCCCGGCCCCTCATCGCGACAGGCGAGCACCTCGCCCCATGGATCGACGATCATCGTATGCCCCCAGGTCTGGCGTCCGCCGGGGTGTCGCCCGCCTTGGGCGGGTGCCATCACGTAGCACTGGTTTTCGATCGCGCGCGCGCGCAGCAGCACCTCCCAGTGCGCCTTACCGGTGGTGGCGGTGAAGGCCGCAGGCAGAACGATCAGGCTCACCGTTCCCATCGCACGGAAGAGTTCCGGGAAACGCAGGTCGTAACAAACTGACAAACCTGTGCGCCCGAACGGCGCATCGAACACCACCACCTCCCGTCCCGGCTCGATCGTGGCAGCCTCGTCATAGGCCTCGCGCTCGCGACGGAAGCCGAACAGGTGAATCTTGTCGTAGCGCGCCACCTGTGCGCCGCTGGGGTCGTACACGAGCGTGCTGTTGCGTACCTTGTCCGGCGCCTCGGCAACGAGCGGAATGGTGCCGCCGATCAGCCAGATGCCGTGCTCGCGAGCGGAATCGCGCAGGCAGGTCTGAATCGGGCCGGCGCCCTCCGCCTCGCGCAACGCCACCTTGGCATGCTCGTCGGGGCTGATCAGCGGAAAATACTCGGGCAGCGCCACAAGCGTCGCCCCGCCTGCGGCAGCTTCGGCGATCAACTTGCGCGCGACGACGAGGTTCTCGGACACATCCGGCCCGGAGACGGTCTGGATGGCGGCAATGCGATGGGTGGTCATCGGCGTCATGAACGTTGGGGTTCTCAGTTGTCGTTGCCGGAGGCCTCGACCGGCACCTCCTGGAGCTTCTCGGCCCTGGGATCGGCCCAGGAGCCGGTGATGGCATAGCGGTAAGCGAAGAGCTTCTCGATCGGATCGCTCAAGGCCTTCTGCGCGAGATAGGTCACCACGCCCGCCACCGGATTGATCAGGCCTGCAGCGGCACCGACCGCAATCGACTCGGCCAGGGTGGGCTGCACCACGACCGTCAGCGCCTGGGTCTCGTCCTCGATGTCGGCCTCGCCACTGATCGCAATCGCCGCGGCCGGGCCGTTGATCCTCAGGTCGTCCGTGCGCATCACGCCCTCCCGCATTTCGATGCTACCGGAAATGCGATCGAAGGCGAAACCTTCGGAGAACACATCACGGAAATCCAGTGTCAGCCGACGCGGCAGGGACTGCAGGCTGAGCACCCCCAGCAGCCGCCCCACGCCGGGCTCCAACCGGGAGAACTGCCCACGCTCCGCCTGCAGCGCCAAGCGACCGGAGAGCGACGGGTAATCGATGCCGGTCGGCGCGCCACGCCACGTCACGTTGCCGGAGAGCGATGCAGTACCGCCACGCACCGCATCCGGGTAGCGCAGCCGGGCAAGAAAGGCGCCTATGTCGCCGACGTCGAGGTTGAAATCCAGCTCCGTCAGCATGGTCTCGCCGGGGAACCAGTGCGCCGAACCGGAGAGGTTCGCATCCGGGCTGATCAGCTCGAGCGAGGACATGTCCCACACCCCCTCGCGATTGACCGCCTGCAGCGAAAGCCGGCCAAGGTCCATGTCACGCAGCACGAATCGGTCGGCCACGACATCCAGTGCGGGCAAGCGCCGCGGCGGTGCGGAGGGTGCGCCCTCCGCACCGGACGCGGTCAGCGCATCGGCGGGTGGCGCCGCCGACGCCTTCCCTTCAGCCTCAGCGCCTGCGAGCACGAGCTGCGAGAAACGAGCGCGCAACGCGCCTTCTCCTGCAGCGCGCCAGTCGAAGGTCCCCACCGCCTGCTGGCTGTGCAAGCTCCCGCGCCAACCACCAGTATCGGCGAGCAACTCCAGCTCGAGCGCGTCGAATGCGTGTCCGAGCACGTTCAATCGTCTGGCCTGCACACTGGCCTCGCGCACGGGCAGGCGCATTCCAGCTGCAGCTTGTCCAGCGTCCGCGTCGCGTTGGCTGGCCTCGTCGGCCGCGTCGAACGCCGCCTGCCAGGCGTCGACATCCAGCACATCCAGGCGCGCATTCAGACGTAGCCCTCCTTCCATGGCGCGCGGCGGCGCATCGAGGCCAAGCCCGCCACGCAACAGCGTGCGCACGCCATCCTGATTGCGCCAGTCGAGCGTGAGCGCCAACCTCCCGGGGACCTCGGCGCGCAGGCTCTCTCGCCCCTTGCCATCGAGATCCAGGCTGAACGTGAGCGGCCAACGCTCCTCGGCGCGCTTGTTGAACGGTGCGGGCAGGCTGGAAGACAGGCCCGCAAGCGAGGAATCGAGATCCATCCGCATCTTGCGGTCGTTCAGCGCGAGCTTGGCCTGCCATTTCACCGCGCCGGCAAGGTGCCCCGACAGGGGCAGGCCGAGCGTCTGCAGCGTGGCCAGGCGGGCGCCGCCATCGACCTTGAAGTGCACGCCCTGACCGCGAACGGTCTTCGCTTCGAGCGCAAAAGGCTCCCCCAGCCAGCGCCCCGCCGCGCGTGGAATGCTGAGCGCACTCTCGCTGAAGTTGAGGGTGCCGCCCGCGGCCTCCAGCGGTGGCAGCCCGTCGAGCAGCACGATGCGGTTGTCGGCGAACGCAAACTGCCCCTGCAGCTGGGTGTGCTCGACATGATTGAGCGGCATCGTCATCGAGAGCGCGAGCTTTCCGTTCCCCTCGGCGCGCAGACTGTCGCTGAGTCCGCCGATGCGCCGACTCACGGGGCTCTCTGCGACGAACCTGAGGAATTCGGCTGTCGGGCCGACGGCTTCACCCCGCACCAGCATCACCTCTGCATCGGTCGCATCCAGGTCCGGCACCTCGGCGGTGACATTGACGAGCTCCGCGCCGAAGATGCGTGCACGTTCGGCGGTGATGTACATGCCCGGCCCCTCGAAGCGGATCTCGCCGACAATGTCCTCGATGCGTGGCCAGCCGTCCGCGTAATCCAGCGTGGCCTCGGAGAACCGCGTCACCACCTGGAACAGGCCGCCTTCGCCGCCGACGTAGGGAAAGTCACTCAGGTCGCCGCGCAAGCGCAATCGCGCCTCGGGCACCTTGCCTCCGCTCAGGCTGGTGCGTAGCCAGTCGCGGGTGCTGTCGCCCACCGTCAGCGGCAGATAGCGCCACACTGCGGCACCATCGGCGCGGGTCAGATGGGCGGCGATGTCGACCGTTCCCGGACCTTCACCGGATAGCAGGTAAGTGCCGGTGAAACGCCCCTCCGCGTCCGGATTCTCCAGCCGTCCGCTGTCAATGCGCAGCTCCATGCCGGCCTCGCGGCGCGTCCAGCCGCCATCTGCCTGCAGCAACGACAGCAGGATGCGGCTCTCCGGAAACACTGCCGGCAGATCGACGCTGCCATCGCGAATTGCCAGCTGGAATCGTCCACGCTGATCATCTCCCGAGATCGCCCCGGAGACGCCCTCGAACCCGGGCAAGACGCCCTGCGGCTTGAGCGCAAGCGCGCTGAAGCGTGTATCGAGGTTCCATTGCCGCGGCGCCGCGATCGAGCCCGACCAACGAAGCCTCACATCCTCGAGCGCACCCCGTGGCGCGAGCAGCGCCAACTGTTCACGCAGCCCCCCGTCCAGCGGCAGGTGTGCGGCCAGCCCGGCGAGGGCAGCGACATCGATGCGGTTCAATTCGAACTCGCCGCCATCACGCCCATCCGGTCCCTGCAGGGTGAGCGACGCATCGACCGGCGCGACCGGCGGTTGGTCGCGCGGTGTCATCGACAGGCCACGCATGCCCAAACTGAGGACGCCATCACGCGACTGATAGCGCAACGCGCCCGCGGCGTCGGTGAGCGCAAGCGCCGGCAGACCTTCACCGAGTCGCGTGGCGAGGTTCCCGAGTACAAATTGCGCGTGCGCCTCGCCCAGTCGTCCGCTGTCCAGTTCCAGCCACATCCGCAGCGAGCCCGTCCCCGCGAGCGGCACGGGAACTTCCAGCCATGGCTGCCAGGCGTCCAGTACCAGGTCGGCCACAGCCACGTAAAGACGCCCGGTCGGCCCGTCACCATCCCGTGGCCCCTCATCCACAATTTCGCCGCGCACATCGATGGACTGCGCCAGCGCGGGCGGAGGCGAGGCCCGCAGACCGAACTTCAGCCCGCCGTGGCTACCGATCAGGCGCAGGTCGAAGCCGGTCAGCGCCAGCTCCGGCGCGCCGCGCAGCCGATCGCGCCAGCGCAGCGCCGCGCCGCGCAACACGACCTCGCGTGGCAAGGTGAGCCAGTTGCGCAATGTGCTTGCGCCGCCGGCATCCCCGGGCAGGTCCAGCGCGACGCCGGCGATACGGAGCTGTCCATCCGGATCGCGCTCCACGACCAGATCGGGCGCCTCGATGCGGACGCGGTCCAGTACCGGCTCGCCCGCCACCAAGGACCTCCACGCAAGGCTGGCCTCGACCGACGCGAGGCGCAACACGGTGGCGCCGGCCGCGTCGCGCAACGTCACCCCATGCAAACCGAACCAGGGTCGCAGGCCCGACCAGCGCGCATCGATGCTTTCAATCTGGACGACAAGCCCCACGCGGTCACCGATTGCCGCCGCGATCTCCGAGCGGTAAGCGTCGACGGCCGGCAGGACGACGCTGCGCAGCGCGAGCAGGCCCAGTCCGAGCACGAAGAAAAGGCTCCATAGCGCCAGACGCAACCAACCGCCCACGCCGCGACCCGCCGGGATGGCAGCAGGGCCTGCAGCGGAGCGGTTTTCGGGAACATTCATCTCGGGCGCGCCCTGTCGGGCGTGGGTACAGCGGAATGATGCCGGGGTTGGCTACAATCCCGGCTGAAGCACACTCAAACACCGCCAGGCATCCGGGCATTGAAGACGGCCCGCGATTCTAGCAACCGAGCAGGAAGCCAACACGATGTCTTGCCAATTATCACAGAACGCCGATCGACTCGCGCACGCGGCCGGGCTGTCGCGCTATCTCGCACGCATGCTCGACAGCCGCCCCTGGCTGCGGGATCAGCTCGTCGCATCGCTGGACACACCGCTCGGCGAAGACGAGATGACGCACTTCATCACCGCGCGCAAGCCCGACGAGGACACCCTGCCTGCGATCCTGCGCCAGTTGCGCGTATGGGTGGTCTGCCACGTGATGGTGCGCGACCTCGCCGGCGAGGCCAGCCTGGGCGAGGTCACCGAGTCGATGACGGTGCTCGCCGAGATCGCCATCCGCCACGCCCACGATGTCAGCCGGGCCGCGTTGGTCGAGCGCTACGGCGTACCACTCTCGCAGTCCGGCTGGGAGCAGGAGCTGCTGGTCATCGGCATGGGCAAGCTCGGCGGCCGAGAGCTCAACGTTTCGTCGGACATCGACCTGATCTTCATCTACCCGGAGGACGGCGACACTGGCGGTGCCAAGGTGATCAGCAACTTCGAGTTCTTCGAGCGCCTCGGCAAGCGCATCATCAAGATGCTTGCCGACGTCACCGAGCACGGCCAGGTCTTTCGCGTCGACATGCGGCTGCGGCCCAATGGAGACTCCGGCCCGCTGGTGTGCTCGTTCGACATGCTGGAAAACTACTTCATCACCCAGGGCAGGGAGTGGGAGCGCTACGCCTGGATCAAGGCGCGCGTGCTCAACGGCGAGCGCTGGCGCGAGCTGGAAAAGATCGCGCGCCCCTTCGTGTTCCGCAAGTATCTGGACTTCGGCGCGATCAACGCGATGCGCGACCTGCACGCGCAGATCCGCCGCGAAGTCGAGCGCCGCGACCGTGCCAACAATGTCAAACTCGGTCCGGGTGGTATCCGCGAGATCGAATTCATCGCACAGGTGTTCCAGCTGATCCGGGGGGGCCGCGACCGCGACCTGCAGATCCGCCCGACCCTCAAGGTGCTGGGCCAGCTCGCCGAACGCGGCATCCTCACGCTCGACGCCATCGCAGAATTGAGCAATGCCTACGACTTCCTGCGCCGGGTGGAACATCGCCTGCAATACCTCGACGACGCCCAGACTCACGACCTGCCGGCGAACCCCGACGACCTGGTGCTGATCGCGCGCGGCATGGCGCTACCCGACAGTGCCGCGCTGCTGGCACGACTCGACGCCCATCGCTCCGCAGTGAGCCGCCATTTCGAGGACGTGTTCAGTGATCCGAGCGACGAAGGCCACGCACTCGACAACGTGTGGACGTCGACCGGCGACGAGAGCGTCCCGCCGCTGCTGGCGGGGCTGGGTTACCGCGACCCGGCCGCGGTGGCCATGCGCCTCGATGCCTTCCACGGCAGCGCGCGCTACCAGCAACTCCCGAACCGCAGCCGCAACCGCCTCGACACACTGGTGCCGCGCATCATCGAGGCCGCCGCCGGCTCACCGATGCCGGACGACACACTGGCGCGCTGCTTCGACCTCCTCGAGGCCATCAGCAGGCGCGGCGCGTACCTTGCACTGCTGCAGCAATACCCGCAGGCGCTGCGGCGAGTGGTGGACCTGATCGGCGCGTCGCGTTGGGCGGCGCAATACCTCACCCGCCACCCCATCCTGCTCGACGAGTTGCTCGATGACCGCAACCTCGACCATGACCCGGACTGGGCGCAGGTCGGGGAAGAGCTCGGCGCCGCGCTGGACGCCATCGAACCCGACATGGAACACCAGATGGACATGATGCGCGAGCAACACCACGCGCAGGTCTTCCGGCTCCTCACCCAGGACATCGCCGGCAAACTCAGCGTCGAGCGCCTTGCGGATCACCTCTCCGCACTCGCTGACGTCATCCTCGCGCTCACGCTGCCGCTGGTGTGGAAGAAGATCAAGAACCGTCATCGCGACACCCCACGCTTCGCGGTCATCGCCTACGGCAAGCTCGGCGGCAAGGAGCTCGGCTATGCGTCGGATCTCGACATCATCTTCCTGTTCGACGACGACGCGCCGGAAGCGCTCGAGCTTTACTCCCGCTTCGCCCAACGCATCAACACCTGGCTGTCCAGCCAGACCGCCGCCGGCATCCTGTTCGAGACCGATCTGCGCCTGCGCCCCAATGGCGACTCCGGCCTGCTCGTCACTTCGCTCGAGGCCTTCCGCAAATACCAGCTCGAGAGCGCCTGGGTGTGGGAGCACCAGGCGCTCACCCGCGCGCGCTTCGCCGCCGGCGATGCCGCGCTCGGCGAGGCCTTCGAGAACATCCGCCGCGAGATCCTGTGCCAGCGCCGCGACCTGGATGTGCTGCGGGCCGAGGTGCTGGCGATGCGCAACAAGATGCGCGACGCCCACGGCAGCAAGGGGCAGGCCTTCGACCTCAAGCATGACGAGGGCGGGCTGATCGACGTCGAGTTCCTGATCCAGTATCTCGTCCTCGGACACGCGCACGAACATCAGGCCCTCACCGGCAACCTCGGCAACATCGCACTGCTGCGCATCGCCGGCGAGCTCGGCCTGATCCCGGTCGACCTCGCAGCCCAATGCGGCGACAGCTACCGCCAGATGCGTCGCCTCCAACACCGCCAGCGCCTCAACGGACTCTCCTCGCGGGTCACGCCTGACGAAGTAGCGGAAGTTCGGGAACCGGTGGTCGCGCTGTGGAAGCGGGTGTTCGGGGGGTAAGCGCGGGTGCGCGGCGGATCCAGTATTGCGGAATACATCCGGAAAGCGAGCTATTCGTGAAATATTTCAACGCATGACAGCTTCCGCCTGCCCGACTAGAATCGACGAATATCACTGAACTGGTGCCTATGCACCAATACGGGCCGCCAATGAGCCAGGAAATCGAACTCAAGCTTGCGCTACCTCGCGCGGCGCTGACCACGTTGCGCCGGCACGGAACGATCGCCGGTGCGGAAAAGCTCGGCAATGCGGTCACCCTGGAGAATACCTACTTCGACACCGAGGATCTGGTCCTGAAGGCGCACAAGGTGGCGGTGCGCACCCGTCGGCAGGGCCGCATGCTGCTGCAGACGGTCAAGTGCGCAGCCACCTCCACTGCCGGCCTGAGCAGCCGGCCTGAGTGGGAGCAGCCGTTCGAGGCCGCATTCCGCTTCGACATGGTGGATGACCCCAAGGCACGCAAGCTTCTCGAGAAACACCAGTCCGAACTCGTGCCGATTTTCTCGACCCGCTTCAAGCGGGAGACGCGCCGCATCGCAAGCGAGGACGGCCCGAGCATCCTGGTGATGCTGGACGTCGGCGAGATCGTCGCGGGCGAGCACAAGGAGCCAATCTGCGAACTGGAACTGGAGCTCGAGCGGGGTACCGCGCTCGATCTCCTGCAACTTGCCTGCAGCCTCGCGACCGACCTGCCACTGTTGCCCAGCGACGTCAGCAAGGCGGAGCGTGGCTACCGCCTGCATCAGGGCCACCTGCACGCGCCGTTGCGCGCGGAGCGCTCGACCATCAGCGCCAGGATGACGCCCGTGGAAGCCTTCCGCGAGCTGGCCTTCTCCTGCGTCCGCCAGTGGCAGGCGAACGCGACCGGCGCGCTGACCAACGACAACCCCGAGTTCATCCACCAGTTGCGCGTCTCGCAGCGCCGGCTGCGTTCGCTGCTGAAGCTCTTCGCACCTGCGCTGCCGGCCGAATTCGTGCTCGAGTGGGGCGAACGGCTGCGCGACAACGCCAACAGCTTTGGCGATGCGCGAGATCTGGACGTGCTTTACGACGAGATCCTCGCACCGGTGGCCGGTACCAACAGCGATGAGGACGCAGCCCTGGCAAAGCTTCAGGGGATCGTGCGCGCTGCACGCGACGACGCCCGCGCGCAGGCATGCGGCAAGCTCGACCCTGCCGCCCAGGGCCGCATGTTGATCGGACTCACCACTGCCCTGCATGTACTGCCGACCAACAGCCTGATTGGCGCGGTGGATCTGACGCGCTTTGCCCAGTTGCAGCTCGACCGGCTACGAAAGCGCATCCGCAGGCGCCATGAGGCTGCGCGCGATCTGGTGCCCGCCAAGCTGCATGCGCTGCGCATCACGCTGAAGGGCTTGCGCTACGGCATGGAGTTCTTCGCTCCGCTGATGCCTGCGGGCGCCACCAAGCGCTACATCGAGGCGCTGGCGCAAGCGCAGGCGGCGCTGGGTTTCATCAATGACCTCGACGTCGCGCGCAACCGCCTCGTCGCCTGGGCCGGAGATGCGCCCGACCTGCGCGCCGCAGCAGGCTTCGCGTGCGGTTGGCACGGGCCCCGTTACGCAAAGCTGAGCCGTCGCGCGATCGTGGAGCTCGACCCCCTGCTGTGGGGCCGCGCACCGTGGCACACAGACAAGGCACGCAAGGGGCATCGCGGGGCGCATTGATATCGCATGCGTCGCAGTCGGTCGTGTCAGTCATATTGCCGTAACCTGGAGTGCCGAGAATCCGCGCTTTTCATGACAAGGTGGGAGACATGGATCTGTTGCTTTGGCGCCATGCGGAAGCGGTCGACGGCTTTCCGGACCAGGCGCGGGAATTGACGGAGAGAGGCGAGAAGCAGGCGCGCAAGGTCGCTGATTGGTTGGAAAAGAACCGGCCAAAACGCCTGAAGGTGTTGGTCAGCCCAACGGTGCGGACGCGTCAGACGGCATCCGCCTTCACCGACACATTCGACATCGTCACGGCGCTGGGCACCGACGCCGAGGTCGCACACCTCATTGCGGCGAGCGGCTGGCCCGATGGCAACGGCGCCTGCCTCATCGTTGGCCACCAGCCCTCGCTGGGCCGGCTCGCCGCGCTACTGCTTTCCGGCGCAGAGGCCGACTGGACGATCAAGAAGGGTGCGCTGTGGTGGTTCTCCAACCGCGTGCGCGACGGCGAGAGCCAGACGGTGCTGCGCACCGTCATCGCACCGGACATGCTGTAAGTCACCCAGGAGTCAGCGGGCACGCCCTGCCCCCTGGGCGCAGCGGTCAGTAGCGAAAGCGCGCCACCAAGTCACCGAGGTCGCGCGCCACGCGCTCCAGGCTCTGCGCCGACTCGGCTGTCTGCTGTGTGGACGCACTGGTCTCCTCGACCATCTGCGCGATACTTTCCACCTGCTGGGCAATTGCATTGCTCGCGGCGCTCTGTTCGCGCGTGGCCAATGCCACGTCGCGAATGCGCGACAGCGTGGTGCTGGCGCCGTCCCGGATGTCGCGCAGCGACTGTGCAGCCTCCTGCGCCAATTCCACGCCACGCTCGACCTGCGGCAAGGCCTGATCCATCGTGTCGACCGCGCTGCGCGTGTCGCCCTCGATCGCTCCGATCATGCCGCCGATCTCCTCAGTGGCCGCAGATGTGCGCTCGGCCAGCTTCCTCACCTCATCGGCGACGACCGCAAAGCCTCTGCCCTGTTCGCCTGCGCGTGCGGCTTCGATCGCCGCGTTGAGCGCGAGCAGGTTGGTCTGCGCCGCGATCTCCTTGATCACGCCTGCAATGGAGGAGATCTCGCTGGTACGTGCCTCTAGCGAACGTATCCTGTCGGCGGCCGTCGACACGGTGCCCGCGATGCGTTGCATCTCGTCCGTTGCCGTGGCCACTTTCTGTTCGCCGCTTGCCGCCTTGTTCGTCGCCTCGGAGGAGTCGCCCTCGGTGTCGCGCGCAGAATCCGAAATATGGTTGATCGACACGGTCATCTGCTCGATCGCAGCCGCCATCGCCGAGGTCGAATCCGCCTGCCGGCTCGACGCCACCGCGACCTGCCCGGACGCATGCGAGATGCTCTCCGCAGTGTCCCGCAGAGTCTGCGCCCCACGAGCGATCTGGGAGACGATCTCACGCAGCGAGCGCAACATCCGCGACAGCCCGCCCAGCATGCTGCCCGGCGCGGCATTCACGTCAACCGTCAGATCCCCCGCCGCCGCGCGTTCCATGATCGCCAGAGCGTCGGCCGGCTCCCCTCCGATCTGACTCAGAACTGAACGCGCGATCAAGACCCCGAGGCCGACGATGACGGCCATGATCACCCCGCTGATTGCAAGATCGACGCTGAGCCGGGCGACGAAGGCCGCCTTGACGTCGTCGACGTACACCCCGGTACCGATGATCCAGCTCCATGGCTTGAAGGTCGCGACGTATTGAAGCTTGGCGACCGCCTCTGTCGTGCCCGGGCGCGGAAAGGCGGTATCCACGAAGCCGGCACCCGCGCTGCTTGCCACTGCGACGATGTCCCGGATGGTGTAGCGTCCCTGGCCATCCTTGACCTCCGCGGTCATGTCGCGGCCAGCCCACTCTGGACGAATGGGATGCATCACCGATACCCCTGCGGTAGACCAGATGTAGACGTACTCGGATTTGCCATCGGCGCCGCCGAAGCGCATGTCATGCATTGCGCGCTTGGCGAGTTCCTGCGCTTCGCCCTCGCTGAGTTCGCCAGCGACAGCGCGCGCATGATACGCGGAGGCGATCTGTAGCGAGGCCTCGACCATCGACCTGATCTGGAGCTTGCGCGCATCCATGAGGTCGCCCCGCACGGCAACGGCTCCAAGGGTGATGATGGTGCTCAAGCCGAGGAAGGCCGCCAGCACGAGCAGGACGATCTTCGTCCGCAGTCTCATCGTATCGAGCATGATCGCTTCTCCCTGACGTGAATGTCATCGCTGGACTCTTTACGACCCCAACTGCTCTCACTTTAGATCTAGATTTAGCTCCTTTTCATGACATTTGCCAATTTGACGATTTTTCGGTGACAGAAGTCCCGCTGATCGTGCCCTTCCGGGCCCCGCTTCGCGATCCGGACGTTGCCACGGCCGTCCGAACCATGAACCTCTCCACCTCCACGCCGCCAAAGGAGAATCGGGACGAAGCGCGCACGGACGTTCGAGCATCCGGCGCCGATCACGGTACGGTAATATGTGCAACTCCCAATCGAGACCAACATGTACAAACGTTTTGTGCCGACGCGCGAAGGCATCGTCAATAGCCGCATGTTGCGGTGGCTGGGGCCCCGCCTGCACGACCCGCTGCTGTGGCACATGAACCGCAATGCGGTCGCGCGCGGTGTCGCGATCGGCGCATTCTTCGGTTTCATGATCCCCGTTGCTCAGATCCCCGCCGCGGCGATCGTCGCCCTCTTCGCACGCGCCAACCTGTGGATTGCGGCGCTCTCCACCCTGGTGAGCAATCCACTGACTTACGGCCCGATCTACTACTTCGCCTACCGCCTCGGCAACCGCCTGCTCCATCCGCTGGGCGGGGAAGCGGTGCCACCTCAGGCAGCGGCGACCGCAGTCGCGGAAAGCACCTCATGGCTGGCAGAAACCGTGCATTGGGTGACCGGCATCGGGCAACCGCTGATCCTGGGCATGTTCATCATGGCCTGCGTCTCGGCGGTGCTTGGCTACTTCGCAGTACTGCTCGCATGGCGCATCCGTGTCGTGGTCAAGCGCCGCAAGCAGCGTCGCGACCGACTCAACGGACGCGACATCGCGCGCGTTTCCTGAACGCAGCGGCGAGATCGCCCACGATCGCGAAAGTTGAAATTTTTGAAAGAATCGCATCGCACAAAGCGCAAAGCCGAGCTATATTGCTTTGCACAACCGAAAGCGCCACTCAGTGCGCCCCTCGTTCAAGAACAATATCGGCCCCCAGATCATGAGCACTCCGATTGCCAATGGAACGGTTGCAGTCATCGCAAATGTCCGGCGTGTCTACTACGACGGCTACTGGATCAAGGCATACGACCCTCCAGTGGACAACATCAGGCAGAAACGTCGGCTGATCGAGGCACTCACCCGCCGTCTGTTCAACCACGTGGAGCACGGCATCAACATCCCGGGCAAGCGGCTCAAGGAGGCCCGCCAGGCCTTCGAGACGGAGACAGACCCGGAGCGCAGGCGCGTGAAAGGGGCGATGCTCGCCGGCGCGCTGTTCAACCGCGCCACCGACATCTTCACCCGCCTGGTAGACCTTCAGGAAGAGGGGGTCGAGGTCGAGCAGGACGGCGCCTTGATGCGCGAATGCGGCCAGTGCCTGCAGGACGCGCTGCAACTCGGCAAGATGGTGCGCCACCGCAGCGGCGATGAAGGAATCGACGAACTGTGGGGCGAGCCTTTCCGCGCGTTCTCGATCCCTATCGAGGCGTTCTACGACAGCCGCTACGTGAAGATTGCGCAGACGCTACGCGACATCGACAGGATTGCAGGCGTGATGGTCTCCACCTTCGCTCCCTTGCCGATCTTCCGCGGCGTCGAGAGCTTCGTGTTCCGCTACTGCGAGGCGGCGAAAGCGAAGACCGAGACGCTGCGCACCGACGAAGCCATCTTCGACATCTGGACGGATTTCGCGGTGGCCGGCGAGCAACTCAATGCCTTCAAACCGCATCTTGCAGCAGCACCCAGTGAAGAATTGCGCCAGCTCGCCTCGGATGGCGTGCAGTTGCTGGCCAAGGGCACCGAACTGATCAGCTATATGGCACGTGCGCGGGTGACAATGCCGAAGAGCACGCGCGAGTACATCAACCACTGCGAGCACTTCGCCGAGCTGGCGCTGGTGCGTCTCCACATCGTGCCCATGTGAGGGCCGCCCGTCCGCCCATGCGCCTCCCGCGCAGTCACCTCGGCGCCGTCAGGCGATGATGCCACCGCCGAGACACACCATCGACTCGTAGACGACCACGCTCTGGCCGGGCGTGAGCGCCCATTGCGGCTGGGCAAACGCGATCTCGGCCCTGCCGTCGTGGAGCGCATCGATTTCGCACGGCATGTCCGGCGTGCGGTAACGCGGCTTGGCGGTATATACCCAATGGGTGTGTGGCTCGCGCCCGGAGATCCAGTTGAGATCGAGCGCGCTCAGGCGCTCGCGCAAGAGTGCCGAATGATCGTGCCCCTGCACGACGTACAGCACGTTGTCGGCCACCGACTTGGCGGCGACGTACCATGCATCATGCTCGCCAGCATCGTCCTGCATGCCCTTGATGCCGCCGATGCGCAGCCCCTTGCGCTGGCCTATGGTGTGGTACATCAAGCCGTCGTGCTCGCCGAGCAGGCGGTTGTCGTCGAGCGCGCGGATCTCGCCCGGGCGCGTCGGCAGGTAGCGCTGCAGGAATTCCCGGAACGGCCGCTCGCCGATGAAACAGATTCCGGTCGAGTCCTTCTTGTCGGCGACATGCAGCCCGGCCTTGGCGGCCAGCGCGCGCACCTCGCGCTTGTAGAGGTCGCCGAGCGGAAACAGGGTGCTGGCGAGCTGCGACTGATTGAGCCTGTAGAGGAAATAGCTCTGGTCCTTGGTGCCGTCTTCTGCCTTCAGGAGCTGGTGCTCGGTGCGCCCGTCATTCACCCACGAGCGCACGCGCGCATAGTGACCGGTGGCAATGCGGTCCGCGCCCAGCTTCAGCGCATGATCGAGGAAACAGCGGAACTTGATCTCGGAATTGCACAGGATGTCCGGGTTGGGCGTGCGTCCGGCCTCGTACTCGCGCAGGAAGTCGGCGAATACACGCTCCTTGTATTCGGCAGAGAAATTTACCACCTCCAGGTCGATGCCCAGCACGTCGCACACGGAGGCCACGTCGACGAGATCCTGGCGCGTCGAGCAATAGGCGTCGTCGTCATCGTCCTCCCAGTTCTTCATGAATAGGCCGGTAACCTGATAGCCCTGCTGCTTGAGCAGCAGCGCTGCCACCGACGAATCCACACCGCCGGACATGCCGACCACCACCTTCATCCCCTGCGGGTCCTGACTATTCGACATCCGGTCCTTCTCCATTCATCCATTCAGCCAACGGCATCACCACCGCAGGCTCGCCATTCTCGCGAAACCAGCTATCGACGACGAACTCGCCCGGTTCCGGCTTCAAACGCGTGTCGGTGGATGGCACCGGGCGCGGCGCCAAGTCTTCCACCACCTCGGGACAATCACACAGGGCCAGCATCACCGCCACATGGTCACCCTTCCCACCGCCGATCCGGGGTGCATCATCCGTCCCGCTGCGCTCGCGCATGCGCGCCGAGAAATGCTGTGTGAATATTCGCGTACGTCGCGCCGGCTCGACGACCTCGTGAAAGCGCAACCAACCGCGTCGCGCCATCAGGCCGAGCATGTGCGTGGTCGTGGTCGAGTGATCGATGCAGTCCATGCGTCCGTAGGCTTCATCATCCGCGTAGTTACCACCGCGGTCCATGAACACCGGGGTCTGCCCGCCCGCCACGCGGTAGAGTTCACCCACCGCATGCGCGACCGCGTCACGCTCCCCGGCCGCATCACCCACTCCGGCGAAAAGCGCCGCTAACGACGCCAGTTCATGCTCGAGGAAGCGCACCGGTACGGTCTCGCTGCAGCCATAACCAAAGCATACCCTCAGCACCTCGCCAGCGCGCGCAACCCCGGTCGCCGACAGCATACCCGGCAAGGCCAGCAGCAGCGCGCACCAAAGACGCATCCGCCGCTACTCAGCCGTAGTGCCGCAACAGGCTCAAAGGGTGGCGGCACCCCGCGAGCCAATCATCCACGCACTGCATCACAAGCGGGCTGCGGTGCCGCTCAACGCAGGCTCGCAACTCGTCGGGGGTCATCCACACCACGCGCTGGATGCCGGCATCCAGCGCGCGCCCCGCGACAGCATCGCCCAGGACACCGCCGAATGCGAAGCGCAGGTAGGTGAGCGCGCCATCGGGTCGCGGCCACTGGTATATGCCGACCAGCCATTCCGGAGTGAAGTGATGAGCCGTCTCTTCAAGCGCCTCGCGCGATGCCGCGGCGATCAGCGACTCGCCTTCATCCAGGTGCCCGGCCGGCTGATTGAAGCGCAGCCCGGCGTCGGTCTCCTCTTCCACCAGCATGAACCGCCCATCCCGCTCAATGACTGCGGCCACCGTCACATTGGGGCACCACCTCGCATCCGTCGCTTGCACCTGCCTGCACTCCCGATTGTCGTCAGCCCCGGCCAGAGCGGGCTGGATCAAGGGGCGCATTTTACCCGCCATGCGGGCGCGCCGACAGCCACAGGAGACATCGGCCACGCAAGCGCCACAGCGCCCGCAGGCCTCCACGCAAAGTGGTAGTTTGCGCTAAAATCCCGAGTCCGTTGCGGGCCGAGGCGCCGCAGCACCATCACACGCAGGAGACTCCCCATGTCCATGTCCGATCGCGACGGCTTCATCTGGTACGACGGCAAGCTCGTTCCCTGGCGCGATGCCACCACGCACGTGCTCACCCACTCGCTGCACTACGGCCTCGCGGTCTTCGAAGGCGTGCGCGCCTACAACACGGTCAAGGGCACGGCGATCTTCCGCCTCGCCGAGCACACGCAGCGGCTGATCAACTCAGGCAAGATCTACATGATGAACATCCCGTGGTCCAAGGATGAGCTCATGCAGGCCCAACTCGAGGTGGTGCGCGCTAACAAGCTCGAATCCTGCTACCTGCGTCCGCTCGCGTTCTACGGCTCGGAGAAGATGGGCATCTCGACGCGCGGCGCGACCATCCACGTCGCGATCGCCGCCTGGCCGTGGGGCGCCTACCTCGGCGAGGAAGGCCTGGAAAAGGGGATCCGCGTGAAGACGTCTTCCTACACCCGCCATCATGTCAACTCGACGATGCCGCGTGCCAAGGTCGCGAGCACCTACTCGAACTCCATCCTCGCCAACCTGGAAGTCACCCAGGAAGGTTACGACGAGGCGCTGCTGCTCGACGTGCAGGGCTTCGTCGCCGAAGGCGCGGGCGAGAACCTGTTCGTGATCAAGGACGGCAAGATCTACGAGCCGGAGATCGCCTCGGCGCTCACCGGCATCACGCGCGACTCGGTGATCCAGGTTGCGCGCGAGTTCGGTCTCGAGGTGCAGGCCAAGCGCATGACCCGCGACGACATCTACATTGCCGACGAGGCCTTCTTCACCGGCACCGCGGCGGAAGTCACACCGATCCGCGAGCTCGACAACCGCACCATCGGCGAAGGTCGCCGCGGGCCGATCACCGAGAAGATTCAGAAGCGCTTCTTCGACATCGTCAATGGCCGCGCGCCCGAGTACGACCACTGGCTCGCCTACGTCTGAGCAAGGAAACATCATGGCCGAAACCCGCGACAAGCCCCTTACCATCAACGTCACCGCGAAGGATCTGCCGATCGCCTGCCCGCGCCCCGGCGCGCCACTGTGGGCCCAGCACCCGCGCGTGTTCCTAGACGTGCTGAAGGAAGGCGAAGCCACCTGCCCTTACTGCAGCGCACATTACGTGTTCACCGGTGAGCGGCCCAAGGGCCATCACTGATCGGTTCGCTACGGAACCTTGCGCGCCCCCGACCGATCGGTCCGGGGCGCGTGCTTTTTTTGCGAGACCTCGCGTGAGCAAGCAGATCTTCAATTCCGCCGCCGAAGTCGAAGCGGCGTTCTACGATGCCCTCGCCCGCTCCGACCTGGAAGCGATGATGTCGGTGTGGTCCGAGGATGAGGAAGTGGCCTGCATCCACCCGGAAGGACCGCGCCTGGTCGGACTCACCGCAATCCGCCAGTCCTGGCGCCAGCTCTTCGAAGGCGGCGTGCGCCTCAACGTGCGTGTGTCGCAGCTCATGGCGAGTGCCAGCATGGTGCTCACCGTCCACAACGTGCTGGAACACATCGCAGTGGAAGGCGACGACCAGCTCCAACCGCCGCTGATCGCCACCAATGTCTATGCGCGCGGCCCGCACGGCTGGAAGATGGTGCTGCACCATGCCTCCGCCACCCCAGAGCCGCTGCACCTGCCGGACCACACCAGCCCGCGCGTCGTGCATTGACACCCCACGTCCAGCCGTGAGTCGCACCCCGCTCTCCCCGGCATGGCTGCCCGGTGGTCACCTGCAGACTATCGTGCCCTTCCTGCGCAAGGGTGGCCTGCCCGCCTACCGGCGCGAACGCATCGGCACGCCGGACGGCGACTTCATCGACCTCGACTGGCTGCAGGACGACGATGCGCAAGCGGATGCGGCAGCACCGCTGATCGTTCTGTTCCATGGCCTCGAGGGCTCCAGCGCCTCGCACTATGCGCGCAGCCTGATGCGCGCGGTGGGCAAAGCGGGCTGGCGCGGCGTCGTCGCGCACTTTCGAGGCTGCTCGGGCGAACCCAACCGCTTGCTGCGCGCCTACCACTCGGGCGATGCGGAAGAGATCGACTGGATCCTGCGCGTGCTGCACGCCCGCGCCAACGGCGCACCACTCCATGCGGCTGGCGTCTCGCTCGGCGGCAACGCCCTGCTGAAATGGCTCGGCGAGCGCGAGGCCGCTGCGGTCGGCATACTCGACAGCGCCGTGGCGGTATGCGCCCCACTCGACCTCACGATCTCCGGCCATGCGCTCGCGCGCGGCTTCAACCGTATCTACACACACCACTTTCTCGCCACCCTGATCGCCAAGGCGGATCACAAGCACGCCCGCTTCCCGGGCAGCTTCGACATCAGGCGTGCCCGTGCCGCACATACCCTGCATGCCTTCGACGATGCCTATACCGGACCTGTGCACGGTTTCCGCAATGCGGACGACTACTGGCGACGCGCGTCGAGCAAACCCTGGCTTGGCGCCATCCGCGTGCCGACGCTGGTGTTGAATGCGGCCAACGACCCCTTCGTGCCACCCGCTGCGCTACCTACCCCCGAACAGCTTGCGCGCGCCGTAACCTTCGAGTGCACGGAAGGCGGTGGCCATGTCGGTTTCATCGCCGGAGCCCCACCGGGGCGCACGGATTGGCTGGCGCAGCGCATCCTCGCACACTGTCGAGATGCCGGGGTGTGAACGCATCGTGCACTGCAACACCACGACGACATGATTCTGCGATAATCGGGGCCTTCCGAACATGACGACGCGCCCCCCATGCCGACCGACACGCCCGCCCCCTTCATCCCCGCCGCCGAGATCTTCAAGGCCTATGACATCCGCGGCATCGTCGACCGCAGCCTGACACCCGAAGCGGTTCGCGCCATCGGCCACGCACTTGGCAGCGAGGCCCGCGCGCGCAGCCTGGGCGCAATCGCGATCGGCCGCGACGGGCGCCTTTCCGGCCCCGAGCTCGCAGGCGCACTCGCGGACGGCATCCGTGCTGCGGGCGTGGACGTGGTGGACATCGGCTGCGTGCCGACACCGGTCACTTACTTCGCAGCATACGAGCTCGGTGTGCATTCCTGCGTCAGCGTCACCGGCAGCCACAACCCGCCGGACTACAACGGGCTGAAGATGGTGCTCGGCGGCCAGACGCTCTACGGCGACATGATCCAGGCGCTGCGTCGGCGCATCGCCGAGGGCGATCTCGCCCACGGCGCGGGCAGCCTGCGCAGCGCGCGTGTCGACGAGGCCTACCTGCAGCGCATCGTGTCGGACGTGAAACTCGCGCGGCCGATGAAGCTCGTCATCGACTGCGGCAACGGGGTTGCGGGCGGGATCGCACCCGCACTGTTCCGCGCGCTGGGTTGCGAGGTGATCGAGCTCTTCTGCGAGGTCGACGGTCACTTCCCCAACCACCACCCGGACCCCTCCAAACCGGAGAACCTCGAGGACGTCATCCGCGCGCTGCGCGACACCGACGCCGAGCTGGGGCTCGCCTTCGACGGCGACGGCGACCGCCTCGGCGTGGTCACCAAGGATGGCGAGATCATCTACCCGGATCGCCAGCTGCTGCTCTTCGCTGCCGACGTGCTGAGCCGCGTGCCGGGCGGCGAGATCATCTACGACGTGAAATGCACCCGCAATCTCGCGCCGTGGATCACCGCACGTGGCGGCAAGGCAACGATGTGGAACACCGGCCACGCACTGGTGAAGGCCAAGCTCAAGGAGACCGGCGCGCCGCTCGCGGGCGAGATGAGCGGCCACATGTTCTTCAAGGAGCGCTGGTATGGCTTCGACGATGGACTCTACGCTGGCGCGCGCCTGCTCGAGATCCTGTCACGTGAAGCGGACGCGAGCGCGGTCCTGAAGGCGCTGCCGGATGCGGTGAGCACACCGGAGCTCAACATCCAGATGAACGAGGGCGAGCCCTTCGAGCTGGTGCGAAGACTCAAGGCGTCGGCAGGCTTCTCACCGCAGACCGAACGCATCACCATAGACGGCCTGCGGGTGGAGTATCCGGACGGCTTCGGCCTCGCGCGTCCGTCGAACACGACGCCGGTGGTGGTGCTGCGCTTCGAGGCAGACGACGACGCCGCACTCGCGCGCATTCAGGGGGACTTCCGCAAGGCGATCGAATCCGTCTGGCCCGACCTCGCGCTCCCGTTCTGAGCGGGTGGCGGGGCACTTCGGTGCCGATCCGGTCAGCGCCAGACGAGTCGGTCGCGACCGCCGGCCTTGGCCGCGTATAGCGCGGCGTCGGCACGCGACATCGCCACCTCGATCGCCTCGTCGGAGTTCACCATCGTGCCCCCGCCACTGGCGGTGAAGGCCAGCGTGCTGCCGTCCGGGAGCGTCGCCGGACGGGAACGGATCGCATCGAGGATGCGCTCGGCGGCCGATTCCGCGTCACATTCGCTGTCGGCCTCCCCGATCAGCACCGCGAACTCCTCGCCACCGAGACGCGCCGGGATATCGGTCGCACGCAAAACCATGGGCAAGGTCTGCGCAAGATGCACCAGCACCGCATCCCCCGCCGGGTGACCATGGCAATCATTGACCTGCTTGAACCGGTCGATATCGATCATCACCAGCGCAAACGGCTTGCCACTGCGCCGGCTGCGCGCCTGCTCCTCCGCGAATGCGGCCAGGAATGCGCGCCGGTTGAGTAAGCCGGTCAACGCATCGGTCGTGGCCAGCCGGCGCAACTCGCCCTCGAGCGCGATTCGCCTGAGAATCTCGCGCTTCAACTGGTCTCGCTCGCGGGCCAGTTCGCCATTGCGCGTCTCGAGCTCGGACTGATAGCGCTGCAGCAGGAGCTCCGACCAGAGGACGGCGCCGGTGATCAGGGCCGCGGTGAACACCAGGCGAGACATGTAGTTGAAGGTGTAAGCACTGGAGCCAGGCCACTCTCCGCTGACGAGCATGAGGACGATCGCCCCCGCGATCGTGGTGATCGTCCACACCGCGCCTTCCCGCGGCGGCAGCAGCAGGATGGCGACCAGTGGCAATGCGAGCAGCCACAATGCACGCGCGTGTTGATCACCCGAATACACGATCAGATAGAGACAAAGGGTCGCGAACGATGCCACCGCGGGCCGCGCGAACGATGGTCCGCCGCGTCCGCTGACCAGCCTCCACACCGAGAACAGCGTCAGAGCCCCGGTGGAACCGAGCAGGCCGAGGCGTACGTACTCCTGCCGGAGAATGGCATCGACCGCAAAGAAAATGATGATCGGCACACCGATCGCGACGAAGGCAACCGCACGATCGCCGAGCCGGGCACGATGATCCTCGATCGCAGGTGTCGTCAGACCGATCCGCGTCCCAATGCATGACATGAGCACAGACATGCTGGCAATCTCCTTGCCGGCATGACTGGACGGGGCCACTCCCTGGCCTGTTCATTGCGGCCGGCATCCGCAGGAACCCTGCCGGAGCACGCCCGTGAAACGAGAAGGCGACCCCGCTGAATATCCGCACCCTAACGCCGGATACACTGCGAGGCCGCCAAAAATTACCGACTACTCAGCTATTTAACAAAAAGAATAGACTTGTCGAACTCTTTCTGCACAGCATCGGCCAGTGGCCCAACCGTTTCAGAGTAGCTTACCCGCCACCCACTCGGGGACGGCCGCCAGCGCTGCGGGAAGCTTCTCTGGCTCGGTGCCGCCCGCCTGCGCCATGTCGGGGCGACCACCGCCCTTGCCGCCCACCTGCTGCGCGACGAAGTTCACCAACTCCCCAGCCTTGACTTTGCCGGTGAGGTCGGCGGTCACCCCCGCAATCAGACCCACCTTGCCATCCACCACCGACGCCAGCACGATGGCGGCCGACTTGAGCTTGTCCTTGAGCTTGTCCATGCCCTCGCGCAGCGTCGGTACATCCGCCCCCTCCAGCACGGCAGCGAGCACCTTGTGGCCGGCAACCTCCACCGCCTGGCCCGCGAGGTCGTCGCCCTGGCTGGAGGCGAGCTTGGATTTCAGACGCGCAAGTTCCTTCTCCAGCGCACGGACGTTGTCGAGAATGCCGGCAATGCGCTCGCCGAGATCGTCCGGCTGCACCTTCAGCAGCGCCGACACACCCTGCACGCGACGCTCCTGCTCCTGCAGGTAGTGCAGCGCGTTGGCACCGGTCACCGCCTCGACCCGCCGCACGCCCGCCGCGATGCCCGCCTCGGCGACGATCTTGAAGAGGCCGATGTCGCCGGTGCGCGACACATGCGTGCCGCCACACAGCTCGGTGGACGAGCCGATCGTCAACACCCGCACCTCGTCGCCGTACTTCTCGCCGAAGAGCATCATCGCGCCGGTCTTCTGCGCGGCCTCGAGACTCATCACTTCGGCCCTAGTGGCCGCGTTGGCGAGGATCTCGTCATTCACCAACTCTTCCACCTCGCGGATCTCCCCGGCCGACAGCGGCGCGGCATGGGTGAAGTCGAAGCGGGTCTTGTCCGGATCGACCAGCGAGCCCTTCTGCTGCACATGGCTGCCGAGCACCTGGCGCAGCGCCTTGTGCATCAGGTGGGTGACGGAGTGGTTACGCGCGGTCGCGGCACGCGCGGCGACATCCACCCGCGCACCGACCTCGTCGCCCACCGCCAGGCGTCCGGTGGTGACCAAGCCATGATGGCCGAACACCGCCGCCTGCACCTTGAGGGTGTCTTCCACCGCGAAGATCGCGCCGGCCGAGCGCAGCTCGCCACGGTCGCCGACCTGGCCACCAGATTCGGCATAGAAGGGGGTGTGGTCGAGCACCACCACGCCCTGTTCGCCCTCGGCGAGCGCGTTCACCGCGCTCCCGTCCTTGTAGAGCGCCAGCACCTTGCCGCGCGCATCGAGCTGGGTGTAGCCGTGGAAGGTGGTGTCGGGCCCGGCGTACTCCAGGTTGGCCGCCATGCGGAACTTGCCCGCCGCACGCGCCTGCGCCTTCTGGCGCGCCATCGCGGCGTCGAAGGCCACCGCATCCACGGTAACTTCACGTTCGCGGCACACATCGGCGGTGAGGTCGAGCGGGAAGCCGAAGGTGTCGTGCAGTTTGAAGGCGGTCTCACCCGAGAACACCTTGATGCCCGCCTTCTCCATCGCGCCGAGCTCCGCTTCGAGGATCTCCATGCCGTTCTCGATGGTGGCGAAGAAGCGCTCTTCCTCCTGCTTCAGCACCGCGGTGATGCGCGCCTGCTGTTCGCGCAGCTCGGGGTAGGCCTCGCCCATCTCGGCGGCGAGGTCGGCGACCAGGCGATGGAAGAACGCGGCGCGCGCACCGAGCTTGTAGCCATGGCGGATCGCGCGCCGGATGATGCGCCGCAGCACATAGCCGCGGCCTTCGTTGCCCGGGATCACGCCGTCGGCGATGAGGAAGGAACAGGCGCGGATGTGGTCGGCCAGCACCCGCAGCGAGGGCGAGGCCATGTCGGCGTCGGAGGTCTCGCGCGCGGCGGCGGCGATCAGGCGCTGGAAGAGGTCGATCTCGTAGTTGGCGTGCACATGCTGCAGCACCGCCGAGATGCGCTCAAGGCCCATGCCGGTGTCCACGCTGGGCTTGGGCAGCGGATGCATCACGCCCTGCTCGTCGCGGTTGAACTGCATGAACACGTTGTTCCAGATCTCGATGTAGCGGTCGCCGTCTTCCTCCGGCGAGCCCGGAGGGCCGCCCCAGATGTCCGGGCCGTGGTCGTAGAAGACTTCGGTGCAGGGCCCGCACGGGCCGGTGTCGCCCATCATCCAGAAGTTGTCGGAGGCGTAGCGCGCGCCCTTGTTGTCGCCGATGCGGATCACCCGTTCCGCCGGCACACCGACTTCCTTGGTCCAGATGTCGTAGGCCTCGTCGTCCTCGGCGTACACCGTCACCCACAGCTTGTCCTTGGGCAGCTTGAACACGTCGGTGAGCAGTTCCCAAGCGTACAGGATGGCGTCGCGCTTGAAATAGTCGCCGAAGCTGAAGTTGCCCAGCATCTCGAAGAAGGTGTGGTGGCGGGCGGTGTAGCCGACGTTTTCCAGGTCGTTGTGCTTGCCGCCGGCGCGCACGCACTTCTGCGAGGTGGTGGCACGGGTGTAGGGGCGCTTGTCGAAGCCGAGAAAGACGTCCTTGAACTGGTTCATCCCGGCGTTGGTGAACAGTAGCGTCGGGTCGTCATGCGGCACCAGCGAACTGGAGGCGACGATCTGGTGCCCCTTGGATTCGAAGAACTTGAGGAATTTGTCGCGGATTTCGGCGGATTTCATGATTTCTCAGTGATATTCAGCAAGAACATTGTTAAAACTGGACCGATCAGGCAAACGATAGACATCAAAGTCTCGATCAAACGTCATGATGTCTCGGATGCCTGTCTCGAGCCCCAGCACGATGAGCGAACCATCCGCCACATCCATGGGTAGATCGCGATACTTCTCGGCCATGATACGAATCGTCGATATCGCGTTTTCGCCTGGCACGCAGATCTCCACCCCACCGCGCTCGACCCAGGCCAGGAATGCGAGCTGACGCTCCACACTATGCCCCAGAAGATGGCCGACCTCGGTAATCACAGGCCATGTCGTCAACAAAACGCCAACGTAACCCTGGATGAAGCGCCTGACCTGGATGTGACGCGATTCGTCGGGCTCGAACAATGCAATCAGCGGACCGGAATCAACGATCGTTCTCTGCACGCACCCGCTCCACGATTTCACGCCTGACATAATCCGGGCTGGAACGCTCCTGCACCCCCGGCTCAACGCCAGGGGATCCAAACAAATCCACGCCCAACTCGTACGGCGTCTTGCGCGGTGCGAGCCGGGCAAGATGCTCGCGCAGGCAGCTCTTGACGATGTCGCTCTTGCTGCGGCCGGTGCGCTCCGCGGCGAGCGCCAGGTCGCGCTCGAGGTCGGGTTCGAGCCTGATCGAAAGTGTCATGGCGGTGAGATCTCCACACAAGGGCTGACCTTGGGATAGCGGTGCGGGCACTGTAATACACAACGTATCGCATGGTACGCGCCGGCACGTCCGGGCGCAATGGCAGGCGACGCGGGCCCTATAATGTGCCCCCCACACATATGAAGACCATGAGGCAGGCACGCAATGGGACACCGACTCTCGAAGATCTACACCCGCACCGGCGACGCCGGCACCACCGGCCTGGGCGACGGCAAGCGCGTCTCCAAGAACAGCCTGCGCATCCATTCGCTGGGCGAAGTGGATGAGTGCAATGCGGTCATCGGCGTGCTGCTGTGCGAGGACTTGCCCGATGACGTGCGCGCGTTGCTGGTGGATGTGCAACATGACCTCTTCGACCTCGGTGGCGAGGTGTGCATCCCCGGAATGACGATGATCACCGACAAGCAGGTGACCAAGCTGGAGGAAACGCTGGACCGCTTCAACGAGCCGCTGGAGCCGCTGAAGGACTTCATCCTCCCCGGCGGTACCCGCGCCGCAGCCCTCACCCACCAGGCGCGTACCGTGTGCCGACGCGCCGAGCGCGCGCTGGTGGCGCTGGCGCTGGAGGAAGCCGTGGGCGACGGCCCGCGTCAGTACCTCAACCGCCTCTCGGACCTGCTGTTCGTGCTCGCGCGGGTGCTCAACCGCGCCGGCGGGCGCGGCGACGTGCTGTGGCAGAAAGGCAAGAACGCCTGACCCGTATCCCTGTCATCGCTCGGGCGCGGTGAGATCCGCGAAGAGATCGAGCTGCGCACCCTCGGCCATGCCCTGCGGTGGCGCAAAGCGCACGCCGACGCCGAGCAGGCGTACCGGCAGGCCCTTTCGGCCGTATGCCTCCTCCAGCAGCGGCAGACACACCGCGCCGTCCAGCACCGTGGAAACGCACTCCGCGGTGGTTTGGGTGAAGTCCGCGAACTTCACCTTGACGAAGGCCTTGTGCACTGGCTGCATGTCGCGGGCGCGTGCGAACCTGTGTGCGAACTCTTCCAGCAAGGCCGGCAGCGCCGCGATGCAGGCGGCAAGGTCGGGCAGGTCGCGGTCGTAGGTGGTCTCCACCGACAAGGACTTGCGCACCCGGTCTGGCACCACCGCACGCCGATCATCCCCACGACAGAGCCTGTACAACTGCTCGCCGAAGCTGCCGAAGTGCTGCGCAAGCTCCGCCGCGGCAAAGCGGCGCAGGTCGCCACAGGTGTCGACACCCAGGGCGTGCAGGCGCTCGGCGGTGACCTTGCCGACACCGAAGAGCTTCTTCACCGGCAGCGCCGCGACGAAGGCATCCACTTCATGCGGGCGCACCACGAACTGGCCGTTGGGTTTCTTCCAGTCGCTCGCGACCTTGGCGATGAATTTGTTCGGTGCAATGCCGGCCGACGCGGTGATGCCGACCTCGGCATGGATGCGGGCGCGGATTTCCTGCGCCATCAGGGTGGCGCTGCCGCCGCAGCGGTCCACGCCGCTCACGTCGAGATACGCCTCGTCGAGCGACAGCGGCTCGACCAGCGGGGTGTAATCACGGTAGATCGCGAGGATCTGTCGCGAGGCCGCGCGGTAACGCTCGAAATCGGGGGGCAGGAGGACAAGGCCGGGGCACAAGCGCAGCGCGCTGGCGGTGGACATCGCCGAGCGCACACCGAAGGCGCGCGCCTCGTAGTTGCAGGTGGCGATGACGCCGCGTCGCTCGGCCCGGCCGCCCACCGCCACCGGCCGCCCGACCAGGGTCGGGTCGTCGCGCATCTCGATCGCGGCGTAGAAGCAGTCGCAATCGCAGTGGATGATCTTGCGTTGCGGCGCGGCCGCGCTCACTCCTGGTCGGCAGCGGCCCGCTTGACCCGGCGGTTGCGCACGCCCTCGGCGAGGATGTCAAGAACCCGCACGCTGTCGTCCCAGCCGATGCAGGCATCGGTGATGCTCTTGCCGTACTCCAGCGTCTTGCCCGGCACGAGGTCCTGGCGACCTTCCTGCAGGTGCGATTCGACCATCACGCCGATGATGCGCGCCTCGCCCGCAGACATCTGCCCGGCCACATCCTGCGCCACATCGATCTGCAGACGATGCTGTTTGCGGCTGTTGGCATGCGAGAAGTCGATCATGACCTTGCCAGTGACACCCGAGGCCGCGAGTTCCTTGCAGGCAGCATCGACGCTCTCGGCATCGTAGTTGGGCGCCTTGCCGCCACGCAGGATCACATGGCAATCCTCGTTGCCCACGGTGGACACGATCGCGGAGTGACCGGCTTTGGTCACCGACAGGAAGTGATGCGGCGCCTGCGCGGCCTTGATCGCGTCCACCGCAATGCGCACGTTACCGTCCGTGCCGTTCTTGAAGCCGACCGGGCACGACAGCCCGGAGGCGAGCTCGCGATGCACCTGGCTCTCGGTGGTGCGCGCGCCGATCGCCCCCCAGGAGATCAGATCGGCAATGTACTGCGGCGTGATCATGTCGAGGAACTCGGTGCCGGCAGGAAGACCGAGCTCGTTGATGTCCCACAGCACCTTGCGGGCGAGTCGCACGCCCTCGTTGATGCGGAAGCTGTTGTCGAGGTAAGGATCGTTGATCAGGCCTTTCCAGCCGACGGTGGTACGTGGCTTCTCGAAATACACGCGCATGACCACCAGCAGGTCGTCCGCGACGCGATCCGCCTCCGCCTTGAGGCGGCGGGCGTATTCCATCGCCGCATCGTAGTCGTGGATCGAACACGGCCCGATCACCACCAGCAGGCGGTCGTCGGCACCGAACAGGATGCGATGGATGGCCTGACGCGTCTGATAGGCGACTTCCGCAGCTTTGGCCGATGCGGGAAACTCACGCAGCAGGTGGGCAGGCGGGATGAGTTCCTTGATTTCCTTGATACGGACGTCGTCGATGTGGATCTTGACCGAGGCGGACATGGCACTGACCTGTACTGGGCATGGCTGATTGGGTCGCGAAGTGTAACCCATCCGGGCGATTGTCGAGTGCGATGGTCCCGATAGCACACGGGCGATCGCTGCGATCTTTCCATTCGCCTGAAACCACCTACACTGTCTGCGGTCCGATGAATTCCGCAACACCCGCCTGAAGAGCCCGCCATGTTGATCAAGCACGCCAGCGACATTCTCCCCTCCGAGATCACCCCCGCCACCATCTATGCCGACCGCCGCCGCTTCATGCGCGACGCGGGGCTGATGGCGGCCGGGCTTGCCTTGCTGGGAACGCAGTCGAGCCCGTCGCGCGCCGCGCCGCTGCCAGGCGCGACCGGCCTCGGCCCGCTGCTGACGAGCGCGTTCTCGACCCCGGAAGAGAACACACCGCTCGATGCCGTCACCAGCTACAACAACTTCTACGAGTTCGGCACGCAGAAGGAGGACCCGGCGCAGAACGCCGGCAAGATGGTGGTGCGCCCCTGGACGGTGCGTGTCGAAGGCCTGGTCGGCAAACCGCAGACCCTGGACATCGACGCCCTGATGAAGCTCGCCCCCCTGGAAGAACGCATCTACCGGCTGCGCTGCGTGGAAGGCTGGTCGATGGTGATCCCTTGGGTGGGCTTCCCGCTCGAGGCGCTGATCAAGGCGGTGGAGCCGCTCGGTTCGGCGAAGTACGTGGAGTTCATCAGCCACTACGACCCGAAGATCATGCTCACCCGCCCGGTGCTCGACTGGCCCTACGGCGAGGGCCTGCGGATGGACGAGGCCCGTCACCCTCTCACCCTCCTCGCGGTGGGCCTCTACGGCGAGGTGCTACCCAATCAGAACGGTGCCCCGATCCGGTTGGTGGTGCCGTGGAAGTACGGCTTCAAGAGCGCGAAATCCATCGTCGCGATCCGCTTCACCGAGAAGCAGCCAGCCACCGCCTGGAACAAGGCGATGCCCAGCGAGTACGGCTTCTACTCCAACGTGAACCCCGAGGTGCGCCACCCGCGCTGGAGCCAGGCCACAGAGCGGCGTATCGGCGAGCTGCGCAAGCGCCCTACGCTGATGTTCAACGGCTATGCCGATCAGGTCGCAAGTCTCTACCAGGGCATGGACCTCGCACGCAACTACTGACCCCTTGCATCGATCTGCCACTCATGAACCTCAAGAACCCCGGCAAGGGCGCAATCACGGCCGCGAAATGCTTGCTATTCGTCGCCTGCCTGCTGCCCGCGGCCCTGCTCGCCAAGGGCTGGATGGACAACGCCCTGGGCGCGAATCCGGTCGAGGCGATCACGCGTGCAAGCGGAGAATGGACGCTGCGCATGCTGCTTCTGACGCTCGCCGTCACCCCGCTGCGCCGCCTGCTCGGCCTGCACTGGCTGCTGCGCCTGCGGCGCATGCTCGGGCTGTTCACCTTCGCTTACGCGAGCGCGCACTTCACCACCTACATCTGGCTGGATCAGTTCTTCGACATCACCGCGATCGCGGACGACATCCTCGACCGCCCCTTCATCACCGTCGGCTTCGCTGCGCTGGTGCTGATGGCGCCGCTCGCGCTCACTTCCAACAGCTTCGCCATCCGCCGCATGGGCGGGCGCAGGTGGCAGGCGCTGCACCGCTCGATCTACGCGATCGCGATTCTCGGCGTGCTGCACTACTGGTGGCTGGTGAAGGCGGACGTGCTCGAACCGCTTGCTTACGGCCTGATCCTCGCGGTGCTGCTTGGCCTGCGCGGCTGGTGGCGCGAAGTGGAGCGCCGCCGTCAGCTCTCCACCCCCCCGCCCACGCCGCGCTTCAAGGGCAAGGTGATCCGCATCGTGCCGAAGTAGGCCGGCGCGGATCGAGCCGCCTCAGCTCTTGGGGCGGATCGCGTGCTTGGGGCGCCAGGCTGCGATCACCGTCGGGTCGGTCTCGATGTAGGGGCCACCGATGAGGTCGATGCAGTAGGGAATGGCGGCAAAGATGCCCAGATGCGCAACGCTGCCGTCTGCGGCGCGCACCCCCTCCAGCGTCTCGCGAATGGATTTGGGCTGACCGGGCAGGTTCACGATCAGGCACTTGCCGCGGATCACCGCGACCTGCCGCGACAGGATCGCGGTGGGCACGAAGTTCAGGCTGATGCGCCGCATCTCTTCGCCAAAACCGGGCATCTCCTTGTCACCCACCGCGAGCGTCGCCTCGGGCGTGACGTCGCGCGGCGCGGGCCCGGTGCCGCCGGTGGTGAGCACCAGCGAGCAGCCCGCATCCACCAGTTCGATCA
Organism: Rhodocyclaceae bacterium; assembly: GCA_041916775.1. Classification (GTDB taxonomy): domain Bacteria; phylum Pseudomonadota; class Gammaproteobacteria; order Burkholderiales; family Rhodocyclaceae; genus UBA2357. The sequence continues at coordinate 204,636 of JAYRYZ010000002.1, read as the reverse complement.
GGCTTCGCTCGATCAAGGGCCGCTCGTCGGGGATGAGGCGGGTGTCGGCCGTCCAAGGCGAGGTCAGCGCCTTGCCGAGCCAGTCCTTGAGGGCCGGGATGCCCTGGTCTTCATAAGTGCCGTCGGAGGCCCGGTCGCTGATCGACACCAGGCCGATGCGGATGTGTTCGCTCATCGTGTTTCCGTCAGGATTGGGTTTCGGGTACGTCGTCGGGCTGCGTGTCGTCACTGCCGCCGTCAGTGGATGGTGAGGCGCCGGCGTCGAGATCGCGCAGGATGCGGAAGATCTCACGATAGGCACGCGGCGGCTTGCCCTGCTCGCGCTCCTTCAGGGCGTTGCGGCGCAGCACGCGCAGATACTGGATGTCGGCATCCGGCCAGTCCTCGGCGATGCGGCCGACGACCTTCTCGTCCTCGAGGAAGTCGCTGCGCAGCCGCTCCAGGCGGTGCTGGCGTGCAACCTCCGCCTTGGAGACGCCGTTGAAGACATCGAGCATGGCCTGGATGGGCTCGGGATCGACGTTGCGCATGAGCTTGCCGACGTACTGCAGCTGTCGCCGACGCGCGCCATGCTTGCTGATGCGCTGCGCCTCGCGGATCGCCTCGTACAACGCCTCGGGCAACGGCACCTTCGCAAGACGCTCGGGCGACAAGGCCACCAGCTGCTCGCCGAGATCCTGCAGCGCATGCATCTCTCGCTTGATGCTGCTCTTGCTCGGACCGCGGTCGTCGTCGAAATCCTCGTCGGAGGCGTGCGCTGGGTGATGAATCATCTGCGGGTCGGCTGTTCGTGATCGGGTTAAGATTATAGCCCCTCACCCAGACGATGCCTGCCCATGTCCGCCAACGGCTTCTCCTACACCCCCGATCAACTGCGCGAACTCGCCTCGGAAGTGCTCCGCTATGCGCGCGAGCGCGGCGCGAGCGCATGCGAGACGGATGTCTCCGAAGGCTTCGGGCAGAACGCCTCGGTACGCAAGGGCGAGGTCGACACCATCGAGTACAACCGCGACAAGGGCGTCGGCGTCACCATCTACCTTGGCCAGCAACGCGGCCACGCAAGCACATCGGACTTCTCGCGCGAGGCCCTGCACGCCACGGTGGATGCGGCGCTGTCAATCGCCCGCTTCACCGCCCCCGACCCCTGCGCCGGCCTCGCCGACCCGGAACTGCTCGCACGCGACTGTCCCGACCTCGACATGCACCACCCCTGGCCGCTCTCGGTCGAGGATGCGATCTCGCTCGCACGCGAGTGCGAGGAGGCTGCCTATGCGGTGAGCCCGAAGATCGACAATTCGGAAGGTGCGAGCGTCTCCACGCAGGAGTCGCACTTCATCTCGGCCAACAGCGCCGGTTTCATGGGCGGCTTCGCGAGCTCGCGCCACGGTATCTCGTGCTCGGTGATCGCCGCCGAGGACGACGAAATGCAGCGCGAATACTGGTACGACTCGCGCCGCAAGGCGGTGGAGCTCGCGTCGGCGACCTCCATCGGGCGCCGCGCCGGCGAGCGCGCACTGGCGCGCCTGGGTGCGCGTCAGGTAAAGACCTGCGAGGCGCCGGTGCTGTTCGAATCGCAGATCGCGGTGTCGCTGATCGGCAGTCTGGTGCATGCGGTGAGCGGCGGCGCGCTGTATCGCAAGTCCTCGTTCCTGCTCGACAGTCTCGGCAAGCCGGTGATGGCGCCGATCGTGAACATCTCCGAGCGGCCGCACATCGTCGGCGGCTTCGGCTCGTCGTGGTTCGACAACGAGGGGGTCGCGACGCACGACCGCGAGATCGTCAGCGACGGCGTGCTGCAGGGCTACTTCCTCTCCAGCTACACCGCGCGCAAGCTCGGCATGCAGACCACCGGCAACGCCGGCGGCTCGCACAACCTGATCGTGCAGCCCGGGGCGCTCGATTTCGACGGACTCGTGCGCAAGATGCACCGCGGGCTCGTCGTCACCGAGCTGCTCGGCCACGGCCTCAACTACGTCACCGGCGACTACTCTCGGGGTGCCGCCGGATTCTGGGTGGAAAACGGCGAAATCCAGCACGCGGTCGAGGAGATCACCATCGCGGGAAATCTGCGTGACATGTTCATGGGCATCGCCGCGATCGGCAACGACGCGCTGCCCCGCGGTGCCAAGCATTGCGGTTCGATCCTGCTGGAGCGCATGACGATCGCAGGCGCCTGAGCCCTTCCGCCCCCCGGCAATGGCGCGCCGTTAGGGTTTTCCTGCGTTTTCGCATGTTTGCCGAAGCCTATAATCCTCACATGTCTTAACCCATCCAGAAGAAAGGAGAGATTGTGGAGCGTCGTTCATTTCTGCATAAAGCCGGGGCCGGATTGGTCGCTGGCGCCGCTGTTGGACTCGCCGCATGCGGCAAGAAGGAGGAGGCACCAGCACCCGCGCAATCGGCCGGCTCGGCCCCACAACCCGCGGCTGCGCCCGCAGTACAGACGGGCCTCCCGGAAGTCAAATGGCGGCTGACCTCGAGTTTCCCCAAGAGTCTCGACACCATCTATGGTGGGGCCGATGTGCTCGCTAACCGTCTGAGGGCCATGACGGATGGTAAGTTTGACATCCGCGTGTTCCCTGCTGGCGAGATTGTTCCTGGCCTGCAGGCGCTCGACGCGGTGCAGCAAGGCACGGTCGAAGTGTGCCATACCTGCTCGTACTATTACGTCGGCAAGGACAAGACCTTCGGCTTCGGTACGGCCGTGCCGTTCGGCCTGAATGCCCGCCAGATGAACGCCTGGATTTACTACGGTGGCGGTCAGGCATTGCTGGACGAGTTCTACAGCAACTACAACATCCTCTCTTTCCTGGGCGGCAACACAGGCGTGCAGATGGGCGGATGGTTCCGCAAGCCTGTTGCGTCCCTGGATGACATTAAGGGCCTCAAGATGCGCGTCGCCGGCCTGGGCGGGGAAGTGTTCTCTCGTCTGGGCGCGATTCCGCAGCAGATCCCTGGCGGCGACATCTACCCGTCCCTCGAGAAGGGTACGATCGACGCTGCCGAGTGGGTCGGTCCATACGATGATGAGAAGCTCGGCTTCTATAAGGTTGCGCCGCACTACTACTATCCCGGCTGGTGGGAACCGGGCCCGGCGATCCATTTCTTCGTCAACAAGGCCCAATGGGAAAAGCTACCGAAGATCTACCAGGAGGCATTCCGGGCGGCCGCCTACGAGGCCAATGTCGGCATGATGGCTTCATACGACGACAAGAACCCGCAGGCCCTTGCGCGGCTCCTCGGCAATGGCGTCAAGCTGGAGACGTATTCGGACGACATCCTGAAAGCCGCACACAAGGCAGCATTTGATCTCTACAACGAGGAAGCGGCCAAGAATCCAGCATGGGCGAAGATCTTCGCGCCGTGGGACAAGTACCGCAAGACGCAAAACGCTTGGTTCAGCGTCGCAGAGGCGAAGATGGACCGCTTCCTTCAGTCGGCGCGCTAGCATCGAACTGCCATCGGCGATTCATTGGCCACCGAATCAACAAGGTAACAACAAACTGATTTGAAAGAGAACTGCACGAATTGGGCCGCATCCCGCAGGGGATTGCGGCCTTTTCTTTGCCCCGAAGAAACGTCCGCGCATGCACTTCTCGAGTACCAGTGATCGTTGGCACGCGCAGACCCGACCTCAGCCGGGTCTGCATCGAATGTCGCTTGCCACCAACTTGCTGCTGCCATGACCGCGCTGGATTAACGCGCCTCACCCGCCAAAACAACTCGGGCCCCGAAGGGCCCGATGCTCTCAAATGGTCTCAGTACGGGACAGGATCAGTTATTTCCCTGAAGCTGCTTCAAGAGGTCCGCACCCTGGGCTGCACCCTCGTCCTGCGGAATCTGCAACTGCAGTTGAAGCGTTTCTTCTCCACTCTGCTGCTTGCCATGATCGTACGATACGAGGTTGGGGAAGATGATGATCAGCGCAACCATGATGATCTGGATGATCACGAACGGCACCGACCCCCAGTAGATCTCGCTGGTCTTGATCTTCTGCGGCGCGACCGAGCGCAGGTAGAACAGCGCAAACCCGAAAGGCGGGTGCATGAAGGATGTCTGCATGTTCACCGCAAGCAACACACCGAACCAGATCAGGTCAATACCGAGCTTGTCAGCCACGGGCGCCAGCAGCGGCACGATGATGAACGCGAGCTCGAAGAAATCGAGGAAGAATGCGAGCACGAACACCAGGATGTTGACCGCGATCAGGAAGCCCGTCTCGCCACCCGGCAATGCGGTCAGCAGATGCTCGACCCAGAGGTCTCCATTGACCGCGCGGAACGTCAGGCCGAACACGGTGGAGCCGATCAGGATGAACACGACGAAGCAGGAGAGCTTGGTCGTCGTGTCCATGGCCTGCTTGGTCAGCGCCAACGTCAGGCGCCTGCGCGATATCGCCATCAGCAGCGCGCCGAGCGCACCAAGCGCCCCGCCCTCGGTGGGTGTTGCCACGCCGATGAAGATCGTGCCGAGCACGAGAAAGATCAGCCCGAGCGGCGGGATCAGCACGAAGGTCACGCGCTCGGCCATCTTGGACAACAAGCCCATGCGCAGCACCCGGTTCACGACAGAGGCAGCGAACGCAAAGCCAATCGCCACCAAAGAGCCGATCACCACGACCTCATCGGTGGGCTTACCCTGTCCGAAGAAGTGCGCATACGCATAGCCTGCGCCAACCGAAAGCACGAACAGGACACCGAGCGACAACAGTCCGCTCGATCCGTCATCCTCACGGATGGTGCGTGCCTCGATCGGCATCGCGGGCGCGTATTTCGGCCTGAAAACGGTCACGAGGAACACGAAGCCGACATAGAGACCGGTGAGTACCAAGCCGGGCAGCAGCGCGCCCTGATACATGTCACCTACGGAGCGCCCCAACTGGTCGGCCAGGATGATCAGCACCAGCGAAGGCGGAATGATCTGCGCCAGGGTGCCCGAAGCGGCGATGACGCCGGACGCGATGCGGTGATCGTAGCCGTAGCGCATCATGATCGGCAGGGAGATCAGGCCCATCGAGATCACCGATGCGGCGACGACGCCGGTTGTCGCCGCGAGCAGCGCGCCGACGAAGATGACGGCGTAGGCAAGGCCACCACGGATAGGGCCGAACAGTTGCCCGATGGTATCGAGAAGATCTTCCGCCATACCGCTGCGTTCAAGAATCAGCCCCATGAACGAGAAGAACGGAATCGCCAACAGCGTGTCGTTGGCCATGATGCCGAAGATACGCTCGGGCAAGGCCTGGAAAAGCGCCGGGCTGAGGAGGCCGAGCTCGACACCGATCAGGCCGAACACGATGCCGTTGGCCGCAAGGGCGAACGCCACTGGAAAGCCATAGAGCAGGAACACTACCAGCGCAGCGAACATCAGCGGCGCCATGTTATCGATGACGAACTGGGTCATTTGGCCACTCCGCTAGCTTGTGCCTTGATGGCGGCCGCAAGTTCCTCTTCGGCCGAAGGTCCGTGATGCTTGACGAGCGGATTGGGCGCGAGATCCATGATGAACGCCGCACGCTTGATGAGCTCTGAAACCGCCTGCAGGATCAACAACCCGAAGCCGATCGGCAACAGGATCTTCACCGGCCATCGAATCAAGCCCCCCGGATTAGCTGACACTTCCCCAGACTGTATCGAGTTCAACACAATTGGCCACGACAGGTAGAGCACAAAACACGCCATCGGCAACATGAAGAACAGAATGCCGAGGATGTCCATGAAGTTCTGTGTCTTGGGCGAGAATCGACCGGAAATGACGTCGATGCGTACATGCTCGTTGCGCAGGAAGGTGTATCCGGCCGCAAGCAGGAAAATCGCCGCAAAGAGATACCATTGAATCTCGAGAAAGGCATTCGAGCTGACATTGAATATCTTGCGGATCAATGCGTTGCCGCCGCTGATGAGCACGGCGGCAAGCACCAGCCAGCCGACGTATCTGCCCACTCGCTCACTGATCCAGTCGATCAGACGCGATAGCCTCAAGAGTAGGGACACGGGTAAACTCCTCGGGGAAAATCGAATGAAGGACCGGCACGGCGACCTGTGCCGGGGAATGAAACAAGATCCTGAACTATTGCCGGATTATTCCAAAGGCCAGTGCCTCCTCGAAACTAGGGAATGCACCTACCGCAACTCGCTCACAGGTAACCGCATGCACCACGCCCCCCCCTCCCCTTCAGCATGTCGCCTTTGCCTGATCCGTCATGGCGAGACCGACTGGAATGCGCAACGCCGCCTGCAGGGGCACATCGACATCCCGCTCAACCCCACCGGGGTTGGACAGGCAGTCTCAGCCGCCGCGAGCCTGCCAGGCGGGGTATTCACGGCGTGCTACAGCAGCGATCTCGTCCGTGCCCTGCATACCGCCCAAGCGGCGTGCAGCGCGCTCGGGCTCGTGCCGCGCACGCTGCCAGCGCTGCGCGAACGACATTACGGGCATTTCCAGGGCCTCACCTACGACGAGGCTGCGCGCCGCCACGCGGAGGATTACGCCCGCTTCGAGGCACGCGACCCGGATTTCGCCTTCGCCGACGGCGGTGAGAGCCTGCGTGGCTTTGCGCAACGCATCGTCGCCTGCCTTACCGACATCGTCGCCTGCCACCCTGGGGAAACAGTGCTGGTGGTAACCCATGGCGGCGTGCTCGACATCGCCCACCGGGTCGCAACAGGCAAGTCGCTCACCGCGTCACGCGACTTCACGATTCCCAATGCGGCACTCAACTGGATCCGTCACGATGGTGGCTGGTCGCTCGAATCCTGGGCCGACCTGCGCCATCTGCAAGGCGCCCGCGACGAGTTGCCCAACGCCTGATCCAAGCTGCGTCGGCCGCCCCGGCGCCCCGCCGTGCATGCATCATCCGGCGGCATGCTAAGATCGGGTTTCAAACCAACAGCTTCGAGTCCGTCTCATGTTCTCCGCGCAAGACACCCTCTCCAAGGTCGATCCCGAAATCTGGGCCGCTGTCCAGGACGAAAACCGCCGTCAGGAAGATCACATCGAGCTGATCGCCTCGGAAAACTATGTTTCCCATGCGGTGATGCAGGCCCAAGGTTCCCAGCTCACCAACAAATACGCCGAAGGCTACCCGGGTAAGCGCTATTACGGCGGTTGCGAGCATGTCGATGTGGCCGAGCAGATCGCCATCGACCGCATCAAGAAACTCTTCGGCGCAGACGCGGCGAATGTGCAGCCGAACTCCGGCTCGCAGGCGAACCAGGCCGTCCTGATGGCCTTTGCCAAGCCGGGCGACACGATTATGGGCATGAGCCTTGCGGAGGGCGGTCACCTCACCCACGGCATGCCGCTCAACATGTCGGGCAAGTGGTTCAACGTGGTCGCCTACGGCCTCAACGAAAAGGAAGAGATCGACTACCCCGCGATGGAGGCGCTGGCTCGCGAACACAAGCCGCGCATCATCGTCGCGGGTGCCTCTGCGTACTCGCTGCGCATCGATTTCGAGCGTTTCGCCAAGATCGCGAAGGAAGTCGGCGCGATCTTCTGGGTGGACATGGCGCACTACGCCGGCCTTATCGCCGCAGGCTTCTATCCCAACCCGGTGCCACACGCCGACGTCGTCACCTCCACCACCCACAAGACGCTGCGCGGTCCGCGCGGCGGTATCATCCTGATGAAGGCCGAACACGAGAAGGCCATCAACTCGGCGATCTTCCCCGGACTGCAGGGTGGCCCGCTGATGCACGTGATCGCAGCCAAGGCGGTCGCGTTCAAGGAGGCGCTCGGCCCGGCGTTCAAGGACTATCAGGAACAGGTGATCGCCAATGCACGCGTGATGGCACGGGTGCTGTCCGAGGAGCGCGGCTTGCGCATCGTCTCCGGTCGCACCGAGAGCCACGTCTTCCTGGTCGACCTGCGCGCCAAGAACATCACTGGCAAGGCTGCTGAAGCGGTGCTCGGCAGCGCTCACATCACGGTGAACAAGAATGCGATCCCCAAGGATCCGGAGAAGCCCTTCGTAACCTCGGGGATCCGCATTGGGTCGCCCGCAATGACGACGCGCGGCTTCACCGAAATCGAGGCCGAGCAGGTCGCCCACCTGATCGCCGATGTGCTGGATGCGCCGAACGACGAGGCCGTCCTCGCAGCCGTGCGCGCCAAGGTTGCTGCGCTGTGCGCACGCTTCCCGGTGTATGGTCACTGATCTGCCTGCTGGGTTGCATCCACCCGCGCGCCGGCCGGCAATCGCCGGCGTACGGCGTGGCGTTGAGCACGACGGCGTGGCGACGGGTACGGCAGGGGGTCGCGGCCAATGAGGTGCCCGTTCTGCAGCGACCCCAACACTCAAGTGACGGACACCCGTGAAAACGATGAGGGCGACGTCGTGCGTCGCCGCCGCCGCTGCGTGAAGTGCGACAAGCGTTTCACGACGTACGAGCGCATCGACCTGAAGATGCCACACATCATCAAGCGCAACGGCAACCGCACCGAGTTCGATCACGCCAAGCTGGCAAGCAGCATGACGCTTGCGCTGCGCAAGCGCCCCGTGACGCTGGAGGCGGTGGAAGCCGCCATCGACCGCATCGAAGCGCGGCTGCTCTCACTCGGCGAGCCGGAAGTCCCGAGCGAAAAGGTCGGCGAACTGGTGATGCGCGAGCTCAAGCGCCTCGACAAGGTCGCATACATCCGCTTTGCATCGGTGTACCGCAATTTCGCCGACGTCGACGAGTTTTCCGAAGTCATCCGTGAAGTCCAGGCACGCCCCAAGCGGGGACGTGGCGCACGTGACGCCCCCCCCTCCGCAGAGAATGATCTTTTCGGCAGCTGACCATGCCGCCATGGCACGCGCGCTGCGGCTCGCCGCGCGTGGTCTCAACACCACCTCACCCAACCCGCGTGTCGGCTGCGTGCTGACGCGTGACGGCCAGACGGTCGGTGAGGGCTGGCACCAACGCGCGGGCGAGTCGCATGCCGAAGTCATCGCCCTGCGCGTGGCTGGAGCGAACGCGGCAGGCGCCACCGCCTATGTCACACTCGAACCCTGTTCTCACCATGGACGCACGCCACCGTGTGCGGACGCCCTCATCGCGGCAGGTGTCCGCCGAGTGGTGGTGGCGATGACAGACCCGAACCCGCTCGTATCCGGTCGCGGTATCGCGCGTCTTCAGGCTGCGGGGTTGGAGGTCGCCGTCGGACTGCTCGAGACCGAGGCTAGCGCGCTGAACATCGGTTTCATCTCGCGCATGACGCGCGGGCGTCCCTGGCTGAGGCTCAAGGGCGCCGCAACGCTGGATGGCAAGACGGCGCTCTCGAACGGGGTCAGCCAGTGGATCACAGGCCCTGCAGCGCGACGCGACGGACACCGCTGGCGCGCGCGCGCCTGTGCGGTGCTGACCGGGATCGGAACGGTGCTCGCGGACGACCCGCGACTCGATGTCCGCGAGGTCCCGTGCGAACGCCAGCCGTGGCGGGTTGTGATCGACTCGCGGCTGGAGACGCCTTCCGAAGCAAAGGTACTCGGCGACGGTCACTGCCTGATCGCCACAGCGTGCGAGGACGTCGATCGCCATGCCCGTCTCATCGAACGCGGTGCCGAAATCCTGGTGCTACCGAACGCTGCCGGCAAGGTCGAGTTGCCTGCGCTGATGAAGGCACTGGGTGCGCGCGGCTTCAACGAGATCCACGCCGAGGCGGGATTCAAGCTGAACGGTTCATTACTGCGCGAACGTTGCGTCGATGAACTGCTGCTCTACATGGCGCCAATGCTCGTCGGGGACAATGCACAGGGCCTCTTCAACCTTTCGCCCATGACTACTCTGGATGAAGCGCTGCGCCTCGACATTCACGACATGCGCATGCTCGGTCAGGACCTGCGCATCATCGCGCGGCCGCTCATGCGCAGCTGACTGGATCAAGAGGCCGAGACGGAGCGGCAATGTGTCCGTTCGGGCGCTCAGACTCACGAAGGATTCAGGAGCGGATTTCGGCGCAGACTGCACAGTCGGGGTCGCGCGCGAGTGCGATGCTACGCCACTCCATTTCGAGCCCGTCCAGGAGCAGCAGTCGCCCTTCCAGCGAGCGTCCGCAGCCGACCACGAGTTTCAGCGCCTCCGCCGCCTGGGTCGCGCCGATGATGCCGGTCAGCGGAGCGAATACGCCCATCGTCGCGCAGCGAACCTCCTCGACCGACTGTGCCTCGGGAAACAGACAGTGGTAACAGGGGCTCTCGGCCTTGCGCATGTCGAATACCGACACCTGACCATCAAACCGGATGGCGGCTCCCGACACGAGCGGCTTGCGGAACTTGACGCAGGCGCGATTGATCGCATGGCGGGTCGCAAAATTGTCCGAGCAATCGAGCACAACGTCCGCCCGCTGCACCTCAGCCTCCAGACGCGCGCCTTCCAGTCGCGCAGCAATCGTCTCGACACACGCCATCGGATTGAGTCGCGCCAGCGTCTGACGACCCGACTCGACCTTGCTCACTCCGACACTTTCTGCCGAATGCAGGATCTGCCGCTGCAGATTCGTGAGATCCACCGTGTCGCCATCGCACAGTACCAGCGTGCCGACACCTGCCGCTGCCAGATACATCGCGGCGGGGGAGCCCAGCCCACCCGCACCGACGATGAGCATGCGCGACGAGAGCAAGGCCTCCTGCCCCTCGACATCGATTTCAGGCAACAGGATATGGCGGCTGTAGCGCAACAGCTGGTCGTCGTTCATATGTGGGGAATCCGTTCTCCAAGGTGCGCATGCCAGCCGGTCGTGACGACACGGCGACGGGATCGATCGGCAAGGCTACTTGTAATCACGCAAGTCCGGCGGAGTATCGTCGTGATCCCCGTGCGGGTGATAGTCGTACACCTTCACGTAAACCTCGTTGGATTTCTTGATCAGTCGCTCGGGAGAGAGCAGATTGTGGCGTTGCGTCTCCTCACAGAAATAGATGAGCGCGCGCGTGAGCTTCGCGTAGAGCCCGCTGGAGAGGTGGAATCCTGCATCGACCAATGCCGACTCCACGTCCTCGAGACAATGATCGAGCACTGAGTAGCGCACGATCAGTTGCCGGGGCTTGTCGCCCTCACGCACCTGCAGGCCCTTGACCATGCGCAGGGACTGGTAGGCCTGAGGGGTCTGATCCGGGGGGAAAGCCGCGAAGCTGATTTCACGCTCCTTGACCAGCCCCGCCCCCATGACAGGATGCTCGTGCTTACGCCCCGCAAGCTTGTATGCAGTTTCCCGACGCATGGCAGCGCCCTCGATCAGCTCTTCTCCGCGACATTCTGGACGATCTGCTCGCCCCTGAGAAGACGCAAGGCCTGCTGCAACTGATGATCGTCGGCTCCGCCCATCTCGAAACGCGGACCGCTCGGCGTATCCTCATCGTCCTGAGCGGCTTCCTTGCCCGCAGCCTTTGAAGCCGCATCGCGCTCGGCCTTCTGCCTGGCTTCGTCCGCGCCCTCGAGGTGGCCGAGCAGGTCCGCCTCGCGGACACGCTTCGCTGAACCGTTCTCGGTCTCCTCCACGATGTAGTCAGGCTCGATACCCTTCGCCTGTATTGAGCGCCCGCTGGGGGTGAAGTAGCGCGCCGTCGTCAGCTTGATCGCCGACGTCGCGGAGAGCGGCAGGATGGTCTGTACCGACCCCTTGCCGAAGGTCTGCGTACCCAGGATGGTGGCGCGCTTGTGGTCCTGCAACGCCCCCGCCACGATCTCGCTCGCGGAGGCCGAGCCGCCATTCACCAGAACAACCATCGGCACCTCGCGCGCCACCGGCGGGAGATTGCGGAGGTAGTCACGTCCACGGCCGCGCAGGTAATCCTCGGGATCGACCCGGTACTCGCGTCGCGCGTCAGGCGTGCGCCCGTCCGTGGACACCACCAGTTTGCCTTCGGGCAGGAACGCGGCGGACACGCCGATTGCGCCATGCAACAGACCACCCGGATCATTGCGCAGATCAAGTACCAAGCCGGTCAGCGGTCCCTTGGCCACGAGCTTGCCAAGATGTTCGACCACCGAGCTGGCCGTACCCTCCTGGAACTGCGCCACACGGATGTAACCGTAGCCGGGCTCGATGAGCTTGGACTTGACGCTCTGAACCTTGATGACCTCGCGGGTGATCTCGACGACGATGGGCGCGTTTTCGCCCTTGCGCATGATCGTCAGCGTAATCGAGGTGTTCGGCTTGCCGCGCATCATCTTCACGGCGTCGGAGAGATTCATGCCCTTCACCGGCGTCTCATCGAGCTTGACGATCAGGTCGCCAGCCTGTACTCCGGCCCGGAAGGCAGGGGTATCCTCGATTGGCGAGACGACCTTGACGAAGCCGTCTTCCATGCCGACCTCGATACCCAACCCGCCGAATTCGCCCTGCGTTCCCTCCTGAAGCTCCTTGAATGCGTCCGCGTCAAGGTAGGCCGAGTGGGGATCCAGTCCATTCAACATACCGCTGATGGCATGGTTGATGAGCTTGCGATCCTCGACCGGCTCGACATAGCCCTGCTTGATCGCATTGAACACATCGGCAAAGGCGCGCAGTTCCTCGACCGGCAAGGACGGTGGCGCAGCTCTGTCCGCAATGGCCGAGAAATTGAGACTGATCAGGATGCCGGCGAACAACCCGGTCATCACCAACCCTGTTTTCTGAAGCTTGTTGCGCATGACAACTCCACGAAATGGCGCACTGCCGACGTGACACCGGGTAAAACTAGTCGAGCCGAACCCACTTCAGCGGATCGACCGGCTGCCCTCGGTGCCTGATTTCAAAGTATAAACCCGATTCCTGCACACTCCCGCTCGCGCCGACACTCGCGAGCGCACGCCCCGCGGTCACATTCTCTCCGACGTCAGCCAGCAATGCGTCGTTGTGTCCGTAGATCGTCATGTAGTCGCCACCGTGATCGACGATGATGAGGTTCCCGTAGCCTCTCAGCCAATCGGCGAACACCACCTCGCCCCCCGCCACAGCGACGACCTCTGCACCACTTTCGGCGCGGATGAATACGCCACGCCAGCGCGTCCCCCCCTCCGCCCGCGGCGCACCGAAACGCCCGATCAGTTCGCCGCGCACGGGGAAACGCATTCGCCCCTGCATCTGAGCGAAGCTCAACCCGGTCGGTGACGCATCCGGAATACGGGTGACCGCGCCGACAACCGGCTCCCGGGCGGACTCGGCGCGACTCTCGCTTGCGCGAGACGGCTCTTCGACCTTGGCCGATGGCGGAGCCTCCGCGGCACGCTGCTCTCGCGCGATGCGCTCCGCCTCAGCCGCTCGCCTCGCGATTTCGGCGCGGCGCGCGGCCTCCTCGGCGCGCCTGCGCTCCTCCGCGGCCTTTCTTGCCGCCTCGCGCTCGGCCTTCTGCCGCGCAAGCGCGGCCAGCACCTTGCCGAGTTGCTCCTCGTCCTCGCGCAGACCGTCGATCTCGTCACGCTGCCTGACCAACTCCGCCTTCAGACCGGCGACGACGCGCGTTCGTTCCGCAAGCATGCGCTCAAGCTTGGCAGACTCTGCCTGCTGGGTCGTCCGGATGCGGGTCAGTGACGTGCGTCGGGCCTCAGCGTCGGCCGCCAGCCGCGCTTGCTGCGCCAGATCAGCCTGAAGGGAGGCAATGAGTTCGAGTCGCGCCCGCCCCAGACGTTCGACATAGTGCAGATCGCGTGCGACCTGATTTGGATCGCGCGCGGCGAGAATCGGCGCTACCTCGCTCCCACGGTGGATGTAATGTCGCCGCAGCCATTGCGCCAGTTCTTCCTGGCGTGCTGCGACGCTGAGGCCGACCGCATCTCGCTCGCGCTCGATCCCTGCAAGTTCCTGCTCGACGGCGGCGAGTTGGGCGTTCAAGTCACGCAGACGCCGCCGCGTCGCGGAAACCGCCCGCTCGGCCTCCACCCTGCGCCTCTCGGCGGCAGCCCGGTTCGTCTCGATGCCCTCGACGCTCTTTTCAAGGAGCTCGATGCGTCGCTTGAGTGCTTCGAGATCCGCTTGACGGTCAGCCGACTCGTCCGACCACGCCAGTGCGGGCAGGCAGAGGCACAGTACGGCCAGCCCGCGACGCCAACGGCCGGGACTTGCGGTGGGGCTCATGACCGATCCGCGCGCCCTCGCCTTGCCAGCATCCGCTCAGACCTTGGCCTTCGACGCCTGGCTGGCCACCGCCGCCGCGGCGGCGCGGATCGTCTCCTCGTCGGCGAGGTAATAGTTGCGGATCGGCCGCAGGTTCTCATCCAGCTCGTACACGAGAGGCTGTGCCGTCGGGATGTTGAGCCCGACGATGTCGCTGTCGGACATGCCGTCCAGGTACTTGATGAGCGCGCGCAAACTGTTGCCGTGCGCAGCGATGAGGATACGCTTGCCAGCGAGGATCTCCGGGACGATCACCGTCTCCCAGTAGGGCACGAAACGCGCGACGGTATCCTTGAGGCACTCGGTGCGGGGGTAGCTCGCATGCGGCAGATCTGCGTAACGGGGGTCGTCCAGCGTGAGGCGCGGATCGCCCTCCTCGAGCGCCGGCGGCGGCACATCGTAGGAACGGCGCCACAACAGAACCTGCTCGTCACCGAACTTGGCGGCCGTCTCGGACTTGTTCAGGCCTTGCAGCGCACCGTACGAGCGTTCGTTCAGCCGCCAGGAGCGGGAAACTGGCAGCCAAAGAGCGTCGAGCTCCTCCAGCACGATGTTCAACGTCTTGTTCGCCCGCTTGAGCACGGAACTGAAGGCCTTGTCGAACGCAAAGCCCTTGCTCCTCAGCAGCTTGCCAGCCACATGAGCCTCCTCGACACCACGCTCGGTGAGGTCGACATCGGTCCAGCCGGTGAAGCGGTTTTCCTGGTTCCAGGTGGATTCGCCGTGGCGCAGAAGAACGATCTTGTACATGAGTAACGCTGCTGAAGAGTGTGGTGAGAAGGGTACTCGGGCCACCCATCAGGCCGAACGACACGCCTAATTCAGGTGAAAGAGCGAAAGAGCCGCTCGCGAGAGCCGCGATATTTTATACTACTCCTCTTGTCTTCACCCACTGGCCTCGCAACGTGGACAAAACTGCCATTATCGACCTCATCGACAAGCACGAACATATTGAAACCGCGGCAAGGGCTCTGAAATCCATCGCCCATCCGCTGCGGTTGAAGATCCTGTGTGTGTTGGGTGACAGTGAAGTGTGCGTGCAGGACATCGTGGAGGCAGTCGGCACATCCCAGAGCAATATCTCCCAGCATCTCGCGATCCTTCGTGACAAAGGTATCCTGCAGACCCGCAAGGATGCCAATCGGGTGTATTACCGGGTGTGCGACCAGCGCACGCTGCAACTGATCGTGCTGATGCGCGAGATGTTCTGCGGCATCGCGCCTGGCGCGCGGCACTGAATCGGCGACGCCAGGCCATTCATTCACAATCAACACGGAGCAGGATGCGTGGATTTTCTCCAGCAAAACTGGTATTGGGCGGCACTCGCGGCCGTCACCGGCACCTTTCTATTGATCGACCTGATTCGCTCGGGCAGCGACAAGAGCATGCTCTCGGCAGTGGAAGCGACACTGCTGATGAACCGCGAGGACGCGGTCGTCATCGATGTGCGCGACCAGGGCGAATTCGAGGCAGGCCATATCCCCAACGCTCGCCATCTCGCCCTATCCGACCTCAGCCGGCGGATGGGCGAGTTGGAAAAATACAAGCAGAAGCCCGTGATCGTCTGCTGCGCCAGCGGCAGCCGTTCGGCGAGCGCGATCGGCGCGATGCGCAAGGCGGGCTTCGAGAAACTCTATAACCTGCGTGGCGGCATCTTCGAGTGGGAAAAGGCCGGCCAACCGCTCAGCCGCAAGAAGAAGGGCAAATGAGCACTGCCACCACACCGCGTGTGCGCATGTACGCCACCGCCACCTGCCCCTACTGCATTCGTGCCGAGGCCCTGCTGTTGGCGCGTGGCGTGACGCAACTCGAGAAGATCCGCGTCGACCTCGACCCCGCGCGACGCGAGGAGATGATGCGCATCACGGGTCGCAGGACCGTGCCGCAGATCTTCATCGGCGAGACTCACGTGGGCGGCTGCGACGACCTGCATGCCCTGGACGACGCGGGTGGCCTCGTGCCCTTGCTGAACCCCTGATTGACTGGCCTCCGCCGCTATAAATCCATTCGAACCGCTCACACCTTCCGAGCTTCATTCATTAATCCACCAGGCAAGATCATGACCGAGAACGCACAACCCGTATTCGCCATCGAAAAACTCTATGTGAAGGATCTCTCCCTCGAGGTTCCGAACGCGCCGAAGATCTTCCTCGAGCGCGAGAACCCTCAGGTCAACGTGCAACTTCGCACCGAGGGCGCCCAAGTCGAAGACGGCATCTTCGAAGTCACCCTGACGATCAATGTCAGCGCCAAGTTGCCGGATGAACGTACCCTGTTCATGGTGGAGATCGCCCAGGCGGGCATTTTCCAGATTCGCAACGTCCCGGGGTCCGACCTCGAGCCGGTGATGATGATCGGCTGCCCGAACATCCTCTTCCCCTATGCGCGCGAGGCCGTCTCGGACGCCGTAACCCGCGCGGGCTTCCAACCGGTGATCCTCGCCCCGGTGAATTTCGAGGCCCTGTACCAGGCGCAGAAGCAGCAGGCCGCCAGCCAGGGCAGCGACATCAGCATCCAGTAAGCATCATGTCCGCCGCTCGCCAACTCCTGCTGCTGGCCGCGCTGACGCTGGCGCTGCCTGTTGCCCACGCGATCGATTTCCGCTCCGTTTCCAAGGCATCGATCCTGTACGACACGCCCTCCAGCCAGGGCAAGCGCCTCTTCATCATCGCTGCCAACACCCCGGTGGAGCTGATCTCCGTCTCCGACCAGTGGGCCAAGGTTCGCGACGCGGGCGGCGCCATCACCTGGATTGAGGCTGCGGCGCTCAGCGATCGCCGCACCGTGCTCGTCTCGAGCGACCGCGCAAGCGTGCGTCAAGGTCCGGAACCGGGTGCTACGCCCGTGCTGGAGGTGGCCCGCGACGTGGTGCTGGAACTGCGCGGCACCCCAACCAATGGCTGGGTTCCGGTCGCACATCGTGATGGCGTGACAGGCCACATACGCATCACCGACGTGTGGGGCTTGTAGTGGGAATGCGCATCTCGGTATTCGGCGCCGGCGCCTGGGGAACAGCGCTGGCACTGGCCTTCTCGCGACAGCATCGGGTCACGCTGTGGAGCCGGGATGCGGAGCAGGTCGCAGAGATGCGCAACACGCAGCGCAACGACCGCTATCTTCCCGGCGCGGCGCTGCCCGCCGCGCTGAATCTCACCGCATCCATGGCCGAAGCTGCGCGCGCCGACCTTCATCTGGTCGTCACCCCGCTCGCAGGCCTGCGCGAGACGGTCCGCACCCTGCACCGGACCGCACCCTGCACCCCGCTGATCTGGGCTTGCAAGGGCCTGGAATCCGGCACTGGCCGACTGCCGCACGAGATCGTAGCGGAAGAACTCGGCTCCACAGAGGAATGCGGCGTACTGACTGGCCCGAGCTTTGCCGCTGAGGTCGCGACGGGCCAGCCGACGGCGGTGACACTCGCAGCCCAGGACGCCGACTTCGCGCGCCACTGGGTTCAGGCGCTGCACCAGCCGCTGCTACGTATCTATGCGAACACCGATGTGGTGGGTGCAGAAATTGGCGGCGGCCTGAAAAACGTCATCGCCATCGCCGCGGGCGTGTCCGATGGTCTGGGCTTCGGCCTCAACGCACGAGCGGCATTGATCACTCGCGGACTGGCCGAGATTGCCCGCCTCGCAACTGCCCTGGGCGGACGCGCCGACACGCTGATGGGACTGGCCGGCATGGGCGACCTCATCCTCACCTGCACCGGGGACCTGTCACGCAACCGGCGCGTGGGCCTGGCCCTTGCGCAGGGCGGCACACTTGCCGAGATTCTCCATGATCTGGGCCATGTGGCCGAAGGCGTGCCTACCACGCGCGAGGCGGTCCGCCTCGCAGAACGGTATGGCGTGGAGATGCCGATCTGTGAAACATTGAACACACTGCTCCACTCGTCGACCCTGACCGCCCGTGACGCGGTCGAACGATTGCTATCACGCGATCCCAAGGACGAGTGACCCTCGTCGGGCGCGGTGGCGCGGTCAGGCGCCGCCCTCGAAACCACTCTGCCGCCAGGCTTCGTAGACCACCCGCGCCACGGTATTGGAAAGATTCAGGCTGCGATTGGACGGCCGCATCGGCACCCGCAGCACCTGTCCAAGCGGCAGATCGGCGAGCAGTTCCGACGGCAGGCCACGCGTTTCCGGGCCGAACAGGAAGCTGTCACCCGCCACGAAACCCACTTCGTCGTAACGCTGCAAGCCGCGCGTACTGAATGCGAACAACCGGGTCGGCCCGATGGCCGTCAGGCACGCCGCCAGGTCATCGTGCACCTGGACATGAGCGAGATCGTGATAGTCGAGCCCGGCGCGCGCAAGGTGGCGATCGCTGAGGTCGAATCCCAATGGCCTCACAAGATGCAAGCGCACTCCCGTGTTGGCCGCAAGCCGTATGGAGTTCCCTGTGTTCGGCGGGATCTCCGGATGAAGCAGAATGATGTTGAACATGTCAGCGGGGCTCCGGCGTACGTGCCACGACAAGGTTGACCACCCGGCGCGCGCCCCGCTCCTTGAGCGCTTCGGCAAGTGCCTGCAAGCTCGCGCCAGTGGTCATCACATCGTCGACGACGACGATGCTCGCGCCATCCAGGCGATCACTCACCGCGAATACACCCCGCATGTTGCGGCGCCGCTCCGCTGACGAGAGCGCTGCCTGTGGCGCCACGTCGCGCACACGAGCGGCCAAAGAGAGCGCCAAGCCCATCTGCCAAGCTCGCGCGAGCGGCCGAGCGATCTCGACCGCCTGGTTGTATCCGCGTTGCGCCAGCCTTTGCACATGCAAGGGCATCGGCAGGAGAACATCGGGCCGCTCGTCCGGCGCCAGCCCGACAAGCGACGCGGCAAGAAACGGCACCACCGAGAACTGATGCTGGTACTTGAGTGCCTGCACCATGCGGTCGACCGGGAACGCATAGTCGAAGGCAGCGAAACTTGCTTCGAACGCCGGCGGGTGCTGCACACACGGCCCGCAAGCCAGCCCTTGCGGTGTCGGGATTGCACAGACCGGACAACGCAGTCGAGGCGCCGGCAAATCCGCACGACAGGCGGAACACAGCCCGGCCTCGGAGGATGTCTGGCCGCAGGCGAAACATATCCGCGGAACCACGAGATCGACGACATGCCCTAGCAGCGCGCGCAATGACTGAGTTGCGTTTGACAAGATTTGACCCGATGACCGAACATGCCCGTCCCAATCCAGCATTACAACCCGGATTATCCCCAATGACAACGCCTGCGGATCAGCACCGCCCTGCGACGGCTACCGGTGAGGCATTCGCGATCGACACGCGCCTTGCCCGGCGTCGCTTCGACGCGATCAGCGGCGAACGTCCGCTCGCCCTGCTGGAGCGCGAGGTCGCTCGCCGCATGGCGGAGCGCCTCGACTACATCCGCATCACCCCCGCCGTGATCGCGGATGTCGGCTGTGGCGACGGCGCCGACCTGGCCGTGCTTGGCGAGCGCTACCCGCAAGCACTTCGCGTGGGCGTGGATTTCGCAACATCGCGCCTGAGCCTCGCACGTCCCCGGGGCGGCCTTCTCAAACGCCTGCTCGGACGCGCGAGAGATCCGGCACAGCCACTCGCGATCGCGGCACATGCACATACATTGCCTCTTGCGCGCGCGAGCGTGGACATGGCGTGGTCCAACCTTACCCTGAACTGGCTCTCCGACCCGCAACCGGCACTCGCGGAGCTGCACCGCATCCTGGCGGTGGACGGGATGCTGATGTTCTCGACCTTGGGGCCGGACACCCTCAAGGAGTTGCGCCACGCCTTCGACGACGCGGCCGGGCGGCGGGTACACCGCTTCATCGACATGCACGACATCGGGGACGTGCTGGTGCGCACGGGTTTCGGCGACCCGGTGATGGACATGGAGGTCATCACCCTCACCTACCCCGACATCGACACCCTGCTCGACGACCTGCGCCGCTCTGCATGGAACAACGCCAGCATTGCACGGCCTCGCGGGCTCACCGGCCGGCAGACATGGCAGCGCATGCGCGAGCGTCTGCAGGCGCAGTTCCGCAACGGGCGGCTGCCGACCACCTTCGAGGTCGTGCAGGGCCACGCATGGAAGACTGCGCCCAAGACAACCGGCGACGGCCGTGCGGTCATCCAGTTCAAGCCGCGCGCTGGCGGCGGAGGCGCGCGATGACGCCGACCTGGCTGTTCGACCTCGACAACACCCTGCACAACGCCAGTGCGCACATCTTCCCGCACATCAACCGGGCGATGACCGCCTATCTGGAGCAACATCTGGCTCTAGGTCACGACGAAGCCAACCGGTTGCGCGTGCATTACTGGCATCGTTACGGCGCGACGCTTCTCGGCCTCGTTCGCCACCACGGCACCGATCCGCACCACTTCCTCGCCGAAACCCACCGCTTCGACCAACTGCACCGCATCACCGTGTTCGACCATGCGCTCGACGCGATGCTTCGGCGCCTGCCAGGACGCAAGCTGGTGGTCTCGAACGGCCCCAAGCGCTATGTCGATGCTGTGCTCGACGTGATGGGGGTGCGCCGTCATTTCGACGCAAGCTACGGCATCGAACAACTCGACTTTCACCCCAAACCCGCGGTCAAGGCTTTCCGCACGCTGATCGCGCGCGAACGCCTGTCGCCGCGCCGCTGCATCCTGGTGGAAGACTCCGCGGACAACCTGCGCACCGCCAAGCGCCTCGGGATGCGTACGGTGCTGGTCGGCAAGGGCTGCAATCAGACAGCGTTCGTCGATATGCGTATCGACAACGTGCTGGACCTGCGCCGGGCCGCTGCGCGCCTCGGGGCCTGAAGGCGCTCGGACAGCCCGTGCCGGCGCTCAACCGCCGGCCTTGAGCCAGCGCGCCGCGTCGAGCGCAAAATAGGTGAGGATGCCGTCGGCGCCGGCGCGCTTGAAGGCCGTCAGCGCCTCCAGCACGCAGGCCCTCTCGGCGAGCCAGCCGTTGGCGATGGCCGCCTTCAGCATCGCGTACTCGCCGCTCACCTGATACACATAGGTCGGCACCTGCAGTTCGGCCTTCACGCGGCGCACGATGTCGAGATAGGGCATCCCGGGCTTGATCATGAACATGTCGGCGCCCTCGGCGATATCGAGCTCGACCTCGCGCAGTGCCTCGTCGCTGTTGGCCGGATCCATCTGGTAGGTGCTCTTGTTACCCTTGCCCAGATTTCCCGCAGATCCGACCGCATCACGGAACGGACCGTAAAAGCTTGAAGCGTACTTGGCCGAATACGCAAGAATGCGGGTATGGATATGGCCTGAGCCATCCAGCGCCTCGCGGATGCGTCCCACCCGACCGTCCATCATGTCGGAAGGCGCCACGACGTCGGCCCCCGCCTGCGCATGGCACAGCGCCTGGCGCGCGAGCGCTGCCAGGGTCTCGTCGTTCATTACGTAGGCACGCGGATCGTCAGGATCGATCAGGCCATCCTGCCCATGGCTGGTGTATGGGTCGAGCGCCACGTCGGTGATCACGCCGAGCTCGGGGAAGCGGGCCTTCAGCGCCTGCACGGTGCGCGGCACCAGGCCGTCGGGATTCCAAGCTTCCTCGGCACCGGGCGTCTTGCCGTCGGTGTCGATCACGGGGAATAACGCCAGGGCGGGCACGCCAAGGGAAAGCGCCTCTTCAGCCAAGGGCAGAAGTCGGTCGAGCGACAGGCGCTCGACGCCGGGCATGGATGCCACCGCCTCGGTACGGCCCGCGCCCTCGAGGACGAACACCGGGTAGATCAGGTCGTCGCTCGAGAGGCGGTTCTCGCGCATCAGCCTGCGCGAGAAGTCGTCGCGGCGCATCCGCCGCATGCGTGTCGCCGGGAATTGTCCGGTTGGTCTCATGTTGGATCCTATCGCAGTAAAGCCAGTGAAGCTGGAGGTCTGATGTTGCAAACAGATACAGGTTGATTCGCGACGGTCGGGAACCAATCGCGCCCCCGCGCCATCTGAGCGATTGGACAGCCTCGCTGCCCCCCGCTTTCCCTCCCTGAGCGGGTTGCCCTAACCAGGCATATCGACCCCGGGCTTTTCCCCTTTGGCCCGGGGCTTTTTTTTGCCCCTGGCCAGTTTGGTCCGGGGCATTTTTTTCAGTGCGCTTCAGGAACCGGGGCAGCGCCGTCCGCGAGACCCAACCAGCTCGCGACGACACGCTCGACCTCCTCGGTGCCGGTCTTGCTGAGGCTGGAGAAGAGCTGCACCGTCACCCCGGCGCCGTACTTCGCAAGCTCCCGCCGCACGAGGGCAAGTGCCGCCGAGGCCTGATTGCGCGAGAGCTTGTCGCTCTTCGTCAGCAGGATGTGGATGGGACGCCCCGACGGCGCAAACCAGTCGATCATCTGTACATCGAGCGGCTTCAACGGGTGGCGCGAATCCATGATCAGAACCAGGCCAACGAGGTTCTCGCGCCGGGTCAGATAGACCTCGAGGAGACGTACCCATTCGCGTCGCACGTTCTCCGGCACCTTGGCATAGCCATAGCCGGGCAGATCCACGAGCGCGGCACCGCAGTTGAGGCGGAAGAAGTTGATCAGCTGGGTTCGGCCTGGCGTCTTGGAGACGAACGCAAGCCGCGTATGCCCCGCCAGCGTGTTGATCGCGCTGGACTTGCCGGCATTCGAGCGGCCTGCAAAGGCGATCTCCCTTGCTACAGAGGGTGGCAGACCGGAAGGCTTGGCTACCGAGATTTCAAACTGGGCGTTGCGGAAGATGGGCATGAAGTCTTTGACAGGCGCGCATCTCGGGCTTGGGAAAACCCCGATTGCGTCGCGCAAATGCAGGTTGTTGATATAGAATACCGCGTTTGTGATTATCGCTCACGGCTTTCTGAGGACACCATGACCAAGCGTTCCCTGCTGCTTTCCTTGCTGCTGGTTGCAGGCAGCCTCCATGCGCAAGACCCGGCTGCCGACGCGGCACGCGCCAAACCCATCGTGGAGTCGCTGTGCGCGGCCTGCCACAATGCCGACGGCAATAGCGCTCTGCCGGCCAACCCCAAGATCGCAGGTCAGGTGCCCGAGTACCTCTTCAAGCAGCTGAAGGAGTTCAAGAGCTGGGACGGCAAGACTCCCGCACGCGAGAACGCAGTGATGACCGCGATGGTCGCTGGCCTCGAGGAGGCCGACATGAAGGCGCTGGCGAACTACTTCGGCGCCCAGAAGCTGGAAGGCAGTGTGGCCGTGAATGCGGCGACGGTGGTCGCGGGGCAGAAGATCTGGCGTGGCGGCATTGCGGACAAGGGTGTTCCCGCCTGTGCCGCCTGTCACGGTCCGGCTGGCGAAGGCCTGCCCGCTCAATACCCGCGTATCTCCGGCCAGTTCGCCGAATACACGCTGGCGCAGCTTCAGGCCTTCCGCGACGGTGGTCGCCACAACGATCCCAACCAGATGATGCGCATGATTGCGCTCAAGATGACCGACGCCGAGATGCGCGCAGTGGCCGACTTTGCCGCCGGACTGCGCTGACACTGCAATGCAGTCATCCAGGGGCGACCAGGTGTCGCCCTTTTTTTCGCCTTTGCTTTCGCGCGCCTCTCGCCGAACCTTCACCCTACCCCCTCTCGCAACCTGAACACCCAGTCCCGATAGCGCGCTGGCCATCCGCCTTGCCATCGGCCTCCAGCGGTATCAGGTCTCGGGACGAGCCGATCCGCCGGATGCCGAAAGCCGCATCTTGTTCAACTCATCCTCCCCGAAACCGGCGGCCCGCCGAGCAGCCTCGTTGAGTGGCGGGCGTGGCATCGGCACGCCAAACGTCTCGAGCAGGGTGAGGTAGGTCGGTTCGGGCAACAGTCCGCGCGCCTCACAGAGCAGCCGAAACCAGTGGTCACCCAGCGCAACGTGCCCCACCTCGTCGTGCAGGATGCGCTCCAGCACTCGGATGCTGGCCTGGTCGCCTACCGCGCGGAGCTTGGCGATGATCACGGGCGTTGCATCGAGACCGCGCGCTTCCAGCACACGTGGCACCATCGCCATCCGCTGCATCGCATCGTGCGCCGTTCGGCAGGCCATGTCCCAGAGGCCGTCGTGGGCGTCGAAGTCACCATAGTCGAAGCCAGTCGCCCGCAAGCGCTCGCGCAACATGCCGAAATGCAGCGCCTCTTCGGCTGCGACCTGCAGCCAGCCCGCGTGAAAGCCCGCAGGCAGCGAGCGGAAGCGGTGCACGCAATCGAGCGCCAGGTTGATCGCGTTGAACTCGATATGCACGATCGCATGCAGCATCGCCGCCCGCCCCTCCGCGGTCGTTACCCGGCGGCGGGGGACCTCGCGATACGGCACCAGCGCGGGTCGATCGGGCCGCCCCGGCTGCCGCACCGGTTCGCATACGTCGCCCCCGGGCTCAGCCACAAGCGTGCCGCAGCGCCAGCCCGCCAGCAGCCGGTCGACCGCCGCACACTTCTCATCGGCACAGGTCATCATGAGCGCTGCCAGAGCAGCCTGATGGATGGAGTTCGTCATGGCCGCGGATTCTATCAGCGCCGTGCCGCATGGCCGCACACCCTGCAGATCGGCGATAATCCGAGGCTGCACATCGATACCGGGCAAGCAAGGGGGCACGCCATGAACCAGAAACCGAAATCCAGCCTGACCGTGGCGGAGGCACGCGCACAGATCCTGTCGCAACTGTCCCCGGTCTCCGGCTGGGAGAGCGCCCCGGTGCGCGACGCGCTCGGCCGCGTCCTGGCCGCGCCGGTGATCGCGCCGTTCAACGTACCCGCGCACGACAACTCTGCGATGGATGGCTATGCGGTGCGCCACGCAGACCTGAACGATAACGCCGACACACGGCTCCAGGTCGTCGGCAGCGCGTTCGCCGGCCGCCCATTCTCCGGCCTCGTGGGTGCAGGGCAAGCGGTGCGTATCATGACCGGCGCAGAGATCCCGGTCGGCGCCGACACCATCGTCGTGCAGGAGGTCGCACGCCTGGATGGCCAAATAGTGACGCTGCCGGCGGGACAACTGGCGGGGCAGAACTTGCGCCGTGCAGGTGAGGATCTCGCGCGTGGCGGTGTTGCCGTGGCGGCGGGTACCCTGTGCGGACCGGCGGAGATCGGTCTCATCGCCTCGCTCGGCATCGCCGAGGTGCGCGTCACCCGCCGCTTGCGCGTGGCGTTCTTCTCCACCGGCGACGAGATCGCCACCATCGGCCAGCCGCTGGGGCCAGGCCAGGTGTACGACAGCAATCGCTACACGCTCTTCGCTGCACTCACCCGCCTCGGCTGCGAACTGCTCGACATGGGTGTGATCGAGGATAAGCCGGAAGCGCTCGAGCGCGCATTCCGCGACGCCGCAGCGAACGCCGACGTGGTGCTGACGAGCGGCGGCGTGTCGGTCGGCGAGGCAGACTTCATCCGTGGCCTGATGGATCGCCTGGGCGAAGTCATGTTCTGGAAGATCGACATCAAGCCGGGACGCCCGATGGCCTTCGGCCGCATCGGCGACGCCTGGATGTTCGGACTGCCGGGGAACCCGGTCGCGGTGCTGGTGACCTTCTACCAGTTCGTCAAGGACGCGCTGCTCGCCATCGCGGGTGTCAGCCCGCTGCCGCCGGAGACATTGTTCGACGCGCGGGCCGAGGCGGCGATCGCGAAGCGCCCCGGGCGACGCGAATTCTTGCGCGGCCTCCTGCGTTTCGGGCCGGATGGCTGCAGTGTCGCGGTGACCGGGGCGCAGGGTTCCGGCGTGCTGAAGTCCATGTCGGATGCGAACTGCTTCATCGTGCTCACCGAGGCACAGGGCGACGTGGCAGCGGGCGACATGGTGAAGGTGCAGGCCTTCGACGGGCTGATCTGAACTTATGACGATGGATACCAGGATGACCCAGGACGAACTCAAAAAGGCCGCGGCATATGCGGCGCTCGACTATGTGGAGACCGGCAGACTCGTGGGCGTGGGTACAGGCTCCACGGTAAACCACTTCATCGACGCGCTGGCAGGGGTCAAGAGCCGCATCACCGGTGCGGTCTCCAGCTCGGAGGCGAGCACACGCCGTCTGCAGGCGCACGGCATCCCCGTGATCGACCTCAACGAGGTCACGGATCTACCGGTCTACATCGACGGCGCGGACGAGATCGACGCCGGCATGTGCATGATCAAGGGCGGAGGCGGAGCGCTGACGCGCGAGAAGATCGTCGCCGCGGTCGCACAACGCTTCGTCTGCATCTGCGACGCCACGAAGCGCGTCGAGACCCTGGGCGCGTTTCCGCTCCCCATCGAGGTCATCCCGATGGCCCGCGCCCAGGTGGAACGCCGGCTGCAGGCGCTGGGTGGCCGCCCGCAGCTGCGCGGGGGCTTCGTCACCGACAACGGCAACCTGATCATCGACGTGCATGGACTGCAGATCTCAGATCCCGAGGCGCTGGAAGCGGAGCTCAACCAGATCGTCGGCGTGGTGACGAACGGGCTCTTCGCACAACGTGGCGCGGACGTGCTGCTGCTCGCCACCGCACAGGGTGTCGAACGACACCTGCGCGCCTGACACGTCACGTTGCTGCAACAAATCCGTCATCTTCGACTGTTAGTCTGCGTGAATCCGAGAAACTCCAGATGATCAACATGAACAAGCACATTGTCGCCAGGTTCGATGACGAGCTCGACGAAATCCAGCGCCGCATCCTGCTGATGGCAGAGTACGTGCACTCCCAGGTTGCGGACGCGCTGCGCGGCCTCGCCGAGAACGACATGCTCCTGATCGAAAAGGTGATCCAGGGTGACAAGCATGTCAACCGCGAGGAAGTCGAGCTGGACGAGCTTTGCATTCAGCTCATCGCTCGCCATGCGCCGCACGCGAGCGATCTTCGCCTGATCGTGACGATGATGCAGATGATCACCGATCTGGAGCGGATCGGCGACGAGGCCAAGAAGATCGCGAAGGCGGCACGCCCCATCGTCGAGTCCGAGTCGGCCTTCGTACCCAAGGTCGAACTCGGCTATGTGGCAAACCTTGCGTTGAGCATGCTCAGCAACGCCATGGATTCCTTCGCGCGCAAGGACATCTCCGCCAGCGCCGACATCGCGCGCCGCGACAAGGAAGTCGATGCCATCTTCAAGGGCATCCTGCGCCAGCTCGCGACCCACATGATGGAAGACCCGCGCCTCATCACCCGCTCCCTGGACGTGCTCTTCATCGCCAAGTCGATCGAGCGTGTGGGCGATCACGCCACGAACATCGCCGAGTACGTCGTGTACATGGTCAAAGGGAAGGACGTGCGCCACAACACGGTCGAGGATCTGGAGCAGAAGATCGGCGAAGTGCGCTGAGGCTCAGTCCGCCGCCCCAGATACGAAAATGGCCACCCTCTCGGGTGGCCATTTTTCTTGGTGCTGCAGCCTTGCTCAGGCCGACGGCGGGACGTAACCGCCCACCTGGTCTGCCCCGTCACCGAAGAAGTGCTTCTCCATCTGCTCGGACAGGTACTTGCGCGCACGCGCATCCATCAGATTGAGACGGTTCTCGTTGATCAGCATGGTCTGGTACTTCACCCATTGCTGCCATGCTTCCTTGGAGACGTTGTCGAAGATGCGCTTGCCCAGTGCCCCGGGCACCGGCGGCATGTCGAGCGCCTCGGCCTCGCGCCCGAGCTTCACGCAATTGACCATTCTTGCCATGCTTCATTCCTCACTTGCTGGATTGGATTCTGCGCGGTCCGTCCGCATGCCGCCATTTTGGCACGCCTGCTGGATTGTCGCGATGGACCAGCGGTTGCGCCCTGCGCTCTTCGACTGGTACATCGCCTGATCCGCCGCTGCGACCAGTCGTTCCGGGTCATCGGCATGTTCAGGGAACAGGGCAATGCCGACGCTCGCGGTCAAACCCACATCGGTATCGTCGAAACGGAACGACAGCGCAGCCACGCATTCTACGACGCGACGCGCAAGCTCGGGCAGGGTTCTTCCCTTCACGTCCGGCACCAGCACCGCGAACTCGTCGCCCCCCAGGCGGCAGAAGAACTCGTCACGGCGGATGAGTGCGCCGACGCTGCGGGAGAGCTTGACCAGCACCTCATCGCCCGCCTGATGGCCGTACATGTCGTTGATCGGCTTGAAGCCATCCAGGTCGAACATCAGCAAACCCACCGTGGCGCCACGCCGGCTCGCGTTCGCGAGCGCCCGGTCAAGTTCCTCATGGAAGCGCCGCCGGTTGAAGAGATCCGTGAGCGGATCGCGCTCCGCCATCTGCACCAGACGCTGGGCCGTCCGGCGGGCCTCGGTGACGTCCTCGAAGATCCACACTCTGCCGATATCGGTGCTGTCAGGCCCCTCGACGAGAGCGGTGGCATCGGTGAGGATGCGGCCGTCGGCCAGCGCGAACTCGTACGCCTCGTGATTCTCGCGCTCGCCCAGCCGGCCGTGCACATGGTCGAGGTAGGACTCCGGGTCGTCCAGCATCTGCGCCATGCGGCGCAACAGCACGGTGTCACGCACACCGATGAGGTTTTCGTCCAGCGAGAAGCCCCAGATGCCCAGCATCGCCCGGTTGCAATAGAGCACGCGGTGATCACGGTCGAGGAACAGGATGCCCAGCCGGATCATGTTCAGCAGCGCCGTGAGGCGCATCCGCTCGTCGTTGCTGCGCGACAGGTAGTGCTCGCGCAGCGCTTGCGAGCGCCGCAGCTCGGCGACGGTTTCGAGCAGCTTGTACTCCGTCTCCTTGCGCGCATGGATATCCTCGGCCGAGAGCCGCATGCCGCGGGAGTCGTCATCGTCGCGACCGAGCGGTCTCAGGTGGCAGGCCACCCAGCGGATCTCCCCATCACGACGCACCAGACGCATCTCGAAATCCTCGGCCTCGCTGCCGTCGGCGATCCGCATCGCCATCTTGCGGCAATATGCGCGGTCCGACTCGTGCACCAGGAACTCGATGGCATCGGCCGCCGCCATGCAGGCGGCCTGGTCATGATCGGTCAGACGTGCCACGGAAGGGCTGATCCAGACGAGCTTGCCGTGCAGGTCGAACAGCGCCTCGAGACCATGCACGCCCTCCTCGATCTCGCGCAGCAGGCGGAGCTGCCTTGCAGCGGCATCAATACGGTCGAACATCTCGCGCGAGGCGGGCTCCACCATCGGGGAGGACATCGGCCCCGACGGCGGATTGGCCGCGTCCAGCAGTGCGATGTGGTGCGCCACCTGGTGACGGTAGAGCGCGCGCACATGACAACGCTTGAGGATGTGCCTGTATGCGAGCACACCGGCCGCCACGCCGGCAGCGGCGAACAGCAGGAGCGCCCCGAGTGTTCCTGCTCCCAGCATGTGCAACCCGAAGTGAAGCACCGCCAGCAGACCGAACACGAGCACGGCGAAAAGCACCGCGACCGCAGCACTCCCCAGCGGCGGCCGAGCGCCCCCGTCATCCACGCCGGATGTCGAGCCCTGCTTGCCGGTGGGTTGGCTGGTCATAGGGTCTTCACGAACACCTTCGAGCGACGCTGATAGTTGTACATCTCACGCTTCTGGCGCGGCAACGCATCCGGGTCGGCCTCGACGAAGCCACGCTCGCGAAACCAGTGTGCGGTGCGCGTGGTGAGCACGAACAATCGCTCCAAGCGTTGCTGCCGCGCCCGCCGTTCGAGACGCTTGAGCAACTGATCGCCTAGCCCCGCGCGCCGGTATTCCGGCGTGACAGCCAGGCAGGCGAGCTCGGCGGCGTTCTCTTCGCTGAAGGGGTACAGCGCAGCACAGCCGACGAGTACCCCGTCATGCTCGACGAGAGTGAAACGGTCGATCTCGCGCTCGAGCAGTTCGCGGCCGCGACGCACCAGCGAGCCATCGGCCTCCATCGGCGAGATCAGCGAGATCAGCGCTCCGACGTCCTCGAACGTCGCCTCGCGCAGGCGGAACAGCGCATCGCGCGACACCACTGTGCCGACCCCGGCGTGGGTGAAGAACTCGAGCAGAAGGCCGCCATCCTTGTCGTGATCGATGAGGTGGGCACGCCCTACGCCCCGGCGCACCGCGCTGATCGCGCGCGGCAGGTACAGGTCGAGATCCTCGGTGAGCCCCTCGCCCGCCTGCAGCTTGCGCTGCGCCTCGTCGGCGGTGATCGAATCGATGAGCCGCCCTTCGGCGTCGAGGAGTCCCGGCGCATCGCAAAGGTAGATCAGCTTCTCCGCCTTCAACGCCACCGCGACCGCCTCGGCCACATCCTCCATGCTGAGGTTGAAGATCTCTCCCGCCGGGGACACGCCCAGTGGCGTGATCAGCACCACGTTCTGCTGGTCGAGGTCGGCACGGATCTCGTCAGCGATGATCTTGCGCACTGCGCCGGTGTATTGGTAATCCACGCCATCGACGACACCGACGGGGCGCGCAGTGATGAAGTTGCCCCCGGTGATGCGCATGTAGCTTCCCGCCATCGGCGTGTTGGGAAGCCCCTGCGACAGCAGCGCCTCGAGCTCGAAGCGGGTCACCGCCATCGCCGCCTTGACGCACTCCAGCGCCGCCGCATCCGTGACCCGCAGGCCATGGTGATAGCGCGACTCCAGGCCGCGGCGCGCCATCTCGGCCTCGATCTGCGGACGCGCTCCATGCACCAGCACCAGGCGGATGCCCAAGGCGGCAAGGAGGTTGCAATCGTAGGCGAGACTCTGCGCGCGATCGCTGCCCATGACCTCGCCGCCGAAACCGATCACGAAGGTACGCCCTCGAAATGCGTGAATGTAGGGCGCCGCACCGCGCACCCAGGCAACGAAGCGGGCGGAATCGCCGGTGGACTCGACCGGCACGGAGTGGTTTCTGTTGTCGCTGCTCAAGTCGTTTCCAGGTTCTCGGCCCGCACCCGCGAGCCCGTGAAGGTGGGTTCCGCAACCCGCGCATTCTAGCGGAACGCAGCTGTCATGCCAGTTGCGTCAGCAGCCGCGTGACGTCCAAGCGGTTCAACGGTCGAGCGCTTCCTCCAGCCGCTCGCAGATGGTGCGCATGACCTTGATGCGCGCAAAGTACTTGTTGTTCGCCTCGACCAGCGTCCACGGCGCGTTCTCGGTGCTGGTGCGGTCGATCATGTCGCACACCGCGCGTTCGTACTGGTCCCACTTGTCGCGGTTTCGCCAGTCGTCTTCGGTGATCTTGAAGCGCTTGTGCGGCAGGGATTCGCGCTCCTTGAAACGCTCGAGCTGCACATCCTGGCTGATTGCCAGCCAGAACTTCACGACGATGGCCCCCGCGGCGATCAGTTCGTCCTCGAAATCATTGATCTCGGAGTACGCCCGCATCCAGTCGGCCTCGCTGCAATAGCCCTCGACCCGCTCGACCAACACCCGCCCGTACCAGGAGCGATCGAAGAACACCACCCGCCCACGCCGCGGCAGCTGTCGCCAGAAACGCCACATGTAGGGCTGGGCGCGCTCCTCGTCGGAAGGCGCAGAGATCGGCACGATGCGGTAGCGCCGCGCATCCAGCGCCGCGGTCACGCGCCGGATGGCCCCACCCTTGCCCGCCGCGTCGTGGCCTTCGAATACCAGCACCAGCGCCTTCTCCTGAAAGGCAGCGTCACGCACGAGCATCGCGAGCCGCCCCTGCAGCTCCTCGAGCGACGCCTGGTATTCCTTCTTGCCAAGTGGCTGGTCGAGCTGCAGGGTATTCAGGATGTTCTGGCTATCGAGCACACAGGGCAGCGGGGGGGCGGTCTGACGCTGCCCCCAGTGGTGGCTCACCGCATCCAGACGCCGGCGCATTGCGTCCAGCAGGGTGCGCGCAACGAACAGCGTGCGGTAGCGGGCATCGGTGCCATCGACGATGTGCCAGGGCGCCTCACCGGTGCTGGTGCGACGCAGCACATGCTCGGCCACCTCCCGGAAGCGGTCGTAGAGCTTGTAGTAGTGCCAGTCGGCCGCGGTCACGCGCCAGCGTGTCTTCGGATCTTTCTCCAGCGCGGCGAGCCTCGCCTTTTGCCCGGCCTTGGGCAGATGAAACCAGAGCTTGATCAGCAACACGCCCTCACGCACCAACATGCTCTCGAACCGTACGACGTCGTCCATGCGCTGGTCGAGCTCGGGCTTCTTCGTGCGCTTGTCCACCCTGTCCTGGATCGGCTGGGTGTACCAGTTGCCGAACATCACACCGATCTTGCCCTTGGGCGGCAACGCGCGCCAGAAGCGCCACATGTACGGGCGCTCCGCCTCCTCTGTCGACGGCAGGTCGAACGCCCAGGTCTCGATGTGCCGCGGATCCATCCATTCGTTGAGCAGGTTGACCGTCTCCCCCTTGCCGGCGCCATCCACCCCGTTGATCAGCACCACGACCGAGAACGCGCCCAACTCGCGCAGATCGTACTGCGCATCGAGCAACTCGGCGCGCAGCTGAGACTCGACCTTCTCGAAGTCCTCCTTGGAGGTCTTGTGGCCTATTTCCACCGATTCGAACATTCAGAGATCCCCCCACAACGCCTGGCTCGCGGCAAGTGCCGCCAGACCGGCTGTTTCGGTACGCAGCACGCGCGGCCCCAGTGATGCCGGCACGCAGCCCGCCACCGCGCACGCGGCAAGCTCCTGCGGAGACCAGCCGCCCTCCGGCCCTACCAGAATGTGACGCTCGCCCCGCGGCTCGCCGACATCGGCAAACCGGCCCCGCGCCGCCGGATCGAACAGCAGTTTGTCGACCTCGCGATGCGCGGCGAGGTACGCCGAAAGGGTCACCACCGGCGCCACCGCCGGCACGCGGTTGCGGCCCGATTGCTCACACGCTGCAACCGCAACCTGCCCCCAGTGCTCGACCCGCTTCGCAGCACGCTCACCGGCGAGCCGCAGTACCGAGCGCTCGGCCGCCACCGGCAGAATCGCCGTAACGCCGAGCTCCACCGCCTTCTGTACCACCCAGTCCATCTTGTCCGCGCTTGCCAGCGCCTGCACCAGCACCAGCCGCAGCGGAGACTCGCACTCCCGTTCGACATGCGCCTCGATGTGCGCCTCGCAGCCCTTGCCCAGGGGCGCAAGGCGTGCCACGACCTCACCGCCGCGACCGTCGAACAGCGCCACCCGCGACCCTGGCGCAAGCCGCAATACACGCACCGCATGATGCGCAAGCGCATCGGGGAGCGTCACGACCCCTGCAGCCGGGAGCTGCCCGGGAAAAAAGAAGCGCGAAATCATCATGCTATTATACGAACCGAATCGAAGCAGCCGGCGACAGCGTCGATGCACGTCCGGCATCCGCCACTTGTCCCATCGGACACCCCCCGCGTAAGCTCTCAACGACATCACCAGAACCGCGAGCGCCAAAACGATGCAGACCGCCCTTCAAAGACTTGCGCAGGCCCGTGCCCTGGAATCGCTGGTGCGAGAAGTCGCCCATGAGGTCATCCTTCCACGCTACCTGAAAACGGCGCGCAATCACAAGGCAGACGGCTCACTCTTCACCGAGGCTGATGTGGAGTCGCAACGCCGCTTCTCCGAGGAGCTGCCCCGCCTTCAGCCCGGCCCGGTGCTGGGCGAGGAGATGACCGAAGAGGAGCAATCCCACCTGTGGTCGGAAGGTCGCCGGGGCATGTGGTGCATAGATCCCATCGACGGCACCACCAACTTTGCGAACGGGATCCCGTTCTTCGCCGTCTCGATCGCCTACCTGGTCGATCACGAGCCACGCTTCGGCGTTGTGCACAATCCGGTCACGGACGAATCCTTCTTCGCCGCAAAAGGGGCCGGTGCTTTCCTGAACGGTGTCGAACTCCCGCTGCGCCCGGCAGCCGCACGACTCGCGGATGCCGTGGCCGGGGTGGACTTCAAGCGCATCAGCAACCACCTTGGCGACGAGCTTGCGGTGCGTCCGCCCTACTACTCACAGCGCAACTTCGGCTCCAGTGCCCTGGAATGGTGCTTCGTCGCAGCCGGACGCCTCGACGTGTATCTGCATGGCGGCCAGAAGCTGTGGGATTACGCGGCGGGGCAGCTCATCCTCGACGAGGCCGGCGGCCAGGCGGTATCGCTCGATGGCGGATCGCTGATGGCCGGTCCGGCGGTCAAGCGGGGCGTGATCGCGGCGTCAAGCCCGTCTTTGTTCAGCGAGTGGCGCAGTTGGCTCGCCGCGCATTCCTGAATGGCATGAAACTGGCTTTACTGGGCAGGCCAACGCATGCCCTGAACATGAATCGAGAACCAAGATGGACCAGACCGAAACCACAGCAGGCAGGCCCCACACCGACCCGGATCGGCGTCAGCACCATCGCCTGAGGGCGATCTTCGAGGAGGCCCTCGACATCGTCGAGCCTTTCTTCCTACCCGAGAATCAGTGGAGCCACCACGGGCTGGATCACCTCGCCTACCGCACGCTGCGCGAGCGATTCCCGGACATGAGTTTCGAAGAGGTACGCGTACTGGTGGTCGCTGCCAAGCGCATCTTCGACGCGCGCGGCTGACGCGACCAGGAACCCATCGCCATGTCCGTCAAGCACCCCGTGATCGCAGTCACCGGCTCGTCCGGCGCCGGCACCACCACCGTCAAGCACACTTTCGAGTCGATCTTTCACCGCGAGGGCGTCGAAGCGGCCGTCGTCGAGGGCGATAGCTTCCACCGCTACACCCGCGACGAGATGAAGCGCCTCATCGCCGACAGCGAAGCCGCCGGCCAGCAAGGCATGAGCCACTTCGGCCCGGAGGCCAACCTGCTGCAGGAACTCGAGGAGCTCTTCCGCCGCTACGGTGAATCTGCCGTTGGCCGCCGCCGCGTCTATGTGCATGACGAGGCCCAGGCAATGCGCTTCGGTCTGCCGATGGGCACCTTCACCGACTGGGAGGACCTCCCGGTGGGCACCGACTGCCTCTTCTACGAAGGCCTGCATGGCGGCGCCGTCACCGACACGGTGGACATCGCCCGGCATGTGGATCTGCTCATCGGGGTGGCACCCACGATCAACCTCGAGTGGATCCAGAAGCTCCACCGCGACACCCGCGAGCGCGGCTACTCGATGGAGGCGGTACAGGACACCATCCTGCGCCGCATGCACGACTACGTGCATTACATCGTGCCGCAGTTCGCCCGCACCCACATCAACTTCCAGCGCGTGCCGGTGGTGGATACCTCCAACCCCTTCATCGCGCGGGACGTGCCCACGCTCGGCGAGTCCATGGTGGTGATCCGCTTCAAGGATCCGCGCGGCGTGGACTTCCCCTATCTGATCAACATGATCCATGAATCCTTCATGTCGCGCGCGAACACCATCGTGATCCCCGGCTCGAAGATGGATCTGGCGATGCAGCTCATCCTCACACCACTGATCTGGCGCCTGATGGAGAAACGTCGGCGCGCAGTCTGAAACGGGGCGAACGCAATCAGGCGCGGTCCCGTCCATGCCCGGGCTTATCGCTCGCGATCATGAAAAGTGATGGTCGCATGGCGCCGCGCCTAGCCCGAATGTATCGTTTTCGGGGATAATCGCGGCTTGTTTCCGGAGCCCGCCCGACCCATGTCCTCGACCCGCAACGTCAAGCCCCCCGTGTTCAACCCGCTCACCGGCGCAATCCGCGCGCTCGCGATGGACGCGGTGCAGAAAGCCAAGTCCGGCCATCCCGGCGCCCCGCTGGGCATGGCGGAGATTGCCGAGGTCCTGTGGCGCCACCACCTCAAGCACAATCCGGCCAACCCCAAGTGGGCCGACCGCGATCGCTTCGTGCTCTCCAATGGTCACGGCTCGATGTTGCTCTATGCGCTGCTGCACCTCACCGGCTACGACCTGCCGATCGAGGAGCTCAAGCGCTTCCGCCAACTCCACAGCCGCACCCCTGGGCACCCCGAATACGGCTATGCACCTGGCGTGGAAACCACCACCGGCCCGCTCGGCCAGGGCATCACCAACGCAGTGGGCATGGCACTGGCCGAGAAGATCCTCGCCGACAGCTTCAACCGCCCCGGTCACACCATCGTCGACCACAACACCTGGGTGTTCCTCGGCGACGGCTGCCTGATGGAGGGCATCTCGCACGAGGCCTGCTCGCTCGCCGGCACCTGGGGCCTGGGCAAGCTGATCGCCTTCTACGACGACAACAACATCTCCATCGACGGCCATGTCGATGGCTGGTTCACCGACGACACCCCCAAGCGCTTCGAGGCCTATGGCTGGCAGGTCATCCGCGACGTGCAGGGCCATGACCCGGCCGAGATCGACGCCGCCATCCGCGCCGCACGCGCCAACGGCACGCAGCCCACGCTGATCTGCTGCAAGACGGTGATCGGCGCCGGCAGCCCCAACAAGCAGGGCACGCACGATGTGCACGGCGCACCGCTAGGCGACGCCGAGATCGCCGCGACCCGCGCCCACATCGGCTGGGACCATGCCCCCTTCGAGATCCCGGCCGACGTCTACGCCGCATGGGATGCCCGCAGCGCCGGCGCGCAGGCCGAGGCCGACTGGAGCGAACGCTTCGCCGCCTACTCCGCTGCCTTTCCCGAACTCGCGGCCGAATTCACCCGCCGCATGCAGGGCGAGCTGCCCGCCGACTGGTCGGCCCAAGTGGAGGCGGTCATCGCCGCGATCGACGCCAAGGCCGAGACCATCGCCACACGCAAGGCGAGCCAGAACAGCATCGAGGCCTTCGCGCCCCGGCTGCCGGAGCTCCTCGGCGGCTCGGCCGACCTCGCCGGCTCCAACCTCACCCTGTGGTCGGGCGCCAAGGGCGTCAGCCGCGAGAGCGGCGGCAACTACGTCTACTACGGTGTGCGCGAGTTCGGCATGTGCGCGATCGCGAACGGCGCGGCGCTGCATGGCGGCCTGATTCCCTACACCGCCACCTTCCTGATGTTCAGCGAGTACGCGCGTAACGCCCTGCGCATGGCGGCGCTGATGAAGCTGCGCCAGATCTTCGTGTTCACCCACGACTCGATAGGCCTCGGCGAGGACGGCCCCACCCACCAGCCGGTGGAACAGACCGCAACGCTGCGCCTCATCCCCAACATGGACGTGTGGCGCCCCTGCGACACGGTGGAATCCGCCGTGGCCTGGGCGCACGCAATCGAACGGCGCGACGGCCCGAGCAGCCTGTGCTTCTCGCGCCAGAACCTGCCCTTCCAGGCGCGCAGCGCCGAACAGCTTGCCGCCATCCGGCGCGGTGGCTATGTGCTTTCAGAGGCGGTCGGCGGCAAGCCGCAGGCGGTCATCCTCGCCACCGGCTCCGAAGTCGCACTCGCCGTGGCCGCACAGAAGGCGCTCGCCGAAGCCGGCATCGCGGTGCGCGTGGTGTCGATGCCCTCGACCAACGTCTTCGACCGCCAGGACGTGGCCTACAAGGCTGCGGTCCTGCCTGCGGGCCTGCCGCGCGTCGCGGTGGAGGCCGGCGTCACCGACGGCTGGCGTAAATACGTGGGCCTCGAAGGTGCGGTGGTCGGACTCGACCGCTTCGGCGAATCCGCCCCGGCTGGCGAGTTGTTCGACTACTTCGGCATCACTGCAGCAGCGGTGGTCGATGCGGTCAAGGGCGTGCTCTGATCCGCACAGGCGCCTCAACCATCCCGCCCCAGTTTCCAGATTAAGATTCAGAGTCAGATTCGATCAGAGGAGAGAACCCAATGAGCATCAAGGTCGCGATCAACGGCTTCGGCCGCATCGGGCGCTGCACCCTGCGCGCCATCTATGAGCAGGGCCTGCAGAACGAATTCGAAGTCGTCGCCATCAACGCATCCGGTGACCTCGCCACCAACGCCCACCTCCTGAAGTACGACACCACCCACGGGCGCTTTGCGACCTCGGTCGAAACCGACGGCGAGAACGTCATCATCATCGACGGCAAGCGCATCCCCTTCTACTCCACCAAGGACCCGAAGGGCGTGAACTGGGGCAGCCACGGCGTGGACGTGCTGCTCGAATGCACCGGCGCCTACACCACCAAGGCCAAGGCCCAGGCCCTGCTCGAGCAGGGTGCGAAGCGCGTGCTGATCTCGGCGCCGGGCGGTGACGACGTCGACACCACCATCGTGATGGGCGTCAACGAGGAAGTGCTGCGCGGCGACATGACCGTCGTCTCCAACGCCTCGTGCACCACCAACTGCCTGGCCCCGGTCGCCAAGATCCTGGCCGACAGCGTGGGCATCAAGCAGGGCCTGATGACCACCATCCACGCCTACACCAACGACCAGGTCACCGTGGACGTGCGCCACAAGGACCTGCGCCGTGCGCGTGCCGCCGCCGCCAACATCATCCCGACCAAGACCGGCGCCGCGAAGGCGGTGGGCCTGGTGCTGCCGCAACTGGTCGGCAAGGTAGACGGCTTCGCGCTGCGCGTGCCGACGATCAACGTGTCGCTGGTGGATCTCACCTTCACCGCCGAGCGCGCCACCACCAAGGAAGAGATCAACGCCCTCATGACCGCGGCGGCCGAAGGCCCGCTGAAGGGCATCCTGGCGGTGAACACCGAGCCGCTGGTGTCGTCCGACTTCAACCACACCACCGTCTCCTCCACCTTCGACGCCACCCAGAC
The DNA here is from genome assembly GCA_041916775.1 of Rhodocyclaceae bacterium. Classification (GTDB taxonomy): domain Bacteria; phylum Pseudomonadota; class Gammaproteobacteria; order Burkholderiales; family Rhodocyclaceae; genus UBA2357. The sequence continues at coordinate 166,168 of JAYRYZ010000002.1, read as the reverse complement.
GCGCGTCATCAAGGGCGAGGACGGCTCCGTGCTCGTGAAGGTGCTGGCCTGGTACGACAACGAGTGGGGCTATTCCTGCCGCATGCTCGACGCGGCGCGCGCCTTCGTCTCCGCCCGCTGAGCCTGACGCAACGATGACGGCTGCCCCGCCCGCGGGGCAGCCGTTCCCACGTCTGATGCCATCCCGCCCAAATCTCGCCGAGCCTGCATGAGCCTGCGTCTCGCCATCAACGGCTACGGCCGCATCGGGCGCAGCTTTCTGCGCGCCCTGTATGAATCCCCCTTCCGCGAGCGCTATCGCACGGTGGCCATCAACGAACCGGCCGATCTTGCGAGCATCGCCTACCTCACCCGCTTCGACTCCACCCACGGGCGCTTTCCGGGCGACGTCGCCGAGGGCGACGACTGTCTGCTGATCGATGGCTCACCGATCCGGGTGAGTCATGCGCGCACACCGGAGGCGGTCGACTGGCAGACGCTCGGCATCGACGTGCTGGTGGAGTGCTCCGGCCAGTATGGCGACCGGGCCGCGCTGGAGCGCTTCCTCGCGTCCGGCTGCCCGCGCGTGCTGCTCTCCCATCCCGGTAACAGCGCGAGTGACGTGGACGCCACGGTGGTATGCGGCATCAACCAGCAGGATCTCAACGGCGGTGAGCGCATCGTCTCGAACGCTTCCTGCACCACCAACGCAGCGGTGCCGGTGCTGAAGCTGCTAGACGAGACCTTCGGCATCGAGCATGTGCTGCTCACCACACTGCACTCGGTGATGAACGACCAGCCGCTCATCGACGGCTACCACCACACCGACCTGCGCCGCACGCGCTCCGCGATGCAGTCGATCATCCCGGTCTCGACCGGGCTCGCACGCGGCGTGGAGCGGCTGCTGCCGCAGCTTGCGGGGCGGGTCGAGGCCAAGGCGATCCGCGTACCGACACTCAACGTCTCGGCCATCGATCTGGTGGTGACGACGCGCCTGCCGCTCGACAGCGCCGGGCTCAACCGTCTGTTCCGCGACGCGGCCGAGGCGCGCTTCAGCAGGCTGCTCGCCTACACCGATCAGCCCCACGCCTCGATCGACTTCAACCACGACCCGCACTCGGCGATCATCGACGGCAGCCAGACGCGCGCCAGTGGCCCGCACCTCGCGAGCGTGCTGCTGTGGTTCGACAACGAATGGGGTTTCGCCAACCGGCTCGTCGATACGCTGCATCACTGGCAATCGCGCTGGGCACAGCGCGCAGCCTGACACCGACCACCTTCGACTTTTCGATTCACTCCAGGGAAGAACGAACATGAACGTCATCAAACTCTCCGACCTCGACGTCTCCGGCAAGCGCGTGTTCATCCGCGCCGACCTCAACGTGCCGCAGGACGAGGCCGGCAACATCACCGAAGACACCCGTATCCGCGCCTCGCTCGCGTCGATCCGTTACTGCCTCGACAAGGGCGCGGCCGTCATGGTCACTTCCCACCTCGGCCGCCCCACCGAGGGCGAGCTGCACCCGGAAGACAGCCTCATGCCGGTCGCGGTGCGGCTCGGCCAGTTGCTGCACCTGCCGGTGCGCCTCATCACCAACTGGGTGGACGGCGGCTTCGAGGTGAAACCAGGCGAGGTGGTGCTGCTCGAGAACTGCCGGGTCAACAAGGGTGAAAAGAAGAACAACGACGAGCTCGCGCAGAAGATGGCAAAGCTCTGCGATGTGTATGTGAATGACGCCTTCGGCACCGCCCACCGCGCCGAGGCGACCACCCACGGCATCGCCAGGCACGCGCCGGTGGCCTGCGCCGGCATGCTGATGGGCGCCGAGATCGACGCCCTCGGCAAGGCGCTGCATGCGCCGAAGCGACCGCTGGTCGCGATCGTGGGCGGCTCCAAGGTCTCCTCCAAGCTCACGATCCTGAAGTCGCTCGCCGAGAAGGTCGACCAGCTCATCGTCGGCGGCGGCATCGCCAACACCTTCCTGCTCGCTTCCGGCAAGCGCATCGGCGACTCCCTGGCCGAACCCGACCTGGTGAAGGAGGCGCACGCGATCATGGACATCATGAAGGCGCGCGGCGCGGAAGTGCCGCTGCCCACCGATGTGGTGGTCGCGGACGAAGTCTCGGCGCTCGCGCGCGCCAACAAGATCTCGGTGGACGACGTCGCGGCGCATGACCGCATCCTCGACGTCGGCCCCAAGACGGCCGCCAAGCTTGCCGAGATCATCGCCAACGCCGGCACCATCGTGTGGAACGGCCCGGTCGGCGTGTTCGAGCTGCCGCAGTTCTCCGGCGGCACCAAGATGCTCGCCTCGGCGATCGCACACTCCGAGGCCTTCTCGATCGCCGGCGGCGGCGACACGCTGGCCGCAATCGCCAAGTTCCACATTGCCGACGAAGTCGGCTACATCTCGACCGGCGGCGGCGCCTTTCTCGAGTTCCTGGAGGGCAAGACCCTGCCTGCGATCGCCGCACTGGAAGAACGCGCGGCGGGCTGATTGCACGAGAAGCCCGAGGGCATCTTCATTGCTGCGAAGATGTCACGATTGAAAGCGCGCCGGTCTTGTCCTATAGTCGGCGACGCTTTCGCATGCATGCTGACCGGATCACCCAGGATGAGCCGGTTGGCGTCGCTTCCATCCACCTCAATGCCCTTCATGGTGCCAGTACTCAACCCGTCCCGAGGATGCCCGCCAGAATGAATACCCAGCTGAAATACCTCTCCGCCGCCGTCATGGCCGTCGCCCTCACCGCCTGCGTCGGTACGCCGGTCCGTCCTGGCGATGCGGACGCCAAGACCAGCGCAACCGGTTCGGCGGGCGGTGCAAACAGCACCAACGCCAACAAGGACCTGGAGCGCTGCGACCAGCCCTTCGGCACGGTAGCGGTCATCGAGGATCAGAGCGCCTCCTGGTACCGCTACCTCACCGGCGAGTATCGTCTGACCTCCACCGTACCGGTGCTGCGCCTGCTGATCCAGCAATCCAACTGCTTCATCGTCGTCGACCGCGGCCGCGGCATGGACATGATGCAGCAGGAGCGTCAGCTGCAGCAGAGCGGGGAACTGCGTGCCGGCAGCAACTTCGGCAAGGGCCAGATGGTGAGCGCGGACTATTCGATCTCGCCCGAGGTGCTCTTCAGCGAACGGGACACCGGCGGCCTCGGCGGTGCGCTGGGTGGCTTCGGCCGCGGCGCCGGCGTGCTTGGGGCGGTGATCGGCGGCATCCGCAGCAACGAGGCGGCGACCCTGCTCACGCTGGTGGACAACCGCTCCGGCGTGCAGGTCGGCGTCGCTGAAGGCAGCGCCTCGAACACCGACTTCAACCTCGGCGCAGCCATCTTCGGCCAGCGCGCGGGCGGCGGCCTCGGCGGCTACACCAACACCCCGCAGGGCAAGGTGATCGCCGGTGCGTTCATGGATTCCTACAACCAACTGGTGCGCGCGCTGCGCAACTACACCGCGCAGGGCATGGGGGACCGTGGTCTGGGCACGGGCGGGAAGCTGGGCGTGGATGGCGCCAGCCAGCAAGGCGGCTACTCGGGCCAGCGCATCACCCTGCGTGAAGCACAAGCCCGCCTCAACGGCCTGGGCTACGACGCCGGCACGCCTGACGGCAAGATGGGCCGCAAGACCGCCGACGCGATCACGCAGTTCCAGAGCGAACGCGGCATCCCGGTCACCGGCCGTCTCGATCCGGCCACCCAGGCCGAGCTGCAGCGCTGAGCCTGCCACCTCCTTCACCTCGAACCCCGGCCGCGCGCCGGGGTTTTCGTCTTCGGCGCAAAAAAATGCCCGCCGACCTCGCGGCCGACGGGCGCAGTGCCACACGGGCAGGGAGCGGTTGCGGACCGGGCGTGCTTCAGCGCACGGTCTGGTTGAGTGTGCCGCTGGCGTAGCGGGCCGCGAACGTGTCGAGCGGAATCGGCTTGATGCGGGCTGCATGACCGGCACAGCCGAAGGCCTCGAAGCGCGCCTGGCAGATGTCGGCAGCGGCATCGCGGGCAACCTTGAAGAACTTGCGCGGATCGAACTCGCCCTTGGCCTGCACTGCGAGGCGGCGGATCGCGCCGCTCATCGCGAGGCGCAGGTCGGTGTCGATGTTCACCTTGCGCACGCCGTTGCGGATGCCCTCCACGATGGCCTCGACCGGCACGCCATAGGTCTCGCCGATTTCGCCGCCGAACTCGCGGATGATCGCGAGCCATTCCTGCGGCACGCTGCTGGAGCCGTGCATCACCAGGTGGGTGTCGGGAATGCGGCGGTGGATCTCGGCGATGCGGGCGATCGCGAGAATGTCGCCGGTGGGCGGGCGGGTGAACTTGTAGGCGCCATGGCTGGTGCCGATCGCGACCGCAAGCGCATCGACCCCGGTTGCGGCGACGAAGTCGGCGGCCTCGGCGGGGTCGGTGAGGAGTTGCGCGTGATCGAGCACGCCCTCCGCGCCCACGCCGTCCTCCTCGCCCGCCTGGCCGGTCTCGAGCGAACCGAGACAGCCGAGCTCGCCCTCCACCGACACGCCCACCGCATGCGCCATCTCCACCACGCGGCGGGTGACCTCGACGTTGTAGGCGTAGCTCGCCGGCGTCTTCATGTCCTCCCTGAGCGAGCCGTCCATCATCACGCTGGTGAAACCGGAGCGGATCGAGCGCTGGCACACTGCCGGGCTCGCGCCGTGGTCCTGGTGCATGCACACAGGGATGTGCGGCCACTGCTCGACGGCGGCCTCGACCATCTTGCGCAGGAAGGCCTCGCCCGCGTAGCTGCGCGCACCCGCCGAGGCCTGCAGGATCACCGGGCTGTCGGTGCGGTTGGCGGCGCTCATGATGGCCTGGATCTGTTCCAGGTTGTTGATGTTGAAGGCGGGCACGCCGTAGCCGTGCTCGGCGGCGTGGTCCAGCAGTTGTCGCAGTGCGATCATGGCCATGTCAGGCTCCTCGGGAGATCATCGATACGGGCTCAGTGCGGATCAGCGGCAGATGCTGCTGCATCGCAGGGCTGCAGCAGCGCGCGCACGCGCATCACCACCGCATCGGGCGTCATGTCGAACAGGGTGGCGAGCGCCCCGGCAGGCGCGGACTCGCCGAAGCGGGCGATACCGAGCACATCACCACGGCCAGCGCTGCCCGGGCCGGCGACGATGCGCCACCAGCCGTCCGCTTGCGCCGCCTCGACCGCGAGCCGCGGCACACCCGGAGGCAGCACGGCATCACGATAGTCCTGCGGCTGCTGGTCGAACTGGCGTGTGCAGGGCATGGACACCACCCGCACCCCGACGCCCTCGGCCGAAAGCCGGGCACGCGCGCTCATCGCCAGCGCCACCTCGGAGCCGGTGGCGATGATCACCGCCTGCGGAGCAGCGCCCTCGGCTTCGGCGAGCACATAGCCGCCACGCGCGATCGCGTCGAGCTGCTGAGCGTCGCGCGGCTGGTGCGGCAGGTTCTGGCGCGACAGCGCGAGCAGGCTGGGGCCATCCTTGCGGCTGACCGCGGCGCTCCACGCCGCCTGCGTCTCGACCGCATCGCACGGCCGCCACACATCCAGGCCGGGGATCAGGCGCAGGCTGGGCAGATGCTCCACCGGCTGGTGAGTGGGGCCGTCCTCGCCGAGACCGATCGAGTCGTGCGTCATCACATACACCACCCGCTGGCGCATCAGCGCACTCATGCGGATCGCGTTGCGCGCATAGTCTGAAAACACCAGGAAGGTCGCACCAAAGGGGATGAAACCGCCATGCAGCGCCACGCCGTTGAGCGCTGCGGCCATGCCGAATTCGCGCACACCCCAGTTGATGTGACGTCCGCCCGCATCGGCACGCACCGCGCCGCAGTCGGGCCAGTTGGTGAGGTTGGAGTGGGTGAGGTCGGCCGAACCGCCGAGAAGCTCGGGCAGTGCCCGCGCCAGGCGAGCGATGCTCCCCTGGCTGGCCTTGCGGCTGGCGACCGTGGCGGCATCGTTGTGCGTGCCGCGCAAGATCGCGGCAGCGAGCACGCGAAAGCCGCTGGGCAGGTCACCGCGCATGCGACGGGTGAATTCCGCTGCGAGCGCAGGGTAGGCATCCGCATAGGCGCCGAAACGGCGACGCCACTCGCCATGCAGCTCGGCACCTGCGGCGCGGGCATCGAACTCCACCCGCACTTCCTCTGGAACCTCGAAGGGCGCATGCGGCCATTCGAGCGCGGCGCGGGTGGCTGCGATCTCCTCGGCGCCGAGCGGTGCGCCATGCACATCCGCCGAGCCCGCCCGGCCCGGGCTGCCAAAGCCGATCACGGTGCGGCAGCAGATCAGCGTGGGCCCGCGGTCGGCAGCGGCATTCTCGAGCGCTTCACCGATCGCGCGCTCGATGGCTTCGGCATCGTGTCCATCCACACGCTCGACCACATTCCAACCGTAGGCGCGAAAGCGCGCTGCGCTGTCATCGCCGAACCAGCCCGAGACATCGCCGTCGATGGAGATGCGGTTGTCGTCCCAGAAGGCGATCAGCTTCGACAGACGCTGCACGCCGGCGAAGGAGGCGGCCTCATGGCTGATGCCTTCCATCAGGCAGCCATCACCAAGGAACACCCAGGTGCGGTGATCGACGATCTCATGGCCGGGTCGGTTGAACTCGCGTGCAAGCAGCCGCTCGGCCAGCGCCATGCCGACTGCGTTGGCGAGCCCCTGCCCGAGCGGCCCGGTGGTGGTCTCCACGCCCCGCGTGAGCCCGTTCTCCGGGTGGCCGGGGGTAAGACTGTGCAGCTGTCGGAAGCGTTTCAGCTCGCCCAGCGGCAGATCGTAGCCGGACAGATGCAGCAAGGCATACAGCAGCATCGAGCCGTGGCCGTTGGAGAGCACGAAGCGATCGCGGTCCGCCCAGTCGGGGGCCGCCGGATCGTGGCGCAGGTGGCGCGTCCACAACACCGTGGCGATGTCGGCCATGCCCATCGGCATGCCGGGGTGCCCGGACTTGGCCGCCTCGACCGCGTCGATCGCGAGAAAGCGCAGCGCGTTCGCGCACAGGGTGTGCAGGCTGAGGTCGCGCTTCATGATCAGGCCTTCCCGACGAGCTTGCGACGGCGCTCCATGAGGCGCCAGATGAAGGGAGTGAAGATGAGCTGCATCGCCAGCTCCATCTTGCCGCCGGGCACCACGATGGTGTTCGCCCGGCTCATGAAGCTGTCCCTCACCATGTTGAGCAGGTACTGGAAGTCGATGCCGGCCGGGTTGGCGAAGCGAATCACCACCATCGACTCGTCGGCGGTCGGTACCATTCTGGCGATGAAGGGGTTGGAGGTATCCACCATCGGCACGCGCTGGAAGTTCACATGGGTGCGCGCGAATTGCGGGCACATGTAATGCACGTAGTCGTTCATGCGGCGCAGGATGGTGTCGGTCACGGCCTCGGTGGAGTAGCCGCGCATGCTGCGGTCGCGGTAGAGCTTCTGGATCCACTCGAGGTTGATCACCGGCACCACGCCGATCAGCAAGTCCGGGTAGCGCGCGATGTTGGCGGTCTCGGTCACGACGGCGCCATGCAGGCCCTCGTAGAACAGCATGTCGCTGCCCACCGGCAGATCCTCCCACGCGGTGAAGGTACCCGCCGGCTGTCCATAGGGTTCGGCCTCCTCGGCATTGTGCAGGTACTTGCGGCGCCGGCCGGTGCCTGTCTCGGCGTAGCTGCGGAAGAGGTGCTCGAGTTCGGCGAAGAGGTTCGCGTCGTCACCGAAGTGGCTGAAGTGGCGGTTACCCTTCGCCTCGGCCTCGGCCATCTTCTTCCTCATCTCGAGGCGGTCGTAGGCGTGGAAGCTGTCGCCCTCGACCACCGCGGCGCTGACGTTTTCGCGCCGGAAGATCTCCTCGAAGGTGCGCTGCACGGTGCTGGTGCCCGCACCGGACGAGCCGGTGATGGCCACGATGGGATGGCGTTCGGACATGGTCGTCCCCTGTCAGGTTGGAAACTCGGCGGGTTGCCTGCGCGCGCGCCTCAGCGGCTGCGGAACAGGCTGCGCGGATTGAAGAGCGGGATGTCGGAGAAGTCCTCGTCCGGCGCATCCGGCTCGGCGTGGTAGCGCTCGATGCGCTCGACCTCCTCACGGCTGCCGAACACGAAGCCGATGCGCTGGTGCAAGGACTCCGGCTGCACCTCCAGCACCGGACCATGCCCGGTCGAGGCACGCCCCCCGGCCTGCTCGATCAACATCCCGATCGGATTGCACTCGTAGAGGAGCCGCAGCCGCCCTGCGCGCCCCGGATCCTTGTTGTCGCGCGGGTAGAGGAACACGCCGCCGCGCATCAGGATGCGGTGGGTCTCGGCCACCAGCGAGGCGATCCAGCGCATGTTGAAGTCGTCCTCGCGCGGCCCGGTGCGACCGGCCAGACACTCATCCACATAGCGTCGCACCGGCGGCTCCCAGAAGCGCGAGTTGGAGGCGTTGATCGCGAACTCGCGCGTACGCTCGGGAATGCGGATGTCCGGGTGGGTGAGGTAGAACTCGCCGATGATGGGATCGAAGGTGAAGCCCGAAACGCCGTCGCCCACGGTCAGCACCAGCATCGTGGAGGGCCCGTAGATCGCATAGCCGGCGGCGATCTGCTGCAGGCCCGGCTGCAGGAAATCGGCCGTCGCCGCGTCCTGGCCCGACACCGGTGCCTTGAGAATGGAGAAGATCGAGCCCACGGACACGTTCACATCGATGTTCGACGAGCCGTCGAGCGGATCGAACACCAGCAGGTACTTGCCGCGGGTGCTGCCCTCCGGCAGCGGTATCGGCGCCTCGTTCTCCTCGGACACCATGCCGGCGAGGTCGCCACCCCAATGGGTGGCGCGGAGGAAGATGTTGTCGGCGAGCACGTCGAGCTTCTTCTGCGTCTCGCCCTGCACATTCTGCGCCTCCAGCGAGCCGAGCACCCCACCGAGCGCGCCGTGCGCCACCGCACGCGAGATCGCCTTGCAGGCCTGCGCCACCTGCAGGATCAGCGCGTTGAACTCGCCGGTGGAGCCGGGGTGGTTGCGCCGCTGCTCGATCAGGTACTCGGTGAGCGTGGTCCGTTCGATGTTGAACATGTCTTCTCCTCCTGCATCCGATGGCCAATTCCGCTTCGCTGCGGAAGCGTCGGAACGTGTTGTCTGTTGTTGTTTGTTGTTTGTTGTTGTTTGCTTCTGGCAAAAGATATCGTCGGGCTACAATAAGGGCAAACAACGTTATCTTTTGCTCTTGCATCAGCTCTTCTTATGAAGCTCGCCCAGCGCGTCACCCTCAAGCAGTTACGCACCCTGATCGCGGTCGCAGACACCGGCAGCTTCACGCTTGCCGCGCGTCTGCTGCATGTCACCCAACCGGCGGTTTCGATGCAGATCCAGGAACTGGAGGGGCTGGTCGGGGAAGTCCTGCTCGACGGCCGCAAGAGCTTCCGTCTCACGCCGGCGGGAGACTTGCTGGTGCGAAGGGCACGCGAGGTGTTCTATGCGCTGGAACTCGCGGAGGTGGAGCTCAAGGCGAGCAAGGGGGTGGCGTCGGGCACGGTGCATGTCGCCGCGATCACCACCGCCGAATACTTCGTGCCGCGCCTGCTGGCGGCCTTCGGTGCAGCCTATCCGGACATCATCTTCCGCCTGACGGTGCAGAACCGCGCCGGCATGGCCGAGTTGCTGCGCGAACGCAAGGCAGACCTCGCGATCATGGGCGAGCCACCGCCGGGCATGAACCTGCGACGCATCCCGTTTGCGCGCCACCCGATGTCCTTCGTGAGCGCGCCCGACCACCCGCTGGCGCTGCGTCGCCAGTTACTGCCCGGCGCACTGGCGGGCGAACGGCTGCTGCTGCGCGAGCAAGGCTCGGGCACGCGTGCGAATCTGGAGCGCTTCCTGCGCGCGCACGGCATCAAGCTCGACCGCGCGGACGAACTCGGCAGCAACGAGACGCTGAAACAGGCGGCGATGGCAGGCATGGGCATCGCCTTCCTGTCGCATCACACCTTCGAGATGGAGGAGGAAACGGGTCGCCTGGTACGACTGGATGTGCGCGGCACACCGGTCGAGCGGGAATGGAACGTGTTGATCCACGCCGACCGCCAGCCTTCGCTGGCGCTCACCGCGCTGGTGGACTTCCTGCGCGGCACCGGCATGGAGATGATGCAGGCGATGCCGGCGCTGGCCAGGAAGCCCGCGCCGGCATCGCCGGAGTGAATCAGCGCACGACCTGGGTGAGCTCGCCGCTCTTGTAGCGCGCCGCGATCCGGTCGAGGCTCACCGGCTTGATACGGCTTGCCATGCCGGCGCAGCCGAAGGCCTCGAAGCGCGCCTTGCAGACCAGCTTGGCCGCCTCGCGCGCGGGTTTGTTGTACTCGCGCGGGTCGAACTTGGAGGGGTTCTCGAACAGGAACTTGCGGATCGCACCGGTCATCGCGAGGCGGATGTCCGTGTCGATGTTGATCTTGCGCACACCATACTTGATGCCCTCGACGATCTCCTCGACCGGCACGCCGTAGGTCTCTTTCATGTCGCCGCCGTATTGTCGGATGATCTCCAACAGCTCCTGCGGCACGCTGGAGGAGCCGTGCATCACCAGATGGGTGTTGGGGATGCGCGCATGAATCGCCTTGATGCGGTCGATCGCGAGGATGTCACCGGTGGGCTTGCGGGTGAACTTGTAGGCACCATGGCTGGTGCCGATCGCGATCGCGAGTGCGTCGCAGTCGGTCTGCTTGACGAAATCGGCGGCCTGGTCCGGGTCGGTGAGGAGCGCGCTGTGGTCGAGCTTGCCTTCCGCGCCGATCCCGTCCTCCTCGCCCGCCATGCCGGTCTCGAGTGAACCGAGGCAGCCGAGCTCGGCCTCGACCGTGACACCGATCGCGTGCGAGAACTTCACCACCTCGCGCGTCACCGCCACGTTGTACTCGTACGAGGACGGGGTCTTGCCGTCCTCCATCAGCGAACCGTCCATCATCACGCTGGTGAAGCCGGAGCGGATCGCTGCCATGCAGATCGCGGGCGACTGGCCGTGGTCCTGATGCATGACGACCGGGATATGCGGGTAGGCTTCCACCGCCGCGTCGATGAGGTGGCGCAGGAAGGCCTCGCCGGCGTACTTGCGTGCGCCGGCCGAGGCCTGCATGATCACCGGGCTGTCGGTCTCGGCCGCGGCCTCCATGATCGCCTGGACCTGCTCCAGGTTGTTGACGTTGAACGCGGGCAGTCCATAGGCATGCTCGGCCGCATGGTCGAGAAGCTGGCGCATGGAAACGAGGGGCATTGCGATTCTCCGAAGGGTGCCGGATCAGACCGGTGCGAAATGACGCGATATTTTAGCGCCCAATCGACCCGACACCCAATGCCGTTCCCATGCGATGGCGGCGGCTTCAGCGCGACTGCAGGGCGCGGATGCGCGCCTCGATCGGCGGGTGGCTGGCAAACAGCTCCATCCACGCCGGACGGCCGGCGATGCCGGCGGTGGCGACGTTCTGCGGCAGCTCGCCGGCCTCCACGCCGCCGAGGCGGCGCAGCGCGCTCACCATCGGCGCGGGGCTGCCCATCAATTGCGCGGCTCCGGCATCGGCACGGAACTCGCGCTGGCGCGAGAACCAGGCGACGATGATGCTTGCCAGCACGCCGAAGAGGATGTCGCAAACGATGGTGGTGACCATGTAGCCGATGCCCGGGCCGGAGGACTCGGAGTCGTTGCGGCGCAAAAAGGAATCGACCAGATAGCCGACCACGCGCGAAAGGAAGATCACGAAGGTGTTCACCACACCCTGAATGAGGGTCAGCGTCACCATGTCGCCGTTCGCGATGTGCGCCACTTCGTGCGCCAGCACCGCTTCGGCTTCCTCACGCGACATGCTCTGCAACAGGCCGGTGGACACCGCGACCAGCGAGTTGCTCTTGCTCGCGCCGGTTGCGAAGGCGTTCGGTTCGCCGTTGTAGATCGCCACTTCCGGCATCGGGATGCCTGCACCCTTTGCGAAGCGGGCGACGGTATCGACCAGCCACATCTCGGTGGAGGAACTGGGCGTCTCGATGACGCGCGCGCCGGTGCTCCACTTCGCCATGGTCTTGGACATCATCAGCGAGATGAAGGCACCGCCGAAGCCCATGATTGCGGCAAACACCAGCAAGGACCCGAGGTTGAGGCCGTTCGCGGTGAGGAAGCGGTTCACGCCGAGCAGGCTCGCTACGATGCCCAGCACGAGCACGACGGCAAGGTTGGTTGCAAGAAAGATCATCACACGTTTCATCTGGAACTCCATCCAATGCCAATCAAGAAAAGCTGCAATGCATGCTGCCGCCACGGCGGACCCATTCAGCAGGCCGAATTCGCGGGCCGATTTCGCAGGCTTCGACGCTGCATACAGCCGGGGGTTCCCGCACCGCAGCACATCCAGCGCGCAGGTCGCCACAAAGCACGACGGCAGCCTGGGCTGCCGTCGCGTGTCATGCCCGGACCAGGCTGGCGCCCGGCAGGATCACTTGCGGTGAGCGGCGAGCTTCAGCCAGGTGTCGATCACCGTGTCGGGGTTCAGCGAGATCGTCTGGATGCCCTCGTCCATCAGCCACTCGGCGAAGTCCGCGTGGTCCGACGGCCCCTGCCCGCAGATGCCGACGTACTTGCCGAGGCGGTTCGCGGTGCTGATCGCCATCGACAGCAGCTGCTTCACCGCCGGGTCGCGCTCGTCGAAGGCCTGCGCGACCAGACCGGAGTCGCGGTCCAGGCCCAGGGTGAGCTGGGTGAGGTCGTTCGAGCCGATGGAGAAGCCGTCGAAGTGCTGCAGGAACTGCTCGGCGAGCAGCGCGTTGGACGGGATCTCGCACATCATGATGAGCTTGAGCTCGTTGTCGCCGCGGCGCAGGCCATGCTCGGCGAGGAGCTCGACCACGCCCTGCGCCTCCTCGACGTTGCGTACGAAGGGGATCATGATCTGCACGTTGGTGAGCCCGAGCTCGTTGCGCACCTTGCGCATCGCCGCGCACTCCATCTCGAAGCAGTCGCGGAAGCTGTGCGCGATGTAGCGCGACGCGCCGCGGAAGCCCAGCATCGGGTTTTCCTCTTCCGGCTCATAGATATCGCCACCGAGGAGCTTGCGGTATTCGTTGGACTTGAAGTCCGACATGCGCACGATCACCGGCTTCGGGTAGAAGGCGGCGGCGATCGTCGCGATGCCCTCGACCAGTTTCTCGATGAAGAACTGCTTGGGCGTGGCGTAGCCGCGGGCGCGCCGCTGGATCTCCTCGCGCAGGCTGGCCGGCACCTGGCCGACCTCGATGATCGCCTTCGGGTGGATGCCGATCATGTTGTTGATGACGAACTCGAGGCGGGCAAGGCCCACGCCACCGTTCGGGATCTGTGCGAACTCGAAGGCCAGCTCCGGATTGCCGACGTTCATCATCACCTTCACCGGGATGTCCGGCAGGTTGCCCATGTCGGTGGTGATGACCTCGAACTCGAGCTTGCCGCGATACACATAGCCGGTATCGCCCTCAGCGCAGGAGACCGTAACCGAGTCGCCCTCCTCCAGCACCTCGGTGGCGTTGCCGCAGCCCACGATCGCCGGGATGCCGAGCTCGCGCGCGATGATGGCGGCGTGGCAGGTGCGCCCGCCGCGGTTGGTGACGATCGCGCTGGCCCGCTTCATCACCGGCTCCCAGTTCGGGTCGGTCATGTCGGTGACGAGGATGTCACCCGCCTGCACACGGTTCATCTCGGAAGCGCTGGCGACGACACGCACCGTGCCCGCACCGATCTTCTGCCCGATCGCGCGGCCATGCGTGAGCGCCTTGCTGTACTGCTTGAGGCGGTACTTCTCCATGACATGGCCGGATGACTGGGACTTCACCGTCTCGGGGCGCGCCTGCAGAATGTAGAGCTTGCCGTCGATACCGTCCTTGCCCCACTCGATGTCCATCGGACGACCGTAGTGCTTCTCGATGATCACCGCGTAACGACCGAGCTCGAGCACGTCCTCGTTGGTGAGCGAGAAGCGGTTGCGGTCGGCCTCGGGCACATCCACCGTCTTCACCGATTTGCCGGCCACCGCCTTGTCGGCGAAGATCATCTTGATCAGCTTGGAACCGAGGTTGCGCCGCACCACCGCGGGCTTGCCGAGCGCCAGCGTGGGCTTGTGAACATAGAACTCGTCCGGGTTCACCGCGCCCTGCACGACCGTCTCGCCCAGACCGTAGGACGCGGTGATGAACACCACGTCGTTGAAGCCGGATTCGGTGTCCATCGTGAACATCACGCCGGAAGCGCCCGAATCGGAACGCACCATGCGCTGCACGCCGGCGGAGAGCGCCACCTCGGCGTGGGTGAAGCCCTTGTGCACGCGGTAGGAGATCGCGCGGTCGTTATAGAGCGACGCGAACACCTCCTTCATCGCATGCAGGATGTTCTCGTAGCCCGAGATGTTGAGGAAGGTCTCCTGCTGGCCGGCGAAGGAGGCGTCCGGCAGATCTTCGGCGGTGGCGGAGGAGCGCACCGCAAAGCTGCCATCGCCTTCGGCCGTCAGCGCGGCGTAGGCGGTGCGGATCTCGTCCTCCAGCTTCGTCGGGAAGGGGGTATCGACGATCCACTGGCGGATCTCGGCGCCGACCTTCGCGAGCGCGTCCACATCCTCGATGTCGAGCGCATCCAGCGCCGTCTGGATGCGCTCGGCCAGCCCCTGGTGGGCAAGGAATTCCCGATACGCGTCGGCCGTGGTTGCGAAACCGCCGGGCACCCGCACACTCGCGGGCAGCTGGCTGATCATCTCGCCGAGCGAGGCGTTCTTGCCACCAACCTGCTCGACATCGGTCATGCGCAGCTCGGTGAAGGGAATGACGTAACGGGTCATGAAAGGCCTTCCGAAATTGAATGATTCAACGCAAAGGAGCGCACCGCGATGTCCGAGGGGAGCACTTTCCCGCTCCGGACGCGACGCCAGGGGCGAAGTCGGTAGCGCGCGATTTTAGCATAGCCCGCCCGGTCGGCCCCGCAACGCGGGACCCGCCACTCCCTATGGGCGACATCTTTTGTCGATGTTTTTCTTTAATCTCGAGATTATAAGCATGCGATGGCCACGCTAGATACTCTTCTGCCACCTCGGCCGACATGCGCCCACGAGGCACGGCAATGCTGGCCGCACGGGAGCCGGTCGGGATACACTCGGACATGGTGTGAGCACGCGCCGCTCGAACCCCGACACGAACCCGACCTGGCCCGAACGCATGAGCGACCAACCAACCCGCAGCGTATTCTTCATCTCCGACGGCACCGGCATCACCGCCGAAACGCTCGGGCACAGCCTGCTCGCGCAATTTCCGGATGCGCGCTTCCGTCAGGTGCGCATTCCCTTCGTCGACGACCTCGACAAGGCAATCGACTGCGCAAGCCAGATCCGCGAGGCCGGACGACGGGACGACCTGCGCCCGATCGTCTTCAGCACCCTGGTGAACCCCGAGACGGTGGCTGGCATCCGCGACGCCGATGCGCTCTTCATCGACCTCTTCGAGCAGTTCATCGGCCCGCTCGAGAGCGAGCTCGGTATGCGCTCCACCCACACCGTCGGCCGCTTCCACGGTATCGCCGACAGCGTCGACTACAAGGCGCGCATCGAGGCGATCAACTTCGCGATGACGCACGACGACGGCGTCTCGTCGGACGGCGAGCTCGAGGACGCGGACGTGATCCTCGTCGGCGTGTCACGTTCGGGCAAGACACCCACCAGCCTCTACCTCGCGATGCAGTTCGGCGTGAAGGCGGCCAACTATCCGCTCATCCCCGAGGACTTCGAACGCAACAAGCTGCCGGGTGAGCTGCACAACTACCGCCGCAAGCTCTTCGGCCTCACCATCGCCCCTGACCGGCTGGTGCAGATCCGCCAGGAACGCCGCCCCAACAGCCGCTACGCATCGCTCGAGAACTGCCGCTACGAGATCGACGCCGCGCAGAAGCTCATGAAGCGTGAGAACATCCCGTGGCTGGACTCGACGACCAAGTCGATCGAGGAGATCTCCGCGGTCATTCTTCAGGCGGTACGCCTGAAGAACCCGGGATACTGAAGCCACCCTGCCCCAACTTGCATGAAGAAAGAAACCACCATGAAAAGATCCCGACAGAAGCGCCGCGGCGGGCTGGGGAATGCCGCCGAACAGCTGGTACGCCTCGCCTCCGGTCTGGTCGAATCCGGCAGCCGTGCAGAGGACCGCTACTGGGAAGTGCGCCTGTCCGCGACCATCGACGAAATCCTCGGCGACGAGGACGAGGAGTCGCTCAACAACGCCCTCGACCACCTCTACAGCGCCGACATCCGCGCCTATGAGGAGCTCGCGGACTTCGTCGAATCCCGCGCCGAGAACGCGCTGGGCGTTTCCGACGAGCACGAGATCCTGCTGCTCGCAGCGCCCATCCTGGCGTGGTCGCGCTACAGCATCCCGGCCAACACCGTCCCACCGGCAGTCCTCGCCAACCTGCGCGTGCATCTGCAGGCGCACGTGCTCGCCGATCAGGCGCGTCTCGCGCTCGCGGATTTCCTCTTCAGCCCCGACCAGCTGCCCCAGGGCTACTGCCCCACCGCCGCGTTCGCCGCCGCGATCGGCCGTGCCGCGCTCGCCGGGCAGGATCTGCATGTGCAGACCGAGGGCATGCCCGAGACCGCGCACTTTCTCTCCGACACCCGCTATCTGCTCGCAGCCGTCGCGGTGCCGCGCGGCGCACCGCTCTTCGCCTGGCAGGAAGAAGGTGTGAGTCGCGAGCAGGCGCTCGCGCAGTGGCGCAACCAGGGCGGCGCCTGCATCGCGCCGATGTTGCCGGGCTGTGCGATGGAGGTGGTGCTGCCCGAGGCCTACTTCGCCGCCAGCCGCCAGGCCGACCGCGCGAGCCGACCCTATGCGGTGCGCGCCTCGGTGGCTTTCCTCGGCACCGAGCTGCAAACACCTGCGGCGAACCTGCGCGCAGTGATCGCGCCCTTCCACGACCGCCAGCTTGAGGAATATCGCATCGGCCTCACCACCCGCGAATCCGACCGCGTGGTGCATGGCGTGGTGTGGCCCCTGCTCGGTCCCGAGGACGAGAACGCCGATGTCGCCGCCGAGATCGAGGCGGTGCTGCGCGACTGTGGCGTCACCGACATCGTGAACCTCGAGCACCGTTTCCCGCTCGAATACTGCGACGACTGCGGCGCGCCGCTCTACCCTTCGCCGGAAGGGGAGATCGTGCATGCGGAGATGCCGGAAGAGCATGCCGACCAGCCGCCGCGTCACCTGCACTGACAACGATCCAGGAGGCGACATGAAGCGCAAGGTGGAGAAACCCGAGGCGGCCTGGCGCGAGGCGCTGAGCCCCATCCAGTACCATGTGACGCGCGAGCGCGGCACCGAGCGCGCCTTCACCGGCGAGTACTGGAACCACTGGGAGGACGGCGCCTACCGCTGCGTGTGCTGCGGCGCGCCGCTCTTCGACGCCGCCCACAAGTTCGACGCCGGCTGCGGATGGCCGAGCTTCTGGACCGCCGCCGAGCCCGACAACGTGGAGCAGCACGACGACTTCAGCCACCACATGCACCGCACCGAGGTCGTCTGCCAGCAGTGCGGCGCGCACCTCGGTCATGTGTTCGAAGACGGCCCGCAACCCACCGGGCTGCGCTACTGCATCAACTCGGCGTCGATCCGCTTCGCGCCGCGCAAGGACTGATTCGCGGCACCGCCACCGACGCCGGGCGCGGCGGCGGCTTCAGCCCGCGTCCGCGAGCAGGAACTCGCGCACGATTGCAACCTGCTCCATGTCCATGAACACCGGCGCATGCCCCACGCCGGGAATCTCGACCGTCTGCGCACACGGGCCGGACTGCCCCATGCGCACCAGCGTGTCGTGCTCCAGCAGGTCGGACTCGGCACCGCGTACCGCCAGCGTCGGGCAGCGGATGGCGTTATAGACGCTCCACAGATCCACATCTGCCAGCAACGGCGTGACGCGGAAGACCTCGCCGATACCCGGGTCGTAGCGCATCGTGAAACCGCCCTCGACCGGCCGCACCGAATGCTCGGTGAGACGCCGCCACTGCGCGTCGGTGAGCGGCCCGAAGGGCGCGCTCACCTGACGGATCCAAGCCTCGGCCGCCTGCATGTCGGGAAACCTCGGCTCCTTGCCGACATACTCGCCGATGCGCCGCAGCGAAGCCGCGGTGATCACCGGCCCGACGTCATTGAGCACGAGCCGCCGGATCGGCGCGTGCGGCTGGCTCGCGAGCGACATGCCGATCAGCCCGCCCATCGAGGTCCCCACCCAGTGCACCGACTCCACATCGAGGCGCGCGATCAGCGTGACCATGTCGTTCACGTAGAGCGGGAAGCCATAGTCCCCCTTCACGCCGAGCCAGTCGCTGCACCCTCGGCCGACCACGTCCGGGCACACCACCCGATAGTGCTCGCTCATTGCCTCGGCGAGGAAGTCGAAGTCACGCCCGTTGCGGGTGAGTCCATGCACGCAGATCAATACCCTCGGGTTGTGCGGATCGCCCCATTCGGTGTACGCCATGCGATGCAGGCCATGCGGCCCCTGGCACTGCACGCTGCGTTCGCGCATGCCCGGGCGCGTGGATCGGGACGCGGCCGGAGGCCCCTTCAGGACGCGCCGCAGAGAATCCAGAAAACCCATGCTTGAAGCCCCTTCAACGTTCGCCCCCGCAGTGTAACCGCCCAAGCAGCCGAGCCGGTCACATCCGAGTCGTGTTGCATCAGGTTGCGCCATCATCGCGTATGGCGGCATGCCAGTAGCGCGGTGCGCGCAGGCGCTGCGCGACGACTTTCACACCATCCGGACCGAACTCGGCGATGATTGCGCCATCCCGATCGCTTCGCCATAGACGCGCCCCCGCCCCCTGCCAGCGCGCAAGCACCTCGGGGTGCGGGTGTCCGAACGGGTTCGTCACGCCGACCGAGAACAGCGCGTGCGCTGGCCGCACAGCGTCCACGAAAGCGCGGCTGGAAGAGCTGCGGCTGCCATGATGCGGCACCACCACCACCTCGCTCTGCAATGCCGCACCGCGCGCGAGCAGCGCGCGCTCACCTGCCGCCTCCACATCGCCAGTGACGAGCAGGCCGACTTCGCCCGTACTCACTCGCAAGACGCAGCTTTGATCGTTGTCCGATACCGTCGTGCCCGTCCCGCCCGCCGCCACCGGTCCGAGGATCTCGAAGCGGACACCGTCCCAGGTCCAGGAACTGCCAGCACGGCAAATCGTCGGCGCGACGGAGGGCCGCTGTCCGTCAATATGGGCGATGGGCATCGAGACCATCACGGCACGCGCCGACACCTGATCCAGCAAAGAGGCCGCCCCGCCAGTGTGGTCGATGTCATCGTGCGACAGCAACAGCATGTCCAGCGACCTCACACCCTCGCCCAGCAGATAGGGCACCAGCACCCGCTCACCGGCATCGGCGCGCTGTCCATAGCGAGGCCCCGTGTCGAACAGCAACGAGTGCCCGGCGGTGGCAACATGCACGGCAAGCCCATGCCCCACATCGAGCAAAGTCGCGGTGAAATATCCGGCCTCGGGGCGCGGCGGGCTCCAGATCAGCGCTGGCACCAGCGCCACCACCCCCAGCCATCTGGCAGGCGCACCGCGCGGCAGCAGCACCCATAGCACCCCCGCCAGGGCCACGAGCAACAAACCGGCAGGTAGCGCGGCTGGCCGCCACATGCCGTGGGGCAACTGCGCAAGCGTCTCCAGCGTCCACATCAGCCCGCTGGTGATGACATGGGCAAGCGACAGCAATGCGTCTGCCGGCACGCACATCGCGATCAGCACCAGCGGCGTGACGACGAAGCTCACGAGCGGAATCGCGATCCCGTTCGCCAGCGGCGAGATCAACGGGTAAGCGAGGAACAGTCCGAGCAGAAGCGGTGCGAGCGCCACCGTGATGGCCGTCTGCACCCGTACCGCAGCCCACCAACCTCGAATCGCGGGACGACGCCCCGCGACGACCAGCGCGATGACAGCAACCGCAGCGAATGACAGCCAGAAGCCGGGGGCAAGCACCGCCCACGGGTCGGCGACAAGGACCGCGATCACGGCAAACGCCAGCACGCGTGAAGCCGCGATCTCCCGCGCGAAGAGCAGCACCCCCACCCCCACCGAGATCATCAGCAGCGCGCGCTGCGTCGCGATCCCCATCCCGGCCATCAGCGAGTAAGCGAGCACCCCAGCGAGCACGGCGCCCCCCGCCGCGCGACGCAGCGGCACACGCAGCATCAGCGCAGGCACACGCCGCCACAGCATGGTCGCCAGCCAGGCAATGAGCAGGCCCACCATGGACACATGCAGGCCGGAGATGCTCATCAGGTGGGTTACGCCGGTGCGCCTGAACACATCCCACTGCGCTGCCGGAATCGCCTGCTGGTCCCCGATCGCGAGCGCGATCAGCACACCTGCGTACGGCGCATCGCCCAGCGTGGAGCGAAAGCGCTGTCGCACCGCGTCCCGCAGACGATGGACCGTGTGCATGAAGCCGGGCACGGTGGCGTCGAGCAGTTGCGGGGGCAGGTCGCGCTCGCGCACCGTCCCGGTCGCGCGGATGTTCCGTTGCAGCAGCCACCCCTCGTAGTCGAATCCATGCGGGTTGCTGAAACCATGTGGTGGCCGCAGGCGGACCGCAAGTTCCCAGCGCTGCCCGGGCGCCAGTTCCGGCAGCGCGGGAGCGCCGTCGCGCTTAGGAAACCAGTTCAGCTGTACCCTCGATGGCACCCGCGCGCCCTCTTCGAGCCCCGCTGCGGACTCCACCCGAAGCACGAACTGCCAGGCCGAATGCCGCAACTGCGGCAGCCCCTCGATGACGCCGGTGATCCGCACCGTATCGCGCGGCGCGACGCCCACCAGCCGATCGGCCATGCGCCATTCCGCACGCGCTGCTGCCCAACCGAATCCGATCACGAAGCCACACGTGCATAGCAGGCCGGTACGCACCACCCCATGCCCTCTCCTGGCGCAGAGAAACGCTACCGGGAGACCCAGCACACACAGCGCGGCAAGCCCGGCACTACCGGGTAACGACGGCTGAAGTTGCAGGATGCAAGCGCCTGCCAGGAATCCGAGTATCCATGCGACCATGCTTGCATCATGACCACGAAGTATGTCGTGTGCAAGAGAGGCGAAGATGCGAGGTGGCAATGCGGATAGTGAAGCGAGGTCGATGACGGGGAGAACGATGTCGTTCCGCCATCAACCACCGTCGCACAGGATGACCCTGACGCGGCCGATCAACCCATGAGCCGTCCGTCCTCGAGACGCAGTTGGCGTTGCGCACGGCGCGCGAGCGTATCGTCGTGGGTCACGATGACGAAGCTGGTATTCAGGCGTTCATTGAGGCCGAGCATGAGGTCGAACACCGCCTCGGCGGTGCGCCGGTCTAGGTTGCCGGTGGGCTCGTCGGCGAGCACGCAGGCGGGCTGTGTCACCAGCGCGCGGGCGATCGCCGCGCGTTGGCGCTCGCCCCCGGAGAGCTCACCCGGCGCATGCGTCAGCCGATGACCGAGGCCGACCTGCCCGAGCATCTCCGCGGCACGCTCGTTCGCCTCCGCACGCGCCATGCGGCGTATGTAGAGCGGCATCGCGACATTCTCGAGCGCGGTGAACTCACCCAGCAAGTGGTGGAACTGATACACGAAACCGAGCGTCTCGTTGCGCAGCCGGCCCCGTTCGCGGTCCGACATCGCTGAGAAGTCGCGGCCGTCAAGCCGCACCGCCCCGGCGGAAGGCACATCCAGCCCGCCGAGAAGGTGCAGCAGCGTGCTCTTGCCGGAGCCGGACGCGCCGACAATCGCGATGCGCTCGCCACGACCGATCGCAAGATCGATGCTCGTCAGCACCGGGAGCGCGTCCGCACCCTCGCGGAAGGCCTTCGAGAGGCCTTCGCATTCGAGCACCGGTGTGTTCGCATCACTCATAGCGCAAGGCCTCCGCCGGATTGACGCGGGCGGCCCGCCAGCTGGGGTAGATCGTCGCGACCAGTGTGAGCACGAATGAAAGGCTCACGATCGTGATCACGTCGCTCGGCAACACCTTGGAGGGCAGCTCGCTGATGTAATAGACCTCCTTGTTCCACAGCGTTGCACCAGTGAGCTTCTCGAGCGCCGGGATCACGACGTCGAGGTTGTTGGCGAGGAGCAGCCCGCCGATCACCCCACCGATGAGCCCGACGATGCCGATGATCGCGCCCTGCAACATGAAGATGGTCATCACCGACCCCGGGCTCGCCCCCAGCGTGCGCAGGATGGCGATGTCGGCGAGCTTCTCCTGCACCGCCATCACCAGCGTCGAGACGATGTTGAACGCCGCCACCGCGACGATCAGGAACAGGATCACCGTCATCATCGTCTTCTCGAGCTGCACCGCGCGGAAGAAATTCGCGTGGCTGCGGGTCCAGTCATTCACATAGGCAGGCACATCGATGATGCCGGCGAGCTCGCGCGCAACGCGCGGCGCGGCGAAGATGTCGTCGAGCTTGAGGCGCACGCCCGTGACGGCATCGCCCATGCGGTACAGCGCCTGTGCGTCCTGGATATTCACCAGCGCCATGCCCGAGTCGTACTCGAACATGCCGGCCTCGAAAAGCCCGACGACCTCGAACTGCTTCACCCGCGGCACCACTGCAGCGACCGTAACCATACCCTGCGGGGCGATCAGTGTGACCTTGTCGCCCAAGCCCACCCTCAACGCATGAGCGAGCTCGCGCCCCAGCACGATCCCGAAACGGCCAGGCTCCAGCGCCTCGAGCGCACCCGACTTCATGAAGCGAGCGAAATCCGCGACGCCCTCCTCCAGTTGCGGTATCACCCCACGCACGACCGCACCGCGCACCTTGTCGTCGAAGGACAGCAATCCCTGCTCCTCGACGTAGGGTGCAGCGGCGCGCACACGGGGGTGCTCCCCGGACTGGTCCGCAACCCGCTGCCAGCTCTCGAGTTCGCCGCGGTAGCCGGTGACCTGCACATGCGAGGCCACGCCGAGGATGCGTGTGCGCAGTTCCTCCTGAAAGCCGTTCATGACCGAAAGCACCACGATCAGCGCGGTAATCCCGAGCGCGGTGCCAAGCATGGACACCAAAGAGATGAACGAGATGAAGCGATTGCGCCCCTGGGCCCGCTTTCGCGAGCGGGTATAGCGCAGTGCCGTGAGGACTTCGTAGCGCATCGACGCTCCGGATACTTGGACGGACGGATTGTGAACCAAACCGGGCGTGCGGTGTGTGCGCCGCAACAATCGGATTCGCTTGCCACGGCCACCCGCAAAGGCGTGCCAGCGGCCCCTCCGCTTCAGCGCAGACGCGGTTCAGCGAGATAGAGCGCCGCGATCGTCTTGGCGTCGGTGATCCTTCCGCCCAAGACTGCCTCCCGCGCCGCTGCCGGTGTGATCGTCAGGACCTCGAGGAACTCACCTTCGTCGAGCGCATGGCCGACATGGGTCAGCCCGCGCGCGAGAAACACTTCGATACGTTCATCGGAGTAGCCGATGCAGGGGTGGATCACGCCGAGGTAGCTCCATTCCGCAGCAGTGTGCCCGGTCTCCTCACGCAGCTCGCGCTGCGCACAGAGCAGGATATCCTCACCCGCATCGATCTTGCCGGCCGGCAACTCGTAGAATGCACGACCCACGGGGTAGCGGAACTGCCGCTCGAACAGCAGCGCACCGTCGTGGAGTTGGGCGACGATCACCACCGCACCGGGATGGCGAACATACTCCCTCACCCCGCTACGGCCGTCAGGCAGACGCACGGTATCCACGTCCACCTTGAGCATCTGCCCGTCGAACGCCCGCTTCGACGCGAGCGCCCGCTCCGCGAGCGGATCCTGCTCCGGGCTCACATCCGGCAATGCCTCCATCCAGACCTCCACAAATGCAACGGGGCGCACCGCAGCGAGCAGTGCGCCCCGCAAACCGCAAGGATCAGAGCGACGCGATCAGCGCATACGCGCACAAGGACATCAGGCCCTGCGGCAGCAGCCCGAGCACCGCGATCG
The DNA here is from genome assembly GCA_041916775.1 of Rhodocyclaceae bacterium. Taxonomy (GTDB): domain Bacteria; phylum Pseudomonadota; class Gammaproteobacteria; order Burkholderiales; family Rhodocyclaceae; genus UBA2357. The sequence continues at coordinate 142,225 of JAYRYZ010000002.1, read as the reverse complement.
CCACACCGTTCGCCGACAACATCACCCGCACATCGGAAGGCGCGCTGATCGGCGCGGTGTCGACCGGCTCCTCGAAGTACATCACCTTCACCACGCGCAGGTAGTAGAAGGCGCCGATCAACGACATCACCACCGCCACGATCGCCAGCCACACGTACCCGGCCGCCACCACCGCCTGCAGCACCGACAGTTTGGCGAAGAAACCGATGAAGAAGGGGATGCCCGCCATCGAGAACATCACGATCATCATCATCGCCGCAAACCAGGGGCTACGCTTGTTGAGGCCCTTGAAGTCGTCGATGTTCTCGGCCTCGAAGCCCGCGCGCGACAGCAGGATCACCATGCCGAACGAAGCGAGGCTCATGATCACGTAGGAGACCGCGTAGAACATCGCCGAGCTGTACGCGTTGAGGGCGAAGTGCTTATCGCCGTCCACCACGCCGGCGAGCAGGCCGAGCAGCACGAAGCCCATGTGCGAGATCCCCGAGTACGCCAGCATGCGCTTGATGTTGGTCTGCGCGATCGCCGCGATGTTGCCGAGCACGATGGACAGCACTGCGAGGAACATCAGCATCGACTGCCACTGCTCCGCGACTTCGAAGAGGCCGAACACCAGGAGACGCATCGCCATCGCAAACGCGGCGAGCTTGGGCGCGGTCGAGATCATCAGCGTGACCGCGGTGGGTGCGCCCTGATACACATCCGGCACCCACATGTGGAAGGGCACGACGCCGAGCTTGAACGCCAGGCCCGCCATCAGGAACACCAGACCGAAGAGCAGCACGGTGCGGTTGTCGGCCTGGTGGTACACCGCCTGTGCGATGGCCGAGAACTCCATCGAGCCGGTTGCACCGTAGATCATCGACATGCCGTAGAGCAGGAGGCCGGACGCCAGCGCCCCCAGCACGAAGTACTTCATCGCGGCCTCGGTGGAACGTGCCGAATCGCGATCGAAGGCCACCATCGCATACAGCGAGAGCGACATCATCTCGAGACCGATGTACATCGCGAGCATGTGATTCGCGGTCACCATCACCATCATGCCCAGCGTCATCAACAGAGACAGCAGGAAGAACTCCGGCCTGTCCATGTTGCGATCGGCAAGGTAGCCACGGCCGTAGAGTAAGGCGATCGCGACCGAGAAGTAGATCAGGAGCTTCAGCAGGTCGCCCATCAGGTCGGAGATGAACATGTTGCTGAAGGTCAGCGTGACCTGTCCATCCATGGTCAGGATGGTGACGAAGGCTGCACCGATCAGAGTCGCCTGGGTCAGAAAATATGACAAGCCCTTCGCAATGCTGCGAAAGAAGGTGAAGGCCAGCATGCTCACCAGGGCCATCACCGCGACGAAGATCTCCGCCGCGGCCGGGTAAAAATCGGGAATGACGAAATTCATCTTCTTACCAGTCCGGAAAAAGGGCTCGGCGAACGATCAGAGCTTGCCGGCGGCGACATGCCGCAGAAGCTCACCGACCGATGCGTGCATCACCTCGGTGAACGGATAGGGGTACAGGCCCATGGCCAGCACGCAGGCTGCAAGGATGGCCAGGAACGCAAACTCACGTCCATTGAGATCCTGCAACTCGGCCACATGATGGTTCCCCACCTTGCCGAAAACGACCCGCTTGTACATCCACAGGGTATAAGCGGCGCCGAGGATCAGCGTGGTTGCGGCGACGAAAGCCACCCAGAAGTTGAACTCCACCGCACCCAGCACCACCATGAACTCGCCGACGAAACCGCTCGTACCCGGCAGGCCGGCGTTGGCCATCGCAAACAGCATGAAGAAGGCCGCGAACTTCGGCATGGTCTTCACCACGCCGCCGTAGTCGGCGATGTTGCGCGAATGCACGCGGTCATAGAGCACACCGATACAGAGGAACATCGCGCCCGAGACAAAGCCGTGCGAGATCATCTGCACGAGTGCGCCTTCGATACCGAGCGGGTTGAACATGAAGAAGCCGAGCGTGACGAAGCCCATGTGCGAGATCGAGGAATACGCCACCAGCTTCTTCATGTCGGTCTGCACCAGCGCGACGAAGCCGATATAGACGACTGCGATCAAGGACAGGCCGATGACGATCGGCGCCATTGCAGCGGAAGCATCCGGCACGATCGGTAGCGAGAAGCGCAGGAAACCGTATGCCCCGAGCTTCAGTGCAATCGCGGCCAGCACCACCGAGCCGCCGGTCGGCGCCTCGACGTGAGCGTCGGGCAGCCAGGTGTGCACCGGCCACATCGGCACCTTCACTGCGAAAGCCGCGAGGAAAGCCCAGAACAGCAGCGTCTGCGCGTTCATCGCGAGCGGCAGCTTGTGCCAGTCGAGGATGCTGAAGCTGCCGCCCGACTCCACGAACAGGTAGAGCAGCGCGACCAGCATCAGCAGCGAGCCCGCGAGCGTATAGAGGAAGAACTTGATCGCCGCATACACCCGGTTCGCCCCGCCCCAGATGCCGATGACGAGGTACAGCGGGATCAGCGAGGCCTCGAAGAACACGTAGAAGAGGATGCCGTCGAGGGCCGAGAAAATACCGTTCATGAGCCCGGACATGATCAGGAAGCAGGCCATGTACTGCGCGACCTTCTGCTGGATGACCTGCCAGCCCGCCATCACCACCATGATGGTGATGAAGGCGTTGAGCACCACGAAGAGCATCGAGATGCCATCGACGCCGAGGTGGTAATTGATGTTGAAACGCGGAATCCAGGCAGCGAACTCCTGGAACTGCATCGCGCTGCTCGTCGTGTCGAAAAGCGTGAACAAGGGCACCGACACGGCAAAGCCGGCGATGGCGATGGCGATGGAGAGGGCTCGCGCAAGACCCGCGTTGCGGTCGGACCCCGTGGCCAGCACAAGCAATCCGCCCACGATCGGAATCCAGATCGCCAGGCTGAGGAATGGCATACCCGTCATTGTTGCTTTCCGTTGATTGCGCCCGCGAGGGCGCGTTTGTCTTTAGCTTGCGTTGTCAAGAAAACGTCCGCCGGGGCGATCACTTCACGTTGAACCAGAAGGTGAGCAGCACGAACACGCCGATGATCATCGCGAACGCGTACTGATACAAATGCCCGGTCTGGAAGAGCCGGCTCATCTGCGCGATCAGACCCACCGTCCTTGCCGACCCGTTGACGATCAGGCCGTCGATCAGGCCGCGATCACCGACACGCCACAGGCCGCCACCGAGGAGGCGCGAACCACCTGCGAAGACGATCTCGTTGAAGCGGTCGAAGTAGTACTTGTTGTCGAGCAGCACGTAAAGCGGCTTGAAGGTGCGCTGGATCGCAGCCGGGATGTCGGGGCGCACCATGTAGAAGAACCACGCCACCGCGACGCCTGCCATCGCCAGCCAGAACGGTGCCGTCTGCACGCCGTGCAGCGCCATCGCCACCGGACCGTGGAAGGCCGCCTTCAGCTCGGCCAGGCCGACGTGATTGCTGCCGACATGGATGACCTTGTCGAACCATTGGCCGAACAGCATCGGTTCGATGGTGAAGAAGCCGATCAACACCGACGGGATCGCGAGCAGGACCAGCGGAACGGTCACCACCCACGGCGACTCGTGCGGCTTCTGCCCGGGCGCGAGTCCGTGGTGGTGCGCGTCGTGGTCGTCATCATGACTGCCGTGCGCATCCGCATGTGCGTCGTCATGACCATGCGCGTCGTGATGGGCATCATGCGCATGCGCCTGACCGAAGCGCTCCTTGCCATGGAAGACGAGGAAGTACATGCGGAAGGAGTAGAACGCGGTGACGAACACGCCGGCGAGCACGCAGAACATCGCGTAACCCGCACCCGGGATGGTCGCCGCGTGCACCGCCTCGATGATCGAATCCTTGGAATAGAAGCCGGAGAAGAACGGGAAGCCGATCAGCGCCAGCGAGCCGAGGAGCGAGGTGAACCAGGTGATCGGCATGTACTTCCACAGGCCGCCCATGTTGCGCATGTCCTGGTCGTGGTGCATGCCCATGATCACCGAGCCGGCACCCAGGAACAGCAGCGCCTTGAAGAAGGCGTGCGTCATCAGGTGGAACACCGCCGCGGAGTAGGCCGACACGCCGAGCGCAACGGTCATGTAGCCGAGCTGCGACAGGGTCGAGTAGGCGACGACGCGCTTGATGTCGTTCTGCACGATGCCGAGGAAGCCCATGAAGAGCGCCGTGGTCGCACCGATCACCAGCACGAAGGAGAGCGCGGTCTCGGAGAGCTCGAACAGCGGCGACATGCGCGCCACCATGAAGATGCCGGCGGTCACCATCGTCGCGGCGTGGATCAGCGCGGAGATCGGCGTCGGGCCTTCCATCGAGTCCGGCAGCCAGACGTGGAGTGGCACCTGCGCCGACTTGCCCATTGCACCGATGAAGAGGCAGATGCAGATCGCGGTGATAAGCGACCAGCCGGTAACGGCCATCTCCTGGCCGGCGAGCGACTCGGCCTGGGCGAAGACTTCAGCGTAGTTCAGCGATCCGGTATAGGCCGCGATGAGGCCGATCCCGAGCAGGAAACCGAAGTCACCCACGCGGTTCACCAGGAAGGCCTTGAGGTTGGCGTAGATCGCCGTCGGGCGCTCGTACCAGAAGCCGATCAGCAGGTAAGACACCAGACCCACCGCCTCCCAGCCGAAGAAGAGCTGGAGGAAGTTGTTCGACATCACCAGCATCAGCATCGAGAAGGTGAACAGCGAGATGTAGCTGAAGAAGCGCTGGTAGCCCGGATCGTCCTGCATGTAGCCGATGGTGTAGAGGTGCACCATCAGCGACACGAAGGTGACGACGAGCATCATCATCACCGTCAGCGAATCGATCAGGAAGCCGACCTCGAAGGTGAGGCGGCCGCTGGTCATCCAGGTGTAGACCGTGCCGTTGAAGGTGTTGCCGGCCGCCACGTCCTGATAGATCACCACCGAGGCGATGAATGCCACCAGCACGCCGAGAATGGTCACGACGTGCGCGCCGACGCGCCCGATGGCCTTGCCGAACAGTCCGGCCAGGATGGCCCCCGCAAGCGGAGCGAGCGGGACCACGAGATAGAGCTTTTGCATGTCCGTCATCGAGACGCTTCCTTAACCCTTGAGGCTGTCCAGGTCATCCACATGGATGGTCCGCAGGTTGCGGAACAACACCACCAGGATCGCGAGACCGATGGCTGCTTCGGCCGCTGCGACGGTGAGGATGAAGAAAACAAAGATCTGACCGGCCAGATCGTTGAGGTAGTGCGAGAACGCAATGAAGTTGAGGTTCACCGCGAGCAGCATCAACTCGATGGCCATCAGCAGCACGATGAGGTTCTTCCGGTTGAGGAAGATCCCGACCACGCTGATCGCGAACAGGATCGCGCCCAGGATGAGAAAGTGGGAAAGCGAAAGCATCAACAAAACCCCCTGATTGCCCTGACGTCTCGGTCAGCGCGGTTCTTATTCTTTCTCGGCCGGCATGGACACCAGCCGGACCCGGTCTTCGCGCTTGACATGCACCTGCAGCTCCGGATCGATGGACTTCACACCCTTGCGCTTTCTCAAGGTCAGCGTCACCGCGGCCACCATCGCGATCAGCAGCACCAGCGAGGCAAGTTCGAACGCATACACATAGTCGGTATACAGTAGCTTGCCGATCTCGCGCGTGTTGCTGTAATCAGCTGGCGCCCCCGGCGGGCCTGGCATGGCGTCACTGCTGAAGTAGCTGCCCCCGAGCACCAGCGCCATCTCGACCGCAAGCAGGATGCCGACCAGCGCCCCCACCGGCAGGTAGCTCCAGAAGCCCTGGCGCAGACGGTCGAGGTTGATGTCGAGCATCATCACCACGAACAGGAACAGCACCATCACCGCACCCACATACACGAGCACCAGCGTGATCGCAAGAAACTCGGCCTGCAGCAGCATCCAGATGCCACTGGCGCTGACGAAGGACAGCACGAGGAACAGCGCCGCATGCACCGGGTTGCGGGCGGTGATGACGCGCAGCGCGGCGAGCACGAGGATCGACGCCAGCACGTAAAAGACGAAGGTCTTGAATTCCATTCTTTTCCAGTAGGTGCCGCGCTGCGGCCCCCTCCCCTATCGGTACGACTTCCGGTTGTCAGCGAAACTTGGCGTCGGCCTCGCGGTCTGCCGCGATCTGCGCTTCGTACTTGTCACCCACCGCGAGCAGCATCTGCTTGGTGTAGTAGAGGTCCCCACGCTTCTCGCCGTGATACTCCAGCACCCGCGTTTCAACAATCGCATCCACCGGACAGGCCTCCTCGCAAAAACCGCAGAAGATGCACTTGGTGAGGTCGATGTCGTAGCGCGTCGTGCGGCGCGAACCATCGTCGCGCTGGTCGGACTCGATCGTGATCGCCATCGCCGGACACACCGCCTCGCACAGCTTGCACGCAATGCAGCGCTCCTCGCCGTTCGGATAGCGGCGCAGCGCGTGCAGGCCGCGGAAACGGTGGCTCTGCGGTGTCTTCTCTTCCGGAAACTGCACGGTGATCTTGCGGGCGAACAGATGCCGCCCGGTGAGCGCCATGCCCTTGACCAGTTCCTTCAGGAACAGGCTGCCGATGTAATCCTTGGCTCCCATCATCCGCCTCTCAATTCCAGATAGACAGCGGCGTCATCATCCACACCGCGACAACAATGACCCACACCAGCGTGATCGGGATGAACACCTTCCAGCCCAGCCGCATGATGTGGTCGTAGCGGAAGCGCGGGAAGGTCGCACGCGCCCACAGGAACAGGAACAGGATGAAGGCGGTCTTCAGCGCCAGCCAGTGGAAACCGTCGGGCAGGAAACCCACCGGCGACAGCCAGCCGCCGAGGAACAGCACCGAGGTCATCACCGACACCAGGATCATGTTCGCGTACTCGCCGAGGAAGAACAGCGCGAACGACATGCCCGAATACTCGACCATGTGACCCGCGACCACCTCGGCCTCGCCCTCGACCACGTCGAAGGGTGCGCGGTTGGTCTCGGCGATGCCGGAGATCACGAACACCACGAACATCGGGAACAGCGGCAACCAGTTCCACGACAGGAAGCCCAGCCCCATGTCGGCGAAGCGACCCTTGTCCTGCCCCATGACGATGTCGGTGAGGTTGAGACTGGCCGAGATCAGCAGCACGCAGATCAAGGCGAAGCCCATCGCCACTTCGTACGACACCATCTGCGCCGCGGCACGCATCGCGCCGAGGAAGGGATACTTGGAGTTCGATGCCCAGCCAGCGATGATCACGCCATACACCTCGATGGAGGTGACGGCGAGCAGGAACAGCAGGCCGGCGTTGATGTTGGCGACGACCAGACCTTCGTCGAAGGGAATCACCACCCACGCGATCAGCGCCGGCGCCAGAGCGAACACCGGCCCGAGAATGAAGAGGCCCTTGTTCGCGCCCGAGGGGACGATGATCTCCTTGAACAGCAACTTGAGACCATCCGCCACCGGCTGCAGCAGGCCGGCCGGACCGACCCGGTTGGGGCCGATACGGACCTGCATGTAGCCGATCACCTTGCGCTCGGCGAGGGTGAGATAGGCGACACAGCCCAGCAGCGGGCCGATGATCACCGCAAGCTTCACGAGCGTCCACACCAACGGCCAGGTGGGCCCGAAGAAGTCGGCGACCGGTTGCAACATTCCATCCATCACACGCGCTCCAGAGTGATTGCGCCAGCCATGGCACCGAGATTCGCCGTGCTTGCATGACCGGCGGCGACACGCACGCAACGCGGCGCCACCGCGGCATCCTCTGCCGCGACCAGTTCGACCACGGCCTCACCCTGACGCACCCTGACCTTGTCACCAGCCTGCAATCCGGCGGCTGCCAGGGTCTCGGCACAGGCACGCGCCGTGGGTGCGGCGGCGTCGCGCGTCTTGATCAGCGCCGGCGCGCGCCGTGCGATCGGATCGGCGAAGTGGATGGGCACATCGGCGACGCGCTCGAGGCCCGATGTGGCCGGTGCGACGCCGTCGAAGGCGTGCGCAAGCGCGTTGTCGAGCCGCGCCGACACATCACCCGCAAGCGCTTCGCGCGCCACGGCTTCCGAGTCGTTCTGCTCGAAGCCTGCAAGACCGAGCACGTTGCCCAGCACACGCAGCACCTTCCAGGCCGGACGGGTATCGCCACGCGGCTTGGCAACCGCGGTGAACGCCTGCACGCGCCCCTCGGTATTCACGAAGTTGCCGGACGTCTCGGTGAAGGGCGAGACGGGCAAGAGCACATCCGCACATTCCATCAGCGCCTCGGAACGGAAGCTGCTGAGCCCCACCACGAGCCGCGCCGCCGTCAGCGCACGCTGGCTCGCCACGGCGTCGGCGAAGTCCAGCCCCGGCTCGGCGTTGAGGACGATGTAAGCCTTGAGCGGCGTCTCGAGCATGCTGCGCGCGTTCAGGCCATCCTTGCCCGGCAGGGCGTTGGCAAGATAACCGCCCACGCTGTTGGCGGCTTCCCCGATGACGCCGAAGCTGCCGCCGCTGAGGCGCGCGATCTCGGCCGCGAGCAGGCTGAGTTCGGTCGCGTGCTGCGACTGCTGGGCGAGATTGCCCAGCCACACCGCGGTCTTGCGACCGCTCGCGAGGCTCTGCGCGATTGCACGCGCCGCTTCCGAGATCACGTCCGGACGGCTGGCGGCAAAGGCCTCCGCCACCGGCACTTCGAGTGCGTCGGCAAGCGCGAAGACCACCTGCAGCAACACGGCAGGCATCTGCGAGGGCGCGACCAGCGCGCGATTGCGCACCGGCAGCAGCCAGTTGTCGGCAGTGGGATGAACCACCGAAACCTGCAGACCGCGCTTGGCAGCCTGGCGCACGCGTTGCGCGAGAAGCGGCGTGTCCTTGCGCAGGAAGCTGCCGATCACCAGCAGGCGGTCGAGCTTGGCGACGCCGCTCAGCGGCATGCCCAGCCAGGGCGCACCGGCACGGTGGCCGTCGGCGCGGAAGTCGGACTGACGCAGGCGGAAATCCACATTCTCCGAACCGAGCGCGCGAGCCAACTTCTGCAGCAGGTAGAGCTCTTCAACCGTCGAGTGAGGCGATCCGAGCGCACCCACCTGGGCCGCGCCATGTTCGGCGACCACGGCCTTCAGGCCGTTTGCGGCGAACTCGAGCGCCTCCTGCCAATCCACCGTCTGCCACTTCTCGCCCTTGCGGATCATCGGCGCGGTGAGACGATCCTCGCCGTTCAACGCTTCATACGAGAAGCGGTCCTTGTCGGTCAGCCAGCATTCATTGACCTCCTCGTTCTCGAGCGGCAGCACGCGCTTCACGATGTCGTGCTTGACCTGAACGATCAGGTTCGCGCCCAGCGAATCGTGCGGGCTCACCGACTTGCGGCGGGCGAGTTCCCAGGTGCGGGCGGAGAAGCGGAAGGGCTTGGAGGTCAGCGCGCCAACCGGGCAGAGGTCGATGATGTTGCCGGAGAGCTCGGAATCGACCGTCTTCTCGATGAAGGGCATGATCTCCGCATGTTCGCCGCGGAAGGCCTGGCCAAGTTCCATCTCGCCGGCGATCTCGGCGGTGAAGCGCACGCAGCGGGTGCAGTTGATGCACCGCGTCATGTCGGTGGACACCAGCGGGCCGAGGTTCTTGTTCAGCACCACGCGCTTCTCTTCCTGGTAGCGCGACTGGCTGCTGCCATAACCGACCGCCAGATCCTGCAATTGGCACTCGCCGCCCTGATCGCAGATCGGGCAATCGAGGGGGTGGTTGATCAGCAGGAACTCCATGACGCCCTTCTGGGCCTTCACGGCGGCTTCGGAGTGGGTCCACACCTTCATGCCGTTGGTGACCGGCGTCGCACAGGCGGGCAGCGGCTTGGGCGCCTTCTCGACCTGAACGAGGCACATGCGGCAGTTGGCCGCGATCGACAGCTTCTTGTGATAGCAGAAGTGCGGGATGTAGGCGCCGGCCTTCGCGGCCGCGTCCATGATCGTGCTGCCGTCGTCGACGGACAGCGACTTGCCGTCGATTTCGATTTCTAGCATGACGGTCTCACATAGATTTGGCTGCCCTCGTACTGCACTTCGGGCGAAACCAGACATTTGCGGTTTTCGATGTGGTACTCGAACTCGGAGCGGAAGTGCTTGATGAAGCTCTGCACCGGCATCGAGGCCGCGTCACCCAGGGCACAGATGGTGCGGCCCATGATGTTCGTGGTCACCGAGGACAGGAGGTCGAGATCGTCCGGCCGGCCGAGTCCGTGTTCGATGCGGTGCACCACGCGATACAGCCAGCCGGTGCCTTCCCGACAGGGTGTGCACTGGCCGCAGGACTCTTCGAAGTAGAAGTAGGACAGACGCTCCAGCGCCTTGACCATGCACACCGTCTCGTCCATGACGATGACTGCGCCCGAACCAAGCATCGAACCCGCCTTGGAGATCGAGTCGTAGTCCATGGTGCAGTCCATCATGATGTCGCCGGGGACCACCGGGGACGAAGAACCGCCCGGGATGACCGCCTTGAGCTTGCGACCGCCACGCATTCCGCCTGCCATCTCGAGCAGCTCGGAGAACGGCGTGCCGAGCTCGATCTCGTAGTTGCCGGGGCGATTCACCTGGCCGGAGATCGAGAACAGCTTGGTGCCGCCGTTGTTCGGCTTGCCCATCTCGAGGAAGGCCTGGCCGCCCAGATTCATGATGAACGGCACCGATGCGAAGGTTTCGGTGTTGTTGATCGTAGTGGGCTTGCCGTAAAGGCCGTAGCTCGCGGGGAACGGCGGCTTGAAGCGCGGCTGCCCCTTCTTGCCCTCGATGGACTCGAGCAGCGCGGTCTCCTCGCCACAGATGTAGGCGCCGTAACCGTGGTGGGCGAAGAGCTCGAACGAGAACCCCGAACCGAGAATGTTCTGCCCGAGCAGCCCGGCCTCGCGCGCCTCGGCGAGCGCCTCCTCGAAGCGCTCGTAGATCTCGAAGATCTCGCCGTGGATGTAGTTGTAGCCGCGCGTCGCACCCATCGCATAGGCCGCGATCGTCATGCCCTCGATCACGGTATGCGGGTTGTAGCGCAGGATGTCGCGGTCCTTGAACGTACCCGGCTCGCCTTCGTCCGAGTTGCAGGCGAGATATTTGTCACCCGGGAAGGCGCGCGGCATGAAGCTCCACTTCAGGCCGGTGGGGAAGCCGGCGCCGCCGCGGCCGCGCAGCACCGAGGTCTTGAGTTCGGCGATGATCGCGTCAGGCGTGATCTTGTCCGCGAGGATCTTCTTCAGCGCAGTGTAGCCGCCACGCGCGAGGTAGTCCTGGAGCCGCCAGGCGCGGTCGCCGTCGGTGCCGGCGAGAATCAGTCCGCGTGCACTCATTTGCTGTCCAGCTCCGCGAGCAGTTGGTCGATCTTTTCCTTGGTCATCCAGCTGCACATCTTGTGGTTATTCACCAGCAGCACCGGCGCATCGCCACAGGCGCCCATGCACTCGCCTTCCTTGAGCGTGAACTTGCCGTCGGCGGTGGTCTCGTTGAAGTCGATGCCGAGCTTCTGCTTCACGTAGTCGGCGGCATGCACGCCGCCCGACAGGGCACAGGGCAGATTGGTGCACACGGTGATCTTGTGGCGGCCGACCGGCTCGAGGTCGTACATGTTGTAGAAGCTCGCGACCTCGAAGGCGGCGATCGCCGGCATCTCGAGGTAGGACGCGACGAAGTCGATGACTTCGCGCGGAAGCCAGCCCTTCTCCACCTGGGCGATGCGCAAGGCCGCCATCACCGCCGACTGCTTCTGCTCCGGCGGGTACTTGGCGATCTCGCGATCGATGAGTTTCAACGATTCCTGGCTCAGCATTTGGTGATCGTCATCCGGTTGCCTGTTCTTTGCCTGGCGCGCTCAGCGGTCGATTTCGCCGAACACGACGTCCATGGTGCCGATGATCGCGACCACGTCGGCAATCATGTGGCCGCGCGCGATGTCATCCATCGCGGCGAGGTGTGCGTAACCTGGGGCGCGCAGCTTCACGCGGTAGGGCTTGTTGGCGCCGTCCGACACCGCATAAACGCCGAATTCGCCCTTGGGGTGCTCCACCGCGGCATAGACCTCGCCCTCGGGCACATGCATGCCTTCGGTGAAGAGCTTGAAGTGGTGGATCAACTCCTCCATGTTCGCCTTCATGCTGGCGCGCGGCGGCGGTGCGATCTTGTGGTTGTCGATGATGACCGGACCGGGATTCTTGCGCAGCCAGTCGATGCACTGTCTGATGATGCGGTTCGACTGGCGCATCTCTTCCATGCGCACCAGGTAGCGGTCATAGCAGTCGCCATTCACGCCCACCGGGATGTCGAAGTCCATGCGGTCATACACTTCGTAGGGCTGCTTCTTGCGCAGATCCCACTCGACGCCGGAGCCACGCAGCATCGCGCCGGAGAAACCCCAGGCGCGTGCCTGTTCGGGCGACACCACGCCGATGCCGACGGTGCGCTGCTTCCAGATGCGGTTGTCGGTGAGCAGCGTTTCGTACTCGTCGCAATAACGCGGGAAGCGGTTGGTGAAGTCCTCGAGGAAGTCGAGCAAGGAGCCTTCGCGCGCGGCGTTGAGCTCGCTCACCACCTTGGCGTTGCGGAACTTGTTCACCTCGTACTTCGGCATGCGGTCTGGCAGGTCGCGATACACGCCACCCGGGCGATAGTAGGCCGCATGCATGCGCGCGCCGGATACGGCCTCGTACGCATCCATGAGGTCTTCGCGCTCACGGAAGGTGTACAGCACCATCGTCATCGCACCGATATCGAGCGCATGCGTACCGATGTTGAGGAGGTGATTCAGGATGCGGGTGATCTCGTCGAACATCACGCGGATGTACTGCGCACGCTCCGGCACCTCGATGCGCAGCAGCCGCTCGATCGCCATGCAGTAGGCGTGCTCGTTGCACATCATCGACACATAGTCGAGCCGGTCCATGTAGGGCACGGACTGCACCCAGGTGCGCGTCTCGGCGAGCTTCTCGGTGCCGCGGTGAAGCAGCCCGATATGCGGATCGGCGCGCTCGACGACTTCACCGTCGAGTTCCAGCACGAGGCGCAGCACGCCGTGCGCGGAAGGGTGCTGGGGACCGAAGTTGATCGTGTAGTTGCGAATCTCAGCCATGGCCGACATCCCCGTATTTTTCTTCGCGCAGGATGCGCGGCGTGACTTCACGCGGTTCGATGGTCACAGGCTGGTACACCACGCGCCCGACTTCCGGGTCGTAGCGCATCTCGACATAGCCGGAAACCGGGAAATCCTTGCGGAAGGGATGCCCGACGAAGCCGTAGTCGGTGAGGATGCGGCGCAGGTCCGGATGGCCCTCGAACATGATGCCGTAGAGATCAAAGGCCTCGCGCTCGAACCAATTGAGACCGGGCCAGACACCGACCAGCGAGTCCAGCACCGGGAAACCGTCATCCACCGCGAAGGCGCGCAGACGCAAGCGCCAGTTGTGCTTCAGCGACAGCAGGTGCGTTGCTGCGGCAAAACGCCCCTGCGGCTTGCCTTCGTCCTTGTAGGTCGAGTAGTCGAGACCGGACAGGTCCATCGCCTCCTCGAAATGCAATGCAGCGTGGTCGCGCAGCGTCAGCGCCACACGCAGGTAATCTTCGGCGGCGACTTCGATCGTGACCTCGCCACGATCGACCACCAGGGACTTCAGGGTCTCTCCGAACACATCCTGGAGAGTCTGGCTGAGACGTTCAAGCTTCGCGCTCATAGGGTTCGGCGATCCGTCAGCGTGCAATGGTGTTGGTGCGTTTGATCTTGTTCTGCAGCTGGATGATGCCGTACAGCAGCGCCTCGGCCGTGGGCGGACAGCCCGGCACATAGACATCCACCGGCACGATCCGGTCACAGCCACGCACCACCGAGTACGAGTAGTGGTAGTAACCACCACCGTTCGCGCAGGAGCCCATGGAGATCACCCAGCGCGGCTCGGCCATCTGGTCATAGACCTTGCGCAGCGCCGGCGCCATCTTGTTGCAGAGCGTACCCGCCACGATCATCAGGTCGGACTGGCGCGGACTGGGGCGGAACACCACACCGAAACGGTCGAGATCGTAGCGCGAACAGCCGGCGTGGATCATCTCCACCGCACAGCAGGCCAGACCGAAAGTCATCGGCCACAGCGAGCCGGTACGCGTCCAGTTGATGACCGCATCGAGCGAAGTGGTCACAAACCCTTCGCGGAATACGCCTTCAATACTCATGCATTACTCCCAGTCGAGTGCGCCGTTCTTCCACTCGACGATGTAGCCGATCACCAGCACCGCGAGGAAGACCATCACCGACCCAAAGACGAACCAAGCCACCTCGCCCGCAGCGATGAAATCCTGGAACACCGTTGCCCACGGGAACAGGAAGGCGATTTCCAGGTCGAAGAGAATGAAAAGGATTGCGATGAGGTAGTAGCGCACATCGAACTTCATGCGCGCGTCTTCGAACGCCTCGAAGCCACACTCATAGGGAGACAGCTTCTCGCTGTCGGGACGATATGGAGCGAGAACACGCCCCAGAATGATGGGAATGAAACCGAAACCAAGCCCCACGATGATGAAAATCAAAACGGGAAAATAACTTTCCAGCATCGCTCGCCCTCATTATCGGTTGAATCATGCCGCGCTCAGCGCGACATAAAATTGCCCGCACGATGCGGGCTTATTCTGTTTTTTGGTGCCGACGGTGAGACTCGAACTCACACGGCTTGCGCCACCACCCCCTCAAGATGGCGTGTCTACCAATTTCACCACGTCGGCTGCACTTCATGCAGGCCACGAATTATACGGGATTTCCCGTACTGCGCAAAGCCTGCAACCCGTTATTTCGGGATCGACTGTGCCTTGGAATCATCTGCTGACGCGGCATTCGCGTCGGCAGGAGCAGTCACGGGCGCAGCCCCCTCCATGACACTTCCGGGCTGGGAAGGCTTGTTGCTCGCGAGAAAACTCAGACCAAGCGACGTGATGAAGAACACTGTCGCAAGAACTGCGGTCGTACGGCTCAGAAAGTTCGCGGAACCCGAGGCACCGAAGATGCTCCCGGCCGCGCCCCCACCGCCGCCACCGAAAGCCGCACCGGCATCCGCCCCCTTGCCATGCTGCATCAACACCAGCCCGATCACGCACAAACCGACGATCACATGCACCGTCAGAACAATAGAAAACAAGTAGTTGGCCATTACAGAATTCGCCTGATTTGAAACGTTGAACTAGATCGAAGCCGCCGCTTCGCAAATCGCCAGGAAGTCGGCGGGCACGAGCGCCGCCCCGCCGATCAATCCGCCATCGCAATCCGGCAGCGCAAAGAGCTCGGCAGCGGTCGCCGGCTTCACGCTGCCACCGTACAGAATCGGAACCCTCCCGGCGTCCTGGACATGTCGGGCAAGCCATTCGCGCACGAAGGACAACACCGCCTGAACGTCGGCCGGCGCCGCGGAGCGGCCCGTACCAATCGCCCACACCGGCTCGTAGGCAAACACGACACGCGCCAGACCGGCTGCATCCAGCGAGGTCAGGAGTGCGTCGAGTTGCCGGCCGATCACCGCGTGGACCTCACCCGCCTCGCGCTCCGCAAGCGTCTCACCGACACATACGACCGGTACGAGCTTCGTGGAGAGCGCCGCGGCAGCCTTGCGGGCGACGACTTCGTCGGTTTCGGCGAACAAAGCGCGCCGCTCGGAGTGCCCGACGATGACGAACCTGCAGCCACAATCGACCAGCATGCCCGCGCTGACCTCGCCAGTGTAAGCGCCGTCAGCGTACTCGCTGAGATTCTGCGCACCCAATTGAATCGACGACCCGGAAAGCATTCGGGCCGCACTATCGAGATACGCAAGCGGCGGACACACGGCCACAGCGACGCTCTCGACGGGCCGCGACAATAGCGCAGCGAGCAACACCTCGTTGGCGAGGTGCCGCCCGTTGGACTTCCAGTTTCCGATGACGAGCTTGGTACCCAAGGGGGAGGACCACGTTTGAGAAGCCGGAGAGTATAACGCTTCGACGCGCTGACAGAAAGCAGACTTGTTCGACTCACTGGGGCGCCTCACCCCAGGCGCGCGGGCCTGCAGCGCACCGTGGGATGCGTGGCACGCCTCAGTTCTGGGAGCCGTCAGAGGTTGCGCCGATCTTGTCCATGTGATGCCGCAGCGAAATCCTGTCCAGCGAAGCAAGCGGCAGGTTCACAAACAGTCCGATACGGTTGCGCAACATCCGAAAGCAGTCGGCGAACGCAAGGTGACGCTCGACATCGCTGCCTTCGACGCTCGCGGGATCCGGAACGCCCCAGTGAGCGTTCATCGGCTGGCCCGGCCACACCGGGCAAGTCTCACCGGCCGCGTTGTCACAAACCGTGATGACGAAGTCCATCTTCGGCGCCCCCGTGGCGGCAAACTCCGACCAGCTCTTGGAGCGCAGGCCATCCACAGCGAGGCCAGTCTTGCGCAACATCTCGATGGCGAGCGGATTCACCTCGCCGCGCGGCTGACTGCCCGCCGAGTAGGCCCTGAACCGGCCCTTGCCCTCGTGATTGAGCAGCGCCTCCGCAATGATCGACCTCGCCGAATTGCCGGTGCACAGAAAGAGCACGTTGTAGATCGGATTCTCCTGCATGGGTATATTCCCCTTCCCCAGCCCGCTCAACCGAAGCGTCCGGTGATGTAGTCTTCGGTGCGCTGATTCTTCGGATTCGTGAAGAGTTCAGGCGTCTTGTCGACCTCGACCAGATCACCAAGGTGGAAGTAGGCAGTGCGGTGCGACACCCGCGCTGCCTGCTGCATGTTGTGGGTGACGATCGCGATCGTGTAGTTCTCCGACAGCTCGACGATGAGCTGCTCGACCTTGGCGGTTGCGATCGGATCGAGTGCGGAGCACGGCTCGTCCATCAGGATCACCTCGGGGCTCACCGCAATCGCGCGCGCAATGCAGAGGCGCTGCTGCTGGCCACCCGACAGTCCGGTGCCGGGGGCATCGAGCCTGTCCTTGACCTCGGCCCACAGCCCGGCGCGAGTCAGGCTCATTTCGACGATCACGTCGAGCTCCGCACGTGTCTTGGCCAGACCGTGCAGCCTGGGGCCGTAGGCAATGTTCTCGTAGATGGACTTCGGAAAGGGGTTCGGCTTCTGGAACACCATGCCGACCTGGGCACGCAGCAGCACCACGTCCAGGCTGCGGTCGTAGATGTCCTGCCCATCGAGGCGGATGTCGCCAGTCACCCGACAACCGTCGATCGTATCGTTCATCCTGTTCAGGCAGCGCAGGAACGTCGATTTGCCGCAACCCGACGGCCCGATGAACGCGATGACCTCATTCTCGTAGATGTCGAGATCAACGCCGTGAAGCGCCTCGGTCTCGCCGTAATACACCTTGACGTCGCGTGCGGCCATCTTGACCGTCGTATGTTCGCGCTCGGCGAAGGATTGGCTCTGTTCCACCATGGTCCGCATGACCGGTTCTTCCATTTTCATGATCACCACCTTCTCTCAAATCGCTTGCGCAGCCAGATGGCCAGCGCGTTCAGGCTCAGCATCAACGCCAGCAGGACAATGATTGCAGCAGACGTGCGCGCCTCGAAGAAGTTACGCAATTCGTTACCCTGCCAAAGAAAGATCTGAACGGGCAGCGCCGCCGACTGATCGAGCGGAGTCGCGGGCAGCGTGGCGACAAACGCGCTCATTCCGATCAGCAGCAAGGGCGCCGTTTCACCGATCGCCTGGGCGACCCCGATGATCGCGCCGGTGAGGATGCCCGGCATCGCGAGCGGCAGCACGTGGTGGAACATCGTCTGCATCTTCGACGCGCCGATCCCCAGAGCGGCCTGACGGATCGACGGCGGGATCGCCTTCAAGGCCGAGCGGGTCGCGATGATGACCGTCGGCAAGGTCATCAGCGACAGCACCAGCCCGCCCACCACTGGCGCGGACAGCGGCATGTGCAACCAGTTGATGAAGACGGCTGCGCCAAGCAGACCGAAGATGATGGACGGCACCGCGGCGAGGTTGTTGATGTTGACCTCGATCAGGTCAGTGAGCTTGTTCCGCGGTGCGAACTCCTCGAGATAGAGCGCGCTCAGCACCCCGATCGGCACCGACAGAAAGATCACGATCGCCATCATGTAGAGCGTCCCGATCAGGGCACCACCGAGACCGGCAGACGCAAGCGAGCTGCGCGAGTCCGGGTTCACAAAGAAGCTCGTGCTGAAGCGGTTCTCGATGACCCCCTTGGCCGCGAGCGCGTCGGCCCACGCGCGTACCTCGGGCTTCAACTGCTGCTGGTTATCCGGCAGGCTGCGGTCGATGTTGCCCTTCAGCCACACATCGACGTTCGCATCCGCCAGCAGCGAGACGGTCACGCGCTGCCCGATCAGGCCCGGGTCCTCGGCGACCATGTCGCGCAGTGTGAAGCGCTCGCCGCTGGTCACCAACTGCCGCACCAGCGGGCGCTTGCTCGCGGCATCGGGGATGTGCGAAATCAACGCATCCTCGATGATGCGGTTCCAATTGATCAGACCGAGCCTATTGAGCCACGCGAGCTCGCGATCGCGAAACTGCTGCGGGTTCTCGTCCGCTGCCGGCACCGGACGCGGATCGACCTTGATGACCGCGGGGTCAAAGAACACCTCGGTGGTGATGGTCGCCTGCCAGAACGCCGGCAAACCCTTGGTGAGGATTGTCGCGAACAACAGCGCGACAAAGCCCAGGCCCATCACCACCGATGCGAGTCCAATGCCGCGGAAGATCTTCTCGGTCCGGTGACGCTTCGTCAGGGACGACTGGATCAGCCGCTTGCGCTGCTCGATCGCGCCCTGGGGAACCTGCTCTTGCTGCTTCATGGACACTCCTTTACTCGTACTGCTCGCGATACTTGCGCACGATGTAGAGCGCAAACACGTTCAGGCCCAGCGTGATCACGAACAAGGTCAGGCCGAGCGCGAACGCAACCAGTGATTGCGGGCTGGCGAAGTCCGTGTCGCCGGTCAGCTGATTCACGATGGTGACCGTCACCGTGGACACCGCCTCGAACGGGTTCGCGTGCAGCACCGGGCTGTTGCCTGCCGCCAGCACGACGATCATGGTTTCGCCGATGGCCCGGCTGGCCGCGAGCAGGAACGCGCCGACGATGCCGGGCAGGGCCGCGGGCAGCACTACCTTGCGGATGGTCTCGGACTTGGTCGCGCCCAAGCCTAGCGAGCCATCGCGCATCATGCGCGGGACCTGTGTAATGATGTCGTCGGACAGCGACGACATGAAGGGCACGATCATGATGCCCATCACCACCCCGGCGGTGAGTGCGCTGGTGGCCCGGATCTGCAGACCGAACGCCTGGCCCAGTTCGTGGAAGAACGGCCCGACCGTCACCAGTGCGAAGAAGCCATAGACGATCGTCGGAATCCCCGCGAGCACTTCGAGCACCGGCTTGGCGGTCGAGCGGAACCAGGATGGCGCATACTCGGCCATGTAAACCGCGCTCATCAACCCGAGTGGCACCGCTACGAGCAGCGCGATCGCACTGATCATGATCGTGCCCCACAGCAACGGGATCAGGCCGAAATCACCCTGCGCACCCGAACCCACGGTCGAAAAGCGCGGATTCCAGTTCAGCCCGAAGAAAAAGTCCACCGGGCTGACGAAACTGAAGAAGCGCATCGCCTCACCGAACATCGAGAACACGATACCGACCGTGGTCAGGATCGCGATCGTCGAGCACAGCACGAACACCACGCTCATGACCTGCTCGACCTGATTCCTCGCTCTAAGCGTTGGCGAAACCTTCCTGAGCGCCCACACCAGGCCACCCATCGCGAGCGTCGCCATCAGGCCAATCTGCGCCATGCGGCTGGTAGCCCACAATCGCGACATCGTTTCGGCCGCAGCCAGTTCGTAGGCAGCCGGCGTGTCGGAGACCCCGACGCCCGATGCGATCGCCGTAACACGGCGCATCAGCACGGTGATTTGCTGTGCGTCGAGGGCGCCCGCCTCGGCCTGAATCTGCCCCAGCACCAGATGCTTGACGATGCTCGCCTCGAACAGCAACCAGCCCAGCCAGACAGCCAGCGCAGGCAATCCGCACCACAGCGCGACCAGCAGACCGTAATAGCCCGGGCGGGAGTGCATCCGCACCGGACCATTGGCGAGCACGCGGCTTCGCGCCAGCCCGAAATGGTATGCGAGCGCGGTCAGGATCAGCAGGCCTGCGATCAGTACCGTATTGCTCATCTCAACTCCAGAAGCCTTCAAGCCTCCTGCGACTCAATCCGACCCGCCTGATGCGGATGCTGAATGTCACAGGAGGCTCTCCAGGAAATCACGCCCCGCTCCGACTTGGCGGCACAGGGCGATGTTGGCATCGAATTACTTCGCGACCTTGCGCGCCGCGTAGTCGGCCAGCACTTGCGCACGCTCGGCATCCGGCAGCGGGATAAGCCCGGCGGCCTCGAGCGGGCTGCCGGAGCCGGATACAGCTTCCGACAGGAAGAACTCGACATACTCGTTGATGCCCGGAATGACGCCGATGTGCTCGCCCTTCACGTAGAAGAACAGAGGACGCGACACCGGATACTCGCCCGATGCGACGGTGGCCAGACTGGGGGTCACACCGCCCACGGTCGCAACCTTCAGGCGGTCACGGTTCTGCTCGTAGAAGCTCAGGCCGAACACGCCAACCGCATCCGCCTGCGCATCGAGGCGGCCGAGGGTCTCGGTGTAGTCGCCGGCGATGTCGATCACACGGCCGTCCTGACGCATGTTGTTGCAAGCCGCCTTCTTGGCATCACCTTCCAGCGCCTTGATCTCGGGAAACTCGGCACAACCGACGTGCGTGACCTTCTCCTCGAACACTTCGCGGGTACCATGGTTGGTGCCCGGGATCACCAACACGATCTCCTGGTCGGGCAGCGACGCATCGATCTGCGACCAACGCGTGTAGGTGTTCTTCACCATCTTGCCGTCCTTGGGCAACTCGGCGGCTGCGGCGGCGAACACGTGCTTGGGCGTCAGCGCGAAGCTACCCTTGTCGGCGCGCGACGCGAACACGATGCCGTCGTAGCCGATCTTGATTTCGTAGATGTTCTTCACGCCCGCCGTGGCACAGCTCTCGACCTCACCCGACTTGATCGGGCGCGAGGAATTGGCGATGTCGATGGTGTTGGGACCAACACCCTGGCAGAACTGGCGCAAACCGCCACTGGAACCACCGGAAGCGACCACCGGGGTCTTGAACTGGGCGAATGCGCTGCCGAACTCCTCGGCAACAATGCTCGCGAACGGCAGCACCGTCGACGACCCGGCCACCTGGATGTTGTCACGCGCGAAGGCAGATGCGCTCACTCCGCCGGCCAGCACCGCGGCAACCGCCGCACCGATCACACATTGCTTGAGTTTCATGTTGCGCTTCCTCTTTGAAAAGTCAGAACGGTCCATCCGACCGGCGGCACCCGAAAGGACGCCGATCTGCAATGGACCGTAGTGTGACAATCAAAGATTACAGCCATGTGACGGTCACCTTGCCATCACCCTGGCCGGGCACATCATCAACTCACCGCGTGCTCCACCGCAGCGGCAATCGCCTTTGCGAGTCGCTCGACCTGAGGCGCGTCGCGGCCCTCCACCATCACCCGCAGCAAGGGCTCGGTGCCGGACGGGCGCAACAGGATACGGCCGCTGTCGCCGAGCTCTGCCGCCGCCGCATCGCGCGCCTGGGCGATGCCCGCGTCGGCAGTCCAGTCGAAGCCGAGCGGCAGACGTACGTTGATGAGCTTCTGCGGGTAGAACACGAGATCGGCGCAGGCCTCGCGCAGCGTCAGCCCGCGCTGCTTCAGCGAGGCCAGCACCTGCAGCGCCGAGACGATGCCGTCGCCGGTGGTGTGACAATCGAGGCAGATGATATGACCCGAGTTCTCGCCACCGAGCTTCCAGCCGCGCTCCTGCATGCGCTCCAGCACATAGCGGTCGCCCACCTTGGCGCGGTCGAAGGGTAGCCCGAGCCGCCCCAGCGCATGCTCGAAGCCGAGGTTGCTCATCAGCGTGCCGACCACACCATCCGCGTGACCGGCGGCCTTGCGCGCGGCGGCGATCACGTAGAGCAGCTTGTCGCCATCGTAGATCTCGCCATCCGCGTCCACCATCACGAGGCGGTCGCCGTCGCCATCGAGGGCAATGCCGAGGTCGGCGCGCTTCTCGAGCACCGCGCGTCGCAGGTTCTCCGGCCGCGTCGCACCGACGCCCTCGTTGATGTTGGTGCCGTTGGGCTCCACGCCCACCGAATGCACTTCCGCGCCGAGCTCATGGAAGACCTTGGGCGCGATCTGGTAGGCGGCACCATGCGCGCAGTCGAGCGCGATGCGCATGCCGCGCAGGTTCAGCTCGTTGGGGAAGGTGCTCTTGCAGAACTCGATGTAGCGCCCACCGGCATCGCTGATGCGACGCGCGCGGCCGAGCTTGGCCGGATCGACGCAACCCATGGGACGGTCGACGAGCCGCTCGATCTCCTCCTCGATATCGTCCGGGAGCTTGGCACCGCCAGCGGAAAAGAACTTGATGCCGTTATCGTAGAAGGGATTGTGCGATGCGGAGATCACCACCCCCGCCTGCAGCCGCAGCGCGCGGGTGAGGTAGGCCACGGCGGGCGTCGGCATCGGCCCGGCCAGGATCACATCCACGCCGGCGGCCGAAAAACCCGCTTCCAGCGCGGCTTCGAGCATGTAGCCGGAGGTGCGGGTGTCCTTGCCGATGAGCACGGCGGGGTGCTCGCCATGCGGTAGGTTCTCGTGCTGCACCAGCACCTGCCCGGCGGCAAAGCCCAGCCGCATCACGAAATCCGGCGTGATCGGCGCCTCGCCGACCAGCCCCCGCACTCCATCGGTACCGAAATATTTGCGCGCCATGCCAGACCTGCCATTGTCCTGAAAGGCGCGATTATCGCATCACCCGGCCGGCATCGCGCGTGCCACCCTGCATGGCAGGCGTGACGCATTGCGCTGGGCGCACCGACTTCATCCGTGCGCACCGGCCATACACCCTATCCGAGCTCGGCGACCGCCTCCCAGATCTTGAGCGCATCGCGCGTTGCCGCCACGTCATGCACCCGCACGATGCGCGCGCCGTGCTGAACCGCAATCAGCGCCGACACCACGCTGCCGATCACCCGCTCCGCGGGCGGCCTGCCGGTGAGCACGCCCAGCAGCGACTTGCGCGACAGCCCGGCGAGCACCGGATAGCCCCCGTCGAGGAAACGTTCGAGCTGCCGCAACATCGCGAGGTTGTGTTCCACCGTCTTGCCGAAGCCGAAACCGGGGTCTAGCACGATGCGCCCGGGCGCCACGCCCGCAGCGCGGAGCACCTGCACGCGCTCGTCGAGAAAGGCGCACACCTCGGCGACCACGTCCTGGTACTGCGGCGCCGCCTGCATGGTGCGCGGCTCGCCCTGCATGTGCATGACGCACAACGCGGCATCGCTGCCTGCCACCGCCTCGACAGCACCTTCCGCACGGAAACCATTCACGTCATTGATCATGGAAGCACCCGCGGCGAGTGCGGCACGCATCACGGCTGGCTTCATGGTGTCGACCGAGATCGGCACCGGCAGGCCGGACAAGCGTTCGACGAGCGGGATCACGCGCGCGAGTTCATCCGCCTCCGCAACCCCGAGCGATCCCGGACGGGTGGACTCGCCGCCGATGTCGAGGATCTCCGCACCGTCCGCCACCGCCTGCTCGGCACGCTCCACCGCACGCGCGAGGTCATCCCCCAGCCCGTCGCCGGAGAAGGAGTCCACCGTGACGTTGATGATCGCCATGATGCGCGGCCGTGCCAGATCCAGCGTGAAACGGCCACATTCGAGATACGCCATGCTGCTCTCCAAAAGCGCAGGCCGGCTTGCGCCGGCCTGAAAACACGTGCTGAACAGGGATCGCTTACGCGGCCGGTGCCGGCGCTGTGGGCTCCGGGCCCTGCGCATCGTCACGCGAACGGCGCAGCGGCTGCGAGGTCGGCTTGGGTGGACGCGGACCCCGACCCTGCATGATGTCCTCGATCTGGTCGGCGTCGAGGGTTTCCCACTCGAGCAGCGCCTGCGTCATCGCCTCGATCTTGTCGCGGTTGTCCTCGATCAGCTTGCGCGCCAGCGCATACTGCTGGTCGATGATGCGACGGATCTCCGCGTCCACCTTCTGCATGGTCGCTTCCGACACATTGCGGTGGGTGGTGACCTGGCGGCCAAGGAAGATCTCGCCTTCCTCTTCGCCATACACCATCGGACCGAGCGTGTCGGACATGCCCCACTGCGTCACCATGCGCCGGGCGAGGTCGGTCGCGCGCTGAAAGTCGTTCGAGGCACCGGTGGTCATCTGGTTCATGAAGATCTCCTCGCAGATCCGCCCGCCGAACAGCACGGCGATGGTCTGCAGCAGGCGATCCCTGTCCTGGCTGTAGCGGTCGGACTCGGGCAACTGCATCGTCACGCCCAGCGCACGACCGCGCGGGATGATCGTCACCTTGTGCACCGGATCGGTCTTGTCGAGGAGCTTCGCGACAACCGCATGACCGGATTCATGATAGGCGGTGTTCTTGCGCTCTTCCTCGGGCATGACCATGGAGCGGCGCTCGGCGCCCATCATGATCTTGTCCTTGGCGCGCTCGAAGTCGTCCATATCGACCAGCCGCTTGCTGGCGCGGGCGGCGAAGAGCGCCGCTTCGTTCACCAGGTTGGCGAGATCGGCACCCGAGAAGCCCGGCGTACCGCGCGCCAACACCACCGGCTCGACGTCCGGCGCAATCGGCACCTTGCGCATATGCACCTTGAGGATCTGCTCGCGGCCACGGATATCCGGCAGCGGCACCACCACCTGGCGGTCGAAGCGGCCCGGGCGCATCAGCGCCGGGTCGAGCACGTCGGGGCGGTTGGTCGCAGCGATCACGATCACGCCGGTCTGGCCTTCGAAGCCGTCCATCTCCACCAGCAACTGGTTCAGCGTCTGCTCGCGCTCATCGTTACCGCCGCCCATGCCGGCGCCACGCTGGCGGCCGACCGCGTCGATCTCGTCGATGAAGATGATGCAGGGCGCGTGCTTCTTCGCCTGCTCGAACATGTCGCGCACGCGGGCAGCGCCCACGCCGACGAACATCTCGACGAAGTCCGAACCGGAGATCGAGAAGAACGGCACCTTGGCCTCACCCGCAATCGCCTTCGCGAGCAGCGTCTTGCCGGTACCGGGCGAGCCAACCATCAGCACGCCCTTGGGAATATGGCCACCGAGCTTCTGGAACTTGGAGGGGTCGCGCAGGAAGTCGACCAGCTCGCTCACCTCTTCCTTGGCCTCATCGCAACCGGCCACATCGGCGAAGGTCAGCGAGTTGGCGGATTCGTCGAGCATGCGCGCCTTGGACTTGCCGAACGAGAACGCGCCACCGCGCCCGCCGCCCTGCATCTGGCGCATGAAGAAGATCCACACACCGATCAGGAGCAGCATCGGAAACCAGGAGATGAGGATGCTCATCAGCACCGACTGCTCCTCCTCCGGCTTGCTGGCACTCACGCTCACACCCGCGCGCATCAGGTCCGATACCATCCAGATGTCCTGCACACCCGGCGTATAGACCGTGATCTGCCGACCTTCCTGGGTGGTGGCCTTCACGAGACGGCCGTCGATGACCGCCTTCGCGATGCGTCCGGCGCGGGCCTCTTCCATGAACTGGGTGTAGTCCAGGGTGTTGGGTGCAACCTGCCGCGTGTTGAACTGGTTGAACACCGTCATCAACACGACGCCGATCACCATCCAGATCGCGAGATTCTTGAAAAGATTGTTCAAAGTGATTCCCTCTAGCCCGGCTGGGGCGACAGCTCATTGACTCATTCTATGGGCGAACGTTCCCACTGGTAAACCAATCGCGACGATTCAGGCAGCCAATCGCCTGCGTGCCGACAAAACACCGGCAAGCGGCGACATATACGGGATGATGCCTGAACCGTACAGCAGCGCGGCGGCAGGCAATCACGAATTACCGAAATCCGCGAAATTTTTGCCCGATTATACCTGCATTGCGCCAGCTCCCCGGCGCATCAGCGTGCCGAGCGCGCACGCTCGAGCAAGGCAGCGAAACCAGGATAGCCGACTGCCGGCAGCACGACCTTGTCAGCATGCGCGCTCCATGAGGCGCCGCTGCAGAAGGCCTCGACGAAGGCTTCCCGCGCATGCACCCAGGTCCCGCCGATCGCGGTCACGCCCCGCGCAAACAGCGGATCGGGCAGGCAGCCGGCCGAGGGTCCGACCATCACGAACGCCTCGGCGCTGCGGCACACCGCAAGCACCTTGTCGAGCGTGTCGTTGAGCAGCACGGTGCTGGTCGACAGCACCTGCCGGCAGTCCGCAAGCGCGACCGGGTCGAGCGTGACGCAGACGCCGTCATGCTCACCGGCCAGATCGGCGCGCAGCTCCAGCACCGTCAGCCTGGCGCCCGTCTCCGCAATGCGGCGCACCAACGGCCTGAAGAGGCCGATCATCCCCACCCGCTCGCCCGGCGCTGGTACCAGCCCCGCCAGGGAATCGCTGCTCGCTAGCGGACGGAAGCCGGCACGCGCGAACAGGCTGTGCGTGATCGCGTTCACGCACGCAAGCCCCAGCGCGCGCTCGGCCGCATCGGCCTTTGCGAAGCATCGTGCCACCGCGAGCGCGTCGGCCCCCCCCAACGCGGTGAACCTGGGCTCCGACCCCAGACGCGCGAGGACATCGTCCAGCAACACGTACGACAAGCCGATCGCGCCGTCGTCGAGCTCGACCGCGCAGAACTCGCCGCCCTTGCTCCCGGCCGCCGAGGCCGGTGGCAGATGCAGCGCGCGCAAGCGTGGCAGGCCGATCGCGGCCTCGACCTGCACCAACAGGCCGATCATCTCAATTGCAAAGGACATGTTGTCTCCTGTGACGACCCTGGCCGTCTCCGATCACTGGGTTTGCTGTTCGCGCCGCCCCGCCCTGATCGCGGCGGATGCGTCCGCGCCGGTCAGCGTCGCTGCCTGGCGCGCCGGGCTGCGTAAGGCACCGGGGAAATAGGTCGCGGTGAGGCTCTTGCTATGCACCGGCGAATCGCTGCTGCCACCCCCGTAGCGACGCCAGTCGCGCACCCAGAAGATGTCGTCGGCGAGTTCCAGCAGGCCGAGCGTCTCGCGGTCGCCGATCAGCACCGATTGCACCCGCAAGCCGTGGGCAGCCTTGGCCGCCGCCACCCGCGCCGCGAGCGCCGGCGTGGCGCCGAACTCGCCGTCCGAGGCGATGAGGAGATCGGCAAGCTGCCATGCCTCGTCCTCCAGCCTGGCGAGACAGCGCTCGAGCGGCCCGCCGATGTCGGTGCCGCCGCTGAAGCTCTGGCCAAGGAACCGGGTGAGCGACTCCAGCCCGTCCTCATCCAGGTTCAGCACCCGTTCGACCACTTCGTCCGGGCCGCTGAAGGCGAACACATGGCAGGCGCGTCGGCCGGCGTGCGCAGCACGCACCGCCTCCAGCACCACCGCCTTCGCAACACTCTCCGCGCCACCCTGCATCGAGCCGGAGGTATCCACGCACACCAGCATCGGCCCCAGCTCCAGCCGCCGCTCCGGCGCCGGCTCGGGGCTCGGCCGCAGCACCAGCGCCGGCGCATGGCGGATCTCGCGCATGCGGTCGTCGTCCTCGTAGCACAGGAGGGTGCGCTCGGCGCGGCGCGCGTGCCATACCAGGCGCAGGCGCGGATGGGCGAGCAACATCGCCTCGGCAGGCAGCATGCGCGGAATGCGCCCGGAGCGCATCACGCCGCGCGTCTCGCCGGGCAGGTCGGGCACGTGCACCTCCTCGGCATGGCTGGATGGCGCGCTGCTCTCCTCGATCGCCGGGACGGCGCTGCGCGCATCCGGGTCGAAGGCTTCACCCGGGCGGCTGCGACCCAGTCCGCGGATCAGCCGGGCGAGTTCCGGGAGGGACTCGATCAGCTTGCGGATGCGCACCACCTCCTGCCAACCGGCCGAGCGCAGCAGGCCGTTGAGCATGTCCCAGCGGCAGTGCTTGAGGAGGTCGCCGAGGTCCCCGAAGATCTCCACCAGGCCGCGCATCGTGCCGCAGCGCTCCGCCCAGTCGGCACGAAAAGCCTCCAGCGCCCGCGTGCGCGCCTCGGCCACACCTGCGCCGCGGTCGCGGTAATCGACGATCAGGTCGAGGTGGAAGAGGAGGCTCTGCAGCACCATCTCGACCAGATCCGGGCGCTCCGCGCAGAAATCCGGCAACTCCAGCTCGCGGACCAGAGCGACCACCGCCTCGGCCAGACCATCCGCCGGCCACGCCGGTGCCCGGGGCACCTTGCCTCGCAGCAAGGCCTGCTGCCAGTCGTCCAGCGCCTCCAGCCGTGGCACGAGCCAGCCGGTGGTGTGCGTCAGCCCGCCCAGCCACAGGCTGCGCGGCAAGCGTGGCAGCGCAGCCAGTTCGGCCTCCCGTGTTGCGAAGAGGCGCGAGGGCGGTGGATTCTCGTGCATGCTGTCAGGCATCGAGCGCAT
The DNA here is from genome assembly GCA_041916775.1 of Rhodocyclaceae bacterium. Taxonomy (GTDB): domain Bacteria; phylum Pseudomonadota; class Gammaproteobacteria; order Burkholderiales; family Rhodocyclaceae; genus UBA2357. The sequence continues at coordinate 113,797 of JAYRYZ010000002.1, read as the reverse complement.
CGCAAACCACCGGCTCGGGCACGACACCGGGATCCGCGTCCAGGCGTGGCAGGCGCTCGAAGCCGGCACGCGCCGCGGCGAGGCGTGCGTGCAGACTGGCGACGCCCTCGGCGGTTTCGGCAAGCCGTGTGTCGATGTCCGCAGCAAGCACCTCGTCGAGCCAGATCGCCTGCGCAGCATGCCGCCGGAAATCCGCCCGGTACGCGGCCACCTCCTCCGCATAGGCTGCGATTCGCGCCAGCGCGTCGTCGATCTGGGCGAGCCGCGCTGCGATGTGGCAGGCCCCATAGCGGCGCTTGCGCGAATGCGTGAGCCGCAGCGCGCCCGCCCCGCCCTTGGCATCCCCGATCTCGCCCGCGAGCTCGGTGGCTGAAAAGCGCAGCCGCCCCTCGGCGTCGTAGTCGAGGTCGTTGGCCTGGCGCTCCGCCTCCAGCTGCGCTTCGAAGGCCTCGACCACGCGGCCGATGCGCTCCGGTGACAAGCGCCCGCTCACGCCGAGGCGATTCGCGAGCCATTCGCCCACCGCACGCTGAACATCGGCCTCGGCGCCCAGACACCATGGTAGCAGGCACAGATCCCACACCGCGACCGTAACGCGGCCTTCTGTTGCCGCCGCAGTACGCAGCAGACCGGCGATCTTCACCCAGCGTCGATCGGAGACATAGTGGCCGCCCTGATTGAGCCACACGCGCAGCTCGCCCAGCAGCCCGATGACCTCGCCATCGAGCGTCACCCCCACCGCCGCCCGCTCCAGCGCGGCGAGATCCTCACCGCGCAGCGCGTCGTCGAGCGCAGGCAGTGTCTCGCCTTCGAGCGCGAGCAGGCGCGCGAAGCCCGCATCGCTGACCGGTGCGACCGGCAGACGCAGCAGGAATCGGTCGAAAAAGGCCTCGGCCACCTCGTCGTCCGGCACCTCGTTGGTGGCGCCGACCACGCTGATCAGCGGGCAGCGGATGCGCCCCGCGCCGTTGTCGAACTCGCGCTCGTTGAGCAGCGTCAGCAACGCGTTGAGGATCGCGCTATTGGCCTTGAACACCTCGTCGATGAAGGCGATCGACGCATCCGGCAGAAAGCCCTCGACATGCCGCTCGTAGCGGTCCTGTTCGAGCGCGCTGATCGACAGCGGCCCGAACAACTCCTCCGGCACCGAAAAGCGTGTCAGCAGTCGCTCGAAATAGCGCGCCCCGCTGAAGGCCGCATGCAGGCGCCGCGCGAGCGCGCTCTTGGCAGTGCCGGGCGGGCCGATCAGCAGGCTGTGCTCGCCCGCGAGCGCCGCGAGCAGCACCAGCCGAACGGCGAGCCGCCGCTCGACGAGGCCGGTCTCAAGTTGCACGGCCAGCGCTGCGATGCGCCGCGTGAGGTGAGTGAGTTGGGTCATGCTCGCGATTCCCAGCCGCCATGCGGCATCCAAGGGCGTTCGATGTGGATCGCGGGCTATTCTCAACCGCTTTGGCAGCGTTGTATACGATCCGGATCAAGGCGAAGCGCTGATCGGACACGAAGAGCGGTAACACATCGATGTGAACATTGCACGCTGCCCTCCACACCAATGCGCCTCACACAGACATGCCATCCAATCCTGCCATGCTGCCCTCTGCACGACCACACAGCAAGTGGCTGCTCGGACCGCCCGACGCAGACAGGAACCACAGGCAGGCGACGACTGCACCCGACGCTGTGCTCGATCAGATTCTGAAGACGCGCGAGCTCGACATCGTGTTCCAACCCATCGTGCAGATCGCGGGTGGCAAGGTCTTCGGCTTCGAGACGCTGATGCGGGTGCCGCCGAGGCTGGGAGCCATCCGGGCCGATCAGCTGATCGAGCTGGCGATGCGCCAGAACCGCTGCCTGGAGCTCGAACGACTCGCGATAGAGCACGCAATCGCCGCATTCGGCAAACGCAAGCTGGGCGGCAAGGTGTTCATCAACACGGGTGCGGCGACCCTTGCGGCGCTCGCCGCGGATCACGGCGCGACGCTGTTCAGGCTGTTGCATCGGGCCTCCATACCCCCCTCGCGGGTGATGTTCGAGCTCACCGAACACGAACGGGTCAGCGACCCCGAGGCCCTGCAACACGCCATCGAGATGCTTGCCCACCAGGGGATCGGCCTCGCGCTGGACGACTTCGGCGACGGACGCTCCAGCCTGCGCCTGTGGCCCCAGCTGCAACCGGCGGTGGTGAAGGTGGACAAGTACTTCATTCACGACATCCACCTGGACAGCCGCAAGGTCGAGGCGCTGCGCACCATCCAGACGCTCGCCCAGCGCTTCGGGACGCTGATCGTCGCGGAGGGCGTGGAGGACCTGCGCGAGCTCGCCGTGCTGCGTGATCTCGGCTGCGAGTATGCGCAGGGCTATCTGCTCGGACGTCCTGAACCGACACCCGTCAGCGCGGTGTCGGATGCCGTGCTGGCCGTGCTGGGCTCGAGCAAGATCGCGATACTGCCGGAGGCGGCCTCCCGCAGACCGCTCTCCGAAACGGTGGCGAAACTCGTCGTCGCAGCCCCGACTGTGTCGCCGGCACAATCCAACGAGTCGGTGCGGCGCCTGTTTCATCGCAACCCGGATCTGCACGGCATCGCTGTCGTCGAGGACGACTATCCGCTCGGGCTCATCAACCGGCGCGAGTTTCTCGACCGCTACGCCCATCCGTACTTTCAGGATCTGCATGGACGCAGCCCATGCAGCAAGCTCATGAACGCCACGCCGATCCGCATCGAGGCCTCGCTGCCCATCGATTCCATGGTCGGCATGCTCGCCGGCGAGGATCAGCGTTACCTTTCGCAGGGCTTCATCGTCACCGACGCCGGACGCTACCGGGGGCTGGCCACTGGCGAGAGCCTGGTCCGCGCGGTCACCGAACGGCGCATCGAGGCGGCACGGCATGCGAACCCGCTGACGTTCCTGCCCGGCAATATCCCGATCACCGAACATATCCGGAGGCTGATCAGGTCGAAAGCGCGATTCGCGAGCTGCTACTTCGACCTGAACAACTTCAAGCCCTTCAACGACCTTTACGGCTATTGGCGTGGCGACGAGATGATCAAGCTGTTGGCGCGGACGATTCAGGAACACTGCGACCCTTGCTGCGATTTCGTCGGGCACGTGGGCGGCGACGACTTTGTGGTGCTGTTCCAGAGCGACGACTGGGAGCGACGCACACGCGCGTGCATCGCGGCATTCAATGCGGCTGCGAGAACCCTGTTCAGCGCCCAGGACATCTCGCGCGGGGGATTCGAGAGCGAAGACCGTCAGGGATGGAGGACGTTCTTTCCGCTCACGTCCGTCGCCGTCGGTGCGGTCGTGATTTCCCCCGGCGAACTGCGCTCACCGGAGGACGTCGCATCGGCCGCCGCGATCGCAAAGAAACATGCAAAACAGGTCGAGAGCGGGCTGCACGTCGAGACCGGCAGAATGCCGGGTTAGATGCAGTGAGGGCCATCGGCGCCAGCGGATACGGTGCCGCGATGCCCTGCCCCGCACGCTCAGCGCTTCTTGCCGCCCTTCCTGTCTGCTGCCATGGGCGGCAGTGTGTCGAGGAGACGTACGAGTTCGGCCTTGTCGCACGCCTCGAGCAGGTTCAATGCCACCCTCAACATGTCGGAACGGCCGGGCTTCTTGCGCGAGACGGCAAGGCTCGCGCGCAGCAACTTCAGGCGGCGGTGCTCGACCGCAAGCATCCTGAACGATTCCTTCACGCCCTTGGCAGACTTGCGTCGGATGGGATCACGCGAGGGCGCGATGCCGACGTCGACGATTGGCGGAACGGTCTCCGCCCTCGGAGCGGCGCGCGCCGCAAGCTTCTTTGCCGGGACTTTTGTCGACGCTGCGGGGCTGCCGCCGGAAGCCGGCTTCGCCTTCGCAGAGGGCGTCGGCACGGCCTCTGCCGGCGCGGCGGCCGCCTTCACAGGGGTCGCCTTGCGACGCGCTGCGGAATTGCCCGGCTCGGGCTTCGGTGCCGACGTTTTCACTGCCTGGTCTGCGGGCTGTGTCGGCCCAGCCGCTGGCGGCACGCTCTGGCCCACCGGGGCAGGGCTCACCGCCACCGCAGGCGCGTCAGCCGCCACTGGTCCAGCCGATTCCGCCGGCACGTCGGGAAGCCGCTCGGCGAGCGCCGCGTCTTCCTTCCCCAACCCGGCACGCAAGGCCGAGGCCATCTTGCTGTTCTTGCTGCTCATCCGTTTTCCTTGCTGGTGATGTTCGTCTGCCGCAGCCCCGCGGATCACGGTTGTCGGCTGCGGTGGAGCGAACTTATATCACCACCGGAAAACTTCCGAAAATGTCATTTTCCCGTAACATCCATGTCACAAGGATACGCTATGCGACCCGGCGGACGGATCACCCGCCGGATCGCACAGCGCTGTCACTACTTGCGGCGGGCGGTATCGATGCGATACAGCGAGGTCGTGTTCGACACCTCGTTGGCGACGGCCAGGTAATGCTGCCCGCGGTGGCTGAAAGTGTACAACCCTTCCGGCGACAGGTCGTCCTCACCGACCAGCATGTCGACATACTCGGCCGAACGCGGATCGGTGATGTCGAACACGGCGACCGCGCTCTTGGTCGTGCGCTCCAGGCCGATGAAAGCATAGGTGCGGCCACGCAACTCGAGCAGCGCAACGCCTTCCGGCTCCACCCCCTTGTCGCGGCTGCGGCCGTCGTCGTAGATCTCGAGCGCGTGCGCGGCCTTGTCGAGAATGTCGCCGCTGTCGTAGACCAGGTTGCCGTCCGCATCCCGGATCGAGAACGAGCGCCCCCCCGCCGCATAGAGATCGCCCGGACTCGAATCGGTGTTCGACACGCGCAAGCGGTTCAGCGGCGCGCTCGCGCCCAGGCTGCTCGCCGCGGAGCGGTCGCCGTCGTCCTCGCGGAAGTCGCCCTCGTTGGCCATCACCAGATAGGTGCGCCCGCGCGCCTTGTAGCTCGCGATCGAATCCGGCATGTAGAGACCTTTCACATCCGGCGAGATGAAGGACACCGTGCCGTCGTCGAGCGGATCGATCTGGTTGCCCTCGGCGCCGAAGTCCTTGGCGCCCAGCCCGACCACCTTGCGGAAGCTGCCGGCGCGAATATCCAGCACGCCGACGGCATTGGCTTCCTGCAGCGTCACGTACGCGGTGCGTCCGTCCTGCGACACGGCGATGTATTCGGGTTCGAAGTCCATGCCGGTATCGAGGCGCAGGTTCTCGCCTTCCAGCGGCACGCCGGCAAAGCCTGCGGTCGCGAGCACGGTGCGCTTGTTGACATCGATGATGCTGACACTGCCGGCCGGATCGATCTCCTCGGGCTGCGTGCCGTAGACGCGGGGCACATCGCTGCCGATGCGCGCACCGTAGGCGGACGGCGTGGCCTCGTTCGCGACCAGCAGCTTGCGACCGTCCGGGGTGAAGGTCAGCATGTCCGGTAGGGCACCGACTTCGACGCGCACGCTGCGGCCGCTGGGCTGACGGGTGCGGGTATCGTAGAACAGCACCACACCAGGCTCGGTACGGTTGGCGGACTCCAGCGCGAGCGCCGCAAGCCCGTTGTGAATCGCCACGCTGTTGACGAGCCCCTGGGCGCTGGTGTCGATATGTTCGATCAGCGCGCCGGTTTTTGCGTCCAACACATCCACGCCGACCACACCAGCCACCCACAGCGTGTGGGTGCGGGCGTCGTAGGCGGGAATCTCCGAGGCCTGCCCCGGGGTGACGCCGTGGTCGTAGGACCACACGCGCTCGAACGCGAGTCCGCGCTCATGGGCGAGCAGGCTGGTGGGGAGCAGTGCGGCGGCGATCGCCAGGGCTTGCACGGTCTTCTTCATGGTGTCCTCGTCCTTGTTGGGCAAGTCACGAGTTTTAGCCGCTGCAGATTGCAGCAACATTGCCGTGAGATGACAGCCCGGCTCACAGGCGCAACAGGAAGATGCCCGCAACGACGTGCGCGGCTGCCGCCAGGTCCGACCTGAGGCGCCCCTCGCGAAACCACAGGCTGCCAATCGGTACCACGAAGAACAGGACCGCGCCAAGCACCGCCAGCCTCACCCCGGACGTGAGCGAACTGGACGGCATGCGTCAGCGGCCGAGCTCGGCTCTGAGGGCGTCCGCCAGCGTATCCAGCGCCCAGCCGAGGTGTCGTCCTCCGCGATGTTGAGCGGCGGCGCCAGCACCAGCACCCTGCCCTGCCCGACCTTGAACGACAAACCTGCCGAGAGGCAGCGGTAGAGCACCGCCTCGGCGAGATCGCCGGCGTCGCGCCCGGGCTGGTCGCGCAACTCCACCCCGATCAGGAACCCGGCGACGCGCACCGCCGCGATCGCTTCGAGCTCGCCTGCCAGCGCCTCCAGCCGTAAGCGTGCCGCCTCGCCGAGACGGCGGCTGCGCGCGAGCAGGTCTTCCTGCTCGATGACGTCCAGCACCGCGAGCCCGGCGGCGCAGGCCACCGGGTTCTTCTCATGGGTGTAGTGGCCGAGCGAGATGTGCTGGCCGACATCGAAGCGGCCGCGCGCAATCAGCGCCGCGAGCGGCATCGTGCCGCCACCCAGGCCCTTGCCGATCACCAGCATGTCAGGCGTGATGCCGTAACGCTCGACGGCGAAGAGATGGCCGGTGCGTCCGAGCGCGATCGGGATCTCGTCCAGGATCAGCAGCGCACCGTGGCGGTCGCAGATCTCGCGCAGACGGCGGTAGTAGTCGTGCGGCGGCACCTGCACGTCGGTGCAGCGGATGGTCTCGACGATCACCGCCGCGACATCGCCCTCCTTCGCGAGGCAATAGTCGATGTAGTCCACGCAGCGCAGCGCGCACTGGCCGCTGCAACCGAACACGCACGCGCCCGGATCGCAGGGCGGCACATGCTCGCTGCCCGGCAGCAGCGGACCGATGCCGCGGCGAAACACCGCCTCGCCGCCGATCGAGATCGCATCCAGCGAGGCGCCGTGAAACGCGTCCCACATCGAGATCGTCTTGAAGCGACCGGTGACGAGGCGTGCAAGCTTCAGCGCCATGCCGATCGCCGCAGTGCCGCCCGGGGCGAACAGCAGCTTCGCGTCCGGAATCGGCGCCGCCTCACAGAGGCGCCGCGCGAGCGCAACCGCGGGCTGGTTGGTATAGCGCCGCGGACTGAAGGGCAGCTGCTCCAGGGTTTCGCGTATCGCCGCCATCACCACGGGATGGCCGTAGCCGACCTGGTGCAGGCTGTTGCCATGGAAATCCAGGATGCGCCGCCCCGCGCTGTCAGTGAGCCAGGCGCCCTGTGCGGCGGTGAGCGCATTCAGGCACGGGGTGGACATGGACTGGTGCAGGAACCAGCGTGCGTCCTCGGCAAGCAGCGCCCGCGTGGCCTCGTCGATGTGCGCTGCCTGCCACGCGCTGCGGCGCGCGCCAAGGTTGATGTCGCCCTCGCTGCGGTCGGCTTCAGGCTTCAAGCGCCACCCCCGCGAGTTCGCCATCGTGCAGCATGCGTGCGCGACCGCCCTGCGCATGTGCGAACAGGGCCTCGGCGCAAGCCGCGCCGTCGCCGGCGGCGAGCAGCGCGACGATGTGGCTGTGCTCGTCGGCGAAGCGGGGAGTCGCCATGGGTGCGAGCAGGTTGCGGCGGTGAAACAGCGCGAGCTGCTTCACCAGCTTGCGATACACATCGATCAGTGGCTGGTTGCCGGTCATCGTGACGATCTGGTCGTGGAAAGCGAGGTTGAGGCGGTGGAAGGCATCCACGTCGTCGTCTCCCGCCGCGCGCTGCATCTCGTCCGCGAGGCCTTGCAGCGTCGTGCATTGCGAAGCGGTGATGCGCTCGGCCAGCAGGCGGCCGGCGGTGGCATCCAGCCCGGCGCGGACCTCGTAGATCTGCGCGGCTTCGGCGAGCGCGACCTCGCGCACGTAGGCGCCGCGATTCTTCTCCTGGCGGATCAGCCCGGATTCCTCGAGGGTGCGATAGGCCTCGCGCAGCGGCCCGCGCGACACCCCCAGCCGCTCGGCGAGCGCCACCTCGTTGAGCTTCACGCCGGGTGCGAGCTCACCGGTGAGGATGAGTTGCTCCAGTGCCTCAGCCACCAGGCGGGTCAGCGAGGTGCGCTGCACCAGCGCGAGCATGGAATCTTCACCGGCGGCAGAGGCGGCCATGGCCGGCGGCAGGGTCGAGGTTTCAACGAGAGCCATGTTTGAACTATTTTTGAATTATGTATTTTGTCAACAATCTGCAATAAACAGATCCTAGCATGGCGTCACCTTAGCCCGCCACGATGTCAGCCCGATGACAGGCGATCGTCGGCGCAGCCCGGTTCCATCCTCACCCCGGAGACTCCGCCATGTAGATGAAACGACTGGTCAAGCAACTCGCCGCGCTCGGCCTCACCCTCGGGCTGGCCGTGCCGGCCCTCGCCGACAAGACCGTGCTGAACGTCTACACCGCACTCGAGACCGACCAGCTGAAGGCCTATCAGGAGGCCTTCAACAAGTCCAACCCCGACATCGAGATCAAGTGGACGCGCGACTCCACCGGCATCATCACCGCCAAGCTGCTCGCCGAGAAGGCCAAGCCGGTAGCCGACGTGATCATGGGGGTCGCCGCCTCGAGCATGGTGGTGTTCCAGCAGGAAGGCATGCTCCAGCCCTATGCGCCGTCGAACCTCGCCGAGATCAACCCGCGCTTCCGCGACGCCGCCAACCCGCCCAGCTGGGTTGGCATGGACGTGTGGGGCGCGGCGATCTGCTACAACGTCGCGGAAATGCAGAAGCAGGGGCTGCCGCGCATCGAGAGTTGGAACGACCTGCTGAAACCCGAGTTCAAGGGCAAGGTGGTGATGCCCAACCCGAACTCGTCCGGCACCGGCTTCCTGGACGTGACCGCCTGGCTGCAGATCTTCGGCGAACAGGGCGGCTGGGCCTACATGGACAAGCTGCACGAGAACATCGCGGTATATACACACTCCGGCTCCAAGCCCTGCGTGATGGCCGGCGCGGGCGAGTTCCCGGTGGGCATCTCGTTCGAGTACCGCGCCAACACGGTGCGCGACAAGGGGGCACCGATCGACATCATCTTCCCGAAGGAAGGGTTGGGCTGGGATCTGGAATCGATCGCGATCGTGAAGGACACGCCCAGGCTCGACGCTGCCAGGAAGCTCGCCGACTGGGCCTCCACGCGCGAAGCCAACGAGCTCTACGCGAAGAACTTCGCCGTCACCGCCATTCCCGGCATCGCCAGCCGCCTGAAGTTCGTGCCCAACGACTATGAGCAGCGCCTGGTGAACAACGACTTCACCTGGATGGGCAAGAACCGCGAGGCGATCCTCGCCGAGTGGCAGAAGCGCTACGCGACCAAGTCCGAGCCCAAGAAGTAAGCCACCGCCCCCCGCCACCCTCGCGCGCTGGCGCTCGCTGGCGCGCGAGGGTGACGTCGTCTTCGGAGCCGTCATGGCGCATCTCGAAATCAAGGCACTGAACAAGCGCTTCGGCCAGTTCGTCGCACTCGACCAGATCGACCTCGCCGTCGAGCAGGGCGAGTTCCTCGTCCTGCTGGGCCCCTCCGGCTGCGGCAAGACCACGCTGCTGCGCGCCATCGCCGGCCTCGAGCTACAGGACAGCGGCAGCATCCGCCATGCCGGCCGGGACATCTCGCAGCTTTCGCCGGCGCTGCGCGACTATGGCATCGTGTTCCAGTCCTACGCGCTCTTCCCCAACCTGAGCGTCGCGGACAACGTGGCCTACGGCATGACCAGCCGCCGCATGCCGCGCAAGCAGATCGTCGAGCGGGTCGAGGAGATGCTGCTCCTCGTCGGCCTGCCCGGCACGCAGGCGAAGTACCCGGCGCAGCTCTCGGGCGGACAGCAGCAGCGTATCGCGCTCGCGCGTGCGCTCGCGACCTCGCCGGATCTGCTGCTGCTCGACGAGCCGCTGTCCGCGCTGGATGCGATCGAGCGGGTGCGGCTGCGCTCGGAGATCCGCCAGCTGCAGGCACGCCTCGGGGTGACGACGATCATGGTGACCCACGACCAGGAGGAGGCGCTCGCAATGGCCGACCGCATCGTCGTGATGAAGGCCGGGCGCATCCAGCAGATCGGCGACCCGCAGCACATCTACCGCCAACCGGGCAACGACTTCGTCGCGGACTTCATCGGGCGCGGTAACCTCATCGAGGCGGAAGCGATCGATGAGGCGCGGATCCGCGCCGGCGAGCTGGTGCTGCGCTGCGGCACCGCACTCGAGGCAGGCCAACGCATGCGCTTCTACATCCGGCCGGAGGACATCCAGCTCCACCCCACGCTCGGCACGCCGGAGAACGCCTTCTACGCCCGCGTGCTCAAGTCCGAGTTCCTCGGCGCGTACTCGCTCGTCACCTTGCGCGCCGCCACCGGCTCGGCACGGCCACTGGTCGCACAGTTCTCCGCCAACTACCTCGATGGCCTGCAGATCCACGAGGGCGCCCTGCTGCACGTCGGCATCCCGCCCGAACGCCTCGTGCCGATGCCGGAGAACGCCTGATGGCGGCGGTTCTGTCACACCGCTCGACACCCGCCAGGCGGCCCGTGCGCACCGCCGGTGAGCGGCTCGCCGGGTTGCTGCTGATCGTCGCCGCGCTCGCGCTGTGTGTGTTCCTGCTGCTGCCCCTCGGGGTGCTCCTGATCAACAGCATCGTCGACGACGCCGGCCGCCTCAGCCTTGCCCGCTTCATCACCTTCGCCGCGACCCCCGGCATGGGCACGGCGATCTGGAACACGCTGTGGGTGGCGGTGGTGGTGACGCTCGTCACGGTGCCGCTCGCCTTCCTCTATGCCTACGCGCTGCAGCGCGCCTGCCTGCCGCTGCGCGGTCTGTGGCGGGTGATCGGCCTGTCGGCCCTGCTCGGCCCCTCGCTCGTGGGCGCGATCGCCTTCATCCAGTGGTTCGGCACCCAGGGCGTGCTGAAGAGCTGGCTGGGCGAGCAGTCGATCTACGGCCCGCTCGGCATCATCATCGCCACCGTGTATGCGAGCTTTCCGCACGCGCTGATGATCCTGGTGGTGGCGCTCGCGACCGCCGACGGGCGGCTCTTCGAGGCCGCCGACGCGCTTTCGGCGTCGCGCTGGCGCAAGTTCTTGACGGTGACGCTGCCGGGCGCGCGCTACGGCCTCATCAGCGCCGCGCTGGTGGTGTTCGCGTATTCGGTGAGCGAGTTCGGCATCCCCAAGGTGATCGGCGGCAACTTCCCGGTGCTGGCGGTCGAGATCTATGTGCAGGTGGTCGGCCAGCATAACTACGGCCGTGGTGCGATCGTGGCCTTGCTGCTGCTGATGCCGGTGCTGGTCGCGTTCGCGATCGACTGGCATGTGCAGCGCCGCCAGCAGGCCGCGCTCACCGCCCGCGCCGTACCCTATACGCCACGCCCCGACTGGCGGCGCGATCTGCCGCTGCTCGGGTACTGCGCGGTGATGGCGGTGGCGATGCTGGGCGTGCTGGGCATGGCCGCCTACACCTCCTTCGTCACCTTCTGGCCGTACAACCTCGCGCCGACCCTGGGCCACTACACCTACGGGCTCGCCGAGGCGGGCGTGCTCGACGCCTACCTCAACAGTCGGCGCATCGCCGGCCTGACGGCGCTGTTCGGCACCCCGTTCATCTTCCTCACCGCCTACCTGCTGGAGAAGACGCAGCACGGCCCGCAGTGGCTGTATCCGTTCGTGCGCGGGCTGGCCGCCCTGCCGATGGGCGTGCCGGGGCTGGTGCTCGGCATCGGCTACATCCTGTTCTTCAATCACCCGGCGAATCCGCTCAACGGGCTTTATCACACCCTCGCGATCATGGTCATCGCCAACGTGGTGCACTACTTCACCGCCTGCCACCTCACCGCAGTGACGGCGTTGAAGAGCCTGGACCGCGAGTTCGAGGCGGTCTCCGCGTCGCTGAAGGTGCCGCAGTTCGTGACGCTGTGGCGCGTCACCCTGCCGGTGTGCCTGCCGGCGGTGCTGGAGATCGCCCGCTACCTCTTCATCAACGCGATGACCACGGTCTCGGCACTGGTCTTCCTCTATTCGCCCGAGACCCTGCCCGCGTCGGTGGCCATCCTCAACCTCGACGAGGCGGGCGAGCTCGGCCCGGCCGCAGCGATGGCGACTTTGATCGTGCTGACCTCGGCGCTGATCAGCCTCGCCTATTCCGCCCTCACCCACGTCCTGTTCCGCCGCCACCAGGCCTGGCGCAACCTCAAACGCTGATTCTGGAGACACCATGTACGAGATCGACCGCGATCCGCTGTTGCTCACCCCCGGCCCGCTCACCACGTCGCTGCGCACCAAGGCGGCGATGCTGCACGACTGGGGCTCTTGGGACGCGGCCTTCAACCGGATCACCGCGGAAGTCTGCACCCAGTTGCTGGACATCGCCCACGCCGCCGACAGCCACGCCTGCGTGCCGCTGCAGGGCTCGGGCACCTTCGCAGTCGAGGCCGCGCTCGGCACACTGGTGCCGCGCCACGGCAAGGTGCTGGTGCCCAACAACGGCGCCTATTGCGCGCGCATCCTGCGCATCCTGTCCTACCTCGGGCGCGAAGCGGTCGAGCTGCCGATCGCCGAGGACGCACCGGCCGACCCGCATGCGATCGAGGCCGCGCTCCTCGCCGACCCCGGCATCACCCACGTCGCCCAGGTGCACTGCGAGACCGGCACCGGCATCCTCAACCCGCTCGCCGAGATCGCCGCCGCAGTCGCCCGCCAGGGGCGCGGGTTGATCGTGGACGCGATGAGCAGCTTCGGTGCGCTCCCCATCGACGCGCGCGACACCCCCTTCGATGCGCTCATCGCCGCCTCCGGCAAGTGCCTGGAAGGCGTGCCCGGCATGGGCTTCGTCATCGCCCGCAAGGCGGCGCTGGAAGCGGCGGCCGGCAACTGTCACTCGCTCGCGCTGGACCTCCACGACCAGTGGCAGTACATGCAGAAGACCACCCAGTGGCGCTTCACGCCGCCCACCCATGTGGTCGTCGCCCTGCATGCGGCGCTCGCCCAGTATCGCGAGGAAGGCGGGCTCGCCGCACGCGGCGAGCGCTACCGGGCCAACTGCACGGCGCTGGTGGAGGGCATGCGCGCGCTCGGGCTCGCGCCTTTCCTGCCCGCCGCGCTGCAGGCGCCGATCATCGTCACCTTCCACGCGCCGGACGATGCCGCCTATGACTTCAAGGCCTTCTACCAGCGCGTGCGCGAGCAGGGCTTCATCCTCTACCCGGGCAAGCTCACCCGGGTGGAGACCTTCCGCGTCGGCTGCATCGGCGCGCTGACCCCGCACGACATGACGAAGGTGGTGACCGCAGTCGCCGCCGCACTCGACGCGATGGGCACGGCCCGGCGCTGAAGCGGACACACATAGCGGACGCACACACCACCTCGCCTCACCTCACACGCATCCAGGAGCAAACCTCACATGAATCTGCAGCTCGAAGCCGTGATCTTCGACTGGGCCGGCACCACCGTCGACTTCGGCTCGTTCGCACCCACCCAGATCTTCGTCGACGCCTTCGGCTTCGCGCTCTCGCTCGACGAGGCGCGCGGCCCGATGGGGCTCGGCAAATGGCAGCACATCGAGGCATTGGGCCGCGACCCGGCCATCGCCGCGCGCTGGCAGGCGCAGTTCGGACGACCGATGCGCCACGAGGACATCGACCACATCTACCGCACCTTCCTGCCGCTGCAGGTGGAGCGGGTCGGCGCGCACGCCGCGCTCATCCCCGGCACGCTCGGCACCATCGCCGCGCTGCGCGCACGCGGATTGCAGATCGGCTCCACTACCGGCTACCCGCGTCAGGTGATGACCCGGCTGGTCGAGCTCGCGGCGGAGAACGGCTACACCCCGGACTGCATCGTCTGCGCCGACGATCTCTCTGCAGGTGCCCGCCCCGGCCCGTGGATGGCGCTGCAGTGCGTGCAGGAACTCGCGATCGGCAGCGTTGCGCATTGCGTGAAGGTGGATGACACCCTGCCTGGCCTCCATGAAGGTCGTAACGCCGGGATGTGGACGGTGGGGCTGGCGCTGTCGGGCAGCCCGGCCGGGCTCACGCTGGAGGCCTTCCAGGCCACGTCGCCCGAGCAGCGCGCGGAGATCCGCAGCCGGGTGGAGGACGCGTTCGCCGCCGCCGCGCCGCACTACGTGATCGACACGATCGCGGACCTGTTGCCGGTGATCGACGACATCGAAGCCCGCCTGGCAGCAGGCGAGCGCCCCTGACCGTGTGCGCTCCGGGGTGCCCGGAGTGCGCCGGGCACACCCGGTTGCTGCGGCTGCGCCTCAGTGCGCCCGGGCCGCGTCTTCCAGCGCCTGCAGCATCGCCGCGCCCAGGTTCGCCACCGACTGCGCACCGGACACCGCGAGCCTGCGGTTGAAGATGAAGAAGGGCACACCTTCGATACCCTGCTGCTGCACCTGGCCGGCCATGCGCTTCACCGCAGCAGCCCCGCCGTCACCGGCGAGATAGTCCAGCGCCGCTTCGCGCCGGTCGCCACAGTCGGCCGCGATGTCGGCGAGCACCTCGCTGTTGCCGATGTCCCGACCCTCCTGGAAGTGAGCCGCGAAGAGCCTGTTCACCAGTTGCTGCACCTGCGGCTGGGTGAAGCCGAGCGACTGCACGCGATACGCCAGCCGATGCGCGCCGAGCGTGTTCGGCCGCGTCGCGATGCGCTCGAAGGCATAGTTGAGACCGTCCGGCCGCGCCGCCTCGGCCACCCGCGCGAGCACCGCGTCGGCCTTGTGCCTGCCGCCAAACTTGTTCTCCAGGAAGGCACGGTAGGGCTCGCCCTGCGGCGGCGTATCCGGGTTCAGGAAGTAAGGCAGCCAGTTCACCCGCACCTCGTGTTCCGGGTGGCTGCGCGCAAACCCGGCGAGCGCCTGTTCGAGGCGCACCTTGCCGAGAAAGCACCAGGGGCAGACAAAGTCGGACACCACATCGATATCGAGGGCCATGCGGGTTTCTCCTGTGATACGCGAGCTTATCGCCCTTCCGCCCGGCAGCCCAGCCCGAGCACATAGACCTCGGCGCTGCGGTCGCGCGAGGCCTTGGGCTTGCGCACCTGCACCGTCGCGAAGTGGCGCTGCGCCTCGGCGCGGAACTCCATGAAACCCGGCCCCTGGAAAGTCTTCACCAGGAACTTGCCGCCCGGCTTGAGGTGGCGTGCAGCGAAATCCAGCGCGAGCTCGGCGAGGTAGATGGAGCGCGCCTGGTCGGTAAGCTCGATGCCCGACATGTTGGGCGCCATGTCGGACAGCACCACATCCACCGCTGCGCCGTCGAGCAGCGTCTCGAGTTCGGCAAGGATCGCGTCCTCGGTGAAATCGCCCTGGATGAACTCCATGCCGGGCATGGGCTCCACCGGCAGCAGGTCGAGCGCGATCACCCGGCCCTTCGCGCCCGCCTTGTGCACCGCAACCTGGGTCCATGAACCCGGCGCCGCGCCGAGATCCACGACCACCTGACCAGGCTTCAGCAGGTGGTCGCGCTCGTCGATCTCGAGCAGCTTGAAGGCGGCGCGGCTGCGGTAGCCCTCCGTCTTGGCGCGCTGCACATAGGGGTCGGTGACGTGCTCCATCATCCACGCCTTGCTGGTCTTGGTCCGCTTCATCGGAGTAGAATCCCTGCTCTGTATCTTGTTGAGAACCTTGATGATCGAGCTTTCCCCGGGCGAACGTCGTGCCTTCCGCGCCGCCGCCCACCATCTGAACCCCGTCGTGTCGATCGCCGCCAACGGGCTCACGCCCGCAGTGCTGGCAGAGATCGAACGCTCACTGCAGGCCCACGAACTCATCAAGATCAAGGTGCATGGCACCGAGCGGGCCGACCGAGAGAAACTCCTCGCGGAAGTCTGCAACGCGCTCGAGGCTGCACCGGTGCAACATATCGGCACCATCCTGGTGATCTGGCGCAAGCGTCGTGAGGAAACCGAGACCGCTGCGGCTGCACCTGCCAAGGCACCGGTACGCAGTGTCGCGCGCGAGAAATCCGCGCGCGCCTTCGCCGCCGCCGCACGCCGCACCGCAATGATCCAGGCTGCAGCCGAGAAGAAACGCTCTGCGGCCCGCCGTCCCCGCGGCGGCCTGCCCGGCAAGGCACCGCGCGGCCGCTGATGGCATCGCGGCGCGTGCCGGGGTGAATGTCGATGCCCCGGCGCGCTCCCGCCGACGACTCATGCGCTGCCGCTGTCGCTTCGCCGCGCAGGCAAGCCGGCGGAGCGCAGCCCCCCGGCGCAGTGCCCGCCGGAACACTCGCCCGCAACGTGCTGCACACCCAGCACCAGCACGATCCCGAGCACGCACTGCAACACGTACAGGCCGGTGGAGATGCGGTGCGCGCGCTGGAAATCCCCGGCCAGCGGGCTCGCCATGACGTCCAACGGCCGGGCCTCGGCCTTCATCCTCGCCATGTCCGGCTGCACCTGAAACTGGATCGCAGCCGCCGTCACCAGCATCAGCACCACCACACCGAAGGTGCGGTTGCGCAGCGCGCCCTTGCCCAGGGTCACGAGCGCATGCAGCAGAATCCACCCGCCCGCGCCGAAGCCGATCCACGCCACCAGCTGGAACAGCCGACCGGCGATCTCGCCCGCCAACATGCGGTCCGGGCTCATCGCAAACAGCGTTGGCACCGCGATGAAGCCGATCGCCCAGAGCGCGCCGACCCACAGGGTGACGGCAAGCAGGGTCAGGTGACTGGCGTAGCGCTCGACCACACCGCGCTCAGACGTAGCGGACGTCGACGATCTCGAACTCGCGCGTGCCGCCCGGCGCCTGCACCACCGCGACATCGCCGGCATACTTGCCGATCAGCGCGCGCGCGATCGGCGAGCTCACCGAGATCCGCCCTTCCTTCACGTCCGCCTCGTCGTCGCCGACGATCTGGTAGGTGACGGTGTCACCCGACTCGACGTCCTCGATCTCGACCGTCGCGCCGAACACACAACGACCGTCGGCATCGAGCAGCTTGGGGTCGATGATCTGGGCGTTGGCGATCTTGCCTTCGAGCTCCTTGATGCGGCCCTCGAGAAAGCCCTGCCGCTCCTTGGCGGCGTCGTACTCGGCATTCTCGGAAAGGTCGCCATGCGAGCGCGCCTCGGCGATCGCGGCGATCACGTTGGGGCGCTCCACGGTCTTCAGACGGTGCAGCTCTGCACGCAACAATTCCGCCCCACGGACGGTCAGCGGCGTCTTGTTCATGCCCTGTCCTTCAGTTCAGCATGCAGCGACTGCAGGCTATAGACTTCGATGCTGTCGAGGTGCTGCATGCCCATCGTGGCGGCACGTGCGCCCTCGATCGTGGTGTACACAGTCACCTTCGCGGCGAGCGCGCTGGTGCGGATGGAGCGCGAATCGACGATCGCCTGGCGCTTCTCCTCGACGGTGTTGATGACGAGGCTGATCTCGTCGTTCTTGATCATGTCGACGATGTGCGGCCGGCCTTCGGTGACCTTGTTCACCGGCTTCGCGGGCACACCGGCGGCATTGATCACGGTGCAGGTGCCGCGCGTCGCGACGATCTGGAAGCCGAGCGCGTGCAGCGCCTGGGCGACCTCGATCGCGGCCGGGCGGTCGCTCGGCTTGACGCTGATGAAGGCGGTGCCGCCCTTGGGCAGCTTCACCCCGGCGCCGAGCTGGGATTTCACGAAGGCTTCGGCGAAGCTGCGGCCGACCCCCATCACCTCGCCGGTGGACTTCATCTCCGGCCCGAGGATGGTATCCACGCCCGGGAACTTCACGAACGGGAACACCGCCTCCTTCACGGAGTAGAAGTGCGGGATGACTTCACCGGTGACGCCCTGGCTGGCGAGGCTCTGGCCCGCCATGCAACGCGCCGCGATCTTCGCCAGCGGCAGCGAGCACGCCTTGGAGACGAAGGGCACGGTACGCGAGGCACGCGGATTCACCTCCAGCACATACACCACCGCGTTGTCGCCCTCGCCCTGGATCGCGAACTGCACGTTCATCAGCCCGACCACGTTGAGCGCGCGCGCCATCGCCTCGGTCTGGCGGCGCAGCTCGTCCTGCAGCGCGGCCGACAGGGTGTAGGGCGGCAGCGAGCATGCGGAGTCGCCGGAGTGCACGCCGGCCTGCTCGATGTGCTCCATGATGCCGCCGATGATCACCTGACTGCCGTCGGAGAGCGCATCCACGTCCACCTCGGTGGCGTCGTTGAGGAAGCGGTCGAGCAGCACCGGCGATTCATTGGAAACCTTGACCGCCTCGCGCATGTAGCGCTCGAGGTCCTTCTGCTCGTGCACGATCTCCATCGCGCGGCCACCGAGCACATAGGAGGGGCGCACCACCAGCGGGTAGCCGATCTCGGCGGCGAGTCGCACCGCGGCCTCCGGCGTGCGCGCGGTGCGGTTGGGCGGCTGCTTGAGGCCGAGATCGTTGAGGAGCTTCTGGAAGCGCTCGCGGTCCTCGGCAGCGTCGATCATGTCCGGGCTGGTACCGATGATGGGCACACCGTTCTCTTCCAGCGCCTGCGCCCGCTTCAGCGGCGTCTGGCCGCCGAACTGGACGATGACGCCGACCGGCTTCTCGATGTGCACGATCTCGAGGATGTCCTCCAGCGTGATCGGCTCGAAGTAGAGGCGGTCGGAGGTGTCGTAGTCGGTGGACACGGTCTCCGGGTTGCAGTTGACCATGATGGTCTCGTAACCGTCCTCGCGCATCGCCAGCGCCGCATGCACGCAGCAGTAGTCGAACTCGATGCCCTGGCCGATGCGGTTGGGGCCGCCGCCGAGCACCATGATCTTCTTCTTGTCGGTGGGCTGGGCCTCGCACTCTTCCTCGTAGGACGAATACATGTAGGCGGTGGAGGTCGCGAACTCGGCCGCGCAGGTGTCGACCCGCTTGAACACGGGGCGCACACCCTGCGCGTGACGGTGCAGGCGTACCGCGGTTTCATCGCTGCCGAGGAGCTTCGCCAGACGCCGGTCGGAGAAGCCCTTCTTCTTCAACTCGCGCAGATCCGCGGCCTTGAGCGCCTTCAGCGAACGGCCGGCGAGCGACTTCTCGGTGAGCACGATGTCCTCGATCTGGGCGAGGAACCACGGGTCGATCTTGGAGAAGCGGAACACCTGCTCCAGCGAGTAGCCCTCGCGGAAGGCCTGGCCCACGTACCAGATGCGCTGCGCGCCCGGGTTCGCGAGCTCGTGCTCGAGGTCTTCCTGGTCGGTCTCGACCTCGTCGAGGCCGTAGGCGCCAACTTCCAGGCCGCGCAGCGCCTTCTGGAAGGATTCCTGGAAGCTGCGGCCCATCGCCATGACCTCGCCCACCGACTTCATCTGGGTGGTGAGGCGATCATTGGCCTGCGGGAACTTCTCGAACGCGAAGCGCGGGATCTTGGTGACGACATAGTCGATCGACGGCTCGAACGAGGCCGGGGTGGCACCGCCGGTGATGTCGTTCTTGAGCTCGTCGAGGGTGTAGCCCACCGCCAGCTTGGCAGCGACCTTGGCGATCGGGAAGCCGGTGGCCTTGGAGGCGAGCGCCGAGGAGCGCGACACGCGCGGGTTCATCTCGATGACGATCATCCTGCCGTCGTCCGGGTTGATCGCGAACTGCACGTTGGAACCGCCCGTATCCACGCCGATCTCGCGCAGCACCGCGATCGAAGCGTTGCGCAGCAGCTGGTATTCCTTGTCGGTGAGGGTCTGTGCCGGTGCGACAGTGATCGAATCACCGGTGTGCACGCCCATCGGGTCGAGGTTCTCGATCGAGCAGACGATGATGCAGTTGTCGGCGCGGTCGCGCACGACCTCCATCTCATATTCCTTCCAGCCGATCAGCGACTCCTCGATGAGGAGCTCGTTGGTGGGGCTGGCCTCGAGGCCACGCTTGCAGATCTCCTGGAACTCTTCATGGTTGTAGGCGATGCCGCCACCCGTGCCACCGAGCGTGAAGCTCGGGCGGATGATGACCGGGAAGCCGATGCCGCCCTGCACCTGCAGCGCCTCTTCCATGCTGTGGGCGATGCCGGAGCGCGCCGAGCCGAGGCCGATCTTCGTCATCGCGTCCTTGAACTTGAGGCGATCCTCGGCCTTGTCGATCGCGGCCTCGGAGGCGCCGATGAGTTCCACACCGTACTTTTCGAGCACGCCGTGGCGCGCGAGATCGAGCGCGCAGTTGAGCGCGGTCTGGCCGCCCATGGTCGGCAGGATCGCGTCCGGACGCTCCTTGTCGATGATGCGCTCGACCACCTGCCAGGTGATCGGCTCGATGTAGGTGACGTCGGCAGTGCCGGGGTCGGTCATGATCGTCGCCGGGTTGGAGTTCACCAGCACGACCTTGTAGCCCTCCTCGCGCAGGGCCTTGCACGCCTGGGCGCCGGAATAGTCGAACTCGCACGCCTGGCCGATGATGATCGGGCCGGCGCCGATGATGAGAATGGTCTGGATGTCTGTGCGTTTAGGCATGGCCTAACCTCGGTATTTCGTGTGAAACCGGTCGCAAGGGCGGCCGGCCGGTGTTTCAGCGACGCGCTTCGAGCAGCCTGACGAAGCGGTCGAACAGGTAGGCCACGTCGTGCGGGCCCGGGCTCGCCTCAGGGTGACCCTGGAAGCAGAAGGCCGGCACGTCGGTGCGCGCGAGGCCCTGCAGGCTGCCGTCGAAGAGCGACACGTGCGTGGGCCGCAGGTTGGCCGGCAGGCTGTCCGGATCGACCGCGAAGCCGTGGTTCTGGCTGGTGATCATCACGTGACCGCTGTCGAGATCCTTCACCGGATGGTTCGCGCCATGGTGGCCGAACTTCATCTTCATCGTGCGCGCGCCGGAGGCGAGCGCCATCAGCTGGTGGCCGAGGCAGATGCCGAAGGTGGGGATGCCCTTGTCGAGGAAGCTGCGGATCGCAGCGATCGCATAGTCGCAGGGCTCCGGGTCACCCGGGCCGTTGGAGAGGAAGATGCCGTCCGGCGCGAGCGCGAGCACCTCGGCCGCCGGCGTCTCGGCCGGCACGACCGTGAGGCGGCAGCCACGGCTCGCGAGCATGCGCAGGATGTTGCGCTTGACGCCGAAGTCGTAGGCGACCACATGGAAGCGCGCCTCGCCGCGCGGCACGTAGCCTTCGCCGAGCACCCACTCACCCTCGTCCCAGCTGATGGTCTCGGTCGCGGACACCACCTTGGCGAGGTCCATCCCGGCAAGGCCGGGGAAGGCGCGCGCCTGCGCCACGGCCGCTTCGGCATCGAGCGCCTCGCCCGCCGCAGCGGTGACGATGCAGCCCGCCTGGGCGCCCTTCTCGCGCAGGATGCGGGTGAGCTTGCGGGTGTCGATGCCGGCGATCGCGACCACGTTCTCGTCGCGCAGGTAGGCGTCGAGGGTGCGGTCCATGCGGAAATTGGAGGCACGCAGCGGCAGGTCGCGAATCACGAGGCCGGCTGCGTGCACGCGCCCGGCTTCGACGTCTTCCGGGTTCACCCCGGTGTTGCCGATGTGCGGATAGGTCAGGGTGACGATCTGGCGGCAGTAACTCGGGTCGGTCAGGATTTCCTGGTAACCCGACATCGAGGTGTTGAACACCACCTCGCCGACCGTGCTGCCGACCGCGCCAATCCCCTTGCCGTGGAAGATCGTTCCGTCGGCGAGTGCCAGAATGGCAGGCGGGAATGCAGTCACGACAAACTCCTGGATTTTGTGGCTTTGACGAGGCGCGTCCGGAAGACCCCGGCACACGAACCCCATACGTGAAAAAACGGGACGGGCCGTTCGGCCTATCCCGCTATTGAATCGCCGGGATTATAGCGCCGCGGGGCGATGGGCGCAAACCGGGTGCTTGTCAACAGACCGTCACTCGGCCCGGACCATCGCTTTTAAACGCGGCTCTCCAGCAGAAACGGGGGCCGGGGGCGGCGGCGAAAACAACATCCGGATACGTGGCTCCGCGCATTCAAGCAGTCGAGGATTCTGTCGATACGCACAGAGCAGGAAGTCGCGACTTGCCTCGATCTCACGAATGAGGCGCAGATTCTCGTCGGCATTCATGGCTTTTCCCCCGCCTTGATTCTTTGCAGTGCCTCAATGTCGATCATGTCCTTGCTGCGCCCGGACCCCGTCTTCAATGCAATCAGATGATCGATGGATGCGACAGGGATGCTGTGCTCACCAACTTCCACATTGACGGCATCGCGACACAATTCCGCGTACGGCACCTTGGGCCGAACCAACACGTCAATCACCAGAGCCACAGCGTCGGAAGTTCGCAGGCTGAAGGCAATCATCCCCTTCTCACGGTGCCACTGCTCGATCAACTCCGATTGTCGCAGGGAATCAATCGGGACAGGGATGGCCGGTCGCAGTCCTGCTACATTCGCCAGCTTGATGAAGTTCACGAGGTTGTCATCATCCATCGCCAGAACGATATCGACATCCATCGTGACACGCTGATACCCCTGCAGTGCCACAGCGAGCCCACCGACAAGAACGTAGTTCACCTTGTTCGAGGACAACATCGCGATCAGTTCGAACATCCCCATCGCCAAAGCCCACCCTTGAACTGATTGCAGTTTACTGCGAAGTCAGCGATTTCCGCAGGATGCGAGTGAGCGCGTCCAGGCTTTCGAGGAGCGCGTTCATCGGGCCGCGCAGCGCGTCGGGGTCGGATTTGCGCGCGAGTGCCTCGACGTATGCGGCGGCCTCGGTGGCGCGCTCGGCGAAGAACACCCCGACGCTGCCCTTCATGGAATGGGCGAGCTCGGCGACGCGCACGAGGTCGCCCTTCTGGCGGGCGGCGCGCAGGGCATTGAGGTTGGCACCGATGTCGCGCAGGAAGAGGCGGATGATCTGCTGCACCGCCTCCTGGTCGCCATCGAGCAGCGACAAAGTCTGTGCAAGATCCACGTCCGCGGAGCCCGCACCGAGGTCGAGCTCGGTGAGCCGGCCCGCACCGCTGTCCGCTTCGGATTCACGGGTCGCGGCACGGCGCACCGCGGCGTAGAGCTCGGACGGGCGCACCGGCTTGGTGATGAAGTCGTCCATGCCGGCTTCGAGGCAGGCGAGCTTGTCTTCCTCCGAGGCGTGCGCGGTCATCGCGACGATGGGCAGCGACATCCACAACTCGCCGCTCATCACCCAGCTCCTGCGCGCCTCGCGCGCGCGGATTGCACGTGCCGCCTCAATGCCGCCCATCACCGGCATCTGCACATCCATCAACACCAGATCGAACGCCTGCTGTTCGATCAGCTCCAGAACTTCCTGACCATTGTTCGCGACCGTGACACGGTGACCGACCTTCTCCAGCATCTTGGTTGCGACCGTCTGATTGACCAGGTTGTCCTCGGCCAACAGGATCTTCAGGGGTGACTGCCCCCCTGCTGCAACGAGCTCAGATATGCCGACCTGAGATTCGAGCGCGAACGCGGGCTCCAGCACCGGCGCAGTGGTGCCGCATGCCAAATCGAGCGCCCCGAGGAGTTCCGCGATGCTGTACGGCTTGGCGATGCGCGAACCGAGCCCGATACGCTGACAGGCATCGAGATCGTCCCGCGGCCGGTGGCTCGGCAAGGAGATCACGATCCGATCCAACCACGGGGCCTCGCTCGCGAAGGTCTGCGCGAAGGCAAGCCCACCCGGAGCCGGCATGTGCACATCGAGCAGAAGGAAATCGTAGGGATCGCGCCCATCCTTCTCCGCAGCGAGCGCAGCGAGCAGCGCCGCCCCATCGCACGCGCGGGACGCACGCAGGCCAATGCGCCGCAGCTCTTCGCAGACATGCTCGGCCAACGCGGGATTACGCTCGGCCACCAACACACGCCGTCCAGCCAATGCGCCCGCCTCGACCGGCACGGGTTCCGCAAGCGCCACCAGCGGCAGCGTGAAGCGGAAGGTGCTGCCCTTGCCCGGCGTGCTGTCGAGCACGATGCGGCCGCCCATGAGGTCGACCAGCTGACGGCTGATCGCGAGCCCGAGCCCGGTGCCACCGTACTTGCGGGTCGTGCTCGCATCCGCCTGGGTGAACGCGCCGAAGATCGACTCCTGGCGGTCGGGCGGGATGCCGATACCGGTGTCGCGCACCGCGAATTCCAGCCAGGCCACCGAATCCACGCAACGGAGCAGCTTCACCGAGCACTCCACCTCGCCCTGCTCGCTGAACTTGATCGCATTGCCGAGGAGGTTGATGAGCACCTGCCGCAGCCGCCCCGGGTCGCCACGCACACGCTCAGGGACGCCCGGCCCGATCGCGTGGAAGAACTCGATCCCCTTCTGATGCGCCTGCAGCGCCAGCGTCTTGACCGTGTCCGAGATCAGGTCCGGCAGGGCGTACTCGATGGACTCCAGGGTGAGCATGCCAGCCTCGATCTTGGAGAAATCGAGGATGTCGTTGATGATCGTCAGCAGACCTTCCGCAGAGGCGCGCAAGGTGCGCAGGTAGTTGCGCTGGTCGGGCTCAAGCTGCGAATCGAGCAGGATCTCCGTCATGCCGATGATGCCGTTCATCGGCGTGCGGATCTCATGGCTCATGTTGGCGAGGAACTCGCCCTTGATCCTGCTCGCCTGCTCGGCCCGGTCGCGCGCGGCGATCAACTCGCGCTCGAAGCGCTTCTCGTCGGTGACATCCTTGAAAATGCCTGCAATACGTCCCCAGCGACCATCGTCACGACGTTCGCTGGCTTGCGCCTGAGCGCGCACCCAGCGCTCGCCGGCACTACCGAGGTGCGTGCCATCGAAGCGGAAGTCGGCCTCGAAGCTCGCGACGTCGCCGCGCAGATGGGCCTTCAGCATCGCATCCACGCGCACGCGGTCGGCCTCCGGCACTGCAGCGATGAAGTCCCCGGCTGCGAACACCGCCTCACCCGGAAACCCCGAGAGCGCCGCCGCCATCGGATCCAGGCGAATCTGCGCGGCGACGAGATCCCACTCCCAGAACCCCACGCCCGCCTGCCGCATCACATAATCCAGGCGCGCACGCGTGTCGGCGAGGCTCCGCTGACACAGCGCGAGTGTTTCGTCCTGAGACGCTCCGCAAGGGGGGTCGATCGGAGCGCTCATGGCGTCACCACGAATCCGCGCAGGACGGCCTCAGCGCAGACCGAGCACATCCTGCATGTCGAACAGGCCGGCACGGCGCGCAGCGAGGAAGCGTGCCGCGCGCATCGCGCCGGTGGCATAAGGCATGCGGCTGCCCGACTTGTGGGTGATCTCGATGCGCTCGCCGAGGCCGGCGAAGAGCACGGTGTGGTCGCCCACCACGTCGCCGCCGCGTATCGTCGCGAAGCCGATGGTGTTGGCGTCGCGCTCACCGGTGACGCCTTCGCGC
Source organism: Rhodocyclaceae bacterium (assembly GCA_041916775.1). Lineage (GTDB taxonomy): Bacteria > Pseudomonadota > Gammaproteobacteria > Burkholderiales > Rhodocyclaceae > UBA2357. Next base: position 88,597 of record JAYRYZ010000002.1, on the reverse strand, counting down.
CCATACACCGCGCATTCGTCCAGATTGCGCCCGAGTGCGTGCGCCACCACCTCGCCCATGCGCAGCGCAGTGCCCGAAGGCGCATCCACCTTGTAGCGGTGATGCGCCTCAATGACCTCCACGTCGTAACCTTCGTCGAGGATGCGCGCCGCGACCTCTAGCAGCCGGAACACCGCATTCACGCCGACAGCCATGTTGGGCGCGAAAACCACCGGGATGTGCTCCGCCGCAGCTGCGATCTGCGCCTTTTGCTCGTTACTGAAGCCGGTCGTGCCGATCACCATCGCGCGGCCGAGCTCACGCGCGAGCGCGAGGTGCGCGAGCGTGCCCTCGGGCCGGGTGAAGTCGATGACACAATCCGCCGCTGCGATCGCAGCGCGCGCATCGCTGCCTATCGTGACGCCCGAGGCGACACCGATGAGCTCACCCGCATCCCGACCCACGAAGGGTGCGTCCTCACGGTCGAAGGCCGCGACCAGGGCGATGCCCTCGTCCGCGAGCGCCGCCTCGGTCAGCATCCTGCCCATGCGGCCGGACGCACCGGCCACCGCCACTTTCACTTGATTCATCGATCCGATCCGAAAGACAAACTCACAATCGCCCGCGGTGCCGTCGCCGGCGGGGAACGATCACTTGCCGCTGCTCGCCGCCGGCACCTCCACGACGCGGTTGCGCGCATTGCGCGCCACCGCCTCGCCATCCTCGGGCGCTGCGCCAATGTTCGCCTCGACACGGGAGAGTACGTCGTTCTCGAAATACACGCTGAGCGAGCGCTGCTCAGGCTCGCCCTTGCCGGGCGAGAACCGGTAGACGTAGTCCCAGCGGTCGTTGCGGAACGTATCCACCAGCAACGGACTGCCTAGCACATAGCGCACCTGGTCGCGCGTCATGCCCTCGCGCAACTGCGCGACCATCTCCTGGTCCACGTAGTTGCCCTGGCGAACGTCGATGCGGTAGGGATCGACCCATTCGGTCATCGTTGTTGCCGAGCAGCCGGCGATCGCGGTGATCGCGGCGCAAACCGCCAGGTTGGATTTGAGGCGCATGGTGTGCATTCGAAGGGAACAGTGGGGCCTGAAACAGATTCATTCTCAGGTTTTGGCGGAAAAGAATATCATAGCGAGGCCTGCGGCCGCGCGCTCTGCGTGATCAGTTACCAAGACGGGTCCAAGATGCCTGACAACAGCAAGAACCTGAAGAACATCGGCCTCAAGGCCACCTACCCCCGACTGAAGATCCTCGATCTGTTCCAGCACTCGGAAACGCGGCACATGACCGCCGAAGATGTGTACCGCCAGTTGATGGCCGAGGACATGGATATCGGCCTCGCGACGGTGTACCGCGTGCTCACCCAGTTCGAACAGGCGGGCTTGCTGGAACGCCACTACTTCGAGGCCGGCAAGGCGGTGTTCGAGCTCAATCAGGGCAACCACCACGACCACCTGGTGTGCATGCAGTGCGGCAAGGTCGAGGAGTTCTTCGACGCCCAGATCGAGCAGCGCCAAATCGCCGTGGCCGAAGAGCGCGGCTTCAGGGTGCGCGACCACGCGCTCTACCTGTACGCCGACTGTCAGCGCGAGGATTGCCCGGACCGGCATGCACAGGGCGAAAACCGCTGACACATCGACACAGCCCCCGCTTTCCCTGCGCGAAGAACGCACCCTCTCCCCCACCGACGCCCGACCTGATGGTCGTTACCGTCGCCACCACTGCTAGAAGAGCGAGCCGCTCGCTGCCTCGCTGGCTTGCAGCCCGAGCATCTCTGCCGCGTGCCGGCGCGTGGTCTCGGTGATCTTCACACCCCCGAGCATGCGCGCGATCTCGTCGATACGCCCTGGCACATCGAGCGGCGTCACCTGGCTCACCACCTCGTCCCCCGTGCGCGCCTTGGCGATGTTCCAGTGCCAGTCGCCGCATGCGGCCACCTGAGGCAGGTGGGTCACGCACAGCACCTGGCGCTCGCGCCCGAGTTGGGCAAGTAGCTTGCCGACGATCTCGGCCACACCGCCGCCGATGCCGACATCCACCTCGTCGAAGATCAATGTGGGCGTCGCGGAGTCGCGACTCGTCATCACCTGGATCGCGAGCCCGATGCGCGACAGCTCGCCACCCGAGGCGACCTTGGCGAGCGCACGCAGCGGCTGGTTCGGATTCGCCGCGACACGAAACTCGACCGTCTCCAGCCCGTGCGCGCCCCCCTCGGGCAGCGGCTCAAGGGCCACCTCGAAGCGCCCACCCGCCATCGCCAGGTTCTGCATCGCCGCGCTGATCTCGGCCGACAGGCGCGCCGCCGCGGGTCGGCGCAACTCCGTCAGGGCATGCGCAGCATCGAGGTATGCGGCCTGCGCTTCGGCCTCGCGCGCAGCCAGCACCGCCGGGTCGGCGCGCTCGGTCAGCGATGCGAGTTCCGCCTGCCAGCCCGCGAGCAGGGCGGGGAGTTCCTCCGGGGCGACCCTGTACTTGCGCGCGACATCGGTGATGCCGCCGATGCGCCGGTCGATCTCCGCCAGGCGCGCCGGGTCGAGATCCAGCCGGTCGCGATAGCGGCGCAGCGCATGCAAGGCCTCGTCGGCCTGGATCGCGGCGCTGGCAATCAGCTCCTGCACCTCGGAGAGACCAGGGTCGAACTCGGCCATGCCATCCACACGGCTGCCCGCCCGCCCGAGCAGCGTGGTGATCGCGAACTCGCCCTCGCCGAGCAGCGCGAGGGTCTCCTCTGCCCCGCCGATCAAGCCAGCAGCATGCGCGAGGCGCGACTGCTCCTGGTTCAGCTCTTCCCAATCCTCCGCCACGAAACCCAGCGCCTCGACCTCGCGGATCTGCCAGGCGAGGAGTTCGCGCTGGCGCTCGGAGCCGGCGACGTCCGCCTCGGCGGCACGACGCAACTGCACCAGTTGCTGCCAAGCGCGGTGCGCGGCGGCGGTACGCGCGGCGGCCTCGGTGGCAGCGGCGTGGGCGTCCAGCAACAGGCGCTGGGCGTCGCCGCGCAGCAGCGCGTGGTGGGCATGCTGGCCGTGAATGTCGGCGAGCCAGTCGCCCGCCTCGCGGAGCTGGGTGAGCGTCACCGGCACGCCGTTGATCCATGAACGCGAGCGTCCCCCCGCCTCGACCACGCGGCGCAGCAGCACCACCTCGTCGTCGAGCGGGATGTCCTGCTCGACGCACCAGTCCCGCAGCGGGCCGTCGCCCGGCAGGTCGAACTCGGCGCTGATGTCGGTGCGTTCGCGTCCGCTGCGGACCACGCTGGGGTCGGTGCGCCCGCCGAGCGCGAGCCCCAGCGCATCCAGCAGGATGGATTTGCCGGCGCCGGTCTCGCCGGTGAGCACGCCGAAGCCCGCAGCGAACTCGAGCTCGAGGCGATCGACGATCACGAAATCCTTGATGCTCAGTCGGCGCAGCATGATGAGGGGACGTCAGACGTGGGGATGTTGATCAATTGGCGTGATGTGGCGAACTGCGAAGCGCCTGCGGGCACTCATGGGTGCCGCGGCATCGCGCTCCAGTGGAGCTTCTCGCGCAGCATCGCGAAGTAGCTGTAGTTCTCGGGATGCAGCAAGCGCACCAGATGAGGCGAGCGGCTGATGCGAACACGGTCGCCGGCGCGCGCATCGTAGCGCGTCTGGCCGTCGAAGTGGATGCGCGCATCATGCGGCGGCAACAGCTGGATGTCGATCCGGCAGCTGTCCGGCAGCGTCACCGGCCGCGCCGTGAGCGCATGCGGGCACAAGGGCACCAGCGCGATGCCGCCGATCGACGGATGCAGGATGGGGCCGTTCGCCGAGAGCGCATAGGCGGTGGAGCCTGTCGGCGTGGTGATGATCATGCCGTCGGAGCGCTGGGTGTAGACGAATACATCGTCGATCGCGACATCGAACTCGATCATGCGGCCGATGTCGCCCTTGTTCACCACCACGTCGTTCAGCGCCAGGGTCTGGAACACACGTTCGCCACCTCGCAGCACCTCGGCATGCAGCATGAAGCGCGCCTCCTCGACATGACGCCCTTCCAGGATCTCGGAGAGTCGTTCGATCGCATCGTCACGGCTGATGTCGGTGAGAAAGCCCACCCGCCCCTGGTTCACACCCACCAGCGGCACACCATGCTCGGCCAACCGCCGCGCAGTGTTGAGCATCGTGCCGTCACCGCCCAGCACGACCGCGAGGCGCGCACTGGCACCGATATCGTCGTAGGTTGCGACGGAGAATCCGCCCGCAACCCCGATCGAGCTCGCGGTACCCTGCTCGATCAGCACCCGATGGCCTCGATCGCGCAGGAAGGTGGCGATGCCGAGCACCGCCTCGGCCACGTCGGGGCTCTGGTACTTGCCGATCAGCGCGATGGTGTCGAAGCGTTCCGTCATGCGCGGATTAAACCATATTCGTGCAGAGGCTTGGCACAGGCGACAGGACTTCCCTAAAATCACTGCAAATCCGGTGCCCACTCATGAAACTGCTCGACGCTCGCTCCCAGATCCTGCTGAAGACGCTGATCGAACGCTACATCGTCGAAGGTCAGCCGGTGGGCTCGCGCGCGCTGTCGCGGCATTCCGGGCTGGAGCTGTCGCCTGCGACGGTGCGCAACGTGATGAGCGACCTGGAGGAGATGGGCTTCATCGCCAGCCCGCACACCTCGGCCGGGCGGGTGCCCACTGCGCAGGGCTACCGCTTCTTCGTCGATTCGCTGCTCACCGTGCAGCCGCTCGACCAATCCCGCGTGCGCGCGCTTGAGGGCCAGTTCCAGGCCGACCAGCCGCAACGCCTGATCAGCGCCGCGTCGCAGCTGCTGTCGGACCTCACCCACTTCGCCGGGGTCGTCATCACACCGCGCAACCCCGGCTTCCGCATCCGCCAGATCGAGTTCATCAGCCTGTCGGAGACGCGCATCCTGCTCATCATCGTCACCACCGCAGGCGAGGTGCAGAACCGCATCCTGCACACCCGCCGCACCTATTCGCCGTCCGAACTGGTGGAAGCGGCGAACTATCTCACTGAGCACTTTGGCGGCCTCGCGTTCGAGGAGATGCGCAGCCGCCTGCAGGGCGAGCTGAAGGCGCTGCGCAGCGAGATGACCGAGCTCATGACCGCCGCGGTCGAGGCCGGCAACGAGGCGCTGGAGGAGAACGCCAGTCAGTACGTGCTGTCTGGCGAAACCAACCTCCTCGGCGTCGAGGATCTCTCCTCCAACATGTCGCAGCTGCGCGAGCTCTTCCGCCTGTTCGAGAAGAAGACCGGGCTGATGCAGCTGCTGGATCTCTCCAACCGCGCCGACGGCGTGCGCATCTTCATCGGCAACGAATCCGGCCTCGCCGAACTCGACGGCTGCAGCGTGGTCACTGCGAGCTACGAACTCGACGGGCGCATCGTCGGCTCGGTGGGCGTGATCGGGCCGACGCGCATGGCCTACGATCAGGTCATCCCCATCGTCGACATCACCGCCCGCCTGCTCGGCAACGCGCTCGCGAACAAGGGCTGAACACAGGGCCACGCGCCCGGCGGTTCCGGCCGACACCCCATAACCTGCAAGGATCTCCATGGCCCGCTTCTGGACCGAGCTCGAATACACCCACGGCAGCCCGCAACGCACCGGCGTGCTGCTGGTGAATCTCGGCACCCCCGCCGCGCCCACCGCGGCGGCGCTGCGCCCCTATCTCAAGCAGTTTCTCTCCGACCCGCGCGTGGTCGAGATCCCGCGGCCGGTGTGGTGGCTGATCCTCAACGGCATCATCCTCAACACCCGGCCGAAGAAATCCGCCGCCAAGTACGCCGGCATCTGGATGGAAGAAGGCTCACCGCTGAAGGTACACACCGAGCGCCAGGCGGCGCTGGTGAAGGGCTATCTGCACGAATCCGGCGCCACCGGCCTGGATGTCGCCTGGGCGATGCGCTACGGCGCGCCGTCCATCCCCGACACGCTCAACCAGATGCGCGCACGCGGCTGCACCCGCATCCTCGTCGTGCCGCTCTACCCGCAGTACGCGGCGAGCACCTCCGCCAGCGTCATGGACGAGGTGGCGCGCTGCCTCACCCATTGGCGCAACCTGCCCGAGATCCGCTACGTGCGCAGCTTTCCGGATGACCCCGGCTACATCGCGGCGCTCGCCCAGAGCGTGCGCGAGCACTGGGCGCGCAACGGCCAGGCGGACAAGCTGGTGATGAGCTTCCACGGCACGCCGCGCCGCTCGCTCGATCTCGGCGACCCCTACCACTGCGAGTGCCACAAGACCGCGCGCCTCCTCGCCGAGGCGCTGCAGTTGCCGGCGGAGCGCTGGCAGCTCACCTTCCAGTCACGCTTCGGCAAGGCCGAGTGGCTGAAACCCTACACCGAACCCACGCTGAAGGCCCTTGCCGGCCAGGGCGTGAAGAGCGTGGATGTGATCTGCCCCGGCTTCGTCGCTGACTGCCTGGAAACGCTCGAGGAGATCGCCGACGAGGGGCGCGAGGCCTTCCTTCACGCGGGCGGCAAGACCTACAACTACATCCCCTGTCTGAACGAGCGCCACGACTGGATCGCCGCGCTCACCACGCTCATCCGCTGCAACCTCGGTGGCTGGCTGGACATCGCGCCGCCTTCGTCCGCGGCCTGCGAGGCCGCCCGCCAGCGCGCGGTGGCACTTGGCGCCAGGCGCTGAACACGGGGTGCGCAGGCGCTCGACCGAGCACGCCATGAGCTTGCGAATGGCGTGTGATTGACCGGGCAAACCGTGCTCGTACTGTTGAAATCCGCGCTGCGCAACGCCATCTGAGGGTCATTGCCACCTTCAGGAGACGCCATGAGCGCCGCCATCCACGTCGTCTGCCCGCACTGCGACGCCACCAACCGCCTGCCGGCCGAAAAGCTGTCGGATCACGGTAGCTGCGGGCGCTGCAAGAAACCCCTGTTCACCGCCGAGCCGCTCGCGCTCGACCCGACGCGCTTCGCCAAACACAGCACCCACAGCGATCTGCCACTGGTCGTCGACTTCTGGGCGCCCTGGTGCGGCCCCTGCCGCATGATGGCCCCCGCCTTCGCCGCCGCAGCCAAAGCAATCGAGCCGCGCGCGCGCCTCGTCAAGGTCGACACCGAGGCCCACCCCGCGCTCGCAGGCCAGTTCGGCATCCGCAGCATCCCCACCCTGGTCGTCCTCAAGCAGGGCCGCGAAGTTGCCCGCCAGTCCGGCGCAATGGACGCCGGCAGCCTGCAGCGCTGGATCCTCGCCGCGCTCTGACCTCAACCCGGCCGCACCTTGCGCGGCTGGGCCCCCGCCCCACCTCACCCCTCACGACGAACGGCAAGGCCCGCAAGACAGGCGGAACGCCGGGGTTCGTCCAGAGTGCTAGATTTACGGCACGGACCATGAATGTGGTTTCTGATGCTTTGATGACAAATATGTGGATAATGTCATTCGCATCGAACGCAACCGCCAGCTCACGGAAACGGCTTCCATGTACCCACCCTGCAACCTCCCCTTCCGCTCGATCAAGGCGCGACCATCGCCGCCCGCAGCGCGGCACCTGCGAGGCTTCTCGCTGATCGAGTTGATGGTCGCGGTGGCGATCCTTGCCATCCTGCTGGCGCTTGCGGTACCGAGCTTTCAGGACATGATCCAGCGCAACAGGGTGCGTACGGCGGCGGCGGACTTGACCGACTCCCTCAATCTCGCACGCTCCGAAGCCATCAAACGCGGCTCCTCCACGCGCCTGTGCATTGACGGGGATAACGCCTGGGAGGTCGAACTGATCAGTTCCGCCGAGACGCTTCGTGAAGGCCGTCTCTCCGAGGATCTCACGATAACGGCGGCCAGTGGCCCCTACGACGTCAGCGGCAGCAACTGCGTGCGCTTCCGTCCGGACGGGCTGGCCTATGACGCCTCCTCGCTGATGACTGCGGGCACCCTCACCCTGGAAGCAGGCAGCCACCAGCGCGTCGTCAACATTACCGCAGGGAGCATCCATGTCACCGAGGACTGACTTCCCCATGCGCTATCGCCCCACCGTACGAAGGCAGGCGGGCGTCACCCTGATCGAAATCCTTGTTGCGATCGTCGTACTCGCGATCGGTCTGCTCGGCCTCGGCGGCATGCAGATGAACGCGATGAAGAACAACCTGAGCAGCATGCAGCGCAGCCAGGCGGTGTTCCTGAGCTACTTCATCTTCGACGCGATGCGGGCCAACCGGGCTGCTGCGTTCAGCGGCGAATACGCGCTGGCGGACGACGACGGATGCGAAGCGCCTGTCAGCGCGTCAACGCTCGCGGAGAACGACATCACGTTCTGGATCGACTCCCTGAAGAGCAATCTCGGCAATGCGGATACGACCTGCGGCGAGATCGAATGCGACGACGGCTTGTGCACCGTCCGCATCCGCTGGAACGACAGCCGTGGCGCCGACGGCAGCGACGAACAGGTCTTCGAGACCACCACACAGCTATGAACACTCGACACCATTCACCCTCGCCCGACGCGCAGCGCGGGCTCACCCTGATCGAGTTGATGATCTCGATGGTGCTCGGACTGTTGCTCATGCTCGGGGTCGTCAATGTGTATCTCTCGCAGGTCCAGTCGTATCGCGTGAACGACAACCTCGGACAGCTCCAGAACAGCGCGCGCACCGCGTTCGAGCTGATGTCCAGGGAGTTGCGCGAAGCCGGGGGCAATCCGTGCGGTACCGCGATCATCACCAATACCACTGGCGCGTCGGGTACGGACTGGGAAAACTGGGACGAAGGTGCCTTGGTCGGATACACCGGCGAGGATGACATGGCTGACGCAGCATTCGGCGAAGACGCGGCTGAGCGTGTGGAGGATGATGATGGGGATGACACGTCCGCTGGCATCGTGATTCGCAGCGCTTCGGTAGAGACACCGGTGGTGATCTCCGCGTATGGGTCAAACGCCTATACGGTTGCGTCCGGAGTTGCCAGTTTTGCCTCGGGCGACGTACTGATGGCCTGCGATTACTCTCGCGCAGCCATCTTCACGGCAGCATCGGGAACCACGGACACGAACATAGTGCATCCTGCGCCGACCGGTGCCAGCCCCTACCCGGTTGGCACCAACGGCTTTGTCTCAAGGCTGTCCACAACCGCTTGGTACATCGGTAACAACGCATCTGGCGGAAAGTCGCTTTACCGGGTCCACAACGGCGGCACGCCTGCAGAGATCGCGCCCGGCGTGGTTGGCATGCAGTTGTGGTACCTCACGCGCACCGGATCCACCCTGGCGTCCGATTATGAAACAGCTGACGAAATCGGCAGCTGGCTCAACACGGCGGGCTCACCGGTTGTCGCCGTGCGCATCGTGCTGGACCTCGAATCGCGAGATGCGGTCGGCACCGATGGCGAGCCCCTCAAGCAACAAATGCAGCACGTCGTGGCATTGAGACACCGGGAGATCATCCTATGAAGACCTCGCTCATGCCCACCCGCAAGGAACGCGGCGTTGCGTTGATCGTGTCCTTGATCATCCTCGTGGTCGTCACGCTGATCGGCCTGTCCGGCATACAGATTGCCAGCCAGGAAGAACGCATGACGTCGAACGCCTACGACCGCAGCCTGGGATTCCAGGGTGCCGAAGCAGCGCTGCGCGTGGGAGAGGAAGTCGCCAAGGCCGAATCTGCGAAGGTGCCGCCTAACGACGGTTTCCCGAGCAACGGTGCCTATGCCGATACCGACAGTTCATGCCCTTCGCCCGGGTCTACCTGCGCCAGCGGACTTTGCCAGCAACCCGACAAGGACTGCACTGCACGCTGGCTGGATGAAGGTTTCACCGGCTGGGCAGATGTCTCGGACATCACCTTGAGTTCGGCTGCGGACACACCACAGTACATCGTCGAATACCTGGGGGATAACTTTCCTTGTGACATCAACAACCCGGGCAGCTTCGATTCCTGCAAGCGCTATCGCATCACCGCCCGTAGCAGCGCCAACGAGGATCGCGCCAATGTGATCCTGCAGTCGATCTTTGCCACGGAATGAGAGGTTCATCATGAAATCCACCGCACCCTCCTCCCGGCACGCCACTCCTGGTACCTCGAACGCGAGCCGCTCGCTGTTCGTGGCCGTGCTCTCGTGCCTGTCATCGCTCGCTGCCGCGCAAACGATCCCGGAGGTGCCGCTGATCACGAGCACATCCGCCACGCCGCTGAACATGCTCATCGTCGGCCGCGACCATACGCTTTTTTTCGAAGCCTACAACGACGCGAGCGACATTGACGGCGATGGCACGCTTGACCTGCGCTTCAAGCCCAGCATCACCTACTACGGCCTGTTCGACTCCAAGGTCTGCTATACCCACAACAACAAGAACGACAATACCGGGCTATTCACGCCCAACAGCACCACTGCAGATGGGAAGTGCCCCGGAAAATGGTCCGGCAACTGGCTGAACTACATCACAACCTCGCGCATCGACGCCCTGCGCAAGGTGCTCTACGGCGGCTATCGCGACGTGGACAGCACCACCCAGACAGTGCTTCGTCGCGCCTACGTGCCGCAGGACGGACACTCCTGGGCCAAGGAATACACTAGCGAGGCGGTGGACGGCTACAAGATCGGCGACTACACCCCCCTCTCGGCCCCGACTTCGAGCAGGCGCCACTTCTTCGGCAACGTCACGAACAACATGGGCAGTGACTGGTCTTGCGCAACGCTGGATACATGCAGCAACCGGCCACCATGGCTTTCGGTCGTCACCAACAGCACCAAGCGCGTATGGGAATGGGCGTCCAAGGAGAATCCGGTGCTCGACGGCACGCATGGCGGTACGCGCACCGACTACACCGTACGCGTCGAAGTGTGCACCTCCACTTTCCGGACCGATTGCAAGTTGTATCCGAACGGCAAATACAAGCCGGTAGGCATTCTGCATGACTATGGCGAGAACGAGTCCATGCTGTTCGGCCTGCTTACCGGCAGCTACGACAAAAACATGTCCGGCGGCATCCTGCGCAAGGTGGTGTCGAGCTTCAAGGGCGAAATCAACGCGACCACCGGGCAGTTCACCGCTGGTGCAACCATCGTCAAGAACCTGAACAACCTGCGTATCCGCGACTTCAACAACGGCGGCAGCAAGTACTTCTATCGCAAAGGCAGCTTCCGTACCGGCATCATGCCGGAGGGGGATTATGTCGACTGGGGCAACCCGATTGGCGAGATGATGTACGAAGCACTCCGCTACTACGCCGGCAAGATCACTCCTACCGCCGCCTACACGCATTCGTCATCACCGAACGACAAGGCGGTCGGCCTTACGTTTGCCACCTGGGACGATCCCTATGCCGCCACGAGCGCGGCCAAGGCGCAATGGTGCGCGAAGCCCAACATGCTGGTCATGAGTTCAACCGCGATCTCCTACGATTCAGACCAGTTGCCGGGCTCGGCTTTCGGCAGCTTCACGGGCGATCTCACGGGCCTCAACGTGAGTGCGCTGGGCGACACCATCACCGCAGGCGAACCAGGCGTTCCCGGGCCACGCTACATCGGCGCGGTGGGCAGCAACGAAGACTATGCACCAACGGCAAAAACCGTGACCACGCTTGGGAACCTGCGAGGTCTCTCGCCCGAAGAGCCCACCAAGCAGGGCAGCTTCTACTCGGCCTCCGTGGCGTACTTCGGCAAGACGAACGACCTCAACCCTGCCACCAAGACCCAATCGACGGACACCTACGCGGTGGCGCTGGCGTCACCGCTGCCGAAATTCGAGTTCATGCTTGGCACACAGAAGGTTTCGGTGGTGCCGTTCGCCAAGACGATCGACGGAGCGAGCACCAATCGAACCAAGGGTCGCTATCAGCCAACGGACCCGATCGTTGACCTTTACGTGGAGGAGATTTCCGACGACCGCGTCAAGTTCCGGGTCAACTACGAGGCGGATGAACAAGGCAACGACTTCGACATGGATGTCATCGGGGACTACGAGTTCAAGGTCAACCCCGACAAGACACTGACGGCCACGGTCAGGGTGATTTACGAGTCCACCGGATCCAACCAGAACATCGGCTACGTGATCTCCGGCACCAACCGTGATGGCGTGTACCTGGTCGCGCAGGACAAGAACGAGAGCCTCAACTACTTCCTGAACGTGCCTCCGGGGCAAAGCGCTGGATATTGCGACGTGACGACCATGCCCACGGCCTGCAACAAGCTGCCCTACCTCGGCGCGACGGCACCCGCGAACACCAGTGTGCAGACATTCAGCCCGGGTTCCACAGTCACCGCAACCACCCTGAACAACCCGTTGTGGTATGCGGCAAAGTGGGGCGGCTTCACCGACCGTAACAACAACAAGAAGCCGGACCTGAAGATCGAATGGGATGGCGACAACAACGGTGACCCGGAGACCTTCTTCCTCGTCCAGAACCCGCTGAAGCTCAAGGAGGCCTTGAAGAAGAGCTTCGATACGATCGTCGAGCGCAGCGCCAGCTCGGGCAACATCACCTCGAACGGTCAGCAGCTCAATACGGACAGCAAGGTATTCCAGTCTCAGTTCAGCAGCGCGGGCTGGGATGGGGAGCTGTTCGCCTACCAGGTCACACCGACGGGGGTCAGCGCGTCCCCGGCCTGGAAGGCGAGTGAGGGCATCGATGACGCGGGCGACCGAAACATCTTCACGCTCAATGCGGACACAGGCAACGGCGTAGCATTCAGATGGGACGCCCTCGCCACGACGCAACAAGACCTGCTGGGCGATGAAGCCACACTCGATTACCTGCGTGGCGAACAGTCCGGCGAGATTGCCAACGGCGGTACACTGCGTAATCGCGCAAAAGTGTTGGGTGACATCGTGCATTCGTCACCCTATTACGTGAAGGACACCGACACGGTGTATATCGGCGCCAACGACGGCATGCTGCATGCATTCGATGCGAACGATGGGGTGGAGCTGTTCGCATACATTCCCGGCATGCTGTACGACAAGCTCGCCGACCTCGCGGACCCGGGCTACACGCACAAGTTCTACATGGACGGCGAGATCGCGGTTTCTCCGCGCAGCCTCACCCCATCCCAGAACATCCTGGTCGCGACGCCAGGGCGCGGAGCGCGTGGCCTGTTCGCTCTGGATGTCACCACCCCGGGCGACTTCGACGAGAACGACGTGCTGTGGGAGTTGTCGGGCGCGAGTGACAACGACATGGGGCTCATCCTCGGCCGTCCGCAGATCGGGAAGTTGCAGAACGGCGAAACGGTGGCCGTCGTGGGCAACGGCTATAACAGCCCGAACGGCTCCGCAGTCCTGTACGTGATCGCGCTGGACGACGGCGAGGTACTGGCCCGACTCGACACGCAGAAGAGCGGCGGCAACGGCATGGCCACGCCGCTGCTCTGGGATGCGATGAACGGCAATGAAGCCGGTTCAGATGGCCTGATCGATACGATTTACGCGGGCGATCTGCTGGGAAATGTGTGGAAATTCGATGTCTCGGCGACGAACGCCACTGACTGGGGCTCGGCATTCACGTCGGCCAGCAAACCTGCACCGCTATTTACGGCAAAGTCGGGCACGACACCGCAACCGATCACCGCGCAGGTGACCGCGGCGGTCAACAACGTGACCAGCGACCCGAACTTCGGCAAGACCTTCCTGTTCTTCGGTACGGGTAGCTTCATGTTTGCAACCGACCCGGACAGCGTCGCGGTTCAGAGTTGGTACGGCCTGATTGACGACGACGCTGTGATCAGCTCGCGCACTGAGCTCGCCGCGCGCACCATTGAAACCCGCGGTACTGCGTCGGGCCGAGACGTGCGCGTGTTCTCCGAGTCCGAGACCGGCGACATGGAAGGGAAGAAGGGCTGGGTCGTGGACCTCAAGGTCGAGGGCGAGAGCGCCGTAGGCGAACGTATCGTGACACGCTCCAACCTGGTCCAGCTGATCACGCCCACTCTGATCGCGAGCAGCATCATCCCCGACCCGGATCCGTGTGAAGCAGGTGGATCCGGATACATCAACTTCATCGATCCGTTCTCCGGCGGTCGTCTCAAGTATCCGGCGGTGGATCTTAACGGCGACGGCAAGTTCGATGACAATGACAAGCTCGGCGGTGAAGTCCCCGGCTCGCTCGACCCCGAGGTGGGCATGCCCGGAGAGGCCGCGCTGCTGCCGCCCTTCCTGGTCGTCAGCGGCTCCACCGGCGAGATCGCAGAGTTCAAGCTGAACATGGGCATCAAGATGACCGGCCGGCTATCATGGCGCGAAATCATCAAGGACTGAGACATGAAACGTCACCAAGGCTTCACCCTGATCGAGCTGATGATCACCGTGGCGGTGATCGGCATCCTCGCGGCGGTCGCGCTGCCGAGCTACCAGCGCTACATCATCGAGACCAGGCGCGCAGCGGGCGCCGGGTGCCTGCTGGAGATGGCGCAGTTCATGGAGCGGTTCTACACCACGAACATGAGTTATCTGAAGTCCGATGGCGACGCGCCAGACCTTCCCTCGACGGCTTGTGTGAATGAATTGTCCGACTTCTACAGCTTCTCTCTCTCGGCAGCCGACGCAAGCTCATACACGCTGGAGGCCGAACCACAGGGCGCCCAGGCAAGCGATACCTGCGCCACCCTCACGATCGACCAGGCTGGCACCAAGGGCGCGATGGACGACACCGACTGGGCCAATATCAAGCAGTGTTGGCAGTAGGCGCTAACACCGCTTGTGCCTGATGCGCGGCCTTCGGGCCGCGTAGTCTTTTGTGCCTCAAGTTTTGACAGTTTTCGCCGTTATTGGTGTATCCGCCGAATCTGGGGAGCACCGCCATGAGAATCGAATCGTCCAGCCTTCAGATGCAATCGACGCATCTCGCCTTCCAGCGCACCGAGACCTTCGAACGCATGGAGGCCTGGCGTGGCGAACGTGGCCGTGGCAACGGGCGCGCCGCCGAGGTTGCGCCCGTGATGCAACGCGAAACGGTGAATATCTCGGACGCGGGTCGCTCGGCCCAGCAGGCCTCGGCCATCGATGAGGCGGGCGAGGCGGCAGGGCGCGATCCGCGATTGCAGCTCCTGATCCGCATGGTGGAGTTCTTCACCGGGCGTCCGGTGAAATTCCTGGATGCGAACGCGCTCCAGGCCCCTGCAGACAGCGCGGCGACACCCGCACAAGCGGCTCCCGGGGCACGGGGCGCGCCGCAGCCCTCGGCCGGCTTCGGCATCGAATACGAGTTCTCCTCGACACGCATGGAGTACGAGGCAGTCAGCTTCGCCGCCGAGGGCAAGGTGCGCACCGCCGATGGTCGCGAGATTGACTTCAGCGTGTCGTTCTCGATGGAGCGCAGCTACGCCGAATCGATCAATGTGCGCTTCGCCGCCGGCGATGCGGCACAGCCCAGGGTGAAGGATCCGCTCGTGCTCGACTTCGGCGGTCCGGCCGCGGCGCTGTCGGACATGCGCTTCTCGTTCGACCTTGACGCCGACGGACGCCTCGATCAGGTGCCGGGCCTTGCCGGCGGCACCGGGTTCCTCGCCTTCGACCGCAACAACAACGGCCGCATCGACGACGGGCGCGAGCTCTTCGGTCCGACCACCGGCCAGGGCTTCGCCGAGCTCGCCCAGCTCGATGCCGACGGCAACGGCTGGATAGACGAGGCCGACCCGGCCTTCGCCCAGCTCAGGATCTGGCAACCCGACGCCAACGGCCAGGGCACGCTCAAGACGCTGCTGGAGGCCGATGTGGGCGCGCTGTCGGTTGCCAGCGTGGGCACACCCTTCGACCTGCGTAACGGCAACAACGAGACGCTGGGCCTGATGCGCGCGAGCAGCGTGTATTTACGCGAGAGCGGCGGCGCGGGCTCGGTGAGCCAGATCGACCTGGCGGTGTGAGCCTCGGCTCAGTTATCCACCAGCTGCAGATCGATGCCTGTCGTGGCAGTCTGGTCGGGCCTGAGAGCCTCGGGGTGGGACAATGACACCTCGCGGGCTGCGTTCGCGAGGCGTTTCGCGATCTGGGTCGAGAGCAGATCGCGGAAGCGCTCGCGCACCTCGTCGGTCGCGAGCGCGAGCGCCGAGGGGCGGATCTCGATGTAAGTGAGTGGCGACGCCGCAATCGCGGTGAGCAGCTGCTTGTGGTCGAGGTTGTCGAGCCAGGCGAGCTCGCCGAACACCTCGCCCGGGCTGATGCGCACGAAGGCACGCCCCTGCACCGAGAGCTCGACTTCACCTTCCAGTACGACGCCGAAGCGCTGGTCGGCATCGCCCTCCTTGTACAGCAGCGTGTTCGGCTCGCTGCGGCGCCAGGAGGCGAGCCGCAAGATCTCCCACAGGTCGATGTCGTCGAACTCGGTGAACAGCGACATCTTGCGCAAGGTTGCGAAACGGCTGGTGTCCGGCGCCTTCTCCTTCTCGTCGAGAATCTTGTAGCGCACCGCGGAGAGATCCTTCGCGAACTCCGCGCCGTTCTTGTAGCGCGAGTACAGATCCTTCGCGAGCGCCTTGCGCAGCACCGCGTCCAGCGATTCAGGCAACTCCGGGTTGAGCTGAGCGACGGAAGGCGGATCGGCGTTGATGATCTTGTAGATCAGCTGTGCCGGGTTCGATGCACGGAAGGGCAGCCGCCCGGTGAGCATGTGGAACATCACCACACCCAGCGAGTACAGGTCGGTCTTCTGGTTGAGCGGATAGCTCTTGATCTGTTCCGGGCTCATGTAGGCCGGCGAGCCCACGCCCATGATGAAGGTGGAGTCGGACTCGACCTTCTTGTCGATGTTCAGCGCGAGGCCGAAGTCGGTGATCTTCACGTTGTCCTGGTCATCCACCAGGATGTTGGCGGGCTTGATGTCGCGATGCACGACGCCGCGCATGTAGGCGTGATCCAGCGCCATGCAGCACTTGAAGATGATGCCGATGGTGCGGTGGATGGGCAGCAGGTGCTCGAAGCTACAGTAGCGCTCGAGCGTGTCGGCGGGGAAGTACTCCATCACCACGTAGGCTTCCTCGACGTCGGTGACGGCCTCGAAGATGCGGATGATATTGGGGTGGTCAAGGCGCTGTGCGACCGCCTCCTCGGCCTTGAGGAGCTTCAGCAGGCGACGGTTCCATTTGGCCTCGTCCTTGCTTTTGTCCTTGAAGCGGACATGCTTGATCGCAACCGGTTCCGGATAATGCGGATTCTCGGCGAGATACACCACAGCCGTGGCGCCACGGCCGATCTCACGGATGATGCGGTACTTTCCGATCTTCTGGGGGATGTCGCTCATTGCGGGTGCGCTGCATGCGTGATCGAACCAGTCAGGCTGCCATTTTGGCATGATCGTCGCGGCCAAGTGTGCAAAAGCGTGCAATGCGTCACGGACATCGCATCGATTTCGTGAAACAACGACAAGCCATGCGAGCGGGGGCTTGAAATCCGGCTTCGCGCCCCCAAGTGAGGGCGCGAAACCGAAACCAGATGGAGCTTGGACCCATGCAGGAAAACACGCCCCCCGCCGACCCGCGCGAACAGCAACCGGATGCGCAGGCCGCTGCTGCCGACGTAGCCGATGCTGCCAGCACGACGAAAGACGTTGCCGGCCCCGAGGATGCCACCTCCACTGCAGACGTGATGCCCAGCCTGGAAGAAAGCCTGCGTGCGGCGGAGCTGAAGGCGGCCGAGCACCACGACGCGTGGCTGCGCGCCAAGGCCGAGACCGAGAACGTGCGCCGGCGTGCGCAGGAAGACATCACCAAGGCGTCGAAGTTTGCCGCCGAGAAGTTCGCCTCCGCGATGCTGCCGGTGCGCGACAGCCTGGAAGCCGCGCTCGCGACCGAGAACCAGACGCTGGAGAGCCTCAAGGAAGGGGTCGGGCTCACGCTCAAGCAACTCGCTTCCGCCTTCGACGCCGCCGGCGTTGCGCAGGAAGATCCGCTCAACGGCAAGTTCGACCCCAACCGGCACCAGGCGATCAGCGCGGTGCCTGCCGATGCCGAGCCGAACACCGTGATCAACGTGCTGCAAAAAGGCTACACCCTCCACGACCGCGTGCTGCGCCCCGCGCTGGTGGTCGTTTCGAAGGCACAGAACGGTTGATCCACGCACCCCGGAAACCCGCTTGAAAACGCGGGCTTCCACCCCATATTGAACACCAGAGCGGCACGCCCGGTGGCGCGCCAAACCGACTACGAATACGACATCTCAAGGACATTGAACATGGGCAAGATCATCGGCATCGACCTGGGCACCACCAACAGCTGCGTCTCCGTGATGGAAGGCGGCTCGCCCAAGGTCATCGAAAATTCGGAAGGCGCGCGCACCACGCCGTCCATCGTCGCGTACGCGGAAGATGGCGAGATCCTCGTCGGTGCGCCGGCCAAGCGTCAGGCCGTCACCAACGCGAAGAACACCCTCTACGCGATCAAGCGCCTGATCGGCCGCCGCTTCGAGGAAAAGGAAGTGCAGAAGGACATCGACCTGATGCCCTTCACGATCGCCAAGGCCGACAACGGCGACGCCTGGGTGGAAGTGCGCGGCAAGAAGATCGCGCCGCCGCAGGTTTCCGCGGAAGTGCTGCGCAAGATGAAGAAGACCGCGGAAGACTACCTCGGCGAGGAAGTGACCGAGGCGGTGATCACCGTGCCGGCCTACTTCAACGACAGCCAGCGTCAGGCCACCAAGGATGCGGGCCGCATCGCCGGCCTGGAAGTGAAGCGCATCATCAACGAACCGACCGCAGCCGCGCTCGCCTTCGGCATGGACAAGAAGCCGGGCGACTCGAAGATCGCGGTGTTCGACCTCGGCGGCGGCACCTTCGACATCTCCATCATCGAGATCGCTGACATCGACGGTGAGCACCAGTTCGAAGTGCTGGCCACCAACGGCGACACCTTCCTGGGTGGCGAGGACTTCGACCAACGGATCATCGATTACATCGTCACCGAGTTCAAGAAGGAACAAGGCGTCGATCTCAAGAACGACGTGCTCGCGCTGCAGCGCCTGAAGGAAGCCGCCGAGAAGGCCAAGATCGAGCTCTCCTCCGGCAGCCAGACCGAAGTCAACCTGCCCTACATCACCGCCGACGCCACCGGGCCGAAGCACCTCGCGATCAAGATCACCCGCGCCAAGTTCGAGTCGCTGGTTGAAGATCTGATCGAGCGCACCATCGAGCCCTGCCGCGTGGCGCTGAAGGATGCCGGCGTGAAGGTGTCGGACATCGACGACGTGATTCTCGTCGGCGGTCAGACGCGCATGCCCAAGGTCATCGACAAGGTCAAGGAGTTCTTCGGCAAGGAACCGCGCCGCGACGTGAACCCGGACGAGGCGGTGGCCGTCGGTGCGTCGATCCAGGGTGGCGTGCTGCAGGGCGAGGTCAAGGACGTGCTGCTGCTCGACGTCACCCCGCTGTCGCTCGGCATCGAGACCCTCGGCGGCGTGATGACCAAGCTCATCCAGAAGAACACCACCATCCCGACCAAGGCGAGCCAGGTGTTTTCCACCGCCGACGACAACCAGAGCGCGGTCACCATCCACGTGCTGCAGGGTGAGCGCGAGATGGCTGCCGGCAACAAGAGCCTGGGCCAGTTCAACCTCTCCGACATCCCGCCGGCGCCGCGCGGCATGCCGCAGATCGAGGTCACCTTCGACATCGACGCGAACGGCATCCTCCACGTGTCGGCCAAGGACAAGGCCACCGGCAAGGAGAACAAGATCACGATCAAGGCCAACTCCGGCCTGTCGGACGAGGAAGTCGAGCGCATGGTGCGCGACGCCGCAGCGCACGCGGAAGAGGACAAGAAGGCGCACGAGCTGGTCGACGCCCGCAACCAGTGCGACGCGCTGATCCACTCGGTGAAGAAGGCCCTGACCGAATACGGCGACAAGGTGAGCGCCGACGAGAAGGGCAACATCGAGAAGGCGATCGCCGATGCCGAGGCCGCGCTGAAGTCCAACGACAAGGCCGAGATCGACGCCAAGAGCCAGGCGCTCGCGACCGCCAGCCAGAAGCTTGGCGAGCAGATGTACGCGCAGGCGCAGCAGGCGGCGGGTGGCGATGCCGGCGCTGCCGGTGGCCAGGGGGGCGCCCAGGGCGGCACTCAAGGCGGCAAGCACGCCGATCCGGATGTGGTCGACGCGGAGTTCACCGAAGTCAAGGACAAGTAACCACCGGCGGACGCGGGTGCGGGCGAAATTCAAGCGTGCCGGCATGGTTTCGGGTGCGACAGCCCAGTATCATGCCGCCACGCCGTGCCGGCCCCCGCCCGCCTGTCGGTCGGCCGCTTGAACCAACAGGTCGGGTACACCGCGCGCTCGCGGGTCCCGACCTTCATCCGTTCACGACCGTACCCCGCATTGGATTCATAACATGTCTAAACGCGATTACTACGAAGTGCTGGGCGTCAATCGCGACGCCTCGGCGGACGAGATCAAGAAGGCCTATCGCAAGCTCGCGATGAAGCACCATCCGGACCGCAACCCGGACAACAAGGCGGCGGAAGAGAAGTTCAAGGAACTCTCCGAGGCCTACGAGGTGCTCTCCGATGCGGACAAGAAGGCCGCCTACGACCGCTATGGCCACGCCGGCGTCGACCCGTCCATGGGCGCTCGCGGCGGCCAGCAGGGTTTCGACGGCTTCGCCGATGCCTTCTCCGACATCTTCGGCGACATTTTCGGTGGGCGTGCTGGCGGCGGCCGCTCCAACGTCTACCGCGGTGCGGACCTGCGCTACAACCTCGAGATCTCGCTCGAGGAGGCGGCGCGCGGCTCCGAGAAAACCATCCGCATCCCCACCGTGGAAGAGTGCGGCACCTGCCACGGCACGGGCGCCAAACCCGGCACCCAGCCGCAGACCTGCACCACATGCAACGGCGCGGGCCAGGTACGGGTGCAGCAGGGCTTCTTCTCGATCCAGCAGACCTGCCCCAAGTGCCACGGCACCGGCCGGGTGATCCCCGACCCCTGCACCACCTGCCGCGGCGCGGGCCGGGTGAAGGGCCACAAGACGCTGGAGGTGAAGATCCCCGCCGGCATCGACGAAGGCATGCGCCTGCGCCACGCCGGCCACGGCGAGCCGGGGGTGAATGGCGGCCCGTCGGGTGATCTCTACGTCGAGATCCACATCCGCCAGCACCCGGTGTTCCAGCGCGACGGCGACGACCTGCACTGCGAGATGCCGATCAGCTTCACCACCGCGGCGCTGGGCGGCGAGATCGAGATCCCCACGCTGGACGGCATGGCGCGCCTCAAGATCCCGCCCGAGACCCAGAGCGGACGCGCCTTCCGCCTGCGCGGCAAGGGCATCCGCAACGTGCGCAGCCATGCCCAGGGCGACCTGATGTGCCATGTGGTGGTGGAGACTCCAGTGCGGCTCACCGAGCGCCAGAAAGAGCTCTTGCGCGAGTTCGAGGAGGTCTCGAGCGGCGATGTCGACCGCCACAACCCCAAGGCCAAGAGCTGGATGGACAAGGTGAAGGATTTCTTCTCGAGCTGAGCGTCAGCAACACCATAAAAAAAGGGGCCCACGAGCCCCTTTTTTCTTTGCTGCACCGTGTTACCGCACTCAACCGTCCGCGTTGATGCGCGCGATCAGTTCGGCGAGCTTGGCCTCGGCCTCCTCGTTCGCCACCTGGCAGGTGCCTGCCGCATTGTGGCCGCCGCCACCGTAGGCCAGCATCAGCTCGCCGACGTTCGTGCGCGAGGAACGGTCGAGGATGGACTTGCCGGTCGCGAACACGGTGTTCTGCTTCTGCACACCCCACATCACGTGAATGGAGATGTTGCACTCGGGGAACATCGCGTAGATCGTGAAGCGGTTGGTGGCCCAGATCGTCTCCTCGTTGCGCAGATCCAGCACCACCAGGTTGCCGTGCACCTTCGCGCAGCGCTGGATCTGCGCCTTGGCCTTGGCCGAATGCTCGAAGTACAGCTCGACCCGCTCGCGTACATCCGGCAGCGCAAGGATCTCGTCGATGCCATGGTTGTGGCAGTACTTGATGAGATCCATCATGAGCTGATAATTGCTGATGCGGAACTCGCGGAAGCGCCCGAGGCCGGTGCGCGCATCCATCAGGTAGTTCAGCAACACCCAGCCGGCGGGGTCGAGGATCTCCTCACGCGAAAACTGCGCCGCATCGCCCTTGTCCACCGCCGCCATCATGTCGTCGAAGCGCGCCGGAAAGCGCGTGCCACCACCGAAGTAGTTGTACACCACCCGCGCCGCCGAGGGCATGTTCGGGTCGATGACATGGTTGCTGCGCTCGCCACTGTTGCGCAAGGTCTCGGACAGGTGGTGATCGAAGACCAGATACGCACCCGGCACATAGGGCAGGTTGGTCGTGATGTCGCGGTCGGTGATCTCGATCTTGCCGTCCTGCATGTCCTTGGGATGGACGAACTTAATGTCGTCGATCATCTCCAGCTCGTTGAGCAACACCGCGCAGACCAATCCGTCGAAATCGCTGCGGGTGACCAGACGATACTTCTGTGTAGACATGTACTCGCTCCGCGCCGCAATCGCGGCATGTGGTCAAACCGTTCTTATCGGGAAGTTGGTCAAATTATGTATCAGAGGGTCGCGGTCGCGAAGCGGCAATTGCCGGATGCGGCCCGTATCATCCGAATGCATGGCTCAGGCACGACGCCAGGTGGTCCCGCCTGCTCCGTCCTCGAGCACCACCCCGGCCGCGAGAAGCTCGGCACGGATGCGGTCGGCGGTGGCGAAATCGCGTGCCTTCTTGGCGGCGGCGCGCTCCAGGATGCGGGCTTCGATCGTGGCTTCGTCCAGCCCTTGGGCTGTGTCGCCGACGCCTGCCTTGAGGAAGGCGTCGGTATCCCGACCCAGCAGGCCGAGCACCCCGCCAAGCGCGCGCAGCTGGCCGGCGAGTGCAGGCGTGGTGCCGCGGTTGACCTCGTTGGCGAGCTCGAACAGCACCGCCACCGCCTCGGCGGTGTTGAAGTCGTCGTCCATTGCCGCCTTGAAGCGTTGCGCGTGGGTCTCGCTCCAGTCCACCTCGGCACTCGACGGTGCGTTGCGCAGCGCGGTGTAGAGGCGGGTGAGCGCGCTCTTCGCGTCCTGCAGGTGGGCATCCGAATAATTGAGCGCGCTGCGGTAATGGGCGCGCAGGATGAAGAAGCGCACCACCTCGGGGTCGAACTGCTTCAGCACGTCGCGGATGGTGAAGAAGTTGCCGAGCGACTTCGACATCTTCTCGTCATCCACCCTCACGAAGCCGTTGTGCATCCAGGTGTTCACGAAGGCGTGACCGTGCGCACCCTCGGACTGGGCGATCTCGTTCTCGTGGTGGGGGAACTGCAGATCCTGCCCGCCGCCATGGATGTCGAAGTGATTGCCGAGCAGATCGGAGCTCATCGCCGAGCACTCGATGTGCCAGCCGGGTCGGCCCTCGCCCCACGGCGACTGCCACTTCACCTCCTGCGGCTCCTCGCTGCGCGCATGCTTCCACAGCACGAAGTCGAGCGGGTCGCGCTTGTCGCTTGCGACTTCCACCCGCTCACCGGCGCGCAGTTCGTCCAGCGACTTGCCGGAGAGCTTGCCGTAACCGGGGAAGCTGCGCACCGAGAAGCACACGTCGCGGTTGTCGGCAACATAGGCAAGTCCCTTCTCGGTGAGGCGCGAGATGATGCCCTGCATGCTCGCGACGTACTCGGTGGCGCGCGGCTCGTGATCGGGGCGCAGCACGCCGAGCGCGTCCGCATCCTCGTGCATCGCGGCAATGAAGCGGTCGGTCAGCGCGCGGATGCTTTCGCCGTTCTCCTGCGCACGGCGGATGATCTTGTCGTCGATATCGGTGATGTTGCGCACATAGGTCACCTCGAAACCGCTCGCGCGCAGCCAGCGCGCGACCATGTCGAACACCACCATCACGCGCGCATGGCCGAGGTGGCAGAAGTCGTAGACCGTCATGCCGCAGACGTACATCCTGACCTTGCCCGGCTCGATCGGGACGAAGACTTCCTTGCGACGGTTGAGGGTGTTGTGGATAGTGAGCATGATCGATGCGGTAATGAAGGCTGTCGCCGCCGACACGCGCGCTGTGCCGGTCGACGTGTTGGAAACGTGTTGGTAGACTGCGGGACCATTTCGATGCGCGGCCCAGCGTCCGGAGGCTCGCGATCATAGCACAGGCGGCACCGGCCCCCGGCCCGCCGCCCGGATCCCGCAAAAGGCCTGGCCCCGTCCAGCGCTGCTTTCCAGGAAGACCACCCGATGCGATTCACTCTCACGACTCTCGCGATGCTGTGCGCCACCGGCAGCGCCTTCGCCGCCAACCCCAGCGTGGAGCTCAACACCAACCAGGGCCGCGTCGTCATCGAGCTCTATCAGGACAAGGCGCCCAAGACGGTCGAGAACTTCCTCGCCTATGTGAACAAGGGCTTCTACGCCGGCACCATCTTCCACCGCGTCATCCCCGGCTTCATGGCCCAGGGCGGCGGCTTCGACGAGAAGATGACGCAGAAGCCCACCGACGCCCCGATCCAGAACGAAGCCCAGAACGGGCTGAAGAACACCATCGGCACGATCGCGATGGCACGCACCCAGGACCCGCACTCGGCCACGGCGCAGTTTTTCATCAACGTCGCCGACAACGCCTTCCTCGACCACCGATCGCCCGACGTGCGCGGCTGGGGCTATGCGGTGTTCGGCAAGGTGACGAGCGGCATGGAGGTCATCGACAAGATCGTCGCGACCCCGACCGGTAACGTCGGCCCCTACCAGAACGTTCCGCTGACGCCGGTGATCATCGAGTCCGCCCGCGTCGTCGAAGTCAAGTAACCCCCAACCCGGAGAGCCACAATGGCCGTCAAGCTGCAAACCAACCATGGCGCAATCGTGATCGAACTGGATGCCGACAAGGCACCCGAGACCGTGCGCAACTTCCTCGCCTATGTCGAGGCCGGTCACTACGACAACACCGTGTTCCACCGCGTGATCGACGGCTTCATGATCCAGGGCGGCGGCTTCGAGCCGGGCATGAAGCAGAAGCCCACGCAGGCGCCGATCAAGAACGAGGCCAATAACGGGCTCAAGAACGAGGCCGGCACGATCGCGATGGCCCGCACCCAGGATCCGCACTCGGCCACCGCCCAGTTCTTCATCAACGTCGCCAACAACGACTTCCTCAACTTCCGTTCGCAAGACGTGCAGGGCTGGGGTTACTGCGTGTTCGGCAAGGTGTCCGAGGGCATGGACGTGGTGAACAAGATCCGCTCGGTCAAGACCGGCTCCAAGGGCTTCCACCAGGACGTCCCGCAGGAGGACGTCGTGATCGAGAGCGCCACGGTGGTCTGAGCCCGCAACTCGGTCGCAGCACATGACGCGCGCGCTCTTCATCTCCGACCTGCATCTCAGCGAGGACGCTCCTGCCACCCTGCGCGCCTTCCAGGCCTTCGTGGCCGGGCCGGCGCGCAAGGCGGAGGCGCTGTATGTGCTGGGCGACCTCTTCGAGTACTGGGCGGGTGACGACGACCGTGACGCGCCGATCGCCCGTATCGTCAGCGACGCCTTCGCCGGGCTCGCAGCGACCGGCGTGGTGGTGCATTTCCTCGCCGGCAACCGCGACTTCCTCGTCGGCCCGGCCTTCGCCGCCGCCGCGGGCATGCAGCTCATGGGCGATCCCGCCGAGGTGATGCTCGACGGACGTCGCTTCGTGTTGAGCCATGGCGATGCGCTGTGCACCGACGACTTGGCCTACCAAGCCTACCGCAAGCAGGTGCGCGACCCGGCCTGGCTTGCCGGCTTTCTCGCCCGACCGCTCGCCGAGCGCAAGGCCTTCATCGCGCAGTTGCGACAGCAGAGCATGGCCGCCAAGGAAACCAAGCGCGCCGAGATCATGGATGTGAACATCGGCGCGGTGGAAGCGCTGCTGCGCACCCACGACCACCCCACGCTGATCCACGGCCACACACACCGCCCCGCCCGCCACCTGCACCCGCTCGACGGCCACGACTGCGAGCGGTGGGTGCTCTCCGACTGGGACGACAGCGCGCCCTACCTCGAATGGGATGGCCGGGCACTCTCAGCGCACCGGCTGCGCATTCAGCCCAGCTAGCACGCCGAGATACAGCGCAAGGACTCAGCCCGCGAGTCCGCGCGCCAGATCGGCCCGGATGTCCTCCACCGCCTCCAGCCCGACCGCGATCCGGATCAGCCCTTCGCCGATGCCGGCGGCGGCACGCGCCTCGGGCGACACCCTACCGTGGGTGGTCGACGCCGGATGGGTGATCGTGGTGCGCGTGTCGCCGAGGTTGGCAGTGATCGACAGCATGCGCGTCGCGTCGATGACGCGCCAGGCTTCGGCACGGCCACCCTTGACCTCGAAGCTGACGATCGCGGCGCCGCTGCGCTGCTGGCGCATCGCCAGCGCATGCTGCGGATGCGAAGCCAGGCCCGGGTAGAACACCCGCGCCACGCCAGGCTGCGCCTCAAGCCATTGCGCGAGTTGCAGGGCGCTTGCCGACTGCGCCTCCATGCGGATGCGCAAGGTCTCAAGGCCCTTCAGGATCACCCAGGCGTTGAACGGCGAGATGCACGGCCCCGCGGTACGCAGGAAGCGGAACACCTCGTCCATGACGACCTTGGGCCCCACCACCGCACCGCCGAGCACCCGCCCCTGGCCGTCTAGGTACTTGGTGGCGGAATGCACCACGACATCGGCGCCGAGCTTCAGGGGCAACTGCAAGGCCGGCGTGCAGAAGCAGTTATCCACCGCGAGCAGGGCACCAGCCGCGTGGGCCACCTCGGCGACCGCAGCGATATCGACCACCTCGGTAAGCGGGTTCGAGGGTGTCTCGACGAAGAAGAGGCGTGTGTTGGGCTGCACCGCCCGCCGGTACGCATCGATATCCGTTGCCGGCACGAAGGTGTGTTCGATGCCGAACTTGGCGAGGATGTTGGTGAAGAGCTGCTGGGTAGCGCCGAACACGCCCATCGACACGACAACGTGCTCGCCCGCCTTCATCGTGGCCATCACCAGCGACAGGATCGCCGCCATGCCGGATGCAGTCGCGACGCACATTTCGCCACCCTCGAGTGCGGCGAGGCGGTCCTGCATCATCGACACGGTGGGGTTGGAGAAGCGCGCGTAGACGTTTCCATCCTCCTCACCCGAAAAGCGCGCTGCGGCCTGGGCTGCGCTGTCGAACACGAAGCTCGAGGTGAGGTACATCGCCTCGCTGTGTTCATTGAACTGGCTGCGCGTGGTGCCCGCGCGCACCGACTGGGTGTCGAAGCGCAGTTCTGCGTCTTGCTGACTCATCCCGCCCCCGTTCAGTTGTCGTTGCCGCCCACGAGGTTGAGGTCGAGCTGGCCGCCCTCCCCGTCCTCGCTGGTCGCGGCCTCACCGCGTCGGTTCTCGACGCCGTAGAGGTACTCGTCGGTGATGTCGCCGGTCACGTAGTGCCCGTCGAAGCACGAGGTCTCGAAATGGCTGATCGCCGGATTCACGGCATGCACCGCCTTCTTGAGATCTTCAAGGTCCTGGTAGATCAGCCCATCCGCGCCAATCTCGCGGCAGATCTCGTCCTCGTTGCGGTCGGAGGCGATGAGCTCGCCGCGCGTCGGCATGTCGATGCCATAGACGTTGGCGAAGCGCACCGGCGGCGCCGCCGAGGCGAGGTAGACCTTGGTCGCACCGGCGTCGCGCGCCATCATGACGATCTCGCGGCTGGTGGTGCCGCGTACGATGGAGTCGTCCACCAGCAGCACGTTCTTGCCCTTGAACTCCTGGGCGATGGTGTTGAGCTTCTGGCGCACCGACTTCTTGCGCACCGCCTGCCCGGGCATGATGAAGGTGCGCCCGATGTAGCGGTTCTTCACGAAGCCTTCGCGATACGGCAGGCCAAGGTGATGCGCCATCTCCATCGCCGCAGGCCGGCTGGAGTCGGGGATGGGGATGACCACGTCGATCTTCACCTGCGGCATGGTGCGGCGCAGCTTGTCGGCAAGAAACTCGCCCATCTTCACGCGCGACTCATACACCGAGATGCCGTCGATCACGGAATCGGGACGAGCGAGGTAGACATACTCGAACATGCACGGCGCCTGCACCGTCTGGGTGGCGCATTGACGGCTGCGGAAGTGGCCCTTGATATCAATGAGCACCGCCTCGCCCGGCGCGACATCGCGCAGCTTGCGAAAGCCGATCACGTCCAGCGCCACCGACTCCGAGGCCACCATCCACTCGTCGCCGTCCGGTGCCTCGTTGCGGCCGATCACCAGCGGCCGGATGCCGTAAGGGTCGCGGAAGGCGAGCAGACCGAAGCCCGCGATCATGACCAGCACCGCGTAGGCGCCGCGACAGCGGCGATGTACGTTGGCCACCGCACGGAACACCGCCTCCTCGTCCAGCTTGAAGCCGCTGGAGGCAGCCTGCAGCTCATGCGCGAGCACATTCAGCAGCACCTCGGAATCCGAGTTGGTGTTGATGTGGCGCAGGTCCGACATGAAGAGCTCGCGCTTCAACTCCCCCGCGTTGGTGAGGTTGCCGTTATGGGCGAGGAGCAGACCGAAAGGCGAATTCACATAGAAGGGCTGCGCCTCGGCCGGGTTGCAGGCCGACCCCGCCGTCGGATAACGGACATGGCCAATGCCCCAGTTACCCACCAGGTTGCGCATGTTGCGGGTACGGAACACATCCCGCACCAGCCCCGGCCCCTTGTGCATGAAGAAACGGTCTCCGTCCGAGGTTGCGATCCCCGCCGCATCCTGACCGCGGTGCTGCAGCACCTGGAGACCGTCGTACAGTAACTGATTGACCGGCGTGGTCGCGACCACCCCAATGATTCCGCACATGGAAAGCCACCTATCTGAATCGAATCTTTTCGGCCACCGCATCCGGTAGCCAGGGTTTGGCGGCAATCACCGCCGTTTCGAACGGTGGCGAAAGCTTCGCATTCCGCCACCAGGGCTCGTCCGCCACACCCACGAGCCCGCCCAACAATACCAGCACGAAAGCAATCGCCAGCCCACGCGCGAGTCCGAACAGGGTTCCGAAGAACCGGTCCACCGGCCCGAGCCCCACCGCGCGCAACAGCTCACGCAACAGGAAGCGCAGCAACGCCGCCAGCAACAGCACAGCGATGAAGATCAACGCAAACGCCGCCACCTGCCGCCACATCGGCTCGGTGATGAGATCCACCAGCAACGCGGCCGCACGCGCGGAGTACATCCATGCCGCGACCAACGCGGCAACCCACGCCACCAGCGCGATGACCTCGCTCACCAGGCCCCGCCAAGTACCCACCACGGCCGAGAGCCCGAGCAGGCCCAACACGATGTAGTCGAACGCCGTCATTGCGGAATCAGCGCGCCGTGACCACCGCGCTCATGTTGAGCGCGCGCAGTCGCTCCGCCGCACGCTCTGCCTCATCGCGACTGGCGAAGGGACCGACACGCACCCGCGTGACCGGACCCGCACGTTCAGTGTAGGACGCGAAACCCCGCTTGTTGAGATCGCCGCTGACGGACGCGGCCTTGGTTGGCTCCCCGAAGGCGCCGATCTGCACAACGAAACTGCCCCCGGACACCGGCTTGGCAGGCGCAGCAGCGAGCTTGCCCTCGAGAATCGCGCGCACACGCTCGGCTTCGTCCTTGGTCTGCGGTGCTGGAGTCGGCTTGGCCGCGGGCGCCTGAGGCTTGGCGGGAGGATCCTGCGGTTTCACCATAGCCACGGGCGGCGGTGCCTCGGAAGGCGACGGCACGGAGGTCGACTCCGCTTCGGCATCGTCGACCGGGTCGGTCACCGCGGCCTGTTCCTGAGGCGCAGGGACAGCGCCCGGCTCGACCGCGGTCCGCCCGGCGATCGGTCTCGCCAGGGTGCTGTCTGCATCCTGGTCAGGTATCCGGACCTCGATGTCGTGCGACTGAAAGCCCGGCTCACCCTCCATCACCATGGGCAGCACGATGGCAGCGACAAGCGCAAGCGCCGCCGCGCCGACCAGTCGCCGGCGGGAACGCTTCTGCAGATCGATGTTGTCGCTTTCAGACACCGCAGCACTCACGACCGTCCGGATTGAATGTCGGCAAGCACATCCGATACGGAAAGAAAGGAACCAAAGACCACGATTCTATCACTGGCAGCCGCCTTCATTCGGACTGCCCGGTAGGCCTCGGCCGGGCTGGCGTGGCAGACGAACTCCCCGGAAACCCCTGCCGCCAGCATGCGCGCGGCCAGCGCCTGCGCCGCGAGCCCGCGCGGGCCGGGCGTGTCGGCGAGGTACCAGTGGTCCACCCGGCCCTTGAGGCGACTCACGACCCCCTCCACATCCTTGTCCCTGAGCATGCCCAGCACTGCCCAGGTTTCAGGATGGAACCCCATGTTGGAGAGATTCTCCGCAAGCACACCAGCCGCCTGCGGGTTGTGAGCGACATCGAGAACCACCGCAGGCTGTCCTGGCAGCACCTGGAAGCGGCCGGGCAACTCCACCAGCATCAGCCCCTGCCGTACCGCCTGCATCGGCACTGGAATTCGCTCGCGGAGCAACTCCAGCGCGGTCAACACGGCCGAAGCGTTGAGGAGTTGATTCGCACCACGCAGCGCCGGGTAGGCGAGCCCACCACGACGCAACAGGGCGCCACCGGATCCGGGCGTCTCGTAGCGCCAGTATCCCCACTGCTGGCGATCACCACCAAAGCCGAAATCCCGTCCGCTGACCCACAGGGGGGCGCCCACGCTCGCGGCATGCTCCACCAGCGTGCTCGGTGGCTGGGGATCGCCACAGACCGCGGGCCGCCCCGCACGAAAGATACCAGCCTTCTCGAAACCGATCTTGTCGCGGGTGTCGCCCAGGTAGTCCATGTGGTCCATTGCCACGCTGGTGACGATGGCGCAGTCGGCGTCGATGACGTTCACCGCGTCGAGTCGCCCACCCAGGCCGACTTCGAGCACGATCACATCCAGCGGCGTGTTGCAGAACACTTGCCATGCGGCAAGCGTGCCATGCTCGAAATAGGTGAGCACCTCATCGCCACGGGCGGCCTCGACGGTAGCGAACGCGTCGACGAGCCGTGCGTCATCGACTTCCACCCCGTCGATGCGCACCCGCTCGTTGTAGCGCAGAAGGTGCGGAGAGGTATAGCAACCCACGCGAAAACCGGCGGCAATCAGGATCGCCTCCAGCATCGCGCAGGTCGAACCCTTGCCGTTTGTCCCGCCCACGGTGATGATCACCGCAGAGGATTGCGCCGTCATCCTCGCCAGCACCCGCTGCACCCGCTCGAGACCGAGCTGTATCGGCTTGCCGTGGCGATGATCGAGCAGTTCCAACCAGCCGGAGAGCGTGTCCGGCAAAGACGTCTGAGCCAAGATCGTTCAGCCTTCCAGAGCCGGTTGGCGGGTGAGCAGTGACATCAGGTCGGCGAGCTTGTCACGCAACTGACGCCTGTCGACAATCATGTCGACCGCCCCCTTCTCGAGCAGGAACTCGGCACGCTGGAAACCCTCAGGCAAGGTCTCTCGCACTGTCTGTTCGATCACGCGTGGGCCGGCAAAGCCGATCAGCGCGCCGGGCTCCGCAATCACCACGTCGCCCATGAAAGCGAAGCTCGCCGACACCCCCCCCATGGTCGGATCGGTGAGCACGCTGATGAAGGGCAGGCGACGTCGTGACAGTTGGGTAAGCGCTGCGGTGGTCTTGGCCATCTGCATCAGCGACAGCAAGCCCTCCTGCATGCGCGCGCCCCCACTCGCGGTGATGCACACGAAGGGAAGGCGCTGCCGCTCTGCCTCCTGCACCCCCCGCACGAAGCGCTCGCCGACGACCGCACCCATGGAGCCGCCGAGAAAGTCGAATTCGAAGCAGGCGACCACCGCCGGCTGACCGCGGATCAGCCCCTGCATCACCACCATCGCATCGTCTTCGCCGGTTTCCTGCTTGGCGCTGCTCAGGCGCTCGGGGTACTTGCGCGAGTCCTTGAACTTGAGCGCGTCCACCGGCAATACCGAAGCACCGATCTCCTGACGTCCATCCACATCGAAGAGCATGTCGAGGCGCGCGCGTGCGCGCACACGCTGGTGATGACCGCACTTCGGGCAAACGAACAGGTTGCTCTCGAGATCCGAGCGGTACAGCACCTCCTCGCAAGCGGTACATTTGCTCCAGAGGCCTTCCGGGATGGACTTCTTGACCGTCGAGTCGTCCTTCTTGATGCGCGGCGGCAGCAGCTTCGCAAGCCAGCTCATTTCGGCACCCCCGTGAGTTCGTCGAGCGCCGAGCGGATCCCCGCGACGAAGCCGGTGACGTTCTGCAGCACCTGATCGGCAGCGCTGTTGTTGATCTCCTCGATGATGCGGCTGCCGATCACGACCGCGTCGGCGACTTCTCCGATGCGCTTCGCGGAGGCTGCATCGCGGATGCCGAAGCCCACCCCCACCGGCATGCCGACACTCGCACGGATCGCGGGGATGCGCCGTGCGACCTCGTCGAGATCGAGCGTTCCGGCGCCGGTCACACCCTTCAGCGAGACGTAATAGATGTAGCCGCTACCCACCTCCGCGACGTCGGCAAAGCGCGCCTCGGTCGAGGTCGGCGCGAGCAGGAAGATCGGATCGAGACCGGCGCTTCGGCACCGAGCGGCGAAACTGCGACACTCTTCGGGGGGATAGTCGACGATCAGCACCCCATCCACGCCGGTTTCAGCTGCGCGCTGCACGAAGCGCTCGACGCCCATCGCCTCGACGGGGTTGGCGTAGCCCATCAGCACGACCGGCGTGTCGGCGTCCTCGGCGCGGAAGGCTGCAACCGTTTCCATCACCTTGCGCAGCGTCATGCCACGCGCGAGCGCACGCTCCGAGGCGCGCTGGATGATCGGACCATCGGCCATCGGGTCGGAGAAGGGCACGCCAAGCTCGATGATGTCGGCGCCGCCCGCGACGAGCGCACGCATCAGAGGCAGCGTCAACGCCGGATCGGGGTCGCCCGCGGTGATGAAGGGAATGAGCGCGCGCCGGCCGTCGGCCGCGAGCCGCGCGAAGGTGGTCTGGATTCTGGACATGGCAGGAATTCGCTGAACGCCGGCGCACCGGGGTGCGCCGGCTGAATGAGGGAGACGACTAGAACTCGAGGCCGGACTTCTCTGCGACGGTGTGCATATCCTTGTCGCCACGGCCGGAGAGATTGACGAGCAGGACTTTGTCGGCGGACAGCGTCGGTGCGAGCTTGGCGGCATAGGCCAGTGCATGCGAGCTCTCGAGCGCCGGGATGATGCCCTCCAGCCGACACAGATCGTGGAAGGCCTTGAGCGCTTCGCCGTCGGTGATGTTCACATACTCTGCACGTGCGCTGTCCTTCAGCCAGGCGTGCTCGGGACCCACACCGGGATAGTCCAGCCCGGCCGAGATGGAGTGTGTCTCGATGATCTGGCCGTCCTCGTCCTGCAGCAGGTAGGTGCGGTTGCCGTGCAGCACGCCGGGCCGCCCCGCGGTGAGGGTGGCCGAATGCCGACCAGTGGCGACGCCCTCGCCCGCAGCCTCGACGCCCACCAGCTTCACGCCGGGCACGTCGATGTAGGGGTGGAAGATGCCGATCGCGTTCGAGCCACCGCCCACGCAGGCGATGACGTAATCCGGCTGGCGACCGGCGAGTTCCGGCATCTGCACCAGGCACTCCTTGCCGATCACCGTCTGGAAGTCGCGCACCATCATCGGGTAGGGGTGCGGTCCGGCCACGGTGCCGATGATGTAGAAGGTGTTGTGGACGTTGGTGACCCAGTCGCGCATCGCCTCGTTGAGCGCATCCTTCAGCGTGCGCGAGCCGGACTCGACCGGCACAACCGTCGCTCCGAGGAGTTTCATGCGGTAAACGTTGGCCGCCTGCCGCCGTACGTCCTCCGAGCCCATATAGACGACGCACTCCATGCCGTAACGCGCTGCCACGGTGGCGGTTGCCACGCCGTGCTGCCCGGCACCGGTCTCGGCGATCACACGCGGCTTGCCCATGCGACGCGCCAGCATGGCCTGCCCGATGCAGTTGTTCACCTTGTGCGCGCCGGTGTGGTTGAGGTCCTCACGCTTCAGGTAGATCTGCGCGCCACCCAGGATGCCCGACCAACGCTTGGCGTGATAGATCGGGCTGGGGCGGCCGACGTAGTGCTTGAGCTCGTACTCGTACTCGGCGATGAAGGCGGGGTCGTTCTGACACGCCGCGTACGCCGCCTTGAGCTCTTCCAGCGCCGGGATCAGCGTCTCGGCGACGAACACACCACCATAGGGCCCGAAGTGACCGCTGCGGTCGGGGAAAACATAAGGTGCATCAGCCATCTGCATTGCGAACTCCCGTGATGAAGGCAGCGATCCGCGCCGCGTCCTTGATTCCCTTGCCGGACTCGACACCGCTCGACACGTCCACCGCCCACGGGCGGACGCGCCGCACCGCATCGGTGACGTTGTCGGGATCGAGACCGCCGGAGAGTACCAGGCGCCGCCCCAGGCCCTGCGGAATCAGCGACCAATCGAAGGTCTTGCCGCCCCCGCCGTAGCCATCGACGAACGCATCCAGGAGAATCCCGGTCGCGGACGGATGAGAAGTGCAGAATTCTACCAGATCGAGCCCAGGGCGCACCCGCGCCGCCTTGATCCAGGGGCGACCATGGTTTGCGCAATCCGCCTCGTGCTCGTCACCATGAAACTGCAGGAGCTGCAGCGGCACCCGCTCCAGCACCGTGCGCACCATGGCCGGCGCGGCATTGACGAACAACCCGACCGTGGCGACGAACGGCGGCACGAGCGCGACCAGCTCGGCCGCGCGCTCGATGGTGACATTGCGCGGGCTGGGCGGATAGAAGACGAAGCCGATCGCATCGGCGCCGGCATCCACCGCTGTCAGCACATCCTCGGGCCGGGTCAGGCCACAGATCTTCACGCGGGTCCGGTGCATGTTTGTCTGCATGGGAAAGATACAGGAGTGTGGTGACAGGAGCGTGGTGACAGGCGCATGCCCTCGCGGACACGGTACTGCCGGGCTCAAGCCAGGGGAATTGCGGGAAGGCGGATGATACGCCCACCGTCCGGCAGCGGCCAGCCTGCCG
This sequence comes from Rhodocyclaceae bacterium, assembly GCA_041916775.1. Lineage (GTDB taxonomy): Bacteria > Pseudomonadota > Gammaproteobacteria > Burkholderiales > Rhodocyclaceae > UBA2357. Next base: position 53,683 of record JAYRYZ010000002.1, on the reverse strand, counting down.
GGTAATCGACGCCACACAGGTAGAGACCGTCCGCGGGAAAGGTGGGCGCAGCAAGAGTGCGGTCACGTGAGGCGAGCACCTCGGCGAGCCAGGCCGGCGGATAGTAGCCCTTGCCGACATAGACCAGCGCGCCAACCAGGTTGCGCACCATGTGGTGCAGGAATGCCCCTGCGTGAAAGTCGAACACGATGTACTCGCCCTCGCGGCGCACGCTGGCGTCGTGCATGATCTTGACCGGATTCTTGGCCTGGCAGCCTGCCGCACGAAAAGCCGAGAAATCGTGCCGCCCGACCAGTGCCCGCGCCGCCTCGTGCATCGGCCCGGCATCCAGAGGCACGTGAAACCAGCCGACCCGCCCCGCGAGCAAGGCGGGGCGCACCGGATGGTTGTGCAGGATGTAGCGGTAGCGACGCCCGCACGCAAGAAAGCGGGCATGAAAGCCGTCATCGACGACGACCGCCCAGCGCACCACCACCGGACTGCGCAACTGGCTGTTCACCCCGCGTATCCAACTCGACAACGGACGCACGGAGAAGGTATCGAAGTGCGCCACCTGCGCAGTCGCGTGCACCCCGGCGTCGGTACGACCAGCACAGTGCAGCCGCACCGGATGGCTCGCGATGTTGCCGATCGCCAGCTCCAGTGCATCCTGCACGGTCCGGCCATGGCCCTGGCTCTGCCAGCCCTCGAAAGCGTCGCCTGCGTACTCGACCCCGATCGCGATACGCATCAGAACATCACCAGGCCGACAACCACCATGGCGCCGGCCGCTACTGCCCGATCCAGGCCAGACCATCGCACCGCCTCGAATCGGACCGGCGCCGGGATGGGATCTTCGGCCACCAGCCAGTCACGCCACTGCCGCGGCGCGGCAGCCTCGACGTATTGCAGCACCAGCATCGTGCGCACGGCAATACGCCCGGCAGGCACACCCAGCGCCAGAAACGGCGACAACAAGGTGTGAACGCCCGCGATCAGGGCGCGGTGCGGTAGAAGCTCCATCAGCAGCGCCACGCACAGCACCGCACAGAGAAGCCGCCCACCATGCTCGAAGGCCAGCGTCATGCCCTCGCGCGACGGGCTCAGGAGCGGTAGATCAACGAGCAGCGCCTCACCCGGCGTGAATCCGCAGAACAGCACCACGATCGCCAACAGCAGGACACGGACCCTGCGGATGAGCCGGCCGCTGCGAGTGCGCGCGCGGACCACCGCAACGAGACCCAGTACCGCGAGCGTTGCGAGCAGCGCGACCCCATCGAGAGACTGGGCCATGATCACACACACCAGCCAGACGATGATCACCGCACCTGGATTGAGCGGCAAATTGACGCTTGCCTTCGACATTGGACGCTTGCCTTCGACATTGCAAACAGCTTGACGAGAATGAAATGGGCCCATCGCATGGATGGGCCCGGATGATCTGCACGCAGGACATCGACCGCGGCTGCCCCCTGACGAGGGGCGCGCCGGTGCTCAACCGATCTGTGCGAGCAGCGCGTTGGCCTTGGCGACCTGCTCCGGCGACCCCTCGCGCAGCACTTCCTCGATCAACTCGCGTGCGCCTTCCTTGTCGCCCATCTCCTCGTAGGCACGCGCGAGGTCGAGCTTGGTGTCCACCTCCTGCTTGGCGTCGGGCAGCACCGACTGGAACTCCTCGAGAATCGGCGTATCGATGGCCGGTGTCTCGATGGACGGGACGATATCCTCCGGGAGATTCGCCACCGGCTCCGGCAACTCCAGGTCGAGGTCGATATTCGAAAGATCGAGCGGCTTGACGTCCGCCACCGGCGCCGACGCCGCGCTATCGAGATCGAAGTCGAAGTCGAGCAGGCTGTTGTCGAAGCCCGTCTTCTCCAGATCAACCTCTCCGTCCTCACCCCCGGGGGAGAACTGCGTCTGCAGCAGCGTGGCCTGCATGCTCTTGTCTTCATCCGTACTGACGCCGTCGCCCGAACTGGTCCTCGTCACGAAGCCCGAGCCGGGCGCGGCATCATCCACCGAGGGGAACTCGCTCCCGGTCGCCGCCGCAAAGCCGAGATCGATCTCGTCACCGACCACCGTCCGGTCCATGCTGATGTCGCGGGCGGGCTCGGCCGCTTCTGCCGTCGGTGCCGCAGGCTCCGGCACCGCGATGTCGAGATCGAAGGTGAGTCCGGAGGAGGCCTCGAAATCGGGCTTGGCTGGGACATCCTCGACGGACACCACCGGGGTCGCATCGAGATCGAAGTCGAGCTCCGAGAGATCGGACGGCATCAACTCGTCCTCGATCGAGGCGGGCAGTTCGGTGGCGGGCGCTCGGCTGGCCTCGCCGTGCTCCACCGCATCGGTGATCTGGCGCAGGTCACCCGGAACCGTCCAGGTCGCCTTCAGTTGCGAAGCGCTCGGCTCGACCGGTGGCTGCGAAGGGCTGAAGTCCAGATCCGCCAGCGAGACGTCCGCCTCCTTCGGCGTCGCCTCAGCCGCTGCCGCGGCGAGCGCAGCCGCCGCACCGGACGCAAGCGCTGCGCTGACCGGACCCGGATCGCTCGGCGGCTCGGTGAATGGGGGCTCGTCGCCACGGGCCGGCGATCTGTCGGCATACAACGGGTTCTCGGGGTCGATCTTGCGTCCCATCTCCGCCGCCTTGCGCCACTCGTCGCCGCTGCCACCGGTGCGCGAGTAGAAATCGGTTGCCACCGCCTCGAAATGCTTGGCATCGGGACGTGCCGCATAGACCTCGAGCAACTTGAGGTATATCGCCGGGCGGTTCGCATCCGCCTTCAACGCGTCGAGCAGGATCTCTTCCGCCTGGGCATCGCGGCCGTAGGCCATATACACATCCGCCTCGGCAACCGGATCCACCCCCTCGTCGGCGTCAATCGCCGACAGCCCGGACTGGCTGAAGTCGGTATGCAGCACGCTGCTCGCGCCGGTATCGACCGACTGGCCGCCCTTCACACCAAACACGGAGTGTTCGCCGGACTGATCCTCGCTGAGTCCGGAAAGGCTGCTGTCACCATCGCTCGAGCGGGAACGCTGACGCATGCGGAACGCGCCGTAGCCAAGCAGCAGCGCGAGCACGCCTCCGCCGCCTGCAAGCACGAGGGGATCGCCGAGCAGGCTCTCGACGAAGCTGGGTTCGGGCGGCGGCGGCTCGGCAGCCTTCGTCGGCTTCTTGGCAGGCTTCGCTTCCTGAGGCGCCTTGGGCTTCTCGGGAATGCTTTCCGCAGGCGCCGCCACAGTGGGCGCCGGGGTGGCGGGCGCTGCGGCTGGTTCGGCGACTGCAGCGGCAGTATCGCGCTCAAGCTCGGCCTTGATATCGGGCAGCCGAGCGTCGTCGGCTGTAGAGGGGGTGGCGGCTGCAACTGTCTGGGCGGGCTGCGCGGTCGCTGCGGGCGAAGGCGCAGCCGTGGGTACCGCAGCCGCGGTCGGCGCGCTCGCCTGGGGCGCAGCCTGCTGTTGCAGCTGAGCAAGGCTCTGGTTGCGCAGCTCGACGAGTTGCTGCAGGTCGCGTACGACCGCTTCCAGCTCGGTCAGCTTCGCGTTGGCCTCCTGCAAGGCCTTCTCGCGTGCGAACAGCTCTTCCTCGAGCGACTGAAGCCTGGCGAGCCGCTCACCGTCACCCGAGGCCCCCCCCGCGCCGCCCGAGACCTCGACACGGTCCGCGGGCTGCGCCTTGCCCGGCTCCTCCACGCGCGGCACTACAGCGCCAGCGCTCTCGCGCGAAGGCGCCGAGGTGTCCGTGGCGGGCGCAGCTTTCACAGCCCCCGCCACGCGGTTACGGTAAGCGTTGAAGTCCGCCGCCTGGGCAACCAGCTCCCGGCGTGCAGCCGTCGCATCCACCGCGCTGGCACTGACGGAATCGGGAATATTCAGTATAGCCCCCGCACGCAACCGGTTCACGTTGCCGCCGTCGAACGCATCCGGGTTGGCGCGCAGCAAGGCGATGAGCATCTGGTCGAGATTGGTGTCCGGCTGACGGAAACGCGACGCAATGGAACGCAGCGTATCTCCGCGTGCAACCGTGTATTGATCGGGCACCACAGCAGCAGCCGGCGCGGGCCGCGTTGGCGGGGTCGCATTGGCTGACGGGCGCGCCGCCTGAACGGGCGCTGCGGCCCTTGGAGCGGGCCTCGCCATATCGACGGGGTCGAGCAGGAAGGTGTATTCACGCAACACACGGCCGGAAGCCCAGGTCATCTCCACGACGAGATCCAGGAAGGGATCGTTCACCGGTCTGTCGCTGGTGACGCGCACGAAGGCTTTTTCGCCACGCCGCTCCACACTGAGACGAACGCCACTCATCACTGGGGAGTAGCTGAAGTTCGCCTGTCTGAAAGCCTCGGCACCCGCAACGCGGGCCACCAGGCTCTCCAACTCCTGAGGCGTCGCATTCAGTTCAATCTCAGCGCGCAGCGGTTGCCCCAATCCGCTGAACACGTTGACCGCCCCCAGCCCTGCTGCACCGGCACCCAAGGGAAATGCCGCGATCGCACTCGCGATGAGAGTTGCCCTGAATGTATTTTTCATAGCGTCATATCTTGTCTTCGCGGCCCCTTACAGGCTGCCGGCTGCGTGGACGAAGGCCTCCGGACACCCGGGTGCCCGCGGAACTGCTAACAATCTAGCATTTTCTTGAACGAGTTGCAGCAATTCTCTCTTTAATAAGGGAATAGTGCCCTTCAACATCCGTTATGCGTGAGCCCCTGAAAAAACAAGGGGCGCCTGCGCGCCCCTCGGATTCCTCAATCGGCAAGGAGGATGCGCAACATCCGGCGCAATGGCTCCGCAGCACCCCAAAGCAGCTGATCGCCCACCGTGAAGGCACCCAGGAAGTCCGGCCCCATCGCCATCTTGTGCAGGCGGCCGACCGGAATCGTCAGCGTCCCGGTGACCGCGGCCGGGGTCAGCTCGCGCTCGGAGATCTCGCGATCGTTGGGCACGACCTTCACCCAGTCGTTGGCACCCGCAACGATGTCCTCGATATCGGCAAGCGGCACATCCTTCTTGAGCTTGATCGTCAAACCTTGTGAATGGCAACGCATCGCGCCGATGCGCACGCACAGCCCGTCGATCGGGATGCTGCCCGGGCTGCGGAACGGCGGGTTGCCGAGGATCTTGTTGCACTCGGCCCCACCCTTCCACTCCTCCTTGGACTGGCCGTGCTCGACCGGCACGTCGATCCAGGGGATGAGGCTGCCGGCGAGCGCGGTGCCACGGAAGTTCTTCACCGGGAAAGCGGCAGAGCGCATCGTCTCGGCGACCTTGCGGTCGATGTCGAGAATGGCGGAGGCCGGGTCGGCGAGTTCGGCCTTGACGGCGTCGTGCAGCGCACCCATCTGCGACAGCAACTCGCGCATGTTCTGCGCACCGGCGCCCGAAGCCGCCTGGTAGGTCATCGCCGACACCCACTCCACGAGACCTTCGCGGAAGAGGCCGCCGAGGCCCATGAGCATGAGCGACACGGTGCAGTTGCCGCCGATCCAGTCACGACCGCCCTTGGCGAGCGCACCCTTGATGACGTCGAGGTTAACCGGGTCGAGGATGATGACCGCGTTGTCGTCCATGCGCAGCGCGCTCGCGGCGTCGATCCAGTGACCTTTCCAGCCCTCGCCACGCAGCTTCGGATACACCGCCTTGGTGTAGTCACCGCCCTGGCAGGTGATGATGATGTCGCAGGCCTTGAGCGCCGCGATGTCCTCGGCGTTCTGCAGCGGCAGGCCGGCTTCCTTGCCACCGAACGTCGGCGCCGCGCCGCCCGCATTGGAGGTGGAGAAGTACACCGGGTCGATGTGATCGAAATCCCGCTCTTCCGTCATGCGCTGCATCAGCACCGAGCCGACCATGCCGCGCCAGCCGACCAGACCTACCTTTCTCATGATGTTTCCTCGTTGAGCTTGTGAAGCATTGTTGTATTTCTGCGACGATCAGAGCGCCGCGAGCACTGCATCGCCCATCTCGCGGGTGCCGACACGCTGGGTGCCCGGCTCATAGATGTCGCCGGTGCGCAGGCCGCGGGCGAGCACCGCCTTGACCGCCCCCTCGACGCGCAGTGCCGCCTCCTCGAGCCCGAAGGTGTAGCGCAGCATCATCGCCAGCGACAGGATGGTCGCGAGCGGGTTGGCGACGCCCTTGCCGGCGATGTCCGGCGCCGAGCCGTGCGAGGGCTCGTAAAGCCCCTTGTTGTTCTCGTCCAGCGAAGCGGACGGCAGCATGCCGATCGAGCCGGTGAGCATCGAGGCCTCGTCCGAGAGAATGTCGCCGAACATGTTGCCGGTGACCATCACATCGAACTGCTTGGGCGCGCGCACGAGCTGCATCGCGGCATTGTCGACCAGCATGTGGCTGAGCTCGACGTCGGGGTACTCCGGCGCGAGCTCGATCATCACGTCGCGCCACAGCTGGGTGGTCTCGAGCACGTTCATCTTGTCCACCGAACACAGGCGCTTGTTGCGCTTCCTGGCCGCCTCGAACGCCACCCGGCCGATGCGGCGTACCTCGCTCTCGGTGTAGTGCATCGTGTTGAAGCCGTAGCGCTCGCCATTGCGCGTCTCGATGCCGCGCGGCTGGCCGAAGTAGATGTCGCCGGTGAGCTCGCGCACGATCAGGATGTCGAGCCCGGCGACGATCTCGGGCTTGAGCGAGGAGGCGTTCGCGAGTTCGGGATAGAGGATCGCGGGGCGCAGGTTCGCAAACAGGCCGAGCTCCTTGCGGATGCCGAGGAGTCCGCGCTCCGGGCGCTGCTCGCGTGGCAGCGTGTCCCACTGCGGGCCGCCCACCGCGCCGAGCAGGACCGCATCGGCCGCGCGAGCGAGCCTGGAGGTGGCTTCCGGATAAGGCGTGCCCGTGGCATCCACCGCGGCGCCGCCGAGGAGCGCGGTTTCGGTTTCGAAGCCGAGTGCCAGCGCATCCAGCACACGCAGCGCCTCGGCCATGATTTCCGGGCCGATTCCATCACCCGGCAGAACGCAGATCTTCTTCGACAATTGACTATTCCCAGCAAAAGGCCCCGAGCCGCGGCTCAGGCAAAAAAGTACGGATGTTCGGCGCGACGACGCGCCTCGAAGTTGCGGATCTCCTCGGCATGGCGCAGCGTCAGACCGATGTCGTCCCAGCCGTTGAGCAGACATTGCTTGCGGAAGGCGTCGACCTCGAACGCGATCGCCTCGCCGTTCGGGCGGATGATCGTCTGCGCGGCCAGATCCACCTTGAGTCGGTAACCTTCGCTCGCCTCGCATTCCGCGAACAGCACATCCACCGTCGCCGCAGGCAGCACGATGGGCAGGAGGCCGTTCTTGAAGCAGTTGTTGAAGAAGATGTCGGCGAAGCTCGGCCCGATCAGCACCTGGATGCCGAAATCCTCCAGCGCCCAGGGCGCATGCTCGCGCGAGCTGCCGCAGCCGAAGTTGTCGCGCGTGAGCAGCACCTGCGCGCCCTGATAGCGCGGCTTGTTGAGCACGAATTCCGGGTTCTTCGGCCGCGCAGCGCAATCCTGACCCGGCTCGCCGTGATCGAGATAGCGCCACTCGTCGAACAGGTTGGGGCCGAAGCCGCTGCGCTTGATCGACTTCAGGAACTGCTTGGGGATGATCGCATCGGTATCCACGTTGGCGCGGTCCAGCGGCGCCACGAGTCCGTCGATGACATTGAAAGCCTTCATTATTTCACTGACCTCTGGATGGCCTCGCCACCCTTCTCGATATCCTTGCCGATTCCCTGGACGGTGTTGCAACCGGTGGTGAAAAGGCCCGCCAGCACAATCGTCATCATCGCCACGATGGTCTTCATGTTGGTCTCCTGAATGCAGCGCTCATGCACCCGCAAGCGTGCGCACGTCGACGAAATGCCCGGTGACCGCGGCAGCAGCCGCCATCGCCGGACTCACCAGATGGGTACGGCCACCCGCGCCCTGCCGCCCCTCGAAGTTACGGTTCGAGGTGGACGCGCAATGCTCGCCCGGCTCGAGGCGGTCGGCGTTCATCGCGAGGCACATCGAGCAGCCCGGCTCGCGCCACTCGAAGCCGGCGGCGATGAAGATCTCGTGCAGCCCTTCCGCCTCGGCCTGGCGCTTCACCAGCCCGGAACCGGGCACCACCAGCACGCGTTTGACGCTCGCCGCCTTGCTGCGCCCCTTCGCGACGGCCGCGGCCTCGCGCAGATCCTCGATGCGGGAGTTGGTACAGGAACCGATGAACACCTGATCCACCGGGATGTCGGTAATCGGCGTGTTCGGCGCGAGCCCCATGTACTTCAGCGCCCGCTCCATGCCCTCGCGCCGCACCGGATCGGTGACCGTGGCCGGATCAGGCAGCCGCTCGCCCACCGGCAACACCATCTCGGGCGAGGTGCCCCATGTCACCTGAGGTTCGATCGTGGCTGCGTCGAGTTCGACCACCTCGTCGAAACGCGCCCCCTCGTCCGAGTGCAGGGTGCGCCAATAGCGCACCGCGGCGTCCCAGTCCGCGCCCTTGGGAGAGAACGGCTTGTCGCGCAGGTATTCGATCGTGGTGTCGTCCACCGCCACCATGCCGGCACGCGCGCCGGCCTCGATCGCCATGTTGCACACCGTCATGCGGCCTTCCATCGACAACGCGCGGATCGCCTCGCCACCGAACTCGATCGCGTAGCCGGTGCCGCCCGCAGTGCCGATACGGCCGATGATCGCGAGCACGATGTCCTTTGCGGTCACGCCCGCCGGCAGCGTGCCATCGACGCGCACCAGCATGGAACGCGACTTCTTCTGCAGCAGGCACTGGGTGGCGAGCACGTGCTCGACCTCGGAGGTGCCGATGCCGTGCGCAAGACAGCCGAATGCGCCGTGTGTGGAGGTGTGTGAATCACCGCACACCACCGTCATGCCCGGCAGCGTCGCGCCGTTCTCCGGCCCGATCACATGCACGATGCCCTGGCGCACGTCCTTGAAGGGGAAATAGGCGAGCGCGCCCACCTCGCGGATGTTGGCATCCAGCGTCTCGACCTGCTGGCGTGAGATCGGATCCTTGATGCCCTCGTCCCAGTGATCAGTGGGCGTGTTGTGATCCGCGGTCGCCACGATGGAGTGGATGCGCCACGGCTTGCGCCCGGCCAGCTTCAGGCCCTCGAAAGCCTGCGGGCTGGTCACTTCATGCACCAGGTGACGGTCGATGTAGATCAGCGCCGTGCCGTCCGGCTCCTCGCGCACGAGGTGGCTGGACCAGAGCTTTTCGTACAGGGTCTTCGCTTCCATCCAAGAGCTTCCGCAACAAATCAAAGGTTTTCGATTATTTCACAGCGGCTGGCGCGTGACCAGTTGCTGCGGTCTGCGCTGCGGGCGTGGCGGGGCCGGGGCGCCAGCCGAAGACGAGACAGGCGAGCGCCGCCAGCGCGAACACGGAAGACGCGGTGAAGGTCCAGCCCGCACCCACGACCTCCCAGGTGAAGCCGGCGAGCAAGCCACCCACCATGCCGCCCGCGCCGAACGAGACGCTGCCGTAGAGCGCCTGGCCATGCGCCTGGTTGCGCCCGGTGAACCACTGGTTGATGAGCGCGATCGCCGCGGCGTGATAGGCACCGAAGGTAAGGCCATGTAGCGCCTGCGCGAACAACAGCGCCGCGAGGTGATCCGTCGCCCAGCCCAGCAGCAGGAAGCGCAGCACAGCTGCGACGAAGGTGAAGCACAGGATGGCACGGTAGGACCAGCGCCGCGCGATGCGCGGCATGAGGAGGAAGACGAGGATCTCGGCGAGCACGCCGAGCGACCACAACCAGCCGATGACGCCCTTGGAATAGCCGTTGTCGGCGAGGTGAATCGACAGGAAGAAGTACATCGCGCCGTGCGCCACCGCCATGAAGAAGCACGCCGCGAGCAGCGCCCTCACCTCGGCGCGCGCAAGCACCGCGCGCAGGCCTTCGCCGCCCTGGCGTGGCGCCGATTGCCGTGGCGCATCCGGCACCGCCAGTGCGCACAGCGCGATCCCTCCCAACACCAGCGCGGTCATCCACAACACGGCGTCTATCGGCAGGACGTCGAGCGCGTGGCCGACGCCGAGCACGCTGGCGATGAAGCCCACCGAGCCCCACACGCGGATGCGGCCGTAGCGGTGCGCCTGATGGCCGAGGTGGGTGAAGGTGACACTCTCCACCAGTGGCAGCGCCGCGCTCCAGAAAAAGGCCATCAACGCCATCGCGATGAAGAGCCCGGAGAACGCGCTAGTGGTGAAGAACACCGCAAAGCCGGCGAGACTCGCGAACGCCGAAAGGCGCACGATACCCATGCGCCAGCCGGTGCGCGCGGAGACCCATCCCCACAGGTTGGGCGCGATGAGGCGCATCACCTGCATCAGCGACATCAGCACCGCGATCTGCGGCGCCGACAGCGAGAGGGACTGCAGATAGAGCGTGAAATAGGTCGAAAAGACGCCCGCGAAGGCGAAGTACGCGAAGTAGTAGGCCGACAGCCGCCAGTAGGGCAACCCGTTCGCCGCCCCCATGTCAGCCGGCCGGGGTCATTCTGCAGGCGGTGACGGCGGCTGCTGCACCCCGTCCGGCGCGAGGCCGGCGACCTGCGGCGTATCGGTGCGCACATCGCCACACTGCGCACGGTGGCGCAGCGCGTGGTCGATCAGCACCAGCGCGAGCATCGATTCGGCGATCGGCGTCGCGCGGATGCCGACGCAGGGATCGTGGCGGCCATGGGTATTGACGATGACCGGGTTGCCGGCCTTGTCGATCGAGCGCCGGTCCAGCCGGATGCTGGAGGTGGGCTTGATCGCGATCGACACCTTGATGTCCTGGCCGGTCGAGATGCCGCCGAGCACCCCACCCGCGTTGTTGGAGAGGAAGCCGGCCGGGGTGATCTCGTCGGAGTGCTCGGTGCCGCGCTGCGCGACCGAGGCGAAGCCGGCGCCGATCTCGACCCCCTTCACTGCGTTGATGCCCATCATCGCATAGGCGATGTCGGCATCGAGGCGCCCGTACACCGGTTCGCCCCAGCCCACCGGCACGCCGCTCGCGACCACGTCGATGCGCGCACCAATCGAATCGCCCGACTTGCGCAGTTCGTCCATGTAGGCCTCGAGCTGCGGGATCATGGTCGCGTTGGGCGCGAAGAAGGGGTTACGGTCGATTTCACCCCAGGATTCGAAGGGGATCTCGAGCGGCCCGAGCTGCGACATGTAGCCGCGGATCACCACCCCGTAGCGCTCGCGCAGCCACTTGCGCGCGATCGCACCGGCCGCCACCCGCACCGCCGTCTCGCGCGCCGACGAACGCCCGCCGCCGCGGTAGTCGCGGATGCCGTACTTCTGCCAGTAGGGATAGTCGGCATGGCCGGGGCGGAAAGTCTCGGCGATGTTGCCGTAGTCGCGCGAGCGCTGATCCTGGTTGCGGATCAGCAGAGCGATCGGGGTGCCGGTGGTGACACCCTCGAACACCCCGGAGAGGATCTCGACCTCGTCCGGCTCGCGACGCTGGGTGACGTGGCGCGACGTCCCGGGTTTGCGCCGGTCGAGCTCGACCTGGATGTCGGCTTCGCTGAGCGCCAGCCCCGGCGGACAGCCATCGACGACACAGCCGATCGCCGGGCCGTGCGATTCACCGAATGAACTGACGCAGAACAGGGTGCCAATCGAATTGCCGGACATGGGCCTTCACTCTGAAACCGGAAAAAGGGCGAGGAGTCTAGCACAGGGATTCCGGCCCGCCCGGGTACCGGAATCCCCGCCCAAGCCTAGAGGAAGAAGCGTTCCAGGCGCTCGAACACCTCATGCTCGGCACCGTGGCGACGCACAGTGAGCACGTCGATGAGCTTCTCGAGCTGCAGCACCATCTGCTCGAGGCGCTGGTCTTCGTACACCAGCAGCCAGATACGGCTGCGCTCGGAGTCGGCGAGCGGCATGCAGATGATGCCTTCGACGTTGAACGCGCGCCGCGCAAAGAGGTTGCAGATGTGGCTCATCACGCCGGGGTGGTTGTTCACGTCCAGCTCGAGGATCACCTTGGCAAAACCGGCCTGCTGCGGCAAGGGGTCGGCAACTTGTTCGATCATGTTCAGCCTCCGATCATTTCGGTGTTGGCGGCACCCGGCGGCACCATTGGGTAGACGAATTCACTGCGGTCGATGGAGGCGTGGATCAGGCACGGCCCGGGCGCGGCCAGCGCCTGCGCGAGCGCCGCACGCGGGTTGGCGGCAGCATCCAGATCGACTGCCGCGACGCCGAAGCCTTCGGCAATCTTCAGGAAGTCCGGCTCGCTGCGGTACTTGGAGGCGAACACGCGCTTGCCGTAGAAGAGGTTCTGCTGCTGATACACCAATCCCAGCGAGTTGTTGTTCATCAGCACGATCTTGACGTTGAGGTTCTCCTCCGCCAGCGTCGCGAACTCCTGGATGTTCATCATCAGACTGCCGTCGCCCGAGAAGCACACCACGGTGCTGTCGCGGTTGGCGAGCGCTGCGCCGATCGCGGCCGGCATGCCGAAACCCATCGTGCCGAGCCCGCCCGAGGTCAGCCACTGGCGTGCGCGGCGGAACGGGTAGGCCTGCGCCACCCACATCTGGTGCTGACCTACATCGGTGGTGATCACCGCGTTGTCGTCCAGCTCTGCGGCGACGGCATGGATCAGGCCGTAGTGGGTGCGCGGGTTGTCGCGCCCTTCCATCTGCAGCGGGAAACGCGACTTGAGGCTGTCGACATGCGCGAGCCAGCGCTTCCTGAGGCTCACCTTGACGAGCGGCAGCAGGGCCTCGAGCACCTTGGTCACGTCGCCGTTGATCGCCACATGCGCGGTCTTGATCTTGTTTAGTTCGGACGGATCGACGTCAACATGGACGATCTTGGCGTTGGGACAGAATTGCGCCGCCTTGCCGATCGCGCGGTCATCGAAGCGCGCACCGACGCAGATCAGGAGGTCCGCCTCCTCGAGCACGAAGTTGGTGTAGCGCGCCGCGTGCATGCCCAGCATGCCGATCGAGAGCGGATGATCCATCGGCATCGCACCGAGCGCCATCAGCGTCATCGTGGTCGGCAGCCCGGCCTGCTCGGCAAGCGTCACCGCCGCCTGCGCCGCGCCCGAGTGGATCACCCCGCCGCCGAGGTAGAGCACCGGCTGCTCGGCCTCGTTGATCATGCGGGCGGCGGTCTCCACCGCCTCCATGTCGAGCGCAGGCTCGGCATCGCGCACCGCCGGCGCCGGGAAGGCTTCGACGCTGATCTTCTGGTTCTGCACATCCTTGGGCACGTCGATCAGCACCGGCCCGGGGCGACCCGACATCGCCAGGCGGAAGGCCTGCGGCACCACCTCGAGCAGCTCCTGGGCCGAACGCACGAGGAAGTTGTGCTTGGTGATCGGCACCGTCATGCCGTAGATGTCCACCTCCTGGAAGGCATCGGTGCCGATCATCGACAGCGGCACCTGGCCGGTGATCGCCACCAGCGGGATCGAATCCAGCGCCGCATCGGCGATCGCCGTCACGAGGTTGGTGGCACCCGGGCCGCTGGAGGCGAAGCACACCTCCGGCCGGCCGGAGACGCGCGCCATGCCCTGGGCCATGAAGCCTGCGCCCTGCTCGTGGCGTGCCAGCACGTGGTGGATCAGCTCGCTTTGCGACAGCGCGTCGTAGAGCGGCAGGATCGCACCGCCGGGAATGCCGGCGATGGTGCGCACGCCTTGTCGCTCGAGCAGCCGCACGATCAGTTCGGCGCCGGTCATCTGCATCATTTCGATTCTCCTGAAAGTCATCCGGTGAAAATCCGGCGTCCGAAAGTGAAAACCCCCGCCGGGCTTTCGCGCCGGCGGGGGTCTGGATTCGGTTGCTTGATTCTTTTCCTGTCCCTTACGACGCGTCGCTGCCTACGCCTACTACTACGCGTACCAGAACGACGACTGCCAGGAACTTGGAAATGGAAAGCATGTTGGGTTCTCGTTTAGAGAAAGGCATCTAACCACAAAATGCCCCGAAGTTCAAGCACAACCTCAGCCCAGGCTCGGTACTCCTTCACAAAACGCGCAGCGCGGGGCACGAACTCAGGCGGCACGCCCGTCCCCTGACGAACGCAAGGCGCGCCGCAGGATCTTGCCGACATTGGTCTTGGGTAGCTCGTCGCGGAACTCCACGAGATGCGGGACCTTGTAGGCGGTGAGATACGCCTTGCAGTGCGCGCGCAAGGCCTCGACCGTGAGCGTCGAGTCCTTGCGCACCACGAACACCTTCACCGCCTCGCCGCTGCGCTCGTCGGGCACCCCGATGGCCGCGACTTCCATCACGCCGGGATGCATCGCGATGACGTCCTCGATCTCGTTCGGATACACATTGAAGCCGGACACCAGGATCATGTCCTTCTTGCGGTCGACGATGCGCAGAAAGCCCTTGTCGTCCATCGTGGCGATATCACCGGTGCGCAGGAAGCCGTCCGCGCGCAGCACCCGCGCCGTCTCCTCCGGCCGATTCCAGTAGCCGCGCATGACCTGCGGGCCACGCACGCACAGTTCGCCAGCCTGGCCGGGTGCGACCTCGTTGCCCTCGTCGTCGAGCAGGCACACCTCGGTGGACGGCACCGGCAGGCCGATGGCGCGGTTGAACAACTGCAGATCGATGGGGTTGATCGCCACCGCGGGCGAGGTCTCGGTGAGCCCGTAGGCCTCGATCAGGGTACGCCCGGTCAGCGTCCGCCAGCGCTCGGCGACCGACTGCTGCACCGCCATGCCCCCACCGAGCGAGATCTTCAGCGCCGAGAAGTCCAGCTTCGCGAAACCGGGGTCATTCACCAGGGCGTTGAAGAGCGTATTGACGCCGGTGATCGCGGTGAACCGATGCTGCGCGAGCGTGCGCACGAAGCCCGGGATGTCGCGCGGGTTGGTGATCAGCACGTTGGTCGCGCCGAGCTTGATGAAGGTGAGGCAGTTCGCCGTGAGCGAGAAGATGTGGTAGAGCGGCAACGCGGTGACGATGATCTCCTCGCCGTCGCGCATCAGGGGTCGGATCCAGGCGTGCGCCTGCTGAAGGTTGGCGATGATGTTGCCGTGGGTGAGCACCGCCCCCTTGGCCGAGCCGGTGGTGCCGCCGGTGTATTGCAGGAAGGCGATGTCATCGCGCGTGACGTTCGCCGGCACCATCCTGTGGCGCGAACCCAGCATCAGGGCGCGCGAGAAGCGCACATGCCCCGGCAGCGACCACGTCGGCACGAGACGCCGAAGGTAGCGCACGACGAAATCGACGACATGGCGGCGCGGAAACCCGAGCAGCTCGCCAAGACTGGTCACCACCACATGCCTGACGGCGCATTGGTCCCGCACCCTCTGCAGCGTATTGGCGAAGTTCTCGACGATGACGATCGCCTCGGCGCCGCAATCCTGCAGCTGGTGCGCCAGCTCTCGCGCGGTGTAGAGCGGGTTGACATTGACGACCACATAGCCCGCCCGCAGCGCTCCGAACAGCGCCACCGGGTACTGCAGCAGGTTGGGCATCATCAGCGCGACACGGGCACCGCGCGGCAGCTTCAGCTCGAACTGCAGGAAGGCGCCGAAGCGCGCCGAGAGCGCATCCAGTTGGTGATAGCTGAGCGCCCCCCCCATGCAGGTGAAGGCAGTGCGGCTACCGAAGCGTGCGACGCTCTGGCTGAATAGATCGCCAAGCGACTCGTACGCCTCTGCATCGATCTCGTGCGGCACACCAGGCGGATAGCTCTGCAGCCAACGCTCGTCCATGGTGTGGCTCCGAGTATTCTGCAGCGCGCGCCGGCGGAACGCTCGATCAGGCCTGTCCGCCCTCGGCCGGCCAGTTGCGGATGTAGTTCTTCAGCATGCGGTTCTCGAAGCTCTGCTCCTCGAGCACCGCCTTCGCGACGTCATGGAAGGACACCACGCCCAGGAGGACGTTCTCGTCCATCACCGGCAGATAGCGCTGATGGTGCTCGACCATCAGGCGCCGCAACTCGTCCATCTCCATGTTCGGCGAGGCCACCATGGGTGCCGCAATCATCGCGTCGCCGACGGTCAGCGCAGCCCAGTCCCCGCCCGCCTTGCGCACCGCGAGCAACACCTCGCGGAAGGTGAGCATGCCGGTCATGTGGCCACCGGAAAACACCACCAGCGAACCGACGTCGTGTTCGGTCATGGTCTCGACCGCTTCGGAGAGACTTCTTCCCGGCGCGATGGTGAACAGCACCTTTCCCTTGATCGCGAGAATCTCGCTTACCAGCATGTCATTTTCCTCAGAAGGCTTCCAGCACTCGTCAAGTGCCTGTCATCTTAATGTCTTGGTGAATTGACCGCCACATGCACAGCACGCGCGCAGTGCGTAGCGGCCACGCACTCAGCGCTTCAGTTCGGGCAGTTTGCCGGTGCGCTTCACCCATTCGTCGGCATCGGGCAACGGATCCTTGCGCTCGACGATGGGCTTCCACACCTTTGCAAGCTCGGCGTTCAAGGCGATGCAGTGGCGCTGGTCGTCCGGAACATCGTCCTCGGCGAAGATCGCCTCGGCAGGGCACTCGGCCACGCACAGGGTACAGTCGATGCACTCGTCTGGATCGATCACGAGGAAATTCGACCCCTCGCGAAAGCAGTCGACAGGACAGACGTCCACACAGTCGGTGTACTTGCATCGGATACAGGATTCGGTCACGACATAGGTCATTTTCACTTCGCTCCAAGTTGGGCGCGGCCGATCAGCGATGCGACGCCCGAATGACGGGAAATATAGCCGATGCACCGATGTTTTTGCGACGCTCGCCACACCCGGGCGCCAATTTAGGCGAGAACTTCTTGACGGCGGCGGCGGCTTGGCTTAATTTCCGCCAACGCTTGGAAACACATCGGGCCATTCCGATTCACACGCGGCAAGCGCCGCACCGGATCCAGTCTGCCACGACATCGATCCCACTACTTCCCTGGCCATTTCATTCCTTTCATTCGCCAGCCTTGACGCGAGGAAACATGAGCGAGCATATCCATCACATTACCGACGCCAGCTTCGAGGGCGAGGTTCTTCAGTCACAAGTCCCGGTTCTGGTCGATTACTGGGCCGAGTGGTGCGGCCCGTGCAAGATGATCGCTCCCATCCTCGACGACATTGCCAAGGAATACGCGGGCAAGTTGAAGGTTGCCAAGCTCAACATCGACGAGAACCAGGACACCCCGGCGAAGTTCGGCATTCGCGGCATCCCGACGCTGATGCTGTTCAAGGGCGGCAACGTCGAAGCGACCAAGGTCGGTGCGCTGTCGAAGTCGCAACTGGCTGCATTCCTGGACAGCAACATCTGACCGCGCCCAGCGGCGCACCCCGTCACGGCGGACGGCATCATCCGTCCGCCGAAGACAGACCAGCGAAGCGCGCCATCCGGCCGGCTTCACTGAATCGATCCCACACCGCAGCCCTCCCACAGCATCACTCATTTGCGCTTTCCAGCGCCCTCACGCCATGCATCTATCGGAGCTCAAATCCCTCCACGTCAGCCAGTTGCTCGAAATGGCCACTGCGAATGGCATCGAAGGAGCCAACCGTCTGAAAAAGCAGGAACTCGTCTTCGCCCTGCTGAAGAACCGCGCGAAGAAGGGCGAGCCGATCTATGGCGACGGCGCGCTCGAGGTACTGCCTGACGGCTTCGGTTTCCTGCGTTCGTCGGACATCTCCTATCTTGCAGGCACGGACGATATCTACGTCTCGCCATCGCAGATCCGCCGCTTCAACCTTCACACCGGCGACACCATCGAAGGCGAGATCCGCACGCCAAAGGATGGCGAGCGCTATTTTGCGATGGTGAAGCTCGACAAGATCAACGGCGAATCACCCGAGGCGTGCAAACACAAGATCCTGTTCGAGAACCTCACCCCGCTACACCCCAACCAGGTGCTGCGGCTCGAGCGCGACATGCGCGGCGAGGAAAATATCACCGGCCGGGTGATCGACATGATCGCGCCGATCGGCAAGGGCCAGCGGGGCCTGCTGGTGGCACCGCCGAAGAGCGGCAAGACGGTGATGCTGCAACACATCGCGCATGCGATCATCACCAACCACCCTGACGTGGTCGTGATCGTTCTGCTGATCGATGAGCGCCCCGAGGAAGTCACCGAGATGCAGCGCTCGGTGCGCGGCGAGGTCGTCGCCTCCACCTTCGACGAGCCGGCCTCTCGCCACGTGCAGGTCGCCGAGATGGTGATCGAGAAGGCCAAGCGCCTCACCGAGCACAAGAAGGATGTGGTGATCCTGCTCGATTCGCTGACCCGCCTCGCACGCGCCTACAACACCGTGGTGCCGGCCTCGGGAAAGGTGCTCACCGGCGGTGTCGATGCCAACGCGCTGCAGAAGCCCAAACGCTTCTTCGGCGCAGCGCGCAACATCGAGGAAGGTGGCTCGCTGACCATCATCGCCACCGCGCTGATCGACACCGGCAGCCGCATGGACGATGTGATCTACGAGGAGTTCAAGGGCACCGGCAACCTCGAACTGCATCTGGATAGGCGCATGGCCGAAAAGCGCGTCTACCCGGCGATCAACGTGAACCGCTCGGGCACGCGCCGCGAAGAATTGCTGCTGAAGCCGGATGTACTCCAGAAGGTGTGGGTGCTGCGCAAGCTGCTTTACGGCATGGACGACATCGACGCGATGGAATTCCTGCTCGACAAGATCAAGGCCACCAAGAGCAACGGCGAGTTCTTCGACTCGATGCGACGCGGCTGATCCCGAACACCGGGAACGTCGCGCAGCACAGGCAAGGGCCCGGAGACGGGCCCTTTTCCATTGTCCGACCCATCGTTGCCTGCCTTCGGGCCGGCGGCAAGCTTCACCGCGGCACATGCCCTTCCGGGGGCGTGATGCGGATACCCAGTCGCGAGATCTCGATGATGAGCTCGGTTCGCCGTGCCACATTGAAGAAGCGTAGCAGTTCCGAGACATAGTTCTTGCGTACCGTACCCTCACTGATCCCCATGCAGTTCGCGATGGCCTTGTTGGAGAGGCCCTGGCACAGGTAGTACAGCACCTCGGAAAGCCGCGGCGACAAGCCCAGTTGTTTCGCGTCCGAAGGTTGCACGCTCCAGCGCCGCGCAAACGGGCGGTCGTTGCGCACGATGGAAGCCGGCAGGAAGATGCCATCCTCGAACACCGTCGCCAGCGCCTTCTCGAAGATCTGCTCGTCACCCGAACTCTTGGCAATGTAGCCTGACGCCCCCGCTGCGATGCACTGCATCACGGTGTCGCGGTCGTCGCTCGCCGACAGCATGATCACTTTCACCGGGATGTCCTGCTCGCGAATGTAGGCGAGGAGGTCGAGACCGCTCTTTTGGGCGCGCAGGTCCAGATCGAGAAAGACGATGTCGAACGCCATCCGTGCGATCTGCTCCAGCGCCTCCTCGTAAGAACCCGCCTCTGCAACCGTGGCATGGGGCTCCACAGTCAACAGCAGACTCTTCATGCCGGCTCTCACCAGCCCCTGGTCCTCGACAATAAGAACGTTCTTCAACATGCCGTTCTCCGCACTCAGCCCGTTACTGCACTCAAAACCGCGACACACCGCCATCTCACCCAGTTCCCGGCTGCGCCGCTCGGGCTGAACAAGCGGCGACTCGTCGCGGGCAAATCATCGGCAAGGCGTTGATCGATACAGACAATGGCGGCTTCGATCTCAGGTTAGATCCGCGCCCCTGCCCTGCACAACCTGACAGATGTCGGGACCTTGCATCATGCAACACATGCACCGTGACGCCTGCCGGATCGCCCCCCTGACCATGCCTTTGACATTCATCCCGATTGATCGGCTGAACCTCGCCATGCCCAGCATCACGAGGTAATGAAGCGCGCGGCAGAACCCGCCAGTTCGGCCGCGCACGCGGACCTCTACTTAGCGTAGTCGAAGAAGCCCTTCCCCGACTTGCGGCCGAGGTATCCTGCCTCCACCATCTCGACCAGCAGCGGCGCCGGCCGGTACTTGGGATCCTTGAAGCCCTCGAACAGCACCTGCATCACCGCAAGCTCCACATCCAGTCCGATCAAATCGCACAGGGCAAGCGGGCCGATGGGATGATTGCAGCCGAGTTTCATCGCCTCATCGATCTCGGCAGCACTCGCGAGCCCCTCGGAGAGCGCGAAAACCGCCTCGTTGATCATCGGGCACAGCATGCGATTGACGACGAAGCCCGGGCTGTTGCGCACGGCTACGGGCGTCTTGCCGACTGCGCGCGACACCTGCTCGCACGCTGCATAGGTCGCGTCGGAAGTTTGCAAGCCGCGGATCAGTTCGACCAGCGCCATCATCGGCACCGGGTTGAAGAAGTGCATGCCGATCACGCGGTCCGCACGCCCGGTCGCCGCGGCGAGCTTGGTCACCGAGATTGACGATGTATTGGTGGCGAGCACCGCCTCAGGCTTCATCGCCGCGTCGAGGCGCGCAAACAGCCCGAGCTTGAGCTCGAGGTTCTCGGTGGCAGCCTCGATCACCAGGTCGCAATCGCCCATCGCGCCGACATCGGTCGTCACGCTGATACGCGCCATTGCCTCGGCCTTCTGTTCAACGCTCATCTTCTCCTTCTTGATGAGCCGATCCAGACTGCCGGACACCGTCGCCAGACCACGCTGGACTGCAGCGTCACTGATGTCGCTCATCACAACCGGAAAACCCGACACAGAAAACGCCTGCGCGATGCCATTGCCCATGGTGCCCGCACCGACGACCCCGATCTTCTTGATATCCATATGCTTGCTCCAATTTTCTTGTAATGACAGCTTCCCCGCCCCCGGCCTGGCGCCCGTCGAAGTGCGACCCCGGACCGGATGCAAAAAATACAGCCCCGGCATGATACGTCGTGATAAGCCGCCTGGCGCATTGTTCAGATCGCATACCACGCTTCCCGCCACACGGGACGTCAGCGAGCCGAGCGCGCGAATTCGATTAGAATCGCGGCGTCCAGACACGCCCACATCGCACCGTGAAAACCATCGCCATCCTGATCGCCGCCTACCTCATCGGTTCGGTCCCGTTCGCAATCGTCGCAAGCCGGCTTTTCGGGCTGGCCGATCCGCGCAAATACGGCTCGGGCAACCCGGGGGCGACCAATGTACTGCGCAGCGGAAACAAGTGGGCCGCCCTCGTGACGCTGATCGGCGACTGCGCAAAAGGCTGGTTTGCTGTCTGGCTGGCCCTCGCGCTTGGTTTCGGCCCGGTCACTGCCGCGCTGGCAGGCCTCGCGGCATTCCTTGGGCATGTGTTCAGCCTGTTCCTGGGTGGCAAGGGCGGCAAGGGCGTCGCGACTGCGCTCGGCGTGCTCGCTGGCATTCACCTTGGCCTGGCGCTGGCGGCACTACTGGTATGGGTAGGCGTCGCCGTCGCGACGCGCTACTCGTCTGCCGCAGCCCTGGCCGCGGCGGCGGTCGCGCCGGTGGCCGGGTTGGTGCTGGTGGGGCAACCCGTTGTCGTCACAGTCCTGGTCGTGATCTCCGCGGTTCTGATCTGGCGGCATACCGAGAACATTCGACGACTGCGCAACGGCACCGAGGGTCGCATCGGTGGCCGCAAGGCCTGAGCGACGCAGCATTCGCCCTCAGAGGGAAGCGCTGGCGCACGGTGCCCGCAGGCTCGCAAGCGGCCAGCGCGGCAACGCCCTGATACCCGGCCCCTGTGCCGGCCGCTCGCCTGCTGCGTAGCGGAGCGCTCCGGCAAAGGCGATCATCGCGCCGTTGTCGGTGCAGAGCGCCGGTTCAGGGTAAAACACCCGCGCCCCCTTGCGCCGGGCATGCGCATCGAGTTGCGTCCGCAATTGCTGATTGGCGCCCACGCCGCCGGCCACCACCAACTGCTTCAACCCGGTCTCGGCCATCGCGCGCAAAGCCTTCGCGCACAATACCTCGACCACTGCCTGCTGGAAGTCCGCAGCAAGATCGGCCGCATCCCCGTCCGTCCAGCTCGGCGTATGCACGACGTTCAGCACTGCCGTCTTCAAGCCGCTGAAGCTGAAGTCGAGATCGGCCGAGCGCAGCATCGGTCGTGGCAAACGGAAGCGCCCCGCCCGCCCGCGCTCTGCCAACGCAGCAAGCTGCGGACCACCCGGATAGCCGAGCCCGAGAAGCTTCGCTGTCTTGTCGAAGGCTTCGCCCGCCGCATCGTCGACCGTCTCGCCGAGCAGGCGGTACTCACCGACTCCGCTCACCTCCATCAGCTGCGTGTGCCCCCCCGACACGAGCAAGGCGACGAACGGGAAGCTGGGCGGTGTCGCAGACAGCAGCGGCGACAGCAGGTGCCCCTCAAGGTGATGCACCGGCAGGGCCGGCACCCCGAGGGCAAGCGCCATCGCCTCGGCAAAGCTGGCCCCAACCAGTAGCGCCCCGGCGAGCCCGGGCCCGGCGGTGTAGGCGATGCCGTGCAGATCATCCGGACGACAATCGGCATCCGCGAGTGTCTCGCGCACCAGCACCGGAAGCCTGCGGATATGGTCGCGCGATGCGAGCTCCGGCACCACGCCGCCGTAAGCGGCGTGCAGATCGATCTGCGAATGCAAGCGTTGCGCCACCAAGCCTTTGTCGCTGTCGTACAGCGCCACCCCCGTTTCGTCACAGGACGACTCGATCCCCAGAATCCTCATGACCAACACACTCCCCGCAGTCGGGCAGACCCGAAATGGGAATGCCGTGGGGTCGATTCTACCCAGCACACGAATGCCTTGCATCCATTCGACGACTCGCCTTATACTTCCGCCTTTTCCGAAATCTAGACTTTCAAGGAATTCCGTAATGCCGGGTATTCGCGTCAAGGAAAACGAGCCGTTCGAAGTTGCCATCCGCCGCTTCAAGCGCACCATCGAAAAGACCGGTCTGCTGACCGAACTGCGCGCGCGCGAGTTCTACGAGAAGCCCACGGCCGAGCGTAAGCGCAAGCTTGCAGCCGCAGTGAAGCGTAACCACAAGCGTCTGCGCAGCCAGATGCTGCCGCGCAAGCTCTACTGATTCCGCCCCGCCCGGTGGTAACCGGGCCAGGCTCGTCCTGCTCACCAACGCATCGCCGCGAAGCACGGAAGAGCCAGAGCAGGTAAGAACCAGCTTTCCGGACTATGCCGGGCATGAGATGTTCTCGTGCCCGGCTTGGCCTTTTTGCATGATGCAATCGGAGCGGACATGTCTCTCAAGTCCAGAATCCAGGATGACATGAAGGTCGCCATGCGCGCACGCGACACAGCACGCCTGTCGGCCATCAGGCTGCTGCTTGCTGCGATCAAACAGCGCGAAGTGGACGAGCGTGTCGAACTTGGCGATGCAGATATTGCGGCGACCGTCGAAAGACTGGTGAAGCAGCGACGCGACGCAGCCAGCCAGTACGAGAGCGCGGGCCGGCTTGAGCTCGCAGAGGCGGAGCGCTTCGAGATCACCGTCCTCGGCGCCTACCTGCCGGCCGCGCTGAGCTCTGAAGAGCTGGACCACGAGATCTCCGCGGCGCTGGCCGAAAGCGGAGCCAGCGGCATCGCCGACATGGGCAAGGCCATGGCCGCGCTCAAGCCGCGTATCGCCGGTCGTGCGGACATGGCCGAGGCCTCGCGCAGGATCCGTACCCGCCTCGCCGGCTGAGCCCGCCCCGCTCGTCCGCCAACCCCCATGATTCCGCAGTCCTTCATCCAGGATTTGCTGGGTCGCGTCGACATCGTCGACGTCATCGAGCGCCACCTCCCGCTCAAGAAGGGCGGCGCGAACTACTTCGCCTGCTGCCCCTTCCACGGCGAGAAATCCCCCTCCTTCTCGGTCAGCCCGTCGAAGCAGTTCTACCACTGTTTCGGCTGTGGCGTGCATGGCAACGCGATCGGCTTCCTGATGGAGTACAGCGGACTCTCTTTCATCGACGCGGTCAAGGAACTCGCCGGACAGGTTGGCCTGAGCGTACCCGACGACCCGCGTGCAATCGCAATCGCCAGCCAACGCGCCACCCACGACCCGCTGCTGGACGCGATGGCGACGGCGGCAAAGTTCTACCGCGAACAATTGCGCAACGCGCCCGCCGCGATCGCCTACCTGCGCAAGCGCGGCCTCACCGGCGAGATCGCCGCACGCTTCGGCATCGGCTATGCACCGGGCGACTGGCAGGCGCTCAGAGCCGTATTCCCGGATTACGAGTCGCAGACCCTGATCGATGCCGGACTGGTGATCGTCAATGACACCGGCCGCCGCTACGACCGCTTCCGCGATCGCATCATGTTCCCGATTCAGGACCGCCGCGGCCGCATCATCGCGTTCGGCGGGCGCATCCTCGAACAGGGCGAACCCAAGTACCTGAACTCGCCGGAAACCCCGTTGTTCGAGAAGGGCCATGAGCTCTACGGTCTCACCCAGGCAATGAAGCCGATCCGCGAGGAGGGCTTCGCTCTGGTGGTCGAGGGCTACATGGATGTCGTGGCGCTCGCCCAGTTCGGCATCGCCAACGCGGTCGCGACGCTCGGCACCGCAACGACCGCCCACCATATCGGCAAACTGCTGAGGCAAACCGAGCGCGTGGTGTTCTGCTTCGACGGCGACGCTGCGGGCCGCAAGGCAGCGTGGCGGGCGCTGGAAGCCTCGCTGGAGGCGCTGCGCGACGACGTCACTCTCGCCTTCCTGTTCCTGCCAGCCGAGCACGACCCGGACTCTTTCGTACGCGCGCACGGGGCGGACGCATTTCGCGACGCAGCGCGCCAGGCGGCGCCGCTCGCGCGCTTCATGCTCGACGAACTTTCCAGCCGCGTCGATCTCGACACCGCGGAAGGTCGCGCACGGCTGATCCATGACGCGCGCCCGTTGGTCACGCGCATCGCCGCACCACTGTTGCGCCTGCAGGTCCTGAAAGCCACCGCCGACGCCGGTGGGCTCAGCCAGACCGAGATCGAACACGCCTATGAACTCAACAACACGAAGCCGACCTCGCAGCAGGCACGCACCTGGACGCCCGCGCCGCGCCGCGCCGTGCCGCCCTCGCGTGGCCGCCCCGCCGCGATCACCCCTTCCGGCAGTCTGCTCCGACTCATCCTCGAGCGCCCCGCCTGGGCGGCACGCCTGCCCGCCGATCTTATCCCGTCGGCGGATGCGGAGTGCCTCGCCTTGATCGCCATCGTCGACGCGATGAGCATTGGCGACATCGATGACGACTGCGGCATGGCGGCGCTCGTCGAGCGATTCCGTGAAACGCCACACGGCCCGGTGTTGTCAAAGATTGCGGCCGAGTTGATCGAATCCGAACCGGACGATGCCGTTAGCGAGACAGTCTTCGAGGACACGCTGAAGAAGTTACAGGTGGATGCCATCGATAGAGAGATCCAACATCTGGCGCGGCGCGAGCGCGAATCGGGGCTCGATGCGCGCGAACGGCACCACCTCGTGCATCTGATCCAGCAGAAGCGGCAGTTGTCGGACGCACGCAAGGCCTAGATTTTCTGGTATAATTTTCGGTTTCCCAAAGTTGACCTCCCCTGAATCAAGGAGTGCCATGGCCCGCGAAAAACTCAAGGGTGCGCGCAAGGACAGTCCAAAAGGCCGCCCAGCCAAGACCAAGAAAAAGGACGAACTCGTCGCCGACAACCCGGCGGCGAATCCGCTTGACGCCGAGGTCCGCAGAACCCAGCTGAAGACCCTGATCACGCTCGGCAAGGAGCGCGGCTACCTCACCTACGCCGAGATCAGTGATCACCTGCCCGACGACGTGGCCGATGCCGAGCAGATCGAAGGCATCATCGCCACCTTCAACAACATGGGCATCCAGGTCTTCGACGAGGCGCCTGCCGCCGAAGACCTGCTGATGTCCGAGAACGTCGCGACCTCGGTTGACGAAGACGTCGCCGAGGAAGAGGCCGAACAGGCGCTCTCGTCGGTCGACTCCGAGTTCGGCCGCACCACCGACCCGGTGCGCATGTACATGCGCGAGATGGGCACCGTGGAGCTCCTCACCCGCGAGGGCGAGATCGAGATCGCCAAGCGTATCGAGGAGGGCCTGCGCCACATGGTCCAGGCGATCTCTGCCTGCCCGACGACGATCGCCGAGATGCTCGACTACGCCGAAAAGGTCTCGAAGGACGAGATGCGCATCGACGAGCTCATCGACGGCCTGCTCGACCCGAATGCCATCTCCGAGGCGGAGGCCGCCGCTGCGGCGGAGAATGCCGACGAGGACAGTGACGCCGAGATCGAGGAAGAGGAGGAAACCGTCGCGGACGACGAGGAAGACGAGGACGAGGAAGGCGGCGCCGACCGTGAGGCGGCCGCGAACGCCGCAACCCTGCTGAAGCTCAAGACCGATGCGCTGGAGCGTTTCGCCCTCATCCGCGCGATCTACGAAGACAAGATGCAGGCGCTCGCGAGCAACGGCTCGCGCGACGAGACCTATCGCGAGCTGCAGCAAAAGATCTCCGACGAACTGCTCAACATCCGCTTCACTGCCAAGACGATCGAGCGCCTGTGCGACTCGGTACGCCACATGGTTGAGC
This sequence comes from Rhodocyclaceae bacterium, assembly GCA_041916775.1. Lineage (GTDB taxonomy): Bacteria > Pseudomonadota > Gammaproteobacteria > Burkholderiales > Rhodocyclaceae > UBA2357. The sequence goes on along the minus strand of JAYRYZ010000002.1, from coordinate 27,304 downwards.
AGGTGCGCGGCCACGAACGCCAGATCCTGCGCCTGTGCGTGGAGCGCGCCGGGATGCCACGCACCCACTTCATCAAGGTATTCCCGGGCCGCGAGATCGATCTCGACTGGCTCAAGGACGAAATCGCGGCCGGCCAGAAATACGCCGAGGGCCTGATGCGCATCCACCCAGCGGTGCTCGAGGAGCAGCAGAAGCTCATCGACCTGCAGGACCGCATCGGCATCACGCTCAAGGACCTGAAGGACATCAATCGCCAGATGTCCACAGGCGAAGCGAAGATGCGACGCGCCAAGCGCGAGATGACCGAGGCCAACCTGCGCCTGGTGATCTCGATCGCAAAGAAATACACCAACCGCGGCCTGCAGTTCCTCGACCTCATCCAGGAAGGCAACATCGGTCTGATGAAGGCCGTGGACAAGTTCGAATACCGCCGCGGCTACAAGTTCTCGACCTACGCCACATGGTGGATCCGCCAGGCGATCACGCGCTCGATTGCCGACCAGGCACGCACCATCCGCATCCCGGTGCACATGATCGAGACGATCAACAAGATGAACCGCATCAGCCGTCAGATCCTCCAGGAAACCGGCATGGAGCCGGATCCCGCGACGCTGGCAGAGAAAATGGAGATGCCCGAGGAGAAGATCCGCAAGATCATGAAGATCTCCAAGGAACCGATCTCGATGGAGACACCGATCGGCGACGATGACGACTCCCATCTCGGCGATTTCATCGAGGACCAGGCCACGCTGGCGCCAGCCGATGCGGCGATGTTCTCCAGCCTGCGCGACGCGACCAGCGAGGTGCTCGACTCGCTCACGCTGCGTGAGGCGAAGGTGCTGCGCATGCGCTTCGGCATCGAGATGAACACCGACCACACGCTGGAGGAGGTCGGCAAACAGTTCGACGTCACCCGCGAGCGTATCCGCCAGATCGAGGCCAAGGCCCTGAGAAAGCTCCGGCACCCCAGCCGCTCGGAGCGCCTGCGCAGCTTCCTCGACAGCGACAGTTGATCACGCGGGGCCGTTAGCTCAGTTGGTCAGAGCAGTCGACTCATAATCGATTGGTCACAGGTTCAAGCCCTGTACGGCCCACCACATCGCAACGCCGAATCACGCACACATGCGGGTTCGGCGTTTTTTGCATCCGCGGTTGCGCAGCTGCAGATGACGCGCTCACACACCACGCACATCGGGAGAACCCCGCAAATGATCATCTACCTCCACGGCTTCCGCTCCGCCCCCGCCTCGATCAAGGCGCGGGCACTGAAGGAACGCATGGCCGCACGTGGCCTCGCAGACGCCTTCTGGTGCGAGCAGCTTCCGGTGTCGCCGCGCGCCGCAATCGCGCTGGCGGAAGAGGAGATCCGCCGCCAGCTGGCCGCCAACCCCACCCACCGCCCCACGCTTGTCGGCAGCTCGCTCGGCGGCTACTACGCAACCTGGCTCGCCGAGACGTGGGACCTCGACGCGGTGCTGGTGAACCCGGCGGTCGTCGCGCCACTTTCGCTCGAGGCCTACGTCGGCACGCAGACCAACATGTACACCGGCGAGACCTTCGATTTCACCCACGGGCACATCGCCGAACTGCGTGCGCTCGAACTGCCGGAGCTCAGCCGCCCCGAGCGCTTCTGGCTGATGGTCGAGACGGGCGACGAGGTGCTCGACTACCGTGCCGCGGTGGCCCGCTATGCAGGCGCTCGCCAGAGCGTGTTCGACGGTGGCGATCATGGCTTCAGCCGCTGGCCGGAGATGCTCGACGCGGTGATCGACTTCGCGGAGCGTGCCCGATGAGTAGCGGGGACTTCGATGTGCGTCGCTTCAAGGCGCTCGAACGCGCTGGTTTCAACCGCATCGCGGAGCGCTACGCTTTCGGCGCCGGACTGCGCTCCGCGCTTGCCGAAGCCGTCATCGGCGCAGCGGAGCTCGCCCCCGGCCATCAGGTACTGGATCTTGCCAGCGGGCCCGGCCTGCTCGCCGGTCCCGCTGCCGCTGTGGTCGGCAAGGCCGGGCAGGTGATCGCCACCGACATCGCCGAGCGCATGCTGATCACGGCACGCGACTCGCTGGGCAACGGGCTTCTCTACACCGCCGCGGATGCGGAGCACCTATGCCTTGCGGACGCCAGCGTGGACCGTGTGCTCGCGGGGCTCGCGCTGTTCATGTTTCCGCACCCGGCGAAGGCGCTCGCCGAAATCCGCCGCGTGCTGCGCCCGGATGGGCGCCTGGTGCTTTCGGTGTGGGGGGTGCGCGAGAACGTGCCACTCATCGGCGTTGCCCAGGATGCGATCGCCCGCGTCTTGCCGGCGCCAAGGGTGGCGCGGCCTTCGGTGTTCCGCATGGGCGAGCCGGCGGTGCTGAAGACGCTACTCGTCGAAGCCGGGTTCGTTTCGGTGAACATGTCCGAATGCACCTTCCGCTGCCGCTTCGACAGCGCGGACGACTACTGGCAGGCCTTTCTGGATCTCGCCGGCGGCGCAGCCGAGTCCTTGTCACAGCTACCGGCGGCGAAACTCATCGCCGTGCGCGAGGCCGTGGCCGACTTGCTGGACGCCCATCGCGAAGGCGCCGGCTACGCCCTAAACGCCAGCGCCCTCGTCGCATCTGCGATGCCGGCAATCTGACGCTGGCTCATGCAGCCAGGCCGGGGACGACGCGCGACTGTTCAAGCAGCTGCGAGAACGCCGCGAGACTCAGCGGCTTGTGGAAGTAATAGCCCTGCAGCAGGTCACAGCCGAGCTCGCGCAGGTAGTCCGCCTGCGCCGCGGTCTCCACGCCCTCGGCAATCAGCTCCATGCGCAGATTGTGTGCGAGACCGACCGTGGCCGCGCAGATCGTGGCATCGTCCGGGTCGATCTCGAGCTCGCTGACGAAGCTGCGGTCGAGCTTCAGGCGGTCGATCGGCAGGAGCTTGAGATAGGCGAGCGACGAATAGCCGGTACCGAAATCATCGATCGCGAGCGATACGCCGAGCGCACGCAGCGCTCCCAGGTTGCGGATGGAGGCCTCCGGATCCTCCATTGCGGCGCTCTCCGTGATCTCGAGCTCCAGCGCAGCCGGCGGCAGCGCGTGCTTCTGCAACAGCGCCGCAACAAAGGGCGCCAGAGCCGGGTCGCGCAATTGTCGTACCGACAGGTTCACGGAGATGCGCAGTGTCTGGGCACCGCGTGCCCGCCAGGCCGCGAGCTGCGCACACGCCTCGCACAGCACCCACTCGCCGATACGGCTTACGAGCGCACTCTCCTCGGCGATGGGGATGAACTCGATCGGCGACACCAGGGTGCCGTTCTCGCGCCGCCAGCGGATGAGCGCCTCGGCCGCCTCTAGCCGCCCGCTCGAGGCCGAGATCTGCGGCTGATAGAAGAGCTCGAACTCGTTGCGGTCGAGCGCGCGCCGTAGCTCGCTTTCCAACCCCAGGCGGTGCGCCACCGCGCTGTTCATCTCGGGACTGAAGAACTTGAAGTTGGAGCGCCCTGCAGACTTCGCCTGGTACATCGCGATATCCGCATGCTTCATCAGGGTGACGGCGTCCTTACCGTCGTCAGGGAAGAAACACACGCCCAACGACGCGGTCACCTGCATCTCGATGCCTTCCAGACGCAGCGGCCGCTGTGCCGAATCGAGGAGCTTCTCCGCCACATTGACGGCGTCCGACGCGCGCACGAGGTCGGTCATCACCACCACGAACTCGTCCCCGCCGAGACGCGCAACCATGTCGGTATCGCGCAGGCAACCGCTAAAGCGGTCCGCCATGATGCGCAGCAGCTGGTCGCCATTGACGTGGCCGAGTGAATCGTTGATCGCCTTGAAGCGGTCGAGGTCGATGAACATCACCGCGAGCTTCAGCCCCATCCGCCGTGCATGGTGCATCGCCTGCTCCATGCGTGCCTCCAGCCCGTAGCGGTTGGACAGGCCAGTGAGCGGGTCATGCAGCGCAGCACGCTCCAGCGCGTGCTGCGCCGTGGCGAGCTGCGAAACGGCATCAACCACATCGGCAACCTCGCGGCTGCGCGCGACCGGCAACGCCAGGCCGGCATCGACGCCCTTGCGCAAACCCACGAGGTAGTCCGAGATCGCCATCAACGGGCCCAGCAACTGACGTCGCACCGTCACGACCAACAGCAGCCCGATGATGCCCGCCAATAGCGTGCCGACGACGGCAACCGTCAGCACCAGCCTGGAGCCCTGCACGATCGCCCGCGAACTTTCCGTCACCGTCTGCACCAGACCCACTGCAGTATCGTCCGCGACCGCCTTGAGCCGGTTGCGGTGTGCATTCCAGACTTCCCTGACGCGTGCATGCTCGGTCTCGCCCAGTCCACCTGCGGTTGTGCCGACGCGCTGTGCCTCACGGATCGCCTGAAGCTCACGCACCACCTCGAAGGTGTCCGCCACCGCAGGGTTCACCTCGCGCCCCCCAGCCGCCGGCTGCATCGCCAGCGCCTGCATGGTGTTCGCCAGCGTACGGGCACGCGCGCCCTCACGCTCCTCGACGAGTTGATCTCCCAACGCGATCAGACGCTCGAGGTTGCCGATCGCGCGCAGTTCCTCCATCCGCTGGCGCGCAGAGACGTCCCCGCCCTGCTCTGCAAGGCGGATCACCGAGTCCGACACGATCACGACCAGAAGCAGTCCCACCGCCATGCCGACAGCGGTGAGCACGGTCACCCAGAGCGAGAACTTGCGCAACGACAGGCGCCCGTCGGCCGTGCCCTCCGGAGCGGATTGCGGCAACACCGCGCGGGACACCTTCGTCATCACTCAGAGGATGCTGAAGGGAAAATACTTGCGGGTAATCCTCTCGTGCTCGCCGCTGTCTATCAGTCGGGCGATCGCACGATCGACGCCTTCCTTGAGCGCCTTGTCGCCCTGAGTCAGCGCAATCAACACGTCCCCGCCGAGACCGCGGTCCATGCGTGGCTGCGCGAGGAAGCCGAATCCTGCCCCCACCTGGGATTGCAGGAACGGCAGCGCCTGCATGGTCGGCATCAGCGCAACACGACAGGTCCCGGCAACGAGCGCATCCAGCACCGCCTGGTTTGACGCCAGCGCCTGCAATCGTCCGGCGTTGGCGCCCGCATGCTCTTGCAGGAAACGCATCTGCGCTGAATCGCTGATCACACACACCGGGTTGTGCGCGATCAACGCGGCCAGGTCGTCCACGACGACGCCCGGCGGACCGATCAGGGACGATGTGGAGCGCCAGTAGGGCACGGAGAAGGCAACCAGGCGTTCCCGCTCCGGCGTACGGAGAAAATTGGCGATGCCGATGTGCGCGCGGCCCGCCGCAATCTCGGGAATGATCTCGGGGAAGGTCAGTGCCTTCAGACTGCACGGCCGGGCAAGCTCGCGGCAGATCGCGTTGGCGATGTCGACGTTGAAACCTGACAGCCGTCCGTTCTCGTCCAGCGCTGAAAACGGTGTGGAGCGGGGTGTCAGCAACACCACCAACTCGTCCGCCCTGGCGAGCGGTGGAGCAAGGAAGATCAGTACAACGAGAAAGGAGCGCAGCAACGCGAGCATCGCAAACCTTGGTATGAACCTATTACCAAAGTATGACTTGCCGAACCCGCGCTGTCACCCGTCACAAGGCTGCTGCGGCTACTGAACAGCCTGCTGCGTGAAATTGCTCACGGCCTCAGCCGACATGCCCGGTGGGTTTCGCCGAATCCGCCTCAGCAACGCCGATGCCCTCACCGGCATCATCCCGCGAGGACTCGGCCTGCAACGCAGCGGCCCCTTCATCGGCAGTCGCCTCCTGCGCCGCCCCGTCGGTTGCCCCATGGGTTGCCCCAGCGACCGGCTCAGGCTCCGGCCCGGTTACGATTGCACCGGTGGCGGCGGCCACGACGGCAGCCGGCCCCACGGTCTCTGCAGCGGCTTCGTCGTTAGCCTTGGCTGGTGCCGCCAGCATGGTCTCGATCCGCTCCTTGAACACCCCACGTGCGCCCCCCGGCGCGAGCGCCTCGTAACCGTTTGCGAGGTGTTCGAACAGGGACTTGTAGGAACCCGCCATGGACACGAACAGCCCGGCCGTCTTGTCGAAATGGGCGTCGACCTTCTCCTTGTAGGCCTCGAGCGCCGCTTTCTCGCGTGCCAGCGCCTCCTCCAGCTCGTCGACACGGCCACGCCCGGCGCCGCCAGCCCGTCCGATGAAGAATCCGATCACGCCGCTGGTCACCACTGCGACGATCGCAATCACCCACCACGCCTGCTCGTTCATGCTCTCCCCCATGCGGGCGGTTTCATCTGACCGCCATATCGATTCCCGGAAACACGAGTATACGCCTCCAACTCCCGCCGTGCGCCATGAACGGCACGCGCCCGCTGCGGTCCGGCCTGATAAACTGTTGGGCCAATCGATCGAAGGCGGTAATTGATGTTTGTGCTGTTTGAGGAAAGCGGGGCTTTCAAGGCCGGGACGGTGTTGTCGGACAATGATTCGTCCTTGCAGGTGGAAACGTCCCACGGCAAGCGCGTGAAGCTCAAGTCCAGCCACGTCCTGCTGGAGTTCCGGGAGCCTGGGCCGGGCGCGCTGCTGGAGCGTGCGGAGGCGGCGAGCGAGACGCTCGACGCCGACTTCCTCTGGGAGGTCTGTGGCGAGGAGGAATTCGGCTTCGTCGAGCTCGCGCAGGACTACTACGGCCGCTCCCCCACGCCAGTGGAGAGTGCCACCCTGCTGCTGCGGCTACACGCATCGCCGATGTACTTCCATCGCAAGGGACGCGGTCGCTTCCGCAAGGCGCCGCCCGACATCCTGAAGGCAGCGCTGGCCGGCTTGGAGAAGAAACGCCAGCAGACCGAGGCGATGGAGGCCATGCGCGCGGACCTCGTCGCTCGCAGGCTGCCGGCCGCGCTGCGCGACATGCTCGACCCGCTGCTTTACCGACCGGATCGCAACCGCATCGAGGCCAAGGCGCTGGAGGCCGCCTGCGTCGATACCGGACTCTCCGCCGCGCGGCTCATGCTCGAGTGCGGCGCGTTCGACTCGAGCTACGCGTTTCACTACCGGCGCTTCCTGTTCGAGCACTTCCCTGAGGGCACGGACTTTCCCGCCTTCTCGCTGCCCGACGCAGAGCCGACATTGCCGCGAGCTGAGGTCGCTGCATTCTCGATCGACGACGCCACCACCACCGAGATTGACGACGCCTTCTCGATCACAGCCCAAGCGGGCGGCGGCTGGCGCATCGGCATCCATATCGCGGCCCCCGGGCTCGGCTTCGCACGCGGCTCGGCGCTCGACACGATCGCCAGGCGGCGCCTGTCCACGGTGTATATGCCTGGCAACAAGATCACCATGCTGCCGGACGCGGTGGTCGAGCGCTTCACCCTTGCTGCCGGCCGTGAGTGCCCCGCGGTGTCGCTCTACCTGAATGTGTCTCCCGCCCTGGCAATCCTGTCGCACGAGAGCCGGATCGAGCGCGTACCCATCGTTGCCAACCTGCGCCATCACGACATCGAGCCGCTGTTCAACGAGGAGACCCTCGAGCACGGCGTGCCCGAGTTCGAATGGAAGCGCGAGCTCACCCTGTTGTGGGACCTCGCCACCATCCTGGAGGCCGGCCGCGGCAAGGCCAGCGCCAACCAGAACCAGATGGACTTCAACTTCTACGTGGACTGGGATGCGCAGACGCCGGACGGCCCGGGCGCGATCAGCATCAGCCAGCGCAAACGCGGCTCGCCGCTCGACAAGCTGGTGTCCGAGCTGATGATTCTCGCCAACGCGACCTGGGGCAAGCTGCTCGACGAGGCCGGAGTTCCCGGCCTGTATCGCGCCCAGAGCGGCGGCAAGGTGCGCATGACCACCCACGCCGAACCGCACGACGCGCTCGGCGTCGATTGCTACGCATGGTCGAGCTCGCCGCTGCGTCGCTACGTGGATCTGGTCAACCAGTGGCAGATCATCGCGGTCCTGTCCGGCACTGAGGCGCCGTTCGCACCGCGCTCCACCGACCTGATGGCGGCACTGCGCGATTTCGAGCTCACCTACGCGGCCTATGCCGAGTTCCAGCGCCAGATGGAACGCTACTGGTGCATACGCTGGCTGCGCCAGAACGCAGTCGTGCACATCGGGGCACAAGTCCTGCGCGACAACGTCGTGCGGCTCGAGAAGTTGCCGGTCGTCATCAAGGTATCTTCGCTGCCACCGCACATCCCGGGCTCGAGGGTCCTGCTCTCGGTCGGGCGTAGCGACCTCCTCGACGTCGAACTGGAACTGCACTTTGTTGAAACGCTTGCGGAGCCGGACGCGGAGACGCTTGCGAGCGTGATCGCGGAGAATAGCTGACCCCTGCCGATGAAGAGAGCGCGCACAGCATCGCCCACGCATCGCAACGCCGCAGCCCCCCGGGCCGCGGCTCGCACTTCCCGGCGGCTACCTGCATGGCTGCTGGGCGACTGGCGCTTCAACATCGCGATCGTGATCTCGCTGCTGCTGCACGGCGTGGCGCTCAGCGTGCAGTTCCGGCCCCCTGGACTGGAGCAGCCACGCAACCGCGACAGCAGCCTGGAGGTGGTGCTGGTCAACGCGCGCCATGCAAAGGCTCCCGACCAGGCCGAGGTGCTCGCACAGGCCAACCTCGATGGCGGCGGCAGCACCGACGAATCCGTGCGTCCGACCACGCCGGTTCCGCCCCAGGACGCGCGCAAGGATGGCGACGCCCTTGCCGACGCGCGCAAAATGCAGGAACCTCCCAAGATCGAGAAACCCAAGGCGCCGGTGCTGACGAACGACAAGGCGCAGAAACCGGCCATCAAACGCAGCGAGAACAGCCCACCGCCGCTTTCGCAACCCGAACCCGCGCCGGTCTCCGGGCTGGACCTGTTGGATAGTGCCGCCGCCGTGGCCAAGCTCGAGGCACAGATCGACCGCAGCCTCAACGAGTACGCCAAGCGCCCGCGCAAGCAGTTCATCGGCGCACGCACGCGCGAGTACCGCTTCGCCCGTTATGTGGAAGACTGGCGCCAGAAGATCGAGCGCGTCGGCACGCTCAACTACCCCGAGGCCGCGCGTGGCCGCATGTACGGCAGTCTGCTCGTATCGGTGGTGATCCGCGCCGACGGCTCGCTCGAGAAGGTCGAGATCCAGCGCTCCTCCGGAAAGCCCGTGCTGGACGAGGCCGCGCTCAACATCGTGCGGCTCGCCGCACCGTTCTCCGCCTTTCCGCCCGACATCCGCGCGGATACGGACATCATCGAGATCACCCGCACCTGGACCTTCACCAACTCCGACAAGCTCACCGCGCAATAGCGCCAATCACCGCTGCCACCTGCACATGGACAGATACGCCGTCATCGGCAACCCCATCGCCCACAGCAAGTCACCGCAAATCCATGCCGCGTTCGCGCGGCAGACCGGCGAGGCGCTGGAGTACAAGGCCCTGCTCGCACCACTCGACGGCTTTGCCGCGGCCGTCGACGCGTTCCGTCACGCCGGGGGCCGCGGGCTCAACGTGACCGTCCCGTTCAAGCTGGAGGCCCATGCGTTCGCAAACCGGCTGAGCGCCCGCGCCGAGGCCGCCGGTGCGGTGAATACACTCAAGTTCGATGGCGAGCTGATTTTCGGTGACAACACCGACGGCGCAGGGCTGGTGCGTGACATCACCGCCAACCTGGGCTTCCACCTGTCGGGCAGCCGCATCCTGCTCCTCGGGGCAGGCGGCGCGGCGCGCGGCGCGGTGCTGCCGCTGCTGGGGGCCTCGCCGGCCAGCCTGACGATTGCAAACCGCAGCCCTGAAAAGGCGGAGGCGCTTCGCGAGCGCTTCGCCCCCTCTGCAGCGCGGACTCGGCTCGAGGCGCAACCGTTCGCGGCACTGACCGAGGCGCGCTTCGATATCGTCATCAACGCCACCTCCGCAAGCCTCGCGAGCGAAGCACCGGCGCTGCCGGGACAGGCATATGCCGAGTGCACGCTCGCCTACGACATGATGTACGGCGCGCACGAGACCGTCTTCCTCGCGGCGGCGCGCGGGGCGGGTGCGCGACACCTTGCCGACGGGCTGGGCATGCTGGTCGAGCAGGCCGCCGAGAGCTTCGCGCTGTGGCGCGGCATCCGTCCCGACACGGCGCCCGTGCTCGCAGCGCTGCGCCGGGCGCTAAGCGGCTGAAGCCGTGGGTCGCCGCCTGCTGCGCATTCTCGCCGCGGCATGTGCGCTGTTGTTGATGTGGCAGACCTGGATCTTCGCGCAGGTACTGTGGTGGCGCGAGGTCGATCCGACCAGTACCCGCTTCATGGAGATCCGCCTCGCCGAACTGCAGGAGAGGACTCCTACCGCCAGGCTGGATCACCGGTGGGTGCCGTACGAGCGCATCTCCACGAATCTCAAGCGCGCCGTGGTTGCAGCCGAGGACGACCGCTTCATGTCCCACACGGGCTTCGACTGGGAAGGCATGCAGCGGGCGCTGGAGCGCAACCAGCGGCGCGGCAGGACGGTCTCCGGCGGCTCGACGATCACTCAGCAACTCGCCAAGAACCTGTTCCTGAGCCCCGAGCGCAGCTATCTGCGCAAGGTGCAGGAGGCCGTGATCACCGTGATGCTCGAGGCGACCTGGTCGAAACGACGCATCCTTGAGGTTTACCTCAACGTCGTCGAATGGGGCGATGGTCTGTTCGGCTGCGAAGCGGCCGCGCGGCGCTTCCACGGCGTGAGTTGTGCCCAGCTCGGCCCCTCCGAGGCTGCACGTCTGGCGGTGCGCCTGCCCAGCCCACGGCGCTACGAGCGCCAGTTCGGGCCGCGCCTGTCGGCCCACGCCGCGAGCATTGCACGGCGCATGGGCAGCTCGGCCATCCCCTGACGCAACCGCGCAGACTGTCCATCACCAAGGGACGTCGATCACCGGTTGTGGACGCTCGCGCGGCAATTTTCGGTCGCCGCCGTCACCTCCACCCCGTAGAATTCCCCCTGGGCTTCACTTTCCCGCCTCACGCAAACCGGGACGCGCATGACCGTCGAAGAAGAACGCCAGCCTGACGATGTCCAGCAACACCTGCGAGAGGTGCAGGATCTGTTGTCGCGCCAGAAGCTGGTCGAGGATCTCGTCCACCGCCAGGACATGCCACGCCATGCGCTGGTCGAGGGACTGCTCCACAAGCAGCACCTGAGCGAGCTGCGCCAGCGCCTCGACGAGCTGCACACGGCCGACATCGCCTACATCCTCGAGGCCCTGCCGCTCGAAGACCGCCTCCTGGTGTGGAACCTGGTGAAGGCGGAGCGCGACGGCGAGATCCTGCTCGAAGTTTCCGACGCGGTACGCGAGTCTCTGATAGAGACCATGGACACCGCCGAGCTCAAGGCCGCAGCGGAGTCCCTGGATGCCGACGAGCTCGCCGACCTCGCGCCCGACCTGCCGCCGGAAGTCATCGAGGACGTGTTCGAATCCCTCGACAGCGAGAGCCGCGAGCAGCTGCGCACTGCGATGTCCTACCCCGAGGACACCGTCGGCGCGCTGATGGAGTTCGACATGGTGACGGTACGCGAGGACGTCACCCTCGAAGTGGTGCTGCGCTACCTGCGCCGCTTCGACGAGCTGCCGGACCACACCGACAAGCTCTTCGTCGTCGATCGCGACGACCATCTGAAGGGCATCCTGACCCTCGAATCCCTGCTCACCAAGGACCCGGAGTCGCTCGTCGCCGACCTGATGCGCACCGAGACGGTGATCAGCTTCGAGCCCGACGACGACGCGGACGACGCCGCGCAGGCCTTCGAGCGCTACGATCTCGTCTCCGCGCCGGTGGTCGACAAGGACAAGCGCGTCATCGGCCGGCTCACCGTCACGGACGTGGTCGACTACATTCGCGAGGAATCCGAACAGGAGATCCTCAACCAGGCCGGCCTCAAGGAAGAAGAGGACATCTTCGCCTCGGTATGGGACTCGGTGAAGAACCGCTGGGCCTGGCTGGCGATCAATATGGTGACCGCGATCATCGCCTCGCGGGTGATCGGCCTCTTCGAGAACGCGATCGAGCAGCTGGTGGCGCTCGCCGCGCTGATGCCCATTGTCGCAGGCATCGGCGGCAACTCGGGTAACCAGACGGTGACGATGATCGTGCGCGCAATCGCGATGGGTCAGGTCGAGCAGAGCGCATTCAAGCGCCTGCTGCGCAAGGAAGTCGGCGTGGCGCTGATCAACGGCCTGGTGTGGGGCGGCTTTCTCGGTGGGCTCGCATGGTGGTTGTACGACAGCTGGCAGCTCGGCGCGGTGATGACCTCGGCGATGACGCTCAACCTGCTCCTCGCCGCCTGTGCCGGCGTCACCATTCCGATGCTGCGCGCCCGCCTCGGCAAGGACCCGGCGCTCGGCGGCTCGGTGATGATCACCGCGCTCACCGACTCGGGCGGATTCTTCATCTTCCTCGGGCTCGCCACGCTGTTCCTGATGTGAGTCGCGTGCGCTCCGGACGCCGGCCGGAGCGCAGCGCGCGCTCACGCGCGCAAGGCCGGGAACACCGCCTGCGCCGCCGCAACCGTTGCCGCGATGTCCGCCTCGCCGTGCGCGGCCGACAGAAAGCCCGCCTCGAAGGCGGACGGCGCAAAGTAGTGGCCGGCATCGAGCATCGCGTGGAAGAAGCGGTTGAAGCGCTCGCGGTCGCCCGCGGTCACCGCCGCGAAGGTGTCCGGCACCTCGGCGCTGAAATACACCCCGAACATGCCGCCGATTGCATCGGCGCTGAACACCACGCCGGCGGCCGAAGCTGCTGCCGCGAGCCCTTCGACCAATTGGCGGGCGCGCTGTGCGAGCGAGTCATGAAAGCCCGGCGCACGCACCAGCTTCAAAGAGGCCAGCCCCGCAGCAACCGCGACCGGGCTGCCGGACAGGGTGCCGGCCTGGTACACCGAACCGAGCGGCGCGATCGCATGCATGATGTCGCGCCGGCCGCCGAAGGCCCCCACCGGCATGCCGCCACCGATGACCTTGCCGAGCGTGGTGAGGTCGGGGGTGATGCCGAGGAGGCCCTGCACACCCTGCGGTCCGACGCGGAAGCCGGTCATCACCTCGTCGAAGATCAGCACCGTGCCGTGCTGCGTGCACAGTTCGCGCAGGCCTTCGAGGAAGCCGGGACGGGGCTTGATCAGGTTCATGTTCCCGGCCACCGGCTCGACGATCACCGCCGCGATCTCGCTGCCGCGCGCCTTGAACACCGACTCGAGTTGCTCGAGGTCGTTGAAGTCGAGCACGATCGTGTGCTTGGCGAAATCCGCCGGCACGCCGCCCGAGGACGGGTTGCCGAAGGTCAGGAGGCCGGAGCCGGCCTTCACCAGCAAGCTGTCGGCGTGGCCGTGATAGCAGCCCTCGAACTTGATGATGGCATCGCGCCCGGTGAAGCCGCGCGCGAGACGGATCGCGCTCATCGTCGCCTCGGTGCCGGAGCTCACCAGCCGCACCATCTCCATCGACGGCAGCATCTCGCACAGCGTCTCGGCCATCTCCACCTCGGCCTCGGTCGGCGCGCCGAAGGACAATCCGGCCAGCGCCGCCTCGCGCACCGCATCGACAATGGCAGGGTGGGCATGGCCGGCAATCGCGGGGCCCCAGGAGCCGACATAATCGATGTACTCCTTGCCGTCCGCATCCCACACCCTGCAGCCCTCGGCTCGTTCGATGAAGCGCGGCGTACCGCCCACCGAACGGAAGGCGCGCACGGGTGAGTTGACGCCACCGGGGATGGTCTTCTGGGCACGTTCAAACAGGGTTTCGTTCTTGCTGGTCATGATCTTGCACATTCCTGGATATCAGGGTTCAGGGATTCGCCGCACACACTCGTCAAGCCATGCGCGGCCAGGTTCATCCGGACGCAGAGCACAGCGCACGCTGATAGGCGCACACCCGACCGACCGGATCCGCCGCATCGAACACGTCCGACACGACGCAGACATAATGCGCACCCGCCGCACGCACTTCGGCCGCACGCTCGACGGTGATCCCACCGATTGCAGCGACGCGCGTCGGCAAGGCAGCAGCCGCACGCGTGAGGAGCGCCAGTGGCGCCCGCACTGCCGCGGGCTTCGTGGGGGATGGATAGATCGCGCCGAAGGCGATGTAATCCGCCCCCGCGGCGACTCCGGCCTCGGCGCGCGCCCACTCGTCGTAGCAGCTCACACCGATGATGGCAGCAGGCCCGAGGCGCGCGCGGGCCAGGCTCGGGTCGCCATCATCGCGCCCGAGATGCACCCCGGCAGCGCCGACCGTCAGCGCAAGCGTCAAGTCGTCGTTGATGACCAGAGGCACGCCCGCTTCCGCACACAGCGCTGCAACCGCCCGCGCCTGCGCCTCTCGCGCTTCGCCCACGAGGACCTTGCAGCGGTATTGCAGCAGGGCCACCCCGCCGGTGGCGAGCACGGGCCGCAAGCGCGCGGTGAGCGCCAGGGTGTCGATACAGTCCGGCGTGATCAGGTAAAGGCCGTGTTCTGCCGGACGCTTCAACGCGCTGCCGCTCCGCGCAGGTCGCACAGGCGATCCGGCAGCGCCGGGCCCATGCCGGGCCGGTAAGCTGCCGCAAGCGCGCGCCAGGTATAGGCCTGGGCCTCACGCACCGCCTCGGGGACGGCCATGCCCCGGGCGAGGCAGGCGGCAATCGCGGCGGCGAGGGTTGCACGTGCACCCACATGCTGACCCGGCAAGCGCTCCCATGCATCGGTACGCACCACACCCTGACTGCCATGCAGGACATTCACGCATTGCGGGCCATGCCCTCCGGCATCGGTCACGAGCACGAACTCGGTGCCGAGCATGAGCAGGCCGGCGAGATCGCTCGGCTCGTCCGACTCATCCTGCTCGTCCTCCTCGTCGACGCCGGCAGCGAGAAGACGCGCCAGTTCGAGCCGATCCGAGACCAGCACCGTGGTCTGAGGAAGAATGAGCTCGACCATGGCTTCCGCGAGCTCCTCACCGGCGCCATCCTCGCCGCCGACGAGTTGCGACAGCAGCGGCTCGAGCACCACCGGCACCTCGGGATAATCCGAAAGGATCTCGGCAATGGCGACGAGGTTCTCCACGCTACCCACGACGCCGAGACGGAACGCGCGCACGGGGACATCCTCGAGGATGGTGCGGGCCTGCACGACCACGGAGTCGTCGTCGAGCACCAGACAGTCGTCCGTGCTCCGGGTGTCACGCACGGACACCGCACAGATCACCGACATCGGGTGACAGCCCAGGGCGGCAAAGGTCTGCGCGTCCCCCTGCACACCCGCGCCACCGCTGGGGTCGGCACTGGAGAAACTGAGCACGCCAGGTGGCGCAGGAGGGATCACAGATTGCATGACAAGGGACATCCGGGTGTGAAACCCGCGCCTGCCGGGCAGATTGGGAAATGCGGTAACATAGCCCCGATTCTAACGCCAAAGCACCGATCCGGTGCCTCGTGACCGCCATGCCAGAATTCAAGACCTACATGTGCCTCATCTGCGGCTTCATCTACGACGAGGCCGCGGGGATGCCGGACGACGGTATCGCACCGGGCACGCGCTGGGAGGATGTCCCACCCAACTGGACCTGCCCGGAATGCGAAGCGCGCAAGGAGGATTTCGAGATGGTGGAGATCTGAGCGGCGCGACCCGACGTTGACCTGCGTCATTGACGCAGCGCCCCGAATCGGTGACGATGCCGACCGCATCCGTAAGGCCTGCCGGGCTGCGGTTCCGATGAAACATGAATGCTGACCGAGGACTGAACACGATGGACCTGACCGGCCTCAAGGTGATGGTCATTGACGACAGCAACACGATCCGGCGGAGCGCCGAGATTTTCCTCACCCAGTCCGGATGTCAGGTCGTGCTTGCGGAGGACGGCTTCGACGCGCTCGCCAAGATTGCCGACCATCGCCCCGACCTGATCTTCGTGGACATCATGATGCCGCGCCTCGACGGCTACCAGACCTGCGCGCTGATCAAGAAGAACCCGCGCCTCGCCGCGACGCCGGTGATCATGCTTTCATCCAAGGACGGCCTGTTCGACCGCGCACGCGGACGCATGGTTGGCTCCGACGAATACCTCACCAAGCCCTTCACCAAGGACAGCCTGCTCAAGGCCGTGGCTCACCACTGCGGCAAGGACACGGCCTGATCCAGGACACATCACACCATGACAATCAAGAAGATTCTCGTCGTCGACGACTCAGCGACCGAACGCTTCGCGATGACCGAAGTACTCCAGCGCCACGGTTATCAGGTGATCACGGCGGAAAGTGGCGACGAAGCGATCACCAAGAGCGCAGCGGAACTGCCGGACCTGATCCTGATGGACGTGGTCATGCCGGGCATCAACGGCTACCAGGCGACCCGAACGATCTCGCGCAATGACGCCACGCGCTCGATCCCGATCATCATGTGCACCAGCAAGGGGCTGGAGACCGACAAGATCTGGGGTATGCGCCAGGGCGCGCTCGACTACCTCGTGAAGCCGGTGGATCACAAGGAACTGATCGCACGCATCAAGGCGTTCGGCTGAGCGACATGGCCAAGCGGACCAGCCTTCGCGAGTTCCAGGAGAACCTTGCACACCGCCTTGCCGAGGCCAAGGGCAGCGATCGTCGCACCTTGCTGGCGCTCGAGGCGGCCGAGACGCACTGGCTGATCGACCTCACCGATACCGGCGAGGTGCTGCCGGTGCCAGCGCTGGCGCACGTGCCACTGACACGTGGCTGGTATCGCGGCATCGCCAATGTGCGCGGAATGCTCTACGGCGTCGTGGATTTTTCGCTCTTCCATGGTGGCCCTGCGATCACCCCCACGGGTCGCGCACGCCTGCTGCTCGTCGGAGCCCGCCATGGTGCCAACAGTGCTCTGCTCTTCTCCAGCACCACCGGCCTGCGCAGCCCGGAAGAGTTCGAACCGGATCACGGCACGCCCCCCGCGCACCCTTGGGTGGGCGGCTCGGTGCGGGACATGTGGGACCGGCAATGGCTGAAGCTTGACGTGCGCGCGCTGCTTGCCAGCCCCGCATTCCTGGAAGCGGGCGAGGACGCAGCCTGAGCGCAAGCCCTTCTCAAGACAGATACATCCCATCTCGTATCACGTACTTCTACTCTCGGCGGAGTGAGCAACATGGCGTTTAAGCTACCGGGCCTGGGTTCGGGCGACAAGAAACCGACCTCGACGGACATGGCTTCCGATCTCACCACGATCATGGAATCCAGCGGAACTCCCAAGCCACGGCCGAGCGCTCGCGCCGCCACGGCGGGCCAGCCCTCAGCCGGCAGCGGCCTCCAATCGCTTACCGCGGTGTTCATCCTGCTCGTCGCGGTCACGATCGGCTTGCTCGTGTTCCAGGGGCGAGAATCGGCGAAGAGCACCGTGTACGTCGCTGCCGCGGGTGAGTTGCAGATGCGTTCCCAGCAGATCGCCAAGGCCGCCCAACTTGCGCTGCAGGGTGAGGGCAGCGCCTTCGTCGAACTCAAGGAGGGCGCGACACGCTTCACCAGCCTTGTGGACGCACTGTCGCGCGGCGGCAGCATCAACGGCACCGAGGTCCCGCCCGCCGATGGTGCCGCGGCCGAGCTCACCGCGCTGCGCGAGCTCTGGACTCGCATCGACAAGAACGTTGCCCAACTGCTCACCGAATCACGCGGGCTTGCGCTGCTCAACGAGACGGTCGCGACCATCGACAAGCAGAACCCCGAGCTGCTCGCGCTCTCCGAGGAAGTCGTGTCCTGGAAGCTCGAGGAAGGCGCGAGCGCCGGCCAGATCGCGCAGGCCAACACCGTCCTGATGCTCACCCAGCGGATCGCCAAGAATGCCACGGCGTTGCGGATCGCCGCCGCGATCGACGCCGAGGTGGCCTTCCAGCTCGGCAAGGACGCTCAGACCTTTGCCGAGCTCATCGACCGCCTGCGCCAGAATGCCAGCGGGAGCGAGGCCACCGCCCGCATCACTGCGCTGGCCGAAGCCTCGCACACCAGCCTCGAGGCGATCACCGGCATGCTCGCGAACATCCAGCAGCTGGTGCAGGCCAAGCAGGCGGGCGGGCGGATCATCTCCGACGCCGGTAACCTGCTCGAGCGCACGCGTGCCGTCTCTTCCGCGCTGGATGCGGCCGTCGGCGGGCCGGCGCTGTTTCCGCTGATCGCGCTTGGAACGGGGCTGCTCAGCCTGCTGCTGCTCGCGATGATCGCGCGCGCCTTCCGCGCCGACCAGATCGCGCGACGCACCGAGGCCGAACGCCAGAAGCAGTCCGCCGAGGGCGAGCGCAACCAGTCGCAGCAAGCGATCCTGCGCCTCATGAACGAGATGGGCGACCTTGCCGACGGTGACCTGACGGTGCGCGCCACGGTATCTGAGGACATCACCGGCGCGATCGCCGACACCGTCAACTACACCGTCGAGGAGCTGTCGGTGCTGGTACGTCGCATCAACGACGCGGCCAGCCGCGTGACCACCGCAACCGAATCCGCGCAGCGAACCTCCGGCGAACTCCTCGACGCGACCGAACGCCAGACGCGCGAGATCGAGGAGGCCGGCGCGACCATCCAGCACATGGCCGAATCGATCTCGCGCTCGTCCGAGCGTGCGCTGCAGACCGCACAGGTGGCGCGCCGCTCCCTCGAATCCACCCAGAAGGGCGCGCACGCGGTGGAGAACACCATCAAGGGCATGAACGAGATCCGCGAGCAGATCCAGGAGACGTCGAAGCGGATCAAGCGCCTGGGCGAATCCTCACAGGAGATCGGCGAGATCGTCGAACTGATCTCCGACATTACCGAGCAGACCAACGTGCTTGCGCTGAACGCGGCCATCCAGGCAGCTTCGGCCGGCGAAGCCGGGCGTGGCTTCACCGTGGTTGCCGAGGAAGTGCAGCGACTCGCGGAGCGCTCCGGCGAGGCGACCAAGCAGATCGCAGCGATCGTCAAGACCATCCAGACCGACACCAAGGACGCCGTCGGCGCGATGGAAGCTGCCACCCGCGACGTGGTCGAGGGCGCGCAGCTCTCCGACGCCGCGGGTCGGGCGCTATCGGAGATCGGCGAAGTCACCGCCGAGACTGCCCGCGCGATCGAGCAACTCTCCACCGAGACGCAGGGCCAGGCGACGACCGCGATCCGCGTCGCCGAGACCATGAAGGACATTCTCGCAATTACCGAGCAGACGACGCGCGGAACACAACAGACTGCGGTGTCCGTCGGCCAGCTTGCCGAACTGGCGGTGGAACTGAAGGGTTCGGTGTCGGGCTTCAGGGTCTGATCCGATACGGCACGCGCATGAGTAGCATGGGAATCGTACATGGCCGAAGCTAGAGACCTGGATCTCGGACCGCTCACCTGGGTGAAGAGCGAGATCGAGCTCGCGCTCGTGAAGGCGGGCGAATCGCTGGAGAAGGCGGCCGGACCGGATGCCTCGCAATCGGGGCTGCAGTTCGCCCAGAGCCACCTCCACCAGGCCTGCGGCGCGCTGTCCATCGTCGGGCTCGATGGCCTGACGCAGTTCGCGAACACGCTCGAGCAATTCATCGGACTGCTCGCCCGCGGAGAACGTGCGCTAGACGCCTCCTCCGTCGATCTGGGTCGGCGCGGGCTTGCCGCGATAGGCAACTACCTCGAGGAGCTGGTGCATGGCACCCCCGACCAGGCCCTGCGGCTCAGCGAGATCTACGCCGAGGTGGCAACGTCCTGCGCGCTGCGCAGCGCGAGCCCGTCGGACCTGTTCTTCCCCGATACCAGCCGCAGACCGCCCCGTCACCTCGCCCGCGTCGCGCGGCTTGAAGCCTCAGAACGCGCAAGCCTGGTTCGGGCACAACGTGCCCTGTTCCAGCGCGGTCTGCTCAAGATCATCCGCAATCTGGGCGACCGAACCGGCGCTCAGGAACTGCTGGACGCAGCCCGCAACCTCGAACCGCTGCACGACAAGCCCGCCGCCAACGCACTGTGGTGGGCAGCGCAGGCCTTCTTCGAAGCACTGCTGAACGGCGACCTGCCGGACGACCCGGCGGTCAAGCGCCTGTGCTCGGCACTCGACAAGGAACTCGGACGCGAATCGCTCGCCGCCGGCAACATGCCCGAACGCATGATGCGCGAGTTGCTCTACTTCGTCGCCCTGTCGCCGGCTCGCAGCCCCCTCCAGCGTGCGGTGCGCGAAACCTGGCAGATCGACGCACTCATCCCCGAGGCAGGCGCGCGCGTCTCCGAGATCCCCCTGTCGCCGCTGCTCAAGGCACTGCGCGCAGAGCTCGCGACTGTGAAGCAGGGATGGGACGAGTTCAGCTCGGGCAAGGCCGCCGCCCTGCCCCTCTTCGAGAAACATCTGGCCCAGCTGCGCGGCGAAGCGCAGCGGCTCGGCCGTCCAATGTTGAACCGCCTGCTGGAGGGCCTGGCTGGATTCACGCAGTGGTTACGCAAGGATCCGCTGCGCTTCAACGACGTCGTCGCGATCGAGATCGCCGCCGCCCAGTTGCTGATCGAAGCAGCGCTCGGAGAGGGTCTTCCCGAAGCCGGCTTTGCCGCACAGGTCGGCGACACCTTGACGCGCCTGGCGGCCCTGACCCGTGGCGAGGCGCTGCCCACTGCTGAGAAGTCGGCCACCGTCGAAACCGCCCGCCGTGGCGAAGAACGGGAAGCGCTGAACCAGGTCGCGCGCGAGATCCTGTCCAACCTATCCCATGTCGAGCAACGGCTGGACGACTTCTTTCGCAACCAGACCAAGCGCGCACCGCTCGCGGAACTCTCCGCGCCGCTCAAGCAGATTCAGGGCGCGCTCGCCCTGATCGGCGATGACGAAGCGAGCGCGCTGATCCGCACCCTCGGCACCCGTATCGCGGCGCTGGCCAGCGCCACTGAGGAAGAGCCCGCGGCGACCTTCGAAGACATCGCCCATCAGCTCTCCGCGCTCGGCTTCTATGTACAGGCGCTCGAACATGGGCGCGCCAAGCTGGACACCTTCCTGCGGCCGGAGAAGCCGGCGCCGACCCCCGCCACCGAGGAATCGATCGAACCGACGGTGAGGATTTCCGTATCGATCATCGATCCTGCAGGTGCGGCGCCCGCGCCGGCACAGGCGCCCGAATCCATCGCCACGGACGGCGCACTGTCGCCGTTGCGAGTTCGTGATGACGAGGCCGATGTGGAGCTCGAGTCACTCGAAGCCTTCGAGCCTCTGGCCGACGAACAACCGGACGTGACGGCGCAGCCAGTCGTCACCGCCCCTGTCGAGCCCGCCTCGGAGCAGGACATCGACGCGGAGTTGCTCTCGATCTTCATCGAGGAGGCGCACGAGGTCCTCGCCACGATCGCGGACGAACTGCGGACGCTACGTGGGAACCCCGGCGATACGACGCATCTCACCGCAATCCGGCGTGGCTATCACACGCTCAAGGGGAGCGGGCGCATGGTCGGCCTCGTGGCCCTTGGCGATGTCGCGTGGTCGATCGAGCAGACACTGAACCATTGTCTTCAGCTGGAACTCGAGCCAAATGCCGCGCTGTTTGCGCTGATCGAAGAGGCGCACGGCTTCTTCACGGAATGGGTGCGCGATATCGAGTCCGGCGAGGTTCTCACCCGCGAGGCAGGGGACCTGGTCGCGCACGCGGAGGCCCTGCGCGAGCGCCCTGCCCCAGCCTCCGCCGACGTTCAACAGGAGGTGGCGCAGACGGATCTCGCCGCGCCCCCCACCGTGGTCGAGGAGCTCGATACCGATAGCGCAGAAGCCGTCGAGGCGGAGGCGGTCTATGGCACCACCACCGAGCTCATGGAGCTCGAACTCGAGCTCGACAATGAGCTCCCGGCCGACCCGCTGTTCGACCGCGGCATGGTCGATACGGCCTTCCTGCCGGACAGCACGCAGCTCGAGAGCCTTGACTTCGACCGATCCGAAGCGGAGTTTCCGACACTACCCGAGCCAGCGCCTGCCCACGCTCCCAGCCACGACACGCTGCTGCTGAACCTGCCATTCGACACGCCTGCACCCGAAGCCGGCATTACCGACGAGACACCAGACGAACCGACAGGCGAGGCAGCCGCAGCGGCCGACCTCACCGACGAAGCGGCCGCTGCGGCCGAACACACCGGCGAGTCGACGCCGCCGTCAGGCGACTGGCCGATCGTCGGGGCCGAACCGGCAGCGCCGGACGGCAATGCCGCGTTCTCGTCGGCAGCCACGCTCGTCGAACCCGAGATGTTCGACAGGATCAGCCTTGACGAGTCGGCTGTCCCGAACGAAGCCGCCGACGCGCTTCCGGACGCGCCGCTCGCGCCGACCGGCGAGCTGCCTGTGGTGCCCCATCCCGTCGCCGAGCGGGCGTCCGACGCGGGCACGAGCGAACCGACGGAAGCGCTCGAGCCGCCGAAGTCGCTGACGCTGCCCGAACCGCGCGATGACTTCCTGCTGCTCGAGGACGACGAAGCGATCGAAGGCGGCGGAGATGGCCCGCCATCGGTCGCCGACAGCCTCCTGGCGGACGCCGAGCTCGAAGGCGACGTGAGCGACTTCAGCGTGTCGGTCGAGCCGGATTTCGACTTCGGGGACCTCGTCGCCCCGAGCTTCGTTCCCGCCGACGTGAGCGCAACAACGCCTTCCGAAGACGCCGGATCGGCGGCGGCAACGGACTGGAGCGTCTCCGAACCAGATGAAGCGGTCACGGGCGACACCATCCACCTGAACCTCGACCTCCACCACGCGGAAGAGGATCGCGACAGTGCAACAGCCCCGGCGGTCGAGTCTGAACCAGAGCCCCCCCCGACACAGCCCGAGGTGATCGTCCTGGGTGAGGTGGAGATCTCCCGCCCTCTGATGGAGCTGTACCTTGGCGAAGCGCAACAGCACATCGCACGCCTTCACGAGGAGTTCGACCAGCTCCGCTTCAACCCGACTCGCCCCCCTTCCGAGGCAGCCATGCGCGCAGCCCATACCCTGGGCGGCATCTCGGGGACGGCGCGGATCATGTCCATCCACCATCTCGCCAAGGGGCTCGAGCACGCCATCGAACGCCTGCGCGAGCGCGGTCTGACCCCGCGCCTCGATCAGCTCGATCTGCTCGAGGCGGTCATCGACCGGCTGGAGGGCATGCTCGACGAAGTGCGCAAAGGCAGCATGCCGCTTTTCGTGCCCGAGTTCGAGAACCAGCTCGACGAGGTTGGAGGCCTCAAGCCCGAAGAATTGCCAGCGCTGGAATCCTACGCCGAGAACACGCTCTACGCTGCCGACGCGCGCGAGCCCCAGGCGCTGCCGCCGGTTACCGATGCACTGGTCGCCAGAGCGCCAGTCACGGAGCCAGAACCTTCGCCGCAGGTACATGACGACCTCGACGAGCAGTTGTTGCCGATCTTCATCGAGGAGGCCGGCGAGTTGCTCTCACGTCTCAACGCCGAGCTACGTGCTTGGCATGACGACAAGGACAACTCGAACCACGCGAAATCCATCGCGCGCCTGCTGCACACCCTGAAGGGCAGCGCCAGGATGACTGGCGCGATGACGCTCGGCGAGCAGGTGCATCAACTCGAGTCACGCCTCGACATCGGTCTCAAGACAGCGCTGCCCGCGGACACGCTGATCGAGGAACTCACCGCCGGCCTCGATCATTCACAGCAGATGATGGACGTGATCGTCTCCGGCGAAGCACCGGCGCCAGAGCAGCCCTCCACCTCGGATGAAGCCCTACCGACTGCGCCTGCGGCGTTGACAGCGGTCACCGTCGACACCGACAGCACCGCAGAGCTTGGTGGCGGTCTGCTGCGCGTCAAGGCCGACGTCGTGGACCGACTGGTGAATGAGGCCGGCGAAATCGGCATTGCACGCACCCGCATCGAGGGCGAGCTGCGTACCCTGCGGCGCTCGCTGCTGGACCTCACCGAGAACGTCATCCGGCTGCGCAACCAACTACGCGAGGTGGAGATCCAGGCCGACGTGCAGATGCAGTCGCGCATTGCCCGCGCCGAGCAGGTCCGCTCCGAGTTCGACCCCTTGGAAATGGACCGCTACACCCGCCTGCAGGAGCTCACCCGCCTGATGGCGGAGAGCGTCGGCGACGTAACCACGGTGCAGCAGAACCTGCTGCGCAACCTCGACGGCGCGGAGCTCGCGCTGCATGGACAGGCGCGCATGTCGCGCGACCTGCAGCAGGCACTGATGCAAGTGCGCATGGTGCCCTTCGAGAGCCTCGCCGACCGCCTCTACCGCGTCGTGCGCCAGAGCGCAAAGGACCTCGGCAAGCGGGTCAACCTCGACCTGCGCGGAGGCCGCATCGAGGTCGACCGCAGCGTGCTGGAGCGCATCACACCGGCGCTGGAGCATCTGCTTCGCAACGCGGTCGCACATGGCATCGAGTCCACGGAGGCGCGCACCGCAGCAGGCAAGGACGGGATCGGGCAGGTCTCGCTGACCGTCACCCACGAGGGTAACGAGATCGTGCTGACGCTCGCAGACGATGGCCGCGGGCTCAACTACGACGCCATTGCCGAGCGTGCGCGCGAGCGCGGCCTGCTCGGCACCGACGAGCAGGCCGACGCCCGCCGTCTCACCAACCTGATCTTCGTGCCGGGATTCTCGACCGCAGAGAACCTGTCGGCGCTCTCCGGCCGTGGCGTAGGCATGGATGTGGTCAAATCCGAGACTGCCGCGGTCGGCGGACGTCTCGACGTGTTCTCCACACCCGGACAGGGCACGACCTTCCGAGTCTTCCTGCCGCTCACGCTCGCCGTCACGCAAGCCGTGCTGGTGCGTGCCGCGCAGCGCAGCTATGCGATTCCTTCGAACATGGTCGCGCAGGTGCTGGAGCTCAAGGCGGATGCGATGGGCACACTCATCGAGGCGGGCGGCACGGACTGGAACGGCGAGCACTTCAGCTACCGCTACCTGCCGCACCTGCTCGGAGACCACGAGGCACGTCCGGAGCTCGGTCGTTTCAACTGGGTACTGCTGCTGCGCGCCGGCGCACAGACGCTGGCTCTGCATGTCGACCACCTGCGCGGCAATCAGGAGATCGTCGTCAAGAACGCCGGGCCGCAGCTCGTGCGCATCATCGGCATCGCCGGTGCCACGGTGCTGGGCGACGGTGAGATCGTCCTCATTCTGAACCCGGTTGCGCTTGCGAGCCGCAGGCAGGCCTCGGCCGTGCGTCCGCTGGAGCCAGGTCAGGCGTTGGCCGCGGTGCAGGTCGAGCACATCCCCACGGTGATGATCGTCGACGACTCGCTGACGGTGCGCAAGATCACCGGTCGCCTGATGGAGCGGGAAGGCTATCGCGTCATCACCGCCAAGGACGGCACCGATGCACTGGAGAAGCTGCTCGAGACCTTGCCCGACGTGGTGCTGTCCGACATCGAGATGCCACGCATGGACGGCTTCGACCTGGTGCGTCACATCCGTGCCGACGAGCGGCTCAGGCATCTGCCGGTGATCATGATCACCTCGCGGCTCGCGGACAAACATCGCGAATACGCGATGAAGGTGGGCGCCAATCACTACCTCGGGAAGCCCTTCGAGGAGAACGAGCTGCTCGGGTTGATCCGCAGCTACATCGCGCCGCCTGCGCAATGACCTGACTCACGACCCGCTCCGGCTTGCCAAGCGCCGGAGCGGGCACGAGCCCTCAGTCCTTCCTGACCACCCCGAAGCGCGCAAGCGTCAGGGTGCGTGCGGCCGCGTGGTCGACGATGGGCGCGGGGTATTCCCTGCCGATGCGCACCCCCGTGGCCGACTGATCGATCCCCCCCATTTCCCATGGCGCATGGATGAACCGAGCCGGCACCCGCGCGAGCTCAGGCACATAGCGGCGGATGAAGTCGCCCTCGGGATCGAAGCGCTCCGACTGCGTCACCGGGTTGAAGATGCGGAACCACGGCTGGGCGTCGCAACCGGTGGATGCCGCCCACTGCCAGCCACCGTTGTTCGCGGCAAGATCGAAATCGAGGAGTTTCTCCGCGAAGTAACGCTCACCCTCGCGCCAGTCGATGCCCAGGTCCTTGGTCAGGAAGGACGCCACGATCATTCGCAGGCGGTTGTGCATGTAGCCGGTCTGGTTGAGCTGGCGCATCGCCGCGTCCACGATGGGGTAGCCGGTGCGGCCTTCGCACCACGCGGCTAAGCGCGTCGGGTCATGCTCCCAGCGCACACAGTCGAACTCGGGGCGGAAGTTTCCCCCTACGACCCGTGGGTGGTGCCACAGGATCATGTGGTAGAAATCGCGCCAGATCAGCTCGCCGAGCCAGGTCTCCGCCCCGGGGCCGCCGCGCTGCCAGGCGAGCCCTGCTAGCGCACGGATCGAGACGGTCCCGAAGCGCAGGTGCGCGGACAGGTAGGACACCCCCTTCTTCGCAGGGAAATCCCGCGCCGCCTTGTAACGGTCGATGCGCGCAGCGAAGTCATCGAGCAGCTTCGCCCCACCGGACATGCCGGTGGGCATGCGCAGACTGGCGAGGTCTGTGTCCGCGAAGCCCAGAGCTGCCAGGTCGGGTAGTCGCGTCGCGGCATCCCGCGGTGCGAGGTGCGCCGCATACTTCTCAACCGGGTAAGCCTTCACATGAAACGGTGTGAGGGTGCGCAGCCAGGCATTCTTGTAGGGTGTGAATACCGAGAACGGTTGGCCGGCCCGGGTCAGTACCTCGTCCTTCTCGAAGATCACCTGGTCCTTGAAGTCCTCGAAGCGCCGGCCATCCATCGCCAGCCGCGCCGCAACCCGGTCGTCCCGGGCGATCGCAGCCGGCTCGTAGTCGCGATTGGCGAACACCGCCTCCACACCCAACTCGGCCGCAAGCCGGGGAATCTCCTCGTCGGCGCGCCCGTGGCGCACGATCAGACCGGCAGGCGGGGCACCGGCATCGGTCGCAAGCCCCGCGAGCGCCGCATCCAGTTCGACGATACAACGCCAGATGAAATCCACCCGCCTGTCGTCGCGACTCGACAGCGCATCCAGGATGGCGGTATCGAACACAAACGCGCAATACACGTGGGGATAACGGCGCAAGGCGTGATAGAGGGCGGCGTGATCGAACGAGCGCAGGTCACGGCGAAACCAGACAAGTGCGGATTGCATCTAGGAGAGAGACCGAAGTTGTCGCGGGAAGCCCGGTTGGCTCCCGTCGCGTGGGCTTCGATGGTAGCGCCGGCTCGAGGTTCCTTGTCAACCAACCCAACACCCACCCCGGCTCCGCAGATTCGTGAACTTCCGTTACGCGTATTGATATACCATTTAGTTCTTTGGCATATTTCGGCACATCCACTAGCGCTCACACAAGCATTTTCAAGGCACATCAATGCTCTCGCCGTTCCTCACGCACCGCCCCCGGAGCCCGCAATGAACCGCCTCCTCACCGCCCACACCCCTCTGGGCGACGCCCTGTGGGCGGTGAGCCTGGTAGGCCGCGAGGCTCTCTCCACGCTCTA
>JAYRYZ010000001.1:0-601223 GCA_041916775.1 Rhodocyclaceae bacterium | reverse complement strand
GATCACTCTTTCTCAACAACCCGGAAAATCAACAGCCCTTCAAATACCGCCTCCAACAAACAGAACTAACCGCCCCGTCTGAAGAGGCGCGAATTCTACACGCTCAGAAAACAGTGTCAACACGTTCGTCAATGAATGACGCCGGTGGCGTCGTTTCCTACGCGGGACGCTCGCGTCGAGCCACGCCTCAAGACGCGCCCGGACCTGCCGCGTAGTTCTCGAAGCGCGTGCATTCGCCGACGAAAGTCATGCGTACCATGCCGGTCGGACCATTACGGTGCTTGCCGATGATGAGCTCCGCAGAGCCCTTGTCCGGGGAATCCGGGTTGTAGACCTCGTCGCGGTAGATGAACATGATGATGTCTGCGTCCTGCTCGATGGCGCCCGATTCGCGCAGATCGGACATCACCGGCCGCTTGTTGGGGCGTTGCTCGAGGCTGCGGTTGAGCTGGGAAAGCGCAATGATTGGCACATGCAACTCCTTTGCCAGTGACTTCACCGAACGCGAGATCTCGGAGAGTTCGGAGGCGCGGTTGTCGCTCTCCTTGGTGCCCGCCATCAGTTGCAAGTAATCGATGACGATCAGGCCGAGTTTCCCGCACTGCCGGGCGAGCCGTCGCGCACGTGCGCGCAGATCGATAGGGTTGAGGCCCGGTGTCTCATCAATGAAGAGCGGTGCGTCGTAGAGCTTGCCCATGGCCATCGTTAGACGCTGCCAGTCCTCATCGCCGAGTCGGCCCGTGCGCAGCTTCTGCTGATCGATCCGGCCGAGCGAGGAGATGAAGCGGGTCGCGAGTTGCGTACCAGGCATCTCCATCGAGAAGATGGCGACAGGCAGTCGGCAATCGACGGCGACATGTTCCGCAATGTTCAGCGCCAGCGTGGTCTTACCCATCGCCGGGCGGCCGGCGAGGATGATCATGTCGGAGGGCTGCAATCCGGACGTCTTCTCGTCGAGATCGACCAAGCCAGTGGGCACGCCAGTGACTTCGTTCGGATTGTCTCGATCGTAGAGTTCCTGCACCCGGTCGACGACCTGCTTGAGAATCGGCTGGATCGAGACGAACCCGCTCGCGTGGCGCGCACCGGCTTCGGCGATCTCCAGCACCTTGGCCTCCGCCTCGTCGAGCAGGACCTTGGCGTCGCGCCCGGAGGGGTTGAGCGCGCCGGCCGCGATCTCGTCACCGACCGTCACGAGCTTGCGGAGGATCGCGCGCTCACGGACGATCTCGGCGTAGCGACGGATGTTGGCGGCTGACGGGGTGCTATTGGCGACTTCGGCGAGGTAGGCAAGCCCACCCGCGCGCTCGGCCTCGTTGTGCTTCTCCAGGGACTCGAACACCGTCACGACGTCAGCGGGCTTGCCCTGATCGATGAGGCGGGAGATGTGCTGGTAGATGCGTCGATGATCGTCGCGGTAGAAATCGGCATCCGTTACGAGATCCGCAATCCGCTCCCACGCTGCGTTATCGAGCAGGATGCCGCCAATCAGCGACTGCTCGGCCTCGAGCGAATGGGGAGGCAGCTTGATGGATGCGATCTGCGGATCGACGGGTGAATCTGGGTACATGTGGATCGCCGCCCTGCGCGGCCAGGAACCGTTCGAGTGAAGCGGGATTGTAACCAGCCAGACGGAGTGGTCGACGAAAAAGGGGCTGCATCTGCAGCCCCCTTATGTGACGTCCGACGGAAGACGATTACTGCTGGTCGCCGAGCACGGAGACGGTGATCGTCGTCACCACATCGGAGTGCAGCGCAACGGTGAGTTGGCTGTCGCCAACCAGCTTGATCGGGCCGTCCGGCATGCGGATCGCGGAGCGTTCGATGTCGAAGCCTTGCGCAACCAGCGCTTCAGCGACATCGGCATTGGTCACGGAGCCGAACAGGCGGCCGTCCATGCCCGCCTTGCGGGTGACCTGCACCATCAGGCCTTCGAGGCGGGTGGCGATCGCTTGCGCCTCCGCCAGCTTCTCGGCATGCATGCGCTCGAACTCGGCGCGCTTGGCTTCGAACTCGGCCAAGTTGGCCTGCGTCGCGCGCTTGGCCTTGCCATGCGGGATCAGGAAGTTGCGGGCATAACCGTCCTTGACCTTGACGACATCACCGAGCACGCCGAGGTTGGCGACTTTTTCCAGAAGAATGATCTGCATCGTGATGTCCTCTTACTTGTGCAGGTCGGTGTAGGGCAGCAACGCGAGGAAGCGGGCACGCTTGATCGCGGTGGACAGCTGGCGCTGATAGCCGGCCTTGGTGCCGGTGATGCGCGCCGGCATGACCTTGCCGGTTTCGGTGATGAAGTCCTTGAGGATGTCCACATCCTTGTAATCGACTTCGGCGATCTTCTCGGCGGTGAAGCGGCAGTACTTGCGACGCTTGAACAACCCGCGGTTGCCGCGATCGTCCTTTTTCTTGAACTTCGACTTGGGCTTGAAAGCCATGTTAGTTTCCTTCCAGAAATTCGATCTTGTTCAGGTGCAGCACCGGGTTTCGGCTACGCAGGCTCTTCGCCGCGAGAAAACCGGTACCGCGAATCTTCATGCCGGGCTGCGCCGCGCCGAGCATTCTTGCGAGTTCGCCGAGGGCGACCGCATTGAGCTCCACACTCACGCTTCTTGAGAGGCCCGCCTCTTCCTGCTCCGATGCATGCTCCAACCTGCAACTTGCGACCGGCACACCGGTCGGGGTCAGGCGGAGCGGCTGCAACTCGGCGATTGATGCTTCGATGACGAGCTGGTTCAAATGCGCAAACCGGCGACGCGATTACTCTTCGGTGGTTTCCGGCTCGTCGTCGCTCTCTGCGGCTGCAGTGGCGAGCGAGCGCGACTTCTCTTCCTTCATCATCGGCGAAGGCGTCGTGACCGCCGCCTTCTGCTTGATGACGAGGTGACGGAGCACCGCATCGTTGAACTTGAACGAATGCTCGAGCTCGGCCAGGGCCTCACCGTCGCACTCGATGTTCATGAGAACATAGTGCGCCTTGTGCAGCTTCTGGATCGGATAGGCCAGCTGACGGCGACCCCAGTCTTCCAGGCGGTGGATCTGGCCGGCGCGCGTGGTCACGATGGACTTGTAGCGCTCGACCATCGCCGGCACCTGCTCGGACTGATCCGGGTGGACGATGAATACGATTTCGTAGTGTCGCATGCAAACTCCTTGCGGTTGATGACAGCCCCCCGGCATGCGGACCGGTGGAGCAAGGTAAGCCGGCGAGGATACCACGCAGCGGGAAGTTTGGGCAATGGCTAGTGCTAACTGCCCGCGGACAGGAAGTGCGGCCGCATGCCGTTGAGCGCATGGGGAGGCTGCCAGGGGCGTCGATCACAAGCTCACTCTTCACCTAAACCCGCTCCATCCGCCCGCACCCTAGCTACATGGATCGGGATATAATATAGGGTTTTTTGATCTGCCCTGTGCGCTGGAGCACCGATGAGACAATACCTCGATCTGATGCAGCACGTGCTCGAACACGGCCATCGCAAGACCGATCGCACCGGCACGGGCACGCTCTCGGTGTTCGGCTGGCAGATGCGCTTCGACCTGCAGACCGGTTTTCCGCTGCTGACGACCAAGAAACTGCACACCCGCTCGATCATCCACGAACTGCTGTGGTTCCTGCGTGGCGACACCAACATCGCCTACCTCAAGGAAAACGGCGTCTCGATCTGGGACGAGTGGGCCGATGAGAACGGCGACCTCGGACCGGTCTACGGCAAGCAGTGGCGACGCTGGGAAACGGCCGACGGGCGGACCATCGACCAGATCACTCAACTGGTGGAGGGACTCCGACGCAACCCGGATTCACGCCGCCATCTAGTCGTGGCGTGGAACCCGGGCGAGGTCGATGGCATGGCGCTGCCGCCTTGCCATCTGCTGTTCCAGTTCTACGTGGCCGGCGGGCGACTGTCTTGCCAGCTTTACCAACGCAGCGCCGACATCTTCCTCGGCGTGCCGTTCAACATCGCCTCCTATGCGCTCCTGACGCTGATGGTGGCGCAGGTGTGCGAGCTGGTTCCTGGCGACTTCATCTGGACCGGAGGAGACTGCCACCTCTACCTCAACCACCTCGAGCAGGCGCGCGAGCAGCTCTCACGTGCCCCGCGCCCGCTGCCGGTGATGCGGCTCAACCCGGCGGTGACGGATCTCTTCGCCTTCCGCATCGAGGACTTCACGCTGGAAGGCTACGACCCGCATCCGCACATCAAGGCGCCGGTGTCGGTATGACTGAAGATACTCCTACGCAGCAGGGCACTCCGGAGATCGTCCTCATCGTTGCGGTCGCGCGCAATGGTGTGATCGGCCGCGACAACGGGCTACCGTGGAAGCTACGCGCCGACCTGCAACACTTCCGCGCAGTGACGATGGGGCACCCTATCCTGATGGGCCGGAAGACCTGGGATTCGCTCGGGCGGCCGCTGCCCGGACGCACCAACATCGTGGTCTCCCGCTCGCCGGACCTTACTGCGAAAGGCGCGGTCGTTTGCAGCGACATCGAGGCAGCCCTGTCCCGCGCGGCCGCTGAAGGCTGCGAGCGCGTCTTCATTGTGGGCGGTGCCGAGTTCTACCGCCAGATGCTGCCGCGTGCCGATTGCGTGATGGTCACCGAGGTGCAAGCCGAGGTCGAAGGCGATGCGCACTTTCCACCTCTGGATCCGCAGGACTTCATCGAGATCTCGCGCACGCATCACAGCGCCGACGCGCACAACGACCACGACTTCGACTTCGTCGAATACCGCCGCCGCTGAAACACGTTGCGGGCATCCGCGGATGCCCGCACCAACACGTCAATTCACTTCACGCAATCGACGTAGTAGCGTGTTTCGCCATTCACCTCTTCGCGCACCAGACCGTGAATGTCGGTCTCGAAGCCCGGGAAGCGGGTGTTGAAGTCGCGCGCGAACTGCAGGTAACGCATGATCGTGGGGTTGAAGCGCTCGCCGGGGATGAGGAGCGGAATGCCCGGAGGGTACGGCGTGACCAGCATCGCCGTCACCCGACCTTCGAGGTCGTCGATCGCCACCCGTTCGATCTCGCGGTGCGCCATCTTGGCGAAGGCATCGGCGGGCTTCATCGCCGGCACCATGTCCGAGAGATACATCTCGGTGGTGAGCCGCGCGATGTCGTAGGACTTGTAGAAGCTGTGGATCTGCGCGCACAGGTCCTTAAGCCCCACCCGCTCGTAGCGCGGGAAGCGCGCGGCGAACTCCGGCATCACGCGCCACAGCGGCTGGTTACTGTCGTGATCGTCCTTGAACTGCTGCAGTTCGGTGACCAGCGTGTTCCAGCGTCCCTTGGTGATGCCGATGGTGAACATGATGAAGAAGGAGTACAGCCCGGTCTTCTCCACCACGATGCCGTGCTCGGCCAGGTAGCGGGTGAGGATGCCCGCGGGGATGCCGGTATCGGCGAAGTCGCCATCCACATCCAGCCCCGGCGTGATCACCGTGGCCTTGATCGGGTCGAGCATGTTGAAGCCTTCGGCAAGATCGCCGAAGCCGTGCCAACGCTCACCCGCCTTCAGCATCCAGTCCTCGCGGCTGCCCATGCCCTCCTCGGCGAGGAACTCCGGACCCCACACCTGGAACCACCAGTCCTCGTCGCCGAATTCGGCGTCCACCTTGCGCATCGCGCGGCGGAACTCGACCGCCTCGGACAGCGACTCTTCCACCAGCGCCGGCCCGCCCGGTGGCTCCATCATCGCCGCCGCAACGTCGCAGGACGCGATGATTGCGTACTGCGGCGAGGTCGACGTATGCATCAGGTAAGCTTCGTTGAAGATGTCGCGGTCGAGCTTGCGCGTCTCCGAATCCTGCACCAGGATCTGCGAAGCCTGGCTCAGGCCGGCAAGCAGCTTGTGGGTGGACTGGGTGGAGAACACCATCGACGACTTGCAGCGCGGGCGGTCGGCACCGATCGCGTGGTAGTCGCCGTAGAAGTCGTGGAACGCGGCATGCGGCAGCCAGGCTTCGTCGAAATGCAGGGTGTCGATCTCGCCGTCGAGCAGATCCTTGATCGATTCGACGTTGTAGAGGATGCCGTCGTAGGTCGACTGCGTGATCGTCAGGATGCGCGGCTTGCGGCCGGTCGCCTCGGTGGCGAAGGGGTTCGCCGCGATCTTCTTCTGGATGTTCTCCATCGAGAACTCCTCCAGCGGGATCGGGCCGATGATGCCGTAGTGGTTGCGCGTCGGCGTGAGGAACACCGGGATCGCACCGGTCATGATGATCGAATGGAGGATGGACTTGTGGCAGTTGCGGTCCACCACCACGATGTCACCCGGCGCCACGGTGGTGTGCCACACCATCTTGTTCGAGGTCGAGGTGCCGTTGGTGACGAAGTACAGGTGATCGCAATTGAAGATGCGCGCCGCGTTGCGCTCCGACGCCGCCACCGGGCCGGTGTGGTCGAGCAATTGGCCGAGCTCCTCGACCGCATTGCAGACATCCGCGCGCAGCATGTTCTCGCCGAAGAACTGGTGGAACATCTGCCCCACCGGGCTCTTCAGGAAGGCCACGCCGCCCGAGTGCCCGGGGCAGTGCCAGGAATACGAGCTGTCTGCGGCGTAGTGCGTGAGCGCGCGGAAGAACGGCGGCGCGAGCGAATCGAGATAGTTCTTGGATTCACGCACGATGTAGCGCGCGACGAACTCGGGCGTGTCCTCGAACATGTGGATGAAGCCGTGCATCTCACGCAGCACGTCGTTGGGGATGTGCCGGCTGGTGCGCGTCTCGCCATACAGGAAGATCGGGATGTCCGCGTTACGGAAGCGAATCTCCTGCACGAAGGCGCGCAGGCTGGTGATCGCGAGCTCGGACGCCTCCGGTGACGAGAACTCCTCGTCGTCGATGGAGAGGATGAAGGCCGAGGCGCGGCTCTGCTGCTGCGCGAACGAGGTCAGGTCGCCGTAGCTGGTGACGCCGAGCACCTCCCGCCCCTCATCCTCGATGGCCTTCGCGAGCGCGCGAATGCCGAAGCCGGAGGTGTTCTCCGAGCGGAAATCCTCATCGATGATGATGATCGGGAAATGAAAGCGCATCCTGTTCTCCAGCGAAAGGTGAAGCGAGCCGGGATGATACCGGTGTTGCTGTGTAGGGAACGTTACCGACACCGCCCGGGCGAGCGGCAGCGGAATCAGATCTTCGGCAGGGTCACGCCGGTCTGGCCGAGATACTTGCCGCCGCGGTCCTTGTACGAGGTTTCGCACACCTCGTCGGACTCGAAGAAGAGCATCTGCGCAACACCCTCATTGGCGTAGATCTTCGCCGGCAGCGGGGTGGTGTTGGAGAACTCCAGCGTCACATGCCCTTCCCACTCCGGCTCGAGCGGGGTGACGTTGACGATGATGCCGCAGCGCGCATAGGTGCTCTTGCCGAGGCAGACGGTGAGCACGCTGCGCGGGATACGGAAGTACTCCACGGTGCGCGCCAGCGCGAACGAATTCGGCGGGATGATGCACACGTCGCCGACGAAATCGACGAAATTGCGCGCGTCGAAATCCTTGGGGTCGACGATGGTCGAGTTGATGTTGGTGAAGATCTTGAATTCGTTGGCGCAGCGCACGTCGTAACCGTAGCTCGAGGTGCCGTAGGAGACGATCTTGCCGCTCTCGTTGTGGCGAACCAGTTCGGGGGCGAACGGCTCGATCATGTCGTGCTGCTCCGCCATGCGGCGGATCCACTTGTCGGACTTGATGGACATGGGCGCGAATTCCTCTGATGCCTTGAAGGCCGTGACAACCGGGCCGGCGCCCGAAAAATCCGCGTAGTTTAGGGCCTAACGCCCGCCCTTGCCAGACCGAACAGCGATCCGGCGGGCGGGCGGGGTTCATCAGGTGTTCTGCACCACGATGCTCGGGAACTTGTGGGTCATGTCCTTGGCCTTGTCGGCCACGCGGATCGCCACTTGGCGCGCGATGGCCTTGTAGATGCCGGCGATGCGGCCGTCCGGGTCGGAGACCACGGTGGGCACACCGCGATCGACCTCGGTGCGGATCTGCAGGTCGAGCGGCAGCGCTCCGAGGAAAGGCACCGCGTAATCCGCGCAGAGCTTCTCGCCGCCGCCGGTGCCGAAGATGGACTCCTCATGGCCGCACTTCGAGCAGATGTGGATGCTCATGTTCTCGACCACACCGATGATCGGCACGCCCACCTTCTCGAACATCTTGAGGCCCTTGCGCGCATCGAGCAGCGCGATGTCCTGCGGGGTGGTCACGATCACGGCGCCGGTCAGCGGCACGCTCTGCGACAGGGTGAGCTGGATGTCACCGGTGCCCGGCGGCATGTCCACGATCAGATAATCCAGATCACGCCAGTTGGTTTCCTTCAGGAGTTGGTTGAGCGCCTGGGTGGCCATCGGGCCGCGCCATACCATCGGCGTCTCTACATCGACCAGAAAGCCGATGGACATCGCCTGCAGGCCGTGCGCCTCGAGCGGCTCCATGCTCTTGCCGTCGTCCGATACCGGACGCTGGTCGCCGATGCCCAGCATCTGCGGCTGCGAAGGGCCGTAGATGTCGGCATCCAGGATCCCCACGCGCGCGCCCTCGGCTGCGAGCGCGAGCGCGAGGTTGACCGCGGTCGTGCTCTTGCCCACGCCCCCCTTGCCGGAGGCTACCGCGATGATGTTCTTCACACCGGGCAGGAGCTTCACACCCTGCTGCACCGCATGCGCGACGATGTGGCTGCGCACGTTGAACTCGACCCTGCCCAGCCCCGGGAGCTGTGCAAGTGCCCCCTGCACCAGCGCGCGGATCGCGTCGTGCTGGCTCTTCGCCGGGTATCCCAACTCGACGTCGAAGCGCACATCCGCGCCGCTCACCGAAAGGTTCCTGATGCAGCGCGCAGACACCAGATCCTTGCCGGTGTTCGGATCCACCACCGACTTCAGCGCCTGGGTGACGGCTTCCTGATTCAGACTCATGTTCGTTGTTCCTCTTCGGCAAATGCCAGACCCATCAACGGGACTGATGGGCGCCATCATACCCAAGCTCGCGTCTCGACTCATCCATTGCTTGATCAGGGGCATTGCGCGGCGCCTCGCGCTAGAATCCGGGCTCGCGCGGATGCCCCCGGCACCGCTGCCAACATCCGCCAGAAGAACACACGAAGGAGCTCCGACTCATGCTCACCAGGCCCACTGCATGCCTGCTGGCCGCCAGCGCCATTCTGCTGAACGCCTGCGCCGGGTTTTCCGGACAGAACGGCAAGCTCGACGGCGCAATCGAGATCGACCCCGCCCAAAGCGGCACGCAAACGATGGAGGTCGACTGGGCCGCGGAGAAGAACCGTCTGGTCGCCGCCTTCGCCGACCCCGACGAGATCGATGCCCTGCCCCAGCCGGACGACAGCCTGCTGTTGCGGCTTCCGGCCGCCAACGGGTTCGCCAAGGGCAGTGCGGAACCCGCGGCACCGCTGAAGACCATGCTCGACCGCGTCACCGTCGCGCTCGAAGACCCGCCCGTGACCGGGCTCACCATCATCGGCCACACCGACAGCATCGGCAGCGAGACGGCCAACCTGCAGCTGTCCATCCGACGTGCCGAGGCGGTCATGGAATACCTGCGCCAGCGGGGCATCGCGCTCACGCGCATGAGCGCGGACGGGCACGGCGAGGCGGAACCCATTGCCAGCAACAACGACGAGGCGGGCCGCTCACTCAACCGCCGGGTCGAGATCCACGTCCGGCCGCTGAAGTGATCGCTCCGCTGCGGGGCGGATCGCAAGGAAGTTTGCACGAGCGCATGCCCTTGCTTTGGTAGACTCACGACTTTTGGCAACGAGCCGCAACCATGCCCCGCAAGATCCTAGTCAGCAGCGCCCTGCCCTACGCCAATGGCGACATTCACCTCGGCCATCTGGTCGGCTACATCCAGGCCGACATCTGGGTGCGCTACCAGCGCATGCGCGGCGCCGAGGTGCATTACGTGTGCGCCGACGACACGCATGGCACGCCGGTGATGTTGCGCGCCGAGAAGGAGGGCATCACGCCCGAGGCGCTCATCGACAGGGTGCATGGCGAGCACCTGCGCGACTTCACCGCCTTCGGCGTCGCGTTCGACAATTACCACTCCACCCACACGCCGGAAAACAAGGCCTACGCCGAGGACATCTACGCCAAGTTGCAGACGGCGGGCTTCATCGACACGCGCGCGATCGAGCAGTACTACGACCCGGTGAAGTCCATGTTCCTGCCGGACCGTTTCATCAAAGGTGAGTGTCCCAAGTGCGGCGCGGCCGACCAGTACGGCGACAACTGCGAGGTGTGTGGCGCCGCCTATGCGCCCACCGAACTGAAGAACCCGTATTCCGCGATCTCCGGCGCGAAGCCGGTGCTGAAGACCTCCGAGCACTACTTCTTCCGCCTCTCGGATGCGCGCGCGGTCGAATTCCTGCGCGAATGGACGCGCGGCAGCAACGCGAGCGGTGAGCGCCGCCTGCAGCAGGAAGCGGCGAACAAGATGCGCGAGTGGCTGGGCGACGAGGGCGAGAACAAGCTCTCCGACTGGGACATCTCGCGCGACGCGCCCTACTTCGGCTTCGAGATCCCCGGCGCGCCGGGCAAGTACTTCTACGTGTGGCTGGACGCGCCGATCGGCTACCTCGCGAGCTTCCGCAACCTGGCCGAGCGCCTCGGCGGCATCGACGTGGCGAGCTTCACCGACGCGGCTGCGGCCGAGGCGGCCGGCACCGAGATGGTGCACTTCATCGGCAAGGACATCCTCTACTTCCACGCCCTGTTCTGGCCCGCGATGCTGCACTTCGCCGGCTACCGCACCCCGTCGCAACTGTGCGTGAACGGCTTCCTGACGGTGGATGGCGCGAAGATGAGCAAGAGCCGCGGCACTTTCATCACCGCCAGCTCGTACATCGCGCAGGGACTCAACCCCGAGTGGCTGCGCTACTACTTCGCGACCAAGTCGAACGGCACGATGGAGGACGTCGATCTCAGCCTCGACGACATGATCGCGAAGGTCAATTCCGACCTCGTCGGCAAGTTCGTGAACATCGCCAGCCGCTGCGCCGGCTTCATCTCCAAGCGCTTCGACGGCCGCCTCGGCGAGACCGACGTGGCGGCCTGCCACGAATTCCGCCAGGCGCTGGAAGCGGGCACCATCGCCAGCGCCTACGAGGCGCGCGACTTCGGCCGCGCGCTGCGCGAGATCATGCGGCTCGCCGACGTCGCCAACCAGTACGTGAACGACCACAAGCCCTGGGAGCTCGCCAAGCAGGAGGGCGAAGCCGCGCACCTGCACACCGCCTGCTCCACCGCGCTCACGATGTTCCGCGACCTCGCCCTGAACCTCAAGCCGGTGCTGCCTGCGCTGGCGGCCGAGGTCGAGGCCTTCCTGAACCTGTCGGCCTTCAACTGGCCGACTGTTTGGGCGCCGCTGCCGGCCGGACATATGGTGCAGGGCTACAAGCACCTGATGACCCGTGTCGAGCGCAAGCAGATCGACGCACTCATCGCGGCCAACCGCGACTCGCTTGCGCCCGCCGAGGCAAAGGCCGCGGTGAAGGCGGCTTCCTCCGAGCAGCGCCATGCCCAGCACCAGGCGCACAGCGCGAACATCGAGGCCGAACAGGCGAGCGAGTTCGAGCCCTTCATCGGCATCGACGACTTCATGAAGATCGACCTGCGCATCGCGCGCATCGTCTCCGCCGAGCATGTGGAGGGCGCGGACAAGCTCATCCGCCTCGCGCTCGACATCGGCGAGGACACGCCGCGTCAGGTGTTCGCCGGCATCAAGTCGGCCTACGACCCGGCGACGCTGGTCGGGCGCATGACGGTGATGGTCGCGAACCTCGCGCCGCGCAAGATGAAGTTCGGCATGAGCGAGGGCATGGTGCTCGCCGCCTCGGATGGCAGCGGCGCGGTGCCGGGCCTCTTCATCCTGTCGCCGGATGCGGGCGCCACGCCCGGCATGCGCGTCAAGTGAGCGGGCACGCACCGGCATGCCGCTGACGCCTTCGAAGCGCTGGATGGTGCTCACACGGATCACACCCGGGCGATGGCCCCGTGTGCTCCGTTGTGCCAGCACCGTTCAGACCCGCTTCAGGAGGCAAGATGACCCCGTTCCGCCCCAAGCTCCTTGACACCCTCCCCGGCTACGGCCGGGGGCTCTTCATGCAGGACCTCTCCGCCGGCATCACCGTCGGCGTGCTCGCCCTGCCGCTCGCAATGGCGTTCGCGATCGCGAGTGGGCTCTCCCCCGCCGCAGGGATCTGGACGGCCATCGTCGCCGGTCTGCTGATCTCGCTCCTGGGCGGCTCGCGCGTGCAGATCGGCGGACCGACCGGCGCGTTCATCCCCATCATCTACGCGATCGTCGTCGATCATGGCGTGCAGAACCTTCTGATCGCCACGATCATGTCGGGCGTGCTGCTGTTCGCGATGGGCGCGCTCAAGCTCGGCAACATGATCCGCTTCATCCCGCTGTCGGTGGTGATCGGCTTCACCAACGGCATCGCGGTGGTGATCTTCATTTCCCAGATCAAGGACTTCCTGGGCATGAAGATCGAAAACATGCCGGGCGAGTTCTTCGGCAAGATGGAGGCGCTGTTCGGTGCCATCCACACGATCGACCTGCCCACGGTGGCAGTGGCGGTCGCATCGCTGGTGGTGCTGATCGCGTGGAACCGCAGTGCCAGCCGCATGGCGTGGATGAAGCGCCTGCCCGGCCCGCTCGCGGTGCTGCTCATCGCCACCGCACTCAATGCGGTGCTGCAGCTGCCGGTGGACACCATCGGCAGCCGCTTCGGCGGGATCCCGCAAGGCCTGCCGCCGATCGGCCTGCCGGAGATCTCGCTATCCACCCTCGGCAAGCTGATCTCGCCGGCGATCACCATCGCGCTGCTGGGCGCGATCGAGTCGCTGCTCTCGGCGCGTGTCGCCGACGCGCAGATCGACGACCGCCACGACCCCAATCAGGAGCTCATGGCACAGGGCATCGCCAACGTCGCCGCGCCGCTGTTCGGCGGCTTCGCCGCCACGGGCGCAATCGCCCGCACAGCAACCAACATCCGCACCGGCGGGCGCACGCCGGTTGCCGGTATCCTCCATGCGCTCACGCTGCTGGCAGTGGTGCTGATCGCCGCTCCGCTCGCCGCCCACATTCCGCTCGCGACGCTGTCCGCGATCGTCGTGATGGTGTCGATCAACATGGGCGAATGGCATGCGATGAGCCCGAGCGAACTGCGCCGCTACTCGAACAACTACCGCACCATCCTGCTCGGCACCTTCCTGATCACGGTGCTCTTCGACCTCACTCTGGCGGTGGAGATCGGCATGGCGCTGGCGAGCCTGTTCTTCATCTACCGCATGTCGGACCTCACCCGCATCGAGCGCCTGCCGCTCGAGCGCTACCGCGGCTTCGAGCACCTCTATGAGCTCGACACGCTGACGCGCTCGGACGGCACCCAACGCATCATCGCCTTCCGCCTGTTCGGCAGCCTGTTCTTCGGCGCAGCCAACAAACTCGAGGCGCTCCTGCTGGAACAGGAGGGCCACCCCGACGTGGTCATCCTCGACCTGGAGAAGGTGGTGAACATCGACACCACCGGCCTCGACATCCTCCAGACCCTGCACCG
The DNA here is from genome assembly GCA_041916775.1 of Rhodocyclaceae bacterium. Taxonomy (GTDB): domain Bacteria; phylum Pseudomonadota; class Gammaproteobacteria; order Burkholderiales; family Rhodocyclaceae; genus UBA2357. Next base: position 587,640 of record JAYRYZ010000001.1, on the reverse strand, counting down.
CAACCTCACCAAGCGCGGCGCAACGCTGATCCTGTGCGATCTCAACGCGCAGCCCGCCTCGCTGATCCAACGCTCCGGCTTCGAGGAGCGGCTGGGCACTGAGAACGTGACCAGAAAGCTCGGCGATGCACTCGCCCGAGCCCAGCAGATCAAGGGACGCGACGCCGAAGTCAGCTACACCTGATCGGCACCTGGGGCGCCGCGCCCAGACCACGGAGCCGTCTCCGGGGCACACACGCTCACCGCGCCGCTCACCCTGCGCGGCGGCGCAGCAGCGCCAACCCCGCAATGCCGAGCAATGTCAGCACCCCCGGCTCCGGTACGGCATGGAACAGGTTGTCGTTGGAGATGCCGACCCACTCTCCGGCGCCCGGCGTCAGCCAGCGCATGTCCATCACCCCAGCCTCCAGGCGGTTGAAGTAGTCGATGCTGAGTGCGTAGAAGCCCTGCCCCAGCAGCAGGCCGTCACCGAGGAGGTCGCTCATCTGCACGAATTCGCGGCCATTGCTCGTACCCGCCATCGTGTTGCGTGAGAAGCCTGCACTCTCTCCACCCATCCCGTAGAGCATGAACGTGAAGCCATCGTCGACAAAGGCGCCGAAGTCGTAGAGTCCGGCCTCCGCCACATACAGATAGCCGTTCATGAAGGCGGCATAGTTGGTCTGCTGGCCGCTCGCTGTAACGGCACCCGCCAGCGGGCGCTGCGCATCCCACCCCCAGGACCCGTAGTCGCCATTCGCGACGTGGTCGTTGTAGATCTGGTTGGCGAAGTTCACCCCCGTCTGGCCGGATACGCTGCCGAGAATCGCCGGGTGCCCGGAATCCTTCAGCAGCGAAAGGTCGGTCGTCGCCCAGATACCCGTCCCCCAGCCAAAGCTGCCGATCTCGCGCGGCGCCGACTCACCGGGCTCGTGCCACATGTGTGTGCTGAAGCGGGCCTCGTCGTCCACCCACAGCCAGTTCACATCGATCGAGCCGGACACCAACCCGCTCATGCCCGCCAACGGGTTCAACACGATCGCAGCCTGCACCGGCCCCGCCACGCCGGTCGTCATCAGCAACGCAGTCAGTAGTCTTGAGATATTCATGATCATTTCCTCGCTATTGAGTAGGGCGAATGATCCGGAATCTCCATTCATTCTTCCGCCAAATTTTTCACGCGCGCCGAAGACGAACAATGGATAAATGTAAATCAACCGCGAATTCAGCTTTTCGCATCCGAACTCAATTCATTAAACACTGTTAAATTCAACCATATCAGTATCTTAGGAAAGTTGTTAATTTACGAAAATTGAAACAAGACAAGACAATGAAAATGGCGACTTTGTTAATTACTGTGTCTTTGTCGATTCAGGCAAACGCATCCAACAGCATTCCCGAGAGCGCCACTCTTTGGTCGCGCCAGGAACATGTGGCTTGGATGATCCGCGACAGCCTGCACGAACTCGATGCACGCTGGGACGACGCACGCTACGCCGGAATCGACAAAGCGCTGGCCGCGAGCACGGCGTTGATCGCGGAGTTGGAACAGATTCCGCAGGCTGGCGAGATCCTCCGCTTCGCGCAGCGCGACCGCATCCAGGCACTTCGCGCGCGCGGCAGCTACGCCGAGGCGGTTGCGCTGTTCCGCACCCTGCTTGCGCACGACGATCCTCCGCCCTTCGTGCGCATCGCCGCGGCCGACGCCTACCTTGCGCTGCGTCTGCCGGCGGATGCGGAGCGCGAGTACCTTGCCGCGGGCGAGCGCGGTGGCGACCTGCGCACCGTACTCACCGGGCTGATGTATGCCCACCTCGAGCAGGAGGACTTCACCGCACTGGCCGACACGGTGGCGGCGCTGGTCGCGCTCGACCCCTCCGACACCGGCCTGCAACTGACGCGCATGCACGCGCTGCGCTTCGCCGACCGGCTGCCCGAAGCGCAGGCGCTCGCCGACGAGATCACCGCGCAGCACCCGGACGACGTCGCCGTGCTGCGCGCCCGCGCCGCCCTGGCCACCAGCCGCGGTAACCCGCGCGCCGCGCTGGCGCTGCTCGACCGCGCCGCCGCGCTCGCTGGGGAGGATCCTGCAACGCTCGCGGAGCGCGCCGGACGGCTCATCAACAGCAACGACGATGCAGCCGCCGGCGCCCTTGTCGCCCGGCTGATGGAAACCGCCCCCGAGCATCCGCGCGTGCAGCGCCTGCATGCCGACTGGCAGGCACGCCAGCGCCCCAGCCTCACCAGCGAAGTACGCTTCGGCCAGGGCATGGGCATCGTCGCCGGCAACCGCGAATCGAAGTGGACCACGCGACTCGGCATCCCCACCGAGGTACCCGGCCTCGCCGTGGGCGCGAGCCACCATCGCAGCGGCGCCAACATCCCCGAGGGCAAGCCCCGCCATGCGCGCGTCGCCGCCTGGGCCGAATACCGCCAGCCCGACTGGAGCGCTGCGCTCGAGCTAGGCCAGGAAACCACCAATGCGCGCAAGCCCACTGCGGCGCTTGCGCTCGCCTGGCACCCGGACGACCACTTGAGCCTGCGCGCCGGGCTGGAGCTGCGCAGCGACGAGGTGCCGCTGAAAGGCCGCCTGCCATGGAACCCGCTCGCTCCGCACCTCTCGGCCGACCGCGCGAGCGTGGGCGTGGCGTGGCGTTGGCACGAGTCGCGGCGCGTGGCGGCCGACCTGAGCGTGATGGACTTCAGCGACGGCAACCAACGCACCGCGCTGTCGGCGAGTTGGTCCGAGCGCCTGCTGAGCCTGCCGCGCCACACCCTGGACCTGCACACCAACCTTTACACCAGCCGAAACGACGACATCGATGTCGCCTACTTCAACCCCAGGCGCGACTACGCCGCCTCGGTCACGCTCACCGCCGACTCGCGCGCCTGGCGCCACTACGAGCGCTCGTTCAACCACCGTCTATCGCTCACCGCAGGGCGTTACCGCCAGATCGCCACCGCACCGGCGGGCGGCGCCCACGCCGACTACGGCTGGCTGCCGTTTCACGGCCTCTCATACGAGCACGAGTGGCGCCTCGACGATGGCTTCAACCTGCGCTACGGCGTCGGCATGAACCGCTTCCCCTACGACGGTCGCCAGGAGCGCAACCGCCACGCCTTCATCAAGCTGGAGTGGCGGTTCTGACCGCGCCCGCATCGTATCGCCAGGAACTCAGACATGCTTGATCCCAACATCGCCCTGCTGCCCGTAGTCCGCTTTCTGCTGGACTTCGCCTTCTACTACCCGCTGCTGATGGCCTACCTCTGGATGGCCGGCGGGCTCTTCTACTGGTTCCACTACGAACGCAAGGACCCACCCTTCGATCAGCCGCCAGCGCTGCCCGAGTACCCGCCGGTGAGCATCCTCGTGCCTTGCCACAACGAGGCCGACAACATCGCCGAGACGGTCGCTTCCTTGCGTGCACTGGACTACCCGGAGTTCGAGATCATCCTGATCGACGACGGCAGCACCGATGCCACGCCGCAACTGCTCGAACAGTTCGCCGCCGAGGACGCACGCATCCGCGTCGTCCGGCTGGTTAAGAACCAAGGCAAGGCGGTCGGCCTCAACACCGCGGCGATGATCGCGCGCCACGACTACTTCCTGTGCCTGGATGGCGACTCGATCATCGACCGGCACTGCCTGCGCTGGATGATGCGCCACCTGCTGTCGAGCCCGCGCGTCGGCGCGGTGTCAGGCAACCCGCGCATCCGCACCCGTTCGACCCTGCTCGGACGCATCCAGGTGGGCGAGTTCTCGTCCATCATCGGCCTCATCAAGCGCGCCCAGCGCACCTACGGCAAGGTGTTCACCGTCTCGGGCGTGCTGGTGTGCTTCCGCCGCGCGGCGCTGCACGACGTCGGCTACTGGAACCCCGACGCACTCACCGAGGACATCGACATCAGCTGGCGGCTGGAGGTGCGCCACTGGGACGTGCGCTTCGAGCCCAACGCGCTGTGCTGGATTCTCATGCCCGAGACGCTCAAGGGCCTGTGGCGCCAGCGCCTGCGCTGGGCGATGGGCGGCACCCAGGTGCTGGCCGCGCAGCGCGGCGTGTTCAGCCAGTGGCGCCACCGCCGCCTGTGGCCGGTGTATCTCGAGTACTTCCTGAGCGTGGCCTGGGCCTACACGATGGCGGCGATCTTTGCGCTGTTCTTCATCGGCCTGGTGCTCCCGCTGCCCGACATGCTCCACATCCGTTCTCTGCTGCCAGGCTGGAGCGGTCTGGTGATCGGCACCACCTGTCTGCTGCAGTTCGCGGTGAGCATGTTTCTGGATTCGCGCTACGAGCGGGGCTATGGCCGCTACTACTACTGGATGATCTGGTACCCGCTCGCGTACTGGCTGCTCAACGTCCTGACCTCGGTGGTTGCGCTGCCGAGCGTCATTCTCAGAGGAAGGAGACGCGCAACATGGAAAAGCCCGGACAGGGGCCTGAGGCCCGGAATATGAACCCGCTCATCATCGATCGCCCGGACCTGCAGTCGTGGCGACAGAAACTCGTGTCGGGTGTGCTGACGACCACCTTCTGGGTCGTCTGGATCGCGCTGTGGATGCCGCTCGTGACCCTCGCCGGCTGGATCTTCTTCGGCGGACAGATGCACCTTCACATGGTCCAGCTCGAAGGCTACAAGTCTGCGCTGGACCTCGCCGTCGTCTATGCAGTGGTAATCCTCGCGCTGATGACTTCGCTGATCGCCTGGGCGAAGTACAACCACCTGCGCTTTCGCGGCGTGGACCGGCGCAAGCCGCGCCCCGGCATCGCGATCGAGGAGATCGGCCGCCGCGTCGCTGCCAGCCCCGGCGAAGTCGCACGCTGGCGCAGCCTGCGGGTGATGCACGTGAGCCACGACGAGCACGGGCGGATCAGCAAGGTCGAGGACGCCCGCCCACGCCTGTCCCCGCGCCCTCAGCCGGAACGCATCCTGCAGGCTGCCGCGTAGCCCGGCGGGTGTCAGCCGCGCGGCTTCTTCGCCTTGTAGCGCCGGAACACCGCGCGCACGTCCTCCTGCGCCCGCTCCAGGGTGCACATGGAGGGGTCGTCGTCATGCAGGGTGAAGAAGTCGTCCGCCTGCGCACGCATCACGAGCTGGATCGCAGCCTCGTCCTCCATCGTGTAGATCTCGGTGAGCAGGGTCGCGATCTCGTCGAGGTAGGCCTCGTAGGTCATCGGGGCGGCGGTCTTGCTGCCGGGTTTGCTCATGCTCTTTCCTTCATTCGCTTGATGATCGGTGTGTCGCGGATGCATTCTCCACCTGCACCGCCAGGGTGTCGTCACCGTGACGCGCGAGACGGTAGCCGTGGCACACGAGGTGCGACGCGAGCCCCCTGGCGCTGACCGGGTCGAGATGCACATGCTCGTACAGCACGACCGCAGGCTTGTAGCGCGCCAGATCGAGCGACATCAGTACCTCGCGGTCATGGCCTTCGGCATCGACATGCAGCAGATCGATCCGATCGAGCCCATGCTCTTCCAGCACCCGGGTGAGCGGCAGCGTATCGACCTGGGTGGCGACGATGAATGGCTCGAGCGCACCGCCGAGTTGCGCCACGATATGTGCGCGGTCGAACGTGCCGAGCTGATCGAACCAGTACGGCAGACGCTCGCCGAGCACGGCGCGTGCATCGTCCGAGACATGGAAGAAGGTGCGCGGCCCCGCGCTGGAAGAGATCGCGCAGCGACGGAACTGGAAGCGCTGCACGCGCCCGTAGTTTCGCACCAGCCTCTCGAACAGGGTGTCGACAGGCTCGATGAACAGGGCCCGCCAGTGCGGGTTGGCGACGATCAGCGCGTGCAGCGGGTCGCCCTGCACACCATCGTTCGCGCCGACCTGCACGACACAGACGTCCGACCTGCCTTGCAGGCCCTGCAGGATGGCGGCCTGCAAGCGCCGCTGCGCGCGGGACGGGAACCCGCCGGCGACATACAGCCGCCACAGGACCCGGTGCAGCCAGGGCAAGTGGTGGATGCAGCGCTTGAGCGCAAGAAACATGCAGGCCGTACTCGAACGCAGTCGCGGTTCAGCCGGCGCTCAACTGGCGTACACCAGCTCGACCGCGTCCGGCGGCAGCCATTCGCGCAGGCTCTCCAGCAACGCGTCCTCGGGGCGGATCTTCCAGTCGCCACCGAACGGCAGATCGCCCTCGGCGTCGGCGTTGCGGTAGCGCACGCGGATCGGGCACTCGCCGTCGCGGTACGGGGTGAGCAGGCGCTGCAGGCGCTCGGCCGCGGCGACCGCACCGCCTGCGGCGCCGACCTCGCCGTTCACACGCAGCTGCAGCGCACGTGCGAAGCGGGCGCGCGCCTCGCCGAGGGTGAGCAGGCGCTCGGCGATGATGCGCAGGCTGCCTTCGCCGTTGAAGTCGTCCTTGCTCACCTTGCCCTCGACCACCAGCACCTCGTCGGTGACGATCTTGCCGCGGTTGGCATCGAGCACCTCGGAATAGACGGCCACCTCGCGCGGCGTGCTGCCGTCGTCGAGCTGCACGAAGGCCATCTTGCCGCGGTTGCCCATCTTGGTGCGCGACTCCATCACCACACCGGCCATCATCACCAGGTCGCGCGAGGGTTCGAGCTCGGCCAGCGGCCTGCGGATGAAGCGCCGCACCTCGGCCTTGAAGGCGTTGAACGGGTGTCCGGAGAGGAAGAAGCCGATCGCGGTCTTTTCCTCCTTGAGGCGCTCGCGCTCGCTCCACGCACGCACCTCGACGAACGCGGGCGGCGCCCCCGCCGCCTCGGGCAGCAGGTCGAAGAGGCCGCCCTGCATCGCGTTGGCGGCGGCCTGCTCGGCGGCCTCCATCGCAAGCGGCACGGTGGCGATGAGGCGCGCGCGATCGAGCCCCGCATGGCCCGGAAGCGTGTCCATGGCGCCAGCGCGTATCAGCGCCTCGATGACGCGGCGGTTCACCATGCGCCGGTCGATGCGCTCGCAGAAGTCGAACAGATCGCGGAACGGCCCTCCGTTGTCGCGCGCCGCGAGGATGGAGCGCACCGCCGGCTCGCCGCAGCCCTTCACCGCGCCGAGGCCGTAGCGGATGGTCTTGCGGTCGGTCGGCACGAAGCGGTAGTCCGACACATTCACGTCCGGCGGCAGGATGCTCAGCTTGTTGGCGAGCGCGTCCTCGTAGAAGATCTTGATCGTGTCGGTGTTGTCGAGGTCCGCCGACATCGTCGCCGCCATGAAGGCGGCGCAGTGGTGGGCCTTGAGCCAGGCGGTGTGATAGGTGACCACCGCGTAGGCGGCGGTGTGCGACTTGTTGAAGCCGTACTCCGCGAACTTGGTCATCAGGTCGAAGAGCTGCTCGGCGAGCGCCGGATCGTAGCCCTTCTCCTTGGCGCCGGCGGCGATGGTCTCGCGGTGCTTGGCCATCTCCTCGGGCTTCTTCTTGCCCATCGCGCGGCGCAGCATGTCGGCGCCGCCCAGGGTGTAGCCGCCGATGATCTGGCTGATCTGCATCACCTGTTCCTGATACACGATCACACCGTAGGTCGGCTCCAGGCAGGCCTTGAGGTCGGGGTGGAAGTAGTCGATCTCCTGCTGGCCCTTCTTGCGCAGGATGAAGTCGTCCACCATGCCCGAGCCGAGCGGGCCGGGGCGGTAGAGCGCGAGCACCGCGATGATGTCCTCGAAGCGGTCGGGGGCGAGCTTCTTCAGGAGCTTCTTCATCCCGTCCGATTCCACCTGGAAGATCGCGGTGGTGTTGGCGTCCTTGAGGATCTGGTATGCAGCCGGGTCGGTGAAGGGGAGTGCCGCGAGATTGAGCTGCTCGCCGCTGAGGCGCTCGACGTACTTCACCGCGAGGTCGATGATGGTGAGGTTGCGCAGACCGAGGAAGTCGAACTTCACCAGCCCCACCGCCTCGACGTCGTCCTTGTCGAACTGCGACACCGGCGTCGCGTCCTCGCCGTCGGCGATGTAGAGCGGACAGAAGTCGGTGAGCTTGCCCGGCGCGATGAGCACCCCGCCGGCGTGCATGCCGACATTGCGCGACAGGCCCTCCAGCGGCTCGGCCAGGCTCCACAGCTCCTGCACCGACTCGCCGTCGTTGCCGTCCTGCATCATCTCGCCGATCTGCGGCTCGGCCTCGTAGGCGCGCGCGAGCGACATCGGCTTCGCGCCGTCCAGCGGGATCAGCTTGGAGAGCCGGTCGCACAGGCCGTAGGGCAGGTCCAGCACCCGGCCGACGTCGCGCACCACCGCCTTGGAGGCCATGGTGCCGAAGGTGGCGATCTGGCTCACCGCCTCCTTGCCGTAACGCTCACGCACGTACTCGATGACGCGGTAGCGGTTGTCCTGGCAGAAGTCGATGTCGAAGTCGGGCATCGACACCCGCTCCGGGTTGAGGAAGCGCTCGAACAGCAGCGCGTATTCCAGCGGGTCGAGGTCGGTGATGCGCAGGCTGTAGGCGACCAGCGAACCCGCGCCCGAGCCGCGGCCCGGCCCCACCGGTACGCCGTTCTCCTTCGCCCAGATGATGAAATCCGCCACGATGAGGAAGTAGCCGGGGAAGCCCATCTGGATGATGGTGTCGGTCTCGAACTTCAGCCTGTCCTCGTAGCGCGGGCGCTCCGCCTCGCGCCGCGCCGGGTCAGGGTAGAGCTCGGCGAGGCGCAGCTCCAGCCCGCGCTTCGCCTCGGCGACGAGAAAGTCGTCGAGCGTCATGCCCTCCGGCGTCGGAAACTGCGGCAGGAAGTTCTTGCCGAGCTGCACCGTCAGCGAACAGCGCCGCGCGATCTCCACCGCGTTCTCCAGCGCCTCGGGAATGTCCGCGAAGAGCGCGCACATCTCGTCCTGGCTCTTGAAATACTGTTCGGGCGTAAACAGCTTGGGCCGGCGCTTGTCCGCCAGCACATGCCCCTGGGCAATGCACACCCGCGCCTCGTGGGCCTTGAAGTCCTCGGGCTTGAGGAACTGCACCGGGTGGGTTGCCACCACCGGAAGCTCATGGCGCGCGGCAAGATGCAGCGCATCGCGGATGTAGGCCTCCGCGCCGGGGTGGCCGGCGCGCTGCAGCTCGATGTAGTACGCGCCCGGAAACACCGCCGCCCAGTGCGCGGCGAGTGCATCGGCCGCGTCCTGGTTGCCCGCGATCAGCGCCTGCCCGACGTCGCCCAGCATCGCACCCGACAGGCAGAGCAGGTCCGACACCGCCTCCTTGGTCAGCCACGCCCTGGCGAGCTCGGCACGGCCGCGGTGCTTGTTCTCGAGGTAGGCGCGGGTGAGCAGCTCGCACAGCTGGCCGTAGCCCTTGCGGTTGCGGCAGATCAGCAGGAGCTGGAAGGGCTTGTCGCGATCAGCCTCGTTGGCGAGCCAGGCATCGACGCCGATGATCGGCTTGATGCCCTTGCCGCGCGCGCCCTTGTAGAACTTCACCATGCCGAACAGGTTGGCGAGGTCGGAGATGCCGAGCGCCGGCATGCCGTCCTTGGCCGCGGCCGCGATCGCCTGGTCGAGCTGGACGATGCCGTCCAGGATCGAGTATTCGGAGTGCAGACGGAGGTGGACGAAGCGGGGCTGATGCGTAGCGGACATGGCGATGCGTGATTCTCAGGGCAGCAGGATGGTCGAACCGGTGGTCTTGCGCGACTCCAGCGCGCGGTGCGCGTCGGCGGCCTGGGCGAGCGCGAAGCGCTGGTTCACCTCGACCTTCACCGTACCGGCCTGCACCACCTCGAAGAGCTCCGCCGACATCGCGAGCAGATCGGCGCGCTGCGCGGCATAGGTGAACAGCGTGGGGCGAGTCACGAACAGCGAACCCTTCTGCGCCAGCACACCGAGATCGACCGGCGGCACCGGGCCGGAGGCTGCGCCGAACAGCACCATCATGCCGAGCGGGCGCAGGCAGGAGAGCGAATCCATGAAGGTGTCCTTGCCGATGGAGTCGTACACCACCGCCACGCCCTTGCCGCCGGTGATCTCGCGCACGCGCTCGGCGAAATTCTCGCGGGTGTACACGATGGGGTGATCGCAGCCGTGCGCACGCGCGAGCGCCGCCTTCTCGTCGGAGCCGACCGTGCCGATCACCGTCGCGCCCAGCGCCTTCGCCCACTGGCACACCATGAGGCCCACGCCGCCGGCCGCTGCGTGGATCAGGAGCGTGTCGCCCGGCTGCAAGCGGTAGGTACGGCACAGCAGGTACTGCGCGGTGAGCCCCTGCAGCATCATCGCCGCACCCTGCTCGAAGCTGATTGCATCCGGCAGCTTCACCAGCCGGTCGGCCGGGATGTTGCGCGCCTCGGCGTATGCCCCCAGCGGCCCGCCGGCGTAGGCGACACGGTCCCCGACGGCGAGGTCGGCAACCCCCTCGCCCAGCGCCTCGACCACGCCCGCCGCCTCCAGCCCGATGCCGGACGGCAGCGCGACCGGGTACAGGCCGCTGCGGTGGTAGGTGTCGATGTAGTTGAGGCCCACCGCATGATGGCGCACGCGCGCCTCGCCCGCGCCGGGCGGGGGCACGTCGACAGCCTCCCACTGCAGCACTTCGGGGCCGCCGGTGTGGTGAAAACGGATCGCATGGGTCATGTGGTGAGCTCCTGAAAGACAACGCCTTGCCGGCGGGCAAGGCGTGAGATTGATCGACTGGGTGCCGGGCCTGAGACACTACACCCAAGTGGCGCACTCGACCACCATCCGGTGGTCGGGCCGGTGAGGCGCCCCTGGCCCGGCGCGGGTCAGATGAGGCTGGCGCGGGCGCGCTGCTCCTTGGCGTCCACCACCGACACCGCGGTGATGTTCACCAGCCGCCGTACCGTCGCCGACGGGGTGAGGATGTGTACCGGCAGCGCAGCGCCGAGCAGCATCGGCCCCACCGAGACGCCATCGCCGTTGGCGATCTTCATCAGGTTGAAGGAGATGTTGGCAGCGTCGATGTTGGGCATCACCAGCAGGTTGGCCTCACCGCTCAGCGTCGAATCTGGATGCACCATGCCGCGGATCGCCGGCGACAAGGCCGCATCGCCGTGCATCTCGCCGTCGCAGATCAGATCCGGCGCAGCAACGCGCAGGATGTCGCGCGCCGCGCGCATCTTGCGCGCCGACGCGGAGCTGGAGCTGCCGAAGTTCGAATGCGACAGCAGCGCCACGCGCGGCTCGACACCGAAGCGGCTGAGCTCGTCGGCCGCCATGCGCGCGATCTCGGCGATCTCCTCGGCGTTGGGCGCCTCGTTCACATACGGGTCGGTGATCGCGAGCATGCGCTTGGGCAGCAGCAGCAGCGTCATCGCAGCGTAGAGCTTGGCGCCCTTGTCGAGGCCGATCACGTCCTGCACCTGCTTGAGGTGGTACTCGTAGGTGCCGAAGGTGCCGCATACCAGCGCGTCCGCATCGCCACGGCGCAGCAGCATGCAGCCGATCAGGGTGGTGTCGCGGCGCATCTTGGCCTTGGCGATCTCCGGGGTCACGCCGTCGCGGCTCATGAGCCGGTAATACTCGTTCCACAGCTCGCGGTAGCGCGGGTCGGACTCCGGATTCACCACGTCGAAGTCGCGCTCGGGCACGAGGTTGAGGCCGATCTTCTTGATGCGCATCTCGATCACGCTCGGCCGGCCGATCAGGATCGGGCGTGCCAGCGATTCATCGATGATCACCCGCACCGCGTGCAGCACGCGCTCGTCCTCACCCTCGGCGAAGAGCACGCGCTTGTGCTCGATGGGTACCGCCTTTGCAGCGCTGAACACCGGCTTCATGATGATGCCGGACTGGTACACGAAATCCGACAGGCTCGCCGTGTAGGCGGCGAAGTCGGCGATCGGCTGGGTCGCCACGCCGGAATCCATCGCCGCCTTGGCCACCGCGGGAGCGATCTTCACGATCAGGCGCGGATCGAAGGGCTTGGGGATGATGTAGTCCGGCCCGAACGTGAGATCCACCCCGCCATAGGCGCTCGTGACGATGTCGCTCTGCTCCGCCTGGGCCAGCTCGGCGATCGCCTGCACGCAGGCGAGCTTCATCTCCTCGGTGATCGTGGTCGCCCCCACATCCAGCGCACCGCGGAAGATGAACGGGAAGCACAGCACGTTATTCACCTGGTTCGGATAATCCGAACGGCCAGTGGCGATGATGCAGTCCGGGCGCACCTTCTTCGCGTCTTCCGGCAGGATCTCCGGGTTGGGGTTGGCGAGCGCGAAGATCAGCGGCTTGTCGGCCATCTTCGCGACCATCTCGGGCTTCAGCACCCCTGCGGTGGACAGGCCGAGGAACACGTCCGCACCCACGATCACGTCGCCCAACGTCTTCGCGTCGGTGACCTGCGCGTAACGCGCCTTGTTGGGCTCCATGTTCTCGTCGCGGCCGACGCTGATCACACCCTTGGAATCGCACACGAACACGTTCTCGCGCTTCACGCCGAGCGCCACCATCAGGTCCAGGCAGGCGATCGCCGCGGCGCCGGCGCCGGAACACACCAGCTTGACCTTGTCGATGTCCTTGCCGATGACCTTGAGGCCGTTGATGAGGCCCGCCGACGAGATGATCGCGGTGCCGTGCTGGTCGTCATGGAAGACCGGGATTTTCATCCGCTCGCGCAGCTTCTTCTCGATGTAGAAGCACTCCGGCGCCTTGATGTCTTCCAGGTTGATGCCGCCCAATGTGGGCTCGAGCGAGGCGATGATGTCGATCAGCTTGTCCGGGTCGAGCTCGTCGAGCTCGATGTCGAAGACGTCGATGTTGGCGAACTTCTTGAAGAGGCAGCCCTTGCCCTCCATCACCGGCTTGGCCGCAAGCGGGCCGATGTTGCCGAGGCCGAGCACCGCGGTACCGTTGGTGACCACCGCCACCAGGTTGCCGCGCGAGGTGAGCTCGGCGGCCTGGGCCGGGTCGGCGACGATCGCGTCGCAGGCTGCGGCCACACCGGGCGAATAGGCGAGCGCGAGGTCGCGCTGGTTGGTGAGGCCCTTGGTCGGCACGACCGAGATCTTGCCGCGCGTGGGCGCCCGGTGGTAGTCGAGCGCTGCGGCGATGAAGTCCTGATCCATGAGTTTTTCTCCCCCCGGAGAATGACATCTGTGATTGTTTGAGATCGCGACTGCCCGACCGATTCCCGGGCGTGGTCAAGTCGCGGCACCGAGGGCGCGAGGCCCTTGCTGTTCTTCGTGGAGCACCCGCAGCACGATGCCCGGGGCATCGTCCTGGCGGGGCTGACTCCAGTTTCGAGGTGCGGCGCAATTCTAGCGCAGTGACCCACCGCTTTGGCCCCCGATGTGGAAAGCCACAATCCCGCGCACGCGCACGCGCACGCGAAACACGGCTCAATGGTGGCCGGTTCGCGTAATCGGTGCGCTTTTGGCACAATCACGCACGTTCACCGGGAGATGAGAAGAACATGCGCAGAGTGGTATTCAACCAGAAGGGCGGCGTGGGCAAATCGACGATCACCTGCAACCTCGCGGCGATCAGCGCGCATGCAGGTCAGCGCACGCTGGTGATCGATCTTGACCCGCAGGGCAACTCCACGCATTACCTGCTCGGCCGCTCCGGTGCGGACTTCGACGCCACGCTCGCGGACTTCTTCGACCAGACCCTCAACTTCCGCCTGAACCCCAAGGACACCAGCGAGTTCATCGTCGCCAGCCCCTTCGAGCGCCTGCATGTGATGCCATCGCACCCCGGACTGGAGGATCTGCAGAGCAAGCTCGAATCGCGCTACAAGATCTACAAGCTGCGCGACGCGCTCGACGAGCTTGCCGACGACTACGACGTGATCTACATCGACACCCCACCGGCGCTGAACTTCTATACGCGTTCGGCACTGATCGCCGCCAATGGCTGCCTGATCCCCTTCGATTGCGACGACTTCTCGCGCCGCGCGCTGTACGCCCTGCTCGACAACGTGCAGGAAATCCGCGCCGACCACAACCGCGACCTGCAGGTGGAAGGCATCGTCGTCAACCAGTTCCAGCCACGCGCCTCGCTGCCGCAGAAGCTGGTGCAGGAGCTCATCGAGGAAGGCCTGCCGGTGCTGGAGCCCTACCTCTCGTCATCGGTGAAGATCAAGGAATCCCACGAGCACTGCCGCCCGATGGTGCACCTCGACCCGAAGCACAAGCTGTCTCAGGAATACCTCGCGCTGCACGACACGCTGGCGCGCAAGTACGGGACCTGAAGGTTCGGCGACAGTCAACTCTTCGGCGTCAGCTTCGCCACCCCCAGCAGCAGCCACTTCAGGCCCGCCGCGCCGAAGTTCACCTGAACGCGCGCCTCCGGGCCGCCGCCTTCTGCGGAGACGATGACGCCCTGGCCGAACTTGGCGTGTTCCACCACCTGACCGACGCGCAGGCCGCCGGCGAGTTTCTGCGGGGCGGCGGGCACGACCCGCGCGGGCGCAGGCTGGCGTGGCGGCTCGAAGTAACCGCCGAAACCGCCACGACCGGCGGCGCTGCGCGACTTCTGCGGCGACAGCCACTTCGTGAGCGGCTCGGGGATCTCCTCCAGGAAGCGCGAGCGCAGGTTGTAGCGCGCCTGGCCATGCAGCATGCGACTCTGCGCGAACGACAGGTAGAGCCGCTGACGCGCGCGCGTCACCGCCACGTACATCAGGCGGCGTTCCTCTTCCAGCCCCTCGGCCTCGAGGATGCTGTTCTCGTGCGGGAACAGGCCCTCCTCCAATCCGGAGAGGAACACCACGTCGAACTCCAGCCCCTTGGCAGAATGCACCGTCATCAGCTGCACCGCCTCGGCGCCGACATCCGCCTGGTGGTCGCCCGCCTCGAGCGAGGCATGGGCGAGGAAGTCCGCGAGCAGCGCGTGCGGCTCTCCGAGCGCCTCGGTGTTCGCACCGGACTCGGCGCTGAAGTTGGTGGCGGCGTTGATCAGCTCGTCGAGGTTCTCCAGCCGCTCCTGGCCTTCCTTCTCCGCCTTGTAGTGGCTGCGCAGGGTGGAAACGTCGAGCACATGGTCCACCAACTCGGCCAGCGTCAGGCGCTCGGTGTCGCGGCGGAGCTTCTCGATCAGGCTAACGAACTGGGCGAGCACCACCCCAGGCTTGCCGGTGAGATGCGGCACGGTGGCATACAGGCTGGTGTTCCAGGTGCGCGCCGCGTCCTGCAGCACTTCCAGCGAGCGCGCGCCGATGCCGCGCACCGGGAAGTTCACCACCCGCGCGAAGGCGGTGTCGTCGTCCGGGTTGGCGATCAGGCGCAGGTAGGCGAGCGCGTGCTTGATCTCCTGCCGCTCGAAGAAGCGCAAGCCGCCATACACCCGGTACGGAATGGCCGCCGAGAAGAGCTGGTGCTCCAGCACCCGCGACTGCGCGTTGGAGCGGTAGAGCAGCGCGATGTCGGCGCGGCTCGTGCCGTCGCGCACCAGCGACTGGATCTCCTCGACGATCCAGCGCGCCTCGTCGCCGTCGGAGAAAGCCTCGAACACACGCACCGGCTCGCCCGCACCGCGCTCGGTCCACAGGTTCTTGCCGAGCCGACCGGTGTTGTTGCGGATGATGGCGTTGGCCGCATCCAGGATGTTGCCGTGGGAGCGGTAGTTCTGCTCCAGCCGGATCACGTTCGCAACCTTGAACTCGCGCTCGAAATCGCGCATGTTGCCGATCTGCGCGCCGCGAAAGCGGTAGATGCTCTGATCGTCGTCACCGACGCAGAAGAGGCACGCGCCGCCCTCGCGCCCCTCGTCGGCGAGCAACTTCAGCCAGCGGTACTGCAGCGTGTTGGTGTCCTGGAACTCATCCACGAGGATGTGGCGGAAGCGCCGCTGATAGTGACGGCGGATCGGCTCGTTGCGCTCCAGCAGCTCGAAGGTGCGCAGCAGCAGCTCGGCGAAATCCACCACCGACTCGCGCTGGCACTGCAGCTCGTACTCGCGATAGAGCTCGGCACGCCGCCGGGTATGGTCGTCCCACGCCTCGACCGCCCCAGGGCGCACGCCCGCCTCCTTCTGTGCGTTGATGAAGTGCTGCAGCTCGCGCGGCGGAAAGCGCTCGTCATCGACGTTGAGTGCCTTCAGGAGGCGCTTGATCGCAGCGAGCTGGTCGGCGGAGTCGAGGATCTGGAAGAGCTGCGGCAGGCCCGCGTCGCGATGATGCGCACGCAACAGGCGGTTGCACAAGCCGTGAAAGGTGCCCACCCACATACCGCGCGTGGAATGACCGACGCCCGAGGCGAGCATGGTGCCGAGGCGCGCGAGCATCTCCTTGGCCGCCTTGTTGGTGAATGTAACCGCCAGCACACCCTGCGGATCGACCTGCCCGGTATGCACCAGCCAGGCGATGCGGGTGGTGAGCACGCGTGTCTTGCCGGAACCGGCGCCCGCCAGGATCAACGCGTGTTGCGGCGGCAGCGTGACCGCCTGAAGTTGTTCGTTGTTGAGGTTCGCGAGCAGCTCGGACATGGGTTCTCCAGGGTTGCCGGATTCTAACCGGCGCTGTCGCGCATCGCGACCCACGACGCGACCCACAACGCCACCGACGCCGAGTTGCAAAAATGCGACAAAGAGCTTGCCCTATCCCGAAAGTTGGACTAACTTGCAGTTGTGCACTGCAATAAAGAAGGAACTATTCCACATGAGGGCGTCTCTGAGCCCCATAGAATATGATCCGAACGGATGTTGCGGCGCACCAGAACCGCCACACCAAGACAAGGCCAACCCATGAAGTTGGTCATACTTCGAAGCCCACGATCGGCTTCATGGAGAACATGCAATGAACAAGACACCCAAGCTGTTACCCTGGTTCGCCCGCAAGGCCGGGGTTTCCGAAGAGCGCGCCGCTTCGCTGTGGCGCAAGGCCGTGCGTGAAGCCACCGCCGAGACCGGCTGGGTGGGCAACGCCGAATACTGGGGCGAGGCGATGAGCCGCTTCCTGAAGCTGCTCGAAGACGAGCAGTCGAGCTTCTGCAGCCCCCACGTGACGCCGCTGGTGCGCAGCCAGAACCGTCTGCTGCGCCTGCCGCTGACCGCGCTCGAGTTCATGTTCAGCGCCTCCGAGCGCTGGCAACGCCAGATGGACTCCGGCCGTCGCGCGGCCTGAGCGAAATGCACGGGTGAGCCGCGACACGCGGGCCCCGTGCCGAAGAATTCTTGTCTCCCTCCCTCTCCTTCACTGGAGATTTCGCACCCGGCCTCAAAACCGGGTGCTTTTTTTTGTGGCTTCCGCCGGGCACCGAACGGCAGGAAGGCCTTGACGCTATAATCGCGGGCTTCATCGAGCCACACGCGAAGCCCGCCATGCAGGACAAATACAGCCCCGCCGACATCGAACACGCCGCACAGCAACACTGGGAGCGCTCCGCAGCCTTCCAGGTCAAGGAAGATCCTGCCCGCGCCAAGTACTACTGCCTGAGCATGTTCCCCTACCCGTCCGGCAAGCTGCACATGGGGCATGTGCGCAACTACACCATCGGCGACGTGATGGCGCGCTTCAACCGCATGCGCGGCTTCAACGTGCTGCAGCCCATGGGCTGGGACGCCTTCGGCATGCCGGCCGAGAACGCGGCGATCCAGAACAACGTGCCGCCGGCGCAGTGGACCTACGCCAACATCGACTACATGCGTGCGCAGCTGAAGCGCCTGGGCTTCGCGATCGACTGGTCGCGCGAACTCGCCACCTGCAAGCCGGACTACTACCGTTGGGAGCAGTGGCTGTTCACCCGCCTCTTCGAGAAGGGCCTGATCTACAAGCGGCTCGGCACGGTGAACTGGGATCCGGTGGATGAGACGGTGCTCGCCAACGAGCAGGTCATCGACGGGCGCGGCTGGCGCTCCGGCGCGCTGGTGGAGAAGCGCGAGATCCCGATGTACTACATGAAGATCACCGCGTACGCGGACGAGCTTCTGGAGGCGCTCGACCAGTTGCCCGGCTGGCCGGAGCAGGTGAAGCTGATGCAGAAAAACTGGATCGGCCGCTCTGAGGGCGTCGAGATCCACTTCCCCTACGACCTGTCGACGATCGGCAGCTCCGGCGTGCTGAAGGTGTTCACCACCCGCGCCGACACCCTGATGGGCGCGACCTACGTCGCGGTCGCAGCCGAGCATCCGCTCGCAGAGCTTGCGGCGAAGAACAACCCTGAAATCGCCGCCTTCGTCGAGGAATGCAAGCGCGGCGGCGTCGCCGAGGCCGACCTCGCGACGATGGAGAAGAAAGGCATCGCCACCGGCCTGCGCGTGGTGCACCCGCTCACCGGCGAGTACATGCCGGTGTGGGTCGCCAACTACGTGCTGATGGGCTATGGCGAGGGCGCGGTGATGGCGGTGCCGGCGCACGACGAGCGCGACTTCGCCTTCGCCACCAAGTACCGCCTGCCGATCAAGATGGTGGTGCGCTCCACCCGCGACGCCTATGAGAACACCGTCGCACCCTGGCAGGACGCTTATACCGAGCACGGCCGCCTGGTGAACTCCGGCAAGTACGACGGCCTGCACTTCCAGGACGCGGTGGATGCGATCGCCGCCGACCTCGCCGCGCTCAAGCTAGGCGCCAAGCGCGTGCAATACCGTCTGCGCGATTGGGGCATCTCGCGCCAGCGCTACTGGGGCTGCCCGATTCCGATGATCCACTGCGCCGACTGCGGCGACGTGCCGGTACCGGACGAGCAACTGCCGGTGGTGCTGCCCGAGAACGTCGCGGTCACCGGCCGCGGCTCGCCGCTCGCGAAGATGCCGGAGTTCTACGCCTGCACCTGCCCGAAGTGCGGCAAGCCGGCAAAGCGCGAGACCGACACCATGGACACCTTCGTGGAGTCCTCGTGGTACTTCCTGCGCTACGCCTGCGCCGACAACACCACAGGCATGGTGGACGCCCGGGTGAACTACTGGGCGCCGGTCGATCAGTACATCGGTGGCATCGAGCACGCGATCCTGCACCTTCTGTATTCGCGCTTCTTCACCCGCGCGATGCGCGACTGCGGTCTGGTGAACGTCTCCGAGCCCTTCACGAACCTGCTCACCCAGGGCATGGTGGTGGCCGAAACCTACTACCGCGAGCAGGAAGGCGGCAAGAAGCTGTGGATCAACCCGGCCGACGTGAAGGTGGAGCGTGACGAGAAGGGCCGCATCACCGCCGCGAGCCTGGCCGCGGACGGCGCGCCGGTGGTCATCGGCGGCGTCGAGAAGATGTCGAAGTCGAAGAACAACGGCGTCGATCCGCAGGCGCTGGTGGACCAGTACGGCGCCGACACCGCGCGCTTCTTCATCATATTCGCCGCCTCGCCCGATCAGCAGCTGGAGTGGTCGGACTCCGGGGTCGAGGGTGCCTTCCGCTTCCTGCGCCGGGTGTGGCAGTTCGGCCATCAGTTCGCGTCCGAACTCCGCACGCAACTGCCTGCGACGCGCACGCTCGGCAAGGCAGCGTTGCCGGATGCGCTTGCCGCGGTGCGGCGCGAGATCCACACCCACCTGCGCCAGGCCAACTACGACTTCGGCAAGCACCAGTTCAACACCGTCGCCTCGGCGACGATGAAGATGCTCAACGCGCTGGAGAAGGCCCCGCGCGACAACCCCGCCGCCCACGCCGAGGTGGCGGAAGAAGGCCTCTCCATCCTGCTGCGCGTGCTGTCGCCGATCGCGCCCCACCTCGTGCATGCGCTGTGGTCGGAATGCGGCTTCGGCGCCGAGGTGCTGGATGCGCGCTGGCCCGAGCCGTCCGAGGACGCGCTCAGGCAGGACCAGATCACCCTGATCCTGCAGGTCAATGGCAAGCTGCGCGGCAACATCACGGTCGCCGCCGATGCCGCCACGCCAGCCATCGAGGCCGCCGCACTCGCCTCCGAGGCGGCGCAGCGCTTCATGGAAGGCAAGCCGCCGCGCAAGGTGGTGGTGGTGCCGGGCCGGCTCGTGAATATCGTCGTCTGATCGCCCGAGGAAGCCCGACCATGCCCGCCCGACACATCGCACCACGCAGCCCGCAAGGGCTCACCCGACGTCGCGTGCTGCTCGCCGGGCTGGGGCTGGTGGCCCTGTCGGGCTGCGGCTTCCGGATGCGCGGCCCGCAACCGCTCGCCTTCACCACGCTATACGTGGGCGTGGATGGCAACTCGGAGCTCGGCGCGGCGCTGCGTCGGCGCGTGCTCACCAGCGGCACCACGCGCGTCGTTGATGACCCGGCAAGCGCCGACGCACGTCTCGAGGTCACGCGCAACAGCCGCACGCGCGAGATCCTGTCGCTGTCGGCGGCGGGCAAGGTGCGCGAATACACGCTGCTGCAGACGCTCACCTTCCGCCTCGTCGGCCGCGCCGGCAACGAGCTGCTCGCGCCAGTGACGCTCACGGTGCGGCGCGAGTACAACTTCGACGACACCCAGGTGATCGCCAAGGAGCAGGAGGAAGCCCTGCTCTTCCGCGACATGGAAAACGACCTGCTCCAGCAGCTCATGGACAGGCTCGCCACCGTGCGGCCGTGAGCCTGCGCCCGCAGGAGCTCGCCCGCCACCTCGCCGGCACCCGGCTCGACCCGCTCTATCTGCTGCACGGCGACGAGCCGCTGCTGGTGCTGGAGGCCGCCGACGCGATCCGCGCCGCGGCGCGTGCCAAGGGCTTCGAGGAGCGCGAGACGCTGGTCGCCGGCCAGGGCTTCCGCTGGGAGAGCCTCTTCATGGCCGCGGGCAACCTCTCGCTGTTCGGCGCCGCCAAGCTCATCGACCTGCGCATCCCCACCGGCAAGCCCGGCCGCGAGGGCGGCGACGCGCTGCAGCGCTATGTGCAGCAACCCGCCGACGGCATCATCACCCTGATCACCCTGCCCGAGCTCGACTGGGCCACGCGCAAGACCGCCTGGTTCAAGGCGCTCGAAGCCGCCGCCACCACGCTGCAGCTCGACGCGCCGCGCCGCGAGGCCCTGCCCGACTGGATCGCCCAGCGCCTCGCACGCCAGAAGCAGACCGCCAGCCCCGAGGCGCTACAGTTCATCGCCGACCATGTGGAAGGCAACCTCCTCGCCGCCCACCAGGAGATCCAGAAGCTCGCGCTATTGCAGCCGGAAGGCGCGCTCGACCTGCGCGCGGTGCAGGAGGCGGTGCTCAACGTCGCCCGCTACGACATGGAGATGCTGCGCGACGCCCTCCTCGAGGCCGACCCGGCGCGCTGCACCCGCATCCTCGAAGGCCTGCGCGCCGAAGCCGCCGCCCCGCCGCTGCTGCTGTGGTCGCTCGCCAACGAAATCCGCACCCTCGCCACCCTGCGCGCCGCCACCGACGCCGGCGAGCCGCTCGCCAACGCCATGAAGGCCGAGCGCATCTTCGACGACACCCGCAGGCGCCTCCTGCAACGCGCCGTCCCCCGCCTCACCCGCGCAAGCCTCACCACCGCCCTGCTCCACGCCGCGAAGATCGACCGCATCATCAAGGGCATCGCCCCCGGCGAGGTCTGGGACGAATTCCTGCTGCTGGCGCTGAGGTTGTGCAGGGGCGGAACCGGGCGGTAAGGCATCTAACTGCATCCCAGAACGGCCGAAGGCGCCAGCCCTTCAGCCGTGCGCCCGGATCGCGTATAGTCCCGCCTTCCCCTACGGCAACACAATTGCAGGAAATCATGGACATCGCGCAATACATGCGGCAGCTCGGGCAGGCCGCCCGTGAGGCTTCGCGCAGAATGGCGGCGGCCTCCACGGCTGCGAAGAACAATGCGCTCGTCGCGATGGCGGGCGAGATCCGCGCGGCACGCGAGACGCTGCTGGCAGCCAACGAACGCGACCTCGCGGAGGCGCGCGCGGCGGGGCTGGAGGCGGCGCTGATCGACCGGCTCACGCTCTCGGCGGCCGGCATCGAGGCGATGGCGGCGGGGCTCGAGCAGGTGGCGGCGCTGCCCGATCCGGTGGGCGAGATCACCGACGTCAAACGCCGGCCGTCGGGCATACAGCTCGGCAAGATGCGCGTGCCGCTGGGCGTCATCGGCATCATCTACGAGGCGCGGCCGAACGTCACGGCGGACGCGGCGGCGCTGTGTCTCAAGTCGGGCAACGCGGCGATCCTGCGCGGCGGCAAGGAGGCGCTGCACTGCAATCAGGCGATCGCCGCGTGCGTGCGCGCCGGACTCGCCGCAGCCGGGTTGCCGCAGGCAGCGGTGCAGGTGGTGGACACCACCGACCGGGCCGCGGTCGGACATCTCATCACCATGCCGGAGTTCGTCGACGTGATCGTGCCGCGCGGCGGCAAGGGGCTGATCGAGCGCATCTCGCGCGAGGCGCGCGTGCCGGTGATCAAGCACCTCGACGGCAACTGCCATGTGTACGTCGACGTCGATGCCGACCCGGCCAAGGTCGTGCCCATCGTCGAGAACGCCAAGACCCAGCGCTACGGCACCTGCAACACCGCCGAGTCGCTGCTGGTGGCGGCGCCGGTCGCGGCGCGCTACCTGCCCGAGATCGGCCATATGCTCGCCGACAAGGGGGTGGAGATGCGCGCCTGCGCGAGCAGTCTCGCGCTGATGCGCGACGCCGGGGTGCCGGCCGACAGGCTCGTGCCCGCCAGCGAGGAGGACTGGTCCACAGAGTACCTCGCGCCCATCATCTCGGTGCGCATCGTTGCGGACCTCGATGAGGCGATCGCGCACATCAACCGCTACAGTTCGGGCCACACCGAGGCCATCATCAGCGAGAACTACACCAGCGCGATGCGCTTCCTGCGCGAGGTGGATTCGGCTTCGGTGATGGTGAATGCCTCGACGCGCTTCGCGGACGGCTTCGAGTACGGGCTGGGGGCGGAGATCGGCATCTCCACCGACAAGATCCATGCGCGCGGCCCGGTGGGCCTCGAGGGGCTCACCAGCCAGAAGTGGATCGTGTTCGGCAACGGCGAAGTGCGCCGCTGAAGCCACACGGGATGAGCGCAGAGGCGGAACTCGACGACGCGACGCGCGCGCACCTGGACGACTTCTGCGACACGCTGTGGCTGGAGGAAGGCCTGTCGCGCAACACCCTTGCGAGCTATCGCACCGACCTGGTGCTGTTCGCGCGCGCGCTTGCAAAGGGTGGCCTGACCCCGGCCACGGCGCAGGAAGAGGACCTCGCCGACTACCTCGCCACGTTCAGCCGCAGCGCGAAGCCGGCGAGCCAGCGCCGGCTACTGTCCACTTGGCGGCGCTACTACCGCTGGCTGCTCGCACGCGGCCGCATCGAGACCGACCCCACCCTGCGCATCGACCCGCCGATGCGCGTCGAGCGCTTCCCCAAGACCTTGTCAGAGGCGCAGGTCGAGGCCCTGCTGGCTGCGCCGGATGTGACCACCACGCTCGGTCTGCGCGACCGTGCGATGCTCGAGGTGCTGTACGCCAGCGGCCTGCGCGTGTCCGAGCTGGTGGGCCTGCGCATGTTCGAGCTCGGACTGCAGGAAGGCGTGGTGCGCGTGATGGGCAAGGGCGCGAAGGAGCGCCTGGTGCCGCTGGGCGAGCTCGCCGTGGATTGGGTGCAGCGCTACCTTATCGAGGCGCGCCCGGAGATCCTCGCCGGGCGGGTGTCCGACGACGTGTTCGTCACCCGCCTCGGTGCGGGCATGAGCCGCGAGATGTTCTGGCGCCTGATCAAGCAGTACGGCGTGGAAGCCGGCATCCCCGCCGCGCGCCTGTCACCGCACGTGCTGCGCCATGCGTTCGCGACCCACCTCATCAACCATGGTGCAGACCTGCGGGTGGTGCAGTTGCTGCTCGGCCATGCCGACATCTCCACCACGCAGATCTACACCCATGTCGCGCGCGAACGGCTGAAGGCGCTGCATGCGCAGCATCATCCGCGCGCTTGAGAGCGTGGCGCATGCGGTGGCGCCCAAGCGCGTGCGCAGACGGCAGTGCGGAACTTTGCCACGCATCATCCGCGCCGAACCGGGCCACAATCCCGAGAGACCATTCCAGGCCAGACGTAACCGCAACAACGAATCGACCACACCATGAGCCGCAACGAACAACACGCACCGGAGACGCCGGCCACACGCTTTCTCAAGCAGCATCGCGTCGCCTACTCCACCCACCTCTACAACTACGAGGCGCACGGCGGCACCGCGCTATCCTCGCGTGAGCTCAACCTGCCCGAGCACGCGGTGGTGAAGACGCTGATCATGGAGGACGAGAACGCCCAGCCGCTCATCATGCTGATGCACGGCGATTGCAAGGTGTCGACCAAGGAGCTCGCCCGCCAGGCCGGACGCAAGCGCATCGAGCCCTGCCAGCCCGAGGTCGCGAACCGGCACTCCGGCTACCTGATCGGCGGCACATCGCCCTTCGGCACGCGCAAGCGCATGCCGGTGTTCATGGAGAAGAGCATCCTGGATCTGCCGCTGATCCACATCAACGGCGGCCGGCGCGGTTTCCTCGTCGGCATCCATCCGCACGATCTGATGCGCGTGCTGGCGCCGATGCTGGTCGAAGCCAAGCTCGTGAAGGCATGAACGCATGAGCCAGTCCCAAGACGCCGCCTCCGCAACCCACTATCCGACCACTGCCCGGGACGCAGCCGCCGGCAGCCCTTCCTTGCGGGTGCGGGTCGTCGCGCTGTTCTGCATCACCTTCGCGGTCGGTGCCGGTGCGCTACTGTTGCTGATCGCGAACCTGCAGGCGCGCGCGGTGCTGGCCCTACTCGACGACCAGGCACAATCGGTCGCACACAGCATCGCCAGGCTGGCCTACGATCGGGTTGCGGCGAACGACCGGGTGGGGTTGGCGACACAGCTCGAAACGTTCAATCAGATGCAGCGTATCCGCTCGATCGCGATCACCGACCGCCAGGGACAGCTGTTCTCCGCGGTGAGCCGAAATGCAGCCGGTAACATGAATGCTGCATCGGAGCGTGATATCGGACGGCTGGGCACGCCCGGCATCCCGACGAGCGCCGGACCTGCGTTGCTCGCAGGCGGAGAACCGCGCCGGGTATGGGTGGCAGTGGGTGAAATCGCCCCGATAGGCTGGGTACGCCTCGAATACGAGGCGGGGATACTGGAGGACAACCGGCGCACCATCCTGCTCGCCGGCGGTGGCTTGCTGCTCGTGCTGCTGGGCATCGGCGCCGCGTTGCTGGCCGTGAGCATGAACGGGCCGCTCCGCGCACTGCGAAGCCTGGCCGAACGCATAGACGGGCTCGCGCAGCGTGGCGTCAGTCTCGATCACACGAAACAGCAGTACGACGCGCTGCTGCCGGCCGAGGTCGATGCGATCGCCAGCGCTGTCGTCGCGCTGGAGGCCTCACTCGCGCGCTGGCGCCGCGCGCGCCACGACAGTCTCGCGCAGGCGCAGCGCCTCATGGACGCCCTCCCGGATGCGCTGATCCTGATCGACACCGAGATGCGCCCGCTGCACGCGAACCCGGCCTGGACCGCCTTGTTGTCGCAGATCAGCGGACAGACCGAGGCCTCGCTGACCGCAGTGCTCGCGGACGAGGAGCATGCCCGTATCGCTGCCGCAATCGTCGCCGCGGCCACCGGCGACACGCAGGCATTCCAGGACACGCTGTGTGTGGCCCGCAGCGACGACGCCGGCTGCAACCGCTGGCTGACGGTCAGCGGCTACCGCCTGCCCGACCCGGAAGGTGGCCCCCCGCATCTGCTGCTGCACGCTCAGGCCCATGCGCCCGAGCAGTCCGCCGCGCTCACGCGTGCTGGATGAGCTCGATCTTGTAGCCGTCGGGGTCCTCGACGAAAGCGATCACGGTACGGCCGTGCTTCATCGGTCCGGCCTCGCGCACCACCTTGCCACCACGGCTGCGAATCTCGTCGCAGGCGCGGTAGGCGTCGGGCACGGCGAGCGCCACATGGCCGAAGCCGTTACCAAGCTCGTAGGACGCGGTGTCCCAGTTGTGAGTGAGCTCGATCACCGCGCCGTCGGCTTCGTCCTGATAGCCGACGAACGCGAGGGTGAAGCGCCCATCCGGGTAGTCCTGCCGGCGCAAAAGGCGCATGCCCAGGACGTCCGTGTAGAACGCGATCGAGCGATCGAGATCGCCGACGCGCAGCATGGTGTGCAGCAGACGCATGTTCATTCTCCAGTGCAGATGATGTGTGCATGATGCATTGACCTCCACGACCGATGCGGGCGCGGCAGGGACGATCAGTCGGTGCCGGACGGCGCAACGCGGTCCGCGCCTTCCAGAACGGGAAGCGCACGCCCCGCGTCGCGCAGTTCGGCACGCGCCCTGCGCCAGTCCGGATACAGGGATTCGACCACCGCCCAGAAACGCGGCGAGTGGTTCATCTCCACCAGATGCGCGACCTCGTGCGCGACCACGTAGTCGCTCAACCCGCGCGGCAAGTGGATCAGGCGCCAGTGCAGGCGGATGCCGCTGCGCGTGCTGCAGCTACCCCAGCGCGTGCGTGCAGAGGAGAGGCGCACCGGCGGCATCGGCAGGCCTAGGCGGTGGCAATACTCCTCCACCCGGCCGGTGAACCAGGGCAGCGCGCGGGCGCGCAGGGCACGGACGACATCCTGCGCGAGCGACTGCGAGGCCGCGGGAAGACACAGTTCCTCCAGATCGCCCGCGCCGGTACGCCAGACCACCCGACGGCCGGTGCAGCCGGTACGGACACGGAACTGGCCGCCGAGCAACGGCAGCTGCAGCCCGTCCGAGATCTCGACCAGCGCCTGCGGCGTGCGTGCGCCGAGGCGCTGCAAGGCGTCCTGCAGCCAGGCCGTATTGCGGGCGAGAAAAAGCGCGATGTCGGCCTCAGCCGCGCGCAGCGGCACCGACACCCGCACGCCGGAAGCGCCGACCTGCAGCGCCAGGGTACGTCTCGCCGAGCGCCGCAGCGTGTAGCTCAACTCCACGCCCTGCAGCAGCAGCGTGCGTTGCTCGGTGCTGACCATCTTGGGCGCCGGGCCACGCCGGGCCGGCCGGCGCAGCAGGGATCCGAGGCTCAGACCTTGTCCTCCCAGCTGTAGCCGAGCGCCTCGACACCGCGCCGGAGCACTTCCATGGCCGCCTCGACGCGTTTCTCCGGCCCCTTCATGCCGAGCTCGACCGAACGGCGCACCCCCTCGCTCGCCACCGTGGGCAGGCTGAAGAGTGTGGCATCGGGGAAGTCGGCCGTGACCTGCTCCATGAGCGGGATCATCTGCCCCTCGAGCGCGTCCCACACCGTGATCGCACGCTCGACATAATCCTCGATGTGGTGCAGGTGGGCGTAGCGGGTATCCAGCACCCACTCGATCATCGGCCAGGACATCACCGGGAAGCCCGGCACGAAGTAGTGCTCGCGGATCGAAAAACCCGGGATCTGGTTGTAGGGGTTGGGGATGATCTCGCTTCCGACCGGGAACACGCCCATCTGCAGCCGGTGCGGCGTGATCTCCGCACCGAACTTGTCACGAATGGCCGCCTCGGCCTCCGGGTGCAGCGCAAGCTCCAGCCCCAGTGCGGCGGCCGCGGACTGGCGGGTACGGTCGTCCGGCGTGGCACCGATGCCACCGAAGCTGAACACGATGTCGCCGGTGGCGAAGCTCTCGCGCAAGGTGTCGACCAGCCGCGTACCGTCGTCGCCCACATAGCGCGCCCAGGCGAGCTTCAGCCCGCGCGCGCCAAGAAGCTCGATGACCTTGGGAAGATGCTTGTCGGCGCGGCGTCCAGACAGAATCTCATCGCCGATGATGATTGCACCGAATGCCATTCAACTCACTCCAGAATATTGGCGAACACCACCCGCCACCGCTGCGCCGGCACCCTTGCGGCGCGCGCGCAGCGCCTCGAGCATGAAATGCACGAATGCGAGGCCGCTGAAGGCCGGCGCCAGCAGGTTCACAAAGGGCACATGGGCGAGCAGCGCACAGCCGCTCCCGAGCACCAGCATGCGCGCCTTGAGTGCCTGCGGCAGCGCCGCGAGTTCGGCGCGGTCGGCATGCAGCATCAACGCGTCGTAGCCGAAGGCGCGCTGATTGAGCCAGGCCGTGAGCAACACCGAAATCACCAGCCCCGCGCCCGGGATCAACCACAGCGGCAAGGACACGACCAGCGCGAGGACGAAGACCATCGCAGCCTTCGCCGAGTTCCAGGCGCTGCCGAGGTTGGTACCGCCACGCCGTACCTCGACGTCCGCGTACTCGGTGCGCCCCACCCGCTCCAGCATCAGCGGGATCGCCACCACCGACACCAGCACGATTGCGGTCACGTAGATCAGCGGCAGCAAGGCGAAGAGAAGCGCGAACTCCACGACGAAGAGGGCTGCCGTCTCGGCCCCGCCGGATTCCGCGAAGCGGGCCGCGAGCCAGGACTGTGAAGCAAGCGCGCCCATTGCGGCGTCGATCACCACCTGCCAGGACACCCACGCGATGAGCAGCCACAACACCGTGGCCGCCAGCGCCGGCCATACCATGTGCCAGAAGGTGCGCGGGTCACGCAGGCTGCGCAGCGACCTGCCGGTGGCGACGAGGAGATCGCGGGTCGCGGAGATCATGCGGTGTTCAACGCATCATGCCGGGCATCATGCCCTTCATGCTGCGCATCATCTTCGCCATGCCGCCCTTGGAGAACTGCTTCATCACTTTCTGCGTCTGCTCGAACTGCTTCAACAGGCGGTTCACTTCTTGCACCGACACCCCCGCACCCGCGGCGATGCGGCGCTTGCGGCTGGCCTTGAGGATGTCGGGCTTGGCGCGCTCCTCCGGCGTCATCGAGTTTATGATGCCCTCGATGCGGCCAATGGCCTTTTCCTCCGCCCCGCCCTGCAATTGCCCGGCCATCTGCGCGAACTGGGCAGGCAGCTTGTCAAGCATCGACGAGATGCCACCCATCTTGCGCATCTGCGCGATCTGCTCCTTGAAGTCGGAAAGATCGAAGCCCTTGCCGGACTTGAGCTTCTTGGCGAAGTCGCGCGCAGCCTCCTCGTCGACGCCACGCCGTGCCTCTTCGACCAGACCGAGGATGTCGCCCATGCCGAGGATGCGGCTCGCCATCCGCTCGGGGTGGAACTCCTCCAGCCCGGAGAGCTTCTCGCCGACGCCGGCGAACTTCAGCGGCTTACCGGTGACATGGCGCACCGACAGCGCCGCGCCGCCGCGCGAATCGCCGTCGAGCTTGGTGAGCACCACACCCGTGAGCGGCAGCGCCTCGTTGAACGCGCGCGCGGTATTCACCGCATCCTGGCCGAGCATCGCGTCCACCACGAAGAGCGTCTCGATCGGCTTTACCGCGGCGTGCAGGGCCTTGATCTCGGCCATCATGGCCTCGTCGATCGCAAGCCGGCCGGCGGTATCGACGAGGACCACGTCGTAGTAGTGGCGACGCGCGTGGTCGAGCGCGGCGAGCGCGATGTCCACCGGCTTCTGCTCGGTGCTGGAGGGGAAGAAGTCCGCCCCCGCCTGCGCCGCCACCGTCTTCAGCTGCTCGATCGCCGCCGGACGATAGACGTCTGTGGATACCGCCAGCACCTTCTTCTTCATGCGCTCGCCGAGGTGCTTGGCGAGCTTGCCGGTGGTGGTGGTCTTGCCCGCGCCCTGCAGGCCGGCCATCAGGATCACCGCCGGCGGCTGGGTGGAGAGGTCCAGCCCGGGGTGGGCGCCGCCAATCAGCGCCTTAAGCTCGTCGAACACCACGCCCACCAGCGCCTGGACCGGCGTGAGCGAACCGATGACCTCCTGACCGACCGCCTTTTCCTTCACCTTGGCGATCAGGTCCTTCACCACCGGCAGCGCAACGTCCGCCTCCAGCAAGGCCATGCGCACTTCCCGCAGGGCTTCCTGGATGTTGTCCTCGGTGAGGCGCGCCTGACCGCGCAGGGTTTTGACGACCTTGGAAAGCCGCTGGGTGAGATTGTCGAGCATATTTGCCGGGTGCCTTCAGCCTTGGAGTAAACTAACGAGTCCTATGCACACGATTCTACTTCATCTGTTCGCCGCATCGCTTTACGGCGCGCTCGGCGTCTGGTTCTGGCGCACCTGCATGGTCGCCACCGTGCCGGCCACGCCACGCACGCGCTACTGCATGACGGGGCGCGAACGCATGGTGCTGCTCGCCGCTCTCTTTGCCCACGGCCTTGCCATCCACGCGGCGATGTTCGACGAGATCGGCATGCACTTCGGCTTCGGGCTCGCGATCTCGCTGATGCTGTGGCTCGCGGTCGCGTTCTACTGGATCGAGACCTTCTATGCCAGGCTGGACGGCCTGCACGCGCTGGTGCTCCCTGCCGGCGTGGCGGGCAGCCTGCTGCCGCTGCTGTTCCCCGGCCAGCACATTCTCACCAACGCGGGCTCGCCCGCCTTCCGGGTTCACTTCATCGTCGCGATGCTCGCCTACAGCCTGTTCACGCTCGCGGCCCTGCACGCGATGCTGATGGCGGTGGCCGAACGGCAGCTCCACAGCGGCAGGCTGTCGCGCCTGGTGGCGAGCCTGCCGCCGCTCTTGACGATGGAGGCACTGCTGTTCCGCCTGATCGGCATCGGCTTCATCCTGCTTACCTTCACGCTCGCGTCCGGCATCCTGTTCTCAGAGGACCTGTTCGGCAAGGCCTTCAGGATGGATCACAAGACGCTGTTCGCGCTGATCTCCTGGCTGCTGTTCGGCGGCCTTCTGCTCGGCCGTCACCTCTGGGGCTGGCGCGGCCGGATGGCGCTGCGCTGGACGCTCGCCGGATTCAGCGCGCTGCTGCTTGCCTACCTCGGCAGCCGCTTCGTGCTGGAGGTGGTGCTGCAGCGTGCAGGTTGAGTCAGTAGCAGCCTGCCGATCGGCTTCAAGGTCACGGGCCAAGAATCGGTCCGCATACCCCGAAGTGACGCCAATTCACCCCACTTGACACTGCGATGCTTTACAAGCGCTGGATGAGCGTGCAACATCGGGCAACTTAGGTTCAATAGCCATACAGCATCGGATCGCGCACCACAGGCGTGACCGGCGTGGCCAAGACAGGGCTCGAACCGCAGGAACCATGGCAGCAAACCCGCAACCCGTCATCAGCGGCCTGGGCCGCGCACTGATCCAGCACGGACGGCTGTCCGAAGCGGATGCGGTGGCCTGCGCGGCCAATACCGGGAACGCACCCAATGGCTTCATCCAGGAGCTCGCGCAACGCAAGCTGATCAGCCACCGTGCGGTCGCCGCGTTTGCCGCCGAGACCTTCGGCTATCCGCTGATCGACATCAGCGCGATCGATGTGCAGTTCATCCCCCGCGAAGCCATAGATCGCAAGCTCATCGCCAAGCACCAGGTGGTGCCACTCGGCAAGCGCCAGAACCGCCTCACCGTCGCCACCGCTGACCCGTCCAACATGCGCGCGCTGGACGAGATCCGCTTCCAGACCGGCATGCAGGTGGAACTGGTGGTCGCCGAGGCCGACAAGCTCGCGCAGCTCGTCGACAAGTTGTCCGAATCCGCCAGCCAGACCTTGAAGGAGCTGACCGGCGAAGAGTTCGACATGGACATGCTGCAGGACCCGAACGCCGAGGCCTCTGCGGCCACGGACGAGTCCTCGCAGGAGGTGGACGATGCGCCGGTGGTGCGCTTCATCCAGAAGGTGCTGATCGACGCGATCAACGAGGGCGCCTCCGACATCCACTTCGAGCCCTACGAGAAGTACTACCGCATCCGCGTGCGCACCGACGGCGTGCTGCGCGAGATTGCCCAGCCGCCGCTGGTGCTGAAGGACAAGATCGCCGCCCGCATCAAGGTGATCTCGCGCCTCGACATCTCCGAGAAGCGCGTCCCGCAGGACGGCCGCATGAAGCTGGTGCTGTCCAAGAACAAGGCCATCGATTTCCGCGTCTCCTCGCTGCCGACGCTGCACGGCGAGAAGATCGTGATGCGCATCCTCGATCCGTCCTCGGCGATGCTCGGCATCGACGCGCTGGGCTACGAGCCCGACCAGCGCGCCGCGCTGATGGACGCGGTGCAACGCCCCTACGGCATGATCCTGGTCACCGGCCCAACCGGCTCGGGCAAGACGGTGTCTCTCTACACCTGCCTGAACATCCTCAACACCGCCGGCGTTAACATCTCCACTGCCGAGGACCCGGCCGAAATCAACCTGCCGGGCATCAACCAGGTCAACGTGAACGAGAAGGCGGGGCTCACTTTCGCCGCCGCGCTGCGCTCCTTCCTGCGCCAGGATCCGGATGTGATCATGGTGGGCGAAATCCGCGATCTCGAAACCGCCGAGATCTCGATCAAGGCGGCGCAAACCGGTCACCTGGTGCTATCGACGCTGCACACCAATGATGCACCCACGACGCTTGAGCGCCTCAAGAACATGGGCGTCGCGCCGTTCAACATCGCCTCCTCGGTGATCCTGATCACCGCGCAGCGCCTCGCACGGCGCCTGTGCACCTGCAAGGTTCCGGTGGACATCCCGGTCGAGGCCATGCTGCAGGCCGGCTTCAACGCCGACGACCTCGACGGCAGCTGGCAGCCCATGGGCCCCAAGGGCTGCGACCGCTGCAAGGGGACTGGGTACAAAGGCCGCGTGGGCATCTACCAGGTCATGCCGATCAGCGAGGAAATCGCGCAGATCATCATGACCAATGGCAACTCCATCGACATCGCCGAGCAGGCGCGTCACGAAGGCGTGCGGGACCTGCGCCAGTCCGGCCTCATCAAGGTCAGGCAGGGCGTCACCTCGCTCGAGGAAGTGCTGGCGACCACCAACGAATAACCGGGATCACGATCACTCCATGGCCACCTCATCCGCAACTGCAGCAAAGCGCCGCAACCAGGCCACCGGCCCCAAGGATGCCCTGTTCACCTGGGAAGGCAAGGACAAGACCGGCAAGCTGATCCGCGGCGAGCTTCGCGCGCAGAGCGAATCGGTCGTCCAGGCCACCTTGCGCCGCCAGGGTATCCTGGTGAGCAAGGTCAAGAAGATGAAGATGTCCCGCGGAACCAAGATCACCGACAAGGACATCGCCCTCTTCACCCGTCAGCTCGCCACCATGATGCGCTCGGGCGTGCCGCTCCTGCAGGCATTCGACATCGGCATCAAGGGCGCCTCCAACCCCAGCCTCGCGCGCATGCTCAACGAGGTGCGCAACGACGTCGAGACCGGCGCGAGCCTGTCGCAGGCTTTTGCGCGCCATCCACTGCACTTCGACCGCCTGTTCGTGAACCTGGTCGCCGCGGGCGAGCAGGCGGGCATCCTGGACAACCTGCTCGACCGGCTCGCCACCTACAAGGAAAAGATCCTCGCGATCAAGAGCAAGATCAAGTCGGCGATGTTCTACCCGATCGCGGTGGTCGTGGTCGCGGCGCTGGTCGTCACGGTGATCATGCTGTTCGTGGTGCCCGAATTCAAGAAGGTGTTCGCGAGCTTCGGCGCCGAGCTGCCCGGGCCGACCCTGATCGTCATCGCGATGTCGGACTTCGTCGTCGAGTACTGGTATCTGATGTTCGGCATCGTCATCGGCACGGTCGTGGGCATCTCAATGCTGTACAAACGATCTCCGGCGGTACAGAACTGGGTGGACCGGGCGATCCTGCAGTTTCCGGTGGTGGGCGACATCATCCGCAAGGCCACGGTGGCGCGCTGGGCGCGCACGCTGTCGACGATGTTCGCCGCCGGCGTACCCTTGGTGGAAGCGCTCGATTCGGTGGGTGGCGCCTCCGGCAACCATGTGTACCTGATGGCGACCAAGCAGATCCAGACCGAGGTCAGCACCGGCACCAGCCTCACCATCGCGATGCAGAACGCCAACGTGTTTCCGACCATGGTGGTGCAGATGGTCTCCATCGGCGAGGAATCCGGCCAGCTCGACAGCATGCTCGGCAAGGTCGCAGACTTCTTCGAGCAGGAGGTGGATGACGCGGTGGCCGGCCTGTCCACCCTGCTCGAGCCGATCATCATGGTGTTCCTCGGCGTCGTCATCGGCGGCCTGGTGGTCGCGATGTACCTGCCGATCTTCAAGCTGGGCGCAGTGGTCTGATCGACCGCTCAGGGTCGGAGGGTGGCCGCGTGGCCGCCCCGGCCCGCCCCCCGCCTTCCCCGCCCGGTCGC
Source organism: Rhodocyclaceae bacterium (assembly GCA_041916775.1). Taxonomy (GTDB): domain Bacteria; phylum Pseudomonadota; class Gammaproteobacteria; order Burkholderiales; family Rhodocyclaceae; genus UBA2357. The sequence continues at coordinate 553,840 of JAYRYZ010000001.1, read as the reverse complement.
ACCGCCGGCCGTGCTTCTGACGAGTCGCCATGTCCGAACTGCTGCAATCCCCCTTGCTGTTTTCCGCCCTCGCCGCGCTCGTCGGGCTCTTCGTCGGCAGCTTCCTGAACGTCGTCATCCATCGCCTGCCACGCATGATGGAACGCGAGTGGCAGGCGCAGGCGGCGGAGCTGCGCGGCGAGGAACCCGCACCCGCTGAACGCTTCAACCTCGCCACGCCGCGCTCGCGCTGCCCGCACTGCGGCCACCTGATCTCGGCGCTGGAGAACATCCCGGTGGTGAGCTACCTGCTGCTGCGCGGCCGCTGCCGCCATTGCGGCGCCGACATCAGCCGCCGCTATCCCATCGTCGAACTGCTCACCGCGCTGCTCTCCGGCTACGCGGCCTGGCACTTCGGCTACGGCTGGGGGGCGCTGGGCGCGTTGCTGTTCATCTGGACGCTGGTCGCGCTCACCTTCATCGACCTCGACACCCAGCTCCTTCCCGACAACCTCACCCTGCCGCTGGTGTGGCTGGGCCTCGCCTTCAACCTCGGCGGCACCTTCACCGAGCTCTCCAGCGCGGTGATCGGTGCGATGGCGGGTTACCTTTCGCTGTGGTCGATCTACTGGCTGTTCAAGCTCACCACCGGCAAGGAAGGGATGGGCTACGGCGACTTCAAGCTGCTCGCCGCGATCGGTGCGTGGCTGGGCTGGGAGCTGCTGCCGCTCACCATCCTGTTTTCCTCGCTGGTCGGCGCCGTGGTGGGCATCAGCCTGATCGTGTTCGCGCGCCACGGCCGCAACATCCCCATCCCCTTCGGCCCCTATCTTGCCGCGGCGGGCGTGCTGGCGCTGTTCTGGGGCGAGTCGCTGACCAAGATGTACCTGGGCGGCCTGTAGGCGCGCCGCCTGCACACGCTCCGGTGCCCCTTGATTTCCCTTGCCCCGCCACCATTTAGCGGGCGACAGACGAGTCTGTTAGAATTCAGGGCTAACTTCATGGGGAGAACGACATGCCCATCTACGAATATCGTTGCGGCAGCTGCGGCGCGCAAAAGGAACACCTCCAGAAGATGAGCGATGCACCGCTCGTCACCTGCCCCGCCTGCGGTGCTGACAGCTACGCCAAGCTGCTGTCGGCCGCCGGCTTCCAGCTCAAGGGCAGCGGCTGGTACGCAACCGATTTCAAGGGCGGCAGCACCAGCAAACCCGCCGAGAGCAGCAGCGAAAGTGCTGCACCCGCAAGCGGCGGCTGCGGTGGCAGCTGCGCCTGCCACCCGGGCTGAGCCCACCCGCCTTCACCTCACCGCACGGCCCGCTGGGCCGTGCTTCTTGTTCCGGAACCGATCCATGCGAAGCCATTACTGCGGCGCCGTCACTGCCGCCGACCTCGACCAGACCGTGACCCTGTGCGGCTGGGTGCATCGCCGCCGTGACCACGGCGGCGTCATCTTCATCGACCTGCGCGACCGCGAGGGCCTGGTCCAGGTGGTGTGCGACCCCGACCGCGCCGCGATGTTCGCCACCGCTGAGTCGGTGCGCAACGAGTTCGTGCTGAAGATGAGCGGCAAGGTGCGCCGCCGCCCCGCCGGCACCGAGAACGCCAACCTGCGCTCGGGCGAAATCGAGGTGCTGTGCCACGAGATCGAGATCCTCAACGCCTCTGCGACGCCGCCCTTCCAGCTCGACGAGGATAACCTCTCCGAGAACGTGCGCCTCGCCAACCGCGTGATCGACCTGCGCCGCCCGCAGATGCAGAAGAACCTGATGCTGCGCTACAAGGTGGCGATGGCCTTCCGCCGCTTCCTCGACGCGGCCGGCTTCATCGACGTCGAGACGCCGATGCTCACCAAGAGCACGCCGGAGGGCGCGCGCGACTACCTCGTGCCCTCGCGCGTGCATCCCGGCCAGTTCTTCGCGCTGCCGCAGTCGCCGCAGCTCTTCAAGCAGCTGCTGATGGTGGCGGGCTTCGACCGCTACTACCAGATCACCAAGTGCTTCCGCGACGAGGATCTGCGCGCCGACCGCCAGCCCGAGTTCACCCAGATCGACCTCGAGACCTCGTTCCTGAACGAGCACGAAATCACCGCGCTGGTCGAGGAGATGTTCCGCACCGTGTTTCGCGAGACGCTCGGCGTGGAACTGCCGAACCCCTTCCCGCGCATGAGCTACGCCGAGGCGATGCGCCGCTTCGGTTCGGACAAGCCCGACCTGCGTGTCACGCTCGAGCTCACCGAGGTCACCGACGCGGTCGCCGATGTCGCCTTCAAGGTATTCAGCGGCCCGGCCACCAGCGGCGGGCGCGTCGCCGCGATGCGCGTACCGGGCGGCGCGGCGCTCACCCGTGGCGAGATCGACGACTACACCAAGTTCGTCGCGATCTATGGCGCGCGCGGGCTCGCCTACATCAAGGTCAATGACGTCAGCAAGCCGAACGAGGAAGGCCTGCAGTCGCCCATCGTCAAGAACCTGCACGAGACCGCGCTGCGCACCATCCTGGAGCGCACCGGCGCGCAGAACGGCGACCTGATCTTCTTCGGCGCCGACAAGTTGAAGGTGGTGAACGACGCGCTCGGCGCACTGCGCGTGAAGCTCGGCCACGAGAAGGGCTACGTCACCGGCGACGCGTGGAAGCCGTTGTGGGTGCTGGATTTCCCGATGTTCGAGTACGACGAGGACGACAAGCGCTGGACCGCCTGCCACCATCCGTTCACCTCGCCCAAGGACGAGCACATCGATCTCCTCGAGACCGATCCGGGCGCGTGTCTCGCGAAGGCCTACGACCTCGCGCTCAACGGCTGGGAAGTGGGCGGCGGCTCGGTACGTATCCACCGTGCCGACATCCAGAGCAAGGTGTTCCGCGCGCTCAACATCGGCGACGAGGAAGCACAGGTCAAGTTCGGTTTCCTGCTGGACGCGCTCAAGTACGGCGCGCCGCCGCACGGCGGCCTGGCGTTCGGGCTGGACCGCATCGTCACGCTGATGACCGGCGCCGAATCCATACGCGACGTGATCGCCTTCCCCAAGACGCAACGCGCCCAGTGCCTGCTCACCGATGCGCCTGGCGCGGTCGACGAGAAGCAGCTGCGCGAGCTCCACATCCGCCTGCGCCAAAAGGTGGAGACGCAGGTCGAGGTCGGCAAGAGCTGATCTTCGCCGGCATTTTATGCATGCACCGAAACCGCCCGAGTCGGCTCCGACCGGGCGGTTTTTTGATGCGCGAACGAAATTCCTGTTCACCTCAAGACATCGGTCACGCTGCCGTAAAGCACTCAAGCGTATGTCCGCTTGCGCATCGGCGCAGGCAGCGCAATGATCATGTCTGCGCTGCGCAGGCCTTGTCGAGCGTACCATTGCGGCCCTCGCGCACCCGTCGCCGCATCAACCCCCATGCCGTTGGACCATGGCGAACCTTGACGAACTGAGAGTGCTGGTGGTGGAAGCCAATCAGGGCATGCGCGCCCAGCTGCGCGCCATGCTCGAGGGCTACCAGATCAACCGCGTTCAGTTCGCGCCTTCAGCCGGCTCAGCGATTCGCAAGCTGCGCGAGCAGACTTTCGACATCATCCTGTGCGAGTTCGACCTCGGGGACAGCCAGGACGGCCAGCACCTGCTCGAAGACCTGCGCACCAAGAAGATCATCCCGCGAGAGACCCTCTTCATCATGATCACCGCAGAGCGCAACTACGAGCGCGTGATCGGCGCCGCGGAGCTGTCGCCCGACGACTACATCCTCAAACCGCTCACCGCCGGCACGCTGCAGATGCGCCTGGAGCGGGCGCTGAACCGGCGCGAGATCTTCCTGCCGCTATACCGGGCGCTGGAGGCGGGTGACGGCGAGGCAGCGCTGCAGTATTGCGAGCGCATGGAGTCGGAGCAGCCACGCTACCGCATCGACTTCATGCGCCAGCGCGCCGAGCTGCACGCCGAGATGGGCCAGCCGGAGCGTGCGGAGGCCATTTTCCGCGAAGTGCTGGAGATCAAGCCGGTGCCCTGGGCACGGCTGGGGCTGGGCCGCATGCTGTTCGCACGCAGAGCCTATGCCGAAGCCACCAGCCTGTTCGAAGGCTTGGTTGCGGAGAGCAACTACTTCCTCGACGCCTACGACTGGCTGGCGCGCGCGCGCAAGGAGAGCGGCCAGGTGGAGGCGGCCAGGGCGGTATTGGAGAGCGCGGTCGAGCTCTCTCCGCATCGCATGTCGCGACTGCGCCAGTACGCCTCGACGTCCATGGAGACGGGCGATTTCCAGACCGCCGAGCGCACCATGGCGGAAGTTGTGCGCAAGGGCAAGTATTCGGATTTCCGCGACCCGGAAGACCATGTACACCTCGTGCGCAGCCAGATCGCGCAGGGGCGCACGGAAGAAGCCGAGAAGACCATCCACGACCTCGAGCAGTCCATGCCGGGGCTGGTGAGCACCGCCACCTGCAGCGCGCTGTCGCAGGCGCTGGTTCACCAGAAGAACGGCAACCACGAGGCCGCCCGCGCTGCGATCCTCAAGGCGGTGGACACCGCGCAGCGCGCAGGCGTGTCGGTGGAGCTCAAGCACCAATTGGTGGATGCCTGCCTCGATAACAGGCTGGAAGAGGAAGGCAGCCGGCTCGCCGCCGACATCCTGCGCAACGCCGAGGACGAGGGCACGATCGTGAAGTTGCGCGGGGCGCTCAAGAAGCGCGGCCGCGGCGACCTCGCCGAGGCGATCGAGGCGCGCATTCACGAGGAGGTCAAGGGCTTCGTCGCCCATGGCGCCGAGCTCGCGCAGGCGGGTGACTACGACGGCGCGGTGAAGGAGATGATGAACGCGGTGCGCAAGCTCCCCGGCAACCACCATGTACTGTTCAACGCGGCGCTCGCGCTACTGCGCCATGTGGAACACAAGGGCTGGAACGAGCGCTTCGTGAATCAGGCGCGCGCGCTCATCAACCGCGCGCGCAAGCTCGACCCGGCCAACCCGCGCCTGGACGCGATCACCAACTTCATGCAGACGCTCGCGCGCAAGTCTGGCATCCGCAGCACTGCAGCGGCATCTCCGTCACCCACGGCAAACACCAACGATGCACGTAGCCGCGTCGCCTGGATGCGCTGAACCGCCGCAGCCCGCGCGCGTCAAAGCGCCTCCCCAACCAAACGTACCACACCACACCGATGCACATCCCGCTGCTTCATCGTCTCGGCCCCTGGCTACTCGCGCTGACCCTGTCGCTCACCGCCGCCTGCGGCGACGCACGCGACAGCGTCGGCAACCCCGCATTCGCCGGCCTGCCGCCCGAGGCGGTTGCGACACTCGACCTCATTCTCGCAGGCGGGCCTTTCCCCTATCGCAAGGACGGCACCACCTTCCAGAACCGCGAGCGCCTGCTGCCCGCCCAACCGCGCGGCTACTACCGTGAATACACCGTACCGACGCCCGGCTCGCGCGACCGTGGCGCGCGCCGCTGGGTGGTAGGCGGCGACCCGCCCGAGGTGTTCTACTACACCGAGGATCACTACCGCAGCTTCCGGCGTATCGAGGTGCCACGATGAGCGATGCGAAGATGTTCGACACCCTGCTCGCTGGCCCCTCACGCGCCGGCACGCAAGAAACCGCGGTCATCCCGCTGGACGCCACCGAGTTCCCCGCGCTGGAGGCCGCTGCGCTCGCTCGCGGCTTCGCGCTCCGCCGGGTGGACCTGCAAGGCTGCGGCGGCAAGGCGGATTTCCTTGCACGCATCGCCACGGCGCTCGACTTCCCCGACTGGTTCGGCCACAACTGGGACGCGCTCGCCGACTGCATGGGCGACCTCGCGTGGATTGAGGCGCCCGGCATCGTGGTCGTGTTGGAACACCTGCAAGAGCTCCGCACCGCCGCACCCGCCGACTGCGACACCGCGCTCGAGATCATCGCCGAGGCCGCCGCCTGGCACGCCGAAGGAAACTGGCCGGTGTGGGTGTTCGCGACGAAGGGCTGATGCCTGCGTGCCCTCCATCCTCTTGAAAACGCGGCCCCGGCTCCCATATTCGAGTCAGGGAAAGGTCCCGGTTCAACAGGATAGGAGAGAGGTCATGAGCAACATCACCCGTCGCGATCCCTTCGATGATCTGTTTCGCGGCTTTTTCGTGCGCCCGGTCGATATCGCCGGTGGCACGTCGGCAGAATCCCCGGAAATGCGCGTGGATGTGAAGGAAGACCCCAACGGCTACCAGGTCCATGCGGAGCTCCCCGGCATCCGCAAGGAAGACATCCATGTGCATATCGACGGCCCGGTCGTCTCGATCAGCGCCGAGCGCAAGCAGGAGAAGGAAATCAAGGATGGCGAGCGCGTGCTGCGCACCGAGCGCTACTTCGGCAAGGTGTCGCGCAGCTTCCAGCTCGGTCAGGAGGTCGATGAGGCCACCGCCGTCGCGAAGTTCAACGACGGGGTGCTGGAACTGACGCTGCCCAAGAAGGCCGCCGCGCAGGCGAAGCGGCTGACGATCGAGTAAGCGGCACAACGCAGCAAAGCACCACCCACCACTTCACCACAGCGCGCAAGGCCGGCATCCGCCGGCCTTGCCGCATCATGAGGTTCGCAACCACGCAGGCGCACCACATGCATGGCAGCACGCAAGCCTCTGCTATCCTCTCGCGGTCATCACCACGTGTCGATAGGGCCATGCATTCAGCGATCCTGCTCCGCTTCGCGTTTCTCTGCGCTGGCCTCGCTACTGGCGCTGTGGCGCACGCCACGATATGGACGGTCGGACCGGGCGAGGCGATCAACGACGTCGCCGAAGTCGCGCGCCGCGCGCACGACGGCGACGTGGTGGAGATCCGCTCCGGCGATTACCGTGGCCAGGTCGCGGTGTGGACACAGAAGTCTCTCACCATCAGGGGTCTGGGCGAGCGGCCGGTCTTCCATGCAGACGGCAAGGACGCCGAGGGCAAGGCGATCTGGGTGATTCGAAACGGTGACTTCCAGATCGACAACGTCGAGTTCCGCGGCGCGCGCGTTGCCGACGGCAACGGCGCGGGCATTCGCTTCGAGAAGGGCCGGCTCGCGATCTCGCGCTGCGCCTTCATCGACAACCAGAACGGCGTGCTCACCGCCAATTTCGAGGATGCCGAGCTCACCATCTCCGACAGCCTCTTCGCGCAGGCCCCGCTGCAGACTGAGCCGCTGCCGCACCTGCTCTACGTCGGCCGCATCGCCAAGCTGGAGGTACTCGGCAGCCGCTTCCACAACGGCCACATCGGGCACCTGATCAAGTCGCGCGCACGCCAGACGGTGCTGAAGTACAACCTCATCCACGACGGCCCCGGCGGCAAGGCGTCTTACGAGGTGGATCTGCCCAACGGCGGCGACGCGCTGCTGGTCGGCAACATCATCGGGCAGAGCCGCGATACCGACAACCCGGTGGTGATCGCCTACGGCGCGGAAGGCGGCGCGTGGCCCGAGAACCGCCTCACCCTCGCGCACAACACGCTGTACTCCGACGACCTGCCCGGTGGCTGGTTTCTGCGTGTGTGGCAGGACCGCATCCCCGGCGGCGCCATCGTCACCGGCCGCAACAACGTGAGCGTGGGGCTGGGTCTCTTCACCTGGGGTGCGTCGGGCGAGTTCTCCGGCAACCTCGCCCTGCCCCCGGGCGCGCTGGAGCCGGACATGCTGGACTTCCGCCTCGGCAACTGGGCGTGGCTGGATCTCTTCTCCGAGCCGCTCGCTGGGCACGACCCCGCCCGGCCGACTGCCGAGTTCGCGCTGCCGATCGGCACCCGCCCCCTGCCCGCACTGCAGACCTGGCGCCCGGGCGCGCTGCAGACCGAGGAGTGAGGGACACATCCGTCATCTCCGCGTGACATGCTTCCGGTCGGTTGCAGCGCATCATCCTGATAGAATGCTCGCCACTCCAACCGGACCGGAACCATGAACCAGATCGCCGACACCACCAAGGTTTCCCCAGCGCTCAAGGCCGAGATCCTCGCCGAGGCCCTGCCCTACATCAAGCGCTTCTTCGACAAGACCATCGTCATCAAGTACGGCGGCAACGCCATGACCGACGAGCACCTCAAGGACTGCTTCGCGCGCGACGTGGTGCTGCTGAAGCTGGTGGGCCTGAACCCGGTGGTGGTGCACGGCGGCGGCCCGCAGATCGAGACCCTGCTCGCGCGCGTCGGCAAGAAGGGCGAGTTCGTCCAGGGCATGCGCGTCACCGACGCCGAGACCATGGAAGTGGTCGAGATGGTGCTGGGCGGCCAGGTGAACAAGGAGATCGTGAACCTCATCAACCAGCATGGCGGCAAGGCAGTGGGCCTCACCGGCAAGGACGCGAGCTTCATCCGCGCGAAGAAGCTCCTGATGCAGAAGAAGGACGCCCCCCCGGGCGACCTCATCGACGTCGGCCAGGTGGGCGAGATCACCAGCATCGACCCGAGCCTGATCGCCTTCCTCGACCAGGGCGACTTCATCCCGGTGATCGCGCCGATCGGCGTCGGCGAGAACGGCGAGACCTACAACATCAACGCCGACGTCGTCGCCGGCAAGCTCGCCGAGATCCTCAAGGCCGAGAAGCTCGTGCTCCTCACCAACACCCCGGGCGTGCTCGACAAGGCCGGCAACCTCCTCACCGGGCTCACCCCGCGCGAGATCGACGAGATGGTCGCCGACGGCACCCTCTCCGGCGGCATGCTGCCCAAGATCGGCTCCGCCCTCGACGCCGCCCGCAGCGGCGTGAAGTCGGTGCACGTCATCGACGGCCGTGTCGAACACTGCCTGCTGCTCGAGATCCTCACCGACCACGGCGTCGGCACGATGATCAAGAGCAAGTAGGCACCGACCACCGATTGCCGAGCCACACGCCATGCGCCTGACCGCCGAAGAAATCCGCGTCATCCTCGACGAAGCAGATCACGCCTTCGGCACTGGCGTCGAGGTATGGGTCTTCGGCTCCCGTGTGCATGACGATCGTCGCGGCGGAGACATCGACCTGATGGTGGTCACCGACCACCTGCTATCCGACAAGGCCACCCATGCGGCGAGCTTCGCTGCGCAGCTGCAGACGATACTCGGCGACCAGCGGATCGACGTTGTCATCGACGACGGCCACCTCGACATGCCGATCGTCCGCACAGCCAGGCAAAGCGGGGTACGACTGACATATGCCGAAATCGCAAGAATTAGCCGTCCGGTAACCGATCCGCTCCGAACCCTCTGAAACGCACGTCACCTTGCCACCATGAACAACACCGCCCTCCTGCACCACCTGATCGCCGCCTCCGCGAACCGCGCGGCGGAGGCGCCTGCGCTCACTGCGGGCGCCACCACGCTCGGCTATGGCGAACTCGACGCTGCGGTGCGTGCCTTCGCCAGCGGCCTGATCGGGCTGGGGTTGGACCGCTCGGAGCGCGTCGGCATCTACCTCGACAAGCGCGCCGAGACGGTCGTGGCGATGTTCGGCGCCACGGCGGCGGGCGGGGTGTTCGTGCCGGTGAACCCCATCCTCAAGGCCGAGCAGGTGGGCTACATCCTGCAGGACTGCAACGTGCGCGTGCTGGTGACCTCGCCCGAGCGCTTCGATGCACTCGCCGCCACGCTGGGCCACTGCCACGATCTGCGTCATGTGGTACTCACCGGCGACCCCGCCACCCTGCCCAGCCTGCCGGGCGCGTCGGTGCATCGCTGGCGCGACCTGATCGCGGCGCCGACTGCGGCGGGACACCGCATCATCGACACCGACATGGCGGCCATCCTCTACACCTCGGGCAGCACCGGCCGACCGAAGGGCGTGGTGCTGTCGCATCGCAACATGGTCGCCGGCGGCAAGAGCGTCGCCCAGTATCTCGGCAACCACGCGGAGGACACCCTGCTCGCCGCGCTGCCGCTGTCCTTCGACGCCGGTTTCTCGCAGCTCTCCACCGCCTTCCACAGCGGCGCACGGGTGGTGCTGCTCAACTACCTCATGCCGCGCGACGTGCTCAAGGCGCTTGAGAAGGAGCGCGTCACCGGCCTCACCGCCGTGCCGCCGCTGTGGATCCAGCTCTCGCAACTGCAATGGCCGGAAACGATCACCGACCACCTGCGCTACATCGCCAACACCGGTGGACGCATGCCGCTGGAGACGCTCAACAAGCTGCGCGGCATGCTGCCGCGTACCAAGCCCTTCCTGATGTACGGACTCACCGAGGCCTTCCGCGCCACCTTCCTGCCGCCCGAACAGGCCGACGTCCGACCGGATTCGATCGGCAAGGCCATCCCCAACAGCGAAGTGCTGGTGCTGCGCGAGGACGGCAGCCCCTGCGCGCCCAACGAGCCGGGCGAGTTGGTACAGCGCGGCGCACTGGTGGCGATGGGCTACTGGAACGACCCGGAGAAGACCGCCGAACGCTTCAAGCCACTGCCGGCCACCGCCCCCGGCCGCCAGTCCGGCCTGGTGCTGCCCGAGATCGCTGTGTTCTCGGGCGACACCGTGCGCATGGATGAGGAGGGCTATCTCTACTTCATCGGCCGGCGCGACGAGATGATGAAGACCTCCGGCTACCGCGTGAGCCCCACCGAGGTCGAGGAGATCCTCTACGCAACCGGCGTCGTCGGCGAGTGCGTCGCCTTCGGCGTCGCCCACGACACCCTCGGCCAGGCCATCCACGTCATCGCCACCCCGGTGGCCGGCGGCACCCTGGACCCGGCCGCACTCCTTGCCGAATGCCGCACCCGCATGCCGGCCTACATGGTGCCGGCGCACATCGACGTGCGCCCGGGCCCGTTACCGCGCAACCCCAACGGCAAGATCGACCGCAAGACGCTGTCGAGCGAGGCTGGTCAAGCGCCCGGCTGATGGGCGGGGAGCGTGACGCGGTCGCTTGATATGTCATCCAGTTTCAACCACCATGCGGCCTTTCGGGCGCGTGGTCCGCGCCAAGACGAGAGGGAAATCACTTGCGAAGCCGCTTTTCCGGGCAGTTGAGCGCCCAGGCCAGCACGGCCACCGAAACCGAACCGCCGGCCGGATTCGTCAGCCTGCGCTTTCCCGGCGGCTACCTCGCCACACGCGAACCCATCGAGGTGTTCGAAGCTCACGGCGAGCTGTGTCTCGCGATCGGCGAGCCGCGCTTCCAGGATGTGGAGCTCGCCGGCATCGCCAGCCGCAGTGGCGTTGCGGCGGCATGGATGGCTGCCTTTCGCAGCCGCGGCCATAGCGCCCCGGCCGTGGCCCACGGGCGCTTCGCGGTGGTCATCGTCAAGCCCGAGGCCCGCGAGGCCTGGCTGGCGAACGACCGCTTCGGCACCTGGCCGATCTGCTACAGCGAGGCGGATGGCGGGCTGCGCTTCTCCGACCGCGCCGATGGCGTGCCGGGCAACTCGGGCGCGCTGTCGTCGCAGGCGATCTTCGACTACCTGTATTTCCACATGATCCCGGCGCCGCGCACCATCTTCGCGGATGTCCAGCGCCTGCCGGCCGGCCACGTGCTGAAATGGACCACCGCCAGCGGCGCGGAGTGCATGCCCTGGTGGCAACCCGCCTTCGACGAAAGCAACACCCCCGACCTCGCCGAGAGCAAACAGCGCTTCCTCGACATCATCGAGCAAGACGTGGCCCGCGAGGCCGCCGGGCATATCACCGGCTGCTTCCTTTCCGGCGGCACCGACAGCTCCACGGTGAGCGGCATGCTGTGCAAGGTGCTCGGCCAGCCCGCACGTGCCTACTCGATCGGCTTCGACGCCTCCGGCTACGACGAGATGGAGTACGCCCGCATCGCCGCGCGGCACTTCGGCGTGGATCACCGTGAATACTACGTCACGCCCGCCGACCTGCTCGACGGCATCCCGCGCGTCGCCACCCACTACGACCAGCCCTTCGGCAACTCGTCGGCGGTGCCCGCCTGGATCTGTGCGACGCGCGCGCGCGAGGACGGCATCGAAAAACTCCTCGCCGGCGACGGCGGCGACGAGCTCTTCGGCGGCAACACCCGCTACGCCAAGCAACGCGTGTTCGGCTGGTACGACAACATCCCCGGCGGGCTGCGGCGCGGCCTGGTCGAGCCGCTGCTGGGCCTACCCGGCATGGACCGCATCCCGCTCGTCAAGAAGGGCGCGAGCTACGTCGAGCAGGCGCGCGTGCCCATGCCCGACCGCATGCAGATGTACAACATGCTGCTGCGCCTCGGCATGCAGAACCTGTTCGAACCCGACTTCCTCGCTCGCGTGGACCAGCAAGGCCCGCTCATGCAGCAGCGCGACACCTGGCAGGCGGCGCACGCCGACAGCCTGGTCAACCGCATGCTGGCCTACGACTGGAAATACACCCTCGCCGACAACGACCTGCCCAAGGTCATCGGCACCACCCAGCTCGCCGGCGTGGATGTCGCATTCCCGCTGCTGTCGGACGAACTCCTCGCCTTCTCCACCGGCATCCCGCCGGAGTGGAAGCTGAAAGGCCTCACCCTGCGCTGGTTCTTCAAGGAGGCGCTGCGCGGCTTCCTGCCCGACGCCATCATCACCAAGAAGAAACACGGCTTCGGCCTGCCCTTCGGCGTCTGGGCCACCCAGCACGACGGCCTCAAGGCGCTGGCGCGCGACGCCCTCGCGAGCTTCGGCACCCGCGGCATCATCCGCCCCGCCTTCATCGACGACCTCTTCTCCACCCACCTCCCCGCCCACCCGGGCTACTACGGCGAGCTGGTGTGGATCGTGATGATGATGGAGTTCTGGATGCGGGAGCATGATGCCCCACTCGGTTGAACCATTGTCCAAGTCCATCCGGACACAAACAACGTCCATAGCACAACGCTCTCCAGACCGACTGCGATGACCACCACAGCCAAATCCGCCCCCACCCACGCCCCCATGCACCAGTTCCCCACCAGCGCCAGCGGCGAGCTGCTCGTGGGTGGGCAGCCCATCAGCCGGCTTGCGGCGCGGGTCGGGCAGACGCCGTTCTATGTGGTCGACCGCGCCCTGCTCGATGCACGCGTCGCGGCCCTGCGCGCGGCGCTGCCGTCGGCGGTCAAGCTTCACTATGCGATGAAGGCCAACCCCATGCCGGCCCTGGTGTGCCACATGGCGAAACGGGTGGATGGCATCGATGTCGCCTCGGCCGGCGAATTGCAGGTGGCGCTGGATGCCGGCGTCGATCCGCGCGAGATCAGCTTCGCCGGCCCGGGCAAGACGGATGCAGAGCTCCACCAGGCGGTGGCGGCAGGCATCCTGGTGAACATCGAATCCTTCCGCGAAGTCCCGGTCCTCGCCCGCGCATCCCAGGCGCTGGGCGTGCCGGCGCGGGTCGCGGTGCGGGTCAATCCGGATTTCGAGCTCAAGTCGTCGGGCATGAAGATGGGCGGCGGCCCCAAGCAGTTCGGGGTGGACGCCGAATCCGTACCCGCGCTCCTCGCCGAGATCGGCCGCGCCGGCCTCGCCTTCGAAGGCTTCCACCTCTTCGCCGGCTCGCAGAACCTCAAGCCCGAGGCCATCGTCGAGGCGCAGCAGAAATGCTTCGCCCTCGCCTGCCGCCTCGCCGCCGACGCCCCGGCACCGGTGCGCTTCCTCAACCTCGGCGGCGGCTTCGGCATCCCCTACTTCCCCGGCGAAGCCCATCTCGACCTCGCCCCCATCGGCGCCAACCTGCAGGAGATCGTCGCCGCTGCCGCCAGCGCCCTGCCGCAGGCCGAGATCGTCATCGAGCTCGGCCGCTACTTCGTCGGCGAAGCCGGCCTCTATGTCTGCAAGGTGATCGACAAGAAAGTCTCGCGCGGCCTCACCTACCTCGTCGCCGACGGCGGCCTGCACCACCACCTCTCGGCGTCGGGCAACTTCGGCCAGGTCATCCGCAAGAACTACCCGGTCGCGATCGCCAACCGCATGAACGCCACCGCAACCGAAACCGTCTCGGTCGTCGGCCCGCTCTGCACCCCGTTGGATCTCCTCGCCGACCGCATGCCCCTGCCCGCCGCCGAACCCGGCGACCTGGTCGCCATCTACCAGTCCGGCGCCTACGGCCCCACCGCCAGCCCGCAGGCGTTCCTGGGGCATCCGAGGGTGGTGGAGGTGCTGGTGTAGGACCTGTCAGCCGGCCACGCGAGCCTTGGCGATGAACGCAAGTCCTCACGCATCAGCAACCTCGCCCCGGTAAGCCACCTCCGTCCTGCGCGCAACATTGTCCCAGCTTCGTTCAGCAGCCAGTCGCGTCGCCTCGGCTCTCATGCGTGCCAGGGAGGTCTTGTCCAGACTGCGCAACGCGTGCTCCAGCGCCTCGGGCGTATCGTAGAAGACGGCGCAGTCGTCGTTCACCGCATCCAGCACCCTCGCATCCTCCGGAAGCAGCAATGGACGCCCCATCGTCAGCGAGAGGATCACGGAGCCGGACGTCAGGGTGTTCTCGAATGGAATGGCGACAATGTCCGCAAGCGCGAAGAATGACGAAACATCCTCAGCAGGTACGTGGTCGAGAAGCAACGAGACCCTGACATCCCTGGCCGCCCTGCTGCGGATCGCCTCGGCAAGCGCGCTACTGTTCGGCTTACCGGCGACGATCAAGCGCAGATCAGACCTATCGACGCTGGCCAATGTGTCAAGAAACCGGCAAACCCCCTTGTAGGGCCTGATCGCGCCAAAGTACAGAACCACGAGCGATTCTGCATCGATCCTGCAATGCTCGCGCAATGCGCTCGTACGCGCAGGGTTGGCCGGATAGCATCCGTTGTAGTTGCCGTGCGGTATCACCATCGACTTTGCGGCGAGTTGAAGCCTATAGCTCGATTCCACACGCTCCAGCGCACTCTGGCTATGCACGATGACGAACGAACACGCCCTCGCCAACGCCCGTCGCACAATGATCTCGGCTTCCCCATCCGGGCTCTCGTGCGCGACGAGATTGTGGATCGTCCATACCACCGACACGCCACGCACCCGCACCAGCCAGACATCCAGCACCAACAGCAGGCGCTTCAACATGCGCCGGAAGGGACTCGAGCTGGCACACACCGGCCTGATCAGTTCATTCACCCAATGAAGATGAAGGACGTCTGGTGCGACCCCGGCACTGAGGATGCGATTCAAGGCGAAAAAGCCCTCGGGAAAATGCCGCAGCGAGACACGTATCCCCCGCGCCGACAGCGCCCGGGACAGGAGTTGCTGGTACGGATTGTTGCGGCTCCAATCCGGCAGGAGCACGACCTCAAGCACCGTATCGTCATGGCGCCGCACTGTGGCGCAATACCGTCGCGGTTTCGTTGTCGAGGATGTGCCGGACGCAGGGGGTGCGAAGCGCCGGTCGCGAGATGCCAGAGCCATGGCCTGATCATATCGCCCGACCTCTCCCGCGCACCCGCACTCCACCTCGATTCGGCATGAAGCTTTGCAAAGCTTTGCAAAGCCGTAGAACGCGGTGCATGTCGCGCGGCATTTCGCGAATCGGATTCATGATGCTTTGATATCGCGCAACTTCGCCAACCGCCCGCAAGACGCGAAAAGCATGAGCAATGAGGAATTTGTCCTCGCGTGCACCGATTCGCCTGCAATGCCAATGTAACAAGAGCGCTAGAATCCAGCTCATGGAGCACACCCTGAGATGATGTCAAAGCCACGACCCGACACGAGCAGCCCGAGCGACGCCGTCTGCCCACCGTAGGTCTGCAATCCACCATGCAAACATGCTGAAGAAGCCCGCCTCCGTCGCCGTCATCATTCCCTGCTACAACGAACTGCCGCGTCTTCACGACACCGTGGCTCGCCTCATGGCCCAGTCGCATCCGCCGGCAGAAATCATCATCGTCGACGACGGCTCCGACGGGGCCGAACATTTCCGCTTCCCGGACGCCCCGCCCGTCAGGGTCGTCAGGCAGTCCAACGCAGGCGCCGCGGCGGCGCGGTTTCGTGGTGTCACCGTGAGCACCGCCGACATCGTCATGTTCAACGACACCGGCGACGTCCCCGAACCCGACCGCATCGCGCTGCATGTCGAGGCGCTGGAGCGCTTTCCTGACTGCGGCGTGTCGTTCGCCGAGACCCGCTCGCCCCATCGCGCACTCGGGTCGTTCGCGCGCCTGCGGAATATTCCGCTGGATGGCCGGATGACCCGCCTGGCCGATCCGCTCGCGCAGATGCTGCGCCAGTCGTGGCCGCTGGCGATGGCAATGAACATCGCCCTGAGGCGCGAGGTCGCGTTGCAGGCGGCCAATGTGGCGCCGGAGTACCGTGCGGCCAATGACTACGTGCTCCAGTTGCAGGCCGCAGCGCTGGCGCCGTTCGTGCACGTATCCAGGGTCACCTTGCACTATGCCGAATCCGAAGGCGGATTGAGCCGCCTGCATGGACCGGTCAGGCAACGCGCCTTCGCGCTGCGTGCCGCCGCCAGACATGTCGCGCAGCACGTCACCACTCCCGCGCAACGCGACGCGTTCCTCGCCCGGATCAACGAGGAGTCGGTAGAGCTCGCGTTCAATCTGCTCAAGGGGCAGCACTTCCGCCTTGCAGCCGAGACGGCGCGCACCGGACTCAGGCACCTGCGCCCGATGTTGCTCGCGCGCAGCGCCTGGTGGCGCCTCAGGCAGGGTTAGCGCCATGGCCATTGCCTCCGGATCCGGTCGTGCGCGCATGCCCCATCGACAACCGCTCCCGTCCCCTGCCGTACGCGGCGTCAGCTCAGGGCACACGCTCAAGCGCGGCATCAAGCGACTGGTCAGCGCGATCTCCGACCGCGTCGGCTCGATCCGCGTGCTGTTTCTCGTCACCAACGAGATCGGCTTTGCGAATCAGGCGCCGTTGCTTCAGGCACTGGCGCGCGACGACGCGTTCAGTGTCGCGACCTTCGTGCAAGACGACGACGTCAGCTCGTACCAACCTGCGTATGCCGACCTGCTCGACCGCCACAAGGTCGGTGCCCTTCGTGCCCGCATCACACCGTGGCATTACATCATCACGACCGACACACTCGAGTTCTGGCCGCTCTGGAATGCGCTCGGCGTGAGCATCGAACATGGCAGCTGCATCGGCAACATCGGATACCAGCCCGACCGCGACATCTGGGCACTGCGCATTCTGACCGCCCCGAACATTGCGATGGCCTTCGTGCCGGGTCACGCGCACCTCGCCCTGTTGGGCGAGCGCCACCCGCAGTTCCGCCACGCACCGGACAAGGCCTATTTCGTCAGCGGCGTCGCCAAGCTCGCAGAGCTCCCCCGACTGGCGGAGCGGCGCGCCGAACTGCTTGAGGCGATCGGCTTGGATCCGGCGCGCCGAACCGTTCTCGTATCGTCGCACTGGACCGAGATGTCCCTGCTGAAGGACCTCGGCCTGAACCTCATCGAGTGGCTCGCGCACCGGGACGAGGACCTCAACATCCTCGTGACGGCGCATCCGAAGCTGTGGGCGTCGGCAAGCAACACCTTCGATCCCCACGCGTTCAGGTGTGCGCTCGAGGCACTGTGCCGCCACAACCCGCGTGTACGTCTCGTTGCCACCGGCATGCCGGTGGAGTTGCTGGCGGCGTCCGACCTGCTCATATGCGACCACAGCTCGATACGGGTCGAGTTTGCGATGCTCGGCCGCCCCGCGGTGCTGTATCGCAACCCCTCTTTCGTCTGCGAATCGGCGATGACGGACCAGCTCTATCGTGACGCATCCTGGGTTTTCGGTGATCTGTCGGAGCTACCGGTAGTGTTCGACGATCTCGCGCGCGCGCCCGGTTCGCGATCACATGCCAGCAAGAGATTGCAGGAGACCTTCCTCGCCGATCCGGCACGCACCGTCGAGATCATCCACAGCACGCTGCGGTCCGCCGGCAGAGTCAGTACAACCGCCTCCAGGCGCTGGGACAGGGTCAAGGCACTCGAGCAAACGCTGGCGCAACGATAGCGCGCTACAACATGTAAGGCGGGCGTATCCGACCGGGACATGCGCTATATTCCTGCCATTACATGAGAGCGCCACCATGCAAGGTCCAGGAAACACCCCACCCGAAACCTACGAGGAAGATGTATCGCGCACTGGAGCGCAGGCGGTCCTCGTCTCGCGGAGGATCGCGCTCAAGGCGCTCTCGCTCCTCGCCCTGAGCGCCTGCGGCGGCGGAGGTGGAGGTGGTAGTGATGGCGGTGGCGGCAATGACGGGGGCACGGCGCCGGATCCGACCCCCCAGCCCGGCCCCACGCCAACGCCTGCGCCAGCCCCCGGCGGTAGCGTCAGACAATTCCGCACCTGGGATGCCGGCAGCGGCCCGAGCCGGGATTTCTGGAGCCGACACCTGCAACTGCGTTGGCGCAACCCCAACACCGGGGACTGGCTCGACGCTTCCGGCCAGCCGCAGGGCGACCACGCCTATGCCAGCATCCCCGTCGAGCGCAGCGCTGAGTGGGTCACCTTCGACGCCAGCACGCTGGTACTGAAATGGCGGCGTTCCGGGCTGAATCGGGGCTTCATGCTGCGCATCGCAGGTTCGAGCAGCCCCTCCATCAGCTGGAGCGGACGCACCTCGGCCTTCCCGCCCGTGCTCGTCGCGAAACGCGCAGGCGGCGCCGAACTCAGCCTGCCCTGCGAGGCCTTCGCCGGCTTCTCGCCTTCGGCCGCACGCGGGCTGGATACGCGCGAGCAGGCGCGCACCAGCAGCAACCAGACCAACATCCTGCAGTTCGATGTCGCCGCACTGCCGGACGACATCGTCTCCGCGTCCGTGCGGCTTTACTGCACCGCACGCAGCGGAACGCCCACCCTGATGGTGTTCGAATGTGACCCACCGGCCTTCCAACTCGGCAGTGAAGGCGCCGCCCCCCGGCGCGGTCTGGCAGCCGAGATGAGCGAGGCGGCGCTGCGCAACCATCCCGATGTGATCCGCGCAGGCGACTTTTCCGATCTGCGCGAGGGCGTGCTCTTCGACTCGCTGAGTCTCTCCGAGAACTCACCCAACCAGCAGCTGCCCGATCCGGACTTCCCTGGCTCGATCATGTTCCGCGGCGCCTTCACCCCCTCCGGCCGTGGCGCGTTCAGCGGCAAGGTCGAGACCATGCGCGCAAATCCGGCTGATCCGCTGCGCCCGCCTGCGGTCGTCGAGAACGAGATGTTCTGCCGACTCTATTTCTTTCTCGAGGACGATTGGCGCTCGACCCGCGACGCCAACAAGATGGCGATCGGCTGGGACCTGCGCATGGGCTGGTGGAACGACGCGCAAGGTGGGTACTGGCAATCGACGACGGGCAACGGCGGCGCACGTGGCACCGGCCTCAAGATCTTCGCTCCTGCCAGGAAGAACGGTGGCTCTCAACGCGAGGACCGCTGGGAGTACCAGGGCCACAGCATCCGCATGGAGGCCGGGCTCGGTGCCGGCGATGGCAACCCTTACGATGACATGCGGCCGGTCGAGAGCTATGTCTACAACCTCGATCAGCCCACCGGCTATGGTCAGGTCTTCCGCCTCGGCAATGCAGTGATCCGGCGCGGCCGCTGGCATTGCATCGAGCAGCAGATCCGCATGAACAGCATCGTCGGCCCCTTCGACGGGCTGGGCAATGGCGAGGCGGTGGCCGATGGCGTGCTGCGCACATGGCTGGATGGCGTGCTCGTGTCGGAGATCACCGACATCCGATGGCGTCGCCACCCCGAGATGGGCGTGCAAGGCCCCTGGATCAATTGGTACTACGGCGGCAAGCAGGCCTCGGAAATCGACATGCACTTCCGCATGAACCACGTCGTGGTCGCACGTCGCTACATCGGCCCGCGCACCACTTAGGCGGAGCGTCTGGGCCCTCGGGGCTTGGGGCTGCCTTCTAGGGCTCGCGCCACGCTCCGGCGCGCCTGAGCTGCTCGCGCAAGCCGGGCAGCGGAAAGCCCATCGCATAGGCACGATGGGCGCTTTCCAGTGCCTTGTCATGGCGCTTCACCCGCATGTACGCGAGGCCAAGGTTGTAGTGCACGTTCGCGTTGTCGCCTGCGAGCCGCGCGCCCTCCTCGAGCTTGGTCACGGCCTCCTGATTCTGACCGATGTTGAGGAGATAGAGGCCGTTGAGGACCTTGACCATGCCGTCGTCGGGTGCGAAACGGTTCGCGCGATCGAACCAGCACTCCACCGAATAGGTCGATCCCGCGGGGGTGGCCTTACGCTCCTTGGCTGCAAGCTTCACCATGGACATCAGCGCGCGATGGTGATTCGGGAAGGCCCTGAGCACATACGACAAGTCACCACCGATTTTGCTGGTCGACATCCCCCGCTGCAGCGATTCCACCTCGGCATTGAAGTGAAAGCGCTCGACGACTTCGAGTTTGTCCTTTTGCGACCGATAGTCATAGGGGCCATAGCCCGCGGTCAATGAACCACAGGCCGGGTTCCCCTGTGCGCCCGCAACCGCCGCCACACCAAAGGCCAACAGCCCCAGCCCGAAGGACCGAACCACATCAACCGTGCTCTTCATGCCGCCTCCACGCTGTCTGTCTAGAAACACTGCCCGAGTGCGCGTACGGTCTCTGCTTCCACCTGCAGGCGCGCCGCGGTCTGCGAGAACGTGTGATCGCCGTCGATACGCGGCGACCCCATGCAGGCAGGAGACGCCATCAAGCTACGCCATTCCGGGAAGCGGGTGCAAGCGTCCTCGAACTCCCGCGCCACATAGTCCTGCTCGCTCAGCAGGATGACGAAGCGCCTTCCCGAGCCCTCCAGCCCTTGCGCCATTGCCGCTGGCAGGCCCACATCGCGCTGAGGCACCGCCTTGAGTGCCCCTGCAGTCCGCTTCAGGTCACGGGCCGAATCGCCAAGGCGCACACCGCCGCGCAACAGCTTGCGCCAGAAGGCGGGATCGATCAGCCGCCGCAAGTAATAGTGGCGCAAGCGCGTCCTCGCCTCACCGGTTTGCGTGCGCACCCATGGGTTGGCCAGGATCAGCGCAGATACCCGTTCATCGCCCGGTTCATAAAGGCATGCGGCGCTGGCGCCGTCGCACAAGCCCCACAGCGCCACGCTCCCGACCGAAGGCGCAGCGGCCAGCAACGCATCGACCGCAGCCCGGATATCCTCATTGACGTCGTCGAAAGGCCGCTGCTCGCCGAGGGCATCCCCCATGCCGCGGTAATCGAAACGCAGTACCGCGTATCCCGCCGCGGCGAGCGCGCGCGCCAGCAGGACGAACTGGCGGTGGCTGCCCACCCGGTACTGCGGCCCGCCCACGACGATGACGACACCACCGCGCGGAGGCTCCCCGCACGGCATCGCGAGCACTCCGATCAGGGTGTCGCCCGCGCAGGTGAAATCGACCGCACACTCTTCGAACGGTGGCGTCATCCGGCCAACTCCTCGATCAGATCGACGGTCAGGGACGTGAGCCCGGGCACGGTCTCGATCTCCTGCGTCTGCCAGAACGACGGACCTTCAATGAACCGCGCCACCGCGTCGCAACCACCGGCGACGGCGCGATCGACCATGCCCCTGACCGCAGGCGACAACTCCGTACGCCCCGGTGCCACCACCTCGACGATGCGGACAGCCGGGCAGGCAGAGGGCTCCAGCCGCACAGCAGACGACTCCAGCCCGCTCGCCAGTGCGTTACCCAGGCAATAGCCGCCCACCTCGACGACCCCCACCTCGGCGAGCGCCTGTCGAACATTGCCCGACGCCGCTGTGTCGCCAGTCGAACGCACCATCTCCGCGGCCGTGCGCAGGCGCAGGAACTGCGACAGGCATTGCTTTCCGCTCGGCATTGGCTGCCACATCAGGCACGGCAGGCAGCGCCCGGAGGCCGCCAGCCAATCGGAGAGCACTAGCGCGCCCGCCCGCAGCGACCAGGGCACCACCCGCTCCACCCCGCCAGCTTGCAGTTGCCATGTGACGACAGTCTCGACGTCCTCGCACCACTGCCGCCAGTTGGCATCCTGGAAATCGCCAGCGCTGTCACCGCAACCATAGAGATCGGGCTGGACCACACGCCAACCGGCGATGGCGAGCGCTTCAGCAGTCAACGCCACCATGCGGCGGGATTTGTTGAGCTCCTCCGCGAACGGGGGGACGAAGACCACCGCTCCGCGCAGCGCTCCATCCGCGGGCTCGGTCGTGAGCACGAAGCGGCGCCCCTCCCCCGATCCCAGATACGTCGCACGCCTGACGACAGCCAATTGCTCAGTCCAGCTTTTCTTTGACGAATGCGACGAGCGAGCCGACCGACTCGAACGTCGCGCCATCGATCTCGTCGTCCTCGACCACGATCCCGAAGCGTTCCTCGAGCAGATTGATCACGCCGACCACGGCCATCGAATCCAGCTCCGGGATCGCCCCGAGCAGGGGCGTCTCCATGGACATCGCGAGCCCACGCCCATTGAGGCTGAGCACCTCGTCGATCACTGCGAGCACTTCCTTGCCAATTTCCTGCGTATCCAACTTATGTCACTCCCCGAGCAAAATTATGATCCCGGCAAAGAACGGGATCGAAAACTGGCTGATATTATACGGATCTTCATGGCGATGCCGTCCAAGGCGTCATGACTCGATCCCCGACACCTCACGATTCCTGATGTCCGAGCCCGACACTCCCGCCGCAGCCCCCCCCGGTCGTAGCCTGTTTTCAGCCTTCAGGCAGCGCCTGGGCGACATCTTCAGGCGATTCGGCGTACTCAATGGCGGGCTCTACCTTCTGGATCGCATCATGGCGAAGCTGACCGGAGGCAAGGCCCGCATCATCCGCTACCTGCTGGTCGCGCAACCCGTCCCCGCTGAGGCGGCCGGGAAGCCTGTCGCCATCGTTGCGGGGCGCTCGCGCATCCGGCCGGTGACGCCGGGCGATCCGGTCGAACAGGCGTTTCCCAGACCGGCCGAGGTGATTGCATTGCGCCAGGCGTCGGGCGCGGCATGCATCGTTGCGGAGGTGTCGGAGCGCTTCGCCGGCTTCATCTGGCTCGCCCGTGGCGAGTATGAAGAGGACGAGGTCCGCTGCACCTATGTCCTCGCCGAACCAGCGGTCAGCGCGTGGGACTACGACGTCTACGTCACCCCCGACTTTCGCCTCGGCCGCACGCTGTCCCGTCTGTGGGGCGCCGCGAACGCACACCTCGCCTCCAGCGGGGTGCGCTGGAGCTTCTCGCGCATCTCGAGCTTCAACCCGGACTCGATCGCCGCCCATGCTCGCCTCGGCATCCGCACCGTCGGGCACGCGACCTTTCTGCGCCTCGGCCCGGTGCAGTTGATGCTGGCGGATCTCGCCCCCTACATCCACGTCAGCCTGGGCACCACATCCAGGCCGCGGCTGCGGCTCACCCCGCCCGCACACCCCTAACCCCCGATGGCAGAAGAGTTGTCACCTACCGTGCTGCACGCACCCTCCGGGCCACCCCTCGTCTCAGTGGTCATCCCGGCATACAACTGTGCCGCCTACCTGCCACGCGCAATCGAATCAGTGCTGGCACAGGACTATCCGCACCTGGAGTGCCTCGTGGTGGACGACGGCTCGCGCGACGACACCGCGGCCGTCGCAGGCCGCTACGCGCCGCGCGTGCGTGTGATCTCCCAGGCCAACGGCGGCGCCTCGGCAGCGCGCAACACCGGGATCGCCGCAGCGGCCGGAGCGCTGATCGCGTTTCTGGATGCCGACGACTACTGGCACCCCGGCAAGATCGGCAAGCAGGTCGCACTCTTCGCGCGCCACCCGGCGCTGGTGCTGGTGTCGACCGGCTTCGCCGACCATACCGACGACAGCGCGGCCTACGCCGCCCTGCTGGAGGCTGGTGCGCAGAACTGCGACGACGGCGTGGTGGAAATCCACGAGGACTTCCTGCCGCTTTTCAGGGACCCGTACCTCGGCACACCCACGGTGATGGTCAGGACTGACCGGGCCCGCGAGGTCGGCGGCTTCGACACCGCCCTACCGATCGCGGAGGATCTCGACTTCTACTTCCGGGTATGCACGAATCGCGCCTACGCGCGCATCAATCAGCCACTCGTGTATATCCACAAGGTCCAGGGCAGCCTCTCACACACCCAGCCCGGTTACCGGCTCAACCTCGAGGTCATTTCGCGGCTGGAGAAGAATCACCCCGAGTTCGCGCGCCGGCATGGGGAGGCTTTCGCACAGCAGCGGCTGGCGATCTACCGAAGCTGGATCTCCAAGTGCATCATCCGCGGACGCGGTCGCGAGGCACGCGGCCTGCTGCGGGAGTCCAGCCGTTACGGCCGGGTTTCCGGCCAGACCGCGCTGTATCTGAAGTCGCTGATCTGCCCGGTGGTCGCACGCATCAGAAACACGAATGCATGAAGATACCGGGCGGAGCAGGATACGGGCGATGCCTAACATGCCGCCGACACACCAACCGGCCAAGACGCACACGACACGAGGGAGCACGCATTGAGCAATCTGGGCAGCAAGGTCGCCAAGGGCGCGGTTTGGATGGTGGCGATGCGCTTCATCGAACGCGCGATCGGGCTCGTCTCCACGCTCATCCTCGCCCGGCTGCTCATCCCGGAGGATTTCGGTGTCGTGGCAATGGCCATGGCGGTCATCGCCTTCGTCGAAATCGCCGGCCAGTTCGGCTTTGACATTGCCCTCATCCGCGATCAGAACGCAACCCGTGCCCAGTACGACAGCGCCTGGACGATCTCGGTCATCTACGGCGCATTTGGGGGCGCACTGCTCGCCGTCGCGGCCGGTCCCGCAGCGACATTCTTCTCCGATCCACGTCTCGAGCCCATCATCTACGTGCTGGCCTTCGCCACCTTCGTACAGGGGTTCGAGAACATCGGCATCATCGATTTCCGCAAGAATCTGGCCTTCAACAAGGACTTCCATTTCGCCTTCGCCAAGAAGCTCATCTCCTTCGCAATCACCGTCGTCCTCGCCTTCCAGTTTCGCAGTTACTGGGCCCTGGTTGCAGGCATGACCGCTTCGCGGCTTGCCGGCGTGGCACTCAGCTTCGCCATGCATCCCTACCGGCCACGCTTCAATCTCGAACACGTCGGCAGCCTTTTCCGCTTCTCCCGCTGGATCGTCCTTACCCGCATCATCGAATACCTCGGCGGTCGTGGCCCGGACTTCATCATGGGCCGCTACCTCGACGCTGCCGCGCTCGGCCTCTACCGCGTCGGCCGTGAAATCTCCACCCTGCCCACCTCCGAACTCATCGCACCCATCATGCGTGCCGTCTTCCCCGGCTACGCCGCCGTCGCCCACGACCGCAGCGCACTCGCGCGCTCTTTCCTGGGCGTCCAGGGCATCCTGGTGACACTTGCACTCCCTGCAGGCATCGGCATCGTGATGGTTGCCGAACCATTGGTTCTGATTCTTCTCGGGCCAAACTGGGTGGACGCCATCCCCGTGATCCAGATCCTCGGCGTCTATGGTGCGATCACTGTCTTTCAGGCGACCAATATTTCGATCTTCAACGTGTTGGGGGTTCCGCACTGGACCACGGGGCTCAAGGCGGTTGAGAGCGTAATGATGATGTCCGGTGTTATCTTCGCGGTATTGAGCGATTACGGACTACTCGGCGCGTGCTTTGCAATACTGGCCGTACAAACACTTCTGGTTCCAGCAGGAATGGCCATGGTCAGCATCCTGATCGAGGTTCGATTCCGCGATCGATTGAGTGTTTCCTGGCGCCCGATATTGGCGACGGCAGTGCTCGGCATCACTGTGCATGCCTCGACTACACTGATGGATCGTGCATCTATCATGCTCATTCCTTCATTCCTGATTACGGTGCTGAGTGGGGGACTGGCCTATGTCATTGCTCTCCTTCTTGCTTGGCGAGCAAGCGGAAGTCCCGATGGTCCCGAAAAGTATTTGCTTGACAGGTTTCAAGACTACCGCCGCAGATCATCGCCATGACTGCATATTCCAGACGGCGAACCAACACGACATGTCGCAGGATGACCTCAACATTGCTCCCAAGACCCTGAAGGCGGATCAATAGCATGAAGCTCTACTACTTTAAGGATCCGCATGGAAACTTCGGTGACGACCTGAATCCATGGCTTTGGCATAGGCTCGCACCAGAACTCCACGATGACGACGGTTCCCAACTTTTCGTTGGAATTGGCACCCTGATCAATCACCGTGTTCCCGCGCAGCCCATCAAGCATGTATTCGGCAGCGGTGTCGGTTATGGCGATGTTCCAGCGCTCGACGACAAGTGGAAGTTCCACGTGCTGCGTGGCTATGAGAGCGCCCGACTCCTCAACGCCGACCGTGCAAGCGTGATAACGGATGGCGCGGTGCTCCTGAATGCAGTCGACCTGCCTCGCGCTCCATCGACAGACAAAGCGGTTGGATTCATCCCGCACTGCTTGAGCAACCGCTATTACGAATGGGAGCGCGTTGCCGCGGCGCTGGGCATGCATTTCATCGACGTGCGTTGGGATGTCGAGCGGGTGTTGCTGGAGATGACGCGCTGCCGCACGCTTGTCTGCGAGGCGATGCACGGTGCGATCGTGGCGGACACATTGCGGATACCCTGGATCCCGGTGTCTTGCTACGACTACATATCCGCATTCAAGTGGCGCGACTGGTTGTCGACCGTCGCGCTGCCTTACGATCCGGTCCACGTGACCTCGCTGTACGATATCGAACGCGACAACGATTGGCGCTCGAGAATGAAGAACCGCGTCAAGCGGGGCCTTCAGTCTGTCGGGGTCTGGAGTGACGGCTGGACGCCACCGCCAGCCGCGAAGACGGGTCAGCGCGAACTCGATCGCGCACTCGGCGAACTTTCCGAAGCGATGAAGCGCGAACCCATGCTGAGCACCGACAGCGTGCTGGACACCCATACCCACCGCTTCCTGGAGCGACTTCACGCTTTTGCGGCAGAAGCACCCCGGTCGCCAACCTGAGGATACATGCGTCGGAATCCTTTACACTGGACCGACGCATCGACATTCGCCGCCCTCGCAGTCTAGCTAAGTCGCTGCAGCAACAGAATTTTTTTACATGGCGCGCTACGGGTTTGAATCTTGCTTTTGAACCCGAATAGCAGACCCGAGCCCCGGATGTCAGGGCGACGGTCATCTTCACCCCGGGGTTACGCCCTACCGGTACGACCCCAGGCATGAGAATGAATGACATGAGCAACGATACCACCAAGGCCCTGCGGGCCGTCTTTACCTTCCCCAGCCTTGCTTTACTGCTGCTCGCAGCCGGCGTCGCCACTGCCGCCCCCATTCCCTACGCACAGGGACCACTGCTGGATGCCATCGACACCATGCCTGAGGGGAGTTGGGCAAGGCTGAATGCCAACAGTTATTCGAGCGCATGGACGCCCGCCGCACTCCGGCCCTTGTATGGCAACAGCAGCAATCCTAACCCGGACAAGATCATCAATGCCTGGAGCAGCTTCGCCTGGGACAGCACACGCGGAGACCTGATCCTGTACGGTGGAGGACATGCAAACTACGGTGGTAACGATGTCTATCGCTGGCGTTCGCGGAACCTGTCATGGGAGCGTGCGGCACTTCCGAGCGAAACGCAGTTTCTCGGCAGCGCAACCTACCTGTCGATCGACGGCGCGAATGCTGCCCCGAGTTCCGCGCACACATACGACAACGCGGTCTATCTGCCTCATGTGGACCGCTATCTCAACTTTGGCGGAGCCCTTTACAACACCGGGGGCAATTACGTTATCCCTTCGGAATCCGATCCCACGGTGCTGCGCCAGACCGGCCCCTACCTGTTCGACCCGTCGAAAGCGGACCCGGACAAGGTTGGCGGCACGACAGGCTCGCACGTGCAACGGGTGGCGCCCTATGCGGACATCCTGGGTGGCGAGATGTGGGAGAACCGGGACATTCACAAGCACCTCGCCGGCACCCCACTGCCGCGTTCGCATGTGAACGGGTGCACCGCCTACAGCCAGACACCCGGCGCACACGACGTGGTCTACGTGGGCGCCCGCTCCGGCGGAACGGCGCTGGCCTTGTATCGCTACGAGATCACCGACCTCGACAACCCGTGGTCTGACAGCTTCACTCAGGTCGGCCGTTACTGGAGCGGCACGTCCGGGCAGACGACCTGTGCCCACGACCCGATCGCGAACATCGTGCTGCGCACGGGCAGCAACACCAGCCCCTTCTTCTATTGGGACCTCTCCACCGCGGGCGCTTCGAACAATGATCGCAAGGTCACGGTCTCCGGCTCCGTCGCTGATTTCGTGACCTGGCTGAACTACATCGGCCGCCTCATCCACCACTGTGCGATGGACTACGACCCGAATCGCGCGCACTTCCTGCTGTGGTGCGGCGCTGGCGAGGTCTGGAGCGTCGTGCCGCCCAGTCCACTGTCCACCGACGGCTGGACGGTGACGGCGATCAATGCGCCTGCGGGCGAGGTTCCGCCGAACAATGTCGGCGTCGGCATTCTCGGCAAATGGAAGTACATCCCCGGCTTCGACGTGTTCATGGGTCTGGAAAACTCGACCAACGGCAACATCTGGGTGTACAAGCCCGTGGGCTGGGTGCGCCCGACGGAGTCCGGCGATGGAGAGGACCCCGGTGATGGTGACGACGATGGCGGTGGCGACGATGGCGGCGAGGAGCCTCCGCCGCCCGCCAACGTGCCGCCCAGCGTCGCCGTGACTGCACCGCAGGGCAACGTCACGGTCACGACGGGTGATGTGATGACGCTCGCGGCGAGCGCAAGTGATAGCGACGGTACGATCTCGATGGTGAGCTTCCGTATCAACGGGAACGCCATCGCCATCACCAACACCACGCCCTACGCGACCACCTGGGCTGCGATAGCCGCCGGCAGCTACACCCTGACTGTCGAGGCCGTCGACGACGATGGCGCCTCGACCAGCACGGCTCCGCTCACCATCACCGTGACGGACCCGGCACCGCCACCGGGCGAAGGCCCGCAAACCTCATTGCTCCGACAGGGCGAGAACGGCTACAACGGTGTGCGCGACACCTACCTGTCGAACTACGGGAAGACGACGAACTACGGCGCCAGCGTGAAGATGGACCTCGACAGGAACAACTATGCGCCGCTGATCCGCTTTGCCGTCTTTGCCTCGGAAGGCGGCCCGGTACCTGACGGTGCGGCGATCGAATCGGCCAAGCTGCGCCTCTACAAGGGCAGCTACGACAGCGTGATCGCGCTCCACAGGGTGCTCAAACCCTGGAGTGAGACCGAAGCGACCTGGAACCGCGCCAGTGTGTCGTCGAACTGGTCGGCGCCCGGCGCGAACGCTGCGGGCTCCGATTACCAGGCCACCCCGGACGCTCAGGTGAGTGCGCCGTGGAACGCAGGTTGGATCGAGTTCGACATCCGCAACGCTGTCTCGGCCGCAGAGTTTGTCACCACCAACCATGGCTGGAAGCTGATTGCCGGCACAGGGAACAGCAACCGCAAGGAGCTCCGCTCCAGCAACCATGCTGTCGACCCCGCCACCCGCCCCACACTTGAGATCGTCTGGCGTGCAGCGGGCGATGGTGACGATGGCGGTGGCGATGATGGCGGTGGCGAGGAGCCTCCGGCAGAGAATCAGCCGCCAACGGCAAGCCTCACGAGCCCGGCTCAGGGCACGGCTGCGGTCGTCGGCGAGGCGCTCACGCTCACCGCGAATGCAGCCGACGCCGACGGCAGCATCACCTCCGTCGAGTTCCGGGTGAACGGCATCGCGATCGGAACAGCCTTCACCAGCCCATACTCCGCGGCCTGGACACCTGACGCCGACGGCACCTACCTGGTCACGGTGGTCGCCACCGATGATGACGGCGCGAGCAGCGAATCACAGGCCGTCACGATTGTTGCAAGCACACCGGCCCCACCGCCCGACCCGGGCACCGGCGGCACCGCGATCCTGCAGCGCGGGCTGGAAGGCTATGCCGGCACGCGCGACACCTACCTCTCGAATTATCACAAGACGAGCAACTTCGGTGCTTCCGCGCGTGTCGATCTGGACCGGAACAACTATGTGCCGCTGGTCCGCTTTGCGATCTTCCAGTCCGAGGGCGGGCCGGTTCCGGATGGCGCGACCATCGAGTCGGCCAACTTGCACCTGTACAAGGGCAACTACGATAGCGTGATCGCAGCGCACGCCATGCTCACACCATGGGTCGAATCAGAAGCCACGTGGAACAGACCGAGCGTCGGTGCGAGCTGGCAGGTGGCCGGTGCAGGCGGGGCCGGCCTGGACTACGTCGCCACCGCAGACGCGCAGGTGAGCGCACCCTGGAGCGCAGGCGGCATCGTGTTGGACGTGACCGAGCGGGTCAGGGTATTCGCCACTGGCCAGGCCAATCTGGGCTGGCGGCTCGTCGCCGTCTCCGGGAACAGCAACCGCAAGCAGTTCGCCTCCAGCGAGAGCACGTCGACGACCGAATTCCGCCCACGGCTTGAAGTCCGCTGGAGCATGCCGGACTGATCGAGAGCACCAATCGCGCCCCGGCCTGACTCCCCTGCGGAGTTCAACCGGCGGCGCGTAGGCGGTATGCCCAGACCTTCACGCCGTCGATCACGACCAGCACGTTGTGCCGTGGATCGAAGTAGGCGAGGCGCTTCTTGCCGGCAGGCACAGGGTCACCAGAGACGTCGTGACGGCTCCAGCGCCTTGCATCCGGGTCGTAGGACCACACCGTGTCGGTCCTGAGGTCGAACAGCACCCCTTGACCACTCACGGGATCGTAGTTGATGGGCGTGCGTGCATCATGCGCATCCGGCGCAGCATCACTACCTTCAGGCAGATCCAGCGTAGTCGTCCATGCCTTGCGCGAGACATCGAAATGCGCGACACGCCCCCCGCGCATCACCACGAGTATTTCGCGGCGCGGGTCGTAATAGCCGACCTGCTCCTGTTTGGGTAGGTCCTTCACATAGTCCACCGCCGCACCGTCCTCGGTCAGCTTTCGCCAGGCACCGGAATTCGGTGAGTAAAGCCAGGTGGCGCGCATCTGCCAGTGATTCGAATGCCAGACCACGCCGTCAAGCGCCGGCACATATTCGAGCAGGCCGGCAAACGGTGCCTTGGGATACGGCTGCCCAGGGCGCAGCGCCGCCCAGGCGGACGACTCGGGGCTGAAGGTCCAGAGCGGCGCACCACGATAGCGCGCCTCGGGGTCGCCGCCCAACTCCCGGATCACCTTCTCCTGATCCGTGGCCCAGGTGTTCATGTAGATGATCTGGCGCGCCTTGGTGTCGTAGGTCAAACCCCACCAGGTGTGTCCGATGACAGCCGGCCCGCCCCGCAGGGTCTGCAGGGCACCGTCGCGAAAGACGACGTCGCTCGCGTCCTTTCCCATGCCGGCATAGCTGCGCGGATTGTCGGGCGCATAGGCGAGACGCCAGGTAAGCGATGCGAGATCGAACTCCCAGACGTCGTTGAGCCGGTGCGGGCTTCCATGATTGGCACCAAGAAACCAGGCCGTGCCACGCTCCGGCGCCCACACCATCTTCACCGAGAAGTCGCGGCCGCGCGGCCCCGTCCTGTCGAGCGCAAACTCACGCGCAACCGGGTTCAAGTCGCCCTCGACCGTCGCAGTCCCAAGCAGCACCCCCTGGCCCGGTTGAAGTGCCTGCAGCGTTCTGACAACCTGCTCGTTCGGCACCCGCTCGTCCGCAAGCGCCGGCATGGGCAGGAATGCGCCGGGCAGCGCAATGACCACGAGCGCTACCCCAAGCACGCTTCGCCGTCGTGGGCGAGACTGCATCGACTTGGTTCCTTTCGTTGCGCCGGCAAAGGCTGGCATGCCGTCAACGTTGTCGCATCGGGCCGATGTATTCACGCGCGATCACCACGTTGTCGATATACAGGGACATCTCGCGGGCAGGCTTCGCGGTGCCGCCATGATAGACATTGAACCAGGCGTTCTCGATCCTGATCGCGTCGATGTCGCGGAAGCGGAGATCCGTGCGCTCGAACGCGAGGACGCCGTCGATCCAGGCGCGAAACACGCCATCGCGACGGCCTGGCGTGTTCATGCGTACGTACTGCTCGATCGCATACCAGCGCCCGTTCTCGAGACGTCCGGTTGGGCCGAGATTCCAGCCCCAAAAATCTCCAGTCAGATCTTCGCCACCTGCGTGAGCCGCATATGAGCCAATCGATACTGTTGCCTTTTGAGCATTTTCATTTTGACTTCTTACGAACGCCCCACGTATTGACCATCCATTCAAGGCGTCAGCTGGCCGCATGCCCCAGCCAGCCTTGTTGTAGGTGCCGGCGAGCCCCGGCAGCTTGCCACCGTCCACATCGGGCACGAAGTCCTTGCCAAGCATGAGGTAGTAGCGCAAATACGCCTCCTCGGGCTCCGCCCCCAGCGCCTTCATGAAGTCGAAGCGCAGATCCAGACCCAGATTCTGCTTGGGCAGCAGCTTCACCTGCAGGGCCTGACCCTGTAGCGGACGAAAGCCCTGCGGGTTCGGAGAGGCGACCAGCTCGGCCAGGCTTTTCCTGCCGAAGGTGGTCCAACCCGCCCCCGGATCAGAGCCCTCGAAGCGCGCGGTGAAGAGCACTGCGGGATGCTCATCAAGACCACGGTCGCCAGGGAACTTGTCGGCCAATCCAGTCGCGGGCGCTGCCGCCGGGGACGCATCTGCCTGGCCGGGGAGCACGGCGCGGAAGACCTCGATCTGCCCGTCGGCGCGACCCCACAGACGCGCGGCGGTGAGGGTCAAGTTGGCCTCGAGGATGTCGCCCCGGCTGATCTGGCCGAGGTCGAACACCAGCAGCACGTTCTGCACGTCGCTCAGCTTGAGCTGCTCGCTGCCCCCCAGACTCTTGCGTGTGGAGCAATCGAGGAAGGTGTCGGCCACCGGGGCCAGGGTACGCGTTGCGCCCGAGCGGAGCCGCAGCGCGAGCGATGGTCGTGACAGGGAATCGGCAGCTTCACGCGCATGGAAGGCCACGATACTCTTCCCACCCGGTTTGCGCAGAAGCAGGGCGAGCTGCGCACCGCCTTTGGGGGAAACGGCGTCGCCCGAAAGGACCCCACCAAGATCCAGCGTAACCGGCATGCCCGCAGCCGCAGGAACGGACGTCGCAGTGTGGGCCCTGCTGCCATGCAGCGTGCCATCGCGGTCTACCCAGTCGCCACCCTGCTGCGTCCAGGACATCTTGCCGTCGATCGCGAAATAGTGACAAGTCATGCCGCCGGGGCCATCGGACATGGCCTGCGCCGCCGTCGCAGGTGAGCATAGGGCAGCGATCGCCACGAGCGCGAAGATGTGCCGCCATCCGGAATGCTTTCCGTCGTTCATGATGGTCTCCTCAGGATGGAACGCAGCAGACTCCAGAAGCCACTCAGCCTCGCCTCGAGCTCGATGTCCTCGAGGGACTCGCAATCCAGGATCCGCGGCAGCGCCATGCGGTTGCTCGCACGCGTCACGAGGCCGAAATCGGTCGTCGTCGCCGACACCACCCCGGCCGCGCGGAGCGTCGCGAAGGCGGCCTCGTCATGCACTCCGCTCGGGTAGCAGAAGTGACGCAGACGGGCCGGATCGCACCCGGTACGCGACGCGATCCAGGCCCTGTTCGTCGCGAGGTCATCGCCAAGGCGGGCGGCGTCGAAATCGTACATGCGGTGCCGATGGGTATGGAGCTGAAGGTCCACGCCATCGCGACACGCATCCGCCAGGGCCTCCGCGGACATGAGGTGAAAGCGCCTGTCGGCGATGCACGTCTCGACGTCCAGGCCCAGCGCCGCGGCAATACACCGAACACGTTGCATGCGCGCCTCCATGCTGTCCACCGTGTCGAGATCGGCGAGCACGGCATCGACCAGGCCATCGGCGTCGCCGACTCCGCTCAGATCGAGCTCCGGCAGCTCGCGTTTCAGCGTTGCCCGCGCCTCGGGCAGGTCCGCGATGTGCTCGAACAGGTAGCCCAGCATCACATTGATGACGGGCGCGTCCTTGTCCGGATAGTAGGAGGTGACGTACAGCGTGGCCGGCCAGCGGCGTCGCGCCAGCTCGGGGAGCATGTGCCGCTGCGTGCCGGACCAGGCGTCATCTATCGTGATCACCACCGGGAAGGCCGGCAGGCTTCCGTCGTCCAGACGCTGAAGGGCCTCGTCCAGGGGCAGGATGTGGCAGCCGGACGCCTCCAGCATGCGCATGCGTGCGGCGAAGCGGCCGGCGCTCATGAACAGGCAGTCGCCGTAGTGTGGCGCGCCCCCGGTCCAGATGCCGTGATAGCAGAGAATGCGCAGTTGTCCTCGGCATGCCCGGCGCGCGAGCGCGAACAGGCCCAGCGCCCTGGCAATTCGCAACATGAGACGCACCATGGCTACGCACCCTCCCTGCCACCGAACTGACGCAGAATGTCCTTGCGCGACCAGATCATGAGATAGTTCCGCGGCTCGTAGAGACCTTTTTCCCGGAGCGCGCGCCGCGTCGCCGAACGCGCCAGCGCACCTGCCTCCGCATCCGGATGTGGCCCCATGTCGATGAAGCAGGCGCCGCCCGCGGCGGCATCGTCGTGCAGGTAGGCGAGCTTGGGGCTGACCTTCGCCACCGCCGGATCATAGTACCAGCTGGTTCCCATCAGGCCCCGGCAATCCGGCCAAACACGCAACAGCGCTGCGACGAGCTCCATGCAGCGACGGCGTCCGGTCTCGTCGAAGCGGTCCAGCATGGCGAGATGAACATGGTTCTCCATGAACGGCCGGAAGCCCATGCCTGCTCCGGAAAACACGCGGAGCAGCCCGGAAAGTTCGCCAACCCGCCGCACCCTGGCAAGTGCGCGCCGCGGCACGCCGGAGTGGCGATAGATCACGTGCGAGGCGCACGGGACCAGCACCATGCGGCAAATCGCGAGATCCTTGAGAAAGCGGTCGTCGGGCATGGTTGCATCGTCGCGCGAGCCGGTCGGGCGGCGCCCGCCCGCGAGAGCTCCCGTATCGCCCGTCTCGCCCGCTTCACCCACCTCGCCCATTTCAACCAACATGCGGGAGAACGCGCTGCAGAACTCATCCATGAAGACAGCCGGCAGGCCGCTCTCGCGAAAGCGGTGCTCGCAGGCCTCCAGCAGTACCAGCTGGACATGCCGCAGATAGTCATCCACGCCGCTTCGGCCATGCGCTTGCAGGATTCGCGACAGCGTCGTGCCAGCGCTGGCGCCGAGATGTCCATAGCCGAGATAGGGGTCGACCGAGTCGATTGCGGCGACGAAATCGCCCGCCGGGTGAGCCTCCAGCATCCGCGCAAGCCCGGGGGACTGCTGAATACCACGGTCTAGGCAACGCTGCGCAGCGATGGCGATCCCCGCAAGGCTTGCCGACGCGTGATCGGAGTTGGGCGCGCCTGCCACGCCGACATCCGTCGGGTCAGGACGCATGCGCGGCCACCCGGTCCTCACGACCGGACAGCAGGTTGCGCATCATCCGGTAGCCGAAGCGCAACGGCGTGCGGTCCCAGGGCGTGAAGCGCGGCAGCTGGAAGGGATCGCTGTCGCGACGCAGTGCGCCCCACGCGGTGGACACCGCGGCATCGAAGCCGAGCGCGCGGATCATGTCCACATGCTCGGGCAGGTAGTCCTTGCCCGGCTTGCCGTTGGGATAGGCGAAGAGCCCCACGCGTTCGCCGAGGATCTCCTCGAGCCGTGCCCGACCTTGCGCGATCTCGCGCCGCGCCTCTGCCGCACCAAGCGACGCCAGGATGGGATGGGAGCAGGTGTGCGCGCCCACGACCATGCCCCGGCTGCGCAGCGCGCGAACCTGCGCGCTGGTCATCATGAGATCGTCCGGCAGCGCACTCCCGGACAACTCGGCAATGGCCGCGACCCGCGCACGGCGCTCGTCATCGGGCAGGTACTTCAACGCCGGCAGCAGGGCATGGATCGCGGCGCGCTTCTCGGCGACGGAGCCGACCCGCACCCGCCCCATGCCGAGCGGCTCGAGGTCGATCACCTCGCCCGGCGCATTGCGCACCGCTGCGATCACGGTGTCGTTCCACATCCGGCCGCCGTCGAGGAAATCCGTGGCGATGAAGAAGGTGGCGCTCACGCCATGCTTCTCGAGGATGGGCAGCGCCTCGTCATGGTTGTCGGCGTAGCCGTCGTCGAAGGTGATCGCCGCCGCGCGCGCCGGCAGATCACCGGAGCGCGCCCGCGCGAGCGCGTGGTCCAGCGGCAGCACATCGAAGAGGCGGGTCACCCATGCAAGCATGGCGTCGAAACGCGCTGCGTCGAACTCACCCGGGAACAGCGGATCCGCTTCACGCAGCACGCGGTGGAAGATCAGGATGGAGAGCCGCCCCTGCGCCCCGGCAGGGGAGAGGCAGCGGACGAGTGGCCTCACTGCAATCATGCTGTTCGCATCCACCAGATCAACCTCCTGAATGCACTCGTGCCGCGGCCGGGTTTGGCCGCGATCATGTCCGGTTCCTTCAGCGCCTCGCGCTCGCGCAGCCAGCGGGCAGTGACGACGACCGCAGCGAGAACGTTGTAGGGCAGATCGAAGTATGCGAGGCTGAGGAACGCGCCGCCGACCGCAAAGCCCACCATCGACACCTGCGCCATGCTGGCGAAATGGAACACCCACTCTTCCTCTCCGCCCCGACGCGCCTTGCGTCTCACACGTGCGGCGAGTCGCCAGGTCGCCAGCCACAACATCAGGAACAGCGCGAGGCCGATCCAGCCATGCTCACCCAGGACCTGGAAGTAGATGCTGTGCGCCGCGCGCGCGATGCGCGGATCCACGACGCGCTGCTCGACCGGGTTGGGCGCATAGATCAGGAACACGGTCTGCGAGTACATCTCGAAGCCAGCGCCGAACGGCCGGTCGTTCGCGATGTTGATCGCGGTCTCCCAGGCGTTGATGCGTCCCATCGCGGAGCTGTCTTCCTGATAGGTCTTGATGGTACCCATGCGTTCATGCCAGCTCTGCGGCATGAAGGCGAAGATGGAGACGGCGACGAAGAGCACGCCGAATGCATTCATGAACTTGTTCGGCGCGCGGTACCAGAGCAGCACCCCCATCGCCGCGATGGCCAGCAGCGCACCACGGGATTGGGTACCGATTGCGGAGATGGCGGTGAGCAGCATCATCACCAGCAGGCCGCGGCGAACCCAGACATGCGGCGAGGTCGCACGCAGGAAGTACATCAGCGGGATGACCATGACCATCGCGAGGGCGAGTTCGTTGTTGCCCTCGATGAAACCTCCCGGCGGACCCCAAACCCTGTAGCCCCCCCCACTCCGGATGGTGAATAGCCCCCCCTTCGCACCGTAATAGCCAATTGACAGGACGTTGATCCAGATGAAGAGCCGGATGTGTTCGCGCTTGTAGAGCACCGCGATCGCGATGAAGGTCATGACCTGGATCTTCAGGATCTTGATGAGCTGGTCCAGGGAATCCCCCGGGAATATCGCAAAGACGGTCGTGATGGCCATCCACAGGATGAAGATCAACAGCAGGACGGGCGGCGCGGGCCAGTCGAGCTTCACCCGGTCACGGGTGGAGAAGAGGCCGATCATCGTCACCGCGAACACGATCGCCGCGAGCGGGGCGTCATGGGAGAAACCGTAGGCGAGCTTGTGGGGATTCATGATGCCGATCCAGGCCCACAGCAACACCCCCACGAACACATGGCGAAACGCGTAGGGCAGCGCCACCACGAGGATGCCGACGATGAGCAGGTCACGGATGGGCATGCGTGCCTCCGCTCACCTTGCTGACCACATAGCGGAACTTGCCGGACTTCTCGGCCGGGATGTCGGTGACGATGCTCACCGCGACGATCACGTCGGCGCCCAGGCGCGCCTTGAAGTCACGCTCGATGCGCGCGACCGATTCGGGCGCGAAGTGCGGGTTGACGACCAGCAGGACCTCGGTACGGTCGAGCGACTCCTGCACGATCTTGAAGCGCTCGACGCCGGGCAGGTCGCGGACAGTGTAGATCAGCGCCAGCCCGTGCATCACCGTGCCGTCGCGCGCGACCACGAAGTCGGTGGTGCGCCCCTGCACCTCCGACAACACCGGCAGGCCCCGGCCGCATGCGCAGGTTTCGCCGGAGAGCACGCCGACGTCGCCGGTGCGGTAGCGGACGAAGGGAAACTCGGCGGTGGCCATGTGGGTCACGACGATCTCGCCCGCCTCGCCCGCATCTGCCGCCGTTCCGTCCGGCCGCAGCGTCTCGACGATGATGTCCTCGGCGCTGATGTGCAGGCTGCCGGACGGACACTCGTGTGCGATGAAGCCGGCGTCGCGGGCGCCGTAGCCGTTGGCCACCGGGCAACCGAAGACGCGGCTGATGATCTCGCGTTGCGCATCGTAGAGCTTTTCCGAGGTCACGAACGCAACCTTGATGCCGAGGTCGTCCATCGCGATGCCTTGCGCCTGTGCATGCCCCGCAATCAGCGAAAGGCTGGAGGGGTAACCGAACAACATCGCCGGGCGCTGCCGCCGGATCGTCGCGACGAAGCGATCGAGGTTGTCCGGGGACATCTCGAAGGCCGGCAGGAGATGGCTGCGCATCAGGCGGTCGCGCCATACCCGGAGCCGGTCCTGCGAGCCCAGCTCGATCGGGCTCCCCCACACCACCAGCTCGGGATCGCCGATATCCACGCCCCACCAGCGGGTGGCGCGCCACTTTGCGGCCACGTCGTGACTCTTGCGCGCCTTGCCGATGTAGAAGATCAGCGGCTCGCCCGAGGAACCGCCGGTGTTGTAACGGCTGAGCGGGCCATGGCCGCGCGCCTTCATGCTGTCGCCGTTGTCGCGGATGACAGCCTTCGTCAACAGCGGCAGGCGCTGCAGGTCGCCGACCTGCGTGACCGCCTCGGGGTCGAAGCCGATTCTCTTGAAAAGCGCCTGGTAGTAGGGGACATCGCGCCCGATCTGCACGAGAAAGGCCCGCAGGCGTGCGATGCGCTCCGCCTCGATCGCTTGCGGCGACAACCACTGGCTCTGTTCCAGCCTGCGCCGCAGGGCAACGGACTGATGCCGCTTAAGCCGCTCGTGCAGGGGAAACAGCAGGGACGAACAGAGCGAGGTATACAGACTCACGTGCGACTCCGCGCCGACTCCAGCCGGCGGTAAAGGGCCAACCACTGCTCGCGCACCCGCGGCCATGCGTAGCGGGCAACCTCATCCAGGCCGGCCGCGATCAGACGCTGTGCCAGGGCCTCGTCCTGCAGTACCCGCAGCGCAGCTGCAGCCATCGCCTCGTGGTCGCCGATCGGCACCAGCAGCGCCGTGTGCTCGTGGCTGACGAGATCCGGGATCCCGCCGGCATCGGTGCTGACCACCGGCACGCCGCTCGCCAGGGCTTCCAGGATGGAGATCGGCATGTTGTCCACGGTGCTGGGGTTGAGCATGCAGTCGGCGCTGGTGTATAGCGCGGGGATCTCGGCGTTGTCGATGCGCCCGCTGAAGGTGACCGCATCCTCGAGTCCCAGGGTCGAGGCAAGCTGCCCTAGCGCGGTCCGCCCCGGGCCGGTGCCAGCGACGGTGAGGCGCGCGGCGGGAAAGGTCTGCCGCAAGATCGCGAACGCCCGCAGCGCGGTGGCGATATCGTAGATCGGCTCGAGGTTACGGGTCACGACGAGATGCGGCGCGGCACCGACGGCGCCGGCCTGGCGGGGCGAGAAGCGCGTGAGGTCGATGATGTTCGGAATCACCTCGGCACTCAGCCCGTGCTTCGCGAACACCCGCTGCAGGTAGGCGGAAGGGGTGACGCGGGCCTCGACGCGGCGCAAGTTTGCGAGCACATGGGGCGGCGCGCTGGAAAAGAACGGGTCGGCGTTGCCGCCGCGGTAGTTGACGATGACCGGGCAGCCGCGCAGCCGCGCTATCCAGATCGCCGGCGCGGCGAAGAGGTGCCACGCCCAGCCCGAGTTCGCGAGCACGTGAAACACCGCCGCCTCGCCCGCGCCACGCCACAAGGCCGCCAGGTACGGCACCAGCCTCGCGAAGGCCCTGAGCACCGGCACCTTGCCGGCCCAGGCGGGCACGTAGGGGGCGTTGTTGCGCACCACCTCGACCCTGATCCCTTCCGCACGCAACAAGCGCGCGAGCTGCTCGCACTGGTTCGCCATGCCGCCCGACGGCGGTGGCAGCGGGCCGACCAGAAACACCGGCCGGACCGGCCCTACCAGCAGGGGATCGACTAACCGACCCATAGGTTTCGCACCTTCTGATTGGCTCATACGGCCCGCACCGTACCCGGCTCACTGACATTGGTTGTAGCAAGCGCCTCGACAGTAATCACTGCAGCAACCATTGCGGTCAGCGAGACATTCTCGATGCGTCCAGAGCAACTACTACCTTGAGCGGAGATACCTGCTTGGGGCTTCCGCTCAACATCGACCTGATCGACATTGCCAAGCTTGTGCTTCTCTATCGAATGGCAGCCCATCACGCGCCCGGAAAACGAGTCATCACCCTGTGCCCTCAGCGAATGCGCCGCGATCATCGCGAGCACACCCGCCAGCAGCGCGATGCGGCCGTTGCGGCACGCCGGCCTCACCCTGCCACCCACCTTACCAGCACAAACCCTGCACCGACGCACGCAGCGCCTGCGGATCCTTCAGGCCGGCGAGGTCGAGCACCTTCTGCCCGGGACGTGCGTGGCTGGCGAGAGCGTCGTGTATCGCGGGGGTGGACACGCCCACGATCAGCATCTCGGCGCCTTCCACGACCTTGGCCAGATCGGCCTCGAGCAACTCGCCGATGTGCGGGAGGTGCATCTCGATGAAGCGCTTGTTGGCACCCAGGAGGCGGGAGAGGTGCACATCCGGGTCGTAGATGCTGAGCTGGATGCCCTTGCCGATGAGTTGCTCGGCCAGGGTCACGAGCGGGCTCTCGCGCAGGTCGTCGGTGCCGGTCTTGAACGACAGCCCGAGCATGCCAACCTTGCGGCAGCCGGACTCGAGCACCTTGTTGAAGGCCTGGTCGATGTGCGCGCGGTTGGATTGCAGGATACCCGCGAGCATCGGCACCTCCACGTCGTGCATCTTGGCGAGGTAGGTGGTGGCGCGCAGGTCCTTGGGCAGGCAGGACCCGCCGAAGGCATAGCCGGGGCGCAGGTAGGCGCGCGAGATGTTGAGCTGGGTGTCCTGGCAGACGAGATCCATGACCTCGAAGGGATCGACGCCGAGTGCACCGCACAGGCGCGCGGTCTCGTTCGCGAAGGTGATCTTGAGCGCGTGGAAGTTGTTGCAGCAGTACTTCATCATCTCGGCGGAGCGCACCGAGGTTTCGAGGAACTTGCACGGCAGGTGGCCGAACAAGGCCTTCAACCGCTCGGCCGGATAGGCGTGGTTGGCGCCCACCACGGTGAACGGCGGCTTGTCGTAGTCGCGGATGGAAGAGCCTTCGCGCAGGAACTCGGGCTGGAAGCACAGGTGGAAATCGACACCGTCCTTCTTGCCCGACTGCTCCTCGATGATCGGGCGCAGCACGTCCTCGACGGTGCCGGGCACGAGCGTCGAGCGGAACACCACCACGTGCGGCGTGCGCTTCTCGCGGATCGCATCGCCCATGCTGCGCGCGAGGCGCAGCACCGCGCCCTGGTCCTGGCTGCCGTTGGCAGCGGACGGGGTGCCGACACAGACGAGCGAGAGCTCGCTGTCGAGCACCGCCTGCACCGCATCGGTGGTGACCGAGACGCGCCCGCTCGCGGCGACCTCGGCCATGAGATCGACCATGCCCTCCTCCACCACCGGCGTAGTCCCGGCGCGGATGAGGTCGAGCTTGGTCTGATCGATGTCCACACCAATGACCTGGTGCCCGTCGCGTGCGAGGCAGGCGAGGGACACCGCGCCCACGTAGCCAAGACCGAAGATGCTGATTTTCATGAGTCGATTTCCTTGCTATTTGCGGGTGTTCTGCAGGCACCGCGCGATGATGCCATCCAGCCGGGCCATGGATTTGGGCCAGGCGTGATGGCTGAGCATGCGCTCACGGCCGGCCTCGGAGAGTCTCGCGCGCTCGGCGGGGTCGTCGAGGATGCGCAAAATCGACGAAGCATAATCGCTTGGCGTGTCTGCGACGAGGAAATGTGCCTCATTTTCCGCATCGACACCGCCCGCCGCGACCCGGCTGGTGACGACCGGCACGCCCATCGCCATGGCCTCGAGGATCTTGTTCTGGGTGCCGCGGGCGATGTTGAGCGGCGCCACCATCAGCGCCGAGCGTCGCACATGGGGGCGCACGTCCGGCACCGAGCCGGTGACGGTGACACCGTCGAGTTCGCCGAGCTTGCGCACCGCCGGGGAGGGGTCGGCCCCCACGATCAGGAGCTTGATCCCCGGCCGCCGCGCCTTGAGGAGGGGCCAGGTATTCGCACAGAAGTCGAACATGCATTCCTGGTTGGGGTAGTAATCCATGCGCCCGATGAAGCTGATCGTGTCGGCATCATAGCCTTCCCCATCCGGGCTGAAGAAGCTGGCGTCCACGCCGTTTGGAAACCAGTCGGTGGCCACACCGGTTCCGTAGCCTTCCAGCGTTTCCCATTCGGCACGCGTGGTCGCGGTGCAAAGATCGAACTTCCTCGCCAGGCGCTTCTCCGCCGCCAGCATCTTCAGACCCTCGAGCCGGTAACCGAGCGACAGCGGGAAGGGCTTGTAGTTGGCGTATTCCAGCCACTTCTGCGAATCCATGTCGCCGAAGTCGAGGATCTTCGGCACGCCGGTGACGTCCTCGACATACTGCGCCACCGACGAGCAATGGACGAAGATCAGGTCCCACGTCTCGCTGCGCACCAGCTCGGCGATCCTCTTCGCCAGCGTCGGCGAGTAGAAGAAGCCCATGGACGAGGGCGTGAGCAGAGGCAGCCGCGCCACCATGCGCAGCGCCTGCACCGGGTTGCTGACATGCCCGATCTCGAAGCGCTCGCAGTGCGGCGCGATGCCCTGCCCTTCGGCGGCCTCCTCCGGCGCGCGCGACAGCGAGCAGACGGTGACCTTGTGCCCCTGCGCGGTGAAGTGCCGGATCATGTTGAAGGGGCGGATCTTGCCGCCGCGCTTGGGCGGGAAGGGGAAGCGGTGACAGACGTAGAGGATCTTCATGCGAGAAAGCTCTTGAGCTCCGAGGTGACGTCGTCCGGCGAGCGTCGATCGAGGTAGAGGCGGCTCCAGATTTCGAGGTTCATGAGCGCGAGCAGGGCATCGGTGCCGTCGATGCGCGCCGCCTCGTGCTCGACGACGAGACGCCCCACCACGGCGGGGTCGAAGAGGCCACGGTCGCGCACCACATCGGCCGACAGCAGCCGCTTCAGCACTGGCGCGAGGTCGCGCTTGAGCCAGGCACCCATCGGGGTGCCGAAGCCGCGCTTCTTGCGGTCGAGGATATCGGCCGGCAGGAGGTCAGCGAGCGCATCCTTCATCAGGTGCTTGAGCCGGCCGTTCCTGACCTTGAGCGACTCGGGAATGGTGGCTGCAAGCTCGACGAGGGCGCGGTCCAGCAAGGGCACCCGGCATTCCAGCGACACCGCCATGCTCATCTTGTCGGTGAGGAGCAGGAGGTCGTCCGGGAGCTGGGTTTCGGCATCCACCGCGAACATGCGGTTGAGCGGATCCTCGCTGCCGGCGGCGGCAAACGCGGCGGCGAGCGCATCCGAGCTGCCCGCCGCACCGCGCGTGAGGGCCGCGACGGTCTCGCGGTCGAGCACCTGCAGGTAGGCGCGATAGCGCTCATCCGGGGTCAGCTCGGCCGAAGCTAGGAAGCCGCGCGCGAGCCGGAGCGTGTTGAGCAGTTTGGAGTGCCGGTCGCTCGGGAGCAGGCTGGCGGTGCGCGACATCAGGAGGCGCGACCAGCGCGGCAGGCGTTGCAACTTGCGCACGTAGTGGTCGCCGAGATAGCGCCGATAGCCGCCAAAGAGCTCGTCTCCCCCGACCCCCGAGAGGATCACCTTGACGTCCTTGCGGGCGAACTCGGACACGAGGAAGGTGGTGATGAAGGCGGAGTCCGAGACCGGCTCGTCCATGTGCCACAGCAGCTTGGGCAGCAGCCCGACCACGTCGGGCTTGACCACGATCTCGTGATGTTCGGTGCCGAGCAGGGTCGCGACCTGACGCGCATAGGGTAGCTCGTTGTAGAGGCGCTCCGCTTCCCCGCCCTCGAAACCGATCGCATAGGTGCGTATCGGCTGATCGGAGTGGCGCGCCATGTAGGCAACGACCGCACTGGAATCGACTCCGCCGGA
Source organism: Rhodocyclaceae bacterium (assembly GCA_041916775.1). Lineage (GTDB taxonomy): Bacteria > Pseudomonadota > Gammaproteobacteria > Burkholderiales > Rhodocyclaceae > UBA2357. The sequence goes on along the minus strand of JAYRYZ010000001.1, from coordinate 509,878 downwards.
CAGAAAGGCGCCGATCGGCACGTCCGACACCATCTGCGCGTGCACCGCGCGCTCCATGCCGGCGCGGATGCGCTCCACCCATTCCGTTTCGGTGGTGGTGCGGTCGATGCGTGGCGACAGGCGCCAGTAGCGCCACTCCCGCACCTCACCGTTTTCGACCGCCAGCAGGGTGGCCGGCGGCAGCTTGCGGATGCCCTCGAACATCGAGTGCGGCGCCGGAACGTAGCCCAGATGCAGGTAATCTCCGAGAACGTCGCGATTGAGCGCGGTGCGCATGCCGGGCAGTTCCAGCAGCGCCTTGGCCTCGGTCGCGAACCCCAGCAATCCGGCCGATTGATGCACATAGAGCGGCTTCACGCCGAGGTGGTCGCGGCCGATCAGGAGGCGCTTGCGGCGGTTGTCCCACAGCGCGAAGTTGAACATGCCGTCCAGCCGGTGCACGAAATCGTCGCCCATCTCGTCGTAGAGATGGAGCAGCACCTCGCTGTCGGAGCCTGTCTTGAAGCGGTAGCCGCGCGACTGCAATTCCTCGCGCAGGGCGCGGAAGTTGTAGATCTCACCATTGCACACCACCCACAGGCTGTCGTCGGCATTCGAGATGGGCTGATGTCCGCCGGCCAGATCGATGATGGACAGCCGCCGCATCGCGATCCCGCAGCGCCCGGCAGGTTCGATGTACTGGCCCTCGTCGTCCGGGCCGCGGTGACGGGTGACGTCGCCCATCGCCGTGAGCTGGCGCGGCGCCACCTGCACGCCGTCGAAACGGTATAGGCCATGAATGCCGCACATGATTCAGCCTGCCTCCGCAAGGGTTGAGAGGCGCCCGCGGGACGCCAGCGCGCGGGCATAGACCTCGCGATAGCGCGCGACGCTGTTCGCCCAGGTCCGCTCCCGCTCGACGAAGGCCCGCGCCTTGCGGCGGACCTCCGGCCAGCGCTCGCGATGCGCGAGGATGTCGGCGATCGCCTCGGCCAGCGCCTCGGCACTGCCCGCCTTGCACAGGAAGCCGGTCTCGCCGTGCCGGATAAGCTCGCGGTGGCCACCCACGTCGGACGCAACGAACATGCGCCCCTGGGCCATCGCCTCCAGCGGCTTCAGCGGCGTGACGAGCTCGGTGAGGCGGATCGGCAGGCGCGGATAGGCGAGCACGTCGATGAGCTCGTAGTACTTCTGCACCCGGCTGTGCGGCACGCGGCCGGTGAAGATCACGCGCTCGGCAACGCCTTCGGCCGCGGCCTGGGACCGCAGCGCCTCTTCCTGCACGCCGCCACCGACGAGCAGCAGGCGAATGTCGGGAAAACGCACGACCAGCCGGGCGAGCGCGGATACCAGCAGGTTGAGCCCTTCATAGCCATAGAAGGAACCGGCGAAACCCAGCACGGTGCAACCGTCCAGCCCCAGTTCGCTGCGCAGTGCGGGATCCGCTTCGGCGCCGAACTGGAAGGCATCGGCATCGACCGCATTGGGGATCACGGTGATGCGCTCCGCCGGGATGCCGCGCACCGCGATGTCTCCCCGCAAACCCTCGCAGATGGTGGTGACCTGGTCGGCCCGCCGCAGCGCAAAGCTCTCCAGCGCGCGCGAGACGCGATAGCGCAGGCTGCCCTCGGTGGTGGTGCCGTGATCGACCGCCGCATCCTCCCAGGAGGCGCGCATCTCATACACCACCGGCAGCTTGCGTCGGCGCCCCACCCACAGGCTCGGCAGCGCATTCAGCACCGGCGAATGGGCATGGATGATGTCGGGCCGGGTTTCATCCACCAACTGCCCGATCCGGTGGGCCGTCAGCCGCATCTGGCCGATCAAGCCAGTATCGGCGGGCGCCGGCGTGCGATGGAAGCGCAGACCATCGCTCTCCTCCACTTCCAGGTCGGAGAAGCCTTGCTTGGGCGTGGTGAGATGTACCGTCTCCCACCCCAGCGCATGCTGCTCGCGCAGGATGGCTGCGGTACGGAAGGTGTAGCCGCTGTGCAACGGCAGCGAATGGTCGAGGATGTGGAGGATGCGCATGGTCAGTCTTCGAGCAGCGAGTGAATCTGCGCCTTGAGGCTTCGCGTCATAGCGGGATCGCCTCGTTCAGTACGCTGTCGCGAAAGCGCTCCGGAAGATTGCGGGGCGTGAGTACGTCAACCTCAACCCGCAACAGCGCGCGCAACTCGAGGCGGATCGCACCGAGATCCAGCAACGTCGTGTCGGGCGTGGGATCGATGAGGAGATCGAGATCGCTGCCTTCCTGATCCTCGCCGCGCAGGACGGAGCCGAACACCCGCACATTTGCGGCATGGTGTTCAGCCACAATGCGGCGGATCTCATCCCGATGTCGGGCGAGCGCGACAGAGGGTTTCATCACTTCACTCCAAGCATTGAAATCAGCCATTCAGCAGACGACCGGCGAGTTCAGGATAATTACCGAATGCTGCGTCAACGCTCATCAACTCCGCTGCATATTCGAGCGCCGACGCAATGATGATGCGGTCAAACGGGTCCTTGTGAATTTCCGTCAGTGCCACAGCGCGCTCGGCGATGGCCGGCGTCAGCGGGATCAATTCGACACCGGAGGCATCCAGGGCAAAGCCGAACCATTCTCTGGGTGGGCACGGCAACTCAAGGCGCCCCTTCCTGTGCGCAAGCGCAAGCTCGAAGCAGGACACGGCGGAAACGCCCACACGATCAGCGGTTTCGATCGCGTTCGCCATTTGCCTGCTGATGCGCGAATGGTCCTGGTTGATCCACCAGAACCAGATATGGCTATCCAGGAGAATCACCGCAGGCAATCCCAGTCTTCTTCATCTACGACAGCGGAGACGATGTCGCCGGTCGCCCTACCTTTTCCCGCGATCGCGGGGTGGGGCCGACGGCGTGGCGAACCACTTGTTTTCGGCTCTGGCTCATCGAGCGTCAGGGCAATCAGTTCCACCCGATGATTCACGAAAGACTCCGGCAGGTCGATCACGACCTTGCTTGTCTTCACCTCGAGAATGCTGCGTTGGACCTGCATCGAGCTCTCCTGTTGAACCAGACTGTCTGCATACCTTCAGGATGCAGAAGTCACCATGGGATTGACGTTTGGGTTTCCCCCGATATTGCGCAGGAACGCCTCGAACATCAACGTCGTCCACAGCGGTGCGCTGTAGTCGCGAGCGCCGGACTGGTGGGCGTCGACCAGGTGGCGCAGGGTGTCCTGGTTGAAGATGCCGGTGGCGGCGAGGGTTTCGCCCAGCATGGCGCTGCGCACACGCTCCTTGAGCGGGCCGCGGAACCAACGCGCGAGCGGCACGGCAAAACCCATCTTCGGCCGGTACAGCACATCGTTCGGCAACATCGGTTCCATCGCCTTCTTGAAGAGATACTTGCCTTCCTGGCCCTTGATCTTGAGGCCGGACGGCAGGGTCGCGAGCCACTCGACCAGCTCGTGGTCCATCAGCGGTTCGCGCACCTCCAGCGAATGCGCCATGCTCGCACGGTCCACCTTGGTGTTGATGTCGCCGACGAGGTAGGTCTTGGTGTCCAGATACTGGATGAGCGCGAGCGGATCGTCGGTGCCGGCGTTGGCTGCGTGCCGGCGGAACACCTCGATCGCGTTGTAGCCGCCGAGACTCGCGCGGAAGGCCGGGGTGAACAGGCTGCGTCGCATGTCGTCGCGCAGGATGGATACGGAGTGGAAATAAGCCTGCACCGAGTCGCGCGCGAGCGCCTGGAAGGTGGTCTTGGCGCGGAACACGCGCGGCGCCCAGTCCGCCTTGGGATACATGCGGCCGAGCAGGCCGAACACCGGCTTTCTGACGCCGAAGGGCAAGGCGCCGCGCATGCGCTCTTCCATGAGGTGCATGCGGTAGCGCCGGTAGCCGCCGAAGCTCTCGTCGCCGCCGTCGCCGGAGAGCGCCACGGTGACCTTCTTGCGCGCGAGCTGGCAGACGCGGTAGGTGGGGATGGCCGAGCTGTCGGCATAGGGCTCGTCGTAGAGCGCGGCCAGCGTGTCGATGAGGTCGAAGTCATCGGACTTCACCGTTTCGACGAAGTGATTGGTGCGGTAGCGGTCCGCGACCATCTGGGCGAAGGCCGACTCGTTGAACTTGGGGTCGTCGAAGGCGATGGAGCAGGTGTTGACCGGCTCCGATGAGAGGCCTGCCATGGTGGCGACCACGGCGCTGGAATCCACTCCGCCGGAGAGGAAGGCACCCAGCGGCACCTCGGCGATCATGCGCAGGCGCACCGATTCGCGCAGCCGCTCGGTGAGCTCGGCGGTGGCGTCGGCGAGCGACAGCGGGTTGTCCAGCGTGAAGCGCACGTCCCAGTAGGTGCGGGGCGCCGGGATGGGCTCGCCGCGGCGGATGCACAGGCTCTCGCCCGGCTGCAGCTTCTTCGCCTGCTTGAAGATGGTGCGTGGCTCGGCGACGTAACCGAGGGCGAAGTACTCCTCGACCGCAACCGGGTCGATGCTGCGGTCCAGCCCGGGGTGTTGCATCAGCACCTTGAGCTCGGAGCCGAACACCAGCGTGCCGTCGGCGAGGATGGTGTAGTGCAGCGGCTTGACGCCGAGGCGGTCGCGCGCCATGAAGAGCGTCTGCCGGTTGCGGTCCCACAGCACGAAGGCGAACATGCCGCGGAAGCGCTGCACGCAGTCCTCGCCCCAGCTCTCCCAGGCATGCACGATGACCTCGGTATCGCTACGGGTATGAAAGCGGTGGCCGAGCGCTTCCAGCTCGGGCACCAGCGACTGGTAGTTGTAGATCTCGCCGTTGAAGACCACGCATACCGAGCCGTCCTCGTTGAAGAGCGGCTGCTGCCCGGTGGAAAGATCGATGATGGAGAGCCGCCGATGACCGAAGGCCACGCCCGGCTCCAGATACAGGTCGCCCTCGTCCGGCCCGCGATGGAACTGGATGTCGTTGAGGCGCTGCATCAGGCCGCGATCGAAATCGCGCCTGCCGCGTGTGTCGAACATGCCGGCGATACCGCACATCGTTGCTTTCCCCTACCCCTTTTGGCGCGCGCCGGCGAACGGACGCACCTTGTATTGTTCGATCATGGCCGCGCCTCGCGCGGCTCGACTGCATGCCTGCCGCGCTGGCGCAAGGCGTCGAGATACACCGCCTCGTAACGCGCGACCATCGCCTGGATGCTGAATTCCGCCTCGACCCGCGCCCGCCCGGCCGCGCCGTGTTGCGATCGCAGCTCGGGCTGGCGGACGTAGGCTTCGAGATAGCGCGCGATCATCTCCGGGTTGTTCGCCGGAACGAGTGCCCCCGTCTCGGCCTGCACCACCAGCTCGCTGTTGCCGCCCACGTTGGTTGCGACCACCGGCAGACCGGTCGCCATCGCCTCGAGGATGGTATTCGAGATCCCCTCGGCCTTGGACGGCAGCACGAAAACGTCCATCGCGCGCAGCACGTCCGGCACATCGCTGCGCGCACCGGCGAGCCACACCCGCTCCTGCAGTCCGAAGCTGCGGATCTCGGCCTCGACCTGCGGACGCAGCGGGCCGTCGCCCACGATCATCAGCCGCAGCTGACGGGAGTCGTTGGGCACGCGCTGCATCAGCAGCGCGAACGCGCGCACCAGATTGAGCTGATCCTTGACCGCCTGCAGCCGCCCCACCGTACCGATCACGAGCGGGCCGGAAAGGTTGAAGGGCGAGCCTTCCAGCAAGGCACGCCCGCCCTCTGCGGGATGGAAGCGCGTGGTATCCACGCCATTGCAGATACGCGTGCGCCGCGCTGCCGGCACGCCCACCGCCTTCGCGAGATAGCCTTCCAGATGCCCGGAGAGCGCGATGTAGTGGCTGACGTAGGGCCGGTAGAAGCGGCGCAGCAGCTTGTACTTGAGCCGTGTGCCCCCCGGATCGGACACATCCCAGCCATGCTCGCCGTGGATGCGCACCGGCACGCCGGCGAGGAGCGCGGGGACGGCGGCTTCGAGCGCGGCGAGGTTGCGGGTGTGGACGATGTCGGGCTTCAGCTCGCGGAACAACCTGAGCAGCCGCGGGTAGAGCTTGACACCGTGGCCGGGCGGCTTGTGGAGGTCGATGAAGGCGACATCATCGCGCACGACTCGACGCGAGAAGGATGGCTCGCAGCGGGTGAGTGCGATGATCACATGGCGGAATCGCTCCGGGTCCATGTGATTGACGAGGTTCACCACCCCGTTCTCGAGGCCTCCGACATCGAAACTATAGACGACGTGGGCGATGACGCTGCTCAAGGCGTGGCTCCCGGGCGGGTTGAAACCGCGAGCGCGCGCAGGGATGCCTGGTGATCGGCAACGAAGGCACGGAGCGCGGCAAGCCCTCCGCCGTTCTCGTCATCCCGCGTCGACACCACCACGACCAGCGAGGTGTCGCTGCGCCCGAGCAGGCGGTTCAAGCCGAGTCGCAGCTTCGCACGCGCGTCACTTGCGATGACCTCTCCATCAATGACATACCAGGTCAATGCAGCCCAACGGCCGTGGTCGTTCCCGACCACCGCCTGTTTCGCGGGGCCGAGCACGGTTTCGCCACTGCCGCTGGAAATCACGCGCAGCGCCTCATCGCCCGGCGAGATGAGGCCGTTCGCCCACGCGATCATCTCCCGGCCCTGCGTCTGGTGCGCGTAGGCAGCGACGAACAAGCCAACGTCGCCAGCACCCGGTGACCGGTAGAGTGCGTCGACCGCCGCCTTGTGACCGGCATAGGTCGGCTTGAACAGGGGTGTCGCGGACACATCCAGCGCCCACCCGGCGGCAGGCGCAGGCACATCAAGGGTGACCTGCACCGGCACCTCCGACAGATCCAGCCGATCGTGGAGCGGCACAAACGCCGCCATGAGGAAGGCCAGCGGCAGCACCACGATCCAGCCGCCTCCCCGCTCGCGCGGCAGCGCTGCAGCGGGCCGGCCGCGATGCAGCACCACATCAGGATCGTCGGCCCAGCGCTGCCCGATCATGAACATGAGCAGGATGATGACGCCGAAAAAGACCCAGCCGTAGATCAGGTGGTCGACACCGGTGGCGACCTCGTTGTCAGAGAGGTAGCCGAGCATCACGATCATGTAGGCGCGCGCCCAGTTGGCGACGATCGGTACTATCACCGAAACCGCCATGAACAGCAGCTTCTTGCGCATGCTGGCATAGCTCAGGTGAGCATAGAGCGAGCCCACCAACGCCGAGGCGATGAGGTAGCGTATGCCGCTGCATGCCTCGACGACCGACCAGCGACCGTTGGGTATCACGAAATGCAAGCCATCCTGGTACACCGGCACGCCCGTCATACGGAGAGCACCGACGGTAAACTCGGCTGTCAGATGCATCAAGGTCGGCAACATGAAATCGCCGATAGGGATCGCAAAGACGAGAAAACCGATCGGGAACATCAACGCCAGCGAAATCTGCTTGCCCAGCATGGCGATGAGCGCCGAAATCAGCATCAGCACGAAGCCTGCATGACTCGCGGTCGCCACGCCGGCCAGCATGCCGAGCAGCCAGAGCCCGCCGAACGCAGCCACCGGAATCAGCATCCAGGCCGATGGCGTCGGACGCAGCGCGACGATCCGCTCGCGTTGCCGCCATACCAGCCAGGCGAAGGCCGGCAACACCACGAGTCCGTGTGCGTAGGTCTCGGAGCGCCACCAGATCGCCGCAATCTCACGCGCGGTCGGGAAGAACCAGACAATGCCCCAGGCGAACACCCCTGCGATGCAGAGCAAGGTCAGGTTGAAGCCAGACCACACATCGAACCTGCCCTCAACCCGCTGCTGATCCAAAGTCCCCTCACTCACAAGATTATTGCGGCGCAATATACCCCAGTTCCCGCTCGGCATGCCATCGGCTTGGCCGCATCCGCCGCTGCCAGCCGGCATCGCTGCCCTACCCCAGGTTGCGCACGATATGCGGGCCGATGGCGTTGGCCACACCGATCGGCAGCTTGCGCCACAGCGCGATGAAGAGCCGGTACTTGGGGTTCATCGGGTTGTTCTGCGGCACGCTGTCGCGCTTGTAGAGACGGTACTCGTAGGACAGCGGCTGCGGCTCGAAGCCCCAGTTCTTCTTGAAGCTGTAGGGGCCGGTGCCGATCTTGCTGCGGCCGTAGTCGAACAGCCGGCAGCCGCGCGCGCAGGCGCAGCGCATCAGCTCCCAGTACTTGAAATCGTTGGCGGCGAGCTCGCGCGCGGCGAGGTCGTCGCCCGCGTAATAGGGCAGCACCTCGTCGCGGAAGTAGAAGCTCAGCACGCTGGAGAGCACCTTGCCGTCCGCATCCGTCACCGTGAGCACCTCGCAATTCTCGCCGAAGGTGTCCCGGAGCCGCTGGAAGAACTTGCGCGGCAGGGCCGGGGTGCCATGGCGCAGGACGTTGTCGGCATAGAGCGCGAAGAAGCGGTCGACGCTGTCATCCACATGACTTTGCAGGCCGTTCTTGATGCCCTTGCGCACCATCGCGCGTTGTTTGCGCGGGATGGCGAGCATGTTGGCCTCCTCGTCCGGCAGGATGGCCTTGCGGAAGGTCACGTACAGCTCCTGCCGCGGCCAGTCCGCATGGCGGGCGTGGAGGTTGCGGTATTCCAGATGCTGCACGCCCGCCTCACGCGCGAGGCGGTCGGCCTCGGCCTCGAGCGCGGCGATCGCCTCGTCTCCCGCATCGACGCTGGCGGCGATGCCGCCGTACACGCAGAAGGGCAGGCTCGTCAGGGCGTGGCCGAAGAGGCGGCTCTTGACCTCGGCGAGCGGCAGCACCGCGATGATCTCGCCAGCGCGCTCTGCGTACAGGAAGTGGGTGCGATGACGAAAGACGTCCTCGACGATGCCCTGCCAGGCGGAGAGGTGGAAGAAGGTGGCCTCGGGGCAGGCATGCACGAAGGCGTCCCAGCGGGCGGCATCCTTGCGTTCCAGGCGCCGTACGGCGATCGGCAGTCGTTCCATGTGCGGGCTCGGCGTCCAGTCAGGCGGCGTTGCGGAAGACGTCGTCGGCCCGGCCCCAGGCGAAGTCCTTGAGGAGCTGCCGCAAGCGCGCTTCGGTGCGGCGCAGATTGACGTAGTGGCGGAAGCGCGCCTTGGCCGAGGCCTCCCGCACGCGCGGCTGGTCGGGGTCGACCTCCCAGGGGTGGAAGTAGAAGATCGCCGGGCGGCGGTCTTCGCGATTCACCTTGGCGATCTGCCAGCGCGATACCTGGTAGGGCAGCAGGCGGAAGAAGCCGCCACCGCCGGCAGGCCAGTTGCGCCCCATCCAGCGCATGGTGGTGACCGGCACCTCGACAAGGCCGTTGGGCAGGCGGTAGGCGAAGCGCGGTGCGTCCGGGATGCCGTAGTGGTCGTGCTTGACCGGATAGACGCTGGAGCTGTACTTGTAGCCGGCCTCCGCGAGGCTGTCGTGCGCCCACAGGTTGGACTTGCCGATCGAGAAGCTCGGCGCGCGATAGCCGGTGACCGCCTTGCCGCCGATGTCCTCCAGGATGGCACGCGCGCGCCGGATGTCCTCGAGGAAGACCTCGGGCGACTGGGCGCTGGCGCGCTGGTGACCGTAGCCATGGCTCGCGAGCTCATGCCCGCCATCCACGATGCGCCGCACCAGCGCCGGATAGCGCTCGGCGATCCAGCCCAGGGTGAAGAAGGTGGCGCGGGTGTCGTGCTCGTCGAGCAGGGCGAGGATGCGGTCCACATTGCGCTCGACCCGGCACGGCACCTTGTCCCAGTCGCCGCGCGGAAAATGCGCCTCCAGTGCGGAGACCTGGAAGTAGTCCTCGACGTCGATCGTGAAGGCGTTGGTGATGCGGTCGTTCATGCTCGTGGGCGCTTCCTGTGTTTGGCGAGGTGACGATCAGCGGGGACTCAGTCCGCGTCTGCGGCCTCGTGTGTGCTCAACCAGTCGGCGAGATGTGCCGCAATGCGCTCGGCGGCCTTGCCGTCCCAGTACTCGGGTACCCGCCCGCGCTTGCCGCCATTGGCGAGCACCGCCTCGGCCGCGGCGATGATGGCCTGCGGCTGCACGCCCACCAGGGTGTTGGTACCCTGCTCCACCGTGATCGGGCGCTCGGTGTTCTCGCGGATCGTGATGCACGGCACTCCCAGCGCGGTAGTTTCCTCCTGGATGCCGCCCGAGTCGGTGAGAACCATCACGGCGCGCGACATCAGGCCCAGCATCTCGAGGTAGCCCTGCGGCGGCAGCACGATGAAGCCGGGCTGCTCGAGGCGATCCAGCATGTTCATGCGCGCGAGGTTGTTGCGCGTGCGCGGATGGAGCGCGAATACCAGCGGCAGGCGCTGCGCAACCTGCGCCAGCGCCTCGATGATCGGCCCGAGGCAGGCGGGGTCGTCGACGTTGGAGGGCCGGTGCAGCGTGACCACGCCGTATCCGTTGGCAATGCGCGCAGGATCCAGCCCGGCCCGGGCGAGGAGCGTCTCGGCCGGGACGGCCTTGGGCAGGCTAGCGAGCAGGCTGTCGATCATGACGTTGCCGACGAAGGCCACCCGCTCGCCGGGGATGCCCTCGCGCGCGAGGTTGCCTTCGGCGCTGCGCTCGGTGGTGTAGAGGATGTCGGAGATCTGGTCGGTGAGGATGCGGTTGATCTCCTCCGGCATCTTGCGGTCGTTGCTGCGCAGCCCCGCCTCGACGTGAATCACCGGGATATTGCGCTTCACCGCAACCAGCGCGCAGGCGATGGTGGAGTTCACATCACCGACCACCAGCACTGCGCGCGCGCCATGGGCGTCGATGACGGGCTCGAAGCGCTTCATGATCTCGGCGGTCTGCACCGCATGGCTGGCGGAGCCGACCTCGAGGTTCACATCCGGCGCGGGCAGTGCCAGGTCGGTGAAGAGCTGGTCGTTCATCGCCGCGTCGTAGTGCTGGCCGGTATGCACCAGCAGCGTACGCAGCGGCGGCTGGTGGGCCGCAAAGGCGCGGATGATGGGCGCCATCTTCATGTAGTTGGGGCGCGCGCCGACGATGCACAGCACCGGCGCAGTAGTCTGGGTGTTATCGCTCATTGGCCTTGTTGTCCGTGCGCTGCGAATCTGCCCGCACCGCCTGCAGGAGTTGGTTCATGACGTTGAGGATTGCCGAGGTGGTCTGCTCCAACCCCGCCAGGCGCGCCTCGAAACGCCGTACGTCGAAGTTCGACGACAGCGCCGCGACCTCGTCGCTGACACCGGCGGGCACCTTCAGCCGGCTGGCATCGACACGCAGGTTGGCCACACTCGCGAGACGCGGCATGTCGCGCACACCGCCGCTCTCGCCACGCGCACCGCCATGGTCGAACTCGTCGCGCAACTCGCCGATCACGGCCTCGGCATCGGCACGGCTCACCTTGTGTCGCTCGGCAAGGAAGGCCGCGAGGAGCAGGCGATCGCACAGGCTGTTGATGCGCCGCGGAATGCCCGTGGTATAGGTATAGATCGCGCCGAAAGCATCGTCCTCGAACGCCGGATCGTTATTCCAGCCCACATGGCGCAGACGGTGCTCGATGTAGGCGCGCGTCTCGGCCGCATCCATCGGGCCGAGATGGTAGGACGCGATCACCCGCTGGCGCAGCTGCTGCATGTGCGGGCTCTGCATGATGTCGCGAAACTCCGGCTGGCCGACGAGGAAGCTCTGCAGCAGCGCGTGGTCCTCGAGCTGGAAGTTCGACAGCATGCGCAGCTCTTCGACCGCAGGCGGCGACAGGTTCTGCGCCTCGTCCACGATCAGCAACGCACGCTTGCCCGATGCCGCAAGCGAAACGAAGTAGGTTTCCAACGCGAGCAGCAGGCCAGCCTTGTCCAGCCCGCGCGCCGGCACGTGAAAGGCCGCGGCGACCATGCGCAGGATGTCGTTCTCGTCAACCTGGGTGCTCACCAGGTTGGCAGCCACGACCTTGCCTGGATCGAGGTGTTCCAGCAGGCTGCGCAGCAGCGTGGTCTTCCCTGCCCCAACCTCGCCGGTGACGACGATGAAACCTTCGTTCTGATGCAGGCCGTATTCCAGGTAAGCCATCGCGCGGCGATGACCGCGACTGCCGAAGTAGAAGGCGGGATCGGGGTTGAGCTGAAACGGTTTGCCGCTGAGCTTGAAGTAGGATTCGTACATGACTGCCTTGTTCAGAACTGGACGCCGATGTTGGCCGTGACCGAGTTCTCGGTGAAGTCCTTCGCCGCGCCGGAGCCATCGGAGCGCTCGTAGCGATATTGGACCCCGCCCGTCGCGCGCTCGTTGATGCGTGTGCTCATGCCGACGGTCACCGCGGTGCGGTCGGTTTCGCCGCTCTCCGAGCCACTGCCCTCGGCCCGCGAGCGCGTCAGCACCAGATTGCCGGACGACTGCGGGCTGAGTTTGTGGGCGAGCGACAGGGAGGCCGAGCGGTCCTTGACGGTGTCGAAGCGGGCGAAATCGTCGCCGCTGTCCTGCAGGTTGGCCTCGCCAAGTCGGTTCCGGCGTGTCTGCTGCAGGGTCAGCGTGAGCACGCTGCGCTTGCCGATCAATGACACGTTGCCGCGCAGCGTCTGGGACACGTAGTAGTTGTTGGACTGGAAGCGGAAGCTGCCGTTGGCGAGTTGCTGATCGGCGAGGCGGCGAGCCTCGGCGTCGCGCGCAACCGGGTCGGCAATCGAACCCAGCGCATCGTAGTACTGCTGGTAGAGGAGCTCGGCCTGTGCGCCAGGCACTTCGTCCAACGGCGAGTTCACGTCGCGCAGCGCATTGATCGACCAGTTGGAGCGCGGGCGGCGACGGTTGAGCTCGGCCTTGTAGCCGGTGCCGAAGAAACGGTCCTCGACCAGTACGTTGAGCGTCGTCGCCGGCGATGGCATCCACTCGAAGCCCGCGCTCTTTATCGTGCCGTCCTGAGAGCTACCACTGCCGAAGTCGTTGCGCTCGCGCCCACCGCCAATCACCGGACGGAAGCGCGGCGTGGCGTTGAAGTAGATCATGCCACGTACCGCGCTTCTATCCACATCGCGGTCACTGTCTTCATCGTAGCGTGAGCGCTCCTGCTGCAGGTCGAGGCCCCAGCCGAGTACCGAGGTCGCTTCGAAATCGGTCAATTGGGCGGTGAGCCGCCCAACCTGACGGCTGTCGATTTCACCTCCGCCATCCATCCAGCTGTGCTTGTAGCCGAGCATCGCGGTCGCCGAACCGAAAGGCTTGAGCTGCAGACGCGGGCCGATCGCAAAGTTGCGCGTCTCATTGTTCTTGTCCGCATCGACCACGCTGCCAGCGCCGCGGCCACTGAATGCCGAGCGGTTGTCACGCGAGATACGTGCATCCATGTCGATGAAGAGCTTCTCCTCGACAGCCTCGAACACCCCCCTGCCACCGAGCGACACGAAGCTCTCGTTGCGCTCGGAGTCGCGCGCATAGACGAGGTTGCGCAATTGGGCATTCAACACACCACTGAGGCGGCTGCCATCGCGCCGGATGGACAGGCCCGGCGAGACCTCCGCGATCCAGTCGCCTTGCTTGTTGTCGGCGTCGGTGTCGACGTTGTCGGTATAGGTCAGTCGCGACTGCAGCGTGGTATCCACACGCACCTCCTGCGCGCTCGCGCCTGCTGTCACGAACATGCCCGCTGCAGCGACACACGCGGCGACCATGCGCGCGCGCCGGCGCTCACTCGCTGCGGGCTTCCGATCCATAGCCGTACCCATATCCATAGCCGTATCCATAGAGGTTGTCGCTGCGGCCCGCGTTGGACTTGTTCAGCACCGTCATCTTCACCGGGCAGGATTCGATCGTGGCGATCGCCTGGCGGATCGCGCCATGTGTGGTGCGGTCCGCCTCGACCACCATCACGATCTGTCCCATGTGGGTGGCCAGCACCCGCGCCTCGGTGGTCGGAAGCAGCGGCGGCGAATCGAACACGATGATCCGGTCCGAATAGCGCGCGGCGAGCTCGCTGAGCATCTTCTCCATCGCTTCCGATGCGATCAGCTCGGTCGCACGCGGATGCGGCATGCCGGCCGGGAGAATGGAGAGCTTTTCGATGTTGCTACGCGCCATCACATCGGCGAGGTCGTCAATCTCGCCAGTGAGCACATCCATGAGACCCTTCTCGGCCGGCAGGCCGAGACGGCTCAGCACGGAGGGCTTGGAGAAGTCCGCGTCGACGAGCAGCACCGTGAAATCCAGCTCCATCGCCATGCTGATCGCGAGATTGATCGCGGTGAAGGACTTGCCCTCGCCCGGCAGCGAGCTGGTGACCATGATCAGATTACCATTGTCCACCGGCGCCGCCCCGCCGCCCTTGGCGTTGCGGATCAGCGGACGCTTGATGACGCGGAACTGCTCGGCCAGGGAAGACTTGGGTTTGTCGGGGGTGACCATGCCCATCTTCGCGAGCCGCTCCAGATCGATCTGCAGGTGCTTGGTAGTGGTCTTTTGCGGCTTCGGCTCCGGCTCGGCGAGGCTGTCGGCGGTGGGCTCCGGAGCACGCACAGAGTGGGCAGCCGTCACCGCAGGCTGCATCTCGTCCGGCCTTGCGTGCTGCGCTTGGGTCGCGCCCGGCCGGCCGGTGGCCGAACCCTGCGGTACAGCGGGCGGGGTCGCACCCTGCGGCAACGATTCGTCAGCGGGAACCTGTCCCGCCTGCTTGAGCTGATCCAGACGCTGGACGGCTTTTTCGATAAGACTCATGCGTGGCCTCCAATCAGCGCTGCATCAGATGAAGGGCCAGCGCTGCAGCGGCCAGCGCCGCAACATAGGCGAGCAACCCCAGGGCGAACAGAATGTTCTTGATCCGCCGCGCCCTGGCGCGTGCAGGATCGGGCAGGAAAGACACAACGCCGAGAATGGGCAGGCCGGTGAGTTCCCGCAGGCTCGACCCATCCATGACAGTGGGCCGCATCTGCGCAAGCAGGAACATCAGCGCGAGCCCCAACCCGAGTGCTGCCACGCCCGCAGCCGGCACGAGCAGGATACGGTTCGGTGCGGAGGGCTTCGTCGGCAGGGTCGGGGGGTCGATCACGCGGAAATCCGCGATGCCCGACTGCGCACTCAGCTCGACCGACATCGACGCGGACTCGCGTCGCGACACCAGTTGCTCATAGTTACGCTTCTGCACGTCATAGTCGCGGTTGAGCTGGGCCTGCTCGGCCTCGAGCTTGGGGATGAGCTCCGCCCGCTCCTTCATTACAGCCAGACGCCGCTCGTACTCCGCAACCCGCGCACGCAGGCCTGCAACGCGCGCCTCGGCATCGGCGTGGGCGAGCTTCATCTGCTGGTAGACCGGGTTGGAGTCCAGCGCACCGAACTGCCCGACACCGCTCGCCTGCAAGGCCGCAACGGCGGTACTTTTCTGAGCCTCCAGTTCGCCAATCAGACGCTTGACGGACTGAACCTCGGGGTGTTGGTCCGTATACTTCAACAACAACAAGTCGAGATTCTTCCTCAACGTGTCTATCCGCCCATCGATCTCGGGGATGGCGACCGAATTGGTGGCACCGGTCTGTGGCAGCAGGATGGGTTCCTCACCAACCAGTTGCCGCTCGAGCACCGCGCGCGCGGTCTCCGCCTCGCTGAGCTCAAGCTTGGCCTGAGCGAGTTGTTGGTTGATCGCGGCAGTCTGCCCGACATAGTCCCCACCCTCACCGAGAAGCGTCATGTTGCGCAGGCGGAAGTCCTTCACCCGGTTCTCCGCCTCGGTCAGTTTGGCTTCATACACCGCAATCTGCTCTTCGATGAAGCGGCGGGCGGTGTCCGAGTCGGCACGCTTGCCGACGAGGCCGGATTCGACGAAGAGGGATAGCAGGGCCTGTACGACCCGTTGCGCCCGCGCGGGGTCGTCGTCCTGGTAGGCCAGGTTGAAGATGTTGTCGCGCCCGGTGGTACGGATCTGCAGCTCCTTGGTGAGCCGTGCGATCAGGGCCTCGCGCTCCTGTGGGGTGCCCGCGCGCAGATCTAGATCCGCCATCGTGATGAGCTTCTCCACGTTAGGCCGACTGATGAGGGTGCGACTGAGGATGGCAACCTGTTGGTCGATGTTGGGCTGGACCGCCAGACCGGACATCAGCGGGCGCAGCACGGACTGGGTATCCACAAAGACCCGTGCCGACGACTCGTACTTGTCCGGCAGCTGATAGACGACCACGCCGGCAGCCGCGGCGACCACCCATGCGACGAGCAGGCCCCACTTGCGGTAGCGCCACATCCCACGCAGGATGCCTATGACTTTGGAGAGGATTTCTTCCATTGAACTCGAATCTCATTGGCGCCGGCGTCACTCACGACTCCGGCGCCGTGCCGCGTCGCCAGGACGCGGCCGTCAGGTTTCAGAACCAGCTTTGCGGAATGACGAGGATGTCGCCGGGCAGCATCTCGACGTTGGCCGATACGTCGCCATCCTTGAGGAGATCGTCGATCTTGACGCTGAACTGCTTGTTGCCCTGCGCCGAACGCAGGATGGAGGCGCGATTGCCGGCCGCGAACTCGGTGACGCCGCCAACCTGGATCATCACGTCGAGCAAGGTCATGTTCTGCACATACGGCAGCGCCTTGGGCTCGGACGCTTCGCCGATGACGCGGATCTGCTCACTGTAGGGCCCTTGGAAATCCGTCACGATGACGGTGACCACCGGCTCGCGAATGTACTTGGCGAGCGCCTTCTCGATCTCGCGGGCGAGGGTCGTTGAGTCGCGCCCCAGCGCTGGCAGGTCCTCGACCAGCGGCGTTGTGATCTTCCCGTCCGGACGCACCGGCACTGAAAGCGACAACTCGGGGTTGCGCCATACGATGATGTTGACGGTGTCACCCGGGCCGATCACATAGTTGTAGCTCTCGTCGGCCGCGCGCGTCGGAGCCGGCGGATAGGAGGTACATCCGGCCAGAACGCCAAGCGCAACCACACCACACAACAGGGCACGGAATCCGCTCCGTGCGCCACGCATTGCTTCGATGATCATCGTACCCCCCGCATCACATATACAAGGTCATTCTGACCCATGAAAGTTTCCCGGATACTACCTAATTCCAACTGGATTGATTGGAAAAACTGCACAAACCGTACCATATATGCCTAACACGACCCGGCGCATTCTTCCTCAATTTGACGATTATCTCAATTAAAACAAGCATCAACCGAGAAGCCGCCATCCAGCAACAACGCGCGACGTACGCTCGCATTCAGAACCAATGCTTTAGCTCGACATAGACACGATCGCTGTCATCGAAGCGACCGAACAGGCCTTGCGCCGGGCCATGGAACAGATCGACCCCCGCCTGGGCGCGCCATTCCTGGGCCACGTTCCAGACCAGCCTCGGCCTCAGCATGTAGTCGCTGCGGTTGAAGCTCGTGACGTACAGCACCTCGGCCTCGAAGTCCGACAGGAACTTGCGGTTTACCAGGAAGGTCATGCCGTGTTCGTTGCGATCCGAGTACATGCCAGACGCGTGATCGAAGCTGGTGCGGCCGTATAGCTGCACGTTGAAGCGCCAGTCATCGGCGGGAAGATCCACGCCGAGCACGTAGTCGAGGGTATCGGACTCGCGCAGTCCGTAGCGCGCCGAAGGATCCTGGGTATTGAAGCTGCGTCCGTGGGTGTGCACCGCTTCACCCTTGAGGATGAACTCACCCATGTCCTTGGAGAAGGTTGCCCCGACCTGCCGAATGCGGTCGTTGCGCAGTTCGAATGTGCCGGTCGGCAAGGCGTAAAGGGTCGGCGTCGTATCCAGACTCTCGTAGTAGAACGCACTCAGATCCCAGCCCGAGATCAGGCGCGATGCGCGCACACCCCAGTTGCTGTTCGAAAGCTCGGTACCGCGCTTGACGACGTGCACCGGCGTGCCATCCGGCAAGGGGTAGGGATAGAAGTCCGCGCCGGGCTTGCCGATGTCGTCGTGCGAAGGGCTGGGAATCCACAAGAACTCAAGGTGTGTATCGCCAGCGAAGTACTCCGTGCGAACCGCCCATTGTGGCGTGCGCATCTGCTCGAACTCGGGCAGCAGGTATTCGCGCATGTCGCGTGCGGACACGACGTCGGCCACAAACATGCCGACCACCTCTCCCCAGACGACATGCTGACGCCCGACACGGAACTCCAGGTCGCCGCTGCCGAAATCCAGATAGGTCTCGCGCAACGCGAAGTCGCGCCGCTGGTCGTTGCGGACCGCGTCGGGATAGTCGTGGCCACCGCCGAGATAGGCTGCATCCACCTCAGCCCTGGCGGACACCTTGTAGCGCAGGCCGGACCCGACCCGACCCGTGGCCGCCAACTCGAAGCGCGCGCGCTGCTTCGACCAGTGGCTTCGATCCGACGTGGTATATGCGCCCGAAAGCTCGACGAAACCGCTCAGGCGCGGCTGCCCCTGCGCGCCCGTAGCTCCGGCCATCTCGCCGGTCGCGGAAATACCCGGTGTCGCCTGCCCTGCAGACGGCGGGGCCACCTCACCCGCGGGCGCAGCATCGACCGCCTCTTCCGCCCCTTCGATCGGGGCATCGAGGTCGAACAGATCATCCAGCGCCGCGTCCGCCGCAAACGCCCCCGGCGCCCAAGCCCACACACAGGCGAGCAGCGCCGCCAAGCTTCGCATCTTCATGTAGCCTCCCAAAAGTGCCTCAGATCTCCGGATCTTCGTCCGCCGGGTCGCGCCTGTCCTGCACGAACACCCAGCGCCCGTCGGCCTTCATGCCCAGGGCAGAGATCTTTCCGTCTTCGATACGCACGAGGCGGTCGGCCATGTTCATCACCCGCTTGTCGTGGGTCGAGAAGATGAACGTCGTGCCTGCCTTGCGGTTGATGTCCTTCATCAGGCGCAGGATGCTCTCGCCCGTCTTGCGGTCGAGGTTCGCGGTGGGCTCGTCTGCCAGCACCACGCGCGAGTGCGTCGCCAGCGCCCGCGCAATCGCCACGCGCTGACGCTGGCCGCCGGAGAGCTGGTTGGGCCTGTGGCCTGCGTATTTCGTGAGGCCGACCATCGCGAGGTAATGCGCGACGCGTTCGGCGCGCTCCGCCTTGCCGAGTTCCGGCAACTGCAGCAGCGGATACTCGACGTTTTCCTCGGCCGAGAGCACCGGCAGCAGGTTGAAGGTCTGGAAGATGAAGCCCAACGTACGCGCACGCACATCCGCGAGTTGGTCGGGCGTGCGCCCGGAGACATCTTCGCCGTCGATCAGCACCCTGCCCTCACTGGGCGTATCGATGCAACCTATGATGTTCAACAGCGTCGACTTGCCACTACCGGAGGGCCCCGCTATCGCCAGAAAGACCCCGGGTTCGATCGCCAGGCTGACGTCGTGCAATGCCGTGACCTCCTGATCACCGAGCATATAGCGCTTGCTGACGTTCTCAACCTGTACGATAGGCATGTCAATAGGTCACAATCCATGAAACCGCGACAAGGATAGCACTCATGAGCCCCCACTTTCGAGCCCGTAGGCATTTCCTTTACGTCATTGGCGCCGCCGCGGCAATGCAGGCGCTGCCTTGGAATGCGGCGGCCCAGTCTGTCGCCGGGAACGCTGCCGACGACGACGCGACACGTACCCTGGTCAGCCGGGCAGACGAGATCCGGTTTCCGCGCGAGAGCTTTCAGACCGACATCACGGTCACCAACTTCAGCGACGGCGTCGCGGACGACCAGCGCAAGTATCGGGTACTCTCGCGTGGCAACGAGAACACCATCGTATTGACCATGGCCCCCGCGTCAGAGCGTGGGCAGGCCTTGTTGATGCGTGAGCGGGACCTGTGGATGTTCATGCCCTCCGTGTCGCAACCGGTGCGCATCTCGCTGGCACAGCGGCTGACCGGGCAGGTTGCGAACGGCGATCTCGCGCGCGCCAACTTCGCTGGCGACTACAACCCGGTGCTGGCAGGCAGCGAGGCGGTGGACGGAACGGACTGCCATGTGCTTGACCTGACGGCCGTGGACAGGAGCGTGACCTATGCGAGGGTGAAGTACTGGGTGGCGAAGGACGACAATCGGCCCGTGAAGGCCGAGTTCTACGCACTTTCAGGGCGATTGATGAAGATCGCGCGCTATCAGGCGTTCCGTGAACTGGCGGGCCGCATACGCCCCACCCGGCTGGTGCTGGAGGACGCGCTGAAGCAGGGCGAAACCTCCGTGCTCGAATACCAGGCCATGGCGCTGCGCGAGTTGCCCGAGCGGATGTTCACGCGGGAGTATCTGCGTCGCTTGGAGTGATCGACGTGTTTGGCAAACTCCGCTAGCGATGAAACTCCAACAGGGACTGCTCAGGCACAAGCACACCAACCCTCAGTGACCGCAGAGCCTCCCCGGGCAACATCGGCCCCGGCAGGCGCAATGGCGCCAACGTCCACGGAGCATCAGTCTGCTACAGACGATGACAGCGTACAGACAAAGACAGCTTACGGACGACTAAAGCGTAGACGAAAAAGCGGGGACCGAAGTCCCCGCTTTTGCACAGATCTGCTGTTAAGCCAGATTAGAAGCTGTGAGCGATACCGACGCCGAAGGTGTCGATCGCATCGCCACCATCCGGATCCTGACGCTGGTAACCGGTGTAAGCGTAGGTACGCTTCGACAGGTTGTGCTTGTAGGTCAGCGCGTAGGTATCGATGTCGGCGCCGTCCAGGCCACCAATGTCGGTTTCTGCAGTGTAACCCAGACCGATCGAACCGGCGCCGATCGGCGCATCCACGCCAAGGCTCCAGCCCTTCTCATCGTCGAGGCCAGAAGCATCGAAGGAGTTGAGGATGTAGGTACCCATCAGGCGGGCAACACCGAGGTCGTAGGACAGACCGACGGCGTAGCTGTCGGCAACGTTGTCCTGAGCGTGCCAGGTGAAGAACGCGGCGAGCGGGCCGCCGGTGTACTGAAGGCCGATACCGTAGATATCGTTCTTCACGCCATCATTTTCGTCCGGAGCGTACAGCACTGCAGCGTCGATACCACCCATCTTAGGGGCAGCATAGACGACCGAGTTCGAAACACGGACTTCCATATCAACAGCCAGGTTGACATTAGTCGTCTCGAACGAGTTCGCGGTCTTGTTCGGGTTGTAGTCGGCCAGCCAGTTATTCAGCGGGGTCGAGTTACGACCAGCGATCAGGGTACCGAAACCACCGGTCAGACCCACGAAGGTGTCGCGGTTGGTGTTCAGGTCGCTGTCGCCGTCGTTACGCAGACGCGATTCGATCTGGAAGATTGCCTTGAGGCCGTTACCCAGATCTTCCGAACCCTTGAAACCAAGGCGGGAAGTGGTCCAGAGGCTGTTATCCACAACGGTGACGCTGTTGCCGTTCACATCGTCCTTCGATGCAACGCCGATGTCCATACGGCCATAGACGGTGACGTTCGACTGAGCAAAAGCCGGAGCCGACACCAGACCGGCCACAGCCAGAGCGATAAGTTTCTTCTGCATGAATTTCTCCTCTAGTTTGAAGTTGAAACCGACGCAACGCCGGCCCGACTTACCTCTCAATTGAGAAGTTGAGGCCATTGTGCAAAACGAGGCCAGAGGCACGCAAGAGAAAGAGGTGTTTGGCTGGGGGATTTGGGCAAAAGTGTTGCGGCTGAACAACAAGCCGATCCACACTGGAATTTCAATCGATTGCGCCCGGGACAGCCACCAAGACCGCGACTCCAGCGTGCGGTTTTTCACACCTGCAGCAAGTCCGTGTGAAGCGGGAAATCAGTCGGTGCTGTCGTCGCGGCGAAACTGCTTGCGCAACAGGTGCGGCACCAGCAATCGAAGGGGCATGCGCAGGTAATGCGAGCGCACGTATATGGCAAACTCGGCGGGCGCCCCAAGCGGCACTCGACGCGGGCCAAGCAGACCGGTGGCCATGCAACGCAGAAACAACCCCTCCATCCACGCCAGCGCGATGGCGGACGGCGCCCCCGTGCGCCACACGCCGGCGGAGTCTTCGCCAGGCAATGGCGATTCGAACAGCGCCCTGCAAAGATGCAGTGCATAGAACAAGGGGCGTTCCAACCCGTGCGCCTCCGCAGCTGACTGCAGCGATGCCCGGAACCCGTCATCTGCCGACGCGGCTCTCAAGAGCGCGTCGATATCGGCCAGATCGCGCAGACCAGCGCGCAGGTCGCCCTCGTAGAACAGATGCGTCGCACTGTGCAGCACCATCTCCGCGGTGCCGAGCACGTGACAGCCATCGATGCCGGTGACCGGCACCGCATTCCCCCACAGGCGCGCCACGTCGGGGTGCGGCTTGGCAGTCGGCGGCAAGATCGTATGGTGTACATCGATGCTCGTACCACGCCGCAGATGCAGGAGCGGGGGCAACTCGTGCATCCACTCGCGGTAGTAGCGCTGATCGTAGGGGTTGATCTTGGTCGGCATCCATCCATGTCTGACCAGCGCCTTCTCTGCCGTTTCGAGCGCACCCCGGTCGACAAGGATGTCCACGTCCGACAGCAAGCGCCCCGCCCCAGGCGGCAGTTCGGCGACGATGTAGGCCGCCCCCTTCAGGAGCGCGAAGCGGATCCCCTCCCCACGCAGCGCCTCGTGGATCTTGCGGACCTCCCAGCGCACCGAGCGGGCATTGCTTTCGGCGATCCGCATCGCGCTATCGAGGTGAAAGGCCACCTGGTCCGGCAACGCCGCAATTCCGCCTGCCGCATCGACGAGGCAGGCGACCCGACTCAGGAGATTGGTACGGCGCGCAGCTGGCAGCAACACGGACCAGTCGGCCCGCGACAGCGCGCCAGCGTCTTGCGGACGGCGCAACACGTGAAGTAGCGGATGACGTGCAATCTCAGCCAGCACGCGTGACCACCTCCTCCATCGTTTCCAACGCCTCGCCCATGTGCTGATACTCGAAGCGGTGGCAGCAACAGCTCTCCACCAGATCGGCCAGGCAATGAAAGCCCGCAACACCCAGCGCGTTGTAATTGAAGCTGTTCCGCGCCAGCTCGATCGCTGCCTCACCACGCGCGACGGGGCTGAGCAGTGTCTCGGCCCCCTGTCGATATTTGGGGAAGACGATCGCGACCGCAGTCGCAGGTTCGAGCGCGCGCTCCACACTTCCCCTGGGGGGTCGCATATGAGAGAGCGTACCCTTGCGCGTATCCGGCACGATGTCACCCAGCACGACATCACCGGGCAGTTTGCGAATCACGTCGATGGAAGCATTCTTGAGGCTGATCGGCCGCGGAACGGGCGCGACCCGGCGATCGCACAGGGACACGAGCGCCATCTCGTCGGAGAGCAGGCGCCAGCCATGGGCGACGAGGGCTGCGCACAAGGTGCTCTTTCCACTGCCGGGCGAGCCCGGCAAGATCAGCGCCCGATCGTCGCGGGCCACGACCGCTGCATGCACGACGAGGTAGCGGTGCGCATTGTTGGAGATGCACCAGTTGAGCCCCCACTCGAACATCGCGAACGCCTGCTCTTGCGGCAAGGGCTTGAATGGCTCGCGCCCGTCGAAGCGGAAATTCACCTGCGGACGAAACCAGCGACGCAGCAGACTGGGGGCAGCGAGCTCGACGTCGAAGTCGATCCAGTCCGTCGCGTGCAAGACTTGGAACTCGGGGTACAACTGCTCGAGGCCGCGCGCCACCGGTTCGAGCCGAGAGTGCATGAGCACCCCGAAGCGCCCGATCTGCAGGCGCAATCCCTCATTTCGAAGCTGAGCCCTGAGCGCACTCGCATCGATCGACTTCAACTTCACGAGGACGCCCCCGGCGCCTGGAACAACTCCAGCTTGACAAACTGGGCAAGCGCTTCGTCGAGACAGTGACCCACGAACTCCCGGGATTGCTCGGGAAACTCCCCCAGCAAGCGTTCCAAGAGCGCCTCCCTTGAGGACACGCCATCCGCAATCCAAACCAACACCTGCGCCGCCATCGCGGAGAGAAGGTGAGTGGCTCCGAGCTCACCGTCGAAGACGAGGCAAGTTTCGTCATCGAGCGACCGAAAATGTAGCCGACCGGTATCCATCAGCAAGTCCGAGGACACGACTTACGGATGCAAAGGGGCGCATCGCTCGACAATGGCAAGTCGAAGACGCGCACCCAACCCCGCTTTACAGAAGCAGGAAATGGCAAAGAAGACGACGAAAACACCCGGCGATGTTATTCCCAGGTGGAATGGAAGAAATCTTTGAGATTGGTGTATCCCGGAGGGATTGGGATTGTGCCGTTCGAGAGATCGATCACTTGTTGCGGCGTCAGCACGTATTGAAAGCTGGAACCGAACGAAGCTCCGGCAAGTGCATTGAGGTAGGCATTGATTGTGGCACGGGCCAGCATCCAGGCATCCTTGTCGAATGCCGGATGCATGTTGCTGTTCAACACATCCCCAAGCGTTGCCGAACTCGGCACGGCCGAGGGAACATTCAAACCGTTCGAGGTGATCTGTGCAACGGTGCTCGTCAGGCTGAATCCGATCGCAGTCCATGCAACCGGATCCTTGACACCACCCGCAACAGTCCCGCCGGGTTGCCCCCAGCCACCGGGGCTGTTGCCTTCCACGCACTGCCCGCGATCAGGATCCGAGAGGTTGCCCGACATCATGTTGGACAGGCACTGAGCGCCCATCACCGGGCGGCTGGCGAGAGACATGATGACCGGCGCGCCAAGTCCGAACCCCGCGAGCTTGCGGCGCGAACTGGAGACGGATTGCTGAGCGGACTCGGGCATCTCAACGCTGCTCTGGGGCGAGACCTCTCGCTGGTTGGGATCAGAATTGGTTTGCATGAACGCGACTCCGCATGAATTCTTTCACTGACGATTCGATGATACACAAAACCGCGAGCAAGAAATACGCCAAATTCGCAAACCTCTGATTATCCGGCGCACACTGTGTGCCTTTTCACGAATTCCGCCTGATCTCAGCAGCAACTGTAAAAAAATCCGACGTCAAGCCGCCGGCGCAACCACCCCCGCGTCGGCCAGCATCTGCTGCAGCTCACCGTTGGCATACATCTCCTTGACGATGTCGCAGCCACCGACGAACTCACCCTTGATGTAGAGCTGAGGGATGGTCGGCCAGTTGGCGTATTCCTTGATGCCCTGGCGCAACTCGTCGCTCTCGAGCACGTTCATCGCCGCAACCTGCGACACGCCCGACTGCTTGAGAATCTGCACCACGGTGGCCGAAAAGCCGCACTGCGGAAACTGCGGCGTGCCCTTCATGAAGAGCACCACCGGGTGCGCCTTGACCTGTTCGTCGATGTATTGCTGGATGTCCATGGTACGTCCTAAAAGTTGAGTTAATTAGTCAGGTAAGTCTATGCATCCACCGCAGCACCGTCAAGCGCCCGGCGCGCATTCAAACGGCGTCAGGCGCGTCCGCGCCACTGACCGCCGGAGACGCGCTCGATGCCGGCAAGGTCCTTCCAACTGGCGATCGCCGAGAAACCGGCGTCCGTGAGCAGGCCGCGGACGCTCGAGGCCTGGTCGTAACCGTGCTCCATGAAGAGCCAGCCGCCGGTCTCGAGATGCCGTGGTGCGAGTGCCGCGATGTGGGCGAGATCGTCGAGCCCTTCGGGCCCGGCAGCGAGCGCCGTACTGGGCTCGAAGCGGACGTCACCTTCGAGGAGATGCGGATCATCCGCCGCCACATAAGGCGGGTTGGCGACAATGAGGTCGAAGTGGTCTCCGGCCAGACTGGAGAACCAGTCGCTGACGACGAACGAAACGCTCGCGCCGAGGCGCGCGGCATTGGCCATTGCCACCAGCAAGGCTTCCCGCGAACGATCCACCGCGGTCACGTCAGGCTGGGAGAGCTCGCGTGCGAGCGCCACCGCGATCGCACCACTGCCGGTACCGAGATCCAGCACGCGCGCATGCGGCTTGCTGGCGAAGTGTGCGAGCGCGAGCTCGACGATGAGCTCCGTCTCCGGCCGCGGGATCAGCACCGCGGGCGTCACCAGCATCGGGTAACCGTAGAACTCGCGCGAGCCGATCAGGTAGGCCACCGGCTCGCCAGCCTCACGCCGCTCGACATGGCGCTGGAACGCCAGCCAATCGTCCGCGTCCAGCAACGCCTCGGGATACGCGACGAGTCGCGACGCGGGGCACTGCAACACATGGCGCAGCAGGATGCGCGCATCCACCATGTCGATGCGGGTCCGCGCCCACTGCAGCGCGCCGGCGATGTCGGTGCTGGCGATCGCGGCCATGTCAGTCGCCCCCCAGCTCGGCGAGCTGTGCCGCCTGATGCTCCAGGGTGAGTGCGGCGACGATCTCGTCGAGCTCGCCTTCCATGACCTGATCCAGCTTGTACAGGGTGAGGTTGATGCGGTGATCCGTGACCCTGCCCTGGGGAAAGTTGTAGGTGCGGATGCGCTCCGAGCGGTCGCCACTGCCGACCAGACTCTTGCGCGTTGCGGCTTCGGCTGCCTGCTGGCTGCGCAGTTGCATGTCGTGAATGCGCGCGGCAAGCACCGACATGGCCTGGGCGCGGTTGCGGTGCTGCGAGCGATCGTCCTGGCATTCGACGACGATACCGGTCGGCAGATGGGTGATGCGCACTGCGGAGTCGGTCTTGTTGATGTGCTGGCCGCCCGCGCCGCTGGCGCGGAAGGTGTCGATGCGCAGGTCGGCGGGGTTGATCGCCACCGCCTCGACCTCGTCCGCCTCGGGCATCACCGCCACGGTGCAGGCCGAGGTGTGGATGCGGCCCTGGGTCTCGGTGACCGGGATGCGCTGCACGCGATGGCCGCCCGACTCGAACTTGAGGCGTGAGTATGCGCCCGCACCGAGCACACGCACGATGACCTCCTTGTAGCCGCCGAGCTCGGATTCGCTTGCCGACACCAGCTCCACCTTCCAGCGCTGGCGCTCGGCGTAGCGCGTATACATGCGCAGCAGGTCGCCCGCGAACAGCGCCGCCTCGTCGCCACCTGTGCCGGCGCGGATTTCCAGGAAGAGGTTGCGCGCGTCGTTGGGGTCGCGCGGCAGCAGCGCACGCTGCAGGTCCTGCTCGAGCGCGTCGATGCGGGCATCGGTGTCGGCGATCTCCAGCTCGGCGAGCTCGCGCATCTCGGGGTCGCCCAGCATCGCGCGCGCGCCCGCACCATCCTGCTCCGCCTGACGGTATGCCGCATACAGGTTGACCACCGGCTCGATCTCGGCGCGCTCGCGGCCGAGCTCCCGGAAGACGTCCATGTCGCGCGCCGCATCCTCGGCGGCGAAGGCGCGGTCGAGCTCGGCCATGCGGGCGGTCAGCTGTTCGAGTTTGTCGCGGATGCTCTGCTTCATTGAGTGGGATCTTGGTGATAGCGATGAGATGGCAGGGAGATGACGACCGCAAGGACGACCGCCGCAGCGAACACCGGGGCAGCCGCTACTCGCCCTTGTCGAGGTTGAACATGCGCTTCACGAGCCGGCCCGCCTCCACTTGCGCATCGCCTTCGCTCTGATTCAGATAGTGCGTGGGGCCGTGCAGCAGCTTGTTCGCCAGCCCGTGGCTGAGCGCCTCGAGCACCGCACGCGGATCCTCGCCGCGGGCGAGCAAGCGGCTTGCGCGCTCCAACTCGGCGAGACGCAGAGCCTCCGCATGCTGGCGCAAGGCACGGATGGTGGGCACCACGTCGCGGGCCTGCATCCAGTGCAGAAAGCCCTCGACCCGCTGGTTGATGATCTCCTCGGCCTCGATCACCGCCTGCTGGCGCGATTCGAGCCCGGCATCCACCACCTGTGCGAGATCATCCACGGTGTAGAGGAACACGTCGTCGAGCTTGCCGACCTCCGGCTCGATATCCCGCGGCACGGCGAGATCGACCATCACCATGGGCCGGTGGCGACGCGCCTTCACTGCCCGCTCGACCATTCCGAGGCCGACGATGGGCAGGGGCGCGGCCGTACAGGAGACCACCACGTCGAAGCGCGCCAGCACCTCGCCGATCGCGTCGAGCCGCATCACCTCGGCGCCGAAGCGTGACGCCAGCGCGCGCGCGCGGTCCTCGGTGCGATTCGCGACCATGATCTGCTTCGGGCTCGCGCCGGCAAAGTGCGCCGCGCAGAGTTCGATCATCTCGCCCGCGCCGATGAAGAGGATGCGCTGATCCGACACCCGCTCGAAGATGCGCTCCACAAGATGCACCGAAGCCGCCGCCATCGACACGATGTTGGCGCCGATCGCAGTCGTGGAGCGCACCTCCTTGGCCACCGCGAAGGTGTTCTGAAAGAGCTTGTGCAACAGCGTGCCCATGGTGCCCGCCTCTTCCGCACGCCGCACCGCGTCCTTCACCTGACCCAGGATCTGCGGCTCGCCGAGCACCATCGAATCCAGCCCGCTCGCGACCCGGAACACGTGACGGATCGCGTCGCGCTGCGGGTAGGCATAGAGGTAAGGTGAAACCTCGTTGAGCTGCAGGTGATGGAAACGCGCCAGCCAGTCGGCCGCCTGCTGCGGCTCCTCGGTGGCGAAGTAGAGTTCGGTGCGGTTGCAGGTGGACAGGATCGCGGCCTCGCGCACCGCGCGTTGGCGGGTGAGATCCTGCAGCGCGCCATCCAGATGCTCGGGCTGAAACGCCACGCGCTCACGGATGGTGAGCGGCGCGGTATGATGATTCAGTCCGAGGGCATAAAGTTGCATGCGTGGCTGGGCATGGAAAGTGGTCGCGGATTATAGCACCTTGGCAAAAGGTGAAAATCGCACTGAAATCAGGGGATTCCGAATAGGTAACGCTTTGCTGGCAAGTTCGTCATACACAGCAATGAGAGCACCTCACCACCCAAGACATGGTGTTCGGCTCTGAACAAGCAGCAGCTTGTCGAAGAAGCCTGGCCCACGGTGAAGGACAGCGCCATCCTTTGCCGCTCGGCGTGCGGTCTGGGCTTGGAAGAGCCGGCAGAAAATTGCCAGAAGACCGTCAGAAAAGCACTTAGCCCAGCTTTGTAGGCTGGGCTAAGTGCTTGAATCCTCTGGTGGCCAGGGACGGAATCGAACCGCCGACACGCGGATTTTCAATCCGCTGCTCTACCAACTGAGCTACCTGGCCGGGAAGACGCGCATTATAGCTGCTATTTCTAATTGGTCAATTGTCTTCCGGATTTTTTTCTACACTTTGTCGCGAACGATGTTCCCAGTCGACTCGGAGAGTGGTTCGAAATCGGCTTCGCCATCGCTTGAGACCGAGGGCGGCATCGCGACGGACGCTGGCGCGGTCGGGTGGCCCCGCGGGAACAGGACCTGTGCGATGGTACCCTGACCAGCGGGGTTGGGGTTCAGGCTGACGGTCGCCCGGTGCAGCTCGGCGATCTCCCGCACGATGGGCAGACCCAGACCGGAGCCATCCTCTCCGCTACCGAGAACCCGGTAGAAACGCTCGAAGACCAGTTCGCGATCACTGTCGGGCACACCGACGCCGCTATCCTCAACCTCGAAGATGATCGCGCCGGCCACGCGCGTGCGCGCGGTGACACTGCCCCCACGCGGCGTGTACTTGATCGCATTGTCGATCAGGTTCTTGACCAGTTCGCGCAGCAGTACGGTGTTGCCGTCGATGATGAGATGCTGACCGCAGTGCTCGATGCCGAAGTCCAGATCTTTAGCCAGAGCACGCGGAAAGAGTTCCTGCGCGACCTCGCGCATGATGGCGTCGAGATCGACCTGTTCAACCGCATAGACCTTCTCGGAGCTGGCCTCGGCACGCGCAAGAGACAGCAACTGGTTGATCAAGTGAGCGGCACGGTCGGTGCTCTCGGCAATATGCTTGAGCGATCCGCGCAACTGCTCCGGGTCGCTCTCCTGAAGCGCGAGTTCGGTCTGCATCTTCAGGCCGGTGAGCGGGGTACGCATCTGATGCGCAGCGTCCGCGATGAAGCGTTGCTGCGCCTGCAGGTTCTCTTCCAGACGAGCCATCATGTCGTTGAACGAAACGATCAACGGGCGCACCTCCTCCGGCACGCTGGCGGGCTCGATGGGCGACAGGTCGGTGGGACGCCTTCGCCGGATGCGGCTCTGCAGCTTGTTGAGCGGCATGATGCCGCGCGTGAGCCCTACCCACACCAGAATGACCGCAAGGGGGATGATCGCGAACTGCGGAAGAAGCACGCCGGTGACGACGCGAGAGGCGAGGTTGCTGCGCTTGTTGCGAGTTTCCGCGACCTGGACCAGCACCGTGTCGGCGACAGCGTCCTGGGCCGGACGGATGAACTGATACGCAACGCGGACCTGCTCTCCCTGTATGTGGTCGTCGCGGTACAGGACCTGCTCCGGCAGAAGATTCGGCGGGGGAGCCACCCAACTGACGAGACTGTCGCCAGTAATGAGCTCGCCGCTTCCTTGCGCAACCTGGTAGTAGACGGTGTCATCCTGATCGGAACGGAACAGCGCCCGCGGCGGCGCGGGAAAATCGACCCGCACCCCGCCCTGCTCATCTCGCGTGACCAACCGTGCAAGCGCGCGCACGCTGTCCGCGAGCGCGAGGTCGTAAGGCTGGTTTGCGATGTTGTCCGCGACGCTGTGCGTCACGATGATGGAGATAGGCCACAGGAACAGCAAGGGCGCGAGCATCCAATCGAGGATCTCGCCGAAGAGCGAATTGGGCGGAGCCGAACTGTTCCGCCCGGCTGAACCGCGTTCAGGCTTTCGCCGCCGACGCCGCATCCGGATGTTCCAGACAGTATCCCAGACCACGCACGGTCACGATACGCACGCCGCTAGCCTCCAACTTCTTGCGCAGGCGATGCACATAAACTTCGATCGCATTGCTCGAGACCTCTTCGCCCCAGCCGCACAGATGATCGACGAGTTGGTCCTTGCTGACGAGGCGGCCGACACGCAGCGCGAACACCTCCAGAAGTCCGATCTCGCGCGCCGAAAACTCCACGACCTGACCGTTGATCTTCACCACCCTGTCAGCCTGATCGTAGCTCAGCGCTCCAACTTCGATGCAGCGTGGCTGCCCGGTGCCGCGCCTCGTCAGCGCACGAACGCGAGCCTCGAGTTCAGGGAGTGCAAAAGGCTTCGTGAGGTAGTCGTCGGCGCCGGCATCGAGGCCGCGAACCCGCTCCTCCACGCCGTCCTGTGCGGTCAGGATGAGCACCGGCATAGTCGACTTTCGACAGCGCAAGCGCTTCAAGACCTCTATGCCAGGCAACTTGGGAAGCCCCAGGTCCAGAATCAGCAAATCATAGGGCTGCGACGACAGCGCGGCGTCAGCCTCGGGGCCGGACGCCACATGATCGACCGCGAAACCGCCTCGACGCAGCGCGCGCTCCAGACCATCGGCGATGACTTTATCATCTTCAGCTAGGAGAATCCGCATGGAATCAGGATGTAAGTTATCTGTAAGCGAGCAGGCATACATTACACCCGCTGTTCTTCTTTTTCCGGTCTCCGGGAATGCGCGCCGATCCAGGACGCATCCAGGGGAGCATCGTCCGCCTCGGGCGGTCGGTGCTCCCTGCCGTTTTTTTCCTCCGGGAGAATCTTACCCCAATCCTCCGATGCTCAGGGCGCGAACGCGAGCCTGTGCTCCTGCACGTCCGTCACCTCGCCCTGACCATCAGCAGATCCATAAGGCACAACCCCCTGGCGGACAAGTCCGCCAGGGGGTTGTGTTCAAGCGACTGCTCCAAGGCTTGGCAGAGCGCCGAGGCGCCCCACCGGACCGGGCTTACATGCCCATGTCCATGCCGCCCATGCCACCCATACCGCCCATGCCCGGCATGCCGCCGGCCGGCTTGTCTTCCGGCAGCTCGCCGACCATGCAGTCGGTGGTCAGCATCAGGCCGGCCACGGAGGCGGCGTTCTGCAGCGCGGTGCGGGTCACCTTGGTCGGATCCAGCACGCCCATCTCGACCATATCGCCGTACTCGCCGGTGGCGGCGTTGTAGCCGAAGTTGCCGCTGCCTTCGTTGACCTTGTTCACCACCACCGAGGGCTCGTCACCCGCGTTCGCGACGATCTCGCGCAGCGGCTGCTCCATCGCGCGCAGCACGATCTTGATGCCGGCGTCCTGGTCGTGATTGTCGCCCTTGAGGCTGCCGAGGTTGGCACGCGCACGCAGCAGCGCAACGCCACCACCAGGAACGATGCCTTCTTCGACCGCAGCGCGGGTGGCGTGCAGCGCATCTTCCACGCGCGCCTTCTTCTCCTTCATCTCGACTTCGGTCGCCGCACCGACCTTGATCACCGCAACACCGCCGGCGAGCTTGGCAACACGCTCCTGCAGCTTTTCACGGTCGTAGTCGGAGGTGGCTTCCTCGATCTGCACGCGGATCTGCTTGACGCGCGCCTCGATGCGGTCGGCCTGGCCGGCGCCGTCGATGATGATGGTGTTTTCCTTGCCCACTTCGATGCGCTTGGCCTGGCCGAGGTCGGCAAGGGTGGCCTTCTCGAGGGTCAGGCCGACTTCCTCGGCGATCACCTGGCCACCGGTCAGGATGGCGATGTCTTCGAGCATGGCCTTGCGACGGTCACCGAAGCCCGGCGCCTTGACGGCGCAGGTCTTGAGGATGCCGCGGATGTTGTTCACCACCAGGGTTGCGAGCGCTTCGCCTTCGACGTCCTCGGCGATGATCAGCAGCGGACGGCCGGCCTTGGCAACCTGTTCCAGCACCGGCAACAGGTCACGGATGTTGGAGATCTTCTTGTCGAAGAGCAGTACGAACGGGTTGTCGAGGATTGCAACCTGCTTGTCCGGGTTGTTGATGAAGTACGGCGACAGGTAGCCGCGGTCGAACTGCATGCCCTCGACGACGTCGAGTTCATTGTTGAGCGACTTGCCGTCCTCGACGGTGATCACGCCTTCCTTGCCGACCTTGTCCATCGCATTGGCGATGATGTCGCCGATGTCGCTGTCGGAGTTGGCCGAGATCGAACCGACCTGAGCGATTTCCTTGTTGGTCGAGCAGGGCTTGGAGAGCTTCTTCAGCTCTTCGATCGTGGCGACGACCGCCTTGTCGATGCCGCGCTTGAGGTCCATCGGGTTCATGCCGGCGGCGACGTACTTCATGCCTTCGCGCACGATCGACTGGGCCAGCACGGTCGCGGTGGTGGTGCCGTCACCGGCGATGTCGGAGGTCTTGGAAGCGACTTCCTTCACCATCTGTGCGCCCATGTTCTCGAACTTGTCCTTCAGCTCGATTTCCTTGGCGACCGACACACCATCCTTGGTCACGGTGGGGGCGCCGAAGGAGCGCTCGAGCACCACGTTGCGGCCCTTCGGGCCCAGGGTCACCTTGACGGCGTTCGCGAGGACGTTGACACCGGCGACCATGCGGTCACGGGCGGAATCACCAAACTTCACTTCCTTAGCAGCCATTCTTCATTACTCCTTGAATTCTTGAACGATCGGAAACGGTAGAGGATCAGCGGTCAGCGCGAGGCTCAGCCCTCGACGACACCCATGATGTCTTCTTCACGCATCACCAGCAGCTCTTCGCCATCGACCTTCACGGCCTGGCCGGCATACTTGCCGAACAGCACCTTGTCGCCCTTCTTGACAGCCATCGGACGAACCTTGCCGTCTTCGAGAATCTTGCCATTGCCCACGGCAAGCACTTCGCCCTGATCCGGCTTTTCGCCTGCGGAATCGGGAATCACGATGCCACTGGCGGTCTTGCGTTCGGCTTCGAGACGCTTGACGATCACGCGATCATGCAACGGACGAATATTCATCGACTAACTCCTTCTGGTTCGAATTCACATGTGACGGGCTCTGCCCGTTCGGGTTTTGATCACTAAGAGCCGGTGTCCTGGACACCGGCTGTTAGCACTCACTGCCAACGAGTGCTAATAATAGGGACGGCCTGTATCGATTTCAAGAGCGGTGGGCGCAAAAAATTCGCTGCGGGCGTGCAGCGCCTGACGACCGCCCTGCTGCGCGTGCAGGCGTACGCTCAGCTACAGCCGATCCTGTCGGCTGCCCCGTGAAACCCGGTTTTGGCGAAGAGCAGCCGCTGTCACCGGCTGAGCAGTTCCACGTAGGCCTTGTAGCTGTAGCTGCGGTTCTTCTTCTGCCCCGTCATCTCGATGATGATGCCCAATTCTTCGAGCACCCTGACAGCGGCCGTCGCCGTGGGAAAGCTGGTATCCAGTCGCTGCCGCACGCGCTCGATCGTGAAGCGCGGCATCATCGGAAGCATCTCGAACAGCCGGTAGCTTGCTGCCCCGGCCTTGGTCGACTGCAAGAGCCGCCTGCGGTCGGCGGCAACGAGGCTGGCAACGGCGATGATGTTCCTCTCGGCGTCGCCGGCAGCGACCGTCACGCCCTCCAGAAAGAACTCGACCCAGGACTCCCAGTCGCCATCCGTGCGGATCGCCGACAGCCGGCGGTAGTACTCCGCCTGGTGTTGCTTGAGGTAACCGCTGAGGTACATCAAGGGCTCGGACAGCAATCCCCAGTGCTCGAACAGTGCAGCGATCAGCAGACGACCGATGCGGCCGTTGCCATCCAGAAACGGGTGGATGGTTTCAAACTGGGCGTGAATGAGCGCCACCCTGACCAATGCCGGTAACGCAGCCTCGCTCTCGTGGATGAAGTGCTCCAGATCGGCGAGCAGCGCGGGCACATGCTCCGACGGAGGCGGCACGAATACCGCGTTTCCGGGCCGCGTGCCGCCGATCCAGTTCTGCGACCTGCGCAGTTCACCAGGTTGCCTGCCTGCGCCGCGCACGCCGTCGAGCAGATGCCGGTGTGCCTCGCACAACAGCCGCGCGCTGATGGGAAGGCCTCTGGGATCACGCAGTTGCCCCTGAACCCAGCGGAAAGCACGAAGGTAGTTGGTGACCTCCTCCACGTCCTCGGTATTGCTGACCTTGAAGCCGGCTTCCTCATCGAGAAGATCGGTCAAGGTGGCCTGCGTCCCCTCGATCTGCGAGGTCAGCAGGGCCTCCTTGCGGATGGCGCTGTACAACAGCCAATCCACCGACGGCACCAGGCCGGCAACCCCTTCAAGACGCGCAAGGGCGAGTCCCGCCTGACGATCGAGTTCGGAGAAGCCGGCACCATTGAGTGCCGGATTTGCCGGTGGCAAGGGATGCGGCACAAACGCGCGCACCGCTTCTCCCAGCGTCGTGGAGACGACGTAAGTACCTGCGGACCGTTTCATTCAAAGCTTGCTTTGATTCGATCACACAAATTAAAACACTCTTTAATTTGAGGCACAACTCTCAAGGGCTCTTCCACAGCGCCATTGGGCCCGCCTCGTCTTCCTC
The DNA here is from genome assembly GCA_041916775.1 of Rhodocyclaceae bacterium. Lineage (GTDB taxonomy): Bacteria > Pseudomonadota > Gammaproteobacteria > Burkholderiales > Rhodocyclaceae > UBA2357. The sequence continues at coordinate 474,887 of JAYRYZ010000001.1, read as the reverse complement.
CAGGCCGACGGGAGTCGTATCGTCGCCTGAACGGCTAAGCCTCAGAACGCGATCGCAATCGCGAAGTGCAGGCGCAGCCGCTCTTCGTTGTGGCCGTAGGCCAGGTCCAGCGCCAGCGGCCCTGCCGGGCTTGCCCAGCGCGCGCCGAGGCCGTAGCCGATGCGCGCGTCGAAGCTGTCGCGGTCGTCGGCCGCGTCGCCGGCGTCGATGAAGGCGGCGACGCCCCACTGCGGGCTCAGCCAATGGACATACTCGGCGCTTGCGGTCGCGAGGAAGCGGCCGCCGAGCGTTGCGTCGCCCTCTGGCACGCCGAGACTCTGGAAGGCATAGCCGCGCACCGACTGGGAGCCGCCGGCGCGAAAGAGGAAATCCTGCGGAATGCCGTCCCGGCTGTTGGCGAGCGTGATGCCGGCCTCGGCGCGCAGGATCAGCACGTCGGAGCTGCGAACCGGCTGATACCAGGCCACCCGGCCATAGGTGCGCACGAAATCCTGATCGGACAGCAAGGCGCGCGCCCCCCCCCCTACCTCGAACTGCAACACATGGCCGGCGCGCGGATCGAGTACGTTATCCACCTTGCGCTGCACCCACTTCCAGCTGGCGGTGAGGGCGTTGTGGCTGGTGCTCTCGCCACCGGCCGGCCGCAGGCTCTCATGCTGATAGCGCAGCCCGATGGCGGTTTCTATCGCACCGCGCGATTCGGTGCGGGTCGCGCCAATCGCCTGGATACGCGAATCGAGCCCTTCGATCTCGCTGGCATCAACAAGGGCGCCGAAGCTGTTGCGGTGTCCGTCACCCGACGGCGGCATGAACACATCCGCGTACAGCGACTGGCGACGCTGCTCCAGGCGCAAACCGCTGGCAAGTTCCCAGCCGCGACCGCGCAGATTGACGTCGCGCCAGCCGAGTTCTGCCCGCACGCCGGTGTTGGTGGAGTAGCCTGCGCCCATCGAAAGATGACGGGAGTCGGCCTCGCTGACATGCACCTCGACCGGCACCGCATCGGCGAGCGCCGGGTCACGGCGGATGTCGACGACCACGGAGGCGAACTGCGGCGCATTCTGCAATGTGCTCTGAAAGGCGAGCAGTCGCTCCTGGTCGAACGGTTCGCCCTCCACGAGCCGGCCGTAGCGGGATACCAATCCTTCCGGCAGGCGTTCGATGCCGAACACCCTGATCGGCCCCAACTTGAATGGCGGGCCGGAGTCTACGCGCACCACAAGACTGGCACGCGCCCGCATGGGGTCAACCTCGGCACGACTCTCCACGATGCGCGCGGCCGCATAGTCACGTACGGCGACGCCATCCAGCAGGGACACCTTGGCTGCGTCCCAGTCGGCCTGCCGGAATGCGACACCGGACTTCAACGACCACGCCTCGACAAGCGCCGCCCGGCGCTCGGCAAGTGCCCCATCAGCACCCGAGAGATGTCCTTCGAAATCAAGTCGGACCTGGTCGACAAGTGTGCGCTCCCCGGGCTCGACCTGCAGCACCCAGCGGCCCGCCTCCGAGCGATCCAGCCTGACCTGTGGCGTGAAATACCCTTCGGTAGCAAGGAGATTCGCGACATCACGACGCGTACGCCGGACCAGCGCTGCGCGGTCTGCGCGCGACTCGGGCACGAGCACCTCGCGGTTGAGGATGCGCAGGTGCTGAGCCAGCAGCGGGCGCAGCGCATCCACCACCTGCAGTTCAACCGCCAGGCGCTCCTGCGCAGCCGCGGGCAACGCGAGAGACAGCGCGAACACCGCCGCGGCACGCAGCGCAAATGCAAGGCGCCTTCGCGCGGTTGAAGGCTGGGACGTCATCACGGCATTCTACCTGCCGTGCTTCGGCGATAGAACCGGGCACGCGCCTCTGCTCGCGCCATGCACTACAAAGTTCACGAGATGTCAGGCTCCCATCGCCATCAGGCTGGCATTGCCACCGGCCGCCGCGGTGTTGACGCTGAGCGTGCGCTCGTGCACCAGCCGCGCGAGGTCGTAATCCGGCTCGGCGCGCAGCAGGGGCAGCAACGGGCCGTCGAGCTCGGCAAGGCGCAACGCCCAGGCGTCCGCCTCGAGGTCCGAGCCGTCGAAGAGCACGGCGTCGACAGCCACGTCCGCATCGTCCGCCAAGCCCACCCACGTGCTCAGGGCATGCGGCAGCAGGCTGAGCAGGGCACGGGCGGAATCGTCGTCGTGCAGAAGGGCGCGGTTACCGCTTGCCAACGCCGCAAGCAGCTGGTGAATGCGTCCGACCATGGTGTCCGCAACGCAGAGCACCCGGCCTCGCGGCAGGAAGCGCAGACTGTTGTCCTCACCGGTGGGTCCGGGCAGCGAGAGCTTCAGACCGGACAGGCGGCGCAGCCGGCAGGCATCCGCACGATCGCGCAGGGCGAGCAGGTCGTCGCCTTCGAGCAGCGCGCGACCGCCCTCCTCCAGCCAGTCGAACAGGGTACGGAAGGGGGTGCTGTCCGCGAGGCGCTCGTCCTGCCCGAGTACAGCGCCGGGCGTGCGCCGCAGCAGGCGGTGCAGGTAGAGCGGCCCGCCGGCCTTGGGGCCGGTACCCGAGCGCCCTTCGCCGCCGAAGGGCTGCACGCCGACCACCGCGCCGATCATGTTGCGGTTCACATACATGTTGCCGACGTGCGCGTTCTCGGCGATACGCTGGATCGCCTCGTCGATGCGGGAATGCACGCCCAGGGTGAGGCCATATCCGGTGGCATTGATGCGCTCGACCAGGGCGTCGAGGTCCTTCGCCGCAAAGCGCAACACGTGCAGCACGGGTCCGAACTGCTCGCGGCTGAGTGCCGACAGGTCGTCGATCTCGATCACGCTGGGCGCGACGAAGGTACCCGCCGCGCAATGCGCCGGCAGCGACAACCGGGTGACACGGCAGCCGGCAGCCTGCATCGCCGCGACATGGCGCTCCAGGCCGTCGCGCGCCTCGGCGTCGATGACCGGGCCGATGTCGGCGCGTACGTCCGCGGTGTTGCCGATAGCCAGCTCGTGCAACGCGCCGTGCAGCATCTCGAACACGCGGTCGGCGATGTCGCGCTGCAGGCACAGCACCCTCAGCGCAGAACAACGCTGGCCGGCGGAGTCGAAGCTCGAGGCGAGCACATCGGTGACCACCTGCTCGGGCAGCGCGGTGGAATCCACGATCATCGCGTTCTGGCCACCGGTCTCGGCGATCAACGGCACATTGCCGCCGCGCCGGGCGAGGCTGCGGTTGATGAGGGTGGCGACCTCGGTGGAGCCGGTGAACATCACCCCGCGAACGCGCGCATCGGCGACCAGGGCCGCACCGACCGTTTCGCCGCGACCTGGCAGGAGCTGCAAGGCCGCGAGCGGCACACCTGCCTCATGAAAGAGACGCACCGCCGCAGCGGCAATCAGCGGCGTCTGCTCGGCCGGCTTGGCGAGCACCGGGTTGCCGGCCACGAGCGCGGCGGCCACCTGGCCGGTGAAGATCGCGAGCGGGAAATTCCACGGGCTGATGCACAGCACCGGCCCCACCGGGCGGTGGCTGCCGTTGTCGAAGCCGCGCGCATCGGCGGCGTAGTAGCGGCAGAAATCGACCGCCTCGCGCAGCTCGGCGACCGCGTTCGCCCACGACTTGCCCGCCTCGCGCACCGCCAACGCGATCAGCGCCTCGCCGTCGCGCTCCATCAGCTCGGCAACGCGATCGATGCAGGCGGCGCGGTCTGCGGGCAGGCGCAGCGCCCAGGCCGGCGCGATGTCCGCCGCTGCACTCAGCGCCGATTCGACGTCGTGCAGATCGGCTTCGACGACGGTACCGACCTGCTCCGCGCGGTCGGCCGGGTTGCACACTGGCTGCGCCTGCACCGCGTCCGCCGCGGTGCGCGGCACTGCCAGCAGCGGCCCGGCGGCATGGAGCCGCGTGCTGCTCTCGACGATCGCGGCGGCGATGCGGGCACGCACGGTTTCACTGGAGAGATCGAAGCCGCGCGAATTCGCACGCGCCGTGCCGTAGAGTTCCACCGGCAGCGGGATGCGCGGATGCGGCAACCCGGCGAGACGCGCCGCCTCCTCGACCGGATCGGCCACCAGCTCGTCCACCGCCACCTTCTCATCCACGATGCGGTTCACGAAGCTGGTGTTGGCGCCGTTCTCCAGCAGGCGACGGACGAGATACGCAAGCAGCGTCTCATGGCTGCCGACCGGCGCGTAGATGCGCACCAGTCGCGCGATCTCAGGGTCGGCGACGACCTGGTCGTAGAGCGGCTCGCCCATGCCGTGCAGGCACTGGAACTCGTAGTCGCCACGGCGGTAGCCCTCGCCCGCCATGTGCATGATCGCGGCCATGGTCTGGGCGTTGTGGGTGGCGAACTGGGGATAGATGCGGTCGCGCGCGGCAAGGAGTTTCCGCGCGCAGGCAAGGTAGGACACATCGGTGTAGACCTTGCGCGAATACACCGGGTAGCCTTCCAGCCCATCGACCTGGGCGCGCTTGATCTCGGCATCCCAGTAGGCGCCCTTCACCAGCCGCACCATCATGCGCTGGCCCGAGCGGGCGGCGAGGTCGATGATGTAGTCGAGCACGTAGGGCGCGCGCTTCTGGTAGGCCTGCACCACGAAGCCCAGCCCGCTCCAGCCGGCGAGCGCATCGTCGAGCGCGAGCGCCTCGAGCAGATCCAGCGACAACTCCAGACGATCCGCCTCCTCGGCGTCGATGTTGAGGCCGATGTCGTAGCTGCGCGCGAGTTGGCACAGCTCCAGCACGCGCGGCAGGAGTTCGCCCATGACCCGGTCGGGCTGCGACCACACGTAGCGCGGATGCAGCGCCGACAGCTTGATCGAGATGCCGTTGCCGTCCACCACGCCGCGGCCTTTCGAATCCTTGCCGATCGCGTGGATCGCCTCGACGTAGGCGTCGAAATAGCGCTGCGCATCCGCCGCGGTCATCGCCGCTTCGCCGAGCATGTCGAAGGAGTAGCGGTAGCCACGCTTCTCGGTGGCGTGCCCGCGCTCTAGCGCTTCGTCGATTGTGCGTCCGGTGACGAACTGCTCGCCCAGCATGCGCATCGCGAGGTCCATGCCCTTGCGGATCACAGGCTCGCCACCGCGCGCGAGCATGCGCGAGAGTGCGCTTGCGAGCCCCTCCTCGCTGCGCGTCGCGACCAGCCGGCCGGTGACGAGCAGCCCCCAGGTCGCAGCATTGACGAACAGCGACGGGCTGTTGCCGAGGTGGGCACGCCAGTCGCCATGCGCGAGCTTGTCGCGGATCAGGCGGTCCGCGGTGGCCTTGTCGGGCACACGCAACAACGCCTCGGCGAGACACATCAGCGCCACGCCTTCCTGACTGGAAAGCGAGAACTCCTTCATCAGCGCATCCACCCCGCTGGAGCGGGTGCGCTCACTGCGCAGGCCCACGACCAGGCGCGCGGCCAGCGCGCGCACCTTCTCCGCGCTTGCCGCATCGAGCCGCGCGGCGGCGACCAATGGCGGCACGCATTCCGGCTCGGGCGTGCGGTACGCTGCGGTGATGCGGGCGCGCAAGGGCTGGCGCGTGGTGGCGGGCAAGGCGGCTGCGGCAAGCGAGATGCTCATGAAGGGTCTCCTGATCCTGTGCGTCGCGGAAGCGGCTTCCGCTGTGTCGTCATTGTGCGCGGGTGTGGTGTGCGTGGCAGCCTGCTGAAAGCCCTGATGCGGGTCTTCCGCCCGACGTGCCACGCAATCTCCAAACGACGGAATTGTTGTTGAAACGCGGCAGGATTTGGCTCCAAACTTCACGCCTTGGCAGTCCATTCGACTCATGATGCGCTGTCGTACAGACGTTTTGCCTGGAGCACAGCAGATGGACCGAACTGACCTGAAGATCCTCAAGGCCCTGCAGCAGGACGGTCGCATCTCGATCGTCGCGCTCGCACGCCAGGTGGATCTCACCAAAACGCCCTGCGCCGAGCGGGTGCGACGCCTGGAACGCAGCGGTGTGATCCGCGGCTACCACGCCGAGCTCGACCCGGTGGCCCTGCAGAACAGCCATGTGGTGATGGTGCAGGTGCTCCTCAACAGCACCAGCGCGCAGGATCTGGCGCGCTTCAACGAGGCGGTGCGACGCATCCCGGAGATCCAGTCGTGCCACATGATCGCGGGCGACTTCGATTACCTGCTGAAGGTGCGCACCCGCGACGTCACCGCCTATCGCAAGCTGATGGGCGAAGCGATCTCGGCGTTGCCCTGCGTGAAGCAGACGCACACCTATGTGGTGCTGGAGTCGGTGAAGGACGAGGCGACGATCCCGATCCCGGTGACACCCTGATTGCAGGCGCGCGAGGCGGGACAGGGAGAAACAGCGACCGGCGCCAGGCGTGTACGCCCGGGGCCGGCCGAAGAGACGTTCAGGAATCGTTCAGGATGCGTCGTGGTAGCGGGTGACGACCTCGACCTCGCTTGCCGAGCCGAGGAACACCGGCACCCGCTCATGCAGCTTGGACGGCTGCACATCGAGGATGCGCTGGCGGCCGGTGGTCGCGGCGCCGCCAGCCTGCTCCACGATCATCGCCATCGGGTTGGCCTCGTACATCAGGCGCAGCTTGCCGCCCTTGGACTTGCACTTCTCGTCGAGCGGGTACATGAAGATGCCGCCGCGGGTGAGGATGCGATGCACGTCCGCGACCATCGAGGCGACCCAGCGCATGTTGTAGTCCTTGCCACGCGGGCCGGCCTTGCCCGCCTGCAACTCGGCGATGTAGCGCTGCACCGGCGGCTCCCAGAAGCGCGCGTTGGAGGCGTTGATCGCGAACTCTGCGGTCTCCTGCGGGATGGTCATGAAGGGGTGGGTGTAGACAAAGCTCCCCATCTCGCGGTCGAGCGTGAAACCATGCACACCGTGACCGAGCGTGAGCACGAACATCGTCGACGGCCCGTACAGCGCATAGCCCGCCGCCGCCTGCCTGCTGCCCGGCTGCATGAAGGCCGCCTCGGTCGGATCCTCGCCCTCGACCGGGTTGTGCAGCACCGAGAAGATGGTGCCGACCGAGATGTTGACGTCGATGTTCGACGAACCGTCGAGCGGGTCGAACAGCAGCAGGTAGCCGCCCTTGGGGTAATCGAAGGGGATCTGGTGCACCTCCTCGACCTCCTCGGACGCCATCGCGGCGAGGTGACCGCCCCACTCGTTGGCCTGGGTGAGGATGTCGTTGGCGATCACGTCCAGCTTCTTCTGCGCCTCGCCCTGCACGTTGTCGGTACCCGCCTCGCCGAGCACGCCGGCCAGGGCGCCCTTGGAGACGTTGACGCTGATCGCCTTCACCGCACGGGCGACGACCTCGATCAGCAGGCGCAGGTCGGCGTTGATGCGGCCGGCATGCTGCTGTTCGATGAGATGTTGGGTGAGCGTGACACGACGCATGTATGACTCCTGAGGCGTCCACCGCGGACGCGGGCCGTTTCGAAAACAGGATTATCCCGCTTGTCGGCGCGCTGTGCACGACTGTCGTGTTTGCCGTTGCCACGCGTGCCCAGTGTCCGCCGGCACTCGGCTCGGCTATCATCACCGGCCCGCACTCATGCGCGCGCCCGCGCACGGCATCACCTGCAATGACAACGACGAACTTGCGCTCCGTACTGGTGGTGGGCGCCGGACTGGCCGGCGTCACGACCGCCTGGTATCTCGCACGCGCGGGTCTGCGCGTGACGGTCATCGAGCGCCAGCGCGGCCCGGCGATGGAGACCAGCCATGCGAACGGCGGCCAGATCTCTATCAGCCACCCCGAGCCCTGGTCTTCGCCCGCGGCCCCTGCCCTGCTGATGCGCTGGCTGGGCCGTGCGGATGCGCCGGTGCGGCTGCATCCGGGCTTTGACGCCGAACGCTGGCGCTGGCTGTTGGGTTTCCTGCGGGAATGCCTCCCCGCGCGACATGCGCGCAACACCGAGGCCATTGCACGTCTGGCCATCCATAGCGGAGCGTGTCTGCGCGCGCTACGGGCGGAGACGAAGCTCCACTATCACGAGGCCACCCTCGGCACCCTGCACCTCGTGCGTGACGTGGCTGCACTTGCACATGCCCGCCGCAAGCACGCACGGCTCGCACAACTCGGAATCGAAGCCCGTCTGCTGACACGGGAGGAGTGCCTCTCCATCGAGCCGGCACTCGCCGGCTTCGGCACTGCACTCTGCGCCGGATTGCACGCGCCGCTGGACGAATCCGGCGATGCGGCGCAATTCACGACTGCGCTGGCACTACGTGCGGAAGCCGCCGGGGTGCGCTTCATGTACGGATGGCATGTCGCGCGTCTGGTGGTGGAAGGAGGCGCGGCGCGGGGCGTGCACATCGACCACCCCGATCACGGCCACGAGAAGCTCCTTGCTGACGCCTGCGTGGCCTGCATGGGCAGCCATGGGCACCCCTTCCTGACACCCTGGCTCGGCCGACTGCCGATGCAGCCATTGAAGGGTTACTCGATCACGCTGCCTGTGGTCGCGCCGGAGCGCGCACCGCGTGTCAGCCTCACCGATGAAGCCCTGCGCATCGTGTGCACACGGCTGGGAGACAGACTGAGGGTGGCCGGTACGGCCGAACTTTGCGGTCACGACACGCAAATCGACGCGGAACGCACTGCCCCGCTCGAACGCTGGGCACAAGCCCTGTTTCCGGGCGCCACCGATGCGGAAAGCTGCGAGCGTTGGGCCGGATTGAGGCCGGCCACGCCGTCGAACGTACCTTTGATCGGCGCCTCGCGCCTCGCAGGGCTGTGGCTCAACATGGGCCACGGCTCACTCGGCTGGACAATGGCGTGTGGCGCGTCGGACCTGCTTGCAGCGCTGATGCAGGGGCGAATACCACCGCTGCCCGCAGATCCCTATGCCCCCTCCTGATCAACGCGAGATGCGACTGCAGCCCGACCCTGCAAGCCATCCAGGAAGGCGCGAACAAGGCTGCACGCCCATCCTGGAGCTGGTCACGGACGGCGCGACTAGCCGGCAACGACCTTCTCAGCCGCCGTGTGTGCGTTCGTGGCGTCACCAGAGGGCGAATCGCAGGCGCACGCGCCAGGCAATGCACTGCCACCGCATTGACCGGCGGGCAGTGATCCGGTGGCAAAATCGAAGTTGGCGCTCTTCAGTGTGAACGCCAGCGCCGCATCCATGCCCTGCGCATGGTTGGAGAACCAGGCAGGCAGTTCCTCAATCAGGCGACCGAGGAAGAAACCGTCGCCCGCCACGGCGCGCGCGCGCACTTCCTGCAGCACCTGGATGACGCGGTCGTGCTCTGCACGATGACAGCCGGGAAAGTCGATCGCCTCCATCCAGCGGTTCTCCTGGTCGAAATGGGCAACCGTGTGTTCGATGAACGCATCGAGGTGTGCAATCCGCGTGTCCGCCTGGGCGGTGGCGAGTCGGTTGAAGTACTCGACGAACTCATGGTGCGTCGTGTCCATCGGCTCGAGCGCGAGCTCGAAAGCATCCTGCCATTCCATCGTTGATCCTCTTCACTGATTCAAGCGCACCCGCGCGTCACAGCGCAGGGCACGGCAAGGTCACTTGACGACCTTGAGATGGTTGCGCCGCGCCGGTGGCGGCGACTGCGGCCTGTCATCGTCCGGCCCTGGTGCTTCCCCGTCGCCGTCATCCAAAGACTGCTCGGCATGCTCGGAGTCATCATCCGGCTCGGCCAGGGGCTCCGCCTCGAAGGCCATGCCCTGCCCATTCTGAGCGGCATAGACTGCGATCACATTGCCGATGGGCACGAGCAGCGCATGCGCCTTGCCACCGAAACGCGCCTGAAAGGTGATGGTCTCGTTGCCAATCACCAGCTGATTGGTCGCGTCCGGACTGAGGTTGAGGATGATCTGCCCATCACGCGCATAGCCTGGCGGCACGATCACATGGCGGTCGATCATCACCGCGATGTGCGGCGTCAGCCCCTGGTCCACGCACCACTCGTGAATGGCGCGGATGAGATAAGGTTTTGTCGAAACGGTAGACATGGAAGACATTCCAGAAAAGCCCCCTGCCAGCAGGGGGCGGCCCTCCTCAGCGACGCATCACCTTCTCGGACGGCGTCAGGGCGTCGATGAAGCCCTGACGACTGAATATGCGCTCGCCATACTTCATCAATGCAGCCGATGCCTTGGGGAGCTCGATGCCATAGTGCTCGAGACGCCACAGCAGGGGGGCGATCGCGACGTCCAGCATGGAAAACTCGTCGCCGAGCATGAAGCGCTGCTTGGTGAAGATCGGCGCGAACTGAATCAGTTGGTCATGCACATGGGCGCGGCTCGCATCGGCGTTCGGCCCGTTGGCTTCGAGCGCCGGGATGTGAGCGAAGAGTTCGTGCTCGAAGGTGTGCAACAACTGACGCGCACGTGCACGCAGGATCGGGTCGGGCGGCATCAGCTGCGGATGCGGAAAGCGCTCGTCGATGTACTCGTTGATGATGTTGGCTTCGTACAGGATGAGATCCCGGTCCACCAGCACCGGCACGCGGTTGTATGGGTTGATCACCGCGATGTCTTCCGGTTTGTTGTAGAGATCGACGTCGATCACCTCGAAGTCCATCCCCTTCTCGAAAAGGACGATGCGGCAACGATGGCTGAACGGATCGGTCGTGCCGGAATAGAGGGTCATCATGATTGGGCAACTCCGGATGCAAAAAACAAAGCGCACCACGCGGGCCGCGCGTGGTGCGTGAGGGCGACTGCCGGTACGGCGCAGGCCGTGCTGGCTTGAGGCCTCTTAGTGGATATCCTTCCAGTAATTCTTCTTGAGCGCGTAGCTCAGGACGAACAGGCCGGCAAGGAAGATCAGCACAAACGTACCGACTGTCTTGCGCTTCTCGGCCACCGGCTCACCCATCCACACGAGGTAAGAGACGAGGTCGGCGACCGTCTTGTCGTACTCCGCCGCCGACAGCTTGCCCGGCTTGGCGAGCGACAGTTCGAAGCTCTTGGACCCGTCGGCATTGTCCGTCACCTTCGCGACCTGCTCGCCCTGGAGAGAGGTCAGCACATGCGGCATGCCGACGTTCGGGAACACGACGTTGTTCCAGCCGGTGGGGCGCTGATCGTCACGATAGAACTGGCGCAGATAGGTATAGAGCCAATCCGCCCCGGTGCCGTCGGCCGACGAACGCTGACGGGTGATCAGGGTCAGGTCGGGCGGTGCCTTGCCGAACCAGACCTTGGCATCGGTCGGGCGCATCGCGATCTTCATCAGATCGCCGACACGCTCGCCGGTAAACATCAGGTTGTCGCGGATCTGCTGATCGGTCAGGCCGATGGCGTTCATCATGTTGAAGCGCATGAAGCTCGCCGCATGACAGTTCATGCAGTAGTTGACGAACACTTTGGCGCCGTGCTGAAGGTCGGCCGGGTTCTTGCTCACCGGCGCCTTGTCGAGGTGCACCGTGGCGCCCGCAGCGAAGGCCACGACCGGCGCGAACAGCAGCGCAGCGGCGAAGCTTTTCAAGGTCTTGATCACATTCATTCTCATTTGAAAGTCACCCGATCCGGTTCCGGCTTGTACGAATCCATCTTGCTGTACCAGGGCATCAGCAGGAAGAACGCGAAATACAACACCGAGCAGATTTGCGAAACCAGGGTACGACCCGGCGTCGGCGGCAGCACCCCGAGGTAGCCCAGGATGAAGAACGACACGATGAAGATCGCCAGGGCGATCTTGAAGATCGGGCCCTTGTAGCGGATCGACTTCACCGGGCTGCGGTCCAGCCACGGCAGGAAGGCGATGATCACCACCGATGCGCCCATCGCAACAACACCCCAGAACTTGGCGTCGATGCCGAAGAGCGGATAGGTGACCGCGCGCAGCACCGAGTAGAACGGGGTGAAGTACCAGACCGGCGCGATGTGCGCGGGGGTGGTCAGCGGGTCGGCCGGGATGAAGTTGTTGAACTCGAGGAAGTAGCCGCCGCCCTCGGGCCAGAAGAACACCACCGCGCTGAAGAAGATCAGGAAGCCGACCACGCCGACGATGTCCTTCACCGTGTAGTACGGATGGAAAGGGATGCCGTCGAGCGGGATGCCGTTCGCGTCCTTCTTCTTCTTGATCTCGACACCGTCCGGGTTGTTCGAGCCCACTTCATGCAGCGCGATGATGTGCGCGGCAACCAGGCCGATGAGGATCAGCGGCACAGCGATGACGTGGAAGGCGAAGAAGCGGTTCAGCGTCGCGTCCGAGATCACGTAGTCGCCACGGATCATCAGCGACAGATCGGGACCGATGACGGGAATCGCGGAGAACAGGTTGATGATCACCTGCGCGCCCCAGAACGACATCTGGCCCCACGGCAGCAGGTAGCCCATGAACGCCTCGGCCATCAGCACCAGGAAGATCAGCGTGCCGAAGATCCAGATCAGCTCGCGCGGCTTGCGGTAGGAACCGTAGAGCAACCCGCGGAACATGTGCAGATACACGACGACGAAGAACGCCGACGCGCCGGTCGAGTGCAGGTAGCGGATCAGCCAGCCACCCGGCACCTCGCGCATGATGTATTCGACGCTGGCGAACGCAACCGGAATGCCTGCGGCGTTGAGCGTGCCGTCCGGCTTGTAGTGCATGACCAGGAAGATGCCGGTGAGGATCTGGATGACCAGGACCATCAACGCGAGCGAGCCGAAGAAGTACCAGAAGTTGAAGTTCTTCGGTGCGTAGTACTCGGTGAGGTGGCCCTTGATGGACGAAGTCAGCGGGAAGCGCTCGTCGATCCAGTTGATCAGGCTTTGGGATTTTGTGGTCATCGTCAGGCCTTTCCGTCTTCACCGATGAGGAGGGTGGTTTCCGCGAGGTACTTGTGCGGAGGCACTTCCAGGTTGGTCGGCGCCGGCATGCTCTTGAACACGCGCCCGGCAAGGTCGAAGAGCGAGCCATGACAGGGGCAGAGGAATCCGCCTGCCCAGTCGGCCCCGAGGCCGCTCTCGACGCCCATCGCCATCTTCGCGCTCGGCGAGCACCCCAGGTGGGTACAGATACCAACAGTGACGAGGTATTCGGGGTTGATCGAGCGGTGCTTGTTCTTCGCGTAGTCCGGCTGCATCGGCTGATCGGAGGCCGGGTCGCTGACCTTGTCCTCGGTCTTGTCGAGCGCGGCCAGCATTTCCGGCGTGCGGCGCAGCACCCACACCGGCTTGCCACGCCATTCCACGGTCATCATCTCGCCCGGGGCGAGCTTGCCGATGTCGGCCTCGACCGGCGCGCCCGCTGCCTTCGCACGCTCGGACGGCGACAGGCTGGCAACGAACGGCACCGCCGTCGCCACCGCGGCGACACCACCTGCCGCCGATGTCGCGACTAGCAGCGCGCGACGGCTACTGTCCATCTTCTGATCCACGCTCATGACCTCTTCCTGAAAGGGAACCAATAATGCAGTTCGAAAAAAACTGCACGATTATAAGGGAAACCCCGCATCAGAAAAAGCACTTGCAGCCAGAACACCCGCTGCGACATGCGCCGGCCTCAGCGCGACGGGAGGCTGCGACGCTCCACCAGGGCCTGGGCGATGGTGCCTGCGTCGGTGTGCTCGAGTTCGCCGCCAACCGGCACGCCGCGTGACAACCGACTCGCGGAGATACGGCGCGCGCCGAGGAGTTCCGACACGGTATGGGCAGTCGCCTCGCCCTCGTTGGTGAAGTTGGTGGCGATGATGACCTCGCGCACGGCGGGGTCACTCGCGCGCGCGATCAGTCGATCGAGTTGCAGCTCGCGCGGCCCGATGCCATCGAGCGGCGAGATCCGCCCCATCAGGACGTAATAGAGGCCGTTGTAGGCGTGGGTCTGTTCGATCATCGCAAGGTCGGCGGGCATCTCGACGACACACAGCAGACTCTCGTCGCGCTGCGGGTTCGCGCAGCGCTGACACACTGCCTCCTCGCTGAAGGTGTTGCAGCGCTCGCAGTGGCGCAGCACCGAGAGCGCGCCATCGAGCGCACGTGCGAGCCGTGCACCACCGCGGCGATCGCGCTGCAACAGGTGGTAGGCCATCCGCTGGGCGGACTTCGGCCCCACGCCCGGCAGGGTGCGCAATGCGTCGATCAACTCGTCGAGGCTGGATGGAGTCACCCGCAACACCTCGGGAGGGCATGCAACGCGCAGCGCATGAACAGATCGGGCATCTGCGCCGCGCCGTTCAGAAAGGCAACTTCATACCGGGCGGCAGGTTGAGCCCCGCGGTGAAACCGGCCATCTTCTCCTGGGTGGTCGATTCGACTCGGCGCACCGCATCGTTCACAGCGGCGGCGAGCAGATCCTCGAGCATCTCCTTGTCGTCCATCACCGAGGGGTCGATGCTCACCCGGCGCACATCGTACTTGCAGGTCATGAGGATCTTGACCATGCCGGCACCTGCGGCGCCCTCGACCTCGACCAGCGCCAACTGGTCCTGCATCTTCTTCATGTTCTCCTGCATTTGCTGGGCCTGCTTCATCAGCCCGGCGATTCCGCCCTTCATCATCTTCAGTTTCTCCGTCAGGAAAGGTTCAAAGTGGTTTCACCGACGCCTCGACCAGCGTGGCATCGAATCGTTCGATCAGTTCGCGTACGAACGGGTCGCGTTCCAGCGAGGCCACCGCCGCCGCATGGCGCTGCGCGCGCTCCGCTGCGTCCCGCTGGGCGGGCGTCTCACCGGCAATCTCGCCGACCTCGATGCGCACCCGCAGCTTGCGTCCAGCCAGCGCATTCACCGCATCGCCGAGCTTGTCGGCGAGGGCGGGGTTCATGCTCAGGAGGTGACGATGGGTGGACGACAGGCGCAGCGCGAGCTGCGACTGACCTCCGCTAAGGTACTCGCAATGCTGCGCCAGTTCGCGGAGCATCCCGCCAAGACCGAGCATGCGCTGGCAGGCATGCCAATCGCCCGCGACGAGCGCGGCGGTGAAGTCGGCATCGCACGCACTGTCCGTTGCGTGATGCGCTGGCAAACCGCCACTGGCGACCTCGTCCGTCGCTTGCGCTGCCTCGGGTTCCGGGTCGGGGGCGTCGCGCACGACCGCGTCACCCGACGCCTCCACGGCCCGCGCAACCGACTGCGACGCGGGTACTCGCTCGGGCGAAGGCTCATTGGACTGCTCCGGCGGGCCGTCGGGCAGGACGAAAGCCTGCGTCGCGTGTTGCTCTTCCAGCGCCTCGGGCGGCAGATCCATCCACGGCGGCACATCGTCAACAGACACGGGCGAATTGGCCTGCACCGCTGCTGCTGCGACGGGCAACACGCCCTCGCGAATCCCGGCGTCTTGCGCAAGATCCGTAAGCGCCTCCGGCGCGACCGTTGCCGGAGCCTGCTGCCCGGCCCCCTCCTGGTGACGCGACTCGGCGCGCGGTGCGGGCGCGGCCATGGTGACAGGGGTGGCGAGCGGCGGAACCATGCGCGCACGCCCTTCCCCACCGCCTCCGCCAGATGCGCCGCCAAGCGGGACGCCGGCCTCGGGGCGGAAGGCGACCAGGCGCAGCAGGCTCATCGTGAAGCCGGCATATTCGTCCGGCGCAAGCGGGAGCTCGTCCCGCCCGTGGATGAGAATCTGGTAGGCGAGCTGCAGGAACTCCGCGTCGAAGCCGGCGGCATAGGCTGTGAGGCGACCACGCTCGGCTTCGTCGGCGATCGCCGCAGGTGCAAACTGCATCAGCGCGATGCGATGCACGAGCGAGGCCAGCGCCTGCAGGGCAGCATCGAAGGACAGGCTGCGCGCCTCCATGCCATCGGCCACCGCCAGCAGCGCGGCGACGTCGCCATCGCGCACCGCATCCAGCAGAGCGTAGAGGTGGTCGTCGCCGACCGTGCCGAGCATCTGCGTGACCTGCGCCTCCTCGACGCGGCCTGCGCCGTGCGCGATCGTCTGGTCGAGCAGTGACAGCGCGTCGCGCATCGAGCCACCCGCCGCGCGCGCAATGTGCCGCAGTGCGAGCGGCTCGAACTGGATCTGCTCGGCGGCGAGGATGCGCCCCAAGTGCTCGACGATGTGGCCGGGCGGCATCTGCTTGAGGTTGAACTGCAGGCAGCGCGACAACACCGTCACCGGGATCTTCTGCGGATCGGTGGTGGCAAGGATGAACTTCACATGCGCGGGCGGCTCCTCCAGCGTCTTCAGCATCGCGTTGAAGGCGTGGCCGGTGAGCATGTGCACTTCGTCGATCATGTACACCTTGTAGCGCCCCTGCACCGGCGCATACACCGCCTGATCGAGCAAGGCCGCCATGTCGTCGACGCCGCGGTTGGAGGCGGCATCCATCTCGACATAGTCGGGGAAGCGGTCCGCGTCGATCGCCACGCAGGCGCTGCAGGTGCCGCAGGGTTCCGCGGTGACACCAGTCTCGCAGTTGAGTGCCTTGGCGAGGATGCGGCTGATCGTGGTCTTGCCCACCCCGCGCGTGCCGGTGAAGAGCCAGGCGTGATGCAGCCGGCCGGTGGCGAGCGCATGCGACAGCGCACGCACCACATGCTCCTGACCAACCAGCGTGCCGAAGGATTTCGGCCGCCACTTCCGCGCGAGGACCTGATAGCTCATGGCGCGGATTCTACCAGAGGCCTATCGGCGGCTTCCGCAGATCCACACGCGCTTGCATCGCGAAAGCAACTTCCCGCTCGCTGGCAGCCCCTCACCTGGAATCGGAAAGCGGCGCAGCGGACTTTCTCATGCGAATTCAAGGGCGCGCCCTTGCAAGGTCAACTTGGCGGGCGGTGCTGACGGCATTCTTGCATCTGCCGCGTCCTTGATCCAGCCCAATTGTCATTCCCCGGCTTCAGGCTAGAATCCTGCCGCCGCACGTGAAATGCGGAGCAAGCCGCCGGGCCGGACGTGAACACGGCCCGGCCAGGAAACCAGCACGAGGTCGACAATGAACACGCAGGGAATGTACGAACAGAAAAGAATGACCGCAGCCGATGCGGCCGGGATGGTGCGGGACGGTGACACGGTCGTCGTACCCACCGGCGTGGGCGAGCCACCGGCGCTCCTGCACGCGCTGTCTGAGCGGCGCCACACAATGAACGATGTCGCCGTGAGCCAGATCCTGCCGCTGCGCAAGTTCGCGTACATCGACCCGGCAACGCGCGCCAACATCCGTCATGATGCCTACTTCTTCGGTGGCGCCACCCGCCCGGGCGGCCAGGCGGGCTGGGTGGATTACATCCCGGCGTATTTCTCGGAACTGCCGGCGCTGATCGACCGCGGGCTGTCGCCGGCCGACGTGGTGATGAGCATGGCCTCACCGATGGACGAGCACGGTTATTTCTCGCTGTCGCTCGCGCCGGACTACACCATGGCGGCGATCCGCAAGGCGCGGGTGATCCTGCTGGAAGTGAATCCGGCCGTGCCCTTCGCCAATGGCAACTGCCATGTCCACATCTCGCAGGTCGCGGGGCTGGTGGAAAGCAACGAGCCGCTGGCGGAAGTCGGCCTGCCGGCGATCGGTCCGGTGCAGGAGGCCATCGGCAAGTACGTCGCCGACCTGATCGAGGACGGTTCCACCCTGCAGATCGGCTACGGCGGCATCCCGGACGCGGTGGTGATGCAGTTGCAGCACAAGCGTGACCTCGGCATTCACACCGAGATGATCGGCGACGGCATCCTTTCGCTGGTCGAGAGCGGTGCAGTCACCAACCGCCGCAAGACCTTCATGCCGGGCAAGATGGTCGCGACCTTCGCGCTGGGTTCGGCGAAGCTTTATCGCTTCCTGCATCGCAACCCGATGCTCGAGATGCACCCGGTGGAGTTCACCAACGACCCCTGGATTGCCGCGCAGAACGACAAGCTGTGCGCGATCAACGCCACGCTGCAGATCGATCTCCTCGGTCAGTGCGGCTCCGAAAGCCTGGGCTCGACCCCGTATTCCGGCACCGGCGGCCAGGTCGATTTCGTGCGCGCCGCCAATCGCTCGCGCGACGGCAAGGCCTTCATCGTGCTGCCCTCAACCGCCAAGGACGGTGCCGTCTCGCGCATCGCGCCCGTGCTCTCGCCCGGCACCCATGTCACCACCAGCAAGAACGACATCAACTATGTGGTCACGGAGTACGGTGTCGCCCAACTGCGCGGCAAAACCGCGAGCCAGCGCGCACGCGCGCTGATCGGCATCGCCCACCCGGATTTCCGCGCCGAGCTCAGCGAGGCCGCCCGTGCGATGAAGCTCCTCTGAACACACCCACCTGTCGATCGTCCGGCGGGATCCACCCAGCCTGGCGATCGCCAACATCAATCACGCCGTTTCAAAAGATCAATTTCAACTATGAAATCCCCCCTGCCAGACTGTACGCAATGACACAGTCCCGGATGCGCCAATCGCATCCTGATGGCACAGGAGGTGCAACATGGTTGCAAGAATCGCCCGCATTCATCACCAGCCCGCCAACGTCGCGGGTCTCACGCGTGCGCTCGCCGGCTGGGGCATCGCCCTCCTCGGCCTCGCGCTGCTCGGCAACCAGTTCATGCAAAGCCTTGCCGGCAGCGCTTGGCGCGAGGCGCTCACGGGTGGCGGCATGGCCGCGCTCGCAACCGCGCTCGGCGCGCTCCCGGTGGTGCTCATGCAGCGCATCTCGGCGCGTGTGCAGGGCACGCTGCTCGGCTTCGGCGCCGGCGTGATGCTCGCCGCGGCGGTGTTCTCGCTGCTGCTCCCCGCCTTCGACGCCGCCCGCGCGCTGGGCGCCTCCGATGCCCACGCTGCCGGCCTGGTCGCCGCCGGTATCGGCATCGGCGCCGCCCTCTTGCTCGCGATGGACCGCATGTTGCCGCACACCCACCAGCCGGGCGCCTCGCGCACCAGCGCTGCGGTGTGGTTGTTCGTCTTCGCGATCGCGGTGCACAACATCCCCGAGGGCCTCGCGATCGGCGTCGCAGCCAACGGCAACGGAACCGGCAACGCCGTCGCCACCGGCATCTCGCTGCAGAACGTTCCGGAGGGCCTGATCGTCGCGATCGCGCTCGCCAGCGCCGGCCACAAGCGCCTCTTCGCTTTCGCCGTCGCAGCCCTCTCTGGCCTGATCGAGCCGCTCTCAGCCCTCGCCGGTTCGTCGCTGGTCGGCCTCTCCACCGCAATCCTGCCCTGGGGGCTGGCGGGTGCCGCAGGCGCGATGCTCTTCGTCGTCAGCCACGAGATCATCCCCGAATCCCACCGCCGCGGCCACGAAACCCTCGCCACCACCGGGCTCATCGCAGGCTTTGTCGGGATGATGCTGATGGATGCGGTGTTGTGAGTGTTGCCCGGTCGTATGCTCGTCATCCGAGTGCTTGCGTTCTGATATGAGGCAGACCAGACTGATGATGTGTATTTGACCCCTGATTTTGGGACTATAATCCCCGTTATGGGGATGATTGAATGTTCAGTCGCTGATGCGCTGTTTTCTGGTCTACAGCAACGCCTGTTGGCAGTTCTGTTTGGCCGGCCCGATCGCTCGTTCTACGGGAATGAGCTGCTCCGTCTGACCGGCACCGGGCGTGGTGCCTTGCAGCGCGAGCTCGAAAAGCTGGTCTCGGCCGACCTGGTGACGGTCACGCCGATCGGCAACCAGAAGCACTACCAGGCCAACGCCGCTGCGCCCATCTTTGCCGAATTGCGGGGCATCGTGATGAAGACCCTGGGCTTGGCCGATGTTCTGCGCACCGCCCTCAACGCGGTTGCCGATCGCATCGCGCTTGCGTTCGTGTACGGCTCGGTGGCCAAAGGCACCGACACCGCAACGAGCGACATCGATCTGATGGTGGTCACCGAGACGCTCGGCTACGCCGATCTGTTCGAGCGCCTGGCCGAGGCAGAGCAGGTGCTCGGGCGCAAGGTGAACCCGACGCTCTATACCCCCGCCGCGCTGGCCGAGAAGGTCCGCACCGAGAACAGTTTCGTTCTGCGTGTGCTCTCGCAGCCGAAGATTTTCCTGATAGGTACCGAGCATGAGCTCCCCGCTGGATAACCTTGCGAAGGTCAGCAAAGGCGGGCTGAAGGTCGAGCCCCCAAGCCAGACCGAGTTCGACGGGTTGGTCCGATCCGCAAAGCGCAAGCTGCTCGATGCCGCGACGCCTACACTGGGCCTGGAAAGTGCCTTCGATCTAGCCTACAACGCCGCGCATGCCTTGGCGCTCGCTGCGTTGCGCTGGCATGGCTATCGGTCCGAAAACCGCTATCTGGTATTCCAGGCCCTGGCGCACACGGCTGGTTTTCCGCCGGCAAAATGGCGTGTGCTCGATCTGTGCCACAACAAGCGAAACCTTGCCGAGTACGAGGGCAGCTTCGACGTGGATGAGGCGCTTGTTCGAGAGTTGATGGCCGTGACGCAGCAACTGGCCACAGCGGTTGAAGCGTTCGGACGGGTGCCAGAGTAAGGCGCTCCAACCGGTTCGCACACCGGTTTCGATGGCATTGATGCCGACCGATGTTTGCGCCCTTCGCGTATTCGGGGTGGCGAGCCTGACCCCCGGCACTTGCAGTGAGTGGCTGTGGCTGCTGCCTTCCGGCCCTGACCAGGTTCACCACGCTGCAATGCGGGGAGACCCGCCACGGCGCGGATTGTAGCAGCTTATCGGCGCCGGACGACCAGGAAAATTCCTGCAGGGCGTCACTTGTTGCCGGCGAAGAGCTCGATCTTGCGGGTCGGCCCGGACACGACGAGCAGGTCGTCAGGGACGATCACGGTCTGAGCGGTTGCGTGCTGGAAATCCTCGTGAGTGCGCTTGACGCCGACAACCGTCACGCCGAAGACCTCGCGTATGCGGGACTCTGCGAGAGCACGGTGATGCGTGACCTTCGGCGCCCGAATCTTGGCAATTGCAAACCCGTCATCGAATTCGATGAAGTCCATCATGCGCCCGGTGATGAGATGAGCGACCCGCTCGCCCATGTCGGCCTCTGGATAGACCACATGGTGGGCGCCGATGCGCTCGGCGATCTGGCCATGCTCGTTCGTCAGCGCCTTGACCCAGATGTCCTTGATCCCGAGTTCGGTGAGCGTCATCAAGGTCATCAGACTCGCCGCAAGATCGGTGCCTATGGCAACGATCGCATGCGAGAAATCGGCGACGCCAAGCTGGCGCATGATCGCCGTGTTGGTCGAGTCGGCCTGCACCGCATGGGTGAGCAGGTCGGCCCACTCGCGTACCAGGGTTTCGTCGCGGTCGATGCCCATGACATCATGACCGAGGCGCATCAAGGATTGACCGACGGAGCGCCCGAAGCGTCCCAGACCGATCACGACCACGCTGTCGCCCCTGGAAAAGGCGAACTGTTCGGTAAAGAGTCTAGCCAACAATGGGATGCTCCTCTGCATAGCGGTAGGGCATGCGTCTTTCGCCCATCGCAAGCGACGCTGCCAGGGTGATGGTGCCCACCCGCCCTGCGAACATCAGCAGCGCGAGCACGACTTGCCCGAACGGGGGCAGGTCCGCCGTGATGTCGGTGGATAGACCCACCGTGCCGAATGCGGAGATGACCTCGAAGATGACCTTGTCCGTGGGCAGGTCCGTGACACGAAGAATCGCAATCGTCGAGAAAGCCACGACCGCGCTGCCGAGAACCAGTACGGTGATCGCCTGACGCTGCGCCGACTGGCTGACCCGCCGACCGAAAGCCTCGCTGTCACTGCGGCCGCGAATCTCGGCAATGACCATCAGGATCAGGATCGCCACCGTGCCGACCTTGACCCCACCCGCCGTCCCTGCGCTCCCGCCGCCCACGAACATCAACAAGTAGTGCAGCGCCCAGCTCTCGTGCGTGAGTGCTCCGATATCGATCGAGTTGAACCCGGCCGTTCGTGCCGAAACCGTTGCAAACGCCGCAGACAGCATCTTGTCCGAAATGCTCATGAGCCCCAGCGTGGCCTCGTTCGACCACTCGAAGACCAGAAGGATGACGAAGCCACCGAGCAGCAGTATGCCGCTGCCCACCAACGTGAGCTTGGTATGCAGCGACCAGTGCCTCGGATCGTGCCGCTTCTGCCGCAGGTCGTGCAGCACCGGAAAGCCGATCCCACCGATGACGATTGCGATCATGACGGGCATCAGCATCATCACGTCGGAGGCATATCTGACCAGGCTGTCCGCGTGGATCGAGAAACCCGCATTGTTGAACGCCGAGACCGCATGAAACACCCCGCTCCAGGCGGCCATTCCAAGAGGCAGGTCGTAAGCGAGATGCAGTCTGAGCGTCAGCGCACAGAACACCATCAGCTCAACGAACAGGGTGACGCCAAGCACCAGGCGGGCGACGCTACCGATATCGCCCAGACCAAGCGAGTGCGTCTCGACCTGGCTGATGAGCTTGGTGCGTAGCCGCAGCGAGCGGTTGACCATCAGACCCAGCACCGTCGCTGCGGTCATCATCCCGAATCCACCGAGTTGGAAGAGCAGCATGATGACCACCTGCCCGAGCCCGGACCAGTAGGTGCCGGTATCGACGACGACCAGTCCGGTCACGCATACCGCCGATACAGCCGTGAAGAAGGCCGTCAGCAACGGCGCTGCCAGGCCGTCGGCGCGTGCAGCCGGTAACATCAACAACACGGTACCGGCAGCAATCGCTGCCATGAACGCAAGCGCGACTGTCCGACTGGGATGAAGCGCTGTTCTCATGCAAGACGCCGCGAGGGCAATCTCCCGGGGATTCAGACAGGAGCGATTCTCGCAGGATCGAAGTAAAGATCACGTAAAGAAAACAGCCCTGCGCCTGACTCCCGCCGGGTTCAGGCCAGGGTCGAGAGCTGTGAAAGGTGGACTGCCAGCGTACCCTGATTGACGAAGGTGAGGTCGTACATGGCGCTGAGGCCGGTAGCCTGTTCGTCCGTGAGCCCGGCCACGCAGATCACGAACTGGGTACGCGACAGGCCGAGGCGCTTCCTGAGGGTGTCGTAGCGGTCGATGTAGGGGCGAAACTCGCCGGTCTTGCACTCCACGCAGACCGGCGTGCGGCCACCGATCAGGCCGAACACATCCAGCTCGTGGAGATCCTCGTTCGCAAACACCACCTCGAGGCTGCGTGCGCAGGCAGAGCTGCCCCCGGCCGACTGCATCGTGCCCAGCACCTTCATCAAGGCGAACCACTCCAGCCATTCTCCGGCAAAGAAGTCCCTGATGGGCTGGGACGCCTGGAGATTCAGCCGGACGACCTTTTCCACCTTCTGGTAGAAGTACTTCGACACGAAGGAGTAGTCGTACAGTTGTCGGCAGAAGGCGGTGAGCAGTTGCTGCTCCTTCTGGCTGCGCTTGGAGAGATTGACGTTCACCGAGGTGTAGTTGCGCGTCTGGGCATGGCGGATCTGATCGATCAGCGCGCGGTGCAGTTCGTAGTCATCCCCGATCGCGACGGCAATCTCGTCGAAAAAACCGGTGGTGTCCACCGCGCCGAGTTTCGGACGTATCGTCACATTGCGCGATGCGAACCAGTCGTGGATCGGGCCGTGCTGGACATCGGTGGCGATGAGCTTGGTGTTGTGCAGATCCAGCCCGCGCAGGTCGATCCGGGATGCGGCCGGCGTCGCCGCCACCCCCTTGTGTTCGGCGCTCTCCCGGCGCGACGCGTTCAGCAGGGCAAAGTAGCGTTCGAGCACCTTGGAAATGAAGAGCAAGGTGTCGTGAGTGACATTGACATAACCGCAATGCGGGCATGCGCGTTGTGTGCCGATTGACTCCGCGGCCACTTCCTCGATGAAGCCGCATTTGTTGCAGCGATAGATCGCCATTGTCGATCACTCCGTATCCCGATCCGTTTGCCAGATGCATTCCGGCCGAAACTATATGCGATACGACGGATAGGCGCATACGGGAAATGTCAGCGGTGTTGCAGGCGGCACGCTTGCGGCCACACCGGGGGCTGTGCCGGTCCCCGCCTTGGTCGCAAGCGTGCCGCCGGTCAGCCCTTCAGCTCCGGGAAATCCTCCTCGAAGAACTCCAGCGCGCCGCGCGCGCCAGCGCCCTTGCCCTCCTCTGCCTTGCGCAGCTCCACTCGGCGAATCTTGCCGGAGATGGTCTTGGGCAGGTCGGAGAACTCGAGGCGGCGGATGCGCTTGTAGGGGGCGAGGCGTTCGCGGGTGAAGGCGAGGATGTCCTTGGCCAGCTCGGCCGAAGGGCTGTGGCCGGGGGCGAGGATGACATAGGCCTTGGGTACCGCGAGGCGCAGCGGGTCGGGGCTGGGGACGACGGCGGCCTCGGCGACCGCGGGGTGCTCGATGAGCACGCTCTCGAGCTCGAACGGGCTGATGCGGTAGTCGGACGCCTTGAAGACATCGTCGGCGCGGCCGACATAGGTGATGTAGCCGTCGGCGTCGATGCTCGCGACATCACCGGTGTGGTAGTGCCCGTCGCGCATCACGTCGGCGGTCTTGCCCGGGTCACCGGCATAGCCCAGCATCAGTCCGAGCGGCTTCCGGTCGAGCACGAGGCAGACCTCACCCTCATCGGCCGGGTTGCCCTCGGCATCCAGCAGCGCGATCGTGTAGCCGGGCAGCGGGCGACCCATGGAGCCGGGCTTGAGCGGTTGGCCGGGGGTGTTGCCGACCACGGCGGTGGTTTCGGTCTGGCCGAAGCCGTCGCGGATGGTGAGGCCCCAGGCCTTCCTGACCTGCTCGATGACCTCGGGGTTGAGCGGCTCGCCGGCGCCGATCAGCTCGCGCAGCCTGGTGCGGTACGCAGCGAGATCCTGCTGGATGAGCATGCGCCATACCGTGGGCGGCGCGCACAGGGTGCTGATCTCGTAGCGCACCAGCACGTCGAGCAAGGCCTTCGCGTCGAAGCGGCTGTAGTTGTAGAGGAACACACAGGCGCCCGCGTTCCACGGCGCGAAGAAGCAGCTCCAGGCGTGCTTGGCCCAGCCGGGGGAGCTGATGTTCATGTGCCGGTCGCCCGGCCTGAGGCCGATCCAGTACATCGTGGATAGATGCCCGACCGGGTAGGACTGGTGGGAATGCTGCACCAGCTTGGGCTTGGAGGTCGTGCCGGAGGTGAAATAGAGCAGCAGCGGGTCGGTGACCCGCGTCACGCCATCGGGCACAAACGCTTCTGCAGCATGGTAGGCATCCTCGAACGCGAGCCAGCCGGCGGCGCGCGCGCCGACGCAGATGCGGGTGCAATCGTTCGCCATGCCTTCGAACTTGGCGACATGCGCGTGGCCGATGACGATGTGGCGTACCTCACCGCGAGTGAGACGGTCCTCCAGATCGGCCGGCGAGAGCAGCGTGGTGGCGGGGATGATGACGGCACCGAGCTTGATCGCGGCAAGCATGGTTTCCCATAACGGCACTTCGTTGCCGAGCATCACGAGCATGCGCTCGCCGCGCTTCACACCCTGCGCGCGCAGCCAGTTCGCGACGCGGTTGGAGCGATCGGAGAGCTCGGCGAAGGACAGGCGGGACTCGCGCCCGTCCTCCTCGACGATCCACAGCGCCGGTGCGTCGTTGCTCTCGGCGATGCGATCGAAGTAATCCAGCGCCCAATTGAACTCGGTCAGTTCCGGCCAGCGGAAGCCGGCATGGGCGGCGGCGTGATCATCACGGTGTTGAAGCAGGAAATCGCGCGCGCGCAGAAACTCGCTGACAGCGGTCATGATGGGTCTCCTCGATGTTGTCGTTGTTCGGGCGGTCTGCGCCGCCGTCATGGAATCGGTATTTTACCCAGCCCCGGGTCGGGCCGGCGAATGCGGCGAGGCCACGCCGGTAAAGGGCGTGGCCTCGCGCGTGACGTGACGAAGGCGGATCAGCGCACGAAGATCTGCGGCGTCCCCAGCGACATGTCGCCACCCGGCAACTGGATGTTGCCGAGCTTCTTCAGGCTGTCGGCGTCATACACGGCGACGTCGTTCCACGTTCCGGCGAGATACACCTTGCTGCCGTCGCGGTTGGTGTTGACCACGTAGTAGGCATGGTCGACTTCGGCAGAAGCGATCTTCTTCTTCTCCTTGATGTCGTACTTGGCGAGCGTATTCAGCACCCCGAACATCAGGTTGGGGTCCTTGGGCGAGCGGGCGCCGGTGAAGTAGATCTCGGTAAGATCGGCGAAATCGACGGTCTCGGTCGCACCGGTTTCCAGATCCACATTCATGTAGCCATACACGAACGCTGCCGTATCCATGTCCATCTTGTCGTCGGTGAACTTCACCGCGGTGTAGAGCAGCATGAAGTCGTTCGTCACCGTCTGGATCGGCCAGGCATAGAGCACATCGGGCGGCGAGTAGAGCGGCCGTTCCCAGTTGCGCATCGGAATCGCGACGCTGGAGGCGCCCGTCTTGGGATCCACCTTGTAGAGGTCGGCACCTGCCATGTAGAGCGAACCGTCCTTGGCGGCCTGCATCACCGAGATCTGACGCGGTGCGGGCAACACCCGGACCGGCTTCGCGTTCAGGCCTGCGCTGGTGTCGTACACCGCCAGCCGCGGCTGCTGCACCACGTAATGGTCCTTCTCGAGGATGGTGGGATTCTGTACCGAGTACAGCTCCTTGCCATCCGCCGAAACGGCGATCGAGAACATCGACTTCGCGCGCTCGTTGGGCTCCAGCGACATCGACGCCTGGAAGGTCGTCTTGCAGGTGTCGAGTTCGATACCGTAGATGGCGCCGAAGCGGTTGTTGAGGATGTACGCGGTCTTCTTGTCCGGCGACACCTGGATGATGCCCGGGCCGAAGGCATCCGGCAGGCTGCAGCTCTTCATCAGCTTGTCTTCGGCGAGGTCGAGCACATGCAGGTTGTTGGGGTAGTTCGCGACCACCATGTATTCCTTGCCGGGGGTCAGCGCACCGCCGCTCGCAGCGAACGCGGTGGTGATGCCGCTGGCCAGCAGCGCGGCGCCGACGCCGGCGCGGGCGGAGGCTTTGAAGCGGGATTTCGTCATTTTCGGGTCTCCTGGCCGCATCAGAGGTCTTTCGGGAACACGGTGCCGAGGTTGCGCCAGTCCTCACGCGTGCTGGCAGCATCCTTGTTCCATTCCGGATAGGTGATCATCGTGTCCGGGACCTGCGCCGGCCACCAGCACGGGTCGGCGCAGCCGTACAGGTCCGCTTCCATCGGCTGGCACAGCGAGGCCACACCGCCGAACGCGTCGATTTCCCAACCCGGATCGGTGGTGGCGCTGCAGCCGGCGATGGCGCTCATCGCCACCACTTCCTCGACCTTGTCCTCGCCCACTGCCTGTGCAAGCAGCTGCGCCTTGTTGTTGATTGCCTTGAGATGTTTCATTTCAGTGGGCCCTCCGCGGGGTAATGTGTTGATCGATGAAGGCCGGATTGACGGCCATGATGCGGCTGTAGACCTGGATGCCGAAATCGACCCAGTCGCGCATCAGATCGCAGTAGTGGTAAGTGGGATGTGCCGGATCGCCGTAGCGCGCGTAGCTCTCGTGATAGCAGCCGCCGGAGCACAGGTTGCGGATGCGGCAGCTGGCACAACCGGTGTCGGTGCGGTCGAGACGCTGGGCGAGAAAATCCCCGAGCTCCACATGCTTCACGCCGGCCTTGACGTCGCCGAAGGTGGGCAGGCTGGAACCGGTGAAGCGATGGCACAGGTTGAGTTCGCCCTTGTGGTCCACCGCCAGCATCTTCAACCCGGCGCCGCAGGGCAGCGACTTCTTGTGCCCCTCGTGCAGATCGGTGATGAGCTGGTGCAGGTTGGAGAAGCCGATGTTGCGCCCCTCCAGCGCCTCCTCCAGATAGCGCTGGCCCAGCCGCTTCATGCCGGCGAACACCTCCACCAGCTCCTCGTTGCTGAGGTTGAAGGTGGAGATGTCGCCCGAGGTCACCGGCGCGAAGCCCACCTCGGCGAATCCGAGCTCGTTGAAGAGGTGATCCCAGATGCGCTCGACCTCGGTCGTGCCATGCGTGAGCGTCACCCGCGCGCCGACCGGGCGGGAGGTATAGCGCGACAGCAGCCGCTCGGCCTTCTTGCGCACCGTCTCGTAGGTACCCTTGCCACCGACCGTGATGCGGTTGCGGTCGTGGATGGCCTTGGGTCCGTCGATGCTGATGGAAAGCCCGAAGCGGTGCGCATTGAGCCACTCGATGGTGTCGTTCGACAGCAGGGTGGCGTTGGTCGTCATCACGAAGTCCACCGCCTTGCCCGCTGCGGCGAAGCGCTGCTCGGCAAACTCCACCACTGCCTTGATCAGCGGCAGGTTCGACAGCGGCTCGCCGCCGAAGAACACGATGTTGTAGCGCTTCTCGTTGGGCGATTCACGCAGCAGCATCTCGATGGAATCGCGTGCGGTGGCGAAATCCATGCGCTTGCCCTCGGAGGGCTTGTCCAGATCCTCCTTGTAGCAATAGGTACAGCTCAGGTTGCAGCCGGTATTCACGTTCAGTACCAGCGTGGTGAGCGGGAACTGCTCGACCCGCTTCACCCCCGGCAAGGCCTTCACCGGGCTGCCATCGGCGACCAACTCGAGCGCGACCAGCTCGTGCAGGGTCTCGACCACTTCCTCTTCCGAGAAGAGCGTCTTCAACCGTGTGACCAACGCCTCGGCAGTGAGGCGTTCATCCCGGATGCTGTCGATCATCGAAGCGGTGAGCTGATCGATCGCGAACAGCGAACTCGTCGGGATGTGAAACAGCATGCGGGTGTCGTCCACCTGCACCTCGTG
The DNA here is from genome assembly GCA_041916775.1 of Rhodocyclaceae bacterium. Lineage (GTDB taxonomy): Bacteria > Pseudomonadota > Gammaproteobacteria > Burkholderiales > Rhodocyclaceae > UBA2357. Next base: position 446,398 of record JAYRYZ010000001.1, on the reverse strand, counting down.
CAGGTTGTTCTCGACCAGATTCAATACAGCGCCCATGCGGCTCTCCTGTTGCGGTTCCAAGACGGCCACGCCCCTCGTCGGGACGCGTGGCCGGGTCCATGGCGGGCAGATGCGCCCGCACCGTCATCAGGGCAGCGCAGGGTTGTTCCAGCGCTGCACGGTCACGATCATCTGACCCTTGCCGGTCAGCGTCTCGCCGCCTTCACTGAGCGTGGCCACCACGTTGAGGTTACCGGCGTTGTTCGTGCTCTGCCGGCGCTCCGGGTTCGGGCCGGCCCCGGCCGGCGTGAATACACCGGTCGCAGCATCCATGACCCCTGCGAACTTCACGTCGTTGTCGTTCTTTGCGGTATCGTCGAAGGGCTCCACCGACCAGCTCGCCGGCATCACGCCGATACGGTAGTCATCCTCGTTGCCCGCCACGCCATCAGGCCCGGCGGCCCAGGCCTCCGCCTCGAAGCGGCCCTGCACCGGCGGCGTCGAGCCACCGTTGCCGCCGATGCGCGACACCGAGAACTCCGGCACCACCTTCACCGCCGCCACTTTGTCGAACAGCGCCAACGCACCGCCCGACACATCGCCGACCGCGACCTCATGCACGCCACGCGCATCGGCGTCGGCATGCACCTTGACGACGATGCGGTTCGGGTTGCGCTCCAGCACACGAACAGCCTTCACCCCATTCGGCAATGCCAGCGCACCTTCCATGTTGGCACCGACGATGGTCAGCGTCGCCTCTTCGCCGGCACGCACATAGGCCGGATGCACGGCCAGCACGCGCGCGATGCCGCTGCCCTGGCGCGCAGCCACGATGTCGGCACCCACCTCGTCGTGCTCGGTCTGGAACATGCGTCCGGAGAGCATGTCACGGTCGAGCGCGAACACCTGGCGCATCGCCACGCCATCCACCTTGAGGTTGCCGCGCCACTCGAAGCCGGTATAGACGAGCGCCTGACCCTCGCCATTGAGCGGCGTGCCATCGTCGTACTTGCCCTGCAGCGAGACGCTGTAGGTATCCCGAGTGCCCGCCGGCTGCACGCTCATCACCCCGGTGAAGGCGCCCTTGCCCGGCATGCTCCCGGACATCGTCCATTTGCCGCCCGGCTCACTCTTGGGCATCGCGGTCCAACGCTTCCAGGCTTCGGATTCGAGCGGCTGGGTTGCGGCGAGCTCGGGCACCATTTGCTGGAGTGCGATATCGAACCAGTCGCGGTCACGCCCCATCAGCGAGTACTCGGTGCTCGGGAACTGGCCGAGGTGGAAATGCACCAGATGCGCCCACTCTACTTCGGGGCGGCGCTGCAGCGCGACACGTGCCCCGGAATGGCAACGCGCGCACATCTGCGTGAACTGCTCGGACTCGAAGCTCTCCACCGTGTTGAGGCGGCGCTCCATCGCGTAGCGTACGCCCGCCGTCTCCGCCGGTGCGAGGCCCTGCGTGTCGGCGAGATACTTGACCAGCGTGGCACGATCGTCCGCATCGATGCGCAGACCATGCATGATTTGCATGCGCACGATCGTCATCAGCCAGCCCTCAGGGGTCTTGCGCTGATCGCTGATGCGGCTGAATTGGCCGCCCTGTTCGGTGTGACAGCTCAGACAGTTTTTGCGGATGATGTCGGTCGGCGCGTCTGCCGCCACGGCCGGCCCAGCCATTGCCGATGCGGTGATCCCCGCGACACTCAACGCCTTTGCAATCGATCGCTTCTTCAAGATGTGGCCTCCCTGTTGCGCGGCAACACCCGCGGGCCATCGTGTCCCGCGTGCTGCCGCCTGCTCTATCCGGGGCGTCCCGCCAAGCTCGGGCGGGACACATTCGTCACGGCTCTCGATCTTGATCCAGATCAAAAGCGGTGATTGCCGAAGAGTCTAGGCGCGATCCGGAAATGACCGTTATCCCAAAGTGGCAATCGATGCTGATCGTGCCTCCCGATGCGTGCGCGGAGGACGCCCATGACGCACCAGGTACTGGCACCTTCGTGCCGGGAGCGCTACGATTACGTATAAAAAAAGTAATAGATACACGAATAAGAAGATTGTATCCGTCGTGGGGACAGACGGAACACGGAAGATCTGCGCCGCGAGTCCGACATGGCGCACTCCAAAGGGGCTTGTACGCACGACCTGCACCAGCATGCGTCGTCCAGATGCAGGTATGCCCCTATAAAGCACATGGCCATGCCGGCCACCCGCCCGGAGTGCGCGCGGAATCAGGTCTTTCGTGCGCCCGGCAGTGGCTGGCACGCTGTCTGCTCCCGCTCAATCCCATCCATTGGGGAGCCAGCATGATCACGATGTACGAAGCCACGGCCACGCAGCCGCCGTTCACCGCCAACCTGATACATACCGACGACGCCGACGAGCACGCCGCCTGTCTGCGTGAATGGGGTCAGTGCTACGACCAGTTGTCGGCCGGACGGTTCTCGGGTCATTTCGAGGAGTTCTGCTTCGGCTCGGTGCAGATCTTTCGCGAACGCGCGAATCAGACCATTCACGAGTCCGGACGGCCCTGGGTCGGCTCGCACACGATCGGCGTCCCCGTTGCGATCGACGGCCACGGCTGGTTCAGTGGCGAAGTATTCGACATGAACGCGATCATCAGCTTGCGTGGCGGAGACGAACTGGACTTCCGCACGCCGCGGCAGCACGAAATTCTGGCGGTCACCGCGAATGCGAAAGCCCTCAACGACTACGCGCTCCAGGTCGACCATCGCGACCTCGACTCGGAGCTGAGCGGCACGCGGCTGATCTCGGCACGTCCGGAACGCGCCGACCGTTTGCGCGACTTCCTCTCCACCGTGATGACCAGCCTGCGCGCAACGCCCGATCTGCTGCGCCACGCGCAGACGCGCAAGGCGCTGGAACACGCGGTGTTCGCCACCCTGCTGGAAACGGTGGCGCCGGATGCGCCGGCGCGCGCCACGCCCTCGTGCAATGCGCGACGCATCGTCGTCGAGCGCGCGCGCGAGTTCATGCGCAACCACATCGACGAACCGATCACGGTCGCGGACCTGTGTGTGCACCTGCGCGTGTCGCGGCGCACGCTGCAGTACAGCTTCCAGGACGTGCTCGACCTCAACCCGGTGAAGTTCCTGCGCGCGATGCGCCTCAACGGCGTGCGTCGCGACCTCAAGCGTGCGGATGCATCGCGCGAGACGGTCGCTGACATCGCGGCCCGCTGGGGCTTCTGGCACCTTTCCCACTTTGCCGCCGACTACCGGGCGATGTTCTACGAGTTGCCTTCCGAAACCCTGAAGCGCGGCATGCACGGCGACGCCTGAAAGCACCTATGTCAGGCGGCCGCTGCCAGGCGCGTACGACGCACCTGCCTGCGGACGACCTTCAGCGCGCGCTGGGCGCTGCGAGCTCGGCGAGCACCGCACCACGCGCATCCAGTAGCTGCAGCCGCCCCGCCGAGATGCGCTGAGCGCGCGTGGCGGCGAGCGCATCCAGAAAGGCCTGTTCCAGCGCCATTCCATCGGGACACAACATACGCGTCCCTGCGAGCGGCAGGAAACGGAGCGACTCGCCCGCGAGCGAAAAGCTGCCCGTCAGCCGATTGCAGCCGGACGATCCCGATACGCGCGCTTCAGGGGACATCGAGAACTCGAGGAAGGCTGGCCGCTCGCCGGGTGTCGCCACAAGTTCACCCACACGCACCAGCGTCCAGCGTACCGCGTGTAGCGCAGGCTGACGCAGGTCCGGCTCGATCCGCTTGCGGCCTTCGGGGCAGACTTCCGGCCCGGCGCCGGGGCACGCGCCCGCCACGCCTGCCGCAGTAGTACCCTGCGCGATAGTCCAGCCCACGACCTCTTCGGCAAGCAGATCAGCCGCACGACCGAAGGCGCGTACCACCTCCGGCACCTCCACGCCGGCCACTGACTCGTTTACGTCGAAGCGGCGGCTGGCGATGATCTTCAGCGAATCACGATGCACGAGGCGTAGATCCAGCCGCAGATGCACCACCGGCACGCCACCCCGGTATTCGCTCTGGAAGGCGCCGAGATCGCCCTCCAGCGCCAGATCGGTGGGCAACGCGCTCTGGTCGCTCGCAACCGCAGACACCCGCGCATCGACGCGGAAGGCTTCGATAAGGCGGTCGCGCAGCAGCGCCGGCACCGGATCAGACCAACGCACCCCCTGGTAGACCGAGAGCCGGTTAGGCTCGGGCATCACCGCGATGCGGTTACCTGCCAGCCCTGCGCCGGCCAGCGGCGTCGCGACGCGCAGGCTCCATGGCACGGCCTCCGATGGCGCCGCAGTACGCGCGCCAACCGGTAGCACATGAACTTCCAGCGGCGCGGACTCGGGCAGGATGCTGCAACCGCTCGAGATCGCGAGCATGGCACAGCCTGCGCAGACGGCGGCCGCACGCAACAAGCGGCGCAGCCTGGGCCCGACAGGGGCGGCGAGGGGATGCATCGACAGTTTCATGGCTTGAACTCCGTGGCCTGTTCGCGCCCGAGGATGAACCCGGACGGATCCTCCTCCAGGCGGGTGGTCAGCACGCGCAGCGCCGCCACCGCTGCGCGCACCTCGTGGATGGCCGGACCGATCTCGGTCGCGCCCTGCAGCCCGGCATCCAGCCGCGCGCGGTTGTCGGCTACGAGCGCATTCACTCTGTCGATCTCGCGCTCCATCGCTAGCATCGCATTCCTCGCACTCGCGAGCGTGGCCTCGCCGTCCTGCTCGAGGAGCCGATTCGCGCTGGCGAGCACCTTGCTCGCCTCCGCCAGCGAGGCGTTGGCCTGCCGGCCGGCTTCGCCCATCGCCCGCAGCGCGTCGCGCAACTCGCCGCTCTGCGCATTGAGGTTGCGGGTGAGCAGTTCGACGTTCTGGAGGGTACGCGACAGGGCGGCAACGTTCTCGGGCGCGAGCAGCTCGCGCGCCTGCATCACCAACTGGTTGGCATTGAGCATGATGTCCTCGCCGCCAGACAGCAACCGCGACATCGGCGAGGGCTCGGCGATGATCACCGGCACGTCGTTGCCGGCGGGTGTCTCGAGCGGTCGGGCGGGCGCGTCGCCACTCGGGTCTCCGCTGGAAAGCTGGATCGTGGAGATTCCGGTGATGCCCGCCATCATCAGCCGGGCGCGGGTGTTGCTGCGCACCGGGGTCTGCGCGTCCAGCCGCACCCGCGCGATCACACGTCGCGGGTCATCGGGGTCGAGCCGCAAGCGCGACACGTCACCGACGCGGATGCCGTTGAACTGGACCATGCTGCCCTGCGACAGCCCCTGCACCGCCTCCTCGAAGATGATGTCGTAATCGTTGAAGGCACGGTCGTGTCCGCTCTTGCCGAGCCACAGCCCGAACAACAGCGCGGCCGCAACGACAACAAATGCGAACAAACCGATGAGAACATGATGGGCACGTGTTTCCATGTCAGCTTCCTGTGGCCGAGAGCCGGGCCGCACGGCCACGCGGGCCATGAAAGTAATCGCGTATCCACGCATCGTCGAAGGCCGCAACCGCAGCCAGCGAGTCATTCACCAGCACCCGCTTGTTTGCCAGCACCGCGACACGATCGGTGATCGCGTGAATCGAATCGAGGTCGTGGGTGACGAGAAAGACGGTCAGCCCGAGCGCATCGCGCAGCGTGAGAATCAGGCGGTCGAACGCGGCTGCTCCGATGGGGTCGAGCCCGGCGGTGGGTTCGTCCAGAAACAGCAAATCCGGATCAAGGGCCAGCGCGCGCGCCAGCGCGGCCCGCTTGATCATGCCGCCGGACAGGCCTGCAGGATACTTGTGCGCGGCATCCGCTGGCAAACCGGCGAGCGCGATCTTGACCGCGGCCAGCCGCTCGGCCTCCGCCCGTGCCAGCCGCGCATGCTCGATGAGCGGCAGCGCCACGTTCTCCGCGACGGTGAGCGACGAGAACAACGCACCCTTCTGGAACAACACGCCGAAGCGCCGCTCCAGCAACGAACGCCGCGCCGCCGGGAGCGCCAGCAGGTCCTCGTCGAACACCCGTACGCTGCCGGCAGCCGGTCGATTGAGCCCGACGATGCTGCGCAGCAGCACCGACTTGCCGGTACCGGACCCGCCCACCACGGACAGGATCTCGCCACGCCGCACATCGAGATCCAGGCCGTCATGCACGACCTGCTCACCAAACCGGTTCACCAGGCCACGCACCTGGATGATCGGAGTGGAACCCGTGCTCACCAGCCCATCTCCATGCAGATCAGCGCTGCTATTGCATCGAGCAGGATCACGACGAAGATCGACTGCACCACGCTGGAAGTGGTGTGCTCGCCCACCGACTGAGCGCTGCCCGCAACCTTGAACCCCTCCATGCAACCGATCAGCGCGATCATGAATGCGAAGATCGGCGCCTTGACCATGCCGACGATGAAATGCGACACCCCGATGTCGTTGCCGAGGATGGACAGGAACATCGACACCGGCACCCCCAGGCTCAGCACGCACACCACCATGCCGCCGACGATGCCGCACAGCATCGCGACGAAGGTCAACATGGGCAAGGCGAGCAGCAAGGCGGTCACGCGCGGCAGGACGAGCAACTCCACCGGCTCCAGCCCGAGCGTGCGGATCGCGTCGACCTCCTCGTTCGCGCGCATCGAGCCGATCTGCGCGGTGAAGGCGCTGGCAGTGCGGCCAGCCACCAGGATGGCCGCGAGCATCACCCCGAACTCACGCAGGAAAGCGTACGCGACCAGGTTCACCGTGTAGATGCTCGCACCGAAGTCATCGAGCACCGTCGCCCCGAGGAAGGCGATCACCGCGCCCACCAGGAAGGTCAGCAATGCGACGATGGGCACTGCGTCCAAACCGGTCTGCTCGAGGTGCGCCACCAGCGAGGTCATGCGCCAGCGGAAAGGATTGATGCCGACGCGCAGCATCGTCGCCAGGGTGATGCCGAGAAAGCCCAGCAGATCCACCACATGCCGGCTCACCGACAGCACACCCTCGCCGACGTGAGCGAAGAAATCGGCGAATGCGGATGTCGCCGGCCGGGGCGGCAGGTGCTCACGCCCGACCATGGCGCGCGCGACGGCCTCGATCAGCGCACGCCGCGCCGTGGGCAATTCGTCGCAATCGGCGAGCAACTCGAGCAGGCGACTGGCACCAATGAGCCGGACCATCAAGGCCACGCCGGCGGTATCGAGCGCACCGACCGCCATCAGATCGAGCCGCTGCACCCGCCCGAGGTCGAGGGTACTTCGACCGACTGCATCCGCGAGGCGCTCGTGATTCGGCAGCGTCCAGTCACCGTAGATCTGAAGGCACGCCGTCCCGGAGTCGTATGCCAGCGGTTTCCCGCCACTGGCGCGCACGTCACTGGTCACGCCTCGCGCCTCACCCATGCAGACCTCGGCGTGATGTATGAACCGCAACCGATGCAAAACCATCTGGTGCCGGAATTGCAAAAAGCCCACAATGGAATAAATGACCAACTCATCGGGACGTAATCTTCTTCACAGGACAAATCCATTTACGCAAAGTTTGCAGAATCCATAAAGTATCGTCACGACAGGCCGTTACCGATCGCTATAGTGTCAGAAGAATTCCGTCGAGACCACCGGACCACATCCAACCATCGAAAGCGGAGCGCGCAAAATGCGAATCAACCAGCCCTGCACTAGCATTGAAACGCCGGTCCCGAGTGAAGGTTTCATATACAGCAGAACCGATACCAAGGGCATCATCCTCGAGGTCAATGACCTCTTCGTCTCGCTCGCCGGGTTCAGTCGTGAAGAACTCGTCGGCCAACCTCACAATATCGTGCGGCACCCCGACATGCCGACCGAAGCGTTTGCGGACCTCTGGCGTGCGCTCAAGGCCGGCCGCCCCTGGAGCGGCTACGTCAAGAACCGACGCAAGGATGGTGGATTCTACTGGGTTCACGCATTCGCCTCGCCAGTGCGCGAGGGCGGCCGCGTGATCGGTTACGAATCGGTGCGCCGTCGCGCCGACCCGGCCGTGATCCGCAAGGTCGAAGCCGCCTACCGGCGCATGCGAGCCGGAAAGTCCGGCCTGACCGTACTCGACGGCCAGGTGGTGCACAAAGGGTGGCTCGGCAAGCTCACCGGCATCTCGCTCGCCGCGCGCTCGCGCCTTGCGCTGGCCATCCTGCTGGTGCTGACCCTGGTGGTGGCGGGCGTGCAGTACACCGACCTGCGCAATGCAAACGCATCGCTCGCCAGCCTGTACGCCGAACACATGCAACCGACCAACGATCTCGGAGACATGCGGGACGCGCTCAACCGCTCGCGCTTGCTGGTGCTGTCGGCGCAGGGCGGGAATGCTGCGGCGGAAACCCTCGCTCAGATCGAAGCCGAGCGCGAACGGCTCTCCAGACACTTCAATGAGTTCAAGACGCTTGGCGCAGCAGTGTTCGAGGGCAGCGAGATCGCTGCGCTGGGCGCCCTCGTCACGCGTGCGGACGAAGCCCTGGAGGTCGCAGCACGCGCCCTCCGCACCGGCGACGGCGACGCCGCGCGCCGTCATATCCTCGATCCGGGGGTCGTACAACTCTTCAACGCGTCATCGATGCAGCTCAGCCGCATCATCAGCGAGGAAGAGTCCAGAGCCAAGGCGGTGGTCGAGGCGGCCAAGGCGCGCTTCACCCGCGACGTCATCATCGTCTCCATACTGCTTGCCACCCTCATCGGCTTCATTGCGTTCATTGGTCTCGCGTCCCTGCGCACGCTTGTCCGCGATCTCGAATCGCTCGCCAAGACGCTCGTCGATACCCAGCAGGACGGCGACCTGCGCCGCATCTCGACCGTCACCCGGCGCGACGAGGTCGGGCGCATCAGCAGCGCATTCAACGCCATGATGGCGAACGTCCAGGCCATCCTGATCCAGGTACGCGGCGCCGCCGACACCATCCTGACGCAGTCGGGCACCCTCGCGCAGGAGAGCGAATCCGTGGCGCGGGGCAGCAACGCATCCAGCGAGGCGGCGGCCTCCACGTCGGCCGCGGTCGAGGAGGTCACCGTCGCGATCAACGAGGTCGCCAGCAACGTCGGCGAGGCTTCCAGCGCGGTGCGGCGCAGCAGCGACGACTCGGTGAGCGGGATGGAGACCGCCGCCAAGGCGGCAAGCGAGATCCTGAAGCTTGCGGAAACGGTCAGCCACACCACCGAGACGATGTCCAAGCTCGCTCAGTCGTCCGATCAGATCGGGCAGATCGCCACGGTGATCAAGGAGATCGCCGACCAGACCAACCTGCTTGCGCTCAACGCCGCGATCGAGGCCGCACGCGCGGGCGAGCAGGGCCGCGGCTTTGCGGTCGTCGCCGACGAGGTGCGCAAGCTTGCAGAGCGCACGACCAACGCCACCACCGAGATCAGCAGCATCATCTCCGCCTTGAAGGCGGAGACCCGGCTCGCAGTCGAAGGCGTGAGCGCAGGCAACGATCAGGTTCGCAGCGGCGTGGCTCTCGTAGAGGCCGCGCGCGAGGCACTCTGCGGAATTCAGTCAGCGTGTCAGCGCAGCCTCGCGCTGGTAAGCGATATCGAGTTGGCGACTCGCGAGCAGTCGAACGCTGCCAACGCAATTTCGCAGAACGTCGAGCAGATCGCGCGCATGTCGGAAGATACCGCGCTCTCGACGGCGAACATCGCCAACGCGTCGCAGGATCTGGCCGCGGTATCGCAGACGCTGGACAAGGCGATATCACGCGTGGTGATCTGACGATCCGAACGCCGGCCAGGCTCAGCGCAAGGCCGGCGCGACGGCCTGACCCGGCGCCGCACGCAGCGCCAGCCAGTAGGCGGAGACCGCCTCCTGGTGCGCAGGAGACGCCTGCAGCGCGCGCAAGGCGGCGTCGAAGCGAGTGACGAATTCACGCAACTCGGGCCGGGCTGCATATTGCGCAGCGCTGTAGCCAACGTGCGCGGTCAGCGGCGCGAGCGCCATCGTCTCACGCAGTGGCGCGAGTACATGTCCGCGTGCCTCGCGGTCGAGGCGCTTGCGCAGCCGTTCCAGCGACAGCTCGATCGCGGTCCGGTCGTTGATGTAGCAATCCACCCGCCCGAAGGCTGCGAGCTCGATCACGTTGGCCTCGTTGCTCGGGAACTCCACCCGGCGGATCCGCCCCTCGCGCACCGGCGCCCAGAATGGCGCCGACTGCAGCGCGAAGCCGAGATTGTTGGAGATCGTCATGCCGGCATAGTCGTCCGGCCAGTGCCCGGCAAAGCCGTCATCCAGCCGATCCTCGCGACACATGATGACCACATGCTCGCTCCCCAGAGCCGCCGAATACGGCGCCATGAAACTGCGCTCGCCTTCGAGCCGATAAGGCGGGAGCAGCCCCGCCACTTCGCCACGCTCGACCAACAGCAGGCCGCGCTTCCACGGCACGGGCTTGAGCACGATGTCGAAATCCGGCAGCGTCGCATCCACCGCGCGGATCAACTCGGGGTAGAAGCCCTCCAGCACACCGTCACGCGCGTAGGCGTACGGGAAGTAGTCAGCGTCCCCGAGAAGCTCGATCGTCACCGGCTGCGCAGCGGCAGGGGTGGCGAGCGCAGCGGCGACACAGCAGGCCAGCATCCGCAGTGCAAGCTTCTCCATCGCGCCTCCCGCTCATCGGCCAACCAGACCGCGACGCCACGCAAGGGTGTGCGGCTATGTCCAGCCATTCTGCCGCATCCAGCCGAGGATGTGCGCGCTGTCGGCCGGTGCGATGCCAGTGGCAACGAGACGATCGATCGCCCCTGCCGCGGCACCGGCACGCACCACCTGCAACAAGGGCGCGAGCGGCCGGCCGTCGAGATGCCAGATACCGAGGGGCTGATCCGGCGTGACCACCACCTCGGCCTCGCGGATGAAGCCGTCGTCGATCACCGGCCGCCGCGCAATCGTGACCTCTCCCGGCGTCACCGCCGGATGACTGGGCAGCGTGTCTGGCCAGGCGCGCCGGTCCACCCAGAAGGGGTGCGCAGGCCAGCGCGTCTCGAGTGCATAGAAGTCCCGCCCGATGCGCGCGAAGCGCATGAAGAGCGCCATGATGCGCTCGCGGTGGAAGGCCATCGCCAGCGCCGCCTGCGCCGGCCGCTCGCACAGCGTGGCGATCACCGCCGGCGCCTGCAGCGCGGAGGAGAGCGCCTGGAAGATGCCGTTGCCCGAGAGCGGATCCACCGCCATCGCCGCATCGCCGACACGGATCCAGTCGCTGCCGATCACCTCGCCGCTCAGCACCGGCGTGCTGGTGCGCGCATGCGGCGGCCCCTCCGGCGACGCATCGGCAATGAAGGATTGCGCTGCGGCAATCGCGGCGAAGCGCGCCCTGCAGTACGCGCCCAGCGCCGCCTTGGCGGGCAGCGCCGCGCTGGCGACATCCAGCGTGAGTTGCAGATAACGCCGTCCGTCGCTCAACGCGCCCATCCACGCCCAGCCGTCCTCCAGGCTTTCTACCGCCGAGCCGTGGGCGCGCGGCGGACCCTGCCAGTGCTGCAGCAACGACACCGTCTCCGCGCCACGCAAGCGGCTCGCGCCGGGGAAAGGGGCGGCGCGTCCGCGTGCCTCGACGAGGAAATCGCCCCGGCCGCATTGGGTGCAGCCATCCGCGTCGTCGTAGTGCACCGCCCAGCCCGCCGCGTCATGCTCGACCCGCCTCACCGTGCCGCGCACGACGCGCACGCCGGCCAGGGCAACGTCGGCAAGGAGGCCGGCGTCGAAGCGCGGGCGGTCCACCAGGCGTTCGGTGTTGGCCGCGCGTGTCTCGCCGTTCCAGGTGCCGACTCTCGGCGACGGCAGCGCCACCGCCTCGAGCGCACGCACCAGGCCAGCGCTGCGCAAGGCCGCGACCACCCGCTCGGAGATCCCTTCCAGCGCATGAAAGCGCCTCGGCTCGCCGATCAGCGTCACCGCGTAGCCGCGTGCCGCCATGCCCAACGCCACCGCCGCGCCGGCCGGGCCGCCGCCCAGGATCAGGATTGCGGTCTTGTTGCCATCCATGCCTTCAAGCCTCCGTCTTGCGTTCCGGCCCGCGGTAGCGGGCACCGTCCATCAGCGCCTGCACCACGGCCTGCGGGCTCCCGGCGCTGCCATCGCCCAACATCGCCGCGACATGCCCGCTGAGGTGGGCACAGCCCAGGCTCGCGCCACTGCCCGCGGCGTCCCCCGGGAGCGGCGCGACATGGGCGCCGAAGTCGGCGTGTTTCGTCCCCAGCCACGACCACTCGCCGCGCGCGCAACGTGCGTCGCCGGTCATGCGCAGCACGCCAGGGTAGGCCGACGGAAACACCGGCTCGCCGCGCGCCGGGCTCGCCGCACACACCAGCACGCCGGCCGCGGTGGCGCGCTCGCAGGCGTCGCGCAGCACGCTGCGGTCGGCGCGCAGGCCGAGGCTGAGGTTGATGACCTCGGCGCCCTCCCCGACCAACCAATCCACCGCCGCAGCAACCTGCACCGCGGTGGTGGTGAAGCGCGCATGGAAGACCTGCGCGATCAGCAACTGCGCCGCGGGCGCCAGGTGCAGCACCACCGCCGCGATCGCGCTGCCATGGCCGAGTTGGTCGGGCGTCGCGTCCTGCAGCTGCAGGGCATCGCCATCGAGGATGAAGCCGCGCGCGGCCAGCACGGCCGGCATCTGGCCGGGCGCGCAGCCGCTGTCGACGATGCCGACGCGCGGCGCTCGCACGTCACCCGCCGCCATGCACGTTTCCCTGCGGTGCGCCCCCTGCCGCCACGGTCCCGGCGGACGCAACGACGGCGATGCGGCCGGCCTCCATCGACAGGTAGAGGTCGCAGCCGCGCAAGGTGGCGGCGCGGTGGCTGATGAGGATGCGGGTGCGCCCTGCGAAGAGCCGGTCCACCGCCGCGATCACCTGCGCCTCGGTATCCTCGTCCACCGCCGAGGTGGCTTCGTCCAGGATCAGCACCGCGGGGTTCTGCAGCAGCGCGCGCGCGATCGCGATGCGCTGACGCTGCCCACCCGAGAGCTGCTGGCCGCGCTCGCCCAGCGGCGTCTCCAGCCCCTGCGGCAAGGCGTCGATGAGCGCATCCAGCTGCGCCGCACGCGCGGCCTCGCGCACCGCGGCGGGGGTCGCCTCCGGCACCGCGTAGCGCAGGTTGTCGGCGAGCGAGCCGCGGAAGAGCACGATCTCCTGGCTCACCACCGCGATCGCGCGGCGCAGCTCGCCCAGCGCGAGCGCACGCAGATCCACCCCGTCGAGGCGGATGCAGCCCTGTTGCGGATCGAAATGGCGCTGCAGCAGATCGATGAGGGTGCTCTTGCCGACCCCGGAGGCCCCCGACAGCGCCACCTTGGCGCCGGCGGGAATCGTGAGCGTCACGCCATCGAGCACCCGGGTGCCGCGCCCGGCATGGGCGAAGCCCAGGTCCTGCAGCGCAATCTCGCCCGCGGTCGCTTCCAGCCGCTGCGGCACGGCCGGCTCCTCGACCTCGGGCCGCGCCTGGCGCAGCACATTCACCCGGGTGAGGCTCACGCTCATGCGCTGGATCGCCACATACAGGCCGAGCAGGCTACCCACCGGCCCGGTGGCCATGCCGAGGTAGGTGGAGAAAGCGATCAGCGCCCCCACCTGCCAATCGCCCTGCACCACCCACCAACCGCCCACGAGGAAGGCCACGACGCGCGTTGCCGAAGTGAGCGTCGAGGGCACGGCCTGGGTCGCGAACTCGGTGAGCTGCAGCCGCAGCAGACCGTCCAGGTAGCGCGTGTTGAGCCCGCCGAGCCGCCCTGCCTCACGCCCGGTCTGGCCGGCAGACTGGATGAACTTCATCGCCGGCAGCGTCTCGACGAGGAAGCTCGACAGGTCGGCCGAGCGCTCGCGCAGCTCGCGCGTGCGCCGCTCCACCTTGCGCCGCATCCAGCGCAACCAGAAGTACTGCGCCGGCACCAGCGCCAGCACCAGCAGCGACAGCTGCCATGACAGCGCCAGCATCAGCGCCGCCGCGCCGATCAACCCGATGACGCTGCTCACCGCTGCGAAGAGGCTGTCCACCGCGAAGCGCTGGATCTCGGCGATGTCGCCATCCAGCCGCGACAGCAGGTCTCCGACGCGGCGCTCGGCGTAGAACGACGGCGACAGCCGCTGCAGATGGCCGTAAACGTCGCTGCGCAGCGCGAACAGGATCTCGCCCGACAGCCGGGTGTGCAGGTAGCGGTTGAGCCCCGACAAGCCTGTCGCAACCACGCCCAACGCCAGCATCGCCAACGCCACGCTCACGAGCCGGCCGTAGTCGCGCGCGATCAGCCCGTCGTCGATCAGCATCTTGGTGAGCCAGGGCTGCACCAGCACCAGCAGCGTCGAAATCAGCGACAGGCCGAGCAGCCCGAGGATCGCCGCCTTGCGCGGCCGCACGAAGCCATACAGCCAGTCGAAACCCTCGGCCAGCGCCGCCTTGTCGTCGGATTCGATCGCGCGGATCAGCCAGCGTGTTGCCAAGTGAATGCTTCCCTGCAGGACGACCACCGGCGGATGCGCGGCAGAACCGCGGCAACGATACCGCAGCAGGTGGGTGGATGCGTAGCCGGGAATGGCAAGCGGCGGTTCGAGGAGTTCCAGGCGCCCGGCGTTCCCGGCGTCGCGTGAGCGGCCTCACGGCGCCGCTCACGCATGCCCCGCACTCGGCCAACAGCCAGTCGCGGGAGGTCTGCGCTGCGGCAGACTGCAAGCTCTTCCGGTTACCGCCGCGGCCCTTCCGGGATCGGGCATGACTCGACTGCCTGGTTGGCCATCGATAGAATCGTGCCGAGGGTTGCGCAACAAGGAGTCGCAGGTGGCAACGAATCTGGCAATTGACCCTACTCTGCTCGCGCGCGCAGTGAAGTTGAGCGGCGAACGCACCAAGAAGGCTGCGGTGACGAAGGCGCTGGAGGAGTTCATCGCGCGTCGGGAACAGTGCCGCGTGCTCGAGCTCATGGGCACCTTGGAATGGGATGAGCAATACGACTACAAGTCCGAGCGGACGCGCACGTGAGCCTTTTGGTCGACACGTCGGTATGGTCGCTCGCCCTCAGGCGCGACGCATCGGGGAGCGAACCGCAGGTACTGGCGCTTCGTGATGCCCTCGTCAGCGGAGAGACCGTGGTGACCACTGGCCTGGTACTGCAGGAGCTCCTGCAGGGATTTTCCGGCCCGAAGGCACGCCTGCAGATCATTGATCGGTTCGCGGCCTTGCCGCTGATTCAACCCGAGCGGGAAGATCACATCGCCGCCGCGGAAATCAGGAACGACTGCCGCAAGGCTGGCGTTCAGGCGGGTACGATAGATGCTCTGCTCGCCCAGCTCTGCATCCGCCACGACCTGACCCTGCTTTCGACGGACAAGGACTTCGAGCACATGGCCAGGCACTGCGCGCTCAGACTGTGGGCGCCACGTGTGTCGTAGGCGACTCTGGCCGACGACGCATCGCGATTCCGCTCGAACCGGCCTTGCCGATATCACCCCGCCCCGCACTCGGCCAACAGCCAGTCGCGGAAGGTCTGCGCCGCCGCAGACAGCGGGCGGTTGTGGCGGCTGACGAGATAGAAGGTGGATTGCGTCGGGATGGTGCGCTCGTCGGGTGACACGAGTTGCGCCTGCAGGCGCGAGCCGCGCACCAGCTCGTCGGGCAGGAGGCACACGCCGACGTGCTCCAGCGCCATGCTCACCGCCACCGCATAGCCATCCACATACAGGCGCTGCAAGCCGGCGTCCTGCGCCCCGGCGTGGCGGGCAAACCAGTCGCGCCAGCCGCTGGGCGTCCCCAGCACATCGATCAAGGGCACGCTGGCGAGGCCGCCCGACTGCGCAGCGCGGCTTGCCAGCGGCAGCGAACAGTAGGGGCGCAGCTCGCGCGACAGCAACTGCAGGGCATCCAGCTCGGGCCAGCGACCGGCACCGTAACGGATCTCCAATTCGGCACGGCCGGCGGGCCAGTCGGCCTCCCAGTTGATCGCGTAGATGCGCAGCTGCAGTTGCGGGTAGCGCGCGATGAAGCCGGCCAGCCGTGGCGCGAGCCACAGCTGCGCGAAGCTGTTATTCACGCTCAGCTCCAGCACACCCTGCGCGGCGGAGCGGAAGATGCTGTCGGTGCCCTGCTCCAGCCGCTGTAGTCCGTCGCGCACCGCGCCGAGGTAGGCGCGGCCGGTCACGGTGAGCTGCACCGCGCGCGTCTGGCGCTGAAACAGAGGTTGGCCGAGCTTGTGCTCGAGGAGACGGATCTGCTGGCTCACCGCCGACTGGGTCATGTTGAGCTCGCGCGCTGCGAGCGAAAAGCTCAGATGGCGGCCGACCGCCTCGAAGGTGCGCAGCCAGTTGAGTTGCAGGTTGGCGAGCATGGCACCCCCGTGATGTATTAGCAGGGCTAATCAATAACCGCTTGATACATCGTTTGTCCAGCGAATCGGCGTTCGCTAGCATCATGGCTCCCGAATCGCCATGTCCCGGCCGCGCCAGCCGCCCGGCGCCGGAACCTACACCAAGAGGAGAACAGCAATGGGTGCAACCCTTCCCGGCAGCGCGCGTGTCGTCATCGTGGGTGGCGGCGTGGTCGGCTGCAGCGTGGCCTACCACCTCACCCGGCTCGGCATCAGCGACGTGGTGCTGCTGGAACGCAAGCAACTCACCAGCGGCACCACCTGGCACGCCGCGGGGCTGGTGCCGACGCTGCGCGCCACCTACAACATGAGCCAGCTCGCGAAGTACAGCGCCGAGCTGTACGCATCCCTGGAGGCGGAGACCGGCCAGGCGACCGGTTTCATGCGCAATGGCTCGATGTCGATCGCGACCACGCAAGAGCGCTTCACCGAACTCAGGCGCGGCATCTCGATGGCGCGGCTGTGCGGCTTCCCGTGCAAGGTGGTGACGGCGGAGGAGGCGCAGGCGCTGTGGCCGCTGCTCGACGTGTCGGATGTGGTGGGCGGCATCCATCTACCGCTGGACGGCGTCGTGAATCCGGTGGACGTCACCCAGGCGCTGGCACGCGGCGCCCGCATGAAGGGTGCGCGCATCTTCGAGAACACCCGCGTGCTCGACGTGAAGGTGCGCAACGGCCGCGCCGCCGGCGTGGTGACCGAGGCGGGCGACATCGACGCCGAGTTCGTCGTCAACTGCGCCGGCATGTGGGCGCAGCGCTTCGCCCGCCAGGCGGGGGTGAACGTGCCGCTGCATGCGGCCGAGCACTACTACGTGGTCACCGAGCCGATGGCGGAGATCACCGGTATGCTGCCCACGCTGCGCGACCTCGACAACTGCAACTACTTCAAGACCGACGCCGGCAAGCTCCTGATCGGCACCTTCGAGGCCAAGGCCAAGCCCTGGGGGCAGGACGGCATTCCCGAGAGCTTCTGCTTCGACCAGCTGCCGCCCGACCTGGAGCATCTGGAGCCCTACCTCGAGGCTGCGATCCGGCGCGTTCCGCGCCTCGCCACCACCGGCCTGCAGCTGGTGTTCAACGGCCCGGAGAGCTTCACGCCGGACGACCGCTACCACCTCGGCGAGGTGCCGGAGCTCAGGAACTACTTCGTCGCCGCCGGCTTCAACTCCGTGGGCGTGCAGTCGGCGGGCGGTGTCGGCAAGGTGCTCGCCGAGTGGATCGCGAAGGGCCACGCGCCGATGGACCTGTGGGATGTGGACGTGCGCCGCGCCCTGCCCTTCCAGGGCAACGCGGATTACCTCCACGACCGCACCACCGAGGGCCTGGGGCTGCTCTACGCGATGCACTGGCCCTACCGCCAGTTCGAGACCGCACGCGGCGCGCGCAAGAGCATCCTGCACGAGCGCCTCGCGGCGGCGAACGCCTGCTTCGGCGAAGTCGCGGGTTGGGAGCGCGCCAACTTCTTCGCGCCCGCCGGCACCAAGCCGGCCTATGACTACAGCTGGGGGCGGCAGAACTGGTTCCCGTGGGTGGCCGAAGAACACCGCGCGGTGCGCGAGGCGGCGGGCCTCTTCGACCTGAGCTCGTTCTCCAAGCTGCTGGTGCAGGGCCGCGATGCCACTGCGGTGCTGAACCGCATCTGTTCCAACAACATCGACGTCGCCAGCGGGCGGGTGGTGTACACCCAGTGGCTCAACGCGCGCGGCGGCATCGAGGCCGACCTCACCGTCACCCGCCTCGCGGAGAACGCATACATGGTGGTGAGCACCGCCGCCACCCTCACGCGCGACCGCGCCTGGCTCGCGCGTCACATCCCGGACACGGCCTTCGTCACCGTCACCGACGTGAGTTCGGCCTGGGCGGTGCTGGCGGTGATGGGGCCGAATGCGCGCGCGCTGCTGCAATCCCTGACCCGCGACGACCTCTCCAACGACGCCTTCCGCTTCGCCACTGCGCGCGAGATCGGCATCGGCTACGCCAGGGTGCGCGCCGCGCGCATCAGCTATGTCGGCGAACTCGGCTGGGAGCTCTACATTCCCACCGAGTTCGCCCCCGACGCCTACGACCGCATCGTCGCCGCCGGCGCCGCGCACGGCCTGCGCCACTGCGGTTACCACGCGCTGAACGCGCTGCGCGTGGAGAAGGGCTATGTGCATTTCGGCCACGACGTCGGCGAGCACGACACCCCACTCGAAGCCGGGCTGGACTTCATCGTGGCCTGGGACAAGCCCGGCGGCTTCATCGGCCGCGAGGCACTGCTCGCGCAGAAGGCCGCCGGCATCAAGCGCCGTCTGGCGCTGTTCCGCTTCGAGGACCCGGCCGGCAATAGCTTCCACGAGGAGCCCATCCTGCGCGACGGCGTGGTCGTGGGGCGCACCACCTCGGGCATGTTCGGCCACACGGTAGGCCGCAACATCGCCTACGGCTACGTGGAGAACCCCGCCGGGATCAACCTGGAGTGGTTGCTCGCTGGCCACTACGAGATCGAGTTCGCGGGTGAACGTTTCACCGCCGAGATCAGCCTCGTCCCCTTCCACGACCCGCACGGAATGCGACTTCGGGCCTGAGTGACGACCGGCGCCGCAAACCACAATCGCGGCGCCGATGGCTCGCGTGATCGATGACCGCCCCCCTTGATGCCGTATGGGAGATAATTCCGGCGTTCTGGATGCGGACTGGGAAGCGATGGAAAGGACGGGCGTCAGACTGCAGATCACCTTCGACTTCGAGCTCAGCGGGCCGCAGAGCCTGCGCGGGCTCGATCACGCGGCACTCTGCAAGGCCCTGCAGGGGCTGGTCGGCCCGGTGGCACAGGGGATGCCCACGGTCACGGCGAAGCAGCTCGCCAAGGCCGGGATCGAGCTCGTCCGCCATCACCATCACCTGGATGCCAGGCACATCGGAGCGCCCGACCTCGACCGTGCCACGCTCGTTGCGGCAGCGCCACATCTCACCGACGCCGAACTGGATCAGCTCGGCCATGCGCTCGCCGGCAAGCTGCCGGGTAGCGCGGGCGAACAAGTGAAGCTCGCACGGCGAAAGGCGCTTGCGATGGTTGGCGACTACCGGCTGATCGACTGCGTCGTGGTCGCCAAGCTGACCTCCGGCGCGATGACCGAGCTTACCGCCACCCTGAACCTCACCAACGGCAACATTCTCGTCGCCGACAAGGACCGGCAGCAGCGCCTGAAGTCCGAACAGGGGCTGCTGGAAGTCCGCATTCCGCGCACCGGCACCACGGTGCGCGCCAGCCTGAGCGGCCAGACACTCTCCGGCCCGGTGCTCGGCGTGGAGATCGCCGAGCTGGCCGCCCATCGCGATGCGCTGATCACTTGCTGGCAGGGCGGTTGACCGTAACGCGCCCGACCGCGCGGGATCACGGCGCCAGCCACACCTCGATCACACCCGGCGTCGCACGCAGACTCGACGCGAGCGGCGTCACCTTCCAGCTGCGCTGATCGACGTCGGCCGCGGCCGGGTTGATGACGGCCTCCAGTTGCTCGGCGCAGGCGCGTGACCCGGCGTCATGGAAACGCACCGATGTTGCCGACACCGGTTGCGGAACGCTGCGCCCGCGCTTCTGGGCGGTGGCGACGACATCCTCGATCGGCGGCACCGAGGCGCCGAGCGCGCGCCAGGGTTCGCGGTAGCTGCGTGCGAGCTCGCGCAGCGCGGGGCCGTGAATCTGGATGTAGATCGTCTTGCCGGCACACACACCGGCGGTGGCCTGTACCGGCACGGGCGCGGGTCGAGCGGGTGCGGGCGTCGCCGCGGACGGCGCAGCCGTATCCGGCACGCCCCCGGACGGATCACCGGGCACGAGATTCGGCACTGCAGGCGTCGGTGCGAGCGCTGGCGTATCCGGCGTCGGCGTGGCGGCCGGTGAAGGCACGACCACCGGCAGCGGCTGTGGCGCCTGGGCGACGACGGTGGCCGGACAACTCGCGGCGGACAAGGCCAGGGCTTCCGAGGCTTCCAGTTCTTCCCTGAAGCGGTTGGCTGCGATGTTCATGGGATCGCCGGGATGGCGCTGAGCGCCTCGCAAGGTGTCGCTCGCCGGACCGGCCGCATACAACCACGCCCAGTACATGGGCGTGCTGAGATCAGCCTGGCGCGAACGGCCGATGCCACAGTCGCCGTAGCGGCCGGGCGCCTCGCCAGCGCTGTCGAGCGCCGCCTTCATCTCCAGCAGGCTGACGCAGGCGCGCGGGCGGGCGCGCACACCGATGAGCTCGCACTGCACCACCGCATCGCCGTAGTAGCGACTCACCTGCGTGAGGTAACGCTGCGAGACCAGGTTTTCACACGACAGGTTCATGCTGCGCAGCAGCCCTTCGGCGAGCGCGCCCACCTGCACGGATGCCGCCACAGCCGCCGCATCCGGGCTGCAGACACGCGGCGGCGGCAGCTTCGACCACAGGCCGCCCAACTCCTTCAGCACTGCCTCTTCGGCCTCGATGCGCGCCGCCTCTGCGCCGAACACCTTCTCCACCTCGTGCCACACCGGGACCGCAATCGAGACGAGTCCGCCCACGCCAATCGAAGCGGTGACCACGTTCGCACGCAGACGCCCCGGCAAGCGCGGTGAGGGTGCAGACTGCGCCTCGCCTTCTGCAGCACCGTCCGCCTGCCCGAGCGCACAACCGGCGTCGGGCTCGAAGTACTGGCGCAAGCCCGTGCGCAGCCGATCCACCACATCAGGCGTGAGCAGGCCACCCAGGCTGCTGCCGAGCTGGTGGTAGCTTTCCCATTGCGCCTCGTCGAAGAACTGGTCGGCCGTGGTCTGCTGCGGAAACTCCGGATTGCCGGCAGCGAAGTTCAGCAGATCCACCGGCAGCGCGGAGGTCAGATTCGGCTTGACGATGATCATCAGCGCCTGCGTACCGTCGCGATACTCGACCTCGGCCACCGCCAGACAGGCCTGGCCGGACCGCGAAGCCAGATCACCCAGCGCACCGAACGCGGCAAAGCCGGGGAGCGGCGCATCGGCCGCCACGGGCCGACGCAAGGGCTTCATCAGGCGGATCTCGGCGCCGAGGTCGATGCGCGCCTTGCGCACCAGGTTCTCGATGTCGCCGAACGCATAATCCGGGTCGGCACCGCAATCCGCCACCACGATCACCGCAGCCTGCTCGGCCAGCAGGGCGAGCACACCGGTGTTCTCGAAATGACCGCCGTCCGACAGGAACCAGTCGCGTCCGGCAGCGCCCTCGAAGCAGCCGAAGGTCTCGCGCAGCAGGCCGATGGACTTCGCCATCGGTCGCTTCCACGCGGCGGTCACGCCCGTCCTCACCGCCTCCGACCACCAGTAACCGAGACGCAGCCCGGCAAAGGTCACCAGCGCTGCGAGCCCGCCGCGCGTATCCTGCCCCAGGCCCGGCGCCACTGCCGCACCGGATATCGCCACCCAGGTGCCGAGGCTCAGCGCAGCGCCACCTTCGGCCTGCCGCTGCCAGCCGCCCACCCCCACGCGAATCAGCCCACCCGGTGCGACCGTCAGCAACTGCCCGCGCCGGTCGCGGTTGAAGAGGCCGCCGCGCGGGTCACGCGTCTGATTCACACAGGCATTGACGAGATGCACCGGCCCGCCGAAGCGGTGCGGCGCATAGTCGCCCATCGCGATATCGTCGTCGTCATCGGGCGCGAACACCGTCTTCTGCAGCACGCCCGCCGGCGCAACTTCGCTCACCGGCTGGATCGCGCCCAACGCGTCGGCGCTGCCGAAGCGCCCCGGATTTGCCGCGCCCAGGTAACTGCGCACCAGCCGCGCGCGGTAGAAAGTGTGAAGCGACGAGAGGTTGAGGAATTCGAAGTTGCGTCCGGTGGCGAGGAGATAGCCCAGCGCCGCGAGGCCGATTGCCGCCAGCACCGGCCCCGCCTCGGCGAACTCCACCGCCGGGCTGCGCCCGAACATCGCGCCCAAGCCGGCCAGATGCACGATGGATACCCACCACGCGCACAGCAAGAAGGTCAGCAGATAGCCGGCCGCGCGCCCGACGATGAGCATCCCGCGGGTGCTTCCACCCCCCGGCTTCAAGCCGGCGAGCGCAGGCAGGAAGGCGCGCAGCGCCGCCGACAGCAGCGCCAGCAGCAGCCCGGCGTTGGCGATGTCGCGATACTCGAAGGCGATGAACCACGCCGCACGGTCGATGAGCCCCGCGAGCAGGACCACGCCCGCCAGCCTGAACACCCACACCAGCGCATCCGTAAGCCGGCGCCGCACGGCGGCCTCGCGCAGCCTCAGCCCATCACCACCGTCGGGTTTGCGCAGCGCACCGCCCAGCAAGGCGCGGCTCAGCGACAAGGCCACCAGCCAGGCGGCGCACAAGGCCAGCGCCGCCCACAGCAGCACCGCCCGCACCTCGCTGCCCGGCGCACCGGCGATGCCGAGCAGCGCCGGGCGCAATTGCAGCATCGCCGCCGCGAACGCGAGGAGCACCGACCAATGCCAGAACACCCGCGCACCGCTCGCAACCCACGGCACCACCCAATAGGCCGCGGCCAGAAAACCCGCGCACCCCGCGAGCGGCAACAGCAGCAGCCAGGTCGTCGGCCACCACGCGGACAGTCCGCTCGTCCAGTCGAACACCAGCGCGGGCCAGCGCTGTGCGGCAAGATCCAGCCCCCACCAGACGAGGAGGTCGAAGGATGCGAGCGCGGCGCCCAGCAACAGGGCCAGCGCGCCCAGTTCGAGATGCACCGCGACGAGGTTGCGAACGAACATCGTCGCCGCGAAGAGGCCGTCCGCCGCCCCGCCCGGAACCAGATAGCGCCCGTTCGCCCGCACCCACCACGCAAACCAGCGCGGCTCACGCGCACCGAAGGCGGCATACACCGCCTCCGCCTCCGCCCGGCCGCGCACCCGCGCCATCAGGCGCCCGAGCAGGCTGCCGATGTAGCCGCCACCCGACACGGTGGACAGCAGATCGAAACGCTGCAGCAGCCCACCGCGCGACAAGGCCCCGAGCAACCCGAAGCAGAAGGTCGCGCTGCGTATGCCGCCACCCGACAACGCCAGCCCCCACTTGTCCGAGGCATCGTCGCCGCCGCGCCGCGTCTTCACCAGTTCGTCGATCGGCGTGCTCACCCCACCTCCGCCAGAGCCCGCGCGGGTCAAAGCATCCGCGTATTCATCAGGTATAGCAGGTGGAGAGGTTAAGACAAGCGCGGCAGGGCCCAAGAGAGAACATCAAACCAGCATTGGTCACGTCAGCGCTCGGCGACACCAGTGACACTAAACTTTTGTGTATTTTGCCGTTATCGTTGTTACTTTCATTTTTTGGCAGAAACACATGCGCACAGGTTCCAATTTCAGCGTGGGGCAACGCATGGCGCTGGTCGGTGGCGTGCTCGCTATGGTGCTGCTGATCGTGTTGGTCATCTCGCTGCAGCGAGTGAATCAGGTCGAGGCGCTGCTCGGCGAGGTGCGCGATGAAGGGGTGCCGAACGCGATCGTTGCCAAGGAGATGCAGGCACAGGTCATCGAGATCCAGCAGTGGCTCACCGACATCTCCGCCACACGCGGCATGGACGGACTCGACGACGGCTTCGACGAAGCTGCGAAAGCTCACGCGGTGCTCGTGCGCCACCTCGCGACGATCCGGAAGTCCTACGAATTGGAGGGCAACCGGGCCGGCATGAGTCAAGTGGATATCCTCGCGACACGTCTTGAAGCGTGGTATTCCACCGGGCGCAGGATGGCCGAGGCCTACATTGCGGATGGAACCCATGCCGGCAACCAGCTGATGGGGGAGTTCGACACCGTCTCGACCAGTCTTCAGCAGGCGCTCGAACCCATCATCGCCGACCAGCTGAATGAATCGGTCGGCGACATCGAGGCCGCAGTGGCGGCTGCCCACGCGATGCATGATGCGACCCTCATCGGCATCCTGGTCGTGCTGACGGTGCTCGTGCTGGGCGGCTATGTGCTCGCGCGCAGCGTCATCGCCCCGCTGCGCGCAACCAGCGAGACGCTCGAGCAGCTCGTCGCGCAGCGCGATTTCTCGATCAAGGTTCCGGTCTCCGGCACGGACGAGATCGCCCGCGTGGGCACCGCCTTCAACGCCGTGGTCGCGCAACTGCAAGCGATTCTCGAGGAGTTGCAGCGCGACATCGGCGAACTGGACGCCACCAGCAACCGGCTCGTCGATGCCAGCCGGCATGGAACGCACGCATCGGAGGATGCAGCCAACTCCACGCACGCGATGAGCGCGTCGGTCGATACGCTGGTGACGAGCCTGACCCAGATGAACGCCCGCTCCGCCGATACGCAGGCGATCATCGGCGAGGCCACACGCCACACCGTGAGCGGCAGCCGCGTGATCGAGGATTCGATCGCCAAGATGCGCGATATCACCCGCGCGATCGAGACCGTCTCCGAGGTGCTCGGTGGCCTGGGCGAGCAAACCGAGCAGATCTCGTCGGTGATCGCGGTCATCAAGGGGCTCGCCGACCAGACCAACCTGCTCGCGCTCAACGCAGCGATCGAGGCCGCACGGGCGGGCGAAAGCGGGCGTGGCTTCGCGGTCGTGGCCGACGAGGTGCGCAAGCTCGCCGAGCGCACTACGCAATCCACCGCGAACATTGCCGACAATATCGCCCACATCCAGGAGCGGACGCATGCAGCCCTCTCCCGCATGGACGAGGCCGTCACCCACGCGCGGGATGGCTCGGCGCTGGCTGCTTCGGCGGCCAGCGCAATCGACGAGATCCGCGCCCAGACAGATGCCGTCTCGCGCGTCTATGCCGAGGTCGCGCGCGCGATAGAAAACCAGTCCCAGGCGAGCAGCGCAATCGCAAGCGCCGTCAGCACGGTGACCGAGAGCACGGCCGAGAGTCGGCTCGCCGCGGAGCAGACATCCCAGGCGTCGCAGGCCCTTGAAGCGCTCGCCGCCCGGCTGAGACAGATCCTCGGTCGGGTGCGCGTGTGACGGCGATGGATGGCAGAATGTCTGGGCGTACTGCAGACCGCCCCAACGGGCAGCGCAGAACGCTTGAAGAATCCTCCCCTCACCCGGAGCCCCACCCCATGCCGACCACAGAGCTCACCATCAAGGGCATGCGCGACGAGCAATGCCTGCGCCTCGTCACCAATGCCATTCAGGACCTCCCCGGCATCGGCTATCTCGAAATCTCGCTGGAGACCGGCGCTGCCTCCATCGAGCACAGCAGCTTCGTCTCCGAGGGCGACGTGCGCGCCGCGATCGAGGACGCGGGCTACGAGACGACCTGACGCCTCGGCCTGTCGCGTCAAGCGCATCGACCGACACCTGGCATGCTCGCATCCTCCTTCCCTGACGGCGGACTCGCCGTCGTCGTGGGCGCGCGCGGCGGCGTCGGTGCCGCGCTGCTCGCCCGGCTCAGCGCATCCGGCCGCTTCGCCGAGGTCATCGGCCTGTCGCGCCACGGCACCCCGCCGCTGGAGCTCACCGATGAATCCAGCATCGCCGCTGCCGCGCAGGCGCTGCAGGCACGCGCCGCACCGCTGCGCCTTGTCATCGACGCCACAGGCTTCCTGCACGGCAACGGCTTCATGCCCGAGAAGAGCCTGCGCCAGCTCGACCCCGCGCACATGGCCCACGCCTTCGCGCTCAACGCCATCGGCCCGGCGCTGCTGATGAAGCACTTCCTGCCGCTGCTACCGGCGCAGGGCAAATCGGTGTTCGCCACCCTATCGGCGCGTGTCGGCAGCATCGGCGACAACCGCCTCGGCGGCTGGCACAGCTACCGCGCCTCCAAGGCTGCCCTCAACCAACTCGTCCGCTGCGCCGCCATCGAGCTCGCCCGCCGCGCGCCCGAGGCCATCTGCATCGCCCTCCACCCCGGCACGGTCGCCACCCCGCTATCGTCGCCCTTCGCCAAGACCGGCCTGGACGTGCGGCCGCCCGATCAGGCCGCCGCCGAGATCCTCGATGTCATCGAGCACCTGCAGGCCGGCGACACAGGAGGTTTCCGCGACCACAAGGGCGTGGTGGTGCCGTGGTGACGGCATCGGCACCCTGCACGCGGCGCGCGTGACATGGCGCCTCCGCAAGCGTTTTACACACACTCGACAAAAGGAGAAGGCAATGTGGGGAGAAAACTGGGGCGAGATCATCTGGTCAGCCGCCGACGTCGTTGCAGTGCCTCTCGGCCATGGCGCACTGCTGCTGATCGGTATCCTCGTTGGCGTGATCGGGGCGCGGTTCGCGCGACGCACCGGACATCTGACCGTGGCATTGACCTGTCTGCTGCTGGTCCCGATGGTGGCTTTGGCGGTGACACTGCCATACCGCTTTTCCAATGGGCAGACGGCCGATGCGAACCAGGTGAACGCCAATTTCGACGCACTCGCCAACGCGATCGATGCCATTCCCGCAGTGAACGCGGTTGATGGATTGAACGGCGGCACCGTGAATGGCAACGTGACGGTGACCGGCTCGCTCAGCGTGAGCGAGCTCAAGATCTCGAACGTCAGCATCGTCCCGTTCGGCGACGGCATCGAGTTGGACAACAAGAATGGCAACAGGATCACCCTGACAGGTTCAGGCATCACGCTGACATCCGGCGCCACCGTGATCGAGCTGAGCGCAAGCAAGGTCAAGGTCTATTCTCCGGTGGAAGTGGTCGTGCAGGGCGCTGCCAAGACGGAAGTGAGCAGCGGCGCGCTGCTCGACCTGCGCGCATCTCTGGTGACGATCAACTGACGGAGCATCATCGTGAGCGCACACCAAGCCGTCCTTGCGATTGCCGGACTCTGCTGCATGCTGTGCATGCCCCTCGCCAGCGCAGGACAACCGGCCGCGCGCGTCGGGGACATGACAACCGATCCGTCGTCGGTGGGGCCCATCCCCTGCGTCGGCGGTGCGATCCTGCCACCCGGCGTTCCGACCGTTCTCATCGCGGGGCTCCCTGCCGCGACCATGGACAGCACCGCCACCACCGCATGCGGCCTTCCCGCCATCATCACGACGGGCAGCGCAACGGTGCTGATCGGCAACAAACCCGCCGCTCGCATGGGCGACTCGACTGATCATGGCGGCTCGATCACGAACGGCGCCCCGACCGTGCTGATCGGTCAATAATCTCGAGCGCGGTGTCGGTACGGTCGATCATCCAGGTCAGGATCCGCCCTCACATCTGCAGCAGGGCGAACCCGCTCCCGGCCATTGCGCGCACACGTTCCGGTCGGGCGAAGCAGGGAAGCCGAAGCGCGCTTGCAGTTCGAGGCCGTCAGCCACATGCCCGACGACGACCAGGGCGTCGTCATGGCGCTTCTCGACGGGATGATCATGAATTGCCAGGCCAAGCGGATGGCCGGCAACTTGAGCATCCCGGAACTGCGACAACTCCTCAAACCCACTCGCCATCGTGCATACAAACCCGTTTGAGGAAATGCACACGGGCTAACTTAACGGCATTGGGTACGTCCCCGGCTTCCCCCTGGTTTCCGTCCCCGGTTTCCCGAGGGGGCATACGAAGAAAAAACTGGCCGGCACAATACCACGTATTGTGGTAGTCTCAACCTCGTTTCCAAAAACGGGCGTTAAGGTATGCGCCACGTCATCGCTTTGGAGTCCCCGACAGTGGCCATCACTCAGGACGAACGGGAGTTTTTTGCGGCGCTGGGCGCGCGTGTCGCCAGTCTGCGCAAGTACGCGCACATCACGCAGGTGCAGCTCGCGGAAACGCTCGGCGTGTCGCAGCAGACCATCAACGCTTACGAGACCGGCAGCCGGCGTATTCCGGTTTCGGCTCTGCCGCTGCTGGCCAAGACGCTCGGCATCGGCCTGGAAGAACTGCTCGGCGAATCCGGTGCGGCAACGAAGAAGCGCGGGCCGGTGCCGAAGCTACAGCAGCATATGGACCGCATCAGCCAGTTGCCCAGGCCGCAGCAGCGCTTCGTGATTCGGGTGCTGGAAAGCGTGCTGGCGCAGCAAGGTCGTTAAGGGATCGCGCAGCCCTGGGCTGCTTTACGCAGGAGGATTGCCATGGAACACATGATTCAATTGCACATCGAGAAATTGCCGGAAGGGGTCTATCTCGCGACCAGCGATGACGTTCAGGGGTTGATCGCACAAGGACGTACCTTGCAGGAAACCGTGGAGATCGCCCGCGACGTGGCGAAGAAGTTGATCGAGTCGCAGAATGACGTGACCGATGCGACTCTGCCGCCGCTCAGGGAGTCCTTCGACTATCCCTTGATCGTGGCGGTGTAATGGGACGACTCTCGGGCTTTAGCTATCGGGAGATCGTCAAGCGGTTGAAGCAGCTTGGCTTCGAGTTCCATCGTCAGGCGGCGGGCAGCCATGAAATCTGGCTCAACCCGGCGAGCAACCGTTACACCACGATTCCCAATCATCCTGGCGATATGCCCGAGGGCACGCTGCGCGCCATCCTCAAACAGGCCGCCATCGACGCCGAATCCTTTTTGCAGAAGAAGTGACGCCCGCACGAGGCCGGTACGTCCCCGGTTTCCCGCGGAGAGGTAGGTGGAGGCGTCGGACGCTTACCGGGTTGTGATTGGAATGTGTCAGATGACCGCATGCCGACACATCTCCAGAGGAAATTGTGGCTCAAACGAGTAACCCTTTGAGAAGGGTGCCATCACGGAGACCGAGCCGGGAGAAATCCCCGCAGCAATCACAACATTTTGGTCTCGTGCGCCACAGATTACCAACCCACACTCCACAATGACGTCCTCGTCCTCGTAGATGAGCTTTTCAACCGCATTTACCTTTATCGCCTCAATACAGCTCCTTGCTACAACACCCCTCCCTGCAGACGGAACAGTAGAGTATTCCGGGGTCCAGATATTGAGACTACCAACCTCTTGCCAATCAACGACCTCGGTACATGAGGACGAGAATCTCAGCTCTGCTCCAGAATCAAATACGAGCGCAAACTCCCATGTAGTATGCAGGGTATGTCCTTCAGGGAGTTCAACGGCGACTATTTTCAATCCCTCCAAGCAGAGCCCGATTGCCATGCAATCGATTCCTTCACATTGATATGGATAGAGCAATTTTCCATCGGGAAGCAGTTCAGGGGTAATGAAGGGTCTCATGGGGTCTCGCTCCATTGGCAGGAATGTCAATACTCTGGCCACCACTGCTATTCTTCGGCCGCCCGAAAATTCCGTTCCCCCCACCAAACTTCCCGGCGGAGCTTTGTCGCCGGGTTGCCATGGACGCGTTCCTCCCGTCAGGCGTTCAAGATCTGCGTCAAAGCTACCCGTTCCACCATACTCAGGCTTTAATGGGCCACTAGTATGCTTCGTCCCACCCTTGTTCTGTCCGGCCCTTGAGTCACTTTGATCGCCGACAAGCACGTCTGGAAGTGGAGGCAGATCACTGCCCGCATCCGCACTTTGACCATCACTCAGGATCCTACTCCACCCAGCGCTGTCCGCCCCCCGTCCGAACCCCGGAACTTGGTTTTCGATCGCAGCACCGCTCCCTCCCGGTGCGACAGGCTGCGTAATGACGTGACCAACGAGTGCACCCAGTGCGAGACCCGCTGGATAGACGAGAAGTGGAAATCGCCCATCCGGATCCACATACC
This sequence comes from Rhodocyclaceae bacterium, assembly GCA_041916775.1. Classification (GTDB taxonomy): domain Bacteria; phylum Pseudomonadota; class Gammaproteobacteria; order Burkholderiales; family Rhodocyclaceae; genus UBA2357. Next base: position 416,551 of record JAYRYZ010000001.1, on the reverse strand, counting down.
GATACGGGTTGTTGTTCGCATACGCGTAGCGGTTGAAGCTTTGCAGGTTGCTTTCGGTGAAGCCCACCGGGTCCATGCTGATGAAGCGCCCGGCGGTGGGGTCGTACCAGCGGGCGCCGAAGTCCTGCAGCCCCAGGATGGTTTCCTCGGCCTTGCCGGTGAACCAGAGCCGCTCGCGCGCCGGGGCTTGCTTTAGCTCGCGGCTGCCGTAGGGCTGGTAGCGCTCGCGCCAGAGGAGTTCGCCGTTTTCGTCGGTGGCGGCGATGGGGCTGCCGAGGGGGTCCGAGTGGATGTATTCGATGCGCTCCACCGCGTGCGCGGGGAGCATTGCGAGGATCAGCAGCGCGGCGAGGAAGCGGCGCGGGTTGAGTCGCTGGGCGAACGTGATGAGCCAGGCGAGGATGGCGGCGAGGAGAAGTGTGGCGGTGCCGGGGAGCGGGATGGGGGTCGGGTCGGTGGCGGGTTGTGTAACCTGCACGGTGAGGACCGGGGCGATGGTGACTGCGTCGATCAACTCACCGGCTTCGTCGGACAGGCCGATCAAGGCAAGTTCCAGCGTGCTCGCGCCGGCAGCGCTTGCGGTGAAGTGCAGGGTTGCGAGGCGGAAGGCGTCGGGCTGTGCGGTGAGGTCCCACAGGGAGGCGATCTCGGCAACGTTCACGCGCCCGGGCATGTAGTTGCCCCAGCTGAAGTCGAGCGCACCGGTCATCGGGTCGGCGAGACCGTCGCCGAGGCTGTAGCCCGTCCATTGCAGTTGGCCAGGGTCGTAGCCGATGTCGATGTCGAAGCCGCCTACCCGGGTTGTTCCCAGCGTGCGAAATACCGGGGTACGTCCTCAAACCCACTCGCCATCGTGCCTACAAACCCGGCTGAGAAAATGCACATAGGCTAAATTAATGGCATTGGGTCTGTCCCCAGTTTCCCGTCCCCGGTTTCCCGCGCCGATGAGGAGCAGAGAAATGAGACCGCGGAGCGTCCCGTGTTTCTTCCGGTTCAGAGAAAACTAGGGTGCGTGCCCGGTATTCCATGCGCCCCGGGCGTTTCAAGTTTCCGAAACCCGGGGAACACCCACAGTTTCACGTCCCCGTTTCCGCTTTTCGGCATCAAGAGGTGGCCTTTAACTGCTCAGCCCAAGCATTGGGACGACCGGCAAAGTAGTCACGAAGACGATCTTCTACATGCTCAGCCTCCCAAGCTGCGGCGGCCTCCAACATCTTGCACTCTTCAAAGGTGCTGTCCCTTGTTTGCCCGTCGGAACTGCGATACACCGAGTACCGCCCAGTGAGCCGATCCCTCATGAAGTATTCAACCGGGGAGGCTAGTTCCGGCTCGAGGGGACGGAAGTCAACTGCTTTCCATTTGCCGGAGGTCAAGGCCGACTTCATCACAGTCAGCTTCCACAGCGGCTTCGAGTCAAAGATGCTAGGCGGTGGAGCATCTCCTTGCGAGACCAGATGCGCGTATATCGCAACTTGAGAGTTGGGCAGTACGCGTGCAAAGGCGTCCGTCTCATTACCCAAGCTGATGCGCAGCAAGCTGCCTTCGCGCGGTTTTTTCGTAGCCATTACTGACCGAACTCCTTCCTAGCTGCATCTAGATAACCATTTCGATTCGGGTTCCTCGGAGAAATGCCGTTGATCGCATTACCCGACGTCCCGCCAGTGGACCTGGCGCCACCGATGGCCTCTATCATTTGTTGTTCTCGCCCCCGAATCGCGGCTGCGTTACTAGATGACTTGTCCAAAATGGCAGGGCCAAACCCTTTGTCATTCATGTGATGTGAGGAATCGCGATTCGCTACGTTTTCCAACGCTGTACCACATCCACTCGTCCGACCGCAGTAGACCTCACCGGTCTTTGCGTTCGTCTTGGTGTACGTCTGGAAGGTCTTCTCGCCCGTTGCAGCAACTTCGCCCGTCTCGCGAACCGCCTTGATCCCGAGCCCGACGACGCCGGGCGCGACAGGCAAGGCAGACATGATGCCGTCTGCAACAAGACCCAGCCCATCAACGGTGGCAGCACCCCAGTTGCCGGCCTGTATGTTACCGCGCAGATTGTCGAAACCAACAGCGATGCTCGCGGCTTCGAACGCTGCTTCAACATAGCGCCCATCCGGATCCACATACCGATAGGGGTTGTTGTTCGCATACGCGTAGCGGTTGAAGCTTTGCAGGTTGCTTTCGGTGAAGCCCACCGGGTCCATGCTGATGAAGCGCCCGGCGGTGGGGTCGTACCAGCGGGCGCCGAAGTCTTGCAGCCCCAGGATGGTTTCTTCCGCCTTGCCGGTGAACCACAGCCGCTCGCGCGCCGGGGCTTGCTTTAGCTCCCGGCTACCGTAAGGCTGGTAGCGCTCGCGCCAGAGGAGTTCGCCGTTTTCGTCGGTGGCTGCGATGGGGCTGCCGAGGGGATCCGAGTGGATGTATTCGATGCGCTCGACCGCATGCGCGGGGAGCATTGCGAGCATCAGCAGCGCGGCGAGGAGGCGGCGCGGGTTGAGTCGCTGGGCGAACGTGATGAGCCAGGCGAGGATGGCGGCGAGGAGAAGTGTGGCGGTGCCGGGGAGCGGGATGGGGGTCGGGATGGGGGTCGGGTCCCCAGCGGGGAGGATGTCGACTGTGGCATCAGGTCCGGTTGTGGTGGTGAGAATCTCTTCGTCGCCGCTGACGAGTTCCAGTTCTCCCCAGCCCAGCATCGCGGGACCACTTTCCAGGGCGGTGAAGAGCAGTTGCACGAGCCCGAACGTGCGGGGTTGCCCGCTCAGGTCCGCAAGTGCGGACACTTCGGCAACGTTCACGATGCCGGGGGCGTATTCCCCCAAGCTCAGGTCGAGCGCTTCGCCACTGTCTCCGCTGAGCGTGTTGCCCAATGTGTAGCGGATGAAGCTCAACCGTGTCGGGTCGAACAGGATGTCGAGGTTGAAGTAGGCGAGCCCACTGGGTTCGAGTCCGCTGACGACGAGGCCGACTTCGAGTTGCGTGCCCGCAACCGTGGTGGTGGGCGCCTGCATGCTCACCATGCCCGCGGTGCTTGGCTGCGCGCCGAACAGCGTGGCGAGGCTCAACAGGAGAATGATCAGGATTTGCTTCACTGTGCGGCTCCGGTTCAGTGGCGGGGGTGCGTCGGCAAGGGGTGCGTGGCGCCGGATGGTGTTCATGGGCCCACCAACAGGGCCAGTTGGCGCGCGTCGATGCCATCGATCTTCCCGTCTCCGTTCAGATCGCAGGGCGGGCAAGCGGTAGCCGGTTGGCGCAGATACGGTTTCAGCGCCAGGACGTCGTCCCGATCCACGACCCCATTGCCGTCGATGTCGCCCCTGAGCACCACGGCGGCGCCGACCTGCACGGTGATGGTGTCGGTGGCGGTTTCGCCGTCGTCGTCGCGCACGCTGAGGGTGAAGACCAGCGTGGCGTCGCTGGCGGGGGCGGTGAAGCGCGCCTGGGCACCGGTGGGGGTGCTCAGGGTGACGGTGGGGCCGGCGCTTTGCGTCCAGGCGTAGGCGACGATGCGCCCGTCCGGGTCGGTGGAGCCGCTGCCGTCGAGCTCCACACTGGCACCGGGGGCAACCTTCTGGTCGGGGCCGGCGGCGGCGATGGGGGGTTCGACCTTGCGCACGCTGGCGATGCGCTGGCGGCCGAGGTAGATGTGTTCGGTGTGGCGGTCGTTGGCGCGGTATTCGCCGAGCAGCCGTCCGTCACTGCCGTGCACGAGGTGGGTGATTTCGTCGCCGTCGTCGCGACTCACTCGAAGGCTGTTGCCGTCGTAGACGAACTGGAGCGTTCGGACGGGGCCGCCGTCGGTGTACGTGCCCGCACGCAGTTGGCCCGCGGTGTCGAAGCTGTAGCGGGTGTCGCTTGCGAGCAGGTAGCTGCCGTAGGCGGAGAGGTAGTTGGCGGCCCGGGTGCGGCGCCCGGCGCTGTCGTGGGTGTAGTCGAGGATGGAGGTGCCGCCCAGGCCGGTGGTGGTGATGCGCGCAAGCCGTTGGTTGCTGTACTGGAAGCTGCGGCTGTTGGATTGGGTTTGCCACTGCGTGATGTTGCCGCGCGCGTCGTAGGTGTAGCGAACGAAGTCGCCGTTGCCGCGTGCGCTTTCCACCAGCCGGTTCAGGCCGTCGTAGTGGTTCTCGAGGCTTGCGCCCAGGTCGTAAAGGTCGCTGGCGGTGGTGAGGTTGCCGGCGGGGTCGTAACCGTATTCGACATCGCTCACACCGCCATCGGTGGCGACCCAGTCCATCCATTGGCGGGTGTTGAGCGTGCTGCTGCTGGTACGGCCATTGGCATAGTCAATTTGCGCGACCAGACCGCCCGGGTGGTAGCGTACGGCGTCGAGGTAGGGTTCGGCACGCGTGGGGCGGCCAAAGCCATCCGGCGTGTATTCGACGCTGCGCCCCGATGGGTATTCCAGCCGCGCAAGGGCGTCCAGCGTGTTGTAGCCGTAGCCGACGCGATAGTAGCTGCCACCCAGAGACAGCGATTCTTCTATGAGGTTGTCGTTGTCGTCGTAGGCGTACTCGCGCTGTGCCTCGGGCGTGTTCAGCGTGAGCAGGTTGCCATTGCCGTCGTAGCTGCGCGTGACGTCCGGCGTGCTGCCGGGGTAGTTCACGAACACCAACCGGTTCAGACCATCGTAGGTGTAATAGGTGGTGCCTTCGGTACCGAGTTGGCGGCTGATCATGTTGCCGACAGCGTCGCGGCCGTAGATGATGGCGCCGGTTTCCGAGTGTGTTTCAGAGATGAGATAACGACGGCTGTCGTAGGCGAAGTTGCGAAAGAACCCCGTTGCGGAACCTGTGGCAAGCTGCTGCCCCTGGAAGACGGAGGTCACCATGCCCGCCGCATCGCGGAAGATGTTCGTCACCGTTCCTTCAGGGCTGATCGAGTGGCTGAGCCAACGCCCGTTGTCCGGTTGTCCGTAAGACAGGTAGCGCAAGTCACTGATATGGCCGTTTTCATCCTCCTCCAGCACGAAGGCGCCGCCATACTCGTGGGCGAACTGACGCGTGGCGCCATCGGCATGTGTGACACGCGTGAGGCGATCGATCGCGTCGTACCGGTATTGCGTACCCTGAGTTGCGTTCGGGTAGGACTCAAAGATCCTGCGGCCATGAACGTCGTAGCCAAAGCGGCGGTTGATCGTTTCGCTCCCGGCCTGGGCCATCACCTGCGTGCTGCGGCCGAAGCCGTCATAGCGCGTGGTGGTGCTGAGCGGGCCCCGTGTGACCATGCGACGGTAGCTCATGTCGGCCGAGAAACCCCGATCGACCGTGACCGCGCTGTGCAATGGCGGCTGCACTCGCTCAAGGCGACCGATGGCATCGTAGCTATAGTGCGTGGTCAACCCTCGGCCGTTGCGCTCACTGGCGATGGTGCCGTCGTCGTTGATCGAGCGCGTGATGGTGACGCCTTCGGGATGGATTTCGCGCGCAGCGATACCACGTTTGTAGTCCTCGTAGCGCGTGACTCGGCCCAGTGCGTCCTGGCGCGTGGCAAGGTCACCCACCGACGTGTACGTGAATGCAGTGGGCACGCCGTAGGTGACCTCCTGTACGACCTCACCATACACGTTGTAGGTGCGCGAGACGGTTCCGACGCCTTCGATGGTGACGTCCTTGACCTTGCCGATGATCCAGCGCGCGGGATCGTTGTAGTAAGTGACGCGCTTTATGCGTTCCGGAACACTCGCAAAGGTGGATGTCTCGATGATGGTCCGTGGGTTGCCGTACTCGTCATGGTCCTCGTAGCGGGTGTTGAAAGGCGTATAGTCGTAGTTCGTCTCAAGCAGTACCGGTACCGTAACGTGCTCATCGATGTAATCACGCCCGTGCCAGTAGTTCTCCTTGGACAGAATCCGCTGGCCGCCAACCCATCGGTTGGCAACGCCCCGCAGTTGGTTGCCTGAATCATCGAAATCCTGCTTTGACGATAGCAACCCGACTGTCCAGACATTGTTGAGCCCTGCATTGCCTATGCCTGCATGAACGTACTCGCTACGCTTGCCTGGCCCGGTGACGACCGTCTTGTCCAGATAGCATCCCGTTTTGCCATTCGGCTCGCCCGCGTCATCGACACAGATGGCCTCGACCGAATGCGGAAAGAAGGTGTAGCGCCAGGTTCCAGGCTCAACCCCCGTGCCGCCGGTGACCTTGGTCGAAACGCTCACGGTACGCAGGTTGCTCTTCGGGTCAAACGTTACGAACTGGTAGGTGTAGGAGACCTCGCCTCCGTACGGATACTTGATGTGCCGTAGCGCAAAGCGCCCGGCCGCGTCAGGATCCAGATCCCCGAAGTAACTGTATTCCCAGCTTTCGCCGGTTGGCATCACCACGGCATCCAGGCGCATGGAACAGTTCATGCCATCCGCAGGGGCCATGTTCTCGTAACGATAGAGCCAGCTGCGGCCACCCGACTCGATGCTGGTCAGCTTCCGGCAAGCTCCCGATTCGTAGTTGAAGGTGACAAGGCGACCATCACTCGCGCCGTTCTCGAACCCGGATATCGAGGTCACGTAGGGATGGAACTCGCCTTCGTAAGAGATCGCGATGCCGTTACCACGCGGATTGAGGATGCGTGTCGCGTACCAACTGCGGTTATCCCCACCCTCGGAGGTCGCGACGTGGTCCAGTTCATAACGGATGCCTTCCGGCGAGAGCACGACCTTCTGCGACCCGTTGCAGCGCATGCGCCAGTTGCCCTTCGAGACCAGCTCACCGGTTCCGTCATCTGCCAGAACCAGCAACTCGCGGGATCCATCCGGACGCTCGAATGAGGGATTGTCTAAGGTGCTCACAGAGAACAATGTCTGCGCACACACCTTGTCCGCATGGCCTGACGGGACGACAAGACGACCGAAGTGCATGGTCCAACCGACCCCCATCGCCCCACTCGTCCACTCGAACCGCTCCGATGGGGACAGGTAGTAGCGCGTGACCGCGATATCCATACCGCCGTTGCCAGGAATGCGAAGATCGACATGGCTGAGTTGCAGCTTTCCAGAGAATGGGTCAATGCTCTCATTCAGGCTGGATATGTTCTCCTTGAACGGATGCAACCCCGGCTCATCGTAAAAGTCACGGATCTCTTCTGCCCAGAGGTTGTTGGAACATGCCATGAACAGTAATGCCGTCAGAAAGCCGCCACGTGCGCGTCTATCGCTCATTGATGCTCTCCGTCCTTGAACCGCTTACAAAAGGGGGCACCCGCGTACGCGGCCTGGGCGCAGCGCGCTTGCATGATTGCGTCGGAGTTCGCAGCGGGGGCGGGCACGCTCGGACTGGAAACGGCCACCTGCGACACAGCAGGCTCAAATAGCTGCTCGCCACGCTCCTCAGGAACGAGCTTGAGCTCTGCCGCCAATCCGCTGGTTGCGCCATGCGCGCTTGTATCGACAATCCCAAGCATCACAATGACGAACAGACTGATCAGAAACGATCGCTTACGCTGCTTTCCATGCATGACACCGTCTCCCTTTGCCAGATGCCGGAACGCTAACACGGCACAGACAATTCTTAACGCATATCCTAATGTCAATTTTTGTTGCCGTTTGCATTAGTCAGAATCTTCCATACAACGAGTACAGACTCGATCAAGCGTCTCCTTGCCGAATTCGGCTACACCCGACCTCACCCATCGGCATAGAATCCGCCAGCCCTGCGGGCGGCGCGGTCTTTGGTGGTGCGCTGGCCTGCTTCGAACCCGTATGAAAAACAGATTGCGCGGCGATGCCTTGCGGCACGACCGTGGCAGATGAGGAGACTTCGATGAGCCAGTTGCCCAGCTATGTGCATGGGGCGTCCGACAAGCCGTTGATCGGCGAGACGATCGGGCGATTCTTCGATGCGGCGTGTGCGCGCCATGCGGAACGCGAGGCGCTGGTGGTGCGGCACCAGAACGTGCGGCTCAGCTACGCGGCGCTGCGGCGCAAGGTGGATGCGCTGGCGTGCGGGCTGATGCGGCTCGGCTTCAAGCCGGGTGAGCGGGTCGGGATCTGGTCGCAGAACAACCTGGAATGGGCGCTCACCCAGTTCGCCACCGCCAAGGCGGGGCTGGTGATGGTGAATATCAACCCGGCCTACCGCACTTCCGAGCTGGAATACGCGATCAACAAGGTGGGCTGCAGCGGGCTGATCGTGTCGCCCGCGTTCAAGAGCAGCGACTACCTCGCGATGCTCGGCGAACTCGCGCCGGAGCTCGCGGGCTGCAAGGCGGGGGCGCTGCGGTCGGATCGCATGCCGACGCTGGAGAAGGTCATCCGCTTGGGCGAGGGACGCACGCCCGGCATGCTCAATTTCGACGACCTGCTGGTGGCGCCGACGCGCGAGGAGCTGCAGGCGCTGGAGACGCTGGGCGAGGCGCTGCAGTTCGACGACCCGATCAACATCCAGTTCACCTCCGGCACCACCGGCCACCCCAAGGGCGCGACGCTGTCGCACCACAACATCCTCAACAACGGCTTCTTCGTCGGCGAGGCGATCCGCCTCGGGCCGGACGACCGGTTGTGCATCCCGGTGCCGCTGTACCACTGCTTCGGCATGGTGATGGGCAACCTCGGCTGCCTCACGCATGGCGCGACGATGGTGTATCCGTCCGAGGCCTTCGACCCGCTCGCGGCGCTGGAGACGCTCGCCGAGGAGCGCTGCACCGCGATGTACGGCGTGCCGACGATGTTCATCGCGGTGCTTGACCACCCGCGCTTCGCCGAATTCGACCTCGCGCGCATGCGCACCGGCATCATGGCCGGCAGCCCCTGCCCGGCGGAGGTGATGAAGCGCGTGTTCGAGCGCATGAACATGCGCGAGGTGACGATCGCCTACGGTATGACCGAGACCTCGCCGGTGAGCTTCCAGAGCAGCACCGACGACGACTTCGACAACCGCGTTTCCACCGTCGGCCGCATCCAGCCGCATTGCGAGGTGAAGATCATCGACAACGCCGGCCGCATCGTGCCGCGCGGGGTGCCGGGCGAGCTGTGCACCCGTGGCTATTCGGTGATGCTCGGCTACTGGGGCGACGAGGTGCGCAGCCGCGAGGCGATCGATGCGGCCGGCTGGATGCACACCGGCGACATGGCGACCCTCGACGAGCAGGGTTTCTGCCGCATCGTCGGGCGCATCAAGGACATGGTGATCCGCGGCGGCGAGAACATCTACCCGCGCGAGATCGAGGAGTTCCTCTACCGCCACCCCAAGGTGCTGGACGTGCAGGTGGTGGGCGTGCCGGACGCGAAGTACGGCGAGGAGCTGTGCGCCTGGATCATCCCGCGTGAGGAGGGGGTCACCGCCGAGGAGATCCGCGCCTTCTGCCAGGGCCAGATCGCGCACTACAAGATTCCGCGCTACATCCGCTTCGTGGACAGCTTTCCGATGACGGTGACGGGCAAGATCCAGAAGTACCTGATCCGCGAAGAGATGAAGCGGGAGCTCGGTACCGCTTGAGGCGGAGTGCGGTCGGCGCGGCGCAATCCGACACAGGTCACGTCGGTAAATGCCGGCATAGCCATTAGAATGCGGGTGTTTGTAAAAATCGGTGTCGCTCGCAGCGACGACGCCCGCAACCGGACCTTCTCGCGACCGCCGCCATGATCCACGCCAGACCGATACGCCTCATCCTGTTATCGACCCTGCTGACCGGCTGGCACGCGGGCGCTGCCGGCGCCGACAACATCAGCCTTGCGGCGGCCAACGCGGAGCTGATGCGACTGTTGCCGCTGTCGCTCGAGGAGCTGGTGAACACGCCGGTGGTGACCGCTTCGCGACGCATCGAGACGCGCGACCATACGCCGGCCCACATCGTGGTGATCACGCGCGAGCAGATCCGCGAGCGCCGCTACGGCAACCTCGCCGACCTGCTCGAAGACCTGCCCGGCGTGGATTTCATGCGCGGCACCAAGTCGTCGAGCTACAACAACTTCAGCGTGCAGGGCTACAACAGCAACAACAAGCTGCTGATCATGCTCGACGGCGTGCGCATCGACCACCCTGCGGGCGGCAAGATCCCGGTGGCGGAGAACCTCGCGCTCTATCAGGCGCGTCAGGTGGAGGTGCTGTTCGGCCCGGCCGCCGCGCTGTACGGGGCAGACGCGGTGGCGGGTGTCGTGAACATCATCACCGACCGCGCCAACCGGCACGGCAGCTGGGTTTCCGCTGGCACCGGCCGCTTCGATCAGCAGGAGGCGTCGTTCATGGCCGGAGCGGGCAGCCCGGACAAGGTCGCGATCAGCGTCGGCGGCCACAGCCAGCACAATGATCGCGCCCCGCTCGACCGCTACTATCCGCAGGACTTCCCCATCACCGACGCGAAGACCTTCGACGGCAAGGTGGTGATCCCCGCCGCCGAGCGCGAGCGCTACGTGGGCGGCATCGCGAGCCACAGCATCTTTGCCCGGGTCGACGTCGGCGACACGCTCACCTTCGGCCACCACCGGCACTTCTTCCGCCAGCTCACCAGCACCGGCGACAGGCCCGATACTGCGCTCTTCCGCAAAGATGCGCGCTGGGAGACCACCAGCGAGACCACCTACGGCAGGCTGCGCATGGACCTCGGCGACGGGCTCAGCGGCGAGCTGCTGATCGACCACTCCGAGCAGGAAGTCGATCCGCGCGCGAAGTACGTCAACATCTTCACCGGCTTCGAGGACCACGGCTACGATTATGCGAAGTCGCGCCGCACCGGGGTGGAGCAGAGCTTCCAGTGGACCATGGATCAGCAGCACAGCCTGCAGGCTGGTGTGGGCTATCACGACTACTACGCGCTCGAGACGCCCGACCTGCCCGGGCCCTACGACACCAGCCGCGGCCCGGCGAACCAGGGCTTCACCTACCTCAACACCAACCTGCCAGTGCGCATCTTCGACGCGAAGTATCACAACCTGCATGGCTATGCGCAGATCCAGTCCGACTGGACGCCGGAGTTCACCACCATGGCCGGCCTGCGCTACGACCGCCACTCCGCCTACGGCAGCAGCGTCAACCCGCGCCTCGGTGCGGTGTGGCGGCCCAACCCGCAGCATGTGCTGAAGGCGCTGTACGGCGAGGCCTTCCGCGCGCCCTCGCCGGAGGAGTCCCTGTCCGCGTTCGGCAGCTTCTCGGGCGCCACCGACGCCGCAGGCAACTACCTCGGCTCCGGCTTTCGCGCGCCCAACAACGACATCGCCCCGGAAACCGCGCGCACCCTCAGCCTCACCTGGGAATGGCGGCCGCGCAAGAACGTCAACCTCGCCGCCAACCTCTACCGCAGCAAGATCGACAATCTCATCGTCACGCTCGACGAGAAGGTGCCGACTCAGTACATCCCGGGTGCCATCCTCAGCAACACCACGATCAAGGGTAACGCTGGCGAGGAGACCCACACCGGCCTCGACCTGATGGGCCAGTGGCAGTTCGCGCTGGGTCCGCACTGGCGCGGCGACCTGTGGGGCAGTGTCAGCTTCATCGACGGCGAGATCCGCGAGGGCATGGAGACGCAGGACTGGGATCTCAGCTATGTCGCCGACTTCAAGGCCAAGCTCGGCGCCACCTTCCGCTACCTCGACCAGTTCAGCGTCACCCCGCGGCTGCTATGGATCGGCGACACCACCTCAGGCCGCAAGAACCGCAGCCTCGTCGGCAAACGCCTGGAGACACCGGGCTACCTGGTCGCAAGCCTGCACGTCGGCTGGCATGACCTCGCGGACGGCCGCGCCAGCCTGTGGCTGGACATCAACAACCTGTTCGACCGCCGCTACCATGTGGCGCACGGGTCGGCCAGCACCACCTTCGTGAATATGCCGCAGCAGCCGCGTAACTGGATGCTCAGCCTCGAGTACCGCTTCTGAGCTGCGTGATGCAAGCGATTCGAACCATCGCCCGGCTGTGGCCGCTGTTGCTCGTGCTCGCCTCGGCGGGTGCACAGGCTCAGCCCGCCGCAGTGTCGGAAGAAGCGCTCAAGGCGGTGTTGTTCTACAAGCTGCCGCTCTACACCTATCGTGGTGAAGCGCCATCGACGACGCCCATACTGCGGATGTGTCTGCTCGGCAGCAGCGCGCTGCGCGACACCATGGAGTCGCTGTCGCGACAGAACTCGGATGGCCGCGCGATCCACTTCCGCGAGATCCTGGAGCCTGACGAAGCCGGCGATTGTGACTTCCTCTACGTCGGCCGCAGCGAAGCCGCACGCATTCCGCGCCTGCTCGAGCGGCTCGCCGGCGGTCCGGCGATCACGGTCTCGGACGTGCCCGGCTTCGCCGTCGCGGGCGGGATGATCGAGCTGAGCGTGCGCGCGGAGGGTGCAGGCCTCACCATACTGGTGAACCGCGCCGCCGCCCGAAGGCAGGGCGTGGAGTTCAACGCGCAGTTGCTCCGCCTTGCGGAGATCGTCGAGGACTGACCCCATGAGCGCCGCCCCCCGCCGCCTGCGCATGCCCACCACGCTCACCGCGCGTCTGATGCTCGCCACCGCCGGTGCGCTGATCCTCGCGGTGGCGCTGGTGTTCGTGCTCATCACCTATCAGCAGCAGCGCCTGCTGCGCGCCGAGTGGCTGGGCTCGCTCACGGCGCAGGCCAACCTGGTGGCCACCAACAGCACCGCCGCGGTGTCCTTCTCGGATGCGATCGAGGCCGGACGCCTGCTCGCCGCACTCGCCAGCAATCAATCCGTGCAGGGCGCACGCCTGCTGCTGCCGGGTGGAACCACCTTCGCGAGCTTCAGCGCCGTGTCCGGGGGCACAGCGCCCGCGGCGGCCGTCGTGAGGGCTGCGCCATCCGGTCACGTGTTCGGTCGTGACACGGTGACCGTCTGGGCGCCGGTGCGCGAAGGTGCAAAGGTGCTCGCCACGGTGGAGCTGGAGTCCACCCTCGCCCCGCTCCACCAAGCCTTCGCGCGCACCGCGCTGGAGACCTTCGTCGTCCTGCTGATCGCACTCAGCGTTTCGCTCTGGCTGTCACGCACCGCGGTACGCCATCTGCTCGCCCCGGTCGATGCACTCAGCACCTACATGCAGCGGCTGGTGAAGGATACGCGGCTGCGCGAGCGCGCCGAAGGGAGTGGCGGAGACGAAATCGCGAGTCTCGCCCGCGGCCTCAACCAGCTGGTGGATGCGATCCAGTCGCGCGACGCCGAGCTCGCCGACTACCGCGACAACCTCGAGCGCCTCGTCGAGCATCGCACCCGCGCCCTGGAAGTGGCGATCGACGAGGCGCGCGCCGCGGATCGCGCGAAGAGCAGCTTTCTTGCGCGCATGAGCCACGAGATCCGCACCCCGATGAACGCGATCATCGGCCTCGGCAAGCTGCTTACGCGAACCCGGCTCGACCATCAGCAGCGCGACCATCTCGACAAGATGCTGTCAGCCTCGGACACCCTGCTCGGCGTCATCAACGACGTCCTCGACTATTCGCGCATCGAGGCCGGCAAGCTGTCGCTCGAGGCGATCCCGTTCGAGCTCGCCGACGTCACCCACAAGGCTGTCGGCGTTGCGGCGCTGCGCGCCGAGGAGAAGGGGCTGGAGCTGGTCGTTCACCTCATGCCCGGCCTGCCGCGCAGGGTTGTCGGCGACCCGCTGCGCCTCAGCCAGATTCTCGTCAACCTGGTCGGTAATGCGGTGAAGTTCACCGAGTCTGGCGAGGTCGTCGTCACCGTGTCGCCAACGGCGGCGCCAACCGACCGGGTCGGCCTGCGCTTCGAAGTGCGCGACACCGGCATCGGCATTCCGGCGGATCAACGCGATGCCTTGTTCCAGCCCTTCACCCAGCTCGACGACAGCATTACCCGCCGCTACGGCGGCACCGGGCTGGGGCTGGCGATCTGCACCCAGCTCGTGCGCCTCATGGATGGCACGATCGCGCTAGAGAGCGAACCCGGCGTGGGCACCACCTTCAGCCTGGTCATCCACGCCGGCGCGGACGACACCCCGCAAGCGCCTTCAACGGCCCCGAATGCACCTTGCGGCGGCAATGCGCTGGTGATCGACGACAATGACGCCGCGCGCGCCGCGCTGCTTGCCTTGCTCGGCGATTGCGGCATGCGCGCCCGCGGCTGCGCGAACGGCGAGGCGGGGATTGCGCTGGTGCGGGAAGCATGTGCGGCCGGCGACCGCTTCGATGTGGTGCTGCTCGACTGGCGCATGCCGGGACTCGACGGCCTGCAAACCGCGCGCAGGCTGCGCGACCTCGGCGCAGAGGTCGGAGACGTGGCGATCGTGCTGATGATCAGCGTCGGTGGCTACGAAGCGGTCGCGGACAAGACCCTGGAGGCCGGTATTCGCAGCCTGCTGGTGAAGCCCGTCGGCGCCGCCGCTCTTCGCGACGCACTCGCCGACCTGTCCAGACACGGGGAGCCCACCGCGCCACCGGCACGCACGGAACCTTCGGCGCACAGGCACACGACGCTGGACACGATCCGGGGCGCCCGGGTACTCGTCGTCGATGACATGGTCCTGAATCGCGAAGTGGCCCGCACCTGCCTCGTCCTTGCCGGTTTGCAGGTCATCGAGGCGGAAAACGGACGCGAGGCGCTCGAGAAGCTCGCGGCCGAGGATGTCGAGCTGGTCTTGATGGATATCCAGATGCCGGTCATGGACGGGCTCGCCGCGACCCGTGCCATCCGCTCCAATCCGCGGCTTGCAAGCTTACCGGTGCTGGCGATGACGGCGCACGCGATGCAGGGGGACCGCGAGCAGAGCCTCGCGGCGGGGATGAACGACCATCTCACCAAGCCGATCAGCCCCGAAACGCTCTACGCCGCGATGCTGCGCTGGATTCCACCCGGCGACTACGGCCCCATCCCACCCGGCGCCGATTCGCCGCAGACCGAGGACGACAGGGCGCTTCCGCCGCTGCCAGCACTCGACGCCGTCACCGGCCTGGCGCAGCACATGGGGCGGATCGGCTTCTATCGGAAGACGCTGGCGAACTTTGCGCGAACCTTCGCCAATGTGGACAGCGACATCTTCACCGCGCTGGAGTCTGGCGATGCCGCCACCGGTCGACGCCTCGCCCACTCGCTGAAGTCGGCCGCGGCAACGATCGGCGCGTCCGCGCTGTCGCAGGCCGCGCGCACCGTGGAAGATGCGCTCGCCGCCGACCCCGGCGCTCGGCCGGACCTCGCCGCAATACGCGCCACGCTTGCGCCGGTTCTGCGTGACCTGGAGCCCATCGCGCGGGACGAGGATGCACCCCCGCGCGCATCCGCGACATCCGAGCCGTTGGCGGCCTTGATCACCAGGCTGGAGACCCTGCTGAAACGCCACGATGCCGGCGCCGAAGCGGCCCTGGACGATCTGGCCGGCAAGATCCCCGATCCGGCGGTGCTCGCCGATCTGCGCGATCTGGTCGGTGACGTGGAATACGAACAAGCACTGAGCGTGCTCGAACGCATCAGGCACACACTGGAGGGCGTTGCAGGATGAACTCATCCTTCACCGTACTGATCGTCGACGACGAAAAGCACAACCGCATGATGCTCACCGAGTTGCTCAAGGGTGACTATCAGCTGATCCTCGCAAAGAATGGCGAACAGGCGCTGCAGCGTGCCCGCGAGCACCGCCCCGACCTGATCCTGCTCGATGTGCTGATGCCGGACATGGACGGCCATGCGGTGATCAGGGCGCTGAAACACGACGACCAGACGCGCGACATCCCGGTGATCTTCGTCACCGCGCTGGATTCGGTATCCGACGAGGAGAAGGGCCTGGACCTCGGTGCGGTGGACTACATCTCCAAGCCCTTTCACCCGCCCATCGTGCGAGTGCGGGTGCGCAACCACCTGCAATCGGTACAGCAGCGCCGCCTGCTCGAACAGCTCGCGCTGCTCGACAGCCTCACTGGCATTCCCAACCGCCGCAGGTTCAACCAGGTGTTCGAGCAGGAATGGCGGCGCTGCCTGCGTGAGGAAGTGCCGCTATCGCTGATCGTCGTGGACGTGGACCACTTCAAGGACTTCAACGACAACTTCGGCCACACCGCCGGTGACGAGGTATTGCGCCGCATCGCCAGCGCGCTGCAGAAATCGCTGCGCCGGCCGGCGGACTTCGTCTGCCGCTATGGCGGAGAGGAGTTCGTGATCCTCCTCCCGGGCGTCGCGGCGGAGGGCGCACTCGCGCTCGCCGAGGCCACCCGTGCCGAGATCGCCGAGCAGTCGGGTTCGGGCCTGTTGATTCCCGACGTCGCCACCGCACTCACCGTGAGCATGGGCGGCGCCACCCGAGTGCCGCGCCAGGTGGCGCCCGACCTCGAGCTTTTCCGCGAGGCTGACGAGCGCCTCTACGAGGCCAAGCGCCGCGGGCGCAACCAGGTCGTGTGGGCGCCGCTGCCCGGCGAGCCCGCCCTGCAGGACCCCGCCGCACTGCGCCTCGGCGAGCGCATCACCCCCCCGACAGACCGGTGAGGCCGGGATGGGCGGCGTTGCCCTGCTCCAGCCGGCGGATGGCCTCGTCCCCTTTCGCCGCAAGCGCCTCCATGCGGTCGATCTGCTCGTCCAGCTTGGGTAGCGCCTCGCGCCGGTAGCGCGAAACCTCGTCGATCGCGCCGATCACGTCGCCGAAGGCCGCCTGCAGCTTCTCCATGTCGAGCATCGATGAAGACGCGCGGTTCTGGATCTCGACCCCCTGGGTGCGCAATGCCTTGGCGGTTCCGGCGATCAGATCCGAGGTGGTCTTGTTCAACGCCTCCACCCGATCCAGCACCAGCCGCTGGTTTGCCAGCGCCAGCGCCACCGTCACCGCGACATTGAGCGCCGAGACGGTGACGTTGATCGCGCGATCGACCCCGCGGATCAGTTCGCGGTTATTGCGGATCACCACCTCCAGCGCGAGCACGCCCTGTTGACTCACCGCGAGCTGCTGCTGCAGGTCGAGCACGCGCTGGCGCAGCGGGAAGATCAGCTCCTCCTCGACGAAGGCGCGGCGCGGCTCCTCGGCCGGCATCGCGGCGGCTGAGCGCGCAAGGCGGGTGTCGATCATGCGACCGAGGTCGACCTGGCGTCGCAGCTGTACCAAAATGTCGCGCAGCACTTGCTGATCGTCCGCGAGCGTGAGGTTGTCACGGCGCAGCATCTCGGCGCCGGCCTGCAGATCGTGGATGATCGCGTCGAGCGCCTCCTGGGCGGTCTCGAACTTGCGGAAATAGCGATCGAGCTGATTGCCCACCCCGGGAATGAACGACAACGCCTTCGCCAGACCGGTGGTGGAGAAGTCGTGCTTGTTGGGGTTGAGGTCCTCCATCTGCATGCGCAGGTCGATCAGCGCCTTCGCGACCGGCCCTCCCTCGTCCCCCTGGTGCGCGAGCTTGCGGATCGGTTCCTTCAGCATCGCGCTGCGCCGCGCCGCCTGTTGTTGCACCTCGATCCCCATGCCGTCGATCGCCTGGCGCTGCAGGTCGGCGTTCGACATCGCAGCCTGGTTGGCGAGCACGTCGCGCACGAATGCATCCGCCATGCCGGCAAGCTCCGGGTCCTCGGCCGACGGCACCGGCACCGAGGCCTCGACCGCGCGAGAGATCTCCTCGACCGGCGGTAGCGAGAGGCTGAACGCGGCCGGCGCAGGCGACGCGGTGTGCACGGCCGAGCCGGGCTGAGTGGGCTGGGTGGGTTCGGTCACGATCAGGTTTCCTCCAGGTTCAGGCACGACGCCCGTAAAGTTCGGCTTTCTCGGCGAAGCGCCGCAGCTCGGCGAGCGCCTGCTCCGCGGCGAAATCCGCCTGCGGCAGCGCAAGATTCACCCGCGAGACGGCCACCGCGGTGTCGTCCAGCGCGGTGAGCGCCTCTTCGACCCGGGCGCGGGCATCCACGATGCGGCGTTCGGATTCATCGACCAGCGCGAGCCGCTTTTCCAGCGCCGCACGCTCGTCGGCCGGAGCATCCTGTGCGAGCGCCTGCAGCTTGCGCCGCACGAAGTCGGCGTCGATATGCACGACCCCGCTCACCAGCGAGGCAGCCGACGCAAGTGCGCCCACTGCGCCATTCGCCACGTCACGCACCAGCCCGCGCGAACGCCCGTAGGTGAGCTCGCGCGGATCGAACTTGCCAGCGATCGTTTCCATCGCATGGCTGTAGCGGGAGTAGAGGCGGTCGGCGAGGATCGCGACGTCCGGCCGCTGCAGCGCAACCAGTTGGCGCTTGACCTCGACGAGCGCCTTCACGGTCTCGTCGGCATCGACCGGCGGGGCATCCACATCCAGCACCCACATGCCCGCCTCGCGCTGCTGACGCTCGAGCACCGCCTGCATCCGCAGCGCCTCGGCCTCACGCTGGGCAGCCAGCCGGCGTGCCGCACGGGCCGCCTTCCAGCGTCGCCAGTTGCGCTCCAGGAACACCTCCGTCGGGATCGCCGCAAGGCCCGCGAGCCAGCCGATCAACGAAGGCGCATCCAGCCCGCCCCAGAGGGAGGTGAGCCAGGTCAGCACGCCGACCGCCGGCGCAATGAAGCCGTAGCGCAGGAACAGCTGCCAGCGGCTGGGCGGCTCGGTAGGCACCGCGACGCGCGGGAACAGCATGCCCAGCATGAACCATGGCATGCAGGAGAGCAACAGACCGTAGGCAAAGCCTTGCAGGAAATCGAACATGTCCGCGACCAGGGTAAACGGGGTACGGCGCAAGTGGCGCCGCGAACCGACAGCAGCCAGTCTAATCGCCCGATGCCCCTGGCGTACAGCATGTTGCCTGGGAGGAATTGTCCCGATTCATGCGCGGCAAGCCCGTGCGCCTGCGCGTCGCACCCCTCGCGCGCTCAGGCAGGTACTGCCCGCGGTCGCAACGCCCAACGTGCGATCGTGGTGTAGAGCTGCGCCACATTGATCGGTTTGCTGACGTAATCGTTCATGCCCGCTGCGAGCGCCCGCTCGCGGTCGGCACTCATCACGTTCGCGGTCATCGCGATCACCGGCAGGTGGGCGAGGCGCGGATCGGCACGGATTCGGCGCGTGGCCTCGTAGCCGTCCATGCCCGGCATCTGGCAATCCATGAGGATCGCCGCATAGGCGGCGTCCGTGTCGAGCTGGCTCAGGGCCGCTTCGCCATTGGCGACCACATCCACGCTGACGCCCACCGCCTCGAGGAGCGCGGTCGCGAGTTCCTGGTTCAGGTCATTGTCTTCGACCAGCAACAGCCGCAGGCCAGCCAACTGCCCCGCCGTGGGCACCTGCGCCAGCACACGGTGCGTCTCCGGAATCTGTGCCTGCAAGGCGTCGCGGGGCACGCCGAAACGCAGGCTGAAATGGAACACCGTGCCCACCCCCGGCGCGCTGCTGACATCGATCCGGCCCCCCATCGCCGCGACCAGCCGCTGCGAGATCGCCAGCCCCAGGCCGGTGCCGCCGTAGCGTCGGGAGGTCGAGCTGTCTGCCTGATGAAAGGACTGGAAGAGCTGGGCGCACTGCTCGGCGCTCATCCCGATCCCGGTGTCACGCACGCTCACCGCGAGCGACACCCCCTCCCTGTCCTGCGAGAGGCGTCGCACACTCAGCACCACCTCACCCCGATCCGTGAACTTCACCGCGTTGCTCGCCAGGTTCAATAACACCTGGCGCAGCCGCGCCGGATCGCCTAGCAAGCGCACGGGGATGGCGGGGTCACGCTCCACGCGCAGCGCAAGTCCCTTCTCCTCTGCCTTCAGCACCAGCAGCCCGTGCAAGGCCTCGAGAACCTCCTCCAGCGAGAACGGGATACGCTCGAGCTCGAGCTTGCCCGCCTCGATCTTGGAGAAATCCAGGACATCGTTGATGATGCGCAACAGGCTGGTCGCAGCCTCCGCCACCTTGCGCACATAGTTGTGTGCCTTGTCGTCGAGTTCCAGTTGCAGCGCAAGTTGCGACATGCCGACGATCGCGTTCATCGGTGTGCGGATCTCATGGCTCATGTTGGCGAGGAAGGCCCCCTTCGCCTCGCTCGCCGCCTCGGCGGCCTGGCGCGCGCGCGAGAGTTCCGCCTCGACCCGGCGACGCTCGGCGACCTCCTCGACGAGCAGCAGATTCGCGCGCTCCGACTCGGCCAGCGCGAGGTCGGCACGCTCCAGCGCAGCGTCGAGCGCAAAGCGATGCTGAAGGGATTCCGAGAGCGTCTGCTGCGTCATCCAGGCGCTGCGCCCGAGCAACAGGAAGAGCAACACGAACAAAATCGCGAACATGTCATGGAAGTTGCTCGGCTGCAGCACCAGGGTCACCACCAGCGGCGCCAGGATACAGCCGACGTAGGCGACGTAGAGGCGGTGCAGCGGTGCCAGCACATTCACCGCGCCGGCACACACGCCGGCGAGCACCAGCATGACCACACCGGCGGCCTCCATGGGCGCGCCCGGCACCACCAGGGGTGACAGCGCGCCCCAGCAGATCGCCGAGGTGAGTGCGCCGGCAGCAAAGCGGCGGCGCCACCGCGCCGCCTCTGCACCGCGGGCGGCGACGTCCGCGGCCATGTAGCGGCTGTGCAGCCAGAAGCGCGCGAGCACCACTGCCAACACGAGCAGATACCACCCGACGAGCACCGGCGCAGTGCCGGGAAAGTACAGGATCATGTAGCCCACGAGCAGCCCACCGATACCTGCGAGCATCATCAGCGACAGCGGCTGATGCCGGTAGAGCAAGGCCACCAGTTCGGCCATCACCCGTGGATCCCGGTCATTGATCTTGGCAAGCATGGCGTCCCCCTGCTGGATGAACCGCTACGCCTTCATGCTATCCCCTGAACATGGCGCCAACCATCGGACATGAAGCCGAAGACCTATGTCCTGCTGCTGGCGGAGCAGCCGCTCGGCTCACACTGGCAGTGCCGGGCGCGCAGCACTCATCCGCCGCAGCGCCGGCAGGCACGCTCCACAGCGCGTACCGCAACCGAGCCGGGCCTGCAGCGTCGGCAAATCTGCGCCGCTGTCAATGACGGCCTGGATCGCAGGCTCGGTCACCCCCAGGCAGGTGCACACGATGCGCGCGGACGCTGTCGCGGCCACATCCGGTGGCACGGCCAGCGGTACGAACAACCACGGCCGCAGGGGTGCGGCAGGACTTTGCGCGGCGATCGCGGCGACGATCCAGTCCAGCGCCGCCTCCTCGCCCACCAGACCGACGGCGCGCACGCTATCGCGCTCGATCCGCACCGCCTTGTCCACACCACGGCGCGCGTCGCGGAAGCGCGCGACCGCTGCAGCCGCACACGCGTCTGCAGCCGCTTCATCGTGGAGCCGAAAGAGCGCGGCGATGCGCGCGAGCAGCGCGGGCGCGGGTGCGGCCTCGGCGGCGACGCGCAGCAGCCGCACCGGCGTCTCGCGGCCGGCAAGCTCCGTCGCCGCATAGGGGAAAGCACCGAGCACATCGGCCAGCGCCCGGGCATCGGGGCCGTCCTCGGCGCGGCAGGCCCAGGCGGCGCGCCATGGGAGTGCCGCCGGTCGTACCGAGACGGCGGTCTGCTTGAGGGCGGGCTGACGCGAGTGCGGATCGCAGGCCACCGGGGTGAGCGCGTTCGCCCCGGGGTGGGCGAGATGCGCGCTGCCCCAGTGCATCGGCAGCCAGGCCTGCCCGGGCGCGACCGTATCGTCCTCGGCGAGCGGCAGCACGATGCGGCCGCGCCGGCTCGCGACCTCGACCAGCTCGCCCGCGCGCAGGCCGCGGCGCACGCAATCGACCGGGTTGAGGCTCAGCACCGCGCGCGGGCTGTGTCCCCACAGCGTCGCGAGCCGCCCGCTGCGGCTCATGCCGTGCCACTGGTCGCGCAAGCGACCGCTGTTGAGCAGCAGCGGATAACGGGCGTCGAGCGGCTCGGGCAGCAGCGCGTGCCGCAGCGGATGACCGACCTCGGCAAAGCGCGCGCGCCCGTCGGACGTGTTGAAGCGGCGATCGGCGAAGAGCCGCGCCGCACCGTCCGTGGCGCCGGGCGGAAACGGCCACTGCTGCGGGCCGCGAGCGTCGAGCACGGCGTGCGAGAGCCCGCTCATGTCGCAATCGCGCCCGGCAGTCGTCGCCACATGTTCGGCGAACACCGCGGCCTCGTCCAGCCACGCAAAGCCGCCCGGATCGCCACCCAGCCGGGGCGCGAGGCGGCGTGCGAAGTCCGCGGCGATCGCCCAATCGGGCCGCGCCTCGCCCGACGGCGGGAGCACGCCGCGCACCCGGCTCACACGGCGCTCGGAGTTGGTCAGGGTGCCGGACTTCTCACCCCAACTCGCCGCCGGCAGGAGCAGATCGGCGAAGGCAGCCGTCTCGGTATCGGCAAAGGCCTCCTGCACCACCACGTAGTCGGCGCGTGCGAGCGCGGCGCGCACCCGGGACTGATCCGGCAGCGAGTGGGCCGGGTTGGTGCAGGCGATCCACACCGCCTTCACCCTGCCCGCCTCGAGCGCCTCCACGAGTTCCAGCGCCGAGAGACCCGCGCGCGCCGGCAGCGACGGCACGCCCCACAGCGCAGCCAGCGCGGCGCGGTCGGCCGGGTAGGCAGGGTCGCGGTGGCCGGGCAAGAGCGTCGCCATCGCGCCCGCCTCGCGCCCGCCCATCGCGTTCGGTTGGCCGGTGAGCGAGAGCGGGCCCGCGCCGGGGCGGCCGATCTGCCCGGTGGCGAGATGCAGATGGATCAGCGCGGCGTTGCTGGCGGTACCGTGGTGCGACTGGTTGAGGCCCTGGCACCAGAGCGACAGCGCCGCGCGCGCCGCGCCGAAGCGCCTTGCGGCCGCGACGATGTCCTCCGCCGCCAGCCCGCAGGCGGCGGCGACGTTGCCGGGCGAGCATGCCGCGAGGCCGCTGCGCAAAGCCGCAAAGCCGCTGGTGTGGTCGCGGATGAAGTCGCGGTCGATCAGATCCTCCCACACCAGCACGTGCAGCATCGCGTTGTAGAGCAGCACGTCGCTGCCCGGCGCGATCTGCAGGAAGTGGTCGGCGAACTCGGCGGTCTCGGTGCGGCGCGGATCGACGACGGTGATCGTCAGCGCGGGGTTGTCGCGCTTCGCCTCCTCGATGCGGCGGAACAGCACCGGATGCGCCCAGGCGGGATTGGCGCCGGTGATCAGGATGTGGTCGGCGAGCGCGATGTCCGCGTAGCTCGCCGGCACGCTGTCGCTGCCGAGGGTGGCCTTGTAGCCGGCCACCGCGCTCGACATGCACAGGCGCGAGTTGGAGTCGATGTTGTTGGTGCCGACGAGGGCGCGCGCGAGCTTGTTGAAGACGTAATAGTCCTCGGTGAGAAGCTGGCCCGACACGTAGAACGCGACCGCGTCCGGCCCGTGTGCGCGGATGATCTCCGCGAAGCGGTCGGCGGCGGCGTCGAGCGCCGTATCCCAGCCGGTGCGCACGCGCGCTGCGGAACGGTCGCCGCGTGTCATCGGCCACAGCGCGCGCCCGGCGGGCTGCGCCACCAGGTGCAGGCTGGCCCCCTTGGCACACAGCCGCCCGAAGTTGGCCGGATGCGCGGGATCGCCGCGCACGCCGGTGATGCGCGCGCCGTCATGGCTGAGGATCACGCCACAGCCGGTGCCGCAATAGCAGCACACGCTGCGGGTCTCGTCTGACGCAGCTGGCGCGGCCGGCGGAGCTGGATGATGTTCGGCAAGGTTCACGTGAGGCTCCCGATGCGGTGACACGCGTCGCCGCTAGACATCCAGCCAGACCGTCTGCGCGTCGACCCGCACCGCATGGACGTGGGCGCAGCCCGCATCCGGCGCGCAGGCCTCGCCGCTGGCGAGCGCGATGTTCCAGCCATGCAGCGGGCAGGTCACCCGGGCATCCTCGCCGCTGCCGTGCACGATGCCCTGGGAGAGCGGCCCGCCCTTGTGCGGGCAGGCATCGCGCAGCGCGAACACCCGGTCGTCGCCGGCACGGAAGAGCGCGATCGCGCCGTGCGGGTGGGCGACGACCCGCGCGCCCAGCGGCGGGATTTCATCAAGCGGACACACTTTCTGCCAGGCCATGGCGGTCTCCTTGGGGTTCGGGTTCGAGCGGGATGCTGCGGTACTGGCGGACGAGCGGCGCCTGGCGCTGCTCCGCCCATGGATCGGGCGCGTCCTTGAGCGCGAAGAGCAGGCGCTCGTGGAGCGCGCGGCGGCTGTCGGCGTCATCCACCACCCGCTCACGCACATGCGCGAGGCCCACCCGGTCGAGGTAATGGCAGGTGCGTTCGAGGTAGAAAGCCTCCTCGCGGTAGAGCTGCAGGAAAGCACCGGCGACCTCCAGCACCGCCTCGTCGCCATCGACCTTGCACAGGAACTGCGCCACCTCGGTCTTGATGCCGCCGTTGCCGGCGATGTAGATCTCGTAGCCGGAATCCACCCCGATCACGCCCACGTCCTTGATGCCGGATTCGGCGCAGTTGCGCGGGCAGCCGGACACCGCGAGCTTGACCTTGTGCGGGCTCCACATGCCGAACAGCATGCGCTCGAGCTTCACCCCCATGTCCATCGCGAGCTGGGTGCCGAAGCGGCAATGCTCGGCGCCGACGCAGGTCTTGACGGTGCGCAGGCTCTTGCCGTAGGCATGACCGGAGACCATCCCGGCGGCGTTGAGGTCGGCCCAGATCGCGGGCAGGTCCGCCTTCTTCACCCCCAGGAGGTCAATGCGCTGGCCGCCGGTGACCTTCACCGTCGGCACCTGGTACTTCTCGGCTGCATCCGCAATCGCGCGCAACTCCGCCGGCGTCGTGAGGCCGCCCCACATGCGCGGTACCACCGAGTAGGTGCCGTCCTTCTGGATGTTGGCGTGGGCGCGCTCGTTGATGAAGCGGCTCTGCGGATCGTCCTCGGCCTGGTGCGGCCAGGTGGACAGCAGGTAGTAGTTGAGCGCCGGCCGGCAGGTGGCGCAGCCGTTCGGGGTTTTCCATGCCAGCGCGCGCTGCACCGCCGGAATGCTGAGCAGTTGCTGATCGCGAATGGCGGCGCGGACCTCGGCATGGGTGTGGTCGGTGCATCCGCACACCGGCTTTGCGTGCTTGTCCTCCGCCTGATAGGCGCCGCCCACGGTGGAGGCGAGGATCTGCTCGACGAGGCCGGTGCAGGAGCCGCACGAGGAGGAGGCCTTGGTGTGCTTGCGCACCGCATCCAGGGTGAACAGCCCCTGCTCGCGGATGGCCTTGACGATGCTGCCCTTGCACACCCCGTTGCAGCCGCACACCTCGGCGCTGTCGGGCAGCAGCGCCGCCTGGTTCTGCCCCTGGTGGCCGGCGTCGCCGAGCTGGGACTGGGCGAAGTGCTGGCCGAACATCAGGTGATCGCGCATCGCCGAGATGTCCTTGCCCTCGCGCAGCAGCTGAAAATACCAGGCACCGTCGCCGGTGTCGCCCACCATCACCGCCCCGACGAGGCGCGCATCGCGCAGCACCAGCTTCTTGTAGACGCCGCCCGCGCGGTCGTGCAGCAACACCTCCTCGCAGCCCTCGCCGCCCATGAAGTCGCCCGCCGAGAACACATCGACGCCGGTCACCTTGAGCTTGGTGGAGGTCACCGAGCCCTGGTAGCGGCCAATGCCCAACCCGGCAAGGTGGTTGGCGCACACCCGCGCCTGTTCGAACAGCGGCGCGACCAGGCCGTAGGCGATCCCACGGTGCGCGGCACACTCGCCAACCGCATAGATGCGCGGATCGGTCACCGTCTGCAGGGTGTCGTCCACCACCACGCCGCGCGCGCAGTGCAGCCGCGCCGCCTCGGCGAGCGCGGTGTTGGGGCGGATACCCGCCGCCATCACCACCAGGTCGGCTGGCAGCGTGCGGCCGTCAGCGAGTTGCACCGCGCCGACCCGGCCGGGATCATCTTCCGCCGGCAGCAGCGCGGCGGTCTGGGCCGACAGCACGAAGCGCAGGCCCTTGGCCTCGAGCGAGGCCTGCAGCATGTCCGCCGCCAGTCGGTCGAGTTGGCGCTCCATGATCCAGTCGCCCAGATGCACCACGGTCACCGCCATGCCGCGCAGCGCGAGCCCGTTGGCCGCCTCCAGCCCGAGCAGCCCGGCACCGATCACCACTGCATGCCGGTGGCGCCCCGCCGCCGCGATCATCGCCTCGGTGTCGGCGATGTCGCGATACGCCAGCACGCCCGCGAGCGCGCGGCCGGGCACCGGTGGAATGAAGGGCAGCGAGCCGGTGGCGAGCAGCAGGCGATCGTAGCCGGTGATCACCACCTCGCCATCCGGCCCGAGCGCACGCACCTCGCGCCGGATGCGGTCGATCGCCTCCACCCGGTAGCCGGCGTTGAGGCGGATCCCGTTCTTCGCGTACCAGTCGAGGTCGTTGAGCATGATCTCGGCGAGGCTCATCTCGCCCGCGAGCACCGGCGACAGCAGGATGCGGTTGTAATTGCCATGCGGCTCGGCGCCGAACACGGTGATCTCGAAGGCATCCGGCGCGAGCTTGAGGAGCTCCTCCAGCGTCTTCACACCGGCCATGCCGTTGCCGACCATGACGAGTCGGGTCTTCTTCATCTCGTTCTCCTTCAGGCCGCCGCGCAGGCGGCGGTGATGCGCGGCAGCACCGCCGCCGGGTCGTGTGCGAGCGCCGCGACGCTGCCCACCACGATGATCGCGGGCGACGCCAGCCCTTCGCAGACGACGCGGCGCGGCAGCTCGTAGAGGGTCCCGACCACGTGGCGCTGCCCCGGCAGGGTGCCGGAGGCGATCGCCGCGGCCGGGGTGTCGGGCGGCAGCCCGCCGGCGATGAGCCGCGCGACGATGTTGAAGAGCCGCGCGAGCCCCATGTAGATCACCAGGGTGGTGCCGGTCCTTGCCAGCGCGGCCCAGTCCGGCTCGTCGCCGTCGCCGGGCGTGCCGGTCACGAGCGTCACGCCGCGGGTGTGGGCGCGGTGCGTGACGGGAATGCCGGCCGCGGCTGCGACGCAGAGGCCGGCGGTGAGCCCGGGCACGACCTCGGTGGCGATGCCGTGCGCCGCCAGCGCCTCGACCTCCTCGCCGCCGCGGCCGAACACGAAGGGATCTCCGCCCTTGAGCCGCACCACCACCTTGCCCTGGCGGGCGTAGCGCACCATCAGTCGGTGGATGAAGGCCTGCGGTGTCGACAGCCGCCCGCCGCGCTTGCCGACGCGGAGCACGCGCGCCGCGGGTCGCACCATCGCGAGCACATCGGGCGACACCAGGTCGTCGGCGAGCACGATCTCGGCACTCTCCGCGAGCAGTTTCGCCGCGCGCAGGGTGAGCAGGTCCGCGGCGCCCGGTCCGGCGCCGATCAGGTACACCTTGTTCATGGCGGGCTCCTAGGCGGCGACGCGTAGCTGCTTCTGGTAGAGGAATTCCATGAGGGCCGCACGGCACTCGGCGAAGTGCGGGTCATGGGCGAGGGCCAGGCGCTCGCGCGGGCGCGGAAGATCCACCGCGAGGATCTCGCCGATGGTCGCGGCCGGGCCGTTGGTAAGCATCACTACGCGGTCGGAGAGCAGCACCGCCTCGTCCACATCGTGGGTGACCATCACCATCGTCGCCTTGGTCGCGGCGAGAATCTTCATCAGCTCGTCCTGCAGGTTGGCGCGGGTGAGCGCGTCGAGCGCGCCGAAGGGCTCGTCCATCAGCAGGATGCGTGGCTGCATCGACAGCGCGCGGGCGATGCCGACGCGCTGCTTCATGCCTCCGGAGATCTCGTGCGGGTGCTTGTGCTCGGCGTGGCCGAGCCCCACCAGCGCAAGCGCGGCGCGGGTGCGCTCCTTCAGCTGCGCCTTGCCTTCGGTGGCGCCGAACACCCGCTCGACCGCGAGGTACACATTGCCGAAGCAGGTCAGCCACGGCAGCAGCGAGTGGTTCTGGAACACCACTGCGCGCTCCGGCCCGGGGTCGGCGATCTCGCGGCCGTCGCACAGCATCACGCCGCGGGTGGGGCGGGTGAGGCCGGCGATGAGGTTGAGCAGCGTCGACTTGCCGCAGCCCGAGTGGCCGATGAGCGCGATGCTCTCGCCCTCGTGGATGTCGAGATGGATGTCGCGCAGCGCGATGAAGCTGCCCTGGCGGGTGGTGAAGGACTGCTGCACGTCCTCGATCTGTACAATCTTCTTCATGATCGATCGCCTCCTCAGCGGTCTTCGAAGGAGAAGCGCCGCGCGATCAGCATCAGCGCCTGCTCCAGGATCAGGCCCACCACACCGATCACGAAGATCGCGATGATGATGTGCTCCACCTTCAGGTTGTTCCACTCGTCCCATACCCAGAAGCCGATGCCGACGCCGCCGGTGAGCATCTCCGCCGCCACGATCACCAGCCAGGCGGTGCCGATCGACAGGCGGATGCCGGTAAGCATGTAGGGCAGCACCGCGGGAAAGAGGATCCTGGTGAAGATCTTCCATTCGGAGAGCTTCAGCACCCGCGCGACGTTGAGGTAGTCCTGCGGCACGCGCGACACACCCTGGGCGGTGTTGAGGATCATCGGCCAGATCGAGCAGATGAAGATCGTCCAGATCGCCGCCGGGTCGGCACGCTGGAATACCAGCAGGCCGATCGGCAGCCAGGCGAGCGGGCTCACCGGGCGCAGCAGGCTGATGATGGGGTTCAGCATGCGCGACAGTAGCGCGAAGCGGCCGAGCACGAAGCCGGCGGGAATCCCCACCAGCGCTGCGATACCGAAGCCGATGCCCACCCGCTCGAGCGAGGCGAGCACGTTCCAGCCGATGCCCTGGTCGTTGGGCCCGGCACGGTAGAACGGGTCTGAAAACAGGGCCACCGCTGCCTCCCAGGTGCGCGCCGGGCTGGGGATCCCGCCGCCGTCGAGCGTGGCCAGGTGCCACAGCCCCACGAGCAGCGCGAGCCCGGCCAGCGGCGCGATCAGCGCCTTGGCGAACCCCGTCAGCATCGCCAGCACGCGCGTGGCGAAACCACCGCCGGCCGCGACCGGCGCGGCTGGCGCGGCCCGCACCGGCTCTGCCTCACCGCGCCGGGCCGCTGCGCTGCGCGCCGCCGCAGCCGCGCCATCACCTTCGGCCTTTGCGCTACCCACCACGGTGTCCGTCAAACTGATCGCACTCATGTCCATGTCCTCCGTCGGGCCCACCAATCAGGCCTTCACCTTGAAACCGGCCGCGTAGGCCGCCGGGTTGCTGCCGTCCCACACAACACCATCCAGCAGCGTCGCGCTGCGCAGCGGGCTCTCGGGCACGCTCACGCCCACCGCGCTGGCCGCGGCCCTGTAGATGTCGATACGGTTGATCGCCTGCGCCACCGCGAGGTAATCCGGATCCTTGTCGAGCAGACCCCAGCGGCGATGCTGGGTGAGGAACCACATGCCGTCGGAGAGGTAGGGGAAGTTCACCTTGCCGTCGTTGAAGAACTTCATGCTGTTGGCGTCCTGCCAGGCCTTGCCGACCCCATCCTCGTACTGCCCGAGGATGCGACCCTCGATCACACCGACCTCGGTGTTCACGTAGGAGCGTGCCGCAATGGTCGCGGCCGTCTCCTTGCGGTTGGCATCACTGGCGTCGATCCAGCGGGAAGCGTCGAGCACTGCGGCGGTGAGGGCGCGCGCGGCGTTCGGATGCTTGTCCACCCATGCGGCCGTGGTGCCGAGAATCTTCTCCGGGTGATCCGCCCACACGTCCTGACTGGTCGCAACCGAGAAGCCGACCTTGTCGATGATGGCACGCTGGTTCCACGGCTCGCCGACGCAGAATCCATGCATGTTGCCGACACGCGCGTTGGCCACCATCTGCGGCGGCGGTACGACGATTGCCTTCACATCCTGCATCGGGTTGATGTCGTGCGCGGCCAGCCAATAGTAGAGCCACATCGCGTGGGTGCCGGTCGGGAAGGTCTGGGCGAAGGTGTAGCTGCCGGGGGCACTGGCGGCGACGACCTTCCCGAGCGAGGTGCCATCCAGCGCCCCCTTCTCGCGCATCTGCATCGAAAGCGAGATCCCCTGACCGTTGTTGTTGATCGTCATCAGGTTGGCCATCGCCGTCTGCGGCCCGCCAACCCCGAGGTGCACCCCATATACCAGCCCGTAGAGCACATGCGCCGCATCGAGCTCGCCGTTCACAAGCTTGTCGCGCACCGCCGCCCAGCTCGCTTCCTTGCTCGGGATGATCCTGATGCCGTACTTCTCGTCGAACTTCTTCACCGCCGCCATCACCACCGACGCACAGTCGGTGAGCGGGATGAAGCCGACCTTGATCTCCTTCAGCTCCGGCGCATCCGACCCCGCCGCCCATGCGCCCTGCATCCACGCAGGCGCCAGCGCCGCCCCGCCGAGCGCCGCAGAAGCCCGCAGGAAGCCGCGCCGGCTGGCCACACCGTCTGCCGACAGATTCGGGTTGTTGATCGTTTTCATGTGCATCACTCCTCGCAAGGCAAGCCCAAAACAAAACGGCGCCCATTCCCTCGGTCCAGGCGCGATCGCCGGGACATCGGGAATGGACGCCGTTGTCCATTCGTTGGTCACATCATGATCGCCATTGATCAAGAGTGACGCTTGCAGAGCTCATAGCAGATGCCGTGCCAGCATCAGAAGGTCAACACAAAGCATTGAATTCAATGACATTCAATGAAATTCAAAGAATGACTTGGCACACACAGAAACGGTCATACGCCCCGTTGCAGTGCAACATCGAGTACTCACGCACGCTTCCCGTGCGCGCCCTCCCCTCAACCCTCCGGCAGCAACGGCCGGGGCAAGCCCACGTGGTAACCCTGCACGTAGTCGACGCCCACATCGCGCAGCATGTCGAGGATCTGTGCGGATTCGACGAACTCCGCAACCACCTGTATGCCGATCTCCTTGCACAGCCGCGTCAGGTTGTGCACCAGCGCGCGGTCGATGGTGGAGTCGACAATGGAGCGCACGAAGGCACCGTCGATCTTGACGTACTCGAAGTGCAGCTCGCGCAGGTAGTGAAAGGAGTTGTAGCCGCTGCCGAAGTCGTCCAGCGCAAACGCGAAGCCCTTGGTGCGGAGCTTGGCGAGAAACTTGCGCATGTTGGTCATGTCCCCGATCGCGTCGCGTTCCAGGATCTCGAACACCACCCGATTGGGGGGGATCCCGAGCTCGTTGCAGACGTCCTCGGCAAAGCCGAGCACACCGCGCCCCTGGATCTCCTGGGCGGACAGGTTGATGAACACCCGCATCGGCAAGCCGCCTGCGCGCATGCGCGCCGCCACCGCCTCGAGCGAGCGGCGGATGATCAGCCGATCGAGATCGCGCGCAAGGCCGTACTTCTCGACCGTGTCGATGAACGCCCCCGCCGAGATCGTCCGGCCGTCCGGCTCCTGCAGCCGCGCAACGGTCTCGCAGGCGAAGATCTCGCCGCTGACACAATCGACGATGGGCTGGAAGAACGGCACGATGCGCTCCTCGCGCAACGCCACGCGCAGGCTCTCGGCGTAGTCGCGTGATACGCGCGTGGCGCGCAACTGGCCCGGCATCGATTCGAGCGTGCACGCCCCGTCCTTGCCAAGCTCCTTGGCGCGATACATCGCGATATCCACGCCCGCGAGCAGGTCTGTCTCGGTGCGCGCATCGCGCGGATAGACCACCACACCGATCGATGCGGTGATGTGGAAGCTGCGCTCGTCGCCGGGTACCTCGAACACATGTGCGCGTAGCGCCTTGCCCAGCTTGTCGGCCACCTCGATGGCGCCGCTGTGCCCGGTCTCCATCAGCATCACGACGAACTCGTCACCACCGATGCGTGTCGCGAGGTCGCCCTTGCGCAGGTGGCAGCGCAGGATCTCCGCGATCCGGACCAGAACCGCGTCGCCAGCCGGGTGGCCGTACGAATCATTGACGTCCTTGAAGTCGTCGAGGTCGAGCAGCAGCAGCGCGAACTCGTGGCCGTGACGCTCCGAACGCCCGATCTCGTACTCCAGCATGTTGTTGAAGTGTCGCCGGTTGTACAGGCCGGTGAGCGGGTCGTGCATGGAGTAGTACTCCAGCTCGGCGAGCGTGCGCGAGAGCACCTTGCTCGAACCCACCACCATCACCATCACCGCGAGAATCGAGCGGATGACACTTTCCTCGCGCGGGTTGAGCCCCTCGGAGGCGAGGTAGGTGACACCCAGCAGTCCTGCGAGCTCCGAGGAATGCTCGGGGACACGCACCGTGATCATGTGCTCCGGTATCGCCTTGAACAGCTGCCGCCCACCCTGCGCGTGAAATTCGTCGTAGTCGAGCGGGGTATCGGCCGGCAGGTCCAGGCTTGCGATCATGCTGCGCGCGAGTTCATCGCGGGTCGCCTGCCGGAACGCCTCGTCGCACTCGCCGAAGTAATAGACGTTGAGCATCAGGCCGTCGCCCTCGGCGAAGGCGACGAAGAAGATGTCGAACGGAAAGATCGCGTGAAAATCGTTGAGAATCGCCTGAACGAAGGCCTTCCACTGGCCCACGCGCTCATGCGACAGGATGATCTGCTCCAGCACCCTGCTCTGACGCTCGAGCAACTCACGCTCCACCAGCGTCTCCGACAGCAAGCTGAAGATGTCGTCGAAGTCTCGCATGGTGCTGGACAGGGCGTCGTGGCTGCGCGTCCATTGCGCATCGCGCTGCGCCCGCAGCATGTGCGAGGTCTCGTTGAGGCGGGTGCACAGCCCTTGCACCTCGGCGATCGCGTCACTGACCGACTGGCCCTGGCTGGACGCATAGGCGACCTCCAGTTGGGCAATCGCGTCGGCCTGCATCGTGCTCGTCAGCTTGCCGAGCGCATCGGTGAACAGACGCATCCGTGTCTGTCCCTCGAAGAGCCCTGCGAGGGCGCTCGCGACCTGAAGACGATGGGTCGTGAGATGGGAGTCGTCCCTGGGTGTCAGTCCTTCGAGCTGTGGCATCAGGTCGCCACTCTGCGGAAGCGTCCACCAGCCTCGAGCAGGTCGATGCCGCACTCGAGCGCACCCAACCAGCGCAGGAAATCACCGACCGCCTGGCCGCGGTACACCGGCCCGTGCTGAGGCGCGATCATCTCGATGTCCAGGTTTGCGATGGTCTCGAGCCAGCACTGGATCGCACGATTCGAACCCATGTAGCGCCGGTGGAAGCCCTCGATGAAGGGCAGATGGCTTGAGAAGTCGTCGACAAAGGCCTCATCCCGGTCCGCCGGCATCATCGCCGCACCGATGTCGCCACTGAAGAGGATGCGCGACACCGGATCGTAGACGTTGATCTGCCCCTCGGAATGCAGGAAATGCGCCGGCACGATGTCGAGCACGAAGCCCGGCACGATCTCGCAACGCATGCCTTCGTCCGGCACGCCACGGAAGCGCGACATGTCGCGCAGTCCGTAATGCGGCAGAAAGCGCATCCAGATGCTGGACACGAACACTTCCGCGGAGGTCAGCTCCAGCCACGTGGACAAGCCCCCGACGATGTCGGGGTCCTGATGCGACAGCATGATGGTGCTGATCTGGTCCGGCCGCACATAGCGCAGCATCTCGGCCAGTACCTGCGGCATCACGCCAAACCCCCCCGGGTCGAGCAATACGCCGACCGCCTCGTGCGTGACGAGGTACTGGTTCGAACGTATGCCATCCTCCTCTCCCGGCTCACTCTCGTTCAACAGGACGAAGCGATGGCCGTCCTGTCCGTACAACTCAACATTGCGCATTGCCCCCACACTCCAGAATCGCTGCTCGCCACCGCCAGTCGCCGACGACAAATATCGGAGCAAATCAGAAACGTTCAGACCATACCTTGAGTAAGGTCAATTATCAATTCCGATGGATTCATAGGGATTCCGATGAATTTCGCCCCTTGGATTCCACCCATGCCTCTCATAGCCGCCCATCGGTCGGCCGCTGGGACTGCGAGGACGCATCTCTAACGGGTTGTTGGACGGTGCCGCTCGCGGCGGGTCGAGCCTGCGCCCGCCCTGCTCCCTTCAGACACGACGCTCTTCCGCCAAACGGGCGAACGCCGATCCGAAATGCTGAGCGAGCCGGCGGAAGGCCGCGTACTGGGCATCACCCGGCGCGGTGTCTGCCCCACCGTCGGCCCACAGCACGCCGATCGGACGCGATTGCATGCGCATGCCCGAGAGCAGGAATCCCCCTGCAGGCACCAACGCCTGAAGGCAGGGAGGGAGTTGGCGGCGGGCCGCATCCACCCGGCCGGGTCCGATTTGCAGCGAGCCGGATTCGTTGAACACGCGCGTCACGAGGTTGGCCGCATCGACGGGCATCAGCAACTCGCGCGCCACTACGGGGGGCGTGAAGCCATGCGCGAGGTAGCAGACCAGGTCGGGAGACCGCGCCATGTGCAGGAACAGCATGCAGCGCGTGAGGCCCAAGCCATCGGCAAGCACCTGCCGCGTCGCCACCACCAGATCGCGCAATGCGCGATAGTGGCCGTCGCGGCAATTGCCGATGAAGGCTGCGACCATCATCATGTCCGGCTGCAGCCCACGCACCGCTGCCGGAGCGCGCGTGGGCGATGCAGCCGGCGCCGGCGTCTCGACGGGACGGCGGCGCAAGCGCCGCGGCGGCAAAGGCGGCCAGAACAGCGACTCGGCCGGCGAGCGCATTCCGGCCGACCATGCCAGGCCACGGCTCGCACGTACCGCCACCTGGTGGGTCGTGGTGACCACCCTGTCCAACGGCTGTCCCAGCGCCGCCGAGACCGCTTTCAGCAACAGCCGGGTGCGGCGGCCATACCAACCATCCCAGGCCGACCAGGCGAGCAGGTACGCAAGCGCAGCGCGCAGGTTTCGCCCGCGAAGCCAGCGCGCGAGCGGCGCCGGCAGCTCCGGCGCGAACGGTCCCTCCCACGCGTAGCGCGCGGCCGCAACGAGTCGCGCGCCGTCCACGCGCAATGAGCCGGCCACCACCTCGTCTTCGGTGAAGCCGCCGTGCAGGAGCAGCTCGTGATTGAGCACGTCGATGCCGACCCCGAGAAGCGAGCGCTCCACTTGCGCGCGGTGCTCGCCCTCCGCGACCCGCGTCTCGATCTCCCGCCACAGCGCAGGGGCCGCGAGCGGCAACTTCGCACGCGCCAATCCGAGCAAATGGATCACCCAGGGAAGGTAATCGCTGTTGCCGGGAATCCTGTTGACCTCCCAGGCATCGACGAGCATACCGGCGAAGCGTCCGACCGCAACGGCCTGCGCAGCCCCCGCATGACCGGGGTTGTTCGGCTCGAAGAGCCGCTTCATGCGCACTCGCGCGATCGCCTGAACGCGCTCGACACCCAGCACCGCGAGCGCATGCTGCAGGCCCTGCACATCATCGCGGCGGTTCGTGACCCGTGCAGCGGCGCGCAACATGTCCAGAGCGAGCGGCGCGTCCGCAAGCAGCAGACGGCCGAGATCCTGGAGGCTTGCGGTGGGCAGCAGCATGGCCTCGCGCGCGGCCTGTCCGGACAGCACCGGAAGCTGCACGCCGGCGAGGCGCTCGCGCCAGAAATCCACACCATGCTGTTCAGTCATCGCGACATCCCATGTACATTCGCCCCCCGCACCGGCAGGATTCTAACAACATCGCGGATACGCCATGGACGCACACCATGCCCACGCGCTTCAGCTGCGACCGAGCAGGTGCCGTAACGCAAAATCGGGCTCGGCGCGCTGCGCGGCGAGCTCGTGCCGTTTGACCATTGCGTACAACGCGACGAAAGGTTCGCCCAGCACCTCGGCCGCAATCCGGCATCGCTCCAGCGCCGTGATCGCCGCCTCCTGATCCGTCGGCAGCGGCGCGCCATCGTCGGGCGGAGTGCTGCCTGGGGCGCGCGGCGGCAGGGCCACGAGACGGTCACGCAGGCCGATGCGGCCCGCGCCCAGCATCATCGCGAGGATCAGGTAAGGGTTGGCGTCGCCGCCGGGAAGGCGATGCTCAAGGCGTCGGTTGTCCGCATCGGAGCGTGGCACTCGAAAGGCTACGGTGCGATCATCATGCCCCCAGTGGGCGCTCGCGGGCGCCGCATCCGGGCGGCGCAGCCGCTCGAACGAGTGTGCATAGGGGGCGAACAACGCTGTCGCCGCCTGTACCGAGGCCTGCCAGCCGGCGACGAAGTGCCCGAGCGAAGCGTGTTCGCCGCCGGCTCCATCCGAGAAGACATTGCGCCCGTCGGCATCGACCAGGCTCACATGCCAGTGCATGCCGGTACCGGGTTCGTCCGCGTAGGGCTTGGCCATGAACGTGGCATGACAGCCGTGGCGGCGCGCCAGCTCGCGTGCAAGGCGCTTGAAGCGGAACACTGCATCCGCCATCGCGAGCGGCTCGCCCGGCATGAAGTTCACCTCGTACTGACCCATCGCGGACTCGTGCCCGTAGCCGCAGATCGGGATGCGCTGTGCCTCGCACGCCGACCACAGCGCGTCGAAGAACGGCCCGAAGCTCTGCAGCGCCTCCGCCGAAGCGAGGTCATGAACTTCCTCCACCCACGGTACGCTGCCCGACATGCCTTGCGCTGCGCGCAGCCGGCCCGCAGCGTCGCGCTGGTCGTGCACGAGGAAGAACTCGAGCTCGGGGGCCACCCGGGCGCGCAGGCCGAGCGCGCCGAGGCGCGCCAGTTCCTCGCGCAACCGGGCACGCGGCGCAAGTGCGGCCACATCCACCTCCGCAGCGCCATCCGCCGCGACGAAGCGCCCGGCCAGGTCACAGATCAGGCTCGCGGTGGGCACGGCCGCAAGCGGATCGGCTACCAGCGTGCTCCAATCGGGCACGAGCGCCATGTCCGGCAAGCTGGCCGGGATGATGCGCGTAAACACCTCGGGCGGCTCGGCCCCCGTCACGGTGACGCCGAGCAGGAACGCCGGCATGCGCGCGCCCGGACTCGAGCGGAACAGTTCGGCAGAGAGCACCTTGCCGCGGGCAAGCCCCGCGAGGTCGGGGAAAACCGTCTCCACCCTCCGGATCCCCGCCTGGGACAGCCATTCCAGACCGGCCTCCGGACGCCGCGTGTCGAATGCCTGCTGCTGTTGCTCCTGCATGTCTTCATTCCAATACAGACGAGGAGCGGGACGATACCGCAATTGATCGGCCCGCGCAGGCCCCTCTTCAGCCTCTTTTCAGCCTCTCTTCAGCCCTTCTTCAAGCCCGGAAGCGCGCGACCAGTTCGCGCAACCGCTCTGCTTCGCCAGCCAGCGCCCGCGCCCGCGCGGCGGCCTGAGCCGCCCCGTGATGGTTGCGATCCGCGGATTGCGCCACCAACTCCACCCGCTGCGCGATATCCTGCCCGGCGAGATTCTGCTCGCCGAGGGCGGCACTGACACCCCGCATGCGTTCGGCTGCATCGGCCGCGAGGCTTGCCACCCTGCGTATCGTGCCGCCGGCGCCACGCGCAGTCGCGACGCCGTTCTCGACCTGCCTGACGCCGTCCTCCATCGCCCTCACGGATTCGCGCGCTGCCGACTGGATGCGGCTCACGATCGTGACGATCTCCTGCGACGAACTGGTGGTGCGCTCCGCCAGCTTGCGTACCTCGTCGGCCACCACAGCAAAGCCCCTACCCTGCTCACCCGCCCGCGCCGCCTCGATTGCCGCATTGAGCGCGAGCAGGTTCGTCTGATCGGCGATTTCTCGGATCACGCTGATCAGGCCGGAGATCACCCCAGCGCTGTCATCCAGCGTGCGGATGGCGCTCGCCGAGGCCTGCACCGAGCCCGCGATGACCTCGATCGCAGCCGCGCTCTCGTCGGTGACACGCGCGCCTTCGGCCGACAACTCGCCGGACCGTCCGGACAGCGTCGCGACCTCCTGCGCCTGTTCCGACATGCTGCGAATGCTGGCAACGAGTTGCTCGACGGTGGCCGCCATCGCGCTCGCCGCGTCGCTCTGACGCTGGCTGTCCTCCTCTGTTGTGGAGGACGTCTGCAACAGTTCCATCCCACTCTGGCGAATCGCTTCACCACTCGAACGCACATCGCGCACGATCTGCTGCAGACGCTCCAGTAGCAGATCGAAGGCCTGGGCAGACAGGCCGATCTCATCCTCGCTGCGATGATCCACGCGCAGGGTCAGGTCGCCGCTGTCGCGCACCTGGTCGGCAATCCGGACGAAGCGTCCGAGCGGCGGCACCACACGTCGGTAGGCAAGCCAGCAGCCTGCAGCGCTCAACAGCGCGGCAAACAGGCCGCCGGAGATCAGCAGCAGGCGTCCGCGCACATAGGTGGAGCCCGCTGCGGCCGATGAAGCCTCGGCCAGCGCGTCGATTCGGTCCGCAAGCTGCTCCATCGCAGCTTCGAGGCGATCGAAGTCCTCATCGAACGCCTGCATCTGCGCCGTGGCATCGCCCCCAGCCCGCGCCACCGTGACGATCTCGAGCGCCGACGCCGCATACCGGTCGATGACCACGCGCGTTTGACGCGCAAATGCCTCCACCTCGGGACCGAGCCCTGCCGAGAGGTTCTCATCGACATTGCGCCGCAGACGTTCGACATGCGCATCGAGATCCTGCTGTATGCCCGTCAGCGCCGCCGGCCTCTCCTTCGCGGCGAGCAGCGCCGCCAGCACATCGGCGCGGATCGCGTCGTGCATCATGTCGGCATCCATCTGACGTCGCACGGCCGCCGCGGTCGACTTGATGTCGCCCACGGCGTCGTGCAGCGCTGCAATGCCCAGGGTGCCGGTCGCCCCCATGAGGAGGAACATCAGCAGCACCCAGACCGACAGCGCGGTCAGCATGAACCTGACGGTGATCTTCATCGTGATTCCCCATTTGCGTATCCGCACAGGCAGATGTTTCAGGACGACGCATGCCCGAGACCGCGACAGGCGCGACCGACTCAGACCGATGAACGGCCGTTTCGGCGAATTCTTGAGTGTATTCGATCCTCCGCCATGCAGTCCGCATCGGGCCCGGGAAGGCCGAGAAGGGATCAGCGCCCGGGTCGTCGCGCCGCCCGCCCGCCGGGGTGGAGCAGGTCACCAAGCGCCAACACCGACTCGGCGACCTCAACGAGCCGACGTCCCTGGTTCATCGCGGTTTCACGCAGCAGCCGGTATGCACGCTCCTCGCTGATACCGTGATGGGCCATCAGCACGCCCTTGCCGCGCTCGATCAGCTTGCGCTCCTCCAGCGCGGCCTTGGTCGCGGCGAGCTCATCCCCCATGCGCTGGATACGCAGCGCCTGCTCATGCAGCAGGTCTTGCACCGAGTGCAGCGCGACGGGCGTTGGCAGCGGCACCGAGGCATCGGCAAACGCGAGCATGACTTGTTCATGATCGGAGAGTGCGTGCGTGGAAGCCGCAATGCGCGCGCTACAGGCTGTTGCGAGGCGTGCCGTGAGAAGGTCCTCGATACCCTTCATCGCGTCGATGCGGCGTGTCTGCAGCGCGAACCAGGCCTGCCAGGTTTCCCCCGTAAGCGCGGGATCCATGGCCCCCTGTGCGGCACGGCGCATGCGCTCGAGCTCCACCTCGTCGTCCGGGGTCGAAACCTGATGCCAGCGCAGAAGCAGGTCGGCCGGGGCGAAGTCCTCGAACACCTCGAAACAGCGCCGCTCTCCTTCGACCAGATCGGCGATGCGTTGGCGCCGCTCGGCGTCGAAGCCGGCACCGCTGAAGCCGGCAACGCCTGCGGCGCGCTCCTGCCCCGCCAGTTCCTTGCCCTGGACGAAGTTGAAGAGTGCCACGAGCAACGCGGAGATATCGGGATCCGTGGCGGCATCCGCCGCCTCGAACACCACGGCGATGATGCTGCCCACGAGGCGGCCATAGGCCGCAGTACTGTCGTCGCAACTCAGCGACTGTCCGCTCACCTGGCTGCGCAAGCGTGGCAGCGTGTTGAAGCCGTGAAGGACGAAAGCGATGCGACTGAAGAGCCGCACTTCGTCGTCGCTGCGCACGGCATCGCCGGGTAGCCGCTCGAAGCCGGCACGCACATCATCGATGGCCACATCGGCATCCTCGCGCATCATCGCGAGGGCGTCAGCGAAACGCTGCCCTCCGGATGCCAGAAAAAGGCTGGATGCGCCGCGCTCGCGCTGGAGGCGATGGATGAGCTCTCCGCACAGGCTGACCAGCTCGCAAGAAATGGCCAGTCGCTCGAGCACGCGAATCTCCGCGCGCTTGGCAATCAGCAGGAACTTGAGGGCGGCATCCATCGCGGGCTCCTTGTCCGGGCCGGGACACGCGATCGCCGCGCGTCTTCAGAGCCCTTCGGCGACGAGCAAGCTCCGTGCCGCCGGTCCGTTCAGGCGTCGCGCTGGCGGCGCGCCTCGAAAAGGCACACGCCGCTCGCCACCGACACGTTGAGGCTCTCCACCGTGCCATGCATGGGGATGCGCGCGAGCACGTCGCAGGTGTCGCGCGTGAGCCGGCGCAGACCGTCGGCCTCCGCCCCCAATACCCAGGCCACCGCGCCCTTCTGATCCACCTCGTAGAGCGATTTCTCGGCCTCGCCCACCGCGCCGATCACCCAGATGCCGGCTTCCTGCATCTCGCGGATCGCGCGCGCGAGGTTGGTCACCGTCACGTAGGGCACGCTGTCGGCGGCACCGCTCGCCACCTTGGCCGCGGTGGCGTTGAGCCCTACCGCGCGGTCCTTGGGTGCGATCACGGCATGCGCACCGACCGCATCCGCAACGCGCAGGCATGCACCAAGATTGTGCGGATCCTGGATGCCGTCGAGCACCAGCAGCAGGGCCTTCTCGCCTGCATCCTCGATGCTCTCGAGGATGTCGGCGAGCTTGAGCTCCTTGCGGCGCGCGTCGATGCGCGCCACCACGCCCTGGTGGCGGCGCGTGCCGACCATTCTGTCGAGACGCTCGCCGTCGGCCTGAATGAGCCGCACCTGCTGCGACTCGGCGAGCTTCTGCACCTCGCGCGCGCGCATGTCCTGGCGCTGCGCGGCGAGGTAGAGCTCGAACACGCCCTCCGGGTCGCGTCTGAGCTTGCCCAGCACCGCATGGAAACCGTAGATCAGGCGGCTGCCGCCCTGGCTGTCCTGACGCACATCGCCGGGTGCGGCGCGGTCGGCATCGGAATCGGAATCGTTGCGGGGAGGTTTAGCCACGGCGCTTGCCCTTTGCGGTCTTGGAAGAAGGCGCGGATTTTACGCTGCGGCCCGCCTTCTTCTCGGATGTTTTCCGCGCCTTTGACTTTGCGGCCGGCTTGGCGGCGGCTTTCGCGCTGCCCGCTGCCGCCGCACGCTTGCGTGGCGCAGGACCATCGGCCACCTTCGCGACGGCCCGCTTCGCGGGCGCCCTTGCAGCTTGCGGCGCGGGTTCGGTCGCTGCCTCACGCGCATGGTCGCGCGCGGTCTTGCCCGGCCGCCCAGCAGGGGTCGGCTCGGCACCGATGAGGCGGAAGTCGATCTTGCTGGTCTCGAGATCGACCCGCACCACCTGCACCCGTACGCGGTCCGAGAGGCGGTAGCGCACGCCGGTGCGCTCGCCCGCAAGTTCGTGGCGCGTCTCGTCGTAATGGAAGTAATCGCTGCCGAGATCGGAGATGTGCGCGAGGCCCTCGATGAAGACGTCGTCGAGCGCGATGAAGAGGCCAAAGGGCACGACCGCCGACACCGAACCTTCGAACTCCTCGCCCACCTTGTCCTGCATGAAGAAGCACTTCAACCACGCCACCACGTCCCGCGTCGCCTCGTCGGCGCGCCGCTCGGTGGCCGAGCAATGGACCCCGATCGCATCCAGATCGCCCGGTTGATGCGGCGCCTTCGCGACCAGCGCCTTGATCGCGCGATGCACGAGGAGATCCGGATAGCGGCGGATCGGCGACGTGAAGTGCGTGTAGGCCTCGTAGGCGAGACCGAAATGACCGACGTTGTCGGGGCTGTACACCGCCTGGCGCAGCGAACGCAGCATCACCGTCTGCAGGAGTTGCGCGTCCGGGCGCGCCTTCACCTGCTCCAGCAGCTTGCCGTAGTCCTTGGCGCTGGGTTCATCGCCTCCGCCAAGGCCAAAGCCGAACTCGCCCAGGAAGGCACGCAGTTTCTCCAGCTTCTCGGGCGTGGGGCCCTCGTGGATACGGTACAACGCCGGCTGCTCGCGCGTCTGCAGGAAATCGGAGGCGCACACGTTGGCGGCCAGCATGCATTCCTCGATGAGGCGGTGCGCGTCGTTGCGCACTTCGGGCACGATGCGCGCGATCTTGCCGTTGTCGTCGAAGATCATGCGCGTCTCGGTGGTCTCGAA
Organism: Rhodocyclaceae bacterium; assembly: GCA_041916775.1. Classification (GTDB taxonomy): domain Bacteria; phylum Pseudomonadota; class Gammaproteobacteria; order Burkholderiales; family Rhodocyclaceae; genus UBA2357. Next base: position 374,638 of record JAYRYZ010000001.1, on the reverse strand, counting down.
GTCGATCGCGCCACGCTTGGCGCGCGCCTTGAGGAGCACGCGGAAGAGCTTGTCGAGGTTCTCGAGATGCGGCAGCAGGGCCCCGACCCGCTCCAGCGCGGCTGCGTCCTTGTCGTACAGTGCGGCGGCGACCTCGGTGTAGGTGAGGCGCGCGTGCGAGAACATCACCGCCGGATAGAAGCGATAGGCCTTCACCGCGCCGGTCATGGAAATGCTCATGTCGCACACCATGCACAGGCGCTCGACCTGAGGCATCAGCGAGCACAGACCGTTGCTGAGCTTTTCCGGCAGCATCGGGATCACGCGGCGCGGGAAGTACACCGAGTTGCCGCGCGCGAAGGCATCGGCGTCGAGCGCGCTGCCCTGCTGCACGTAATGCGACACGTCGGCAATCGCGACGATGAGGCGGAAGCCCCGCCCCTGCTTCTCGCAATACACCGCGTCGTCGAAGTCCTTCGCCGTCTCACCGTCTATGGTCACGAGCGGCAGCGCGGTGATGTCCTCGCGCCCTTTCATGTCCAGCTTGCGCACCTTGCTGGGCAACTTGCGCGTCTCGGCGAGCGTCTCGGGCGAGAACTCGAAGGGCAGGTCGTGCTTGCGCAGCGCGATCTCGATCTCCATGCCGTCGTCGAGATAGCTGCCGAGCACCTCGGTGATGCGCCCGATCGGCTGGGCGAACTTGGTGGGTTGCTCGACGAGTTCGACCGTGACCACCTGCCCTTCCGCGACCTTCTTGCCGCCCGGCGCGATGAGGATGTCCTGCGCGATGCGGCGATCCTCCGGCACCACGATCATCACGCCATGCTCGTTGCGCACCCGACCGACCACGCGCCGGTTGCCGCGCTCGAGGATCTCGACGATGCGCCCCTCGGGCCGTCCGCGCCGGTCGGTGCCGACGATGCGCGCCAGCACCCGGTCGCCATGCAACACCTCGCGCATGTCCTTGGGACCGAGAAACACATCGGGCTGTCTGTCGTCGCGGATGATGAAGCCGAAACCATCGGCGTGGCCCGCCACCCGACCGGGGAAGAGGTCCGCCTTGTCGGGCAGGATGTAGGCGCCGCGGCGATTCTTGAGCACCTGAGCGTCGCGCTCCATCGCGCGCAGACGGCGCTCGAAGAGGCCCTCCTCCTCAGGCAGGATCTCCAGCAAGGCGCAAAGGGTTTCGAAGGGCAGCGGCACGCCCTGCTCGGCGAGCAACTGCGTGACGTACTCACGGCTCGGCAGCGGGTTCTCGTAGTCGGCGGACTCGCGTTCGAAGAACGGATCGGCGCGCCGTACCGGCGAAACGGTCTTGGATGGAGTGGCGCGACGGCGTGACTTGCCGGCGTTCCCGGCAGTGTCCTTCCGGACGTTCTTTTCGGATTTCTTTTCAGTCATTGACTTTCTTTTGATCGTATTTATAATGCGCGGCTCTTGCCCAGATGGCGGAATTGGTAGACGCGCTAGTTTCAGGTACTAGTGTCGCAAGACGTGGAGGTTCGAGTCCTCTTCTGGGCACCAGTTTCAAATGTTTCAAACATGAGCCGACCGATAGGTCGGCTTTTTGTTGTGCGGCAACGCATTGTGATTCGGCAACGTACGCTGCCCGCGTATCCGGCCTTGAAGTGCTCTCGAGGGGCTTCCACGCCACCGGACGAGCCGCTATAATGCCGTTCTTCGCCCAGATGGCGGAATTGGTAGACGCGCTAGTTTCAGGTACTAGTGTCGCAAGACGTGGAGGTTCGAGTCCTCTTCTGGGCACCAGTTCAAGGCAAAGGCCGATCGAAAGATCGGCCTTTTGCTTTTCAGCGGCCGATTTCGATGTTGCTGCGATCCGTGCCGCGCGCCTGGCGGCGCGCAGCACGGTGACGGTACCCGACTCAGGCGCCAAAAGGATGACGGCGCAGAATGGTTTCGTCACGCTCGGGGCCGGTCGAGATCACGTCGATCGGCACCTCGCAGATCTCCTCGATGCGGTGCAGATAAGCGCGCGCCTCGGGCGGCAGCGCATCCCAGGTGCGCGCACCGAAGGTGGTACCGGCCCAGCCGGGGATGGTCTCGAAGATCGGCTCGCAGCGCGTCACGTCCTCAGCGCCCAGCGGCAACAGGTCGACCCGCTCGCCGTCCAGCATGTAGCCGGTACAGAGCTTCAACTCACGCAGCCCGTCCAGCACATCAAGCTTGGTGATGCACAGGCCGGTGACGCCGTTGATGATGATCGAGCGCTTGAGTGCCGCCAGATCCAGCCAGCCGCAGCGGCGCTTGCGCCCGGTGACGGTACCGAACTCGCGCCCCTGGGTAGACATCTGCTCGCCCGGGGTGCCCTTGGTCTCGATATCCAACTCGGTGGGAAACGGGCCGCCACCCACACGGGTGCAGTAGGCCTTGGTGATGCCCAGCACGTAATGCAGGCGCCCCGGGCCGACGCCCGAACCCGCCGCCGCCTGGCCGGCCACGCAGTTGCTCGAGGTGACGAAGGGATAGGTGCCGTGGTCGATGTCGAGCAGCGTACCCTGTGCCCCTTCAAACAGCAGACTGCCGCCCGACTTGTTCACCGCGTAGAGTTCGGCGGAGACATCGCACACCATCGGCCGGATCTCGTCCGCATCCGCCATCGCCTGCGCGAACACGGTGTCGAAATCCACCGCCTCGGCGCCGAGGTGCCGGGTGAGCACGAAGTTGTGGTACTCGAGGTTCGCGCGCAGCTTCTCGGCGAAACGTTCGCGGTCGTACAGGTCATACACCCGCAGCGCACGCCGCGCGACCTTGTCCTCGTAGGTGGGGCCGATGCCCTTGCCGGTGGTGCCGATCTTCTGCTCGGCGCTCTTCGCGCCTTCCCGCGCCACATCCAGCGCCGAATGATAGGCAAGGATGAGCGGACACCCCGGGCTGATGCGCAGGCGCTCGCGCACCTTGATGCCACCCGCCTCGAGCTTGCGGATTTCCTCCAGCAGATGGTGCACGTCGAGCACCACGCCATTGCCGATGTAACAGGCAACGCCCTCTCGGACGATACCGGAGGGCACCAGGTTGAGCTTGTACTCGGCCTCGCCGATCACCAGCGTGTGGCCTGCGTTGTGCCCGCCCTGGAAGCGCACCACCCCCTGGGCGTGGTCGGTCAACCAGTCCACGATCTTGCCCTTGCCTTCGTCGCCCCACTGGGTACCGACGACCACGACGTTCTTTGCCATCTTCCTCAAGCTCCCTGAAGCGCAACGACGATCCACTCGCCATCCCGCCTGATGAGTTGCCGGTCGCAGCCGGCTTCCTTCCATGTTGATTCATGCCCCGGCAACGCCACCATCACCACCTGCCCGTCAGCGCGCAGGCGCTGCACTGCGGCCTGCAGCGCGACATCGTCCTCACAAGGCGCGAGCACCGCGCCACTTGGCACGGTATCCGGCAATCCCAGCGCCAATTGACGCAAATCGAGGCTGAAACCCGTGGCGGGACGACCGCGCCCGAACGCCTCCCCTGCCAGATCGTAGCGCCCTCCCAATGCCAACGCTGCAGGCGAGCCCTCGCCATAGGCGGCGAACACGACCCCGCTATGGTAGTGGTAGCCGCGCAGATCTGCGAGGTCGAAGCTGATCGGCAAGCCATCCAAGCCCTCCGCCAGCGCCGCAAGCTCGTCCAGCGCCTGCCGGATTTCGGTCTCCTGGGGCAACACAGCCTTGGCGCGCGCGAGCATTTCCGCTCCGCCGTACAGGCCGGGCAGCGCCAGGAGCGCTGCCCGGACCTGCGGCTCGAAGGCGGCGACGAAGGCCTCGAGGGTCGGGACATCCTTGGCCTGGAGCAGATCGAAAAGCGTCTCTTCCTGTTCCGCCGGTACACCGGCGCGCTTCGCGAGCGCACGGAAAAGGCCGACATGGCCGATATCGATGCGGCTCGCCGGCACCTCCGCAATGCGCAGAACCTCGGCCAGCAAGCGGATGATCTCGATGTCCGCCTCCAGGCCAGCGTGACCGTACAATTCTGCGCCAAGCTGCAGCGGTTCGCGCGATGCGATCAGGTTGGACGGCAGCGTGTGCAGCACGCTCGCGCAGTAACACAGGCGCGACACGCCGCTTCGGTTGAGGAGCTGGGCGTCGATCCGGGCCACCTGCGGCGTCATGTCGGCGCGCACGCCCATGGTCTTGCCGGAGAGCTGGTCGATGAGCTTGAAGGTGCGCAGCTTGAGATCCCGGCCAGAGCCGGTCGTGAGCGAGTCCAGGTACTCCAGCAGGGGCGGCATCACAAGCTGATAGCCATGCAGGCGGAAGGTGTCGAGCAGGCGCCGGCGCAGCGCCTCCAGCTTGTCCGCCTCGGGCGGCAAGGTGTCCTGGATGTGATCGGGAAGTAACCAGCGCATGAATCTCAAAGTACTACGAAGAGGATGAGCAGGCCGACCAGCATCGAGGTCAGCCCGATGAATCGGATCTGTCCATCCGCAAGGCGGGCTAGCTGCAGAAAGGTTTCCCGCCAGCGCGCCGGTGCAATGAAGGGCAGTATGCCCTCCAGCACCAGCATCAATGCAAAGGCGGCGACAAGGGTGCTACCCATCGCGTCCGTTATCTGGCGCTCCCGCTGGGATCCTTCAGGAAGCGGAAGAACTCCGAGCTCGGATCGACCACCATCATGTCGCTACGACCCGAAAAGCTCGCACGGTACGCTTCCAGGCTGCGCGAAAAAGCGTAGAAGTCGGGATCTTGGCCAAAAGCTTCGGCGTAGATCGCGGTCGCCTTCGCATCGCCCTCACCCATTACCCGCTGCGCCTCACGGTTGGCCTCGGCGATGATGACCTCACGCTGACGATCGGCATCCGCGCGGATCTGCTCCGCGATCGCCGCGCCCTGGGATCGGAGATCGTTCGCCACCCGGGTACGCTCGGCTTCCATGCGCCGATACACCGAATCCGAGACCTCGGTCGGAAGGTCCACCCGCTTCAGGCGCACATCGAGGATCTGCACCCCGATCTGGCGCGCATCCTGGTCGGCACGCACGCGCATCCGCTCCATGATCGCATCGCGTTCGCCGGACACCACATCAGGCACCGTCCGACGGCCGAACTCTTCACGCAGGCCAGCATTCACCGTCTGCAGCAGGCGCGTGCGCGCGCGCGCCTCATCGCCCGCGACCGAGATGTAGTAGAGCTTCGGATCGATGATGCGCCACTTCACGAAGTGGTCCACCAGCACGTTCTGCTTCTCGGCGGTGATGAAACGCTCGGGCTCGGGCGTATCGATCGTGAGGATGCGGCGGTCGAAGAAGCGCACGTTCTGGATCACCGGCAGCTTCCACTTCAGGCCGGGCTCCTCGATCACGGTCTTCACCTCGCCGAGCTGGAACACGACCGCGAACTCACGCTGATCGACGGTGAACAAAGCGGACGAGGCGACCGCAGCAACCGCCACCAAAGCCCCGCCCAACAACTTCAATGAACTCATCATCGCACTCCCACGTCACGGTTGCGCATGGCATCACGGTCACGCGGATCGAGGGCTGGCTCAAGGCCGGTACGTGCCGGCGCAGTGGGCATGCCCGAGGCGTTTTGCGCGGGCGGAACCGCACTCGCCGCCGCCGCAGCGCTCGCACCCTGCAGCAACTTGTCCAGCGGCAACATCATCAGATTGTTGGCACCGTCGGCATCCACGAACACCTTGTTCGTCCGGCTGAACACCTGCTCCATCGTCTCCAGGTACAGGCGGTCGCGCGTGACCTGAGGCGCACGCTTGAATTCGGCGTAAATCTGGTTGAAGCGCGAAGCCTCGCCCTCTGCGTTCGCAATCACGCGTTCGCGATAGGCGTTCGCCTCTTCCAGCATACGCGCAGCGGTACCGCGGGCACGCGGCACGACGTTGTTCGCGTAGGCCTCACCTTCGTTGCGCTGGCGCTCGCGGTCCTGGCCTGCCTTGACCGCATCATCGAACGCCGACTGCACCTGCTCGGGCGGCTGCGCGTTCTGCATCGTCACGCGGCTGATCGAGATTCCGGTCTCGTAGCGGTCGAGGATGCCCTGCATGAGTTGATGCGCAGACGCGGCAATCTCCTCCCGGCCTTCATACAGAACGAAGTCCATGCGGCTCTTGCCGACGATTTCGCGCATTGCCGACTCGGCCGCCTGCGTGACGGCGTCGTCAGGGAAGCGGTTGTTGAAGAGATACGCTTCCGGCGCCTTGAGCACGTACTGCACAGCAAACTGGATGTTGATGATGTTCGCATCGTCCGTAAGCATCAGGGCTTCTCGCAGCACCTTGTTGCGCTCGCTACCACGGTAGCCGACTTCGATCGTACGCACGCCGGTGAGGTCAACCGCCTCGTGCGACTCGATCGGGAATGGCAGACGCCAGCGCAAGCCGGGCTCGGTCGTTTCCACGAACTCGCCGAAGCGTAATACCACTCCACGCTCGTTCGCATTGACGATGTAGAAGCCGCTAGCGAGCCAGACGGCCACGACCAACGCCACCAGCACACCCAATCCGCTGCCGAACTGCTTCGGCGACAGTTGCGGAAGTTGCTGGCCGCCACCACCACCGCCACCGCCACCGCCGCCGCGCTTGCCGCCGAACATGCCCTGCAACCGCTGATTGAAGTCACGCCAGACTTCCTCGAGATCAGGAGGCCCCTGGTTGTCACCGCGCCGTCTATCGCCCGGCCGGTCGTCGTCGTCGTTCCCCTGGTTGTTACCCCAGCGTGGATCATTTAGAGACATTAGAACGCCCGTCATCACGTTATGAATAATCAATCGGTTCCGGCGCAGTCGCGCCTGCACCGGGAGCCCTGTGGCGCACGATCTCGGCCAGCGCCTCACGCAGCAATCCCAAGCCGTCCCCGGTCCTGGCGCTCAAAAAAACGCGCACGATGTTACCACACTCGTCCTTGGTGACCGCCGCAGGCACCTGGGTGAGGTCGATCTTGTTGACCACCATGAGTTGCGGCACGTCACCAGCGCCGATTTCAGCCAGGACCGCATTCACCGCCTCGATCTGCGCCTCACGATCTTCGCTGGCGCCATCGACGACGTGCAACAGGAGGTCAGCATTCGCCGTTTCCTCGAGCGTCGCATGGAACGCGGCAACAAGCGCATGCGGCAGGTCACGGATGAATCCGACCGTGTCGGATAACACAACGTTCCCCGCATCGCCCAGATAAACGCGCCGGGATGTGGTGTCCAGGGTCGCGAAGAGCTGGTTGGCCGCATAGGCACCGGCCTTTGTCATCGCGTTGAACAGGGTGGACTTGCCAGCGTTGGTGTAGCCCACCAGCGACACCGACAACACGTCACCGCGCTCACGCCCACGCCGGCGGACCTTGCGCTGCCGCTCCAGCCGGTCCAGTCGCGAACGGAGCAGCTTTACGCGTTGGCCAAGCAGACGGCGGTCGGTCTCGAGTTGCTTCTCGCCCGGGCCTCGCAAGCCGATCCCGCCCTTCTGACGTTCGAGGTGAGTCCAGCCACGCACCAACCGGGTCGATAGGTGATCGAGTTGGGCGAGTTCCACCTGCAACTTGCCTTCATGGCTGCGCGCGCGCAGCGCGAAGATGTCCAGAATCAGTGCGGTGCGGTCCACCACACGGCACTGCAGCGCGCGTTCGAGGTTGCGCTGCTGAGCGGGAGAGAGCGCGTGATTGAAGACGACGAGATCCGCGTTGTGAACGCGCATCGCCTCGGCGATCTCGTCCACCTTGCCGGACCCCGCGAACAACGCGGGATCCGGGCGGGCACGCCGCCCCTGGATCACCGCCTCGACCGTGGCACCGGCGCTCTCGACGAGCATCGCCGCTTCGGCGAGCCGCTCCTCGAACATGTCCTGGTTCAGGTCGAGTTGAACGAGTACCGCCCGCTCGCCGGATTCGGGGCGCTCAAACACGGCGCATCAGCGGGCCGAAACCCACTCTGCCGGATGAAAACCCGAGCTCAGTTGTTGCTATCGCCCGGCTCCTGATGCTGGATGTTGACCGGACGCGCCGGCACGACAGTTGAAATGGCGTGCTTGTAAACCATCTGGGTGACTGTGTTCTTGAGCAATACGACATACTGGTCAAAAGAATCGATCTGCCCCTGGAGCTTGATGCCATTGACCAGATAGATCGAGACCGGAATATGCTCACGGCGTAGCGTATTAAGGAACGGGTCTTGTAAGAGTTGCCCTTTGTTACTCATCTTGAAACCTCTAACTTATTGTGTTTATGTGAATGTACAGGGATTCATGCTGCACCGCCACAACGAATGCAACATCCACCCCGGGTGTGGATTCAGTCCTTGGTCGCGTACGGATTCTGGCTGCTCTTGAATTGTATCCGCAAGGGCGTGCCTTGCAGCTTGAATGCATCCATGAACGTACGCTCCAGATAGCGAACATAGGCGGTCGGCACGTTGTCGAGGGCAGTGCCATGGATGACCACCACCGGCGGATTGCTCCCCCCCTGGTGGGCGTAGCGCATCTTGGGGCGAAACAGGCCATGCCGCGGTGGCGCCTGCTTGATCAACGCGGCCTGCAGCGTGCGGGTGAGCCGCGGCGTCGACAGATTGACCGTTGCCGCGGCATAGGCCGCATCCACCGACTGGATCACCGTGCCCACCCCCTTGCCCATCTTGGCCGAAATGTAGTGGAAACGCGCAAAGGACAGGAACGGCAACTTGCGCTCGATGTCCGCCTTGATCCGGTCGCGCCGGTACTCGTCGATCGCATCCCACTTGTTGACTGCAACCACCAACGCCCGCCCCTCGTCGAGCACAAAGCCGGCGATGTGCGCATCCTGGTCGGAGATGTCCTGCGCCGCATCCAGCACCAGCACCACCACATTCGACTGCTCGATAGCTTGCAGCGTCTTGATGACGGAGAACTTCTCGATCGCCTCGAAGACCTTGCCGCGTCGGCGCAGACCGGCAGTATCGATGAGCGTATAGCGCTTGCCGGAGCGCTCGAAGGGGATGGAGATCGCGTCGCGCGTCGTACCCGGCATGTCGAAGGCGATCACGCGCTCTTCGCCCAGGACCGCGTTGACCAGCGTGGACTTGCCAACGTTGGGACGCCCGACGATCGCGATACGCGGCACCTTCTGCGCATCCTCGGCGGCATCGTCCTCGCCCTCCGGGAACGGCGATAGCGCAAGCTCCACCAGCGCCTTGATGCCGTCGCCATGCGCGGCCGAAACCGGCAGGGGTTCGCCCAGACCGAGCGCATGAAACTCGGCTGCAACCACGCTGCGATTCATGCCCTCCGCCTTGTTCACGACCAGATGCACCGGCCTGCCGGCCCGACGCAGGCGGGCGGCGATCTGTTCGTCGTGGGGAGTGAGCCCTACGCGGCCATCCACCAGGAAGAGCAGCGCATCCGCCTCGGCGATCGCCTGCTCGGCCTGCTGCGCCATCTCATGCATGATGCCGTCTTTGGCGACGGGGTCGAAGCCGGCGGTATCCACCACGAGGTAGTCCCGCTCACCCACCCGCCCTACCCCGTAATGGCGGTCGCGCGTCAGGCCCGGCTGATCGGCGACGAGCGCGTCGCGAGTGCGGGTGAGGCGATTGAACAATGTCGACTTGCCGACATTCGGCCGGCCGACGAGTACGAGGGTTGGTTTCACTGGCTGCTTCCGCCTATCGGGCTTCAAGCGCGAACACACCGCCATCGCGCGTCTGGATCACGAAACTGCTGTTGCCGAGTCGCTGCGGCGCCACCACGACCGCGCTGCCGTCCAGCCGGCTCCGGGCAGCAAAGGTGCCGTCTTCGACCGAAAGGACATGGACGTAGCCCTCACCATCGGCCACCACGACATGCTCGCCGACGAGCAGCGGTCGGGTCACGCTCCGCCGCGCGAGCGCGTCCTGCCTCCACACGTCAGCACCCGAGAATGCGTCGAGCCCGCGCACTGCGTCCCTGTCGTCGGTGATGACGGCCCGGCGCGTGTCCTTGTCCATACCCACGGCGCTCGAGAAGTCGCGCAACCACAGCGCCGTGCCATTGGTGGAATCGAAGCAGCCCGCGCGCCCCTGATAGGAGACAGCGCAGATCTCGCGCCGCCCCAACACCGCCGTTCCGGCGACGTCGGTGATGCGTTCGAGCTCGGTGACGCCACGCGGCGACGACACGGTCAGCTCGAACATAGGGCCACCGTTGTCGACGTTCACGCCCACCAGCTTGCCACCCGGATAACCGACGATGGCGACCCGGTCAGCCAGCAGGATGCCTGCGACGCTGCGCAATGCAAGTGGTGGCGTGGTGCGCTGGTAGGTCCATCCGCGCTCGCCGGAGCGCGCGTCGAAGGCGATGAGGCGGCTGTCCGATGCGCGCACGATCACCGTAGAATCGGCAACCGCAGGCGGCGCAAGCACTTCCGCTCCGGCAGCGGCACGCCAGCGCTCCGCACCGCTATCGGCATCGAGTGCGATCACCTCGCCATCGACGGCGACAACCGTGACCAGTCTTCCGTCGCTGCCGACACCAGCCGCGAGCCGCTTGCCGACGTTAACCGTCCAGAGCGTCTGGCCATCGCGGAAGTGGGTGACCTCGCCGCTGTGCCCCGCCGCGAACACGCTGCTGCCTGCAACTGCGGGCTGGAACGGGTATCCGTCACCCGACCCGACACGCCCGGACCACAGCGTGCCCACAGTCGCGGAAGACTGAAAATCGACGAGCGCCGCCGGCTTGGGCTTGTCACTGGCGAACGGGTTGAGCGAGGAGCATCCGGACAGAAGTGCGGCGGCACCAACGAACAGCAAGGCAAGGCGCGAGCGAGGCAACATCGATCAACCCTCCAGGGATTCCGACTTCACGCGAATGACTTCATACAATGCGTCGCCCGCAGCAACGCCCTCGCGCGCGAGCGCCTCGAGCGCAGACTGATAGGCCTTGCGCGCCTCGACGGGCTTGCCGTCCAGGCTCAGGATATCGCCGCGCAAGTCGTCGAAACGCGACGACAGGCCGGCCACCGGGGGCTTCTCCAGCGCGGCAAGCGCCTCGGCGCGGCTGCCCTCTTCGAGCAGAACGGCCGCGAGACGCAGGCGCGCGAGGTCACGCATCACCGGGTCACGGCCGTTGGCCACCAGCCAGTCGAGCTGGGTGCGCGCGTTCTTCGCCTCACCCTGCGCGAACTGCATGCTCGCCGACAGCATGGCCCCCAGATCTGCATAGGCGCTGCCCGGGAATCGTTCGATCAGTTGTCCGGCGCTCTCGCGCGTGCGCGCCGCGTCACCGCTCTCGACCGCCACCTGCACCGCGTAGAACAGCGCTCCGGCCTCCGCCGCCTGGTTGTTGCGGTACCAGTTGTAGGCCTGCCAACCCACCGACGTGAGCGCGGCGACGACCGCGATCGCGGTCACCAGACGACCGTACTGCTCCCACCAGGCCTTGAGCTGGGAGATCTGCTCCTGCTCTTCGAGGTCATACACCGCCATCTTCGTCATCCTCCGGATACAGGCACTGCGCAACCGCGTCAGCCAATGCCTCGATACTCAATCGTTGCTGCGCCCCCGGACCGCGCAGGGGTTTCAGCCCCACTTCGCCGGCCGCAGCCTCATCCTCGCCGATCACCACGGCCATCACCGCGCCGCTGGCATCGGCTTTCTTCATCTGGGACTTGAAGCTGCCACCGCCGCAGTGGGTCAGCACTCCGAAGCCGTGCTCGCGCAGGGCCTCCGATGCACGGAAAGCGAGCCGCTGCGCCTGGTCACCAACGTGTACGACGTACACGTCGGGCTTCTCGGCCTCGAACAGCGCTCCGCCTTCGCGCCACAGCGCGAGCAAGCGCTCGATGCCCATCGCGAAGCCCGCCGCGGGTGCCGACTTGCCGCCGAGCTGCTCGACAAGGCCGTCGTAGCGACCGCCAGCGCAGACAGTACCCTGCGCGCCGAGGCGCGTCGTCACCCATTCGAACACGGTGAGGTTGTAATAGTCGAGTCCGCGCACCAGGCGCGGGTTGATACGGTAGGGAATACCGGCATCCTTGAGGATGACCTGTACGCCGTCGAAGTGCTTGAGCGATGCCTCACCCAGGAAGTCGATCAGACGCGGCGCCGCCTCGACCACGTCCTGCAGCTCCGGGTTCTTGGTGTCGAGTATGCGCAACGGATTACTGTAGAGCCGCCGCTTGCCATCCTCGTCGAGACGCTCTGCGTGACGCTCCAGATACGCGATCAGCTCGGCTCGGTGGCGCGCCCGCTCCTCGCTGGAGCCGAGCGAGTTGAGTTCGAGCCGGACATCCTCGAGGCCGAGGTCGTCCCACAGGCGAGCGCACATCAGAATGAGCTCGGCGTCTATATCTGGTCCGGCAAAGCCGAGCGCCTCGACGCCGATCTGGTGGAACTGACGGTAGCGCCCCTTCTGTGGGCGCTCGTGACGGAACATCGGCCCCTGATAGTAGAGCCGCTGCGGCGCCTGGGCGAGCAGCTTGTGCTGGATCGCCGCGCGTACGCAGGAGGCGGTACCCTCGGGGCGCAGCGTGAGGTGCTCGCCGTTGAGCGCGTCCTCGAAGGAGTACATCTCCTTCTCGACGATGTCGGTCACCTCGCCGATGGCTCGCTTGAAGAGCGGCGTCGGCTCGACGATGGGCATGCGGATCGGCCGGTAGCCGTAGCTGCGCAGCCAGTCGCGGACGATGTCCTCGAAGTGTTCCCACACTTCCGCGTCGTCGGGCAGGATGTCGTTCATCCCGCGGACGGCCTGTAGATTCTGTGTCATGTCGCGTTTGCTTTGTCGCTGTGCTTTGTCTTGTGACGGCGGGCCTTTCAGCCCGCCTTTCTCGGGTACTTGCGGGCGACATAGTCATCGACGATCGCGCGGAACTCGGCCGCGATGTTGTCGCCGCGCAGCGTCACCGTCTTCACGCCGTCGACGAACACCGGCGCCGCGGGCAGCTCGCCGGTGCCGGGCAGCGAGATGCCGATGTTCGCATGCTTGCTCTCGCCCGGACCATTCACCACGCAGCCCATCACCGCAAGGCTGAGGTTCTCGACACCATCGTACTGGTCGCGCCACACCCCCATCTGCTCGCGCACGTAGTTCTGGATGTTCGAAGCGAGCTCCTGGAAGAAGGTGCTGGTCGTTCGGCCGCAGCCCGGGCAGGCGGTGACCATCGGCGTGAAGGCGCGCAGACCCATCGTCTGCAGGATCTCCTGCGCGACCACGACTTCCTGCGTACGCTTGCCATCCGGTTCGGGCGTGAGCGAGATTCGGATGGTGTCGCCGATACCTTCCTGCAGCAACACCGCGAGCGCGGCGGTCGAGGCGACGATACCCTTGGAGCCGATGCCCGCCTCGGTCAGACCGAGATGCAACGGATAGTCGCAGCGCCGCGCGAGATCACGATACACCGCGATCAGATCCTGCACGCTCGAGACCTTGGCGGAGAGGATGATCCTGTCCCCGCCCAGACCGAGCTCCTCGGCCTTTGCAGCCGACTCCAGCGCCGACACCACCAGCGCCTCGCGCATCACGGCGCCGGCGTCGCGTGGCGTCGCACGGGACGCGTTCTCATCCATGATGCGCGCAAGCACCGACTGGTCGAGGCTGCCCCAGTTCACCCCGATACGCACGGGCTTGTCGTACTTGCAGGCAATCTCGACGATGGCGGCGAACTGCGGGTCGCGCTTCATGCCCTGGCCAACGTTACCCGGGTTGATGCGGAACTTTGCGAGCGCCTCGGCGCAGGCCGGGTGGTCGGCAAGAAGCCGATGGCCGTTGTAGTGAAAATCCCCGACCAGCGGCACATCCATATTCAGCGCAGCCAGCCGGTCGCGGATGTGGGGCACGGCGCGTGCCGCCTGCTCGTTATTGACGGTGATGCGCACCATCTCGGAACCGGCACGCGCGAGCTCGGCAACCTGCATCGCAGTGGCGAGCACATCCGCGGTATCGGTGTTGGTCATTGACTGGATCACGATCGGCGCACCACCGCCCACCGGCACCCTGCCGATGTGCACCTGTCGCGTGACATGACGCCGGGCCGCCCGGGCGGGCGACGACTCGGCGGGGTCGAGCGAGGTCTCGGAGGTCTCGCGCATGTGCTCAATCATGTACCTACTCCACGGTCGCGCGCGCAACACCGCCATTGCGCGTGTGCGGGGTCAGGTCGAAGGGTTTCCCGCCATGCTCCAGCGTCACCTGAGCGGCATTGCCGACCACCACCGCAAAAGGCGGCGTGCCCTGCACTGTCCGCGTCGTGCCTGCCGCGCCGGTCCCCATGTAGAGCGTCGTACCGCTCGCATCGCGAACCTGGATCCAGGATTCACCACGCAGGTGGAAGACCAACTGACCGGGCTCGGCAGATGACGGCTCCGGGGCGACCTCGCCGTCCGGTATAACGGACGCGACGCCTGCAGTTGCGGGCGTGGCACCGAGCGCCGGCACTGGTGTCGCCTCAGCGGCGGGCAGCGGCTCCGGCGTCACGACGGCGGGCGGCGGCACAACGTCCGCACTCGAAACGCCCGCTGACGGCTCGCTCGCGCCAGATACAGGCGTGGCGGCAGCGGCCGGAGTGGCCAGCGCCACCGGAGTTGGCGGCACCACCGCCGGCTCCGGTGCAGGCGATGCGACCTGAGGGGGCGCGACGACTTGAACGGGCGTGACCGTCGTCACGGGATCAGGACGCGTCTCACCCGATGCAGAAGCCGCCAGGGGTTCACGCACTGGCTGCACACTGCTCCGCTCGGTTGTCGGCTGCGTGATGTGCGCAACATTGAACCAGTCGAAGTACCACGCCACACCGAGGACCGCAGCCGCGCCCAACAGCAGGACGAGCACCCCACGCGGAGACTGACGCGCAGGCTCCCCACTGGAGGGCAGGGTACCGCGTGCGTTGTGGGGGGGCGAGAGCTCCATCGGTTGCACACCGGCTGCCGGGTAAGCATCCGGAAGCTGGGCGACGAGTTGTTCGGCATCCAGTCCGACATGACGGGCGTAGTTGCGCACGAACCCGCGGACAAAAGCCTTCCCCGGCAGGAGATCGAAGCGCTCCTGCTCGATTGCCTCCACTTGGCGGGGGTTGAGCTTCAGCGCATGCGCGACGTCGCCGAGCGACTCGCCACGCGCCTCGCGCGCCTGACGGAGCGCCGCACCTATCGATACGACGCCCACGTGCGCCCCGTCGCCATGCTCGTACTTCATCTCACTCACTCGTACCGTCCCTCGCTCAATGCCTGGTACTCGGGGCTATCCGCAAAACGACTTCGCAACTGCGAGGCATAGTTCGCCTCACCCATAGTGTTACCCGCCCTGCGTTCGATCAGCAGCGCGAGCCAAAGTGTCGCGGCAGACGGCTCACGCACACGGTGCATCTCTGCAACGCGCTTGCGCGCGCCATCGAGGTCACCGGCGCGATAGGCAATCGCCGCGAGTTGGTAGCTCGCCTGCTCGTTGGCCGGATCCAGCATCAGGGCACGCCGAAACTGCTCGGCAGCCGCAGCTTCGTCACGCAGCCGCAGCTGACACAGCCCGGCATTGGTCAACGCGCGCGCAGGAAAGCGGTAGTAGGGATTGCGCGCCGCTGCGGCCAGGCGCTGCAGCCCGTCCTGCTCCTGCCCCGTCGCACACTGAAACCAGCCGTAGCTGTTGTTGAATTCGGGGTCGTTGGGGGCTGCTGCAATGGCACGCTCGAAGCTCTGCCGCGCGGCGGCCTGGTCATTCAGGTACATATAGACCAGCCCCATCAGATGGTATGCAGGCGCATACCCGCCGTCATGCCCCAACGCCGCGCGCGCTTCGTCGAGAGCAATATCGAAACGGCCAACCTCGAAGTAGGCCATGCCGAGTTCGACGCTGATCTTTGCACGATTCTGCGCCGCTGACGAAGGCGGCATGTCCGAGAGCGGTCGTACCGCGGAGCCGTCTATGCTGCCACCCGGCAGCGTCGCACAGCCACCTGCGAGCGCCGCGACCATGAACGCGGTGGCGAACCCAGACCGCAGACGATGGGGCATTCCTGCCATTTGTACCGTTCGCACTAGTCCGTCCTCCCTTCCTCACGCAGCCGGATGGTGCGCCTGGATTTGTCCTTGACCTGCCCGGCAAGTTGCCCGCAGGCCGCATCGACATCGTCGCCACGCGTCTTGCGCGTGGTGGTCACGACACCAGCATTGAGCAGTATGCCCGCAAATCGCTTGATGCGTTCCGACGGAGAGCGGTGGAACGGCGAATTGGGGAACGGGTTGAAAGGGATCAGGTTGAACTTGCAGGGAACGTCCGCCACTAGCGACACCAGCGCGCGGGCATGCGCGTCCGAGTCGTTGACACCGTCGAGCATCACATATTCGAAAGTCACAAAGTCGCGTGGCGCACGCTCGAGATAGCGCCGGCACGCGGCCATCAGCTCACGCAGCGGGTACTTCTGGTTGATCGGCACGAGCCGGTCGCGCAGGGCGTCGTCCGGCGCATGCAAGGACACTGCAAGCGCGACCGGGCACTCGTCCCGCAAGCGATCCATCGCGGGCACGATTCCCGACGTCGATACCGTCACACGCCGGCGCGACAGACCGTACGCATGGTCGTCCAGCATCAACCGCAGGGCGGTGACGACGTTGTCGAAGTTCGCGAGCGGCTCGCCCATGCCCATCATCACCACGTTGCTGATCACGCGGCCGTTGCCTGGCCCGTCGCCGCCGTCCTCGTCGTTTGCGGAGGCGTGTTCGTCACCACCTGCCGCGGCGCCGAGAAGACGGTTCGCGAGCCACAACTGACCGATGATCTCACCCGCGGAGAGGTTGCGGTTGAACCCTTGCTTGCCAGTAGAGCAAAACGCGCAATCGAGCGCACAACCCGCCTGTGACGAGATGCACAAGGTGCCGCGGTTGCGCTCCGGGATGAACACGCACTCGACCGCGTTCGCATTGCCGACGTCGAGCAGCCACTTGCGCGTGCCGTCTGCGGAAAGGCTGTCACGCACAGGCACCGGCGGGCGCACGCACGCCTCGGCGTGCAGGCGGGCACGCAACGACTTCGCGACGTTGCTCATCGCTTCGAAGTCGTCACACCCCTCGCGATGCACCCAGCGCAGCACCTGGCGCGCACGAAACGGCTTCTCGCCGCGTTCGGCAAACCATGCGACGAGCCCTTCGACATCGAAATCCAGAAGATTGACGGACGCGCTCATGCCTTCACAGCCAGCTGTACACCGCGACGGCGGCCGGACGACCACCGTCGCACGCACTGAACCAGGTTGCGTTCAGCGGGAATAGACGTTCATGCCCGGGAAGAAGAACGCGATCTCGACCGCGGCAGTCTCGGGTGCATCCGAGCCATGCACCGCATTCGCGTCGATCGAATCGGCGAAATCGGCACGAATGGTACCTTTGTCGGCCTTCTTCGGATCGGTCGCGCCCATCAGCTCGCGGTTCTTGGCGATCGCGCTCTCGCCTTCCAGCACCTGGATCATCACCGGGCCGGAGGTCATGAAGCTCACCAGATCCTTGAAGAAGGGACGCTCCTTGTGCACTGCGTAGAACTGACCGGCTTCATTGGCCGACAGGTAGGCCATCTTCGAGGCGATGATCTTCAGGCCCGCGTCCTCGAAGCGTTGATAGATCTTGCCGATCACGTTCTTGGCGACGGCATCCGGCTTGATGATGGAAAGGGTGCGTTCGATGGCCATTTGGCTGTTCTCCAGTGAATTATGGGTGATTGAAGTCAAACCCGAGATTTTAGCAGCAAGCGCAACGCGCGCCGACGAATTCATCAACAAATTGTCAGCAGATACGGCATGCCACCAGCCGGAGACGATCAGGAGACCGCGATATCGGTCCCCAGCAAGCCCACAGCCGACCACTCGGGCAGCAGCCCGGGCACACCCGGGGGACAGCGCCACTCCGCCGCGACTCCGATTCCGGCGATCCAGACCGGGGCACCGTCAACGCACAAAACGGGCAATTGCGGGCGCAACCACTCGGGAATACCTGCCTCCTGACACAGGTTCTTGAAGGTCCGGCGCGGCCGGCCAATCGCAACGCGCATGCGGAGCCCCGGCCAGCGAGTACGAACGACCAAGCCTCGCTCGCGTGCGAAACGACCCGCATCGAGCCCGAGACCGTTCGCCGCCGCAGCCCTCAGCGCCCCCAAACCCCACTGCATCGGAGCGCTTCCGTCCCACGCTCGCGGCGCGGGCACGGCGCAATCGGCACGCACCAGCCACAACACCACATCCCGATGGGTGGCGAGTGCACACGCCCCGATCGCCAGCAGCACATCCCCGGCAGCGGCGCGCAACTGCCGAATGCACTCCAGGAGCATCGCCCGCGATGGCGCACGCACCCGGTCCCGCTTCAACCGCCAGCGCAGCAGATTGGCCAGCCGCCTGTCCGGCATGGCAAGCAAGGCCGAGCGACGCCACGCGACCCCACCCATCCTTGCGCACTCGTCATCGAACTCCGCCAGATCATCGAGCAGCCGTTCGGAGTCGCGAAAATTGGCTGCAGCCCGCGCCAGCGATTGCGACGCACCCGGCACCGCCTGCTCCAACTCAGGCAATACCCGCAAGCGCAGGCGGTTGCGCGCATGGCGGATATCCGCATTGCTCTCATCCTCGACCCACTCCAGCCGGCGGGCCGCCGCCCATGCGGCGAGTTCTCTGCGCCGCACCTCGAGCAGCGGGCGCAGGCGACCGGGCGCCCCCGGCTCGACCTCCTGCATCGCCGCCGCGCCCGATACACCAGCGCCGCGCGCCAGCCTGAACAGCACCGTCTCCGCCTGATCGTCACGATGATGTGCGAACACGAGCCAGTCGGCCGCGACCGCACCCAACGCAAGCAGGCGCGCATCGCGCGCCGCGCTCTCCAACCCGGCACCGGTATCGCGCGCCACCTCGACTCGCAGGACCTGAAGCGGCACATCGAACAGGCGGCATTGCCGCCGGCAGAATTCCGCCCAGGCATCGGCGTTCGGACTCAGGCCGTGATGAACATGTGCTGCAGCAAGTACGATTCCACTGCGGGCGCGCGACTCGACCAGAACGGCGAGCAAGACCATGGAATCCATGCCGCCGCTGAGCGCCAGACATACCCGTCGCCCTGCCGCGACGCCAGCCCGGGCAAGCACAGCCTCGACATGCTCGACAAGCGCCGTCTCAGGCCGCCTTGTCCTTGAACTTGCCATAGCTCATGAGGCGCGCAAGCCGGCGCTCGACCAACTCCGCCGGCGAGAGGTCCGCCACCTGGCGCAATGCGTCCTGCAGCGCCCCCTTGAGCGACTGCGCCATCGCGGCATGATCGCGTTGCGCGCCGCCGATCGGCTCGGTCACAACCTCGTCTATCAGCCCCAGCGCCTTGAGGCGCGGCGCGGTGATTCCCATCGCCTCGGCCGCGAGCGCGGCCTTGTCCGCACTCTTCCACAGGATGGACGCGCACCCCTCGGGCGAGATCACCGAATAGGTCGAGTACTGCAACATCAGAAGCTGATCGGCCACTGCAATCGCCAGCGCCCCCCCGGAGCCGCCCTCGCCGATCACGGTGGAAATGATCGGCACCTTGAGCTCGGCCATCACATAGAGGTTGTGCCCGATGGCCTCCGACTGCCCGCGCTCTTCGGCGCCGATACCTGGATAGGCGCCCGGCGTATCGACAAAGGTGAACACCGGGATGCCGAACTTCTCCGCGAGGCGCATCAGCCTGAGCGCCTTGCGATAGCCTTCGGGGCGCGGCATGCCGAAGTTGCGCAGGATCTTTTCCTTGGTGTCGCGCCCCTTCTGGTGCCCGATCACCACACAGCTCTGCCCGTTGAAACGCGCGAGCCCGCCAACGATGGCGCGATCGTCGGCAAAGGCACGATCGCCGTGCAACTCATCGAAGTCGGTGAACATCAGGCGCACGTAATCGAGCGTGTAGGGGCGCTGCGGGTGGCGCGCCACCTGAGAAATCTGCCACGGCGTGAGCTTGGCGTAGAGATCCTTCGCAAGGCCCAGGCTCTTCTTCTCCAGCCGCGCGATCTCTCCGGAGATATCGACTGCAGGGTCGTCCTGGACGAAGCGCAACTGGTCGATCTTCGCCTCGAGCTCGGCAATCGACTGTTCGAAATCGAGAAAGGCGATCTTCATCTGCCATTTCCAGCTAACAAAGGACGCTCATTGTACCCGCAGCCGCATTGCGACGCAGCACGCGAGCACATGCCAGGCGCCGGAAAACGGCAAAGGCGGCTCGCGCCGCCTTTGCCCACAACCGCTTCGAACGAGGTGCGATCAATCGCTATTCATGAAGCCAAGCAGGTGCAACAGGCTGGTGAAGAGATTGTAGATCGACACATACAGCGACACCGTTGCCATGATGTAGTTGGTCTCGCCACCGTGGATGATGTTGCTCGTCTCATAAAGGATGAGGCCGGACATCAAGAGCACAAACATCGCGGACACCGCCAGCGACAGCGCCGGGATCTCGAAGAAGATCGCCCCCAGGCCGGCGAGGAAGGCCACCAGGATGCCGACCATCAGGAAACCACCCATGAAGGAGAAATCCTTGCGGGTGGTCAGCGCATATCCCGACAGACCAAGGAAGATCGCCGCCGTACCGCCCATCGCCTGCATCACGATCGCGTGACCATTGGGCAGGGACAGATAGGCGGAGATGATCGGGCCGAGCGTGTAGCCCATGAAGCCGGTCAACGCGAACACCGAGAACAGACCACCAACGCTGTTACGCAGCTTCATCGTCAGGAACAGCAGCCCGAAATAGCCCACCAGCGTGATGATGATGCCGGGGTGAGGCAGCTTCAGCGCCGCCGACAGCCCCGCCGTGACCGCCGAGAACAGCAGCGTCAGCGACAGCAGGGTGTAGGTGTTGCGGATGACCTTGTTGGTCGATAGAACCGAGGCTTCGGCACGGTTCATTGGGATGCTGCGGGTTTCCATGGTAGTTCTCCTAGTCTGGGTTCAAGGCCCTGTCCGGGCGAATCCAACCTCACCAACTCGATCGGACGTTGCAGCGCGAACTGCGCACGGGATGACGGCGACGTCGATGCTGGCGAATCGTACGCTAAGACTATCCGATAAAATACGAGTTCATCAGAATCTTTCTCCGGTTTATCCGAAGAGTCATCATGATCAACTACAAGCAGCTACACCACTTCTGGAGCGTCGCGCGCGCCGGCGGCATCACCCGGGCGAGCGAGCGCTCGGGCCTGGCGCCCCAGACCCTCTCCGGCCAGATCGCCACGCTGGAGGCCGACCTCGGCGTCACCCTGTTCCGCCGCCAGGGGCGCAGACTGGCGCTGACCGAGACCGGGCAGATGGTGCAGGCCTATGCCGAGGAGATCTTCAGCATCGGCGCCGAGCTCGAGGCGGCGCTGAAGAATCGCGCCAGCGGGCGTGCGATCCCGTTCCGCGTCGGCGTCGCGGACGTCGTACCCAAGGCGATCGCCGCGCTGGTGTTGAGCCCTGCGATGCAGCTCAGCGAGCCGGTGCGGATCATGTGCCGCGAGGACAAACTGGAGCGCCTGCTCGGCGAACTGGCGATCCACAAGCTCGACGTCGTGCTCGCCGATCGGCCGCTGCCCGCGGACATGGACGTGCGCGGCTTCAGCCACAAGGTGTTCGAATCTTCGGTCAGCTTCTTTGCGTCGCCAGCGCTCGGCGAGAAGCTCGACGAGACGTTTCCCGAATGCCTGAACCACCTGCCCATGCTACTGCCCGGCGCCGACGCGGCATTGCGCCGACCCTTGCTGCACTGGCTGAAGCAGGAGAAGCTGTCGCCGCGAATCGTCGGCGAGTTCGACGACAGCGCCTTGATGAAGGCCTTCGGTGAGAGCGGTGTGGGCGTGTTCCCCGCACCCAGCCACATCGCCGCCCAGGTCGAAGCGCAATACCACGTGCGAGCGTTCGGCCAGGCACCGGGGGTGCATGAGTCGGTCTATGCGATCTCGGTGGAACGACGTCTCGCGCATCCGGCGGTACAGGCGATCAGCGGGCTGACCGACATCACCGATGCGAGGACTTGATCCAGAGGCAAGGCTGAAGCCGGGCACGCCAAGTGTCGCTGCTTCAGCCTATAATCGCGCCCCTCGCAGCGCTGACGCGGAAGGGACGCTCAATCACGGCTGGAACGCCAGAGCGAAACCGCGGTCTGCTTGCGACCCGAGGCTGTGGTGCCGGGAGGGGGACTCGAACCCCCACACCTTGCGGCGGCGGATTTTGAATCCGCTGCGTCTACCGATTCCGCCATCCCGGCTGGGAAGCCCATCATTATCCACAAGAACCCCGAACGCATCAAGCGCATGAAACTGACCCTGGATTCCTTCGACTACGAACTCCCACCCGCGCTCATCGCGCAGCAACCGCTTCCGCAACGCTGCGACAGCCGGCTCCTGGTCGTGGATGGCGAACGACTGGACGACCGCCGCTTTGCCGACCTTCCCGACATGCTGCGCCCTGGCGACCTGCTCGTCTTCAACGACACGCGCGTGATCAACGCACGCCTGCATGGCGTGAAGGCCAGCGGCGGGCAAATCGAGGTGCTGGTGGAGCGCCAGATCGGCCCGCATGAAGCGCTGGCCCAAGTGCGCGCGAGCAAATCGCCCAAGACCGGTATGCAGCTTCGCCTTGCGGACGCCTTCGACGTAACCGTACTCGGTCGCGTCGGCGAGTTCTATCACCTGCGTTTTCCCACGGATGAGGACCTCGATGTATTGCTCGAGCGTCACGGCAAGCTGCCTCTGCCGCCGTACATCGAGCGGGCCGCCGACGACGCCGACGACAGCCGTTACCAGACGGTCTATGGCCGCAACCCCGGCTCGGTTGCCGCCCCCACTGCTGGGCTGCACTTCGACCAGGTCCTGCTCGACACCCTGGCCGCGCGCGGCATCGGGCTTGCTTGGCTGACGCTGCACGTGGGCGCGGGTACCTTCCAGCCGGTTCGTGTGAACGATCTTGGCGAACACCGCATGCATCGGGAGCGCTATGTGATCCCCGAGGAAACCGTGGCCGCGATTGCCGCGACCCGCGCCCGCGGTGGACGCGTCATCGCGGTCGGCACCACCAGCCTGCGCGCACTCGAAGGCGCGGCGCAGGAAGGCCCGCTCGTTGCGGGAAGCGGCGAAACCGAGATCTTCATCCTGCCGGGCTTCCGCTTTCAGGTCGCCGACGCGCTGATCACCAACTTCCACCTGCCGCGCTCGACCCTGCTGATGCTGGTGTCGGCGTTCGCGGGTTACGACGAGATGATGCATGCCTATGCCCACGCGGTCGCGGCACGCTACCGCTTCTTCAGCTATGGCGATGCCATGTTCATCACCCGACGGAACGACACCCATGCACTTTGAGCTCCTAGCCACCAGCGGCAATGCGCGCCGTGGGCGCCTGCGGCTGAACCACGGCGTGGTCGAAACACCGGTCTTCATGCCGGTTGGCACCTACGGCACGGTCAAGGCGATGACGCCTGCAGCACTCGACGAGATCGGCGCCAGCATCTGCCTCGGCAACACCTTCCACCTGTGGCTGCGTCCCGGGCTGGAGGTGATCGGCAAACATGGCGGCCTGCACCGCTTCATGAACTGGCACAAGCCCATCCTCACCGACTCGGGCGGCTTCCAGGTCTTCAGCCTGGGCGCCTTGCGCAAGATCAGCGAGGAAGGCGTGAAGTTCTCGTCGCCGATCGACGGCGCCAAGCTGTTTCTCACACCCGAGATCTCGATGGAGATCCAGTCGGTGCTGAACTCCGACATCGTGATGATCTTCGACGAGTGCACGCCCCACCCTGCAACCCACGACGAGGCGGCGAAGTCGATGCGTCTGTCGTTGCGCTGGGCGCGCCGTTCGCGCGACGCCTTCAATGGCCTGCAGAATCCGAACGCCCTGTTCGGCATCGTGCAGGGTGGCATGTTCGAGGACCTGCGCGACGAGTCGCTCGCTGGCCTGAGCGAGATCGGCTTCGACGGCTTCGCGATCGGCGGCCTCTCGGTGGGTGAACCCAAGGAAGACATGGCGCGCATCCTCGCCCACACCACGCCGCGCCTGCCCGCCGACAAGCCGCGCTACCTGATGGGCGTGGGCACACCGGAGGACATCGTCGCGGGCGTGGCCGAGGGCATCGACATGTTCGACTGCGTGATGCCCACCCGTAACGCACGCAACGGCTGGTTGTTTACCCGCTACGGCGACCTCAAGATCAAGAACGCCGTTCACAAGACCGACACCCGCCCGCTTGACCCGAGCTGCGACTGTTATACCTGCCGCAACTTCAGTCGCGCCTACCTGCACCACCTGCACCGCACCGACGAGATCCTCGGCAGCATGCTCAACACCATCCACAATCTGCGCTACTACCAGACCCTCACGCAAGCGCTGCGCGAGGCGATCGCCGCTGACGCGTTCGACACCTTTCGGCAAGACTTCGCCGCCGAGCGGGCACGGGGAACCCAGTGATGAGCGCTCGGGTCGCACGCGAGGTTCGCAACATTGAGCTGCTATAATCCGCTGTTCTGTAAATTCAACTGGAGTTCAGAGTGTTCATTTCCAACGCTTATGCGCAAGCCGCTGGTGGGGATCCGACCGGTGGCCTGATGGGGCTGCTGCCGCTGGTCCTGATGTTCATCGTGCTGTGGTTCCTGATGATCCGGCCGCAGATGAAACGCGCCAAGGAGCACAAGGCCATGGTCGAAGCGCTCGCAAAGGGCGACGAAGTGGTCACGCAGGGCGGCATGGCGGGTCGCGTCGTCGAACTCGGGGACAGCTTCCTGCACATCGAGGTTGCCGACAAGGTGAACATCCTGGTCCAGCGCCAGGCAGTTGCCACCGTCCTGCCCAAGGGCACGCTGAAGGGTCTCTGACCCGGCATCATGGCGAGCCCGGATCCACTTCAGGCTCGCCGGACGCCGGCCTGCTGCAGAGTGCCAGCCCTGCACCACATCCACCGCGAAGACATGCCAGTGCGCCACACGCGCAGCGCCCAGCCGCCGCCGCGTCGCGCACGCCCCACCCCCGTGCGGGACGCCCCGCACCTCGTCACAACCACCCACTGCTAAAGTCATGAACCGATATCCGCTGTGGAAGAACATCCTGATCTGCGTGGTCCTGTTCTTCGGTCTGATCTACACGCTGCCGAACTTCTACGGCGAAGTACCCGCAGTCCAGGTATCCAGCGCCAAGGCCACCGTGAAGGTCGATGCCGCACTCGCCAAGCCGATCGAGGACACCCTCGCAGCTGCGGGCATTGCCCACCAGGGCATGTTCATTGACGCCACAAGCATCCGCTTCCGTTTCGACAGCACCGACAACCAACTGCGCGCGAAGGACCTGATCGAGAGCCGGCTGAACCCCGACCCGAAGGACCCCACCTACGTCGTCGCGCTCAACCTGCTTTCGGCCTCGCCCAACTGGCTCACCTCGATCGGCGCGCTGCCGATGTACCTGGGGCTGGATCTGCGCGGCGGCGTGCATTTCCTGCTCGAGGTGGACATGCCGGGCGCACTGGTGAAGCGCATGGACGCCACCGCCGGCGACCTGCGCACCCTGATGCGCGACAAGAGCGTGCGCCACGCCGGCATCAGCCGTGAAGGCAACACGGTGCATGTGCGCTTTCGCGATGCTGCGCAGCGCGAGGCGGCGCGCAAGGCCATCAGCGACAGCACCAATGACCTGCAGCTCACCGACCGCGACGACGGCCCGGGCGAGCTGCGGCTGATCGCAACGCTCACGCCGCAGGCCCAGCAGACGATGCGTGACTTCGCGCTCAAGCAGAACATCACCACCCTGCACAACCGCATCAACGAACTCGGCGTCGCCGAGCCAGTCATCCAGCAGCAGGGCGCGGAACGCATCGTCGTGCAGTTGCCGGGCGTGCAGGACGTGGCCAAGGCCAAGGACATCCTCGGCCGCACGGCGACGCTGGAGGTACGCATGGTCGACGACACCCCGGGCGCACTCGAATCCGCGCTGGCCGGCCAGGTGCCGCTCGGTACCGAGATCTACACCGAGCGCGGCGGCAGCCAGCTGCTGGTTCGCAACCAGGTTGTGCTCACCGGAGACCGCCTCACCGACGCCCAGCCCGGCTTCGATGGCCAGACCAACGAACCCGCGGTGCACCTCACGCTTGATGCTGCCGGTGCGCGCATCTTCCGCGACGTCACGCGCGAGAACGTCGGCAAGCGCATGGCGATCCTGCTGATCGAAAAGGGCAAGGGCGAGGTCGTCACCGCGCCGGTGATCCGTACCGAGATCGGCGGCGGCCGCGTGCAGATCTCCGGCCGCATGACCACCACCGAGGCCACCGACGTCGCGCTGCTGCTGCGCGCCGGCAGCCTTGCCGCCCCGATGGAGATCATCGAGGAGCGCACCGTCGGCCCCAGCCTCGGCGCGGAGAACATCGCCAAGGGCTTCAACTCCACGCTGTGGGGCTTCGTCGTGATTGCGGTGTTCATGATCGTCTACTACGCACTGTTCGGCACCGTGTCGGTGATCGCGCTCGCGGCCAACCTGATGTTGCTGGTCGCGCTGCTGTCGCTCCTGCAGGCCACGCTGACGCTGCCCGGCATCGCTGCGATGGCGCTCACGCTCGGCATGGCGATCGACGCCAACGTGCTGATCAACGAACGCATCCGCGAGGAACTGCGCAACGGCGTTCCGCCGCAGGCTGCGATCGCAGCAGGCTACGACCGCGCCTTCGACACCATCCTCGACTCCAACATCACCACCCTCATCGCCGGTGTCGCGCTGCTGGTGTTCGGCTCCGGGCCGGTGCGTGGCTTCGCGGTGGTGCACTGCCTCGGCATCCTCACCTCGATGTTCAGCGCGGTGCTGGTATCGCGGATGCTGGTGAACTTCATCTACGGACGTCGCCGCAAGATCGATTCGGTATCGATCGGGCAGGTCTGGAAACCGGGCAACTGAGCGCCGGGCAAGGAGCAGATCATGGAATTCTTCCGCATCAAGAAAGACATCCCCTTCATGCGCCATGCGCTGAAGTTCAACATCATCTCGATGGTGACCTTCGTATTGGCGGTGTTCTTCATCGTATTCAAGGGCCTGCACCTGTCGGTGGAGTTCACCGGCGGCACACTGGTCGAGGTGACCTATGCCGAGGCCCCTCAGCTCGAACCGATCCGTACGGCGCTCGCGCGCGATGGCTACGCCGACGCACAGGTGCAGAACTTCGGCAGCTCGCGCGACATCCTGGTGCGCCTGCCCAACCGTGACGGTCTCGAATCCAAGGACGTCGCCGACCGTGTGATGGCCACGCTCAACAGCGTGGCCGGCCCCAAGCCCGAACTGCGGCGGGTGGAGTTCGTCGGGCCGCAGGTCGGCAAGGAGCTCGCCGAGAACGGCGCAATGGCGTTGCTGATGGTGCTCGCCGGCATCATGATCTACCTCGCGATGCGCTTCGAGTGGCGTTTCTCGGTCTCGGCGATCATCGCCAACATGCACGACGTGATCATCATCGTCGGCTTCTTCGCGTTCTTCCAGTGGGAGTTCTCGCTTGCGGTGCTCGCTGCCGTGCTCGCGGTGCTGGGCTACTCGGTGAACGAGTCGGTTGTGGTGTTCGACCGCGTGCGCGAGACCTTCAAGAAAAAGCGCGGCATGACCACCCCGCAGGTGCTCGACCATGCGATCACCGCCACGATTTCGCGCACCATGATCACCCATGGCAGCACGCTGGCGATGGTGCTGGCGATGCTGATCTTCGGCGGTGAGACGCTGTATTACTTTGCGCTCGCGCTCGTGATCGGCATCGTCTTCGGCATCTACTCGTCGGTGCTGGTCGCCGCACCGCTGGTGATGTGGCTGGGCGTGTCGCGCGAGCAGTTCGTGAAGCCCAAGAAGGAAAAGGAAGAAGCAGTGGTGTAAGCCACAGCATGCCTCGGGATTCACGAATGCAATCGGGCGCCCACTTTCACCAGGGGCGCCCGATTGCATTGTGGCCCGGATTGTCGTCAGGGCTCCCGAGGCTGCGCTAGCGGGTCAGACCGCGAAGACCTGCTTCACCCGCAGGGTCTGGTTGCGCTCGATGAGGCCGATCAGGCGGTCGATGTTGGGATGCTTGCCGGGATTGAGACGTGCATCCTCGCTGTGCTCGGCGTAGAGCTCCAGCCCCTTCTTCGCCGCATCGGGCGTGATCGCGCCATGAACCTGCGCGAGATGGTTGTATACCGCCAGCGAGCCGGCCTGGCCGGCCTTGTTCTCTATCGTCGCGACCACCTCATCGGTGTCGTCGATCAGGTTCAGTGCCGCGAGATGCGACACCTTGGGTAGCTGCTTGAGGTTGTCCGCGAAAGCCATGCGCCGGTCCTCCCCGCTCAGATACGACGAGCGAGTTCGGCCGCCTTGCCGACATAGCTCGCCGGCGTCATCTCGAGCAGGCGCGCGCGCTCCGACTCGGGAATGGCCAGGGTGGCGATGAAGGCCTGCAGCGCTTCGCGTGTGATGCCCTTGCCACGCGTCATCGCCTTGAGCTGCTCGTACGGGTTCTCGATGCCGAAGCGGCGCATCACCGTCTGCACCGGCTCGGCCAGCACTTCCCAGGCGGCGTCGAGGTCGGCCGCGAGGCGCACCGGATCCGCCTCGAGCTTGTTCAGACCGCGCAGCGCGGCATCGAGCGCGAGCACGGTGTGACCGAAGCCCACGCCCATGTTGCGCAGCACGGTGGAGTCGGTGAGATCGCGCTGCATGCGCGACACCGGCAGCTTCTCCGAAAAGTGGCGCAGCACCGCATTGGCAATGCCGAGGTTGCCTTCAGCGTTCTCGAAGTCGATGGGGTTGACCTTGTGCGGCATCGTCGATGAGCCCACCTCGCCTTCCTTCAAGCGCTGCTTGAAGTAGCCGAGCGAGATGTACATCCAGATGTCGCGGCAGGCGTCGATGAGGATGGTGTTGGCGCGGGCGGTCGCGTCGAAGAGCTCGGCCATCGCATCGTGCGGTTCGATCTGGATGGTGTAGGGGTTGAAGCTCACACCCAGGGATTCGATGAAGCGGCGGTTGAAACCCTCCCAGTCGAACTCCGGCCAGGCCGACAGGTGGGCGTTGTAGTTACCCACCGCGCCGTTGAACTTGGCGGTCAGCGTCACCGCGGCGATCGCGGCGCGCGCACGGATGAGGCGCGCGGCAATGTTCGCCATCTCCTTACCGAGCGTGGTCGGGCTCGCAGGCTGACCGTGGGTGCGCGACAGCATCGGCAGGTCGGCCAGCGCATGGGCAAGCTCACGGAAGCGCGCAATCACCGCATCCAGGGCCGGTAGCAGCACCGCGTCTCGCCCTTCCTGCAGCATCAACGCATGGGCGGTGTTGTTGATGTCCTCCGAGGTGCACGCGAAGTGGATGAACTCCGACACCTTGGTGACCTCGGCATTGCCCGCCAACCGGTTCTTCAGCCAGTACTCCATGGCCTTGACGTCGTGGTTGGTCGTCGCCTCGATCGCCTTCACCGCGTCGCTGTCCTCGGGCGAGAACGACGCCACCACCTGGTCGAGTTCGGCACGCGTGGCATCGGAGAAGGGCGCGATCTCCGCGAGCGCAGGCTCGGCCGCCAGCGCCTTCAGCCATTCCACCTCGACCCGCACCCGGTTGCGAATCAGGCCGTGCTCCGAGAAGTGATCACGCAATCCCGCGACCTTGCCGTGATAACGGCCGTCTAGGGGTGAGAGGGCAACGAGGCTTGCAGCAGACATGGACGGGCTTCCGCGAATGAAAAAGGTGATATTTTACCGTTCAAAGCAACCCGACGCCCACCCGATCGGTGGCGTCGCCCAACCCCAGAGAACCAGCATGCCGGAACAGGACAACAGATACCGCATCGCCGTCAGCACGAAAGCGGAGTTCGTGGCAGCCCAATCCGCGCCAGAGGATGGACGCTACGTCTTTGCGTATCACATCACCATCACCAACGTCGGCGAGGTCAGGGCGAAGTTGCTGACCCGCCACTGGATCATCACCGATGGCTCGGGCAAGCGCCAGGAGGTGCGCGGCGAAGGCGTCATCGGCGAGAAGCCGCATCTCGCGCCGGGCGAATCCTTCCGCTACACCAGCGGCTCGGTGCTTGAGACCCCGGTCGGCGCGATGCAGGGCAGCTACCAGATGATCGCCGACGATGGGATGCACTTCGACGCCGAGATTCCGCCCTTCACCCTGGCCGTGCCCGGCATGCTCAACTGAGTCACCGCGCTCGAACGACCGGCGCGCTCACACCCGGCCAGCGAGGTTCTCGCGCAGGAACGCGATGAAGGCCCGCACCTTTGCGGGCACATGTCGGCCGGGCGGAAATACGGCATACACGCCGCCAGTTGGCAAGGCCCAGTCCGGCAACAGTCGCGAGAGCACGCCGCTCTTCAGCCCCGCCTCGGCGCTGAGCTGGTCGAGTATCGAAACACCCGCCCCCTGCTGCAGCAAGGCCCTCAGGCTTGTCGCCGAGTCCGTCCGCAGGCGCGCCACACCGGGAGGCGCTTCACCGCAGGCTACTGAGAGATGCGCGCGCGAACTGCCGCCGGGGAGCCGATCGCTGTTGCATCTGCGCAACGCGAGCGGCTCCCGACGGCGTGTGTCGTCTCCGACTCATGACATGCATCAATGTCCAGGTCCAACCTGGACGTAAAATTCTGTGACACGGACACAGGGATGCTCACCTGCGCCCGCCGTGTGTCTGGAGAAGGTCACTTGCTTGCAATCGGTACCGTCGCTGCTCAGTTGGGAATCAGTCCGGATGTGCTGCGCAAATGGGAAACACGGCACGGTTGGCCAGTGCCTTACCGGGTCGGCGGCAAGCGCCAGTACGACGAGTTGCAACGGCGTCAGCTGCTGATTGCGCGACGCCTCATGCAGTGCGGCCACCCGGTGGCCGACGCGCTCGCGATGGCCCACCGCGGGGAGCCCGCCACCCAAACGCTGCCGCAGAAGTCCACTCAGGTCGAGGCACTCGTCGCGCTCGCGGGCGCGGGCGATTTCACCATGCTGCGCGGGCAGTTGCTCGCGCTGCGCGCGCAGTTGGATGAGGTGGGCTTCATCGAGGATTGCGCCGCACCCTTGATGCAGGCGGTGGGGCAGGCTTGGTCAGCAGGGCAATTGCGGGTGTGGCAGGAGCATGCGATCAGCGGGATCGTGCATGACGTCCTCGCCGTATCCTCCGGCAAACACCCTCCCGAGTCCCGGACCGGGCAGCCGCTCGCTCTGCTCAGCACGCCGCCGGGCGAACGACATGTGCTGGGGCTCGACATGGCGAAGCGGATCCTGCTCGCAGAGGGCGTCGCCTGTATCACGCTCGGCGCCGAAACACCGCTGGAGGAACTCGCCGCAGCCGCACGCGACAGCGGCGCCGACATCGTCGGGCTCTCGGTCAGCAGAGCCTATGCAGCACGTGCCATCCATCGCTTCGCGCGGGCGCTGCGCGCTACGCTGCCGGCACGCTGCGCATTGTGGCTGGGCGGCGCTGGCGCATCCTGCGCGCGCACCCGCGACCAGCAGGAGATCACGGTCTGTGGCGATGCCGAGTCCATTCGGCGTGCCCTTGCGGGACATCTACCACACCGTACAAGAACGCACCGGAGTACCGAATGACCCGCAGGAAAGCCGCACCGACGACGTCTGCCAGGGAAGACTGTGAGACCACGGAGGGCGCCTTCCAGGGGTTCGTCGTTGCCATTGGTGCCTCGGCAGGCGGGCTGGAGGCGCTCTAGCGCTTCTTCAACCATTGCCCACCTGACACCGGGGCCGCCTTCGTGGTCATCCAGCATCTGTCGCCCGACCACAAGAGCATGATGACCGATCTGTTGGCGCGCTACACCCGCATGAAAGTGCGCATGGTGGAAGACGACCTGCCCATCGGTGCCAACCAGATCTTCCTGATCCCACCGGGCACGATCATGCGTATCCAGGACGGACGCTTCCGTCTGACACCCAAACATCCCCACCTTCTGACCCTGCCGATCGACATCTTCTTCGGCGCCCTGGCCGACGACTTCGGCAGCCGCAGCATCGGCGTCATCCTGTCGGGAACCGGCTCCGATGGCACGCGCGGCGCGACTGCACTCAACGCTGCCGGAGGCTTCCTGCTCGCGCAGGAACCGCGCGAAGCCAAGTTCGACGGCATGCCCGGCAGCGTGATCGCGACCGGACTGGTGGATGCCGTGCTCGGCGCCGACAAGCTGGCCGCACGCATCCAGTCGCATATCGGCAACCTGCCGCCGGAGGATGAGCTGCCACAGCGGGAGGGCAGCGCCAACACACCGCTCACCGAGGACGAGGCGCGCCAGGGCATCATCCAGTTGCTGCTGCAGATCAGCGGCATCGACTTCAACGACTACAAATCCGCGACGCTCAACCGCCGTATCGAGCGGCGCATGCAGGTTCGGCACATGCGCAGCTTCGCCGAGTACCTCGGGCTGCTCGAGCAGGATGTGAACGAGGTCGCAGTGCTGCGCCGCGAGCTGCTGATCCCGGTGACGAGCTTCTTCCGTGACCCGGAGGTGTTCGACACGCTCGCGCGCAGAGTCGTCGACGAACTGGTCGGCCAGGCCGTCGCCGGCGGAGCACTCAGGGTCTGGGTGGCGGGATGCTCCACGGGTGAGGAGGCCTACTCGATCGCGATCACCTTCTTCGAGGCCTTCGAGCGGCTGCGGCGCTGGCCGAGCCTGAAGGTCTTCGCAACCGACGTGAACCAGCACAACGTCGAGTTCGCCGCGGCCGGACGCTACCCCGAGTCGGCTGCGGCAGAGCTCACGCCCGAGCGTCTGGAACGCTTCTTCACCCGCAACGGCAACCAGTATGTGGTGAAGCAGGAGCTTCGCCAGTGCATCGTGTTCGCACGCCACAACCTGCTGAGCGATCCGCCGTTTACCCGGATGAGCCTGGTCAGCTGCCGCAACACGCTGATCTACTTCACCCCCGATGCGCAGAAGCGCGCGCTGGACCGGCTGCAGTACGCAATCGAACAACAGGGCTACATGCTGCTCGGTTCGAGCGAATCGCTTTCGGGCCAGAGCAGCGGCTTCGCCACCATCCATGGCAAGCACAAGCTCTTCCGCAGAACGGAAGCGGCCACCAGCGTCAACCTGGGGCTGGGCGTGCCGGGTGCCCGCGGTCCATACATGACGGAGCGCGCGCCACTGCGGCGCGCCAGCGAACGCCACAGGCTGCAGGAGGATGGTGTCGCCACCGACGAGGCCATGAACGTCCTGCTCGAGAAGTACGTGCCGCCTGCGATCCTGGTCAATGACCGGCACGAGGCGATCCACCTCTTCGGCCGAGTGCAGCCCTACTTCCGGGCCAGAGAGGGTTCGGCCAGCCTGGAGTTGTCGCGCATCCTGCCCGAGAACCTCGTACCGGTCGCATCGGCGCTGCTCTTCAAGGCCTCGAAGGAGCGTGAGGCGATGGTCTCGGACCTGCTGCGCGTGACGCAGGACGACGGCAGCGAGAAGGTGATCCGGCTGAGCGTGCGTCCCATGCAGCCGCGCGGCGACGAGTAGATGATGCTGCTCGCCTTCGAACCGTACAACCTGCCGTTACCCGAACACTCTTCCATTCCGGTGGACGTCGACGCCGAAACGATGGCGCGTATCGATGTGCTGCAGCGCGAACTCGAGGCGACCCGCGAGAGCCTGCAGGCCACGATCGAGGAGCTCGAGACCTCGAACGAGGAACTGCAGGCCACCAACGAGGAACTGATGGCCTCCAACGAGGAGTTGCAGAGTTCCAACGAGGAGCTGCAGTCGGTCAACGAGGAGCTGAACACCGTCAATGCCGAGTACCAGGAGAAGGTGGGCATCCTGAACAGGCTCAACGCCGACCTCGACAGCATGTCGAAGGCGGTCGGGGTGGCGACCGTGTTCGTCGACGGCGCGCTCAACCTCACCCGCTTCAGCCCGGACGCCGTGAGCGTGTTCCGACTACGCGAGGGCGACATCGGCAGACCGCTCAACGAGATCGTCCATGTGCTGCACTATCCGGAGCTCAGCGACGACTTGAGCCGGACGATCCTCACCGAGCGCATGACCGAGAAGGAGGTGCCGTCCGCCGACGGGCGCACGCTACTGGTACGCATCCTGCCATACAACATTCCTTCCGCAGACCAGCGCGGCGCAGTGGCGACCTTCATCGACATCACCGCCACGCGCGAACGCGATCGCCTGCAAGCCATCCTCGACGGACTGCCCGAGCACATCGCGGTGCTCGCAACGGACGGCACCATCGTCATGGTGCATGCCGCATGGGAGCGCTTCGCCAAGGCCAACGGTGACCCCGAGCTCAGGCACAGCGGCGTCGGGCGCAACTACCTGGAGGTCTGCAACAGTGGTGGTGGCGACACCGATGCGCAGCGCGCGCAGCGCGGCATCAAGGCGGTACTGGAGGGTTCGACGCCGATGTTCTCGCTGCAGTACCCGTGCCATTCGGTATCCGAGAAGCGTTGGTTCGTGATGAACGTCGCGCCCATCCACGGCGCCGACACGGGCGCCGTGGTGAGCCACATCAACATCACGGCCTGGTACGCCAGCCGCGGAGCGCTGCAATGAGTGAAAGCCGCTCCCGGGTCGACACCCTGCGCCTGCGCGCAGAGCGGGCGCTGTCGCGCGGCGAGGCCGGCATCGGCCGGCTGGACGAGGGCGCTGCTGCAGATTTCGGCGAATTCATGCACGAGTTGCGTGTGTATCACGCCGAGCTCGATATCCAGAACCAGGAGCTGATCGCGTCCCGACTCGCGGAAGAGAGCGTACGCCGTCGCTACCAGCTGCTATTCACCGCCCTGCCCATGCCCGCACTCGTCATAGACGATCGTGGCATCGTCGAGGAGGCCAACGAGGCTGCCGCGAAGGTCTTCGGCTTCAGCAGCGTGCAAACGCTGCGGCAGCACTCGCTGCTGCGCCTCGTGCTGCACGACGGTGCAGCAGCGCTGATCGCGAGGCTGCGCGCCACGACCACGCCCGTCAACCGCAGCCCGCTCGATCTCGCCTTCCGCGGCCACGAGGGCGAGGAGCGCCACATGGAGGTGCATCTGTGCCTGCTGCCGCAGGACTACCACCTCGACGCCCACTACCTCGCGCTGTGCCTCGACCGCACCGCGGACTCCGAGCTGTCGCGCACCCGCAGCATCTTCTCGACCGTGCTGAACAACAGCGACGCCCTGATCTACGCGTTCGACCCGGAGGGCAGGTGCCTACTCGCGAACAAGGCGCTGCAGAAGCTCGTTGGCCAAAACGAATCGGAGCTGATCGGCCGGCGCCGCACCGGCTGGCTGCCCACACAGGATGCCGAGCAACACGAGCAGAACGACCGCTTGGTGATGAGCAACCGCCAGGCCATGCTCTACGAGGAGAAGCTGCACCGGCCGGGCGCGGAGGTCAGATACTTCCTGAGCCACAAGTTTCCCTTACTGGACAAGAATAACGCGGTGCTCGGTATCGGCGGCATCACCACCGACATCACCGAGAGCCGCCAGAAGGACATCCGGCTGGAGCTCGCGGCCCAGATCTATCGCGCCGGCACCGAAGGCATCGTGATCACAGACGCGGAGCAGCGGGTCATCTCGGTGAACAACGCCTTTTGCCAGATCACCGGCTTCGAGGAACACGATGTGCTCGGCGAGAAACCCTCCATCCTGGCCTCCGGGCGCCATCCGCAGAGCTTCTACGCCGAGATGTGGCGGGCGATCGAGACGAGCGGCCGATGGGCCGGCGAGATCTGGAACCGGCGCAAATCCGGCGAGGTATATCCCGAGTGGCTGTCGATCAGCCGGGTCATGAACACCGCCGGCGAGGTCACCCACTACATCGGCGTGTTCAGCGACATCACCCACCGCAAGATGGCGGAAGAGGAGATCGAGCGGCTCGCCTTCTATGACCCGCTCACCGGCACCCCCAACCGCTACCTGCTGCACGACCGCGCCGCCCAGGCGATCCGCTCGGCGGAACGCAACGGCAATGGCTTCGCGGTGTGCTTCATCGACCTCGACCGCTTCAAGACCATCAACGACGTGTTCGGACACGCTGCGGGCGACGAGATCCTGAAAGAGGTGGCGCAACGGATCCGATCGCTGGTGCGCGAGGACGACACCGTCTGCCGCCTGGGTGGCGACGAGTTCGTGCTGCTGGAGGGGCTCAGCGAAGCTCAGCTCGATCGCCGCGCCACCGCCCTGGTGCAAGCGATCTGTCGGCCAATGGCGGTGGGTGATACCGAAGTGTCGGTGTCGGCCTCGCTCGGCATCGCGCTCTACCCGCAGGACAGCAAGGCCTTCGACACCCTGCTGCAGCAAGCGGACATGGCGATGTACCAGGCGAAAAGTGCCGGACGCAATGGCTGGCGCTACTTCAACGAGGACATGGCACGGACCACCTCCGAGCGGCTCGCGATCGAGATCAGTCTCAAGCGCGCGCTCGCCAGCGACGAAATGAGCCTGCGCTTCCAGCCCCAGCTCGCCCTTGCGGACGGCCGCATCACCGGCGTCGAGGCGCTGTTGCGCTGGCAGCGTGATGGCCACTTCATCCCGCCCGACACCTTCATCCCGGTGGCGGAGGAGTCCAGCCTCATCACCGAGATCGGGCGCTGGGTGCTGGATCGTGCGATCCTGCAGCGCAAGGCGTGGCTGGACCACGGACTCGATCACTTCGTCGTCGCGGTCAACATCTCCTTCGTGCAGTTCTGGCGCAACGACTTCGTGGACGAGGTACAAGAGTCGCTGCTGCGCCACGGCCTCCCCGGGCATCTGCTCGAGATCGAGCTGACCGAACGGGTCGCGATGAAGCAGCCCGAGCTCGCGGTGCGGCAGATGCGCATGCTCAAGGCACTGGGGGTACGCCTGTCGATCGACGACTTCGGCACCGGTTATTCATCGCTGGCGTATCTCAACACCATGCCGATCGACGCGCTCAAGATCGACCGCGCCTTCATCCGAGACATCGGGCTGGACCAGAACGACGAGGCGATCTGCCGCACCATCATCCAGCTCGCCCAGACCATTGGCCTGGAGACGATCGCGGAGGGGATCGAGACGCCGCTACAGCTCGCGTTCCTGGAGCACAGTGGCTGCACCATCGGACAAGGCTACCTGTTCGCGCACCCGCTGCTCGAACCCGACCTGCCCGAGCAGCTCGCCGCACATGGCATCGCCGCCCCCGGGCGGCACGCGCTGCCCGGCGGAGCGCAGCTTGCGAAGGATAGCTGACGCCATGACGACCCTGGTAACACGCGGCCGCACCCCGTCCGCAGCATCGCCACTCTGGCGGACCTCGTGACCAACCTCGACTCGCAGGGCGCAAGCGGCGCCCACACCGACGGCACGGCCGAACACGAGCAAAAGCGGCAGCTCTCCCGGCTCGCTGCGAACACGCCGGGGATGCTCTACCAATTCCGCCAGTATCCCGATGGCCGCAGCTGCTTTCCATACAGCACGGCAGGCATCGAGGACATGTACGGGCTGACACCCGAAGCCGTGCGCGAGTCCGCCGCGCCGGTGTTCGCCGGGCTGCACCCGGACGATCTCGCCGAGGTGGCGCAGAGCATCCGCCACTCCGCCGAGACCCTCTCGGTGTGGGAGTGCGAGTACCGCTACCGTCACCCCGCGAAGGGCGAGCGCTGGCTACAAGGCCGCGCCACGCCAGAGCGGCTGATGGACGGCTCGACGCTGTGGAACGGCTACATCTACGACATCACCGAGCGCAAGCTCCAGCAGCTCGCCCTGGAAGACACCAAGCTGCGCCTGGAACTCGCGATGGAGGCTTCCGACACCGGCATGTGGCGTTGGGACCTGCGCTCGGACAAGGTCGAGTGGTCGGCGCGCGCCTTCCGCCAGCTCGGCTATCCGCCCGACGCCTTCACGCTCGACATCGCCGTGTTCACCGAACAGTTGCATCCGGAGGATCGCGCGCGGGTGCTCGACGAGGCCACCGATAGCATCGCGCGCGACAACGCCTTCAGCACCGCCTTTCGCCTGCGCAGCGCACACGGCGAGTGGGTCTGGGTCGAGAGCCGCGGACGCGTGGTCGAGTGGGATGAGGACGGCCGCCCCGCGGTCATGCTCGGCACCCACACCAACATCACCCAGCTCAAGTCCGCCGAGGCCAAGTTCCGCAACCTGTTCGAGAACGCACCGGTGGGCATTGCGATGAACGACCAGCTCAGCGGCGCCCTCCTCGAGTTCAACGCTGCCATCAACGAACCCGCCGGATACACGGCCGAGGCGTTCGCACAGCTCCACCCCAACGATATCGCGCCTGCAGGCGATGCAGACCAGGAGGCGCTGCAGCGCCAGGCGCTCGAGCGAAGCGGGCGCTTCGGCCCCTTCGAGCGCACCTTCGTCAGAAAGGACGGCAGCCGCTACCCGGTACTCGTGCAGGGGTTCGGCACCACCACCAGCGAAGGCCGGCCGGTGATCTGGTCCTTCGTGCAGGACATCTCCGAGCTCAAGCGCGCGCAACAGGCCATCGCCGACAACGAACTTCGCCTGATGCAACTCGCCGCGCAGAGTGGCACCGTCAGCTGGGAGGTGAACCGCGACGGCCTCTACACCTACGTAAGCCCCGTCTGTGAGGCCGTGTGGGGCTTTCGCCGCGATGAGCTGGTCGGCCGACGGCACTTCTTCGAACTCCACCCCGAGGCCGGACGTAGCGCGTTTGCACAGACAGCCATGCAGCTGATGGAGGCGCGGCAGTCGATCAAGGGCATGGTCAATCCGGTCGTGCATAAGGACGGGCATATCGTGTGGATGTCCACGGACGGCTTCCCGACGCTGGATGACGCGGGTTCGCTGACCGGCTACCGCGGAAGCGGTCGCGACGTCACGGTGCAGAAGGAAGCCGAACACGCGCTCGAGGCCGCCAGGCTGGCGGCAGACGAGGCCAACCTGGCCAAGTCGGCGTTCCTCGCCAACATGAGCCATGAGATTCGCACGCCGATGAACGCGATCATCGGCCTCAGTCAGCTGGCAGCCGGCGAGCGCGACCCAGCCGCGCTACGCGCAGCGCTGCAGAAGATCCACCAGTCCGGCCAACTGCTGCTTGGCATCCTCAACGACATCCT
Organism: Rhodocyclaceae bacterium; assembly: GCA_041916775.1. Lineage (GTDB taxonomy): Bacteria > Pseudomonadota > Gammaproteobacteria > Burkholderiales > Rhodocyclaceae > UBA2357. The sequence continues at coordinate 335,788 of JAYRYZ010000001.1, read as the reverse complement.
CGATTTCTCGCGCATCGAAGCGGGCAAACTGGCGATCGCCCCACAGCCCTTCTTCCTCGCGGTGCTGATCGACGCCCTGCGCGACCTGTTCGAACCCATGGCCAGCGCAAAGGGGCTGCAGCTCGCGCTGGTCGTAGCGCCCGAGGCTGCACCGGGCTACGTCGGCGACGAACTTCGGATCCGCCAGATCCTCACCAACCTGATCGGTAATGCGATCAAGTTCACCGATCACGGCCAGGTCATCGTGCAGGTGGAGTGCGACTCGACGGATGGCGTCGCCGACCGGCTCCGCTTCAGCGTCAGCGACACCGGCATCGGCATCGACCCGGCACAACAACCGCGGCTATTCCAGGCATTCAAGCAGGCAGACGCCTCCATCACCCGCGAGCACGGCGGCACCGGCCTCGGGCTTGCAATCAGCCAGAGGTTGGTGGAGGCGATGGGCGGAGAAGGCATCGAACTCGCGAGCGCATCCAACCAGGGTGCAGCCTTCAGCTTCACGCTTGCACTCGGGCGCTGCAGCGCCGAGGAGATGCGCGCGCTGCTCGCGCGCAGCGCCGGCGACGGCCTGTCGCTTCGCCGGCTCGTCGGCCGGGTGCTGCTGGTCGAGGACCACGCGATCAACCAGGAGGTGGCCACTGCACAGCTACGCGCCCTGGGCCTTGAAGTCGTGACCGCGCGCAACGGCTGGGAGGCACTCCAGGAGACCGAGAAGGGCAGCTTCGATCTGGTCCTCATGGACATCCAGATGCCGATCATGGACGGGTACGAGGCGACTCGCCGGCTACGTGCCCACGGTTTCACCCTGCCGGTGATCGCGCTCACTGCGGCTGTGATGTCGGACGACAAGCTCAAGGCACGTGCCGCCGGCATGAACGATCACCTCGGCAAACCGATAGACCCGGTCGCGCTGCATGCCACGCTCGCGCGCTGGCTACCCGCAGCGGCAGAGACGTCCGCCGGCCCGAGGATGCCCCCTGCCGACGTCCCCGGGCCCTGTTCCGCGCCTACTTCCGGGCAATCCGCAACACTGGCCGTCGAGGCACTCTTCTCGCCGACTCTTGGCGTGGCCATGCTGGACGGCAACCAAGCCCTGTATGAACGCCTGTTGGATGAGCTGCTGACGCAGCTCCGCGGCACCTACGCGGCCTTGCCGCAGCAACTCGTCGCGCTGTCGGCCGCCCCCTCGCCGGCCACCCGGGCCGCACTGCAGCAACACACACACAGCCTCAAAGGCGTTGCAGGCAACCTGGCACTTGCCCCGCTCGCGTCGGCAACAGCGACGCTCGACGAGGCACTCAAGTCCGGGCTCCTACCGTCGCCGCAGGCGATCGCAGACTTCGAGACGACCCTGGTACGCACCACCAGTGCCATTTGCGCATGGCTGGCGCGGCCTGACGCGAAAGCTTCGCGCGCGCGCGATGTGCCGCCCGCAGTCGACCCGGTGCGCGCACTCAAGTCCTTGCACGACGCCGCGCGCAACCACGAGTTCGTGGATGAGGCCCGCCTGGAGGCGATCGCAGTCGCACTGCCGCAAACGCTCCTGGATGAATGGCGAATCCTCATGTCAGCGCTCGACGGCTTCGACTTCGCGCGCGCGGAGCGCAGCATCGGCACAATGTTGCGCAATCTGGGGGCCGAATGACGAAGCACGGAGGACAAGCTTGAGCGCACATCGTAACCGCTCCCGCCGCATCTCCGGCCTGCTCCACGCCACGCTCGCACTGCTGTTGTGGTGCATGGCACCACTGGCGGTGGCGCTGGATTTCGCGCAAGTTTTCGAACGTCACGACCTGCCCATGCTGTGGATAGATCCTGCCGATGGCCGGATCGTCGACGCCAACCCCGCGGCAAGTGTCTTCTACGGCTACGACCGGACCACGCTCAGGCGAATGCGTATCGACGAGATCAACACGCTCAGCCCGGAACAGGTGGCCGACGAACGCCGCTTGGCTGAATCCCAGGGACGGAACTACTTCATCTTCCGACATCGCCTCGCCGACGGCACGGTGCGGACCGTCGAGGTGCGCTCCCACCCTTACCCGCTTCCCTCCGGCACTCGACTGCTGTCGGTGATCAACGACGTCGGCCCTGAGCGCAACCTCGAGCCCGGCATCTGGCATTTCAAGCAACGGCTCGAGGCACTGGTCGAAGCGCGCAGCGCCGAAGCGGAGGTACGCGACCGCATGATCAACAGCCTTCTGCTGATCGGGCTTCTCATGTGCGTCGCCGGAATCGCGACCCTGCTTGCGGTGATGCGCAGGCGTCGCGAAGCCGAGGAAGCGGCCGCAACCGCCAACCGGGTCAAGTCGGAGTTCCTCGCGAACATGAGCCACGAGATCCGCACCCCACTGAACGCGATCATCGGCCTGAGCGAGTTGCAGCTCGACGAACGCCTGCCCGCTCATGTGCTCAGGCGCACGGAGCAGATCCAGCGTTCGGGCCAGTTGCTGCTGGGCATCGTCAACGACCTGCTGGACTTCTCACGGATCGACGCCGGCAGCCTCAAGATCGAGGCACGCCCCTTCGCGTTGAGCGACGTGCTGGACCAACTCACGGTGCTGTTCTCGCTGCCGAGCGGCATGAAAGGCCTGACGCTGCGCTTTCAGGTCCCGTCCGATCTGCCCGGATACTTCATCGGCGACCCCCTGCGGCTGACACAGGTGCTCGCGAACCTGATCGGTAACGCAGTCAAATTCACCGACCAGGGCCATGTGGAACTCACGATCGAATGCCGGGAGCGCACACCTGCGGCCGTCGGGCTGCGCTTCAGCGTGAGCGACACCGGCGTGGGGATGACGCCGGAGCAGCAATCCCGCCTCTTCAAGGCCTTCAGTCAGGTGGACAATTCGAGCACCCGGCAGCACGGCGGCACCGGGCTCGGGCTGGTGATCAGCGAGGCGCTGGTCGGCCTGATGGGAGGCGGTCGGATCGAGGTGCAGAGCGAGGCAGGCAAGGGCAGCCGTTTCAGCTTCGACCTCAACCTGCCCCCTGCAGCGGAGGCCGACATGGCCTCGCCGGGCGACACACCGCGTACGCTCCGCCGTCGCTTCCGCGGGCAGCGTGTGCTCGTGGTCGAGGACAATCCGATCAACCAGGACGTTGCTCGCGCGCAGCTTGCATCGCTGAACCTGCAAGTCTCCGTCGCGACGAACGGTGCGGAAGGTGTGGCCCGGGCGCGGGCAGGCGGCTTCGCGCTCGTCCTCATGGATGTGCAGATGCCGGTCATGGACGGCTACCAGGCCGCGCGCGAGATCCGCACCCACGACCGCGAGATCCCCATCATCGCGCTGACCGCAGCCAACCTCGCCGAAGACCGAGCGCACGCGCTGGCCGCCGGCATGAACGCGCATCTCGGCAAGCCCTTCACCCGCGAGCAACTGTTCGCGCTGCTGGAACAATGGCTGGATACGGAGGAAGGCAGCGCCGAGCCGCGTCCGGCGACGTCCCATCCCGCCGACACGACCGCGCAGGAGGCGCGCCGCACCCTGCTCATCGTCGACGACATGCCGGCTAACATCAAGGTGCTCGCCAATTTGCTCAAGGACGAGTATGTCGTCCAGGTGGCGAGCGGCGGCCTGGCGGCGCTGGAGATCGTGCGCGGGCAGCGCCCTCCGGATCTCATCCTGCTCGACATCGTCATGCCCGGGATGAACGGCTACGAGGTCTGCCGTGCGCTCAAGGAGGACGCCGCCACCAGCCGCATCCCGGTGATCTTCGTGAGCGCACTCAGCGAGGTCAGCGACGAGGCAGCAGGGCTCAACCTGGGCGCGGTGGACTACATCACCAAGCCCTATCACGGAGACATCATCCGGGCGCGGATACGTACCCACATGAATCTCAAGATTGCCACCGACCTGCTTTCGGAGATGTCGCAGATCGATGGCCTCACCCAGGTCGCCAACCGACGCCACTTCGACCAGACGCTGCAGCGCGAGATCAAGCGCCACAGCCGCGGCAACAAGCCGCTCGGTGTCATCATGCTGGACATCGACTACTTCAAGGCCTTCAATGACCACTTCGGCCACGGCAAGGGCGACGAGTGCCTGCGCAAGGTCGCCCAAACCCTGCGGACACGGCTCAACCGTCCCACCGACCTGTTCGCCCGCTACGGCGGCGAGGAGTTCGTCGCGATCCTGCCAATGACGGACCGGGACGGTGTCGCTGCGGTCGCCGAGGCGATGCGTGCAGCCGTGGATGCGCTGAGGATCCCTCACCCACGCTCGGATGTGGCGGATCACGTCACGATCAGCCTGGGCTGCATCGCTTACCGGGTCGGCACCGATACGCCCGAGTCCCTGCTCGAGGCGGTGGATGCCGCCCTCTACGACGCAAAGCGGCAGGGCCGCAACCGGATCGTGAACCGCGATCGAGCGCAGCGAACGGCGTAAGCGGGCTGGACGGCAGCGGCAGTCGGGCGCCCTGCCAGCCGCCTAGGCGAAAAGACACCCGCAATGACTTTGCCAACGGAATACCGCACGCGATTCTTCCGCCACCTTCGTTCATGCCGATGAGATAATCCCGGCTTTCGTAAGCGCTGTTTGCGGACGGCAAGCAGGAACAGCACGGAGGGAGTCTGACATAAAATGTCTTGACATCTTATGTCAGACTCCCTAGATTGCACATGTCGATGCACTTCTAAACGTCAGGGGAGAACAGGCGATGAACACGTTGCAACAACGGATCGCAGGGCTAGACACACTGGTCGGCGCGAGGCTCGGGGGCGTCGGCGTCGAGCTGCAGCCCATTGCAGGCGAGGTGCCGGTGATCCAGGTGGTGATCGAAGGACGCAACGAGCTGCCCATCTTCATCACCACCTCCGACGCCCAGATCCTTTGCATCTGCTACCTATGGACCGAGTTGGAGGTCGCCCCGGCGAAGCGTACCGGGCTTCTCGAGGCGATGCTCGACCTGAACGTGTCCATCCCCTTGTCGTCGTTCGGCAGGGTCGATGACCGCTACGTGCTGTTCGGCGCCCTGTCCGCTGACGCGCGCATGGAGGACATCGCACTGGACGTGGCCGCGCTGAGCGACAACGCCCTCGATGCGCTGGAGGCCCTGTCGGACTACCTTGCCTGAAGGAGGCGAACATGAGCGTTTTGGGAAAGATCCTCACCCTGGTGCGCGGCAGCGCACGTGAAATCGGCGAGAGCGTGGTCGACGCCAACGCCACCCGCATCTACGAGCAGGAGATCATCGACGCACGCAACGCCATCCTCAAGGCCAGGAACGACCTCACCGGCGTGATGGCGAAGGAGATGCAGAGCGCCCGCGAGATCGAGCGCATCCGCAAGGAGATCGTCCGCCTCGAGGGCCTGGCGCTGGAGGCGCTGGAGAAGAGCCGCGACGACCTGGCCGAGGAAGTTGCCGCAAAGATCGCAGCCACGGAAGCCGAGCTCGACGAGCAGACGCGCGCGCATGCAGATTACGCCCTGCAGGTCGGCAAGCTCAGGGACATGATCAGCACCGCCGAGACCAAGGTGCGCGAGCACGAGCGCGAGGTGGCGATGGCACGCACCACCGAGAGCGTCTACAAGGCCACCCGCTCGATCTCCGACAGCATCGTCGCGAGCGGCTCCAAGCTCTCCAATGCCAAGGACTCGCTGGAGCGCATCAAGCGCCGCCACGAGGAGATGGCCGACCGCCTCGCTGCGGCCGAGACGTTGGACAAGGAGACCGGAACCCGCGCGCTCGAGACCAAGCTCGCCGACGCCGGCATCGGCGGCGACGCCGAGCGCAAGCGCCAGGTGATGGCCCGCATCCGCGCACGCAAGGATCAGGGGGCGGCGTGAGTCGCGACAAACCCGCCCGCTGGCAGGGTTCGGACGCTGCGATCCGCGCGGTGCAGGTGGCCTTCGATGTCGAGAACGCGGTGCTGGAGGCGGTACGCCACGCCGCGTTCGAGAGCAACCTGTCGACGCCGGACCAGATCCGCCAGCTGCTCGGTCTGTCGGTGACGCGGCGACCCAAGCGCCCGCGCCTCACGGTGTCGCTCACCGAGGCCGACTACCAGCTGCTGGCGGCGCGCTTCGGGCTTCCCGCCGAAGACCGCCTCGCGATCAAGGAGCGCGTCACCGAGGCCTTGATCGCCTTTGCGCGGTCACGCGCCGGCAACACGGCCGATGCAGGCTGCGAACCGTGAGGCCGCTCACCGCAAGCCGCTGACGAAGCCGCAACACAGGACCATACGCACCATGCCCAGCCTCACCGATGTCGTCATCAGCTATCCCGCCGCGATCTACACGGTGCTGCTCGGGGTGGTGCTGATCTACTGGTTGCTGGCCCTGGTTGGCCTCGTCGACTTCGAGCACGGCGGTCCTGCGCTCGAGCTCGACGCAGATGCCGATCTCGGCGAGATCGACTCGATCGCCGCGAAGCTGGTGGCCTTCGGCCTGGGTGGCGTACCGTTCTCCATCGTCGCCAGCCTGCTCGTGCTGACCGGCTGGACGATCACCTGCGCCGCCGGGCTGTGGCTGCTGCCGCTGGTTCCCACCGCGATACTGAGCCTCGTTGCGGGCACCGTGGCGCTGCTCGTGGCGATCACGGTGTCGATCCCGCTCACCGCGATCGCGATCCGCCCGATGCGCCGGCTGTTCGTCACCCACAGCGCAGTCTCCAACGCCTCGCTGGTCGGGCGCAGCTGCCGCATCCTCACCGGCAAGGTGGATGAATCCTTTGGCCGCGCCGAGGTGGAGACGGGCGGCGCATCGATCAACATCCGGGTCGTGGCGGATTCGCCCAACACGCTCAAGCGCGGTGGCACGGCCATCATCATCGACTACGACCCGGCCTCGGCACGCTACCGGGTGCAGGCCGAGGCCTGACCCCCTCGTCCGCAAGACCGACTCTCACCACCCTCGCCTTCACACTTTCCGGCCGGCGCATGCCGGCCCTCACAAAGGGGAAACCATGGAGCTCATCCTGATCGTCACCGGCATCGTGGCCTTCATCGTGCTCAGCCTGTTCGTGATGCTTGCGAAGTTCTACCGCAAGGTCGAGCAAGGCTACGCAATGATCGTCAACACCCTCAACAGCGAGCCGGACGTCACCTTCACCGGCCGCATGGTGTATCCCATCATCCACAAGGCCGAGATGATGGACATCGCGCTCAAGACGGTCGAGATCGACCGCACCGGGCACGACGGACTGATCTGCCAGGACAACATCCGCGCCGACATCAAGGTGAAGTTCTTCGTGCGGGTGAACAAGACCGCCGAGGACGTGCTCAAGGTTGCGCAGGGCATCGGCTGCGCCCGCGCCTCCAACCCCGAGACGCTGGAGGAGCTCTTCTCCGCCAAGTTCTCCGAGGCACTCAAGACGGTGGGCAAGTCGATGGAGTTCGTCGAGCTCTATCAGGCGCGCGACCGCTTCCGCGACGAGATCATCGCGCAGATCGGCGACGACCTCTCGGGCTACGTGCTGGAGGATGCGGCGATCGACTACCTCGAGCAAACCCCGCTCTCCAAGCTCGACCCGAGCAACATCCTCGACGCCCAGGGCATCAAGAAGATCACCGAGCTCACCGCCGCGGAAAACGTGCGCACCAACGAGCTGCGTCGCAACGAGGAGATGCAGATCAAGAAGAAGGACGTCGAGACGCGCGAGGCGCTGCTCGAGCTCGAGCGCCAGCAGGCCGACGCCGAGGCGCGCCAGTCCCGCGAGGTCGAATCGGTGAAGGCCCGCGAGCAGGCCGAAACCCAACGCATCCGCTCGGAAGAACACGCCAAGGCCGAGCTCGCCCGCCTGCAGGCCGAACAGCTCATCACCGTGCAGCAGGAGAACGTGCTGCGCGAGAAGGAAGTCGCCGAGAACAACCGCCTGCGCGCCGTGGCGATCGAGGAAGAGAAGGTCATCCGCGCACGTGAGCTGGAGGTGGTCGACCGCGAGAAGGAAGTCACTCTGCAGCGCATCGACAAGGATCGTGCGGTGGAGGTGCAGAAGAAGGCGATCGCCGACGTGGTGCGCGAGCGCATCGTGGTCGAGCGCACCGTCGCGGAACAGGAAGAGGCGATCAAGGAGCTGCGCGTGCTCGCCGAAGCCGATCGCACCAAGAAATCGACCATCATTCTCGCCGAAGGCCAGGCCGAGGAAAAGATGATCATGGAGGTCAAGGCCGCCGAAGCGCTCGAACGCCGCGCCCGCCACGCCGCGTCCGAAGAGCTGACGATGGCCGAGGCGCGCCTGAAGATCGCCGAGAAGCAGGCGGAGGCGAAGAAGCGCGAAGCAGAGGGCATCGAGGCCATGACCGCGGCCGAGGGTCTTGCCGAAGCGAAGGTCATGATGGTGACCGCCGACGCCCGCGAGAAGCAGGGTCTGGTCGATGCCAAGGTGAAGATCGCCGAGGCCGAAGCGGTGGTGAAGTACGGCCATGCCGAAGCCGAAGCGCTGCAGGCGCGCCTGAGCGCCGAAGCCGAGGGCAAGGAGCGCATGGGGCTTGCCGATGTCGGCGTCAAGGCGGCCGACGCCGACGCGGTGATCAAGATCGGACTGGCCGAGGCGCAGGTGGTCGAGGCCCGCTTCAACGCCGAGGCCAAGGGCCTGCGCGAGAAGTTCGAGGCGATGAAGGCGATGAGCGAGGACACCCGCGCCCACGAGGAATTCCGCATGCGCCTGGAGAACGCGCACGTCGAGACCCTCAAGGCCATCGACGCCCAGACCTCCATCGCCCGCGAGCAGGCGGACGTGCTCGGCACTGCGCTCGCCAACGCGAAGATCGACATCGTCGGCGGCCAGGGCGATTACTTCGACCGCTTCGTCAACGCGCTGTCCGTGGGCAAGGGCATAGACGGTGCGATCGCCAAGAGCCAGACGCTGCAGATCGGCCTGAAGGATCACCTCGATGGCGAGCGCGACATGGTGAGCGACGTGCGCGACATCGTCGGCGCGCTGGGTGGCGCATCGGGCGAGCTGCAGAACCTCTCGGTCGCTGCACTCCTGACCAAGGTGCTGCGCGACGGCAACGACAGTCAGAAGGCCGCACTGCAGACGCTGCTGGACGGCTTCCGCGGCAAGCCGTAGTCGCGCACGCCATGCGCAATCCGGAGCGGGTGCTGCGACCGCCAGCGCCCGCTCAGTGACGACCTCGCCAACGGAAACGAACGACCATGTCCGACCAAGCCAGCGCCGCCGTTGCAGCCGACGCCACCGAGGCGCTCGTCGCCGACAGCGGCAGCTATGCCCTGCTGAAGAAGCGCCTCACCGACCTCGGCGGCCAGCTGCTGCGCAAGACCACGGCGCTCAACACGGCGCGGCTGGAGGAGTTCGGCCGCGCCGAGCAGGCGCTGATCGGGCGCACCCGCGCACGTACCGAGAACAACTGCATCGCCCGCGACCTGGTGCGCATCGGCGACCTGCTGCTGTTCGGCTACAACGTCTTCATCGGACTGCGCAAGGAGACCGCGGTCTCGGACGTGTTCGGACTCTACCGGTTGGACGAGGAAGGCGGCCCGGGCAGCGAGGATCTGCTCGCCGTGCCGATTGCCGGCAGCTTTCTCGACGACACACGCTTCGTCGCCGATTTCCGCGAGCTCTACACCTATTACAGGCAGGCCAGCCTGATCCAGCTGCGTGTGCACCAGCACAAGCTGCTGGCGGCGTTCCAGATCGGCCAGCAGGCGACCGACCTGCGCGTGTTCCGCTGGAGCGTCGAACCGGGCGGGCGTCTGAGCTACATCGACAATCGCGGCGAACGCGACATCGCCCTGCCCCCGACGCACGATTTCGAATGGACCCAGACCACCCGCGACAACCATGTCGGCGGGCGCCATCCGCATGTGAACATCCTCGACACCGTGTTCGTCGAGACGATCGGCGGTGATCTCACGATCAAGGTCGAGAACAACACCGAATCCGGCCTCGGTATCTATTCCGAGCCGGTCGAGGACAGGAGCCAGTCGCTCACCGATGCCGAGATCGCCTACGCCCGCATCGGATCGCTGATCCTCCTGCGCATCCGTCCGTATCGCGAGAAGGACGAGCGCTACCTGGTGTTCAACACCCGCACCCTCACCGCCACCCGCATCGATGCCATCGGCCGCTCGTGCATCCAGCTGCCCGAGGATCACGGCATCATCTTTCCCGGCGGCTACTACCTGCAGTCGGGCGAGACCAAGCGCTTCGACCTGCCCGCCGAGATGCGCGACGGGCTGCGCTTCAAGCGCATGCTGCGCTCGCCCAATGGCGAGGACGTGCTGTACGTGTTCTACCAACCCGGCGTGGGCCACTACGCGCTCTTCTCCTACAACCTGATCGAGAAGTCGCTCACCACGCCCATTCTCTGCAACGGCTACGCGCGCTTCGAGGATGGCCGCATGCTGGTGTTCCAGGCCGAGGGGCCGGACGCCACGCGCAACCACCCGATGCAGCTCTGGCAGACACCCTACGTGAGCGAGGAGCACGCCACCGCCGAGCGCAGCAGCCAGGGCTTCTTCGCCCGCATCGGCAACCCTGAGCTGGTGCGCGGCATCGCCGAGCTCACCGCGATCGCACGCGCGGTGGCCGAGCAGACGCCGACCCGCAACGCCTACGACGCGCTCATCCGCCACTGCGGCCGCGCGCTGGACGCCTACTTCTGGCTGGATTCGGATGAAGCCGGCAAGCTCGCCGAGGATGTCCGCGCCATCCAGGACGGCGCGCGCAACACGCTCGACGAGTTCGAGAAGATCGAGAGCATCCGCCGCGACACCCGACAGGCACTCGACACCGCCGAGCTGGCCCAGCGCGAGCTGATGACCCGCATCGCCGGCATGTTGTGGCAGAAGCCGGACGACTTCGTCCGCGCCCTCGGCCAGCTGCGCGAGCAACGCGGACGGCTGCAGATGCTGCGCGAGCTGCGCTACGCCGACATCCCCGGTATCGCCGCGCTCGAAGCCGCGGTGGACGAGGCGCAGCAGCGCGTCTCCGAGCGCGCCCTGCGCTTCCTGTCGGAAGAGCACGCCTTCGACGGCTACCGCAGCACCCTCGCGCAGGTCGCCGCCACCCTGCCGCAGGCTGCGAACAGCAGCGAGATCGCGGCGCAGGTCAAGCTGCTGGACGACACCGGCAGCGGCCTCGACCTCCTCACCGAGCAGCTCGGCAACCTGCCCGGCGGCGACGCGCTGTTGCGCACGCGCATCCTCGATGGCATCGGGGCGGTCTATGCCGAGGTGAATCGCCTGCGCGCCGAGGCACGCAAGCTCGGCCGTGCGCTCGGCAGCCGCGAAGCCGCCGCCGAGTTCGGCGCGCAGATCCAGCTCTTCGGCCAGGCGGTGGAGAACGCGCTGGCGCTCGCCGACACCCCGGAGAAGTGCGATGACGCGCTGACCCGCCTGCTCGCGCAGCTCGAAGAGATCGAGGGCCGCTTCGCCGAGCAGGAGGGCTTCATCGAAACCCTCGCCAACAAGCGCGAGGCGCTGGTGGAAGCCGTCGCGGCCCGCCGCCAGACACTCAGCGAGGCCCGCCAGCGCCGCAGCCAGGCCCTCGCCGATGCGGCGGCACGGGTGCTGGAAGGCATTCCCCGCCGGATCGCACAGTTCGGCGAGCTGGAGCAGGTGCACAGCTATTTCGCCGGTGATCCGCTGCTCACCAAGCTCCGCAGCCAGATCGCCGAGCTGCGCGCGCTGGGCGCCAGCGTCGCGGCCGACGACCTCGACACCCGCCTGCGTACCGCACGCGACCAGGCGGTGCGCGCGGTACGCGACCGCCGCGAGCTGGTCGCCGAGGACGGCAATACGCTGCGCTTCGGCCGCCACGCCTTCACCGTCAACCGCCAGACGCTGGACCTTACCCTGGTCCCACGCCAGGGCGGGCTCGCCTTCCACCTCACCGGCACCGACTACTTCGCGCCCGCGAACGACGCCGCGCTGGAGGCGTTGCGCCCGTGGTGGGATGTCTCGTTGGTCTCCGAGAGCGGCGGCCTCTGCCGCGCCGAATACCTCGCCGGCAGCCTGCTCGTCGATGCGCTGGAAGGGCGTGGCGACATCGACTGGGCAAGCCTGCAGGCGCTCTGCGCAAGCCCCGCCGAGGGCCACGATCCGCTCCTCGATCTGGTCCGCCGCAGCAGCGCCAGCCGCTATCAGGAAGGCTACCAGCGCGGTGTGCACGACCATGACGCGGCCTGGCTCCTGCGCGCGCTGGTCGTGATGCAGGCCGACGCGCAACTGCTCGCCTACGGCCCGGAGGCGCGCGCGCTCGCGTTCTGCTACTGGCAGTTCGGCGGCTTCGAGCAGGACCGCGACAGCCTGCAGCGCCAGGCGCGCGCCGCGCTGCAGATGCACGCGCTGTTCGGCCATGACGCGGCGCTGCGGCAGGCGGAACAGGACGCGGCCCGCAAGCTCGCCACCTTCGCGCCCGGGTTCGGCTTCGCCCCGGACGAGGCCCTGCTGCAGGAGGCGGCACAATACCTGGTGCGACAGATCGCCGAACCGCGCGGCCATGAGGCCTGGGTGGTGGCCGGCAGCGGCGCGACACTGAGCGAGGACTTGCAACGCCAACTGGAGCGCAGTGCCCGGCTGGCCGAGCTGCGTGCAGACCTCGAAGCCGCTGCACCGGCCGAGCGTTGGCAGCTGGCACGCCAATGGCTCTCGGCCTTTGCCGCACACCGCGATGCCGAGGCCGACAAGCAGGCGGCCAACGCGTCAGGCGCGGCGCACGACCGGCTGCTGCCGTGGGTGCCGGACGCCGCCACGCTGTGGCTGGGCAGCGGCGAGCGCAAACGCCTCAACGTCGCGCTAGACAAGGTGGTATCCGGCCTCCTGGGTGAGCATGCCAGCATCGCAGGCGGCACGCTTGCGCTCAACCTCAACGATTTCTGGCGCCGCTTCCGCCAGCATCGCGCGACCCATGTGCCCGCCTTCGAACGCCTCCAGGCCTTGCGCCTGCAACTCGTCGCGGACGAGAAGCGTCGCCTGCAGCTCGACCAGTTCCGCGCCAAGCCGCTGTCCTCCTTCGTGCGCAACCGCCTCATCGACGAGGTGTATCTGCCCATCATCGGCAACAACCTCGCCCGTCAGATCGGCGCCGCGGGCGATGCCAGCCGCTCCGACCGTTCCGGCCTGCTGCTGCTGATCTCGCCGCCAGGCTACGGCAAGACCACGCTCATGGAGTATGTCGCCGACCGCCTCGGCATGATCTTCGTACGCATCAATTGCCCGGCGCTGGGGCACGACGTCACCGCCATCGACCCGGCCGGCGCCACCCACAGCGCCGCCCGTCAGGAGCTCGAGAAGCTCAACCTCGGACTCGCGATGGGCAACAACGTGATGCTCTATCTCGATGACATCCAGCACACCAACCCGGAGTTCCTGCAGAAATTCATCGCGCTCGCCGACGGCACGCGCCGCATCGAGGCGGTGCAGAACGGCACGCCATGGACCGCCGACCTTCGCGGCAAGCGCTTCGCGGTGGTGATGGCGGGCAACCCCTACACCGAGTCCGGCGACGTGTTCAAGATCCCCGACATGCTCGCCAACCGCGCCGATATCTACAACCTGGGCGACGTCCTCGCCGGGCGTGAGGACCTCTTCGCGCTGTCGTACATCGAGAACAGCCTCACCGCCAACCCGCTGCTGCTGCCGCTCGCCTCGCGCGACCCGGCCGATGTGCATCGCCTGGTGCGCCTCGCCGAGGGCGAGGACCTCGCCGACAGCGCCTTCAGTCACGGCTACAGCAGCGCCGAGCTCAACGAGCTCGCGAGCCTGGTGAAGCGCCTCTTCCGCGCCCGCGACCTGCTCCTGAAGGTGAATCTTGCCTACATCGAGTCGGCCGCCCAGGACGACGCCTATCGCAACGAGCCGCCATTCAAGCTGCAGGGCAGCTATCGCAACATGGCCAAGCTCGCCACCGCGATCACCCCGCTCATGCGAGACGAGGAGCTCGATGCGTTGCTGCGCGACCACTACCGCGGTGAGGCGCAGACGCTCACCAGCGGCGCCGAGGAGAACCTGCTGCGGCTCGCCGAACTGCTCGGCAGCCAGACCGCGGAGGAAACGGCCCGCTGGACGGAGATCAAGGAAGAGTTCGTGCGCCGGCGCAAGCTGGGTGGCGACGACACCGACGGCAGCACCCGCATCGCCGGCACGCTGCTCGACATCGCGCGCGCGGTGGAAGGCCTGCGCGCCGCACCAGCGCTCGAAACCAGCCTGCGAGAAGGGCTGGCGGAGCTCGCCGCCGGCATCCGTGCGATCGAGCCGCACATCGAGATCGATCCGCCCAATGTGGACTGCCTCACAGACACGCTACGCGAGATGCACGAGATCTACGAGAAGGTCATCGCACCACTGGTCACCGCCACCTACAGCAAGATGCGCATGGATCACGCGATGTGGGACGAGATGAAGCGCCTGTCCGGCCTGGTCGAGCGCATGAGCGGCCTGCTGCCGGGCGGTCCGGACGCACCCGGCAGCGGGGATCGGGCGAGATAGTCGATCACGACCGGTAATCCGCGTTGATCTTCACATAGTCGTACGAGAAATCGCAGGTCCACACGGTTGCCGCCGCATCGCCGCGGGCGAGGTCGACGCGGATGGTGATCTCGGCCCCCTTCATCACGCGGGCGCCGGCTTCCTCCTGATAGCTCGCGGCGCGGCCACCCTTTTCGGCGACCAGCACCGACTCGGCATCGTTCGCAAGCCACACGCGCAGCGCGGCGCTGTCGAGGTCGTCGATACCGGCATAGCCGATCGCGGCGAGGATGCGCCCGAGGTTGGGGTCGGAAGCGAAGAAGGCGGTCTTGACCAGCGGCGAATGGCCGATCGCATACGCCACCTTGCGGCACTCCTCGCGCGTTCTGCCGCCTTCCACCGCGACGGTCATGAACTTGGTCGCGCCCTCGCCGTCGCGCACGATGGCCTGCGCGAGCCTCACCGACACATCGATGACCGCCTCGCGCAACACCTTGAAGGCCTCGGAGGCTTGATCCGCGATCTCGGCATTGCCGGCGGCGCCGGTGGCGATGACGATGAAGGAGTCGTTGGTGGAGGTATCACCGTCGATGGTGATGCTGTTGAAGGACAGATCTGCTGCTTCCTTGGTCAAACCGTCGAGCAGCGCTTGCGACACGCAGGCGTCGGTGGCGAGGAAGCCGAGCATGGTCGCCATGTTCGGCTTGATCATGCCGGCGCCCTTGCTGATGCCGGTGATGGTGATGGTGCGACCATCCAGCTCGATCTGACGCGACACCGCCTTGGCCACCGTGTCGGTGGTCATGATGCCGTGCGCCGCGGCGTGCCAGCCGTCTGCAGCGAGATTGGCATGCGCGGCGGGCAAGCCGGCGATGAGGCGATCGACAGGAAGAGGTTCGAGGATGACGCCGGTGGAGAACGGCAGCACCGCCTCGGCCGGGATGCCGATGAGATTGCCGACAGCCGCACAGGTGGCAAGCGCGTTCGCAAGCCCCGGCTCACCCGTGCCAGCGTTCGCGACCCCGGTATTGATCACCAGCGCGCGCACCTTGCCCTGCGGCAGATGCGCACGGCACACCTGCACCGGCGCGGCACAGAAGCGGTTGAGCGTGAACACGCCGGCAACACGGCTGCCCTCGGCGAGCTCGATGAGCGTGAGATCGCGGCGATTGAGCTTGCGGATGCCTGCCTCGGCGACGCCGAGTCGCACCCCGGCGACCGGAAAGAGTTCGGACGGAGCGGGGGTGGCGTAATTCACGGGCATGCGAGACTCCAGATTCGGTTGGAAACTTGAACGGACCCGAATTGTAGCAGCGCCCGGAGAGGCTGGAGGCAAGGGATCGGCGTAGTCCGTGCCCTGCCAGGTGCGTACCGACAGCGTCGGCGCGCACCGTGGTGGGGCTCAGGCGAGCTTGCCGTGGCAGTGCTTGTACTTCTTGCCGGAGCCGCACGGGCATGGGTCGTTGCGGCCGACCTTGGGCTGGCCGGCAGCGGGCGCAGCAGCAGGCTGCGCATCGTCTTCGGCCTGATCGAGGCTCGCGTGACGGTATTCGACGTTCTCCAGTTCGGGGGGCCGCTCGGCCTCTTCGAGCTGGGATTCGGTACGAATCTGGATCGTCATCAACAACCGGGTGACATCCCGGCGCACCGTGTCGAGCATGGACTCGAACAGCTCGAAGGACTCGCGTTTGTATTCCTGCTTGGGGTTCTTCTGCGCATAACCGCGCAGGTGGATGCCCTGGCGCAGGTGATCCAGCGCCGCGAGGTGTTCGCGCCAATGGTTGTCGAGGCTCTGCAGCATCACGTTGCGCTCGAACTGGTGCCACGCGACCGGGTCTACCTGCGCAGTCTTGGCGGCATAGGCCTCTTCGGATGCAGCCACGATGCGCTTGAGGATCTCGTCGTCATCGAGGTTGGGCTCGGCCTTGATCCACTCGCCGACCGGCACCTTGATCTGGTATTCGGACGCAAGCGCGAGCTCCAGCCCGGCGATATCCCACTGTTCCTCGACGCTCTCCTGCGGAACATGGGCGCGGAAGAGGTCGAGCACCACACCCTCGCGCATCGCACGGATGGTCTCGGAGATATCGTCGGTGGAGAGCAGCTCGTTGCGCTGTTGATAGATGACCTTGCGCTGGTCGTTGGAGACGTCGTCGTATTCCAGCAGTTGCTTGCGGATGTCGAAGTTGCGCTGTTCGACCTTGCGCTGCGCGGACTCGAGCGAACGCGTGACCATGCCGTGCTCGATCGCCTCGCCCTCGGGCATCTTCAACCGCACCATGATCGCGTTGAGGCGCTCACCGGCGAAGATCTTCATCAGCGGGTCGTCGAGCGACAGGTAGAAGCGGCTGGAACCCGGATCCCCCTGACGGCCGGCACGGCCGCGCAGCTGGTTGTCGATGCGGCGGGATTCGTGGCGCTCGGTGCCGATGATGTGCAGGCCACCGGCGGCGAGCACCTGATCATGCACCGTCTTCCACTGCGCACGCAGGGCTTCGATGCGCGCCGCCTTCTCTTCCTCGGCAAGGTTCGCGTCGTTGCGGATCGCATCCACATCGCGCTCGACGTTGCCACCCAGCACGATGTCGGTACCGCGGCCTGCCATGTTGGTGGCGATCGTCACCACACCCGGCCGGCCGGCCTGGGCGACGACGCCCGCCTCGCTGTCGTGTTGCTTGGCATTGAGCACCTGATGCGCCAGGTTCACCTTCTTCAGCTCACGCGACAGGAATTCGTTCACCTCGATCGAGGTAGTCCCCACCAGCACGGGCTGGCCGCGCTCGACGCAGTCGCGGATGTCCTCGATGACCGCGTTCCACTTCTCCTTTGCGGTGCGATAGACCTTGTCGTTGCCGTCCTTGCGCTGCATCGGGCGGTTGGTGGGGATCACCACCGTCTCGAGGCCGTAGATCTGGTGGAATTCGAAGGCCTCGGTGTCGGCGGTGCCGGTCATGCCCGAGAGCTTCGAATACATGCGGAAGTAGTTCTGGAAGGTGATCGAGGCGAGCGTCTGGTTCTCGGCCTGAATCTTCACGCCCTCCTTGGCCTCCACCGCCTGGTGCAGACCGTCCGACCAGCGCCGTCCCGGCATCAGGCGGCCGGTGAATTCGTCGACGATGACGACCTCGCCGTTTTGCACCACGTACTGCTGGTCCTTGTGATACAGCGCGTGGGCACGCAAGGCGGCGTACACATGGTGCACCAGCAGGATGTTGGCCGCGTCGTAAAGGCTGGTGCCCTCGGCCAGCAGACCGATCCGGGTGAGGATCTGTTCGGTGTTCTCATGGCCGGCCTCGGTGAGCAGCACCTGGCGGCTCTTGAGGTCGACGGTGTAGTCGCCCGGCTCGACGATCTGATCGCCCTCGCCCTCCTGCATCTTCAGCATCGGAGGCAGCTGGTTGAGCTTGAGATAGAGGTCGGTGTGATCCTCGGCCTGGCCGGAGATGATCAGCGGCGTGCGTGCCTCGTCGATGAGGATGGAGTCCACCTCGTCGACGATCGCAAACGACAAGGGCCGCTGTACCCGCTCCGAGAGCGCATACACCATGTTGTCACGCAGGTAATCGAAGCCGAACTCGTTGTTGGTGCCGTAGGTGATGTCCGCCGCGTAGGCCGCCTGCTTCTGGTCGTGCGGCATGCGCGACAGGTTGCAGCCGGTGGTGAGGCCGAGGAAACCGTAGATGCGCCCCATCCACTCCGCGTCGCGACTGGCGAGGTAGTCGTTCACCGTGATGACATGCACACCCTTGCCCGCGAGTGCATTCAGGTACGCAGGCAGCGTTGCGACCAGGGTCTTGCCCTCGCCGGTGCGCATTTCGGCGATCTTGCCGTTGTGCAACACCATGCCACCAATGAGCTGCACGTCGAAGTGCCGCATGCCGTGCACCCGCTTGCCCGCCTCGCGCACCACGGCGAAGGCCTCGGGCAACAGGCTGTCGAGCGCCTCGCCGTTGGCGACCCGCTGCTTGAATTCCGCAGTCTTGCCGCGCAAGGCTTCGTCTGAAAGCGCGGAAATCTCCGGCTCCAGGGCATTGATCTTGCGAACAGTCTGGGAATACTGGCGGATGAGGCGGTCATTGCGACTACCGAAAATCTTCTTGAGCAGGCCGGATATCATGTGTTTGGTCAGGTCGATACGGCAAATGCGCGATTCTAGCACGCCACCGACGATGCCCCTAACCGGGCGCGATGTGCGGAGGGCAATTCGCGCGTCTGCTCCCCGACGCGAGCGGGCGACACCTTGCAACAGCGCGGGACTTGCTCCTTGCGATCCGACGTGCTTCCATCCGCATACGCCCCCCTGCTTCAGCGACACCTTCAACGATGAGCCAACCCCTTTACCGCTTTCTCGGTAGCGGCGATGCACTCGAGCGCCTTCAAGCTCACGCACAGCGGCTGGTTCGCCTCCAGCAGGCCTTGGCGCGCCTGCTGCCCGAGGGGTTGGCGGGGAGTTGCGACGTTGCCAACCTGAAGTCTGACAAACTCATCCTGCTCGCCCGCAATGGGGCGGGTGCTGCGCGGATCAAACAGATGGCGCCGACGCTGTTGCAGCAGTTGCAACAGCAGGGCTTCGCGGTGGGAGAGATTCAGGTCAGGGTGCGGGTCGCGTACGACCCACCAGCACGCGAGGCTCCGCCGGTGCGCAGCATTCCTGCGGCAGCTCAGGACGCGCTCGCAGGACTCGCCGCCTCGCTGCCGGCCGACGCACCACTGCGGGAATCGCTGCAGCGCCTGATCGAGCGCAGCCGCAGGCGCTGAGCGGCAAAACAGGTTCAGATCGCGATCAGCGCGCGCTCGATGAAGAGTAACGCCAGAAAACCGAACACAACGACGAGCAGGGCCTGGAATGCGCGCAGCGCCCACCTCAGGAAGCGCCGATCACCCGTCATCAGCCATGCAATCACGGCCCCACCGATACCAAGCAAGGCCAGCACGGCCAGGACGCGGACGATCAGCACGGACGACTTTCCGGCGCGGCATGCAGCAGGAACTGATGGGCAACCGAGACGGGCGTTACGGCTTGCGCATCGAAGCTGACGTACTCCCAGGCCTCCTGGTCGGAGAGCAGGGCACGCAAGACCTCGTTGTTCATCGCGTGTCCCGCCTTGTGCGCGGAGTAGGCTGCGAGCAGTGGATGGCCGCACAGATAGAGATCACCGATCGCATCCAGCACTTTGTGCTTCACGAACTCGTCGGCGTAGCGCAGACCCTCGCTGTTGAGCACGCGGTACTCATCCATGACGATCGCGTTGTCGAGGCTGCCGCCGAGCGCGAGCCCGTTGGCGCGCATGAACTCCACATCCTGCATGAAGCCGAAGGTGCGCGCGCGCGCGACGTCGCGCTCATAGGAATGCTCGGAGAAATCGATGCGCACCCGGGTCGAGGTGCTGTCGATTGCGGGGTGGTTGAACACGATGGAGAAGTCGAGCATGAAGCCATCGTGCGGCTCGAGCCGCACCCACTTGTCACCATCGCGAAACTCGACCGGCTTCTTCACCCGCAGGAAGCGCTTTGCGAGCGGTTGCTCGACGATGCCGGCCGAGCGCAGCAGGAACACGAAGGGCGACGCGCTGCCGTCGAGAATGGGGATCTCGGCTGCATCCACATCCACATGAAGGTTGTCGATGCCGAGGCCAGCGAGCGCCGACATCAGGTGCTCCACCGTACCCACCTTGACGCCACCCGACTGCAGGCCGGAGCACATGCGTGTATCGCACACCGAGTAGGGGTCCGCGGGCAGGGAGACGACGGGATCCAGATCGACGCGATGAAAAACGATGCCGGTATCCGGTGCGGCCGGACGCAGCACGAGTTGCACCTTCTGCCCGCCGTGGAGGCCGACGCCGGTTGCCTTGACTATGGATTTGAGGGTGCGCTGCCTGATCATCGTGACATCCTGGTGACAGCCTGGATGGTACCACGGCAGGGCAAGCGGCTCTTGCTACCGCTTTGATACAAAAGATCTATCGGGCGGCCGCGCTGGCGACGCGGAAGCGCCCGGGCCGGAGGCGTGGCCCGGTGCGTTGCTCACCGCCCGATCGATTCGACGCTCAGTCCGCCTGCTTGCGCAGGAAGGCCGGGATGTCGTAGGTGCCCATGCCGTTGGCGCTCATCGCCTCGACCGTGGTGCGACGACCCTGCCGGATCACCGCCGGGATGTCGAGGTCGTTGCTCATCGCACCGATCGTCGGTCCGTAGGTGCCGGTGCCCTTCACCACCTGCATCACCGGCTTCTCGAGCGAGGCGGCACGCGGCATGCCCAAGCCCGTGGCGACCACGGTGACGCGAACACGATCCTCCATCGACTCATCGAACACCGTGCCGTACTTGACGAAGGCTTCCGGCGCCGCAAAGGCCTGCACCGTCTTCACCGCGTCGCGCACTTCCGACATCTTGAGCGAGCGGCTGGCGGTGATGTTGATCAGCACGCAGCGCGCACCGGAAAGCTCGGTGCCCTCCAGCAGCGGGCTCACCGCCGCCTGCTCTGCGGCGATGCGCGCGCGGTCGAGACCGGCGGCTTCGGCGGAACCCATCATCGCGCGGCCCATCTCGCCCATCGCGGTGCGAACGTCCTGGAAGTCGACGTTCACCAGACCGGGAACATTGATGATCTCGGCAATGCCGCCGACGGCGCTCTTCAGCACGTTGTCGGCGGAACGGAAGCAGTCCTCGAAGCCGGCGTCATCGCCGAACACCTCGAGCAGTTTGTCGTTCAACACGATGATCAGCGAATCCACGTGCTGGGTCAGCTCCTCGACACCGCTCTCGGCCACACGCAGGCGATTCTCGAAGTCGAACGGCTTGGTGACCACGGCAACCGTGAGGATGCCCATCTCCTTGGCGATCTCGGCGATCACCGGCGCAGCACCGGTGCCGGTGCCCCCACCCATGCCGCCGGTAATGAAGCACATGTGCGCCCCCTCCAGCGCCGCCGCGAGCGCCTCGCGCGACTCGAGCGCAGCCGCACGGCCGGCTTCCGGCTTGGAGCCGGCGCCCAGCCCGGTCACACCCAGCTGCACCTTGTTACCCGCGAGACAGCGGCGCAACGCCTGCGCGTCGGTGTTGGCGACGACGAAGTCGACACCCTGCACACCCTCGCGGATCATGTGATCGACCGCGTTGCCACCCGCGCCGCCCACACCGATGACCTTGATCACGGTCCCGGTCTGTTCCTTTTCAATAATTTCGAACATCAGTCAGTGCCTCCCGAAAACACACACTTCGCCAGATCGCCACCACTCAAGATCTAGTAGTCGCGCGCAAGTTTACAACTAAATAAAGGCTCGAAACAGCCATCGATAAAATATTGTGTCAACCGCCCGTCATCGCCTCAGAAGTTTCTCTCGAACCATGACTTCATCCTGCCGAACACCTGCCAGACGCTGCGCGTCTCGCGCGCCATGATGCCGCGCCGACGCTGTGCCATGCCCTCGATCACGAGCCCGGTGGCGGCCGCGTAATAGGGCTGGCAGACCACATCCGCGAGGCTGCCTTCGTACTGTGGCGAGCCCACACGGACCGGCATGTGGAAAACCGCCTCGCCGAGTTCCTCCATGCCGCGCATCACCGAAGAGCCGCCGGTGAGCACGATGCCCGACGACAGCAACTCCTCGTAGCCGCTGCGACGCAGTTCCGCCTGAACGAGCTCGAACAACTCCGAGACACGCGGCTCGATGACGTCCGCAAGCCGCTGCCGCGACAGGGAACGCGGCTGCCTGTCGCCCACGCCAGGCACCTCGATCATCTCCTCGGGGTCCGCCAGCGCGTGCATTGCCACGCCACGGTGGATCTTGATCTCCTCGGCCTCTGCGGTAGGTGTGCGAAGCGCCATCGCGATGTCGTTGGTGATCTGGTCACCTGCCACCGGCAGCACGGCGGTGTGGCGGATCGCGCCCTGGGTGAACACCGCGATGTCCGCAGTACCGCCACCGATATCGACGAGGCAGACGCCCAGATCCTTCTCGTCCTCGGTGAGCACCGCGTAGCTCGACGCAAGCGGCTGCAGGATCAGGTCCATCACCTCGAGCCCGCAGCGGCGCACGCACTTCACCACGTTCTGCGCGGCGGAGACCGCGCCGGTGACGATATGCACCTTCACTTCCAGCTTCACGCCGCTCATGCCGATCGGCTCGCGTACGCCGCCCTGCCCGTCGATGATGAACTCCTGGGTGAGGATGTGCAGGATCTGCTGCTCCGCCGGGATGGGCATCGCGCGCGCGACCTCGATCACCCGCTCGACATCGGTCGGGGTCACCTCCTTCTCCTTGATCGCCACCATGCCGTTGGAGTTGAAGCTCTTGATGTGGCTGCCGGCGATGCCGGTATACACATCGCGAACCTTGCAGTTCGCCATCAACTCCACTTCCTGAATCACGCGCGAGATCGCATCCACGGTGGCTTCGATATTCACCACCACGCCACGTTTGAGCCCGCTCATCGGATGCGAAGCCAGCCCGACCACGTTCATCCGCCCATCGGGCTTGGCCTCCGCGACCATGCAGGTCACCTTGGAGGTGCCGATATCCAGACCGACGATCAGATCCTTGTAATCCTTGCTCATTGCTTGGCCTTCACTTCCGGGTTGGGCGGTTCGGGAGTCAGCGCGAACCCGCCCTGATAACGCAAATCGACGACCGCCACCTGCACGCCGACCTGTTCCATGGTTTGCGGCCAGGCGCGGATGAACCTGGCCAACCTGTCCTGCAGCGGTGCCTTCTCCTGGTCACGCCCGAGCACCAGCACCAGCCCGTCGTCGAGTTCCAGTTGCCAGGCCTCGCGCGGCGACAAGCGAACGCCGACGACACGCTTGCCGAGCGCGGACAGCGCCTCGTTGAACACACCGAAGCGCTGCAGCAGGTAAGGCGCGGAGCCTTGCGGACCGGTGAATGCAGGCAGGTTGGCGTTGCTCGCCGCGACGAACACCTCGCCCTGGCGATTCACCAGATGCGCGGCCTCGTCGTCGTTGCTGCTCCAGTACGCCACCGCCTGATGCTCCTCCAGACGCAGCTCCAGCGCGTCCGGCCAACGCCGGCGCACCTCAGCGCGCCGCACCCAGGGCAGCTTCTCGAACGTCCCCCGCACGGTTTCCAGATCGAGCAGGAAGAAGTTGCCCTTGATCGCCGAGCGCGCGGCAAACTCGATCTGCGCCGTCGTGACCTGTCCGGGCGGGGTCAGCACCGTGACCTCGCGTACCGGAAAGAACGGCCGGGTCAGGAACCACACGACGAGCGCATACCCCAGCGCCAGCGCCGCGAACAGCAGCAGCAGGTCCGACAGGAGATCCAGCACCTCCGGCCGATCCCAGACTGTCGGACGCGAGGCGCGCCGCGGGCGCGGCTCGACCCCCGGAGCAAGGCGTCGGGGCGTGCGCATGTCAGCCAAGACGCGCATCCTCCAGAATTGCGAGGCATAGCGCTTCGAAGCTCATGCCCGCTACGCGTGCCGACATCGGTACGAGCGAGTGCCCCGTCATCCCGGGCGCGGTGTTCATCTCCAGCAGGAACGGGCTGCCGTCCGGCTGCAGGATCAGGTCCGCACGACCCCAGCCGCGGCAGCCGAGCACGCGCGCGCTCTGCATCACCATCTCCTGCAGGCGCGCCTCCAGGGCCGGGTCGAGCCCGCTCGGGCACAGATAGCGGGTGTCGTCGCTGAAGTACTTGTGCTGGTAATCGTAGTTGCCGTCCGGCGCCTCGATGCGCACCAGCGGCAGAGCGCGATCGCCGATGAAGGGCGCGGTGAGCTCTGCCCCTTCGATGAAGGCCTCGGCCAACACCAGGTTGTCGTAACGGGCCGCAAGTGCCCAGGCGGCCTGTAACTCGCCATGGCGGGTGACCTTGGTCGCCCCCATGCTGGAGCCCTCATGGGCCGGCTTGACGAAAATCGGCAGGCCCAACTCCGCCTCGATTGCAGCCCAGTCACTGCCCTCACTGAGGATCGCGTAGCGCGGCGTCGGCAAGCCCGCAGCCGCCCACACCATCTTGGTTCGCCACTTGTCCATCGCCAGCGCCGAGGCCATCACGCCGCTGCCGGTGTAGGGGATGCCGAGCACTTCCAGCGCCCCCTGTACGGTGCCGTCCTCGCCACCGCGTCCGTGCAGCACGATGAACGCGGACGAGAAGCCATCGGAGCGGAGCGCTGCGAGATCGCGCTCGGCCGGATCGAACGCATGCGCATCCACACCCGCGCCGCACAACGCAGCAAGCACTGCACCGCCCGACATCAGCGAGACCTCCCGCTCGGCGGACGAGCCCCCCATCAGCACCGCGACCTTGCCGAAGCGCTTCATATCCCCACTCACCCCTGATCCTCCGCATTCGCAATCCGGCCCGGCACTGCACCGATCGAACCGGCACCCATCGTGATCAGGACATCCCGATCCTGAGCAGCAGAGAGGATCGCCTGTGGCATTTCGTCGATGTGCTCGACGAACAGCGGCTCGACCTTGCCCGCGAGGCGAATCGCGCGCGCCAGCGCACGGCCGTCCGCCGCCACGATGGGCGCCTCGCCTGCCGCATACACCTCGGCGAGCAACAGCGCGTCCACCCCGGAGAGCACCCTTACGAAATCCTCGAAGCAGTCGCGCGTACGCGTGAAACGGTGCGGCTGGAAGGCCAGCACCAATCGCCGTCCGGGGAAGGCACCGCGCGCCGCGGCGATCGTCGCGGCCATCTCGACTGGGTGATGGCCGTAGTCGTCCACCAACGTGAAGCTGCCGCGCGGGCTACCGTCGGCGTGTGCCAGCAGAATCTCGCCGTAGCGCTGGAAGCGCCGCCCGACGCCGCGGAAATCGGCGAGCGCCTTGATGATGGACTCATCCGGCACCTGCACCTCGGTCGCCACCGCGATCGCAGCAAGCGCGTTCAGCACGTTGTGCATGCCCGGCAAGTTGAGCTGAATCGGGAGGCGAGTGGTGGTGCCATTCACGCGCACCGCGTCGAACAGCATGCGGCCGCCCTCTGCGCGCACGTTCTCGGCGCGGATGTTGGCGTTCGGCGACAGGCCGTAGCGCACGATCTGCTTCGACACCATCGGCATGATCGAGGCCACGTGCGGGTCGTCCTCGCACAGCACCGCGACGCCATAGAACGGCAGGTGCTGGATGAAATCGATGAAGGCCTGTTTGAGGCGTGCGAAGTCATGGCCGTAGGTGTCCATGTGATCCGCGTCGATGTTCGTCACCACCGAGATCACCGGGTTGAGGAGCAGGAAGGATGCGTCCGACTCGTCCGCCTCGGCCACCAGAAAATCGCCCTTGCCAAGCCGCGCGTTCGCCCCGGCTGCGGTGAGCTTCCCGCCGATCACGAAGGTCGGGTCCAGCCCACCCTCGGCGAGTATGCTCGCCACCAGCGAGGTGGTGGTGGTCTTGCCGTGGGTGCCGGCGATCGCAATGCCCTGCTTGAGTCGCATGAGCTCGGCCAGCATCTGAGCGCGCGGCACGATCGGCACATGGCGCCCACGCGCGGCCTGCACCTCGGGGTTGTCGTTCTTCACCGCAGTGGAGGTGACGACTGCATCCGCCCCGGCGATGTTCGCCGCGTCGTGACCGGTGATCACGCGCGCGCCGAGGGCCCTCAGTCGCCGCGTCGCGGTGTTGTCGCCGAGATCCGAACCGCTGACGGTGAAACCGAGCGTGAGCAGCACCTCGGCAATACCGCTCATGCCGGCACCGCCGATGCCCACAAAGTGAATGTGCTTGACCTTGTGCTTCATGCTCTTTCCTTGGCTGCAGCTGCCTCGCAGGCGCTCGCCACCACCTCGGCGGCGTCGGCGCGCGACAGCGCGCGTGCCTTCTCCGCCATCCCCAGCAAGGTCTGCCGGTCCAAGTCCATCAGGAGTGCCGCAAGCGCCGCGGCATCCAATCCATGCTGCGGCATCAGCCGCGCCGCGCCGCGCTCCGAGAGGAAACGCGCGTTGCCGCTCTGGTGGTCGTCCACTGCGTGCGGGTAGGGTACGAGCACGCTCGCCACGCCCGCCGCTGCCAGCTCCGCGATGGTCAGCGCGCCTGCGCGGCAGATCACCAGGTCGGCCTCGGCATAACGCGTCGCCATGTCGTCGATGAAGGGCAGCAGTTCGCCCTCCACGCCCGCCGCCGCATAGGCCGAGCGCAGCGCCTCGATCTGTTTCGCACCAGCCTGGTGGGTCACCAGCGGACGCTGCTCCACCGGGATGCGCGCCAGCGCCCGCGGCACGACTTCGTTCAGTGCAGCGGCGCCCAGGCTTCCACCAACGACGAGCACGCGTAGCGGCCCGCTGCGTTCTTCGAACCGCGCCGCGGGCGGCGCGATTGCGGCGATGTCGGCACGCACCGGGTTGCCCACCCACTGTGCCGCCGGCAGCACCTCGGGAAAACCGCTCAACACACGGTCGGCCACCCGTGCGAGTACTCGGTTGGCGAGACCCGCCACCGAGTTCTGCTCGTGCAGCACCAGCGGCCGGCCGATGAGGCTCGCCATCATGCCGCCGGGGAAGGTCACGTAGCCGCCCATACCCAGCACCACGTCGGGGCGCACCCGGCGCAGCGCGCCGAGCGCCTGCCAGAAACCACGCAGCAGGTTCCACGGCAGCAGCAGCTTGGTCAGCAGTCCCTTGCCGCGCAGCGCCGAGAAGCGCACCCAGGCGGTCTCGTAACCGTAGCCCGGGACGAGGCGCGCCTCCATGCCCTGCGCGTTGCCCATCCATACGATGCGCCAGCCGCGTGCGCGCAGGACCTCGGCGACGGCGATCCCGGGGAAGATGTGGCCACCAGTACCGCCCGCCATCACCATCAAGGTCCTCATGATGCGACCCCACGCTTCATTTGCCGCACTTCCCAATCCACCCGCAGCAAGATTGCGAGCGCCAGGCAGTTGGCGACGATGGCCGAGCCACCGAAGCTCATCAGCGGCAAGGTCAGGCCCTTGGTCGGCAACAGCCCCATGTTCACGCCCATGTTGATGAAGGACTGCACACCCAGCCACAAGCCGATGCCCATCGCCACCAATCCGCTGAAGTAGCGCTCGAGCTTCAAGGCCTCACGTCCGATCGCGAAAGCGCGGTGCACCAGCAGCGCGAACAGCACGATCACGGTCAGCACGCCGACGAAGCCGAGTTCCTCGGCGATTACCGCGAGCAGGAAGTCGGTGTGCGCCTCGGGCAGGTAGAAGAGCTTCTCGACGCTCGCTCCGAGTCCCACGCCGAACCACTCCCCCCGTCCGAAAGCGATCAGCGCGTGTGAGAGTTGGTAGCCCTTGCCGTAGGCGTCCTGCCAAGGATCCATGAAGCCGAAGATGCGGTCGCGGCGATAGGGCGACAGCCAGATCAGCAGGATGAAGCCGATCACCGCCACCACGGCGAGCAAGGAAAACACCCGCACGTTGATGCCGCCGAGAAAGAGCACGCCGAAAGCGATGCAGCTGATCACCACGAAGGCACCGAAATCCGGCTCCTTCAGCAGCAGGAAGCCCACTAGCAGGATGACCGCCGCCATCGGCACAAAGCCGCGTACGAAGCTGCCCATGTCCTGAAGCTTGCGTGCGGTATAGTCGGCCGCATAAAGCACGGCGAAGATCTTCATCAGCTCGGACGGCTGCAGGTTCACCGGGCCGAGATTGAGCCAGCGTTGTGCACCATTGACCTCCTTGCCGATGCCCGGCACCAACACCAGGATCAAGAGCGCGACACCGCCGAGGAAAAGCCATGGTGCATACTGCTGCCACTGGCGCATCGTGACTCGGAACGCAAGCAATCCGGCCGCCACGCCGACGCCGACGAAGATCGCGTGGCGCATCAGGAAGAAGTGCGGCTGGTTGCGGGTGAAGCGGCTGCCCTCGGCAATGGCGATCGACGAAGAGAACACCATGACCATGCCCAGCATCAGTAGGCCGATCGCGGCCCACAGCACCACCGGGTCGAGTTCGCGAATGGTATCCGCCGGCCGCATCAGGCGCTCGACCGCGCGGCTCGCCTCGGGGCTGTTGCGCGCCGACCGCCCGCCGCGGGAAATGAGTCCGGAAAGCATGCTCATGCGGCAGTCACTCCGGGCAGCGCGCGAACCGCAGCGATGAAAACTTCAGCGCGGTGCGCGTAATTACGGAACATGTCCAGGCTCGCACATGCTGGCGAGAGCAGCACGCCGTCGCCCGCCTCGGCGAGCTGGCTGGCCGCCTGCACCGCCGCATCCATGTCAGCCGCATGCACCAGAGGCACGCCGGCAGACGCCAACGCAGCTTCGATCCTGGCGGCATCACGGCCGATCAGGACCACCGCGCGTGCATGCGCTGCCACGGCGTCCGCCAACGGGGTGAAGTCCTGCCCCTTGCCGTCGCCGCCCGCAATCAGCACCACAGGGCGACCCAAGCCCTCGATGGCGGCAAGGGTGGCGCCGACATTGGTGCCCTTGGAATCATCGTAGTAGGTCACGTCATCGCCGCGCATGCCGACGGGCTCGACTCGATGTGCGAGCCCACGAAAGTGCTGCAGCGCATGCAACAGAGCGGGGCGCTTGCAGCCGATCGCCTCGCACAGGGCGAGTGCGGCGAGCGCGTTGCTGTGGTTGTGGCGCCCGACGAGTTGCAGCGCGGAAGTGGCGATCAGCGCTTCGTCGCCACAGGCCAGCCAGGTTTCGCCATCCTTTTCGATCAGCCCATAGGCGCCCCGCGCGGCTGGCGAATTGGTCCCGAAGGTACGCACGTCGCGCCCCTTGCCTGCCATCGCCATCACCAGCGCATCGTCACGGTTCAGCACCTGCACGCCGTCACCCGTGAAGATGCGCGACTTCACCGCCGCATAGCTCGCCATGTCACCGTGACGGTCGAGGTGGTCATCGCTGACGTTGAGCACCGTCGCGGCATCCATCTCCAGTGCGGACAGCGTCTCCAGCTGGAAACTGGACAGTTCGAGCACCCAGCATTGCGGCAGCACCTGCCCTGCGTCGAGTCTGTCGGCCAACACGCTCAGCGCGGCCGGGCTGATGTTGCCGGCGGCGACCGCATCCAGCCCCGAGGCACGGCACATCGCGGCGGTGAGCGCGGTGGTGGTGGTCTTGCCGTTGGTGCCGGTGATCGCGATCACGCGTGTTTGTGCGCGTGCGCCCAGCGTGACCAGCGCCTCACCGAAGAGGGTCATCTCGCCCACCACGCGCAGGCCGCGCGCGCGCGCGGCCGCGACCAGGGCAATGCCATGATCGATGCCGGGGCTGATCGCGACCAGCTCGACGCCATCGAGCAAGGCCTCCGCAAACGGCCCGAGCACCAACTCCGCACCGGCGGCCTGCAGTACGAGTTGCTCGCGGCCGGGCGGGTCGGCACGGGTATCGGCCACGCACACGCGCGCACCGCTACGCGCGCACCAGCGCGCCATCGCAAGGCCGGATTCACCCAGACCCAGCACCAGCACGGAGACGTTGGCGAGCGTGTTCATCGCAACTTGAGGGTGGAGAGACCGAACAGGACCAGCATCAGCGTGATGATCCAGAAGCGCACCACGACCTGGGTCTCCTTCCAGCCGCCCAGCTCGTAATGATGGTGCAGCGGCGCCATGCGGAAGATGCGCTTGCCGCCGGTGGCACGGAAATAGGTGACTTGCAGCATCACAGACATCGCCTCGGCGACGAACAGACCGCCCATGATGAAGAGCACGATCTCCTGGCGCACGATCACCGCCACGGTACCAAGCGCAGCACCCAACGCGAGCGCGCCCACGTCGCCCATGAATACCTCTGCCGGGTAGGCGTTGAACCACAGGAATCCCAGCCCGGCACCGCAGATCGCGCCGCACAGCACGGCGAGTTCGCCCGCGCCGGCGATGTAGGGGACCCCCAGATACTTCGCGAACCCTGCATGGCCCGCGACGTAAGCGAAGATCGCGAGCGCGCCGGCCACCATCACCGTGGGCATGATCGCGAGCCCGTCCAGCCCATCGGTGAGGTTCACCGAGTGGCTGGTGCCGTTGATGACGAAGTAGGAGAGCGCGATGAAGCCGAGCACCCCGAGTTGCACCGTGATCGACTTGAAGAACGGCACAATCAGCTCGGTCTGTGCCGGCTCGGTTGCAGAGACCGCGAGAAAGGTCGCTGCCGCCAGCGCAATCAGCGAGGTCCACAGATACTTCCAGCGGCTCGCCAGCCCCTTGGGATCGCGATGCACCACCTTCTTCCAGTCGTCCACCCAACCGACTGCGCCGAAACCGAGCGTGACCAACAGGGTCACCCAGACATAGTGGTTGCGCAGGTCACCCCACAGCAGCACCGTCACGGCGATTGCGATCAGGATCAGCGCGCCGCCCATCGTCGGGGTACCGGCTTTGGTGAGGTGCGATTTCGGGCCATCGTCGCGCACTGCCTGGCCGATCTTCTTGGTGATCAGCCAACGGATCAGCGGCGGACCGAAGACGAACGAAATCACCAACGCGGTCATCGCTGCGAGCACGGTGCGCAGCGTGATGTAGCCGAAGACGTTGAATGCGCGGATGTCCTGCCCGAGCCAGAGCGCAAGTTCAAGCAGCATGGGAGCCCCCATTGATCGAAGGGGCGCTATTGTGCACTGCGGCAAGCAGATTCACCACACGCTCCATGCGCATGAAGCGCGAACCCTTGACGAGCACAACCGTGTCCGCGCCGAGCTGCCGCACGAGCGCGGCGACGAGCGTCTCCGGCGTCCTGAAGTGATGCGCACCCTCACCGAAATTGCGCACCGCCACCGTGCTCATCTCACCCAGCGCGAACAGGCCGTCGACGCCTTTGCTCTTCGCATAGCCACCGATCTCGTCATGCACCTGGGCACTGGTCTCGCCCACCTCGCCCATGTCGCCGAGCACCAGCACGGTATGTCCGGGGGTGCTGGCGAGCACATCGATACCGGCACGCACCGAGTCCGGATTGGCGTTGTAGGTATCGTCGAGGATGAGCGCGCCGTGCGGTCCGGCCACCCGCTGCAAGCGCCCCTTCACACCCTCGAACCCGGCGAGCCCGGCGCTGACGTCCGCAAGCGTCGCCCCCGCGGCGAGGCAGCAGGCTGCGGCGTTGAGAGCGTTGGCCGCATTGTGTTGGCCAGCAACGCGTAACGACACCTCGACCGACTCGGTGGCGGTGCGGATCTCCAGCACGCCGCCAAGACCATGAGAGCGGAAGTCACCACACACGTCGGCGTCACCGTGCATGCCGAACACCACGCAGTTCCGCCCGGTGTTCAATCCACGCCAGTAATCGGCGTGCGGATCGTCGGCATTGATCACCGCAATGCCGTCGTCACCCAGCCCGGCGTAGATCGTTCCTTTCTCCTCCGCCACCTGTTGCACGGAGCCCATGCCCTCGAGATGGGCACGCTGGGCGTTGTTCACCACCGCCACGGTGGGCCTCGCAATGTGCGTCAGGTAAGCGATCTCACCCGGATGGTTCATGCCCATCTCGATGACCGCAGCGCGGTGATGAGCACGCAGCCTGCACAGGGTGAGCGGCAGACCGATGTCGTTGTTGAAGTTGCCGCCGGTGGCAAGCACGTCCTCGGCGCTGGCACCCTCGCGGGCCGCCTGCGCGCGCAGGATCGCGGCGCACATTTCCTTCACCGTGGTCTTGCCGTTGCTTCCCGTTACGCCGATCAGTGGAATCCGGAATCGCACACGCCAGCACCCGGCGAGTTGTCCGAGCGCAATCCGCGTATCGTCCACTGCCACGACGGGCAGCATCAGGCTCTCCCGCGACTGCCCCATGAACCAGGCGCGATCCACGAGCGCCGCCGCCGCCCCGCGCTCTGCCGCTGCCGCGACGAAATCGTGGCCATCGAAGTTGTCGCCGCGCAATGCGACGAACAGCGCCCCTGGCGCAAGCGTGCGGCTGTCGGTCTCGACCCGGTCGAACACGACCCCGGCGCCCGTATCGTCGCCCGGCGGCACGGCCAAGGCGGCGCGCAGCTCGTCCACGCGCATCATCGGACCCCCCCCTGGGCGCGCTGCCAGGCAGCGAGCGCCCGCCGCGCCTCGTCCTCGTCGCTGAAGGGAAGGCGCTGTCCCATCACCTCCTGATAGGGCTCGTGCCCCTTGCCTGCGAGTACGATCACGTCGTCCGCGCCCGCGTGAGCCACGGCGGCGTCGATCGCGCGGGCGCGCTCGACGATGACGTCAATCGGCCTGTCGATGCCTGTCAGAATCTGTTCGATGATCGCCCGAGGCTGCTCGGTGCGCGGGTTGTCGCTGGTAACGACCACGTGGTCGGCGAGCTGCGCAGCAATCCCGCCCATCATCGGGCGCTTGCCTGGATCACGGTCGCCGCCACAACCGAACACGCACACGAGTCGCCCGCCACGTGCATCTGCGGTCGGCCGCGCGGCCTCGAGCACCTTGGCGAGTGCATCGGGTGAATGCGCATAGTCCACGATCACCAGCGGTTCGCCGACACCACCGACCAACTGCATGCGTCCCGCAGGCGGCGTCAGCTTGGAGGCGACCCGCACCGCCTCGTCAAGCGGTACCCCCTTGGAGAGCAGGGCCGCAAGCACCGCCAACAGGTTGGAAACATTGAAGGCCGCCACCATGCGCGCCTGTAGTTCGGCCTTCTCGCCGCCCCATACCACGCTGAAGCGCAGGCCGGCGCCGATCATGCGCACATCCTGCGCAAGGAGGATTCTTGCCCCGGTGAGCGCGGCCGCGTTCGCCTCGCTGCGGGTGTAGCCGATCACGTCCATGCCGCGCTCGACCAGGCTTCGCGCAAGCCGCAGGCCGTAGGCATCGTCAAGGTTCAGCACTGCATGCGCGACACCAGGCAATGTAAACAGCAGCGCCTTCGCGGCGGCATACGCCTCCATGCTCTTGTGATAATCCAGATGATCGCGCGAGAGGTTGGTGAAGATCGCCACATCGAAGGCCACGCCATTCACCCGGCCCTGTTCGAGGCCGATCGACGACACCTCCATGGCCGCGGCGACCGCACCATCGCGCACGAATCCGGCGAGGCAACGGTGCAGCTCGAGCGGGCCGGGCGTGGTGTTCGCCGCCTCGCTCAGCAGGCCCGGAAAACCATTGCCGAGTGTGCCGATCACGCCACAGCGGGCGCCGAGTTCCCCGAGCGCCAACGCCAGCCATTGGCTGACCGTAGTCTTTCCATTGGTGCCTGTGACGCCCGCCATCCATAGCGATTCCGACGGCCGTCCGAACACGAGGTTGCCGAGGTGCCCTGCGAGCTGCCTCAGCCCGGGTACGGCAATGGATGGCACAGCAAGCGCCCCGGGGTCGAAGCCGTCGCCGCACTCCCAGACGACGGCACCCGCGCCACTACCGACCGCCGCCGCGATGTACTTCCGCCCATCCGTGGCGTGGCCCGGCCAAGCGGCGAAGACGTCCCCCGGCGCGACTCCACGCGAATCAGACGTAATGACCGTAGGACGGACACCCGCCTCGGCCAGTCGGTCGAGCACCTCGGTCGCTGCGACAATGCTCACAGATTCTCCTTCGCAGCCGGGCGGTGCACGGTCGTACCAGCACCGCTCACCGGCTTCAGCGCGGACTTGGAGCCAGGCGCGGGCTTGGCGGCAGGTGTTCCGGCCTGAGCTGGCGCATTGGACGCGCCGGCAAAATGCAGCGGGGCGAGTGGCGCATCCGGCGCAACCCCGAGCGCGCGCAGGGCGCCTTCGGTAATGCGGGCGAAGACCGGCGCAGCCACCGTGCCGCCGTAGTGCGCACCTGCGCTCGGCTCGTCGATCATGACTGCCACGACGATGCGCGGATTGGATACGGGCGCGAAGCCGACGAAGGAAGACACGTACTTGTTCGCGTAGCGCCCACCTTCGAGCTTGTGTGCTGTACCTGTCTTGCCTGCGACACGGTAGCCGGGCACCTGAGCCTTTGGCGCGGTGCCACCCGGCCCGGTCGCCATCTCCAGGATGTCGCGCATGGTGCGCGCGGTCTCCACCGAGAACACGCGCTTGCCACCGCTCGGAACACTGTCCAGGCGCGTCAGTGACACTGGCAGCAGTTCACCGTCGCGGGCGAACGCGAGGTAGGCGTGCGCCATCTGCATCAGGCTCGTCGCGATGCCATGCCCGAAGGACATCGTCGCCTGCTCGATCGGCTTCCAAGTCTTGGCCGCGCGCAGCTTGCCCGCCGCCTCGCCCGGAAAGCCGAGGTTGAGCGGCGCGCCGAAGCCGAGCGCGTGGAACATCTTCCACATCTCCTCTGCCGGGAAATACTGCGCCATCTTCACGGTACCGACGTTGGACGACTTCTGGATCACCTGCGCGACCGTGAGCGGGCCATGACGCTTCGTGTCCGAGATCGTCGCCCGGCCGATGGTGATCCTGCCCGGGTCCGTGTTGATCACCGTCTCGGGCTTGACGAAGCCACGCTCCAGCGCGAGGGCGGCGATGAAGGGCTTCATTGTGGAGCCCGGCTCGTAGATGTCGGTCAGGACCCGGTTGCGCAGCTGGGCACCGCTGAGGTTGGCACGGTTGTTGGGGTTGAAGGTGGGCGCGTTCACCAGCGCAAGTACCTCGCCGCTACGCGCATCCAGCACCACCACCGCGCCGGCCTTCGCCTTGTGCGTCTCGATAGCCTGCTGCAAGGCGGTGTAGGCGAGGTACTGCAGCTTGGCATCCATCGCCAGGGCCACATCGGCACCGTTCCTCGGATCGCGGATCGCGGTCGCCTCCTCGACGATCTGGCCGCGCCGGTCGCGAATCACGCGGCGCGATCCGGGAACGCCTTTCAACTGTGCATCCAACGCGAGCTCGACCCCCTCCTGGCCGCTGTCATCAACGCCGGTGAAGCCGAGCACGTGAGCCATGACTTCACCACCCGGGTAGAAGCGCCGGAACTCGTTCTGCTGGTGAATGCCGGGCAACTTGAGAGCCGCAATGCGGCTTGCCACGTCGGGCGAGACCTGGCGCTTGAGGTAAGCAAAATCACCCTGCACCGAGAGACGACGGTTGAGCTCGTCGACATCCATCTCCAGCAAGCCGGCAAGCTGTCGAGCATCGGAGGGCGACAGCTTGGCGTCACCGGGAATGGCCCATATCGACCGCACCGGTGTGCTCACCGCCATCACGTCGCCATGGCGATCGGTGATGCGGCCACGCGTCGCGGGCACTTCCAGCACGCGGGCGTAGCGTGACTCGCCCTTCGCCTGGAGGAACTCGTCGTTGAAACCCTGCAGGTAGGCGGCACGCCCCACCAGCGCGAGCGAACACCCCAGCAATCCGATCAGGATGAAGCGCGGACGCCAGGCCGGCAACCCCTTCTCCAGCAATGGATTGTGATTGAAGGTGACGGTATCGGATTTTTTCATCGCACCCCCTCGATGACCACGACCTGTCCCGGTTTCGGCTCCTGCAGGCCCAGCCGCTCACGGGCAATGCGCTCGATCCTGGCATGCGACGCCCAGGTGCTCTGCTCAAGTTGCAACTGCCCCCACTCCACTTCCAGCTCCTTTGCCCGCGCCTGCTCGCGCTCCAGCGCGACAAAGAGCTTGCGCGACTGATGTTGTGCAGCCACCACGCCGAGCGCGCTCGCAACCACGATCATCAACAGGAAGGCGTCAATGCGGATCATGCCGCCTCCGTGCGCTCGGCCACACGCAGCACCGCGCTGCGCGCTCGCGGGTTCGCCGCGACCTCCACTTCCGACGGACGCTGCGCGCGCCCAACCAGATTGAGCCTTGGTTTCGGCAGCTGGTCGGCACGCAGGGGCAGGCGCGCATCCAGCAGCGGCGGCCGCGACGCGTCGCGCATGAAGCGCTTGACGATGCGATCTTCCAGCGAGTGAAAGCTGATCACTGCAAGACGCCCCCCCGGGCGCAAGCGTGAAACAGCCCTTGGCAGGATCAGCGCGAGCTCGTCGAGCTCCTGATTGATGTAAATCCGTAGAGCTTGAAAGCTACGCGTCGCCGGATGCTGCCCCGGCTCGCGTGTACGGACGGCTTTTTCCACGATCGCGGCAAGTTGTCGAGTGGTTGCGACAACCCCCCCTGTCCGAGCAGCTGCAATCGCCTTTGCAATCGCATGAGCAAACCGTTCTTCCCCATAATCCCTGAGCACCTCCGTGATTTCGGCAACCGTGGCCCTTGCCAGCCATTCGGCCACCGTTTCTCCGCGCGTCGTATCCATGCGCATGTCCAGCGGCGCATCGAACCTGAAACTCATGCCCCGCCCCGCCTCGTCCAGTTGCGGCGACGACACACCGAGATCGAGCAACACACCATCCACCTCTTGCACACCCGCCTCGTCCAGCACCTCATCCAACGCGCTGAAGGGTGCATGCACCAATTGCAGACGCGGATCGGCGATCACGCGCCCTGCCTCGATCGCCGCCGGGTCACGGTCGATCGCGAACAGCCGCCCCCGCGCGTCGAGGCGCGCGAGGATCGCGCGGCTGTGGCCGCCGCGACCGAAGGTGCCATCCACATAGACACCATCAGGACGGATCGCCAGAGCCTCGATGGACTCGGCCAGCAGCACGCTCACATGCGCGGCAGGCGCACTCATAGCGAGAGGCTCTCGAAACCGGCAGGCAGCGTCTCGCCATCCAGGGCCAGCATGGCTTCCTGCTGCTTCGTCCAGCCGGCATCCGACCAGAGCTCGAAATGTGACCCCTGCCCCACCAGCCAAAGCTGCTTGTCGAGACTCGCCCATTGCCGTAGCGATGGCGCCACCAGCACCCTGCCGGCCGAATCGAGTTCCTCGACCTGCGCAAAACCGATGAGCAGACGCTTCAGGGTCGCGGTGCGCTGATCCAGCCCCGGCATGCGCCCGATCTCTTCGCTGATCGGCGCCCAGGCAGCCTGCGGATACACAAGCAGACACCGGTGTGGATGAGCGGTGATCACCAGCGGCGCCCCGTCAGGGACGAGCGCATCCCGATGCCGCGCAGGAATCGCAATGCGACCCTTGGCATCAAGACTGAGCGCAGCAGCCCCCTGGAACATGGACCCCCCTGATTCGACCCGGCGAAGCGCCTGAACGACACTTTCACCCACTTTTATCCACTTATTCCCACTCTAGTGCAAAGCCCCTCACCGGTCAAGCCGACAAACCAGGGTTTTTCGTTGTGACACAATGACTTATCGCAAACTGGCGAAAATGAATAAAGCCTGAAAAATCAATGCAGATAGCGCGAATTGATGTCGCGCAGCGTGAGGAGCGAGGAAAATCCCCGCCAAGTGGGGGAAAGTGGAGCGAGGTGGCACAGCGCTCGGAAAGCGCTGCCGAAACTGAAGAATTGGGGAAGTTCGCCGATAAGCCGGGTTCTGTCGAGCGCCAACGGCCTTACGGCCATAGGCGCCGGGCAATCATTCCTCTGGGCGCCGTGTTACCACGGCGCTCAAGCAGCCTACCCGGGAGCAACGCGGGCCACGCCATTGCCCCCCTATTTGGCCTTGCCCCGGATGGGGTTTGCCGTGCCAGGTGCTGTTACCAGACCCGCGGTGGGCTCTTACCCCACCGTTTCACCCTTACCTGATCCGCCTTGCGGCGGCCATCGGCGGTTTGCTTTCTGTTGCACTTTCCGTCGCCTCACGGCGCCCGGCCGTTAGCCGGCATCCTGCCCTGCGGGGCCCGGACTTTCCTCCACGCACAAAGACTGCGCAGCGATTGCCTGACGAACTTCCCGCCCGGATTATACCTGCGCCTTACTGCTGCACCGCAACGAATGTCGGCACCCCGTCTTGCATGCGGAAACTGCCGACCAGTGCCCCCTGGCCACCGGGGCTATTCCAGTCCTGCACCTGACAGACTTCGGTACTCGCCAGATACCAGCGCTGCCCCTGGCGCAAAGCCCACAATCGGTCACCCGCCTCGTAGACCTCCATCTCGGCCATGTTCACCGAGCCGGGATGGATGCGCACCTTGCGCTGGCAATGCGGCAACCGCGATACGACCACGTACTGCTCGACCTCGTCGCTCCAGAAGTAGGGCTGTTCACGCGCGAGGACAACCGCGTGCTGGTTGGTATCCACCATGAATGCGGTGGCACTGTTCTCGCACGCCACCAGCACCGGCGCCAGTGTGAACATGACCGCCAACCGAAGCGCGCGGTTTGCCTTCATCGCAACCTCCTTCAGGCCAGTTGCCAGGAGAGGGCCTCGCCCGCACGCAGGGGCACGAGCGACTCGCCCTCGAGATAGTCATAGGCGGCCGGAACCTCCCAGGCATTGCGCAGCAAGGTAATCCGGTCGGCATTCGGCGCCAACCGATAGAACGCAGGGCCGTTAAGGCTGGCAAAGGCTTCAAGTCGGTCCAGCGCGCCGGCCATCTCGAAGGCTTCGGCATACAGCTCGATGCCGGCGTGCGCGGTATAGCAACCCGCGCAGCCACAGGCGTTCTCCTTAGTGTCGCGGGCATGCGGCGCGGAGTCGGTGCCGAGGAAGAACTTGCCGCTTCCGGATGTCGCCGCCGCGACCAGGGCCTTGCGGTGAGTCTCGCGCTTCAACACCGGCAGGCAGTAATAGTGTGGCCTGATGCCGCCAGTGAAGATCGCGTTGCGGTTGTAGAGAAGGTGGTGCGCGGTGATCGTCGCGGCGATGTTCGGTCCGGACGCGAGCACGAAATCCGCTGCATCGGCGGTCGTGATGTGCTCGAACACGATGCGCAGGTCCGGAAAGCGTGCAGTCAAGGGTGTGAGCACCGTGTCGATGAACATCTTTTCGCGATCGAAGATGTCGACGTCTCCACCAGTGACCTCGCCATGCACACACAGAACCAGCCCGCGTGCCTGCATGCGCTCGAGCACCGGGTAGATCTTCTCGACCGCGGTGACCCCGGCATCCGAGTTCGTGGTCGCGCCGGCGGGGTAGAGCTTGGCCGCGACGACATGGCCGCTCCCCACCGCGCGGTCCACCTCGTCCGGCAGCATGTTGTCGGTGAGGTAGAGCGACATCAGCGGATCGAAGCTGCAATCCACCGGCACCGCAGCGAGGATGCGCTCACGGTAAGCAAGCGCTGCGGCAGCCGTCGTGACCGGCGGCCTGAGGTTGGGCATGATCAGCGCACGGCCGAAGCGCCTGGCAGTATGCGGCACCACGGTCGCGAGGGCTGCGCCGTCGCGCACATGGAGATGCCAGTCGTCGGGCCGGATCAGGGAAATCGTCTGCATGCTCAGGGCGCTTCAAGGATGAACTGGCTCAAGTATAGCGCCGCTTGCAGGGCACCGCCTCAATCCCCCTTGAGCGCCAACCCCAGTGCGTAGAGCGCATTGCGCGACACACCGGTGATCTCGGACGCGAGCCTGGCTGCGCCCTTCAAGGGCATCTCCGCGAGCAGCAGGCGCAGCACCCGCTCCGCCTCCGCGTCCGGTCCTTCCCGAGGTGGCGCACCGGATACCAGCAGCACGAACTCGCCGCGGGTCCGGTCGCCATCTGCCGCAAACCAGGCGGGCGCCTCGTCGAGACGCAGGCTCGCGACCTGCTCGAAGCGCTTAGTGAGTTCGCGCGCCACCACCAGCGTGCGCTCGGGCTCCAGCACCGCGACGAGGTCGTCCACGCACTCGAGGATGCGATGCGGAGACTCGTAGAACACCAGCGCCGCCGACTGGGAACGCAGTTCCGCAAGCGCCGTGCGCCGTGCGGCCGACTTCACCGGCAGGAAACCGACGAACAGAAACCCGCCCGCCTCGAACCCCGCCACCGACAGCGCCGCCACCGCTGCACAGGGCCCCGGCACCGGCACGACCGGCAAGCCCGCTGCGCGCACCCGCGCGACGATGCGCGCACCGGGGTCGGAGATCGCGGGCGTGCCCGCGTCGGTGATCAGCGCAACCGAGCCCCCCCCCTGGAGCAGGCCGATCAACCCGTCCGCTGCAGCCTGCTCGTTGTGCTCATGCGCGGCGACGAGGCGACAGCGGATTCCGTATGCATCGAGCAGACGCTGACTGTGGCGGGTGTCCTCGGCCGCGATCACGTCCACCTTCTTCAGCACGTCCAGCGCACGCAGGGTGATGTCCCCGAGGTTTCCCAGCGGCGTGGCAACGACATACAATGCCGGCATATTCAGCAAGGAACTGGTGCTTTCGGACATGGCGGCAACACGCAAAGAGGGTCAGCCGGGGATTGTCCACCGCCCGCCCACGCCAGCGCAAGCACGCGGCGCGCAGGCGGAGCGGCTGGCAGAGACGTTTCTCGAAGAGCACGGCGTACGTACCATCGCGCGCAACGTGCGCTGCCGCGGTGGCGAGGTCGATCTGGTGTGTCTTGCGCACGACGTACTGGTGTTCGTGGAAGTCCGACTGCGCGGCAACGGCCGCTTCGGCGGGGCCGCGCAGAGCATCACGACGCGGAAACAGAAACGCCTCATCATCGCGGCACGCTGGTGGCTGGCGAACGCGGGGCGGGCTCACGCCGGTCGGGCGTGTCGTTTCGATGCGCTGCTGCTGAGCCGGCTCGACATGACCGCGATCACGTGGATTCCCGGAGCCTTCGATGCACCCGAATCGTAAAACGGTGTAATCGCGACACGCATTTCCCGCTGCGGCGCGCCATACTTCGTGCGTCGCAGCCACGCCAGCCAGACGCGGACGGACTGTTAGAATCCACGTCCGCCCACCCTGCGCCCACTGAAAGCGACGAACCCATGGACTTGATTCAGCGCACCGCGCAGAACTTCGAGGAATGTTCCCAGGCCACTCTTGCTTCGCTGGAGAAGCTCGCTGCGCCAGTCGCCGGCGCCATCGAGCTTCTGACCGACAGCCTGTTCAACAACGGGAAGATCCTCGTGATCGGAGACGGGAGCGCCGCGGCCGATGCGAGCCAGTTCGCCGCACTGCTCGCTGGCCGCTTCGAGATGGACCGACCGCCGCTGCCGGCCGTGGCCCTGCCGGGCCCCTGGCCGCAGGGCGCGGATGCGGCGGTGCAGGCGCTGCGCGCACTGGGTCATCCAGGCGACGTTCTGCTGCTGATCACGAACGAAGAGCCTTCTAGGGCATTGCTCGACGCGATCGAGGCGGCGCAGGAGCGCGACATGCGCGTGGTGGCCTTGACGGGCGGCGCAGGCCATGCGCTCGAACCGCAGCTCGCACCGCTCGACATCCACATCGGCGTGCCCACCGAACGCCGCGCAAGGATTCAGGAAGTGCAGCGCCTGGTTCTGCATTGCCTTTGCGACGGTATCGATTGTTTATTTCTGGGAGTGGAAGACCAATGAACGCAACGAACTCAACCCCGATCCACGCCAAGCGCCGAACCTTGCTCACAGGGCTCGCTGCCGCCTGCATCCTGCCTTCCCTCCAAGGTTGCTTCCCGCTCGTGGCGGGTGGCGCCACCGCCGCCACGATGATGGCAGTCGATCGCCGCACCTCGGGCGCCTATGTCGAGGACGAGG
Organism: Rhodocyclaceae bacterium; assembly: GCA_041916775.1. GTDB lineage: Bacteria > Pseudomonadota > Gammaproteobacteria > Burkholderiales > Rhodocyclaceae > UBA2357. Next base: position 294,144 of record JAYRYZ010000001.1, on the reverse strand, counting down.
GCATCGAGTGGCGCACCCGCGCCCGGCTGCGCGAGCAACTCGGAGACAACGCGAATGTGAGCGTCACCTCATACAACCGCAACGTGTTGCTCACCGGACAGGTTGCGAACGAGGCGATGAAGGCGCAGGCCGGGCGCATCGCATCCGGCGTGGAGAACGTGAAGGGGGTCATCAATGAGCTCGTCATTGGCCCGGTCAGCACCCTGAGCTCGCGCAGCAACGACGCGCTGATCACCTCCAAAGTACGCGCGCGTTTCGTGGATCACCAACTCGCCGGCTCGCAGCATGTCAAGGTCGTGACCGAGGCGGGAACGGTGTTTCTGCTCGGAATCGTCACACGCACCGAGGCCGACAGCACCACCCAGACCGCGCGTACCACCGCCGGCGTACAGAAGGTGGTGCGGGTGTTCGAGTACGTCACCGATGAGGAGGCGCTGCGCCTCGACCGTCAACCCAAGGAAAAAGGCGACGCCTCCTGACGACCGCACACCACTCGAGCCTGTAGCCAAAGGGCGCGGAGCGGCCCGCGGTCCGTCAGGTCAGCCAGTGCCCTACGAACCCAGCGCCTGCAGCAGGCGCTGGTGCACTCCACCAAAGCCACCGTTGCTCATCACCAGAATGTGATCGCCGGTACGTGCCTCGGCTGCGACGTCCGCCACCAGCGCGTCGAGGTCTTCATGCACGCGGGCACGGCCACCCAAGGGTTCCAGCACCTCCGCCGCATTCCATCCCAAGTCTCGCGCATAACAATACACCGAGTCCGCGTCGGCGAGGCTCTCGGGCAGGCGCGACTTCATCACCCCGAGCTTCATCGTGTTCGAACGCGGCTCCAGCACCGCGAGGATCCGCCCCTGGGGCCGAAGGCGGCGCAGCCCCGCAAGTGTGAGCGCGATGGCGGTCGGGTGATGGGCGAAGTCGTCATACACGGTGATCCCGCGCACCACCCCACGCACCTCCATGCGCCGCTTGATCCCCGCAAAGCGCGCCAGCCCTTCCAGCGCCCGCGCCGGCGGCACACCGACGTGGCGGGCCGCGGCGATAGCCGCGAGCGCATTCGAGAGATTGTGGCTACCACCCATCGCCAGTGAGACATCACCAAGGGTCACATCGTCGAGCAGGATGCGCGCCGACGTGCCGTCCTGGTTCGCCTCGGCGCGCCAGCCCGGCTGCTCCCGGGGGGTGTTGAACCCCTCGCACTCCGACCAGCAACCTCGCGCAAGCACGCGCCGCAGGCTGTCCTCCTGCGCATTCACGATGATGCGGCCGTTGCCGGGGATGGTGCGCACGAGGTGGTGGAACTGGGTCTCGATCGCGGCGAGGTCGGCGAAGATATCGGCGTGGTCGAACTCCAGGTTGTTGAGGATCACGGTGCGCGGCCGGTAATGCACGAATTTCGAGCGCTTGTCGCAGAACGCGGTGTCGTACTCGTCCGCTTCGATGACGAAGAAGGGCGCATCCGTGAGCCGCGCCGACACGCCGAAGTTGGTCGGCACGCCGCCCACCAGGAAACCGGGGTTCAGCCCGGCATCTTCCAGCAGCCAGGCGAGCATGGAAGTGGTCGTGGTCTTGCCGTGCGTGCCCGCGACCGCGAGCACCCAGCGCCCCTGCAGCACATGGTCGGCCAGCCACTGCGGGCCCGACACATACGGCAGGCCGCGCGCAAGAACAGCCTCCAGCAGCGGGTTGCCACGCGACACCGCGTTGCCCACCACGAAGACATCCGCGGCGATGTCGGCCTGCGCAGCGTCGTAGCCTTCGATCAGGCCGATCCCCTGCGCCTCGAGCTGCGTGCTCATTGGCGGATAGACGTTTGCGTCGCAACCGGTCACCTTATGCCCGGCAGCGCGCGCAAGCAGGGCAACGCCACCCATGAAGGTGCCGCAGATGCCGAGGATATGGATGTGCATGAAAACTCCCGCGCCTGAATCGTGCCCGTAACCGGGGCGTGTAAAATAGCGCGAATTCTACCTTCACAGCTCGCAGGACTTGCCACCATGACAACCCGATCGGGCAATGTGCGCCGCGAGGTCGCAGCCCTCGCCGCACGGATGATGGCGGAAGACGGCGTCACAGATTTCGGCTTTGCCAAGCGCAAGGCCGCGCGCCAGCTGGGTGTTGCCGATGGCGATGCGCTACCCAACAACACCGAGATCGAAGCCGAGCTGCGCGCCTGGCAGGCCCTGTATCGCGACGACGAACAGGACGAGCGCCTCTTCGAGATGCGTTCCGCTGCGGTCGAGCTCATGCACATGCTCGCCGACTTCCGCCCCTATCTCATCGGCAGCGCACTGGACGGCACGGCAGGCCCGTACTCCGAGCTCGAGCTGGAGCTCTATCCGGAGAGCACCAAGGAGGTCGAGATCTTTTTCCTCGGCAAGGGCATGGAATACGAGCATCGTGAGCCGCGCCGCCCCGCCCCCGGCCTGCCCGAGGCGGTGCTGACCTTCGACTGGAACGACGTACCGGTGAAGCTCTCGCTCTTCGACAGCCATGCCGAGCGCAATGGCCGCAAGCTCGGCGAGCGCGCGCGCCTGCCGGTGGTTGAGGCTTTGCTGCGCGCCCACCGGGAGTCGGCAGGATGACGCGCCTCCTCAAACCCTTGCTGGTGATCAGCGTTGCGATTGCGGCAGCCGTAGCCGGCTACGTAACGAGCGATGCGTTGCGCGCCCCTTCGACAGCCGCGATCCCCGCCGATGCGGGCACACAACTGCTGGCGTTGTCGCTCCCCGATTCGGAAGGCAAGTCCCGCACCTTGTCCGACTGGCGCGGACGCATCCTGGTGGTGAATTTCTGGGCGACCTGGTGCCCACCATGCATCAAGGAGATCCCGGACTTCGTGAAGGTCAGCCAGCGCATTTCACCTGAAAAGGTGCAATTTGTAGGCGTCAGCATCGACCGCATCGAAGCGGTGCAGCGTTTTGCCGCAGAGCACCAGGTTCCTTACCCCCTGCTGATCGCGAGCCCGCAGGTCCTCGAGATGGCGAAGCACTTCGGCAACTCGGCACAGGCGCTGCCATTCACCGTCTTCGTAGACAGCGCCGGCACGATCCGCGACGTCAAGCTGGGCAGCTTGAACGAGGAGGAACTTGAGCGCAAAATCCGCTCGCTGCTCTGATTCACGGCGCCCGCGGGCGCAATCCGCAGCCATGCGAAGCGCCCGCGTGCTGGACAAAATGTAGCGATTTACGGCAAACTTGCTGCCATGACGCGCTCAAAACGCTCCAAAACCGCAGAAACACCACCTCCGCCGCAACCGCGGGTGCTCGTTCTTCACGGTCCCAGCCTCAACCTCCTCGGCCTCGGCACACCCACCGATATGCCGCCGGTCACGCTATCCGGCATCCATGCCGCGATGGAGGCGCGGGCGAAGGCCGACGGTGTCATCGTCGAGTCCTTCCAGAGTAACCACGAGGGTCAGTTGATCGACCGGGTGCAGGCCGCAGCGCTTGAAGAGGTCGGCTTCATCATCATCAACCCGGCCGCCTACACTCACACCAGCATCGCGCTGCGCGACGCGCTGGTCGCAGTCGGTATTCCGTTCGTGGAGGTCCATCTGGACAACATCCATGCGCGGGAGCCTTTCCGCCACAACTCGTACTTTTCCGATCGTGCCGCAGGGGTGATCTCCGGGCTCGGTGCGCATGGCTACATGGCCGCGCTCGAGTTCGCGCTCGCGCGCCTGCGTCAGACCTGAAAAGGCTCGTCCGGCGATGCGCAGGATTCGCATCGCCCCGTCCGGAGAATCAAATGGATTTGCGCAAGCTCAAGAAACTGATCGACCTCGTCCAGGAATCGGGCATTTCCGAACTGGAAGTCACCGAGGGCGAGGAGAAGGTCCGCATTGTCAAGCATGGCGCCGCGGCCAGCGCGCCGGCGCACACCATCCAGTACGCCCTGCCTCCCAGCCCGCCGGCAACCGCCGCAGCCCCCGCCCCTGCGGAAGCGCCGCGCGCCGACGCCCTGCCGAGCGGCCATATCGTGAAGTCGCCCATGGTGGGCACTTTCTACCGTGCGGCATCTCCCGGCGCCAAGCCGTTCGCAGACGTCGGCCAGACGGTTGCCGCCGGTGAGCGCCTGTGCATCATCGAAGCGATGAAGCTGATGAACGAGATCGAATCCGACGCCGACGGCGTGATCAAGGCCGTCCTGGTCGAGAACGGCCAGCCGGTCGAGTATGGTCAGCCGCTGTTCGTGATCGGCTGAGCCCGCCATGTTCGAAAAGATCCTGATTGCCAACCGCGGTGAGATCGCCCTGCGCGTGCTGCGCGCCTGCCGGGAACTGGGCATCCGCACCGTGGCGGTGCACTCCGAGGCGGATACCGAGGCGAAGTACGTGAAACTCGCAGACGAATCCGTCTGCATCGGCCCGGCCTCATCCACCCTCTCCTACCTCAACGTCCCCGCCATCATCTCCGCCGCAGAGGTCACCGACGCCGAGGCGATCCACCCCGGCTACGGTTTCCTGTCGGAGAACGCGGCGTTTGCCGAGCGGGTCGAGAAGTCCGGCTTCGTGTTCATCGGGCCGCGCCCCGAGACCATCAACCTGATGGGTGACAAGGTCAGCGCCAAGGATGCGATGAAGGCGGCGGGGGTGCCCTGCGTGCCCGGTTCCGAGGGCGCCCTACCCGACGACCCGAAGGAAATCGTGCGCACCGCGCGCGCGATCGGCTACCCCGTGATCATCAAGGCGGCGGGCGGCGGTGGCGGACGCGGCATGCGCGTGGTGCACACCGAGGCTGCGCTGCTCAATGCTGTGACCACCACGCAGGCCGAGGCGGGTGCCGCCTTCGGCAACCCCATGGTATATATGGAGAAATTCCTCGAGAACCCGCGCCATATCGAGATCCAGGTGCTGGCCGACCAGCACGGCAACGCGGTGTATCTCGGCGAGCGCGACTGCTCCATGCAGCGTCGCCACCAGAAGGTGATCGAGGAAGCGCCCGCCCCCGGCATCGACCGCAAGCTCATCGACGCGATCGGTGAGCGCTGCGCCGAGGCCTGCCGCAAGATCGGCTACCGCGGCGCCGGCACCTTCGAGTTTCTTTACGAGAACAACGAGTTCTACTTCATCGAAATGAACACGCGGGTACAGGTCGAACACCCGGTGACCGAACTCATCAGCGGCATCGACATCGTGCAAGCACAAATCCGCATCGCCGCGGGCGAGAAGCTGTGGTTCAAGCAACGCCAGGTGGTGCTGCGCGGCCATGCGGTGGAGTGTCGTATCAACGCGGAAGACCCCTTCAAGTTCACGCCCAGCCCCGGCCGTATCACCAGTTGGCACATGCCGGGCGGGCCGGGCGTACGGGTGGATTCGCATGTGTATAACGGCTACACGGTGCCGCCCTACTACGACTCGATGATCGGCAAGCTGATCACCTACGGCGACACACGCGAGCAGGCCATCCGGCGGATGCGCATCGCGCTCTCCGAGATGCTGGTGGAGGGCATCAAGACCAATGTGCCGCTGCATCAGGAGCTGATGATGGATAGCCGCTTCGTCGAGGGCGGCACCAGCATCCACTACCTCGAGCACAAGCTCGCCGACCGCAACGAAGTCAAACCGGCATGAGCTGGCTGTCGGTGACACTGCAGGCAGAAGCCGCACGCGCCGAGAGGCTTTCCGAGGCCCTCATGGAGCACGGCGCGCTGTCAGTGAGCATCGAGGATGCTGACGCCGGCACCGACGCCGAGAAGCCCCAGTTCGGCGAACCAGGGCATCTTCCGACCGGGCTGTGGGACCACAGCCGCGTGATCGCGCTCTTCGACACGACGGCGGATCTCGCCGCGGCACTCGCGCAAGCTTCGGCCGATGCGGGCCTGAAGGCCGTTCCGGCCTTCTCGATCGACGCGGTGGAGGAGCAGAACTGGGTACAGCTCACGCAGAGCCAGTTCGACCCGATCCCCATCACGGATCGCCTGTGGATCGTGCCGTCATGGCATGTCGCCCCCGACCCGGCCGCAATCAACATCGAACTCGATCCGGGCATGGCCTTCGGCACCGGCTCGCATCCGACCACGCACCTGTGCCTCGAGTGGCTCTGCAGCGTAACCCGGCCGGAGAGCCGGGTGCTGGACTACGGCTGCGGCTCGGGCATCCTGGGCATCGCCGCAGCCAAGCTGGGCGCGGCAAGCGTGCTCGGCGTCGACATCGACGAGAAGGCGATCGAGGCCGCGCGCTACAATGCCGAGCGCAACCAAGTGATGCTGGAGCTGCAGCATTCCGGCGTACCGCTCGCGGGCAGCTATGACCTGGTGGTGGCCAACATCCTCACCAACCCGCTGTGCGTGCTGGCGCCATCGATCGCCGCGCGGGTTGCGCCGGGCGGACGCCTCGCCCTCTCCGGCGTGCTCGACAGCCAGACTGAACGCGTCATCGACGCCTACGCGCCCTACATCGCCCTGCGTGTCGGAGCCGTGCGCGACGGCTGGGCGCGACTGGAAGGCGAGCGCGACGCCGGAAGTCCATGAGCCTCGTCCGCTGCCCGGCCTGCCAGACGGTGTTCCGCCTGCAGGCGGCACAGCTCGATGCGCATGGCGGCATGGTGCGCTGCGGACATTGCTTCGTGCCGTTCAATGCGCGCCTGAACCTTGTCGAACCGGCTGCCAGATCGACTGAAGACGCGACCCAAAGCGCGGCTGAAGGCCCGCCGCATGCACCTGCAGCCACGACACCGGCTGCCGACACCGAGGAGAGGCCGTTCTTCGTGCTCGAAGACCCGGTATCGGAGTCGGCCGAGACGCCAGAGGCCACCCCGGCGCGGAGCTTTGCCGCTGCGCTCGATGCGCTGCGCCGCGATGACTTCGTGCAGCCGTCGGTGCCGCCGGCGGTTTTCCGCTCGCGTGGCGATGCGGATCGCAGGGACACCGCGTTTGCCGTGACGCGCGAAGAACCTGCCACCGAAGAACCTGCCCTCGACCCTTACGACCCGCTGGCTTTCGGCGTCCCCGAGGCGCTGCCGCCCCTGCATACGGAGTCGCCGCGGGAGGCCGTGCTCGCGGCGCCGACCGCCTCAGCCCCGCACCCGGCTCCACGCGCGGACGGGGCATGGATAGAGCGCGGGGCATCGCTGCCGCCCGAGCTCGCAGCACATTTCGTGATGCCGGAGCGAAAGTCCGAGAGGCCCGACAACGAGGCACCAGCACCGCAGTTGTCGGATACTTCGTGGGAAGAGAGCACGCCGACGGCAGCGGTGGCTGCCGGAACACAGGATCCCGACACTGTGCCCCCGCAGGCGCGCGATGACGACGCAGCCCCTGAGGATTTCGCCTCCGCGCGGGACTTCGTCAAGCGGCAACATGTTGCCGCGGAGGAGGAGGACGAAGACGCCATCCGCGCCCGCTACCGTCCGGCCGGCTCGGCACCGCCTGTGACGACCGGCGGGCGCTGGTTCCTCGGCCTCAGTCTTGGCATGCTGATGGGCCTTCTGGCCGCGCAGGGCGGCTACCTGTTCCGCGACGAGATCGCCCGCCAGTGGCCGCAAACCCGGCCCTACCTTGAGTTGATGTGCGCACACCTGGAATGCACGCTGGGCCTGCCCAAGGTCATCGACGAGATCTTCATCGAGACCTCGGATCTGGAGTTCGCCCCCGGCGAGCGTAACAGCCATGTGCTGAACGTCGTCATCCGGAATCGCGCAAGCTTCCCTCAGACGGTGCCGCATCTCGAACTGACGCTCACCGACGCGCGCGACCGCGCAGTGATCCGGCGAGTGCTCACACCCGATGAATGGCTGCGCGACGCACCGCCCGAGAACGGACTTGCGCCCCGCGCCACGGTTCCGGTAAGGCTAGGCTTCAACACCGAGGGCGTGGATAGCGCTGTCGGCTACCGCCTCTATCTGTTCTACCCCTGACGCTGCCTGCTGCAGCCAGGGAACTCCACATCAAGCGCCTACCAGGGCTGCGCACCGTAGGCCGCGGCAAAATGCGCGGCGATGTCCGCGCGCGTCGGGCGATGATTCTGCCCGCCACGGCTCGCGATCTTGATCGAACCCATCACCGAGGCCAACCGACCCACCGTCAGCCAGTCATAGCCCTGCGAGATGCCATGCAGCAGACCGGCGCGGTAGGCGTCGCCGCAGCCGGTCGGATCGGACAGCGCAGCAGCCGGCGCCACGGGGATGTCGATGACCGCACCATCGGCGTAGATGCGCGAGCCTTCGCCACCGAGGGTGACGATCAGCGCCTCGACCTCGCCGGCGAGATCCTCGATGCTTCGCCCGGTCCTCTCGCACAGCAGGTTGGCCTCGTAGTCGTTGAACGTGCAGTAGCGCGCGAGCCGCAGGCACGTGACGAGCTCTTCGCCGGAGAACATCGGCAAACCCTGGCCCGGGTCGAACACGAAAGGAACGCCCAGCGCGGCGAAACGCTGCACGTGGCTCAACATGCCGTCGCGGCCATCGGGCGCGACGATGCCGAGAGTGACACCCTGCGCGTCGTCCACCCGGTTGAGGTGGGACTGCATCATCGCCCCGGGGTGGAAGGCGGTGATCTGGTTGTCGTCCAGGTCGGTGGTGATGAAGGCCTGGGCGGTGTAGGTGCCCGACACCTGGCGCACATGGTCACTACGCAAGCCGAGCATTTTCAGGCGCTCGAGATAGGCGCCTGCGTCGTCGCCGACGGTGGCCATGATCAGCGGATCATCGCCCAGCAGCTTGAGGTTGTAGGCGATGTTGCCCGCGCAACCCCCGAACTCGCGGCGCATGTCCGGCACCATGAAGGCGACGTTCAGGATATGGATGCGCTCGGGCAGGATGTGGTTCTTGAACTGGTCCGGGAAGACCATGATCGTGTCGTAAGCGAGCGACCCGCAAACCAGGATGGACATTGGCGACTTCCTCGACAAAACCCGCATTATAAGGACTCGGGGCGGCGTAACCGTGCCGTCATCGTTCGATCACGTCGCTGCAATCCCGCCTCCCGAGAATGGCCGCACTCATCTTCAACCGAGGTTGGCCATGCTGCAGACAGAACAGCAACGCTTCATCCGCCCGAAACGCAGCCTGCATGTCGGGCTCGCCGCGTGCGAAACCGAGATCCTCGAAGCGCAGAAACTGCGCTACCGCGTCTTCGCCGAGGAGATGGGCGCACGTCTGCCCACCCGCACACCGGGGGTGGACCGCGACATCTACGACCCTTTCTGCGAGCACCTCATCGTGCGCGACGAGAGCCAGGGCCGCATCGTCGGCACCTACCGCATCCTCTCGCCCGCGGCCGCGCGCCGCGTCGGCGGCTATTACTCGGAGAACGAATTCGACCTCACCCGCCTGCAGAACCTGAGAAGCCGCATCGTCGAGATCGGCCGCTCCTGCATCGACATCGAGTACCGCACCGGCGCGGTGATCGCGCTCCTGTGGTCGGGCCTCGCGAAGTACATGCAGGAAAACCGCTACGACTACCTGATCGGCTGCGCCTCGATCAGCATGGCGGACGGCGGGCACATGGCAGCCAGTCTGTATAATCGCCTCAAGGATGAACACCAGGCGCCGCTGGAGTATCACGTCTTCCCGCGCACGCCGCTGCCGCTGGACAAGTTCCGTAGCGACCTCGACGCCGACGTGCCGCCGCTGATCAAGGGCTATCTGCGCGCGGGCGCATGGATCTGCGGCGAGCCGGCGTGGGATCCGGACTTCAACACCGCCGACCTGCCCATCCTGATGCCGATGAACCGGGTGGAAGACAAATATGCCCGCCATTTCATGGGACGCCACGACTGAACGCACCGCACACCCCTGAAGAGTTGCAACGCGTCCTCGACAGCGAGGCGTCGCCGACGCAGCCGCGCCCGCTCGCCGCACGGCTGCGCAGTGCATGGCGCATCGTGCGCCTGTGCCTGCACCTGGTGGCGGGCCTCCTCACCTGTCTTATGGTCTATCCGCTGACCCGGCCCGACACCCACCGTCGCCTGCGCCAGCGCTGGTCGCGACGCATGCTCGCGCTGCTCGCGATCCGGCTGGAGCATGCCGGCTCACCGGTCGAGCCCGGCAGCTTGCTGGTGGCCAACCATGTATCGTGGCTGGACATCTTCGCCATCAACGCGCTCGCCCCCACCGCGTTCGTCTCCAAGGCAGAAGTGCGCGGCTGGCCGCTGATCGGCTGGCTGGCGGCACGAAACGACACGATCTTCCTGCAGCGCGGCAGCCGCGGCCATGCGAAACAGGTGAACGCCCAGATCGCCGCCCTGCTGCAGACGGGCCGGATGGTGGGGGTGTTTCCCGAGGGCACCACCACCGACGGTACCCAGGTGCTGCATTTCCACGCCGCGCTGCTGCAGCCTGCGATCGAGTGTGGCCAGCCGATCCAGGCGCTGGCGCTGCGCTACGAGACGCCGGACGGCCGCCTTAGCCTGGCGCCGGCCTATATCGGCGACCTCAGCCTGGCCGCGTGCGTGCGCGCGATCGCCGCAGAGCCGCAGCTGGTGGCGCGGCTGCAGACCTTCTCGGCGATCCCCACCGACACCGGCCGACACCGCCGCGAGATCGCCGCGGACGCTCGGGAGGCGGTGATTGCGGGGGTGTTGGGGCAGGGGTAAGCTATTGGGACGACATGCACTTACGGGAACCGAAGCGATGAATCTTCCACAACGCAAGGTTGAATACCGGGTCGATGATTTTCTGCTTTGGGAACAGGCTCAGCCCGAGCGGCACGAGTTCGTCGATGGTGAGGTGTTCGCGATGGTGGGTGTCTCGGATGCGCATGCTGCCGTTGCACTTAATCTCTCGGCGGCCCTTCTGCCCCATGTGCGGGGCAAGGCTTGCCGCCTTTACCCCTCGGACATGAAGCTCGCGGTCGATGCGGCCAATTGCATCTTCTATCCGGATCTGTTCGTCAGCTGCGACTCGCGGGATCAGGGGCGCGACGCTGCGTACGTCAAGCGCCATCCACTGCTGGTGATCGAGATCCTGTCGAAGTCCACAGAGGCGTACGACCGCGGGGCAAAATTCTCAGCTTACCGCAGCCTCACGAGCCTTCAGGAGTACGTCCTGGTCTCCCCGCGGTTGCGGACAGTCGAAGTCTTCCGCCGCGATGCGACCGGCCATTGGGTGCTCTACCCCTTCACCGAGGCGGATGGCACGTTCGAGTTCGCCAGCATCGGCTTCACCGGGCGTTTCGACAGCCTCTTCGAAGGGCTCGAGGCGATTGAGGACACCGTAGGCACGGCGCCCACCGAGGGCGCCGGCGGCTGAGAGCTTACCGGCAAACGACGGCCCGGCCTTCGCTCAGAATGCCGGGCCGGTATCCTTCAGCATGCGTAGCAGATATTGGCCGTAGGCGTTCTTCGCCAGCGGCTGCGCGAGCTTTTCGATCTCCGCCGCGCCGATGAAACCCTTGCGAAAGGCGATCTCCTCCGGGCACGCCACTTTCAGACCCTGGCGATGCTCGATGGTCTCGATGAAGTTGCTCGCCTCGAGCATGCTCTCATGGGTGCCAGTATCCAGCCAGGCGTAGCCGCGCCCCATCATCTCGACGCTGAGCGAGCCCTGCTCCAGGTAGAGCCGGTTGATGTCGGTGATCTCGAGCTCGCCGCGCGCGGATGGCTTGAGCTCACGCGCCATGTCCACGACCTGGTTGTCGTAGAAGTAGAGCCCGGTGACCGCATAGTTGCTCTTGGGCACGCGCGGCTTCTCCTCCAGCGAGGTCGCCCGCCCCTCGGCGTCGAAGGCCACCACGCCATAGCGCTCCGGGTCATGCACATGGTAGGCGAACACCGTCGCGCCGCGCTCGCGCGCCACCGCACGCCCGAGCTTGGTGTGCAGGTCGTGGCCGTAGAAGATGTTGTCACCCAGCACCAGCGCACTCGGCCCGTTTCCGACGAAGTCGCGCCCGATGATGAAGGCCTGTGCGAGCCCGTCCGGGCTGGGTTGCACCGCATACTGCAGCGACAAACCCCACTGCGCGCCATCGCCCAGCAGCTGCTCGAAGCGCGGCGTGTCCTGCGGCGTGGAGATCACCAGAATGTCGCGGATCCCCGCCAGCATCAGGGTACTGAGCGGGTAGTAGATCATCGGCTTGTCGTAGATCGGCAGCAGTTGCTTGCTGACCGCCAGTGTGGCCGGATACAGCCGGGTGCCGGAACCGCCGGCGAGGATGATGCCTTTCATGCTGAACACTCCATTACGTGCCGATCACGCGGCCCCGATTCCCAGCCGCTCGCCGCGGTAGCTGCCGTCGCGCACCCGCCGCCACCAGGTGGGGTTGTCGAGGTACCAGCGCACCGTCTTCTCCAGCCCGGTGGCGAAGCTCTCCTGCGGTACCCAGCCGAGCTCGCGCTGGATCTTGCCGGCGTCGATCGCGTAGCGCAGGTCGTGGCCGGGGCGATCCTGGACGTAGGTGATGAGATCTGCATAGCGCGCGACGCCCGCCGGCTTCTGCGGCGCGTGCTGCTCCAGCAGCGCACAGATCGCCTGCACCACGTCGATGTTGGCCTGCTCGTTGTGCCCGCCGATGTTGTACTCCTCGCCCACCCGACCGGCCTCGAACACCCGCAGCAGCGCCCGGGCGTGATCCTCGACATACAACCAGTCGCGGATCTGCCGGCCGTTGCCGTACACCGGCAGCGGCTTGCCTTCCAGCGCGTTCAGGATCATGAGCGGGATCAGCTTCTCGGGGAAGTGATAGGGCCCGTAATTGTTGGAGCAGTTGGTCGTCACCACCGGCAGACCGTAGGTGTGGTGCCAGGCGCGCACGAGATGATCGGACGCCGCCTTGCTCGCGGAATAGGGCGAGTTCGGCTGGTAGGGGGTGGTCTCGGTGAAGAGGCCGGTCTCGCCGAGCGTGCCATACACCTCGTCGGTGGACACATGATGGAAGCGGAACGCCTCGCGCGCCGCGCCCGCCAGCGCCGACCAGTGCCGGCGCGCCGCCTCCAAAAGGGTGTAGGTGCCCATCACGTTGGTCTCGATGAACACGCGCGGCCCGTCGATCGAGCGATCCACATGGCTCTCGGCGGCGAGGTGGATCACGCCGTCCGGCTGGTGCGTCTCGAACACACGCTGCACGGCGGCTGCATCGCGGATGTCGACGTGCTCGAACACGTAGCGCGAGTCGTCGGCGATGCTCGCGAGCGATTCGAGATTGCCCGCGTAGGTCAGCGCGTCGACGTTCACGACACGGTAATCAGTGCTCGCAATCAGGTGGCGTATCAGCGCGGAGCCGATGAAGCCGGCGCCGCCGGTGACGATCAGGGTCTTGCTCATGGTCAGATGGGTTCCCGGTCGAGTTCTTCCTGCACCTGCGCGAGTGCTGCGCGCCAGTCGGGCAGGCGGATACCGAAGTTGTTGTGGAGCTTGCCGGTGTCGAGCACCGAATACGCCGGACGCGGCGCCGGCACTGGGTACTCGTGTGTGGCGATGGGGATGACCCGCTGCGCCTTCACCGGCTCGCGCTGGCGCTGATGCGCGACGATGGCCTCGGCGAAACCATGCCAGGTGGTCTCGCCCTGCGACACCAGATGATAGAGGCCCGAAAGCCGCTGCCACGCGGCACGATCCTGCCCGAGTTGCGCAAGCATCTGCGCGGTGGCCTGCGCGATGTGGCGCGACCAGGTTGGCGCGCCGCGCTGGTCGGCCACCACCCGTAGCTCGTCACGCTCGCGCGCGAGACGGCGCATGGTGCGCATGAAGTTGTTGCCGTCAAGCCCAAACACCCAGCTGGTGCGCAGGATCAACTGCGCCGCTCCGGTCGCGGCGATCGCCGCCTCGCCCGCGAGCTTGCTCTGGCCATACACACTCTGCGGGCCGGTCGGGTCGTCCTCGAGATACGGCCGGCTGCCCTGGCCGTCGAACACATAGTCGGTGGAGTAATGAACCAGCAGGGCCCCGACCTCGGCTGCAGCCGAGGCGAGCACGCCGGGGGCGGCGGCGTTGATCGAGAAGGCCAGCTCACGCTCGCTCTCCGCCTTGTCGACCGCGGTGTGCGCGGCGGCATTGACGATCCAGTCGGGCCGCACCCTGCGCACCATCTCGGTGAGTGTGTCCGGTTCGGTGAGGTCGATGGACACATCGCCGCCGCTACGCGCCGCCACGGTCACCTCGCCCAAGGTCGACAGTTCCCGCCTCAGCTCGCGCGCGAGCTGCCCACCAGCGCCGATCAACAGGATTCGGGTTTCGGCCATCGCTCAGCCCTCGAAGCGCGGCAATCGTTCCTGCGGAAAATCACGCAGGCGGATGCCGTCGCGGTCCTTGGCCGACAGTGACGGCGCCTCGATGGGCCAGGGAATGCCGAGATCCGGGTCGTTCCACAGCACGCTACCTTCCGCCGCAGGGTTGTAGAGATCGGTGCACTTGTACGCGAACAGCGCGGATTCGGAGGTCACGCAGAAGCCGTGCGCGAAGCCGGGCGGCACATAGAACTGGCGACGGTTCTCGGCCGACAGCACCACGGCCTCCCAATCGCCGAAGGTGGGAGAGCCGACGCGGATATCGACTGCGACATCGAACACCTCCCCCTGCAGCACCTGCACCAGCTTGCCCTGCGGATTGGGGTTCTGGAAGTGCAGTCCGCGCAATACGCCGCGCTGGGAGAAGGAGAGATTGTCCTGCACGAAATCCGCCGAAATGCCGGCTTCCACATAGCGCGCCTTGTTCCATGTCTCCATGAAGAAACCGCGCGCATCGCCGAACACGCGCGGCTCGATGATGAATGCGCCCGCGAGGCGGCTAGGGATGATCTGCATCGGGAATCCGGCTGAAAATGGCGAAGCCGGGATTATAAGCGCAGCCCGTCCCTACCGCGCGCGGTGTTGGTTGCAAGGGCGAGGCGCTGGGGCTATGGTATGCCCAATGCACACCCGGAGCCGACCATGGGCCTGCCCCTGCGCAACGACCGCCGCTACACCTACCGCGATTACCTGCAATGGCCGGACGACGTGCGCTACGAGCTGATCGATGGCGAACCGGTCATGATGGCCCCTGCCCCGGCACTCGATCATCAGGACATCGCCGGCGAGATGTACTTTCAGCTCCGGCAACAACTCGATGGAAAAACCTGCCGCGCCTTCATCGCCCCGCTCGACGTCCGACTGCCGCGTAGCGACGAGGGCGACGACGACATCGACGTGGTGGTGCAGCCCGATGTGCTCGTCGTCTGCAACCCTGCACAACTGGACCGCCGCGGCGTACGTGGCGCGCCGGCCTGGGTTGCCGAGGTGATCTCGCCCGCCAGCGCCGCGCACGACCAGATCACCAAGCGCCGCATCTACGAGCGCGCCGGTGTCGCCGAATACTGGCTGGTGCATCCTGTCGAGCGCACTGTCACCATCTACACGCTCAAGGCGGGTGAATACGGCCGACCAGACATCTTCGAGCTCGAAGGCAGTACCGCACTGCAGACCCTGCCGTCGCTATCCTTCGCCTGGGACACGCTCGTCGAGCGGCTGCCCAGACCCGAGTTCTGAATTCGTTTTGCAGCAAGGAGCATCACCATGGGCGAAGCACTCGCCACAGCACCGCTCCAACGTGAGCACTACCTCGCCTGGGAAGCAGAGCAGGCGGACAAACACGAGTACGTCGCGGGCGAGATCTTCGCGATGGTCGGCGCCAGACGTGAGCATGTCCTGGTGACTGGCGGCCTGCATGCCTTGCTGCGTGCTCACCTCAAGGGCACCCGCTGCCAGAGCTTCGTCTCGGACATGAAGCTCTTCGTCGAAGCCGCCGACGCCTACTTCTACCCGGACGTGATGGTGAGCTGCGACGAGCGCGACCGCAGCGCCGAGCTCGCAATCGCGCACCCCTGCCTGGTCGTCGAGGTGCTCTCGGACTCCACCGCAGCCTACGACCGCGGCACCAAGTTCGCCGCCTATCGCAAGCTCGAGAGCCTGGCCGAATACCTCCTGGTGGACATCGACGCCCGCCGGCTGGAGCTCTACCAGCGCGACGCCGACCACTGGCGCTTCTTCGAATCCACCGCCGACACCGCGCCGCTCACGCTCGACAGCGTCGGACTCGTGCTGAGCGCTGCGGAGGCATTCGAGGATCTGGCAAACTGATTCGATGCACAAACCGATGACGCCAGCCCAACCCAACACACAGAGGCCTCCAGACATCCGCTGGCTTCAGCGGCTTTCCAACTTCGACAAGGCGCTCGCGCGACTCGGAGCCGCGGTGCAGCTCGCGCACGAGCGCCCTTTGAGCGACCTCGAAAAACAGGGGCTGATCCAGGCTTTCGAGTTCACCCACGAGTTGGCCTGGAACGTCATGAAGGACTACCTCGCCTGGCAGGGCAGTAGCGGCATTTCGGGCTCGCGCGACGCCAGCCGCGAGTTCTTCAACCGCGGGCTCATCGAAGACGGCGAGGGCTGGCTGGAGATGATCGTCAGCCGCAACCAGACCTCGCACACGTACAACGAGGATGTCGCCAACGCCATCGCCGAACGCATCCTGACGACTTATCACCCGCTCTTCATGCGCTTCGCAGCGCAGATGCAGCAGTTGGCCGCAAAGGCATGAGCCCTGCACAGCACAGCGCGTTCGGACTCCCCGAGGACGCGCTCGATCGCATCCTCGCCATCATCGCCACCCAGCCCGAGGTCGAGTCGGTGCGCCTGTACGGTTCGCGAGCGATGGACACACACCGACCGGGCTCGGACATCGACCTGTGCCTCACCGCCCCACGACTCGACCTCTGGCAGCTGATGAAGCTCGCCGGCAGAATCGACGACCTGCTGTTGCCCTGGAAAGTGGATCTGAGCCTCTGGCACCTCATCGATAATCCGGACCTGCGCGCACATATCGAGCGGGTCGGCGTGCAATTGGCGAGGCATCGGTCGGAAGACTTTCCCCAGACCTCTTCGCGCCGCCTTCCGTCAAAACAGAGCTAGACACCGAAATGACCAACGATCACGTCCCCCAGAACCTGACCCGCCCAAGCTTCAGCATCTCCAGGCAGGACCGCGAACGCCTCAACGGCCAGAAAGGCAAGGTGATTTGGCTCACCGGGCTGTCGGGGGCCGGGAAGAGCACGCTCGCCAACGCGCTCGATGAGGCACTCTACCGCCAGGGAAAGCGTGCCTACATTCTTGATGGAGACAACATCCGGCACGGGTTGAACAAGGACTTGGGCTTCACGCAAGCCGACCGCGTCGAGAACATCCGCCGCGTCGCCGAGGTCGCCAAGCTGATGCTGGACGCCGGCCTCATCGTGATTACCGCGTTCATCAGCCCCTTCCGGTCCGAGCGGGAAATGGCCAGGGCGTTGATCGGAAACGACCGCTTCATGGAAGTCTTTCTGGATACGCCGCTGGAAGT
Organism: Rhodocyclaceae bacterium; assembly: GCA_041916775.1. Lineage (GTDB taxonomy): Bacteria > Pseudomonadota > Gammaproteobacteria > Burkholderiales > Rhodocyclaceae > UBA2357. The sequence continues at coordinate 276,898 of JAYRYZ010000001.1, read as the reverse complement.
CTGCGAACTACGCGACCCGAAGGGACTGTACAGAAAGGCGCGCAGCGGCGAACTGCCGAACATGACCGGAATCGACAGCCCCTACGAGGCGCCACAGCAGCCAGACGTGCGCATCGACCACAGCCTCGACCTTGCTGACGCGGTTTCCCTGACCCTCTGCGCAGCGGGACTGGATCGGTGACAAAGTCGTCCTGACGAGATCGTCGCAAGCGAGCAGTGATCTGCGCATGCAGGCCGTGCCATTCGCAACGCAGCTTGTCAGCCCAGCCTCACCGCACCCGCCACGAAGTCCGCATACGTCGCCGTCAGGCCGGCCGCCAGATCGATGGACGGCGCCCAGCCCAACCCGCGCAGGCGGCCGGAGTCCATCAGCTTGCGCGGCGTGCCATCCGGCTTGCTGGTGTCGAACACGATCTCGCCGCTGTAGCCCACCACCTTGCCCACCAGCCGCGCCAGCTCCGCGATCGACACATCGCTGCCGTAGCCGACGTTGATCAGGCTCTGCTGCGGCAAGGTGTGCGCGTCATACACCTCGCGCGGCAGGCTCAGCACGTGCACGCACGCCGCCGCCATGTCGTCCACATGCAGGAACTCGCGCATCGGCGTGCCGCTGCCCCAAATCGTGATCGTCGGCGCGGCAGACGCCTTGGCCTCGTGAAAGCGCCGGATCAGCGCCGGGATAACGTGGCTGTTCTCGGGGTGATAGTTGTCGCCCGGCCCATACAGATTGGTGGGCATCACGCTACGGAAGTCGCAACCGTACTGCCGGTTGTAGCTCTCACACAGCTTGATGCCCGCGATCTTCGCCACCGCGTAGGGCTCGTTCGTCGGCTCGAGGTGACCGGAAAGCAGCATGTCCTCGGTCATCGGCTGAGGCGCCATGCGCGGATAGATGCAACTGCTGCCGAGGAACAGTAGTCGCTTCACCCCGGAGCGGTAGGCCGCGTCGATGACGTTCGCCTCGACCATCAGGTTGTCGTAGATGAACTCCGCCGGATAGCTGTTGTTGGCGTGGATACCGCCGACCTTGGCCGCAGCGAGGAACACGGTGTCCGGCCGCTCGGCGGCGAAGAAGGCCTCGACATCGGCCTGGCGGGCCAGGTTGAGCTCGGCATGGCTGCGCGCGATGATTTCGCTGATGCCCAGCGCACCGAGGCGCCGGACGATGGCGGAGCCGACCATGCCACGATGACCTGCGACATAGGTTCTTCCGAAGGAGAGCGTATCAGTCATCGTTTATTCACTCGTGGTAATCGTAGGCTGCATAACCGTGTCGCTTCACCAGCTCATCCCGCTCGGCACTCTTGAGGTCCTCCCGCACCATCTCGGCAACCAGCTCGGCAAACGTCGTGGCCGGCACCCAGCCCAGCCTCTCGCGTGCCTTCGTTGGATCACCCAGCAAGGTCTCCACTTCAGTCGGACGGAAGTAGCGCGGATCCACCCGCACGATCGTTCGCCCATGCTGATCGGCGCCCGTTTCCTCGACTCCGCTTCCGCTCCATTGCATCGCAATCCCGAGCTCTGCCGCAGCGGCGGTGACGAAATCGCGCACGCTGTACTGCACGCCGGTCGCAATCACGAAGTCCTCGGGCGTGTCCTGCTGCAGCATCAGCCACTGCATCTCGACGTAATCGCGCGCATGCCCCCAGTCGCGCTTCGCATCCAGGTTGCCGAGATACAGGCAATCCTGCAGCCCGAGCTTGATCCGCGCCAACGCCCGGGTGATCTTGCGCGTCACGAAGGTCTCGCCACGCAGCGGGCTCTCGTGATTGAACAGGATGCCGTTGCAGGCGTAGATCCCATACGCCTCGCGGTAGTTCACCGTGATCCAGTATGCGTAGAGCTTGGCCACCGCATACGGGCTGCGGGGGTAAAACGGCGTGGTCTCGCGCTGCGGCACTTCCTGCACCAGTCCGTAAAGCTCGGAGGTGGACGCCTGATAGAAGCGCGTCTTCTTCTCCAGCCCCAGCATGCGGATCGCCTCGAGCATCCGCAAGGGCCCGAGCGCGTCCGCATTGGCGGTATACTCCGGCTCCTCGAACGACACCGCCACATGCGACTGCGCAGCGAGATTGTAGATCTCGTCCGGCTGCACCTGCTGGATGATGCGCACCAGGTTGGAGGTGTCGGTCATGTCGCCATAGTGCAGCACGAGGCGCAGCCCCTGCTCGTGCGGATCCTGGTAGAGATGGTCGATCCGGTCGGTATTGAACAGCGACGCCCGACGCTTGATGCCATGGACCTCGTAGCCCTTGCCAAGCAGGAACTCTGCGAGATAGGCGCCGTCCTGGCCGGTGATGCCGGTAACGAGTGCTTTCTTCATCAATGATCTCAAGGTTGCGATGCGCGTGCCCCGGGCCCGCTATCTTAACCTGCTACGAATTGACACAAGCGCCCTTGTTCCACTCCTGGACGGAACGCGTCACGCGTGACGCGCGTCAAAAGGCGATTGCCACGAACAAACCGGACTACAATTGCGTTGTCGATCGTCGGTATTGACGACGTTCTTCAGGGCAAATGGGGTGAGAGCCCCAGACGCAAAGCCACAGGCCCTACCATCCATGGAGGGCAGCTGGGTTGCATGACGCTCCTTTGCGCACATCCCGTCTTTCCATGGTCTCGGCCTGCTGGTCAGGAGTTGACCATGTTCCATATAGATGAACCCGAAAGTTCGGGCTTGTCCGCGCAATCACCGCAGACGCGCCGCTCGCTGAGCTCGGCCACTCGCCGCTTCGCGTCGTTGTCGTTGTTCGTCGCGATGACTGGCGCCCCCGGGATGCTGGGTGCCTCGCCGCCCAAGCGCGACATGCCCGCAACCGATGTCCCTGTGGCCGAGGATCTCGCCGAAGAGCAGGCGGTGCGTGCACGCCTGATGGAGCGCGCGGGACGCGAGGGCCGCGTGCGGGTCATCGTGCAACTGGCCATGCCTTACCAACTGGAAGAGAAACTCCCCCCTCAGGCACGCGATCGCCAGCGCGAGGCAATCGCCCTGCGTTCGGGGCGTCTTGCCGAACGCGTGCTGCGCACGCCCGCGGGTGCGCGCCTCAAGACCTTCAAGACACTCCCATTCATGTCGATGGAAGTCGATCAGGACGAACTCGCGGCACTCCTCGCCGACAGCGGCATCGCGAGTGTCACCGAAGATCGCCTGCACGCACCGGCGCTCGCTTCGAGCACCCAGACCATCGGAGCAACGACCCAGTGGCAAGCGGGTTACGACGGCACCGGTCGGGTTGTTGCCGTACTGGACACGGGTGTGCGCCTGGATCACCCTTTCCTGAGCGGCGCAATCGTGAGCGAGGCCTGTTACTCCACCAACTATGCGCTCTATAGCGCCAGCAGCCTGTGCCCGGGCGGGGTGACAGCGAGCATCGCGCCCGGCTCGGGCACCGACTGCTCCGGCGCGACCGGATGTGGCCATGGCACGCATGTGGCAGGGATCGTCGCGGGAGATGGGGCGACGATGCGCGGCGTGGCACCCGGAGCAGGCATCATTGCAATCAACGTGTTCACCAAGGTCAGCTCCAGCACCTATTGCGGCAGCAGTACGCCCTGCGCCCTGGCCTTCACATCGGACATCGTCAGCGGTCTCGAACGCGCCTATCTGCTGCGCAACAGTTTCAATATTGCGGCAGTGAACATGAGCCTGGGCGGCGGCTCGTATGCAAGCGCCTGTGATGCGAACGACCCATCCACCGCAACCGCCATCGGCAACCTCCGCGCTGCCGGCATCGCCACCGTGATCGCATCAGGCAACAACGGCTACACCGGTAGCATCAGCTCGCCGGCGTGCATCAGCAGCGCGATCAGCGTTGGCGCAACCAGCAAGACGCTACCGGTCAGCGTGGCGAGCTATTCGAACAGCGCGACCATCCTCGACCTGCTTGCACCGGGATCGAGCATCTACTCCTCCACCATCGATGGCAGCTATGGTTTCAAGTCCGGCACGTCGATGGCGACGCCGCATGTTGCGGGCGCGTTTGCGGTGCTGCGGCAGCGCTATCCGCAAGAGACGGTCGATGATCTTCTGGAGCGCTTGCGCAGCTCTGGGCTCCCCATCACCGACAGCCGCAACGGCATCGTCCGTCCGCTCATCGACCTGGAGGCTGCCGCTGGCGGCGCCATCGTCGACTACACGCTCAGCGTCTCCACCAGCGGCCTGGGTACCGTCACCAGCACCCCCGAGGGCATCGACTGCGGCAGTCGCTGCAGCACGTCGTACCCGCCGGGCACCAGCGTCACCCTGACTGCAAGCGCAGCCCCTGGCGCGATGCTCATCGGGTGGTCCGGCGCCTGCTCAGGCAGCGCAACGACATGCTCAACCGTGATGAACCAGAGCCGTAACGCAGGCGCGGTGTTCGCGACCACGCTGTCGCAACGGGGCACGCTCGACCAGTTGCAGGCCCCCCAGGGCAGCGAGCAGCAATACGTGCTGGATGTACCAGCCGGCGCTTCGAATCTGCTGATCAGCCTGGCAGGTGGCACGGGCGACGCAGACCTCTACGTGCGCTACGCAAGCCCGCCCACGCTGAGCGCCTTCGACTGTGCCCCCTATCTGGCAGGCAACGACGAAAGCTGCAGCTATGCAACACCAACGGCGGGGCGCTATCACATCATGCTGCACGCCTGGTCCGCATACAGCGGCGTGACACTTACCGCACGCTACGACGCGCCATCCGATGGCACACCCGACGATATCGTGCTGACAGGCACGTCGGTTTCGGGCTCAGCCAGCCACACCGCCCGCAGAACGATCACCGCGCGGGACGGCTACGTCATCACCTCTACAGGAGATGTCTCGCTCAGGGCGGGCACGGCGGTGTACCTGCAACCCGGTTTTCGCATCGATTCCGGGGGGCGACTTCAGGTCAGCGTCCAGTGACTGCCGCCACGGGCAGTCAGGCACGGCCGGCCACCTCGGTGTAGATGCGCCCCAAGCTCGCTGCCGCCTGGTCCCATGAAAAGGCACGCGCCCGCGCTGCGCCATTGCTCCGCAAGCCAGCGCAGAGTTCGGAAGAAGCAGTGACCGCCTCCATCGCCTCGGCCCACGCCGCTTCATCGACAGGATCGACGAGCAACGCGGCATCCCCGGTGACCTCGGGTACCGAAGTTGCGTTGGAGGCGATGACAGGGACCCCTGCGGCAAACGCCTCCAGAACCGGCAAGCCGAAGCCCTCGTAAAGCGATGGAAACACCAATGCGAGGGCCATGTTCATCAGCACCGGCAAATCCTCGTGCGGCACATAGGACAACCAGCGCACATGCCCGGAAGATGGATCCTTCAGCCGCGCCACGGTCTCGGCACACCCCCAGCCTTCCCTGCCGACCACGATCAACGGCACCTCGGCGCGCAGCTTGAGCGGCAGGCGTGCGTGCGCCCGCAGCAGCATGTCGAGGTTCTTGCGCGGCTGCAGGGTACCCACGAAAAGGAAGAACCGCTCCGGCAAGTGGTAGCGCGTGCGCACCCCGTCCCGTGCGGACTGGTCCGCACGCTCGAACCAGCGTTCGTCAACACCAAGCGGCATGACACTGATCCGGCGTTCGGGGATACGAAAATGCCGCACGATCTCGGCCCTGGAGAACTCCGAGATCGTTACCACATGGTCGGCCCAGTGCGAAGACATTCGCCACAGTGCGTTGGTCAGGGCCTTGAACCGGTAGCTGACCCATTCGGGATGCGCGATCGGGATGGCATCCATCAGCGTTGCAAGCACCGGCACGCCCCGCAGGCGGGGAATCAAATGGTCGGTAGCATGCACGAGGTCCACACCGTTGCCGAGCGCCGTGCGCATCGGCCCGAACGACAGGCCCAGCGACAGGGCGAGCATGGCCTGCCGTGAGAATACGCCTGCCGCCACCGCGCCCTCGACCAAGCCGGACGGTCGGGTTGCATATTCGAAGGGCAGCAACTGCAGCCCGGCAATGCCCGACGCATCGGGCAAGCGCCCCAGCAACTCGCGGGTGACGCTGCCGATGCCATCGACGCCGGCGCCCTTGAGCCCTCTCGCCAGAGCAGTTGTGCCAAACGCGACGCGCATCATGCGCCTTCCAGGAACATCCAGCGCAAGGTGCTCTCCAGAGGGGGCGCCTCCAACTCCCCGATGAGGCCTCTGAGTTGGCTCGCATCGCCTTGCAGGCATCTGACCTCATTGGCCCGCACGAAGGCCGGATTCACCCTCACTTCCAATGTGTGTCCGCTGATCGCGCCGGCCATCGCAAGCACCTCGCGCAGCGAGTGCGCCCGGCCGGAACACACGTTGACCGCAAGGCCCGTTGGCGCGACTTCCAGCAGGCGACGGTAGGCGCGCACCACCGCGCGCACGTCGGAAAAATCGCGCCAGACGTCAAGATTCCCGAGCTCGATCGAGGCTGCATGTCGCCGGTAGTGAGCGACGATCTTAGGCAACAGGAAACGCTCGCTCTGTCCGACCCCTGTGTAGTTGAAGGGCCGGGCGATCACGATGGGTAGCCTGTCCATCCACAACCTGGCCATGTGCTCCATGGCGAGCTTGCTCACCGCGTAATCGTTCTCGGGCTGCAAGGGTGCGCGCTCATTCAGCACGCCCGAGGTCGCATTGCCATACACGTTCGCGCTACTCGCGAGCAGCACGGACGCAGGCTGCACATCGCATGACGCCAGTGCCGACAGCAGGTTGCGCGTACCCAACAGATTGGTGTGGTAGATCGCGCTGGCATCACCATGCCCGACGAATGCAATCCCGGCGAGATGTGCGACATGGCGCGGCCTGACCGCGTCGATGCATGCCTCCACCGCGCATGGATCACAGATGTCCAGCGGCAGGTATCGCTCACGCCCGGGCTGTGGGGTCGTCCCGGTGCCCCAGACCTCGAAACCGTGCGCAACCAGCTCGGCCTCGAGATAGCGGCCGGTAAAGCCCGTGAGCCCGGTGACGAGTACCCGTGGCAGCGCAGACATGATGGTCAGAACGAAAAGCCGCGTTCGTTACGGCGGATGTCCGCCTCGACCATCATCTGGCAAAGCACCTCGAGAGAAGTCTCCGGCACCCAGCCCAGGGCCTTCCGGGCCTTGTCCGCGTTGCCGATCAACAGATCGACCTCGGCGGGCCGATAGAACTTCGGATTGACGCGCACCAGCGTACGCCCGGTCTCGCGGCCAACCCCCCGGTCATCCTCGCCCACGCCTTCCCACTGGAGGTCGAATCCGGCCGCACGCGCAGCCATGCTCACGAAATCGCGCACCGCCACCGTCCTGTTGGTCGCAAGCACGAAGGTGTCGGGTTGTTCGACCTGGAGCATGCTTCACATCCCGTCCACATATTCGCGTGCGAACCCAAGTCGCGTTTGGCGTCGAGGTTTCCGAGTTCCAGCGTGCCGAGCCGGATCCGCGCAATGCCATCGGATACCTTGCGAGTCAGGAACTCCTTGCCACGCAGTAGCGACTCATTCCCCTTCGCGAGCAGCAACTCGGCGCGGTACGCACCATCCTGCCCGGTGATCCCGGTAATGAACGCCTTCTTCATGCCCCTATTTCCAAAAGCCATTTTCACAACCAAATGAAAAAGAGCTTTCATGAAATGGGTCAGAATTGTGGAACGACGCTTCAGGGACTAAACTAAGTCTAACACTGCATCGCCGATGCGCACCGACAGAACGACGGCGCCAAGATTCGTCCGATATCAACCTACACACTCGGGGCATCCATATCGCCTAACCGGTGAGTGCGAGGCGCTCTTATGTCGAGAGTCTCAACGACGCAACTCGCGAAGTAACGTGCTTTTCCGGCCGACCATGATGCCTCTCAGTTCTTCGTCACCATCATTGAAATCCTCACCGGGGCTACAGGGCCGCCGATTGCGGTTGGCGTGGTTGTTTGCGATCCGGACGCTCCTTCTCACCTTGGGATTGACCTGGCTGACCGTCAGTTACGCGCAATCCGATCAGTTGACTCGACGAGTACCGCCGCCCGAGGAATCGCAGGAAGCGCTGATCGGCAGGTTGCTTGAACGGACTGCAGGCGGAGGGACCGTTCGCATCATCGCGAGACTGTCCATGCCCTACCAGCTTGAGGACGCGTTACCCCCAGAGGCCAGGCGCCGGCAACGCGACGCGATAGCTGGCATTGGCGGTCGGCTTGCCCGCGGCATCCTGGCTGAAGCCGCGGCCACCAACAGGGTCAGGGCATTCACGACCATACCCTTTTACGCCGCGGAAGTCGGTCACGAGGAGCTTACCGACCTTCTCAAAGACGACAGCATTGCCGGCATTCAGGAAGACAAGCTGTTTCAGCTCGACCTTGCGTCCAGCACCCAGACAATCGGCGCGGACGCACTTTGGCAAGCCGGATATGACGGCGGGGGTCAGGTCGTTGCTGTCCTCGATACGGGCGTCATGCCCGGACACCCCTTTCTGAGCGGCGCAATCGTCAGTGAGGCCTGCTTTTCAAGCAACTACGCGGCCCACAACGCCTCCAGTCTTTGCCCCGGCGGCGCCACGTCGAGTACCGCCCCGGGCGCGGGAGCAGACTGCAGTGGTGCCACGGGTTGCGGTCACGGCACACACGTTGCCGGCATCGTGGCGGGGGACAGTCTGAGCCTGCGCGGGGTCGCGCCCGGCGCCGGCATCATCGCAGTCAAGATATTCAGCCGATTCGACTCCACCCAATACTGCAGCAGCGCACCGTGCGTGCTCGCCTACAACTCGGACATCGTCAGCGGGCTGGAGCACGTCCATCTGCTGCGCAGCACCTTCAACATTGCCGCAGTAAACATGAGCCTGGGAGGCGGTTCCTATGCGGCTGCCTGCGACAGCAGCGACCCGTTCACAACGACTGCGATCAACAACCTCCATGCCGCAGGAATCGCTACCGTCATTGCTTCCGGCAACAACGGCTACACCAGCAGCATCGCATCACCCGCCTGCATCACCAATGCAGTCAGCGTTGGCGCAACGAGCAAGACCAGCCCTGTCAGTGTGTCCAGCTACTCCAACAGCTCGAACTTGCTGGATCTGCTGGCGCCGGGCTCCAGCATCTACTCTTCAACATCCGACGGTGGATTCGGCTACAAGTCTGGCACCTCCATGGCAACCCCGCATGTCGCGGGCGCCTTCGCAATCCTGCGCCAACGGTTCCCTTCCGAGTCGACAGACCAGCTGATTGATCGACTCAAAAACACGGGCGTTCCCGTAACTGACGGCAGAAACGGCCTGACAAAGCCACTCATTGACATTTCCGCCGCCGCCGCAGGCGACGCAACCGACTACCTCCTCAACGTCAGCGTATCGGGACCTGGCAAAGTCTCTAGCGCGCCCGGCGGCATCGATTGTGGCGCCACCTGCAGTGCCCGCTTCTCACCGGGGACCTCCGTAACCCTTACCGCCGCGCCCAACATCGGTGCCAGCATTGCTGGGTGGTCAGGTGCCTGCAGCGGTAGCAACGCGACATGCATGATCACGCTATCGCAGAACGCCTCGACCAACGTGTCCTTTGCCGTTCCCCTGGTCCTGAACAATGGCGTTACCGGGCTCACTGCCACCTCAGGCAGCGAAACGCACTACTTCATCGACGTTCCTGCAGGCGCCAAAGACCTGTCATTCAGCATCTCAGGGGGCACCGGCGACGCAGACCTCTATGTGAAAGCGGGCACGGCCCCCACCCTGCAAAGCTACGACTGCCGCCCATACTTGAGTGGTAACGCCGAAGTCTGCGCCTTTGCCACCCCCACAACCGGACGCTATCACGCAATGCTCCACGGATTCGCCGCATATTCGGGCGTTGTGCTGACTGCCACCTACACCGCACCGGCGGTCAGCAACGAAAAGATCGACTTCACCGTATCGTCCGTATCGATACCCGGAAATCAGAACGGAGTCGACGTCATGCTACGTCGTACCGGGAGCGGAGGCGGCAGTGTCGTGGTCGGATATGAGACCACCAACGGTACGGCCATCGCAGGGCAGGACTATGTCAATACGCGCGGCAGTCTCTCGTGGCCCTCAGGAGACCTCACCGAAAAACCCCTGCGCATTCCACTTCTCGCCAATCCGCAACGCACCGGTCCGCGAACATTTTCGATACGCCTGACCAGCATCAACGGTGGAACCTTCGGTGCCAATACTGCCATCAACATCACCCTACTTCTTCCTACGGCCGACCTGACCTGGTTGTATATGATGGCCCTCGAGTAACTAGGCTGCACTGCTTGGTACCGTTGTGCCGACGGCCACACGCCACAAAGGAATCGCGATCATGAACCCGAAAACGCTCAGCCACCTCTTCAAATCATGTCTGCTGGTAACAGCACTACTGATCCCCCAAACAGTGCTTTCCGGTACCAGCACAGGAACCGTACGTACCGTCATTGTCAATGCCAGCAACTTTCTGTTCTTCGAGGCTGGCACAATCTCCAACAGGGCAAGCTGCGGCGGATCGAGCAATCAATGGGCAGTCAATATCAATAGCACGAATGGCAAGAGCCTGTTCACCCTGGTGCTATTTGCGAAATCGACGGGTCGCTCCATAACAGTGGTCGGAACGGGGGCCTGCAATAGTTGGGGCGATAGAGAGGATGTACTTTATGCCTACATACCGGAGTAAGTCTACTATAAATACGCGCGCAACTATCACCACATAGCACAACCAATCTGTAAAGCATTTACAACTTCTACCCGCCAGAAACATAACGCGCAGGCACACCGACGTACGTCCCGATTTCAAAAATACTACTTGTAACTACGCAACCAGCGCCAATTACAACATCATCGCAAACAGATATCTTGTCAATTATGGTCGCGCCAGCACCAATAAAAACATTCCTACCAACAGTGCAACGCCCCGCAATAGTGCTATTTACGGAGACATGAGTGTAATCACCAACTACGCTCTCATGTTCAACGATAGCACCCGTATTAATAATACACCCTGCTCCAATATTAGCCATAGGTCCAATATGCGCATGATGCCCCACCACGGTTCCTTTTCCTATTGATGAGCCAGGGCCCACACTGGCCAATGGAGAAATAAGAGTTGCAACCTCCCACCCCCTCCGCATGGCCTCTGCCATATGGGTTTTACGCGTATCTGCATCGCCAGATGCAGATACGCACAGTCCTACGAGATCGTCGGGAAGATGCCCTAAAACCTCATACCCTAAGAAGTTCTCGCCAACTCGTGCATTAACGTCATAGAACACTAGCGTTGTGAAGCCACAACTAAGCGCCACATCCGCAACCGATCTAGCGTGTCCGCCAAACCCAAATATAAATAGCATGCCTACACTCGTCACAACAATGCGATTGCTAGACTTTCCTCGCAATCTTGTCCAAGACTCGTATGTGATCTTCAACCACATCCGACCAAGTGCGCTTAGTAAGTTGCGCATAGGCTCTACGCTGGATCGTCAATAGATCATCACGATTTTCAACCGCCCACTCGATACGCTCGGCACAATGCCTCCAGCTAAATGGATCAAAGAACGTGACTTCCTGACAACATGGATCAACTAGAATCTCCTCAGCAACTGATATGCGTGACATTACCGCTGGCGTCCCTACTGACAGCGCTTCAGTAAACGTAAATGGACACCCGCCCTCACTGAGTGTTGGATTAACTGCTAAATCCGCTAACTTATAGCAAGCTGCAAGCTCGGAAACAGTCAGTCCATTTAGAAAAAAAACATCACACCACAAGCCAGAATCAGTAACAAATCGCTCAATCTCCGGCATATCGGCAGGATGACCCGTCATGATCAGTTTATGCCGAAAATCTCGACTCTTTAATAGATACTCATATGCCCGTAGAAGAGTAATAACGTTCTTATTTGGCCTAACCTGGCTAGCATAGAACAGAAATTTGACCTTCACATTCTGAAATCCACTCGTCACCTCTCGATTCGCGCCTTTCAGCAACGCGCTACGCAGCAAGGATTCACAATAGTCACGCACCGTGGCTTCCAAATCTGGAAAACCTGTAATCTCCAAAAAACTGTCGAGCGTGTTTGGTGCATGCGGAATCACCGATATAGCTGACGGTGGAATGGCATAGCGATCCACAAGAGTACTCCATTTAACGGACTCGCTATACGTCACGAAATGATCACCAGCGCGAATTGAGCGACCTATCTCTTCAAATATACTTAGAAACCGATCACCGCCAACACTTGAGAACCCAATCGGAAAATCTGCTAAAACAACATCGGGAACGCACATTAACCGTGGGGCATTTAACTCATGAAAGTGTGACCAAAATGCAGTAGGACAATACCATGCTCGCACATCCACCAAACTCGCTTGCATCTCCTGCATGCGAACCATTTCACTTTTCTGCATCTCGTCTAGAAGGCTAACTACAAAGTCACTACGCTGCGGACTATGAAGAACACGAAGCACACTCACTTTCACAAAACTGCCCGCAGAAACCAATGACCCTATTGGCGTCGGAAAAAATAAAAAAATAACCTTCCAAAGAGATAGTAAGAATAAAGCCGGAAGCGCCAACAACGTCAGCGGGACAAGTGCGACCCCGAACCCTAGGCTTCTCGTCACAAAGTAGAGCAACGAACGAAGATCATGAACGGCGACAGCGTCACTCGTCCAGCGTCTAAAAAACGCTTTGCCTCGACTACGCACCCAATTCGAAACACTAGCGACCCAGCCCCTCCCCTCGATGCGTGATCGCAGGCGCTTGAGCCACTCGAAAGCTCTCAAAGCGTAGGGCTTCCCCTGAGGAGCAACAATTCTGAATGCCGTCGATGGCACCTGCTCACTCTCAAACAAGAGTTCCAACGCTTCCTTTGTCCAACTTGGACAAAGAATCGTGAACGTAATGTCGGGAATCCGTTCCGCCCCCTTCAAAAACATTGCGAGATGACGCCCAAGCCCCTCAGCACGAAGGTCCACCGTCGGAGGATACGCAACATAAATTCCGTATCGCTTTACAGGCATCTTCTGACCTCTTCCCAGTAGCCCTTGACACTTCCGCTTGCAAAAACGGGTCGAAGCTTTTCCTCACTTGTTGGTGGCTCCCTTCCTAAGCTCGCCTCCCGCTCCAAACACTTCATCTGTCGCCCAACATCACTAGGCGAATCGCTATCCGTCACCCACGTCAATCCCAATGAAAGGCCGATGTCCACCTCCTTCATTGCCGACGTTCTGATCGCAAGCGAGGGAACTCCCAGACTGGCAGCCTCAAGCAACCGCAATCGACCTATGTCGGTTCGATCAGGGTACCAAAGAAAACAACTGGCCGCTAAGACATCCCAATATCGCGTGGCAGACTGATCATCTACAAACTCGACACGCTTTCCAAACGGCTCTAAGACCGCTTCCATCTCCTCCAAACTCTCCGAGCGCACTATTTTAGTGCCAATAGTGAACCTTGTTTCAGTACCAACAACTTTGCAATCTAACTTTCCGTCGAACTCAAAAAAGTAGGCTCTCAACGCTTCTGTCATGCGCCTACGATCCGCATCCGATAGAACCCCAATTACAAGAACAAAGTGTGATAATGCGACATTTCTCTTGAAGGTTATCGAACGAAGAATTGAATAATCCGGCGGCAAAAGCGGAACTCTCGAAACACGACGCGGATCGACACCCAAGTGTTGCAACATGGCCTCATGTGCTGACTCCGTCGGCACAAGAACTCTATCCGCTGATCGAGCCAACGAACCGAAGGCTAAATGGTCACTCGTATTCAACGCACCGCCGTATCTCTTATAAAGTCCATCCACCATCAAGACCGTAGGCCTGAGTGGCAGCAGCGGACAGGATAAATTTTCACTAGTAAGAAACCAGAGATCACAGTCCAATAATTGCATAATTCCGTCATCAGGAACAATATAGCGGTCCAACGCCGGTTCCCAAGACTGATATCCAGCATAGCGCATCGCACGTCGCGCCCTATCCGCAGAAACTTCCGACCAAGAAAAAGGCCTGTGCTTTATTCTATCAGCGACAACAATATCTTCTGAGAGGACGTCATCCGAGCACTGTGTTGCCAACACCACATCCGCAGTTTCTCCAGATTCGCGGCTTCCAGAGTATAATGCTTCTGCAATGGAAAGAGCTTTGATAACGCCTTCAATTGTACAATGACTGGGGACAATGACCGCAATCCGCTTACATTTTCCACGCATAGGCCTACTTACCTGAGCCTTTCGCAGCTCCTGCAACTCAGACAAAATCTGCTCAATACCTTCTCGCCAGGCCGGCTCACAGAGCTTCGGTCTCATAGGGTCCAATAGTGACGGCTGACTTGATCTAATCTCCCTGATTAGATCCCAGTCGTCCGCGAGTATCCGCTCAATTTTTTTCCTTGCTACCGCGACACTTGAACAACGCCCCGGCAAAATCCTGCCACCCATTTTGTCAAGCATCCCCCCCCCCATAAAAACTAACGGCATTCCGGCACGAATAGCTTCAAAGGGGTGGTAATGAATATGATTAGGCTCTTCGGAGTGGTAGAACATGACTCGAAGCTGGCTCATGTTATAGGCGTGCTTTTCATTTGATACGAAACCTAACACTGCCGGATCTTTCACGGCGATCGGTTGCGCACCAGCAACAACATATGGGAGACCACAGAAATCGCGCTTGAATGCTCGATATATTTCGGAGTATAAAGGACTTGACGCTATTTCGGGGCAGACAAAGTAAATCCTTTTATCGGCCCCCTCCCACCGATCATTCAAACTTGCATCACTCAACCCCAAAGGTAGGTAGACTTTTCTATCACTAAGGTATGGCGGCTCAATCTTCGATATATCAGGGTACGCTTCACCAAAATAAAATCTACGCCCTAACCGCCGAACACAGAATCCTCCACATTCACTTGGCGCAATGATTTTGTTCAGAACATAATCATAGTTTGCGCTTCTATCGCGTCCATACACACGCCAAACAACAGCACCTTGAAAGTATTTTGAAACTGCCTCAAGCGCGCCCTTGTTAAGAAACATCATGAAGGCGATATCGAAGTATTCACTTGCCAACCCCCATATTTCCTCCGAAACGGCCGAGTACCAATCAGTTTCATTTAGGATATCGAGAACCTCTCCTGGAATCGTTAAATGCTCATCCTGTGAATAATCAACTGATGCCGTTCTAAATGAATGGCTCTGCGGATATGATTTCGGCAGAAATATCTCCTTAACGCCAACGGCCTTAAGCATTTCTACTTCAAACTTACGTGCGGTTGTATGATTAAGCAACCACATTACACGCAACGGTTTTGATGAATTCATGAGGTTAAACACACTTTTTGTATTCAACAATGGCGCCGCCCATTGGCCCATCGAAGACAATCGAACCTTGATGAAGCACAATCCCCCTTGTGCACAAGCTCTCAAGAGCACTAAAATCATGAGATGCCAAGACTAGAATCTCCGCCTGCGCAATCAAATCAGCTATCCTTTCCTTAGCCTTTTCCATGAAATTAGCATCACCTGCACCGATTACCTCGTCCAATAGGAGAACGTCGCCACCTACAGCAGTCGATATCGCAAAAGCAAGTCTCACCTGCATCCCAGCGGAGTATGTCTTTATCGGATAGTCAATAAATCGACCAATCCCGGCGAAATCTACGATTTCTGCCTCTTTCTCGCGCATGAACTTTGGGCTCAACCCCAGCAGAAGGCCGCGATAGAGGATGTTTTCTCTCCCAGTCGCGTCAGGCTCGAATCCAAGGCTGAGATCAAACAGCGATCGCACCTCACCAACAACCTTGATTTCACCGCTTGAAATCGGGTACAGACCGGCCACAGTCTTCAGAAAGGTACTTTTGCCGGCACCGTTGTGCCCCAGCAAGCCAACCCTTTCCCCTTCAGCTATTTCAACGTTGACATTCTTAAGGGCATGCACATCCGTTACTTCATGGTGGCCTGCCTTGGCGAATGGACGCGAAAGCAATGTCTTCAGCGATCGCTCCCTGAAGGCTACTGACGCATAGTGCAGGTTGACGTTCCGTAACGATATACTCGGGTTTCTCATAGGTAGAAGATCACTTTCCGCTCAGCAGTTCTACCAACAGCCCAGGCGAGCAATCCGAATAGAACTGCAGAGCCAAGTGAGAACGCGTAGTTGGTCAATGTTGGCAATTGCCCCTGAAGCAATGGCGCGCGAATCAGCTGCAATATGTGATAAATCGGATTCCAATCAACAAGGATATCCAGCCCGCCCTGCCGGAACATCTTTTCTTCGAAGTAGACGGGGGACACAAACCACAAGGCTTGCATTACCAGGCCCATTGCGTGCGGCACATCGCGAAAACGCACACCGATGTAGGCAAGCAGCGTTGCGAGTGGCCAAGCAACCAAACCAAGAACCGGAAGAATTGACAACGCGGCAATCCAACTCCAACCGAAATTCTGCGGCAATACGACCAACGACCATCCGAATAGCGCGACGCTTGCCAACGCAAGTACGATCAGGCTACCAAGGACTGTTCGGAGTGTGTAAATGGCAAGGGGATGCTTGCATTGCTTGATGTATGCATCGGCCTGAACGAATGCCAGCGATCCGCCGGTGACGTTTGCCATCATGAACTCCCATATCAGGATGCCTGACAGCACGTAAGGCGCGTATGTCACGAAATTTGTGTTGAACATCTGGCTGAAAACGACGGCCAGGAGCGCCGTCATGCCAAGCGGCTGGATGATCGACCACAGCGCACCAAAAAACGACCTGCGCCAACGAGAGCGTAGGTCTGCGAGCGCCAGGTGCATCCAGAAATATCTCGATTTCCAGATCCCTGCCCAATAATCACGCATGGTGTGCATCCTTGGGGCGCACACTGGCGCCACACCATCGAACACCGAGCCCCACATTGCATCGTCTGGTCCCAAGCGTACTCTGCTCGACTTCAATGCTCACACCGTTCGAAAAAATCATGCCCAGCCGGGATCTCGATGCTTCGATGGTAAGTGCCCCCTGCAAGGGCAGACCCGATCTTGCAAATCCTCGGTCCCATGCCCAGCTTGATCCGTCATGTCTCCACAGTGAAAGCGATGATTCGTGCCCTGTTGGCTGAATAAGCAATGCCACCATATTCCTGTCGTCGCCGGCGCCATCGTACTCAACGACAATCGAGAGATGCGACGGAGAGTCGATTAAGGCGTAGTCAATTGAGAAAGTGTCCACCAAGTCACTTGACATGGCACTATTCTGCCTTCTTAATGCCAGGCATAGCCCATCGGCGGGCACTTTCTTACGACCATCCTCAATAGTCTGTGGAGCGCCGTAGATAAGTTCATATTGAGACCATACTCTAGCCGCTTCAAAAGTTCTTGCCGATGTCTGAAGCCGATTTGACTCGAGATCCTTTCTCATGTCACGAGTCTTGAGGGCCTCAAGACCTTCAAACATTCTGCCATGATGAGCCTCGTCGTGTTCATCTACGATTCGAACCTCATTTACGGCGCCGTACGGTCCCAGACATATGTAGTCCTCTGTAATCCAGCTTTTCCGATCAATTATCCAGAGCCCACCAAGAGAACTCCGCCTAAGGTCCCGCCCCGTCCTACGACTTTCTCCAATGACGACATAGTCGGGAGTGGCAGCAAGTCCCCGAGTGTAGATTTCACCCCCCGACTCCCATAAGGGCACGCCGGAATCTAAGTCGATCAGGGAACCTACATTTGAGTTACAACTGATCCGCTGCCCCTCGGAGGTAATCCAGATGTTATGAAGCCCGGTCTTGTTTTCCAATCTCTCGATCGCGATTGGCGAAAGATCCGGGTAACTGAGTGTTGCAAGTTTGGAACCGCCATGATGCCCGTGCGCCAAGACAAATAGTTGATCGTCCCGAAGGAAGACGGAGTTGAGGTGATCTCCGGTGGGTTCATCCAAACCGAGTCGATCCCAACGGGCAGAGCTTATTCTCTGTTCTTGATAATGCCCTGGTCTTTCAAGGTCAATTACCGTTACTGCATTTCGCCCCGTGTTTGTACAGATGACCTTATGATCATGAGTACATAGTATCTGGTGCGGTTGGGACAGGAAGGGCAATGAATTGCCCGATGCCGATGAAATCCAGCCACGCTCACTTTGCGCGTAAGACGCAAGATCGATAAGGTCGGAGTTGTTCACACCACTGTGGGACAGCACGAGATCCCTACCGCCCGGAAACCATGAGACGCCGTAATACTCTTCTCGGCCGCCTTCGATAGGGGTTACGTGATGCGTTTCGAGATCAACGAGCAGCAGGTAGGCCGCAGTTGTAACCAGTGCATGGCTCAAAGGTCAGCTCCCACTTGCCGCGGAGCGAATCAGTTCGCAGACTCGATTTACCTCGTCATGCGACAAACCCGGAAAACTCGGAACATTGATTCCTCGTGCGGAAATTGACTCCGCAACAGGAAAGCGCTCATCCGTGTGGCAATGCGGCATCGTGTGTGCAGGGAAAAAGACGGGGCGCGTCTCGATCCCGTTCGCACGCAGATGCTGGCGTAAAGGTTGCCGTCTGTCCGGATCATCCAGAGCAATCGAGCACATCCAGTATGAATGCCTGGTACCCGCAAGTTCGTGATGCACCTTGAGTGGCAAACCCTGGAGGGCAGTGCGATACTGGTCGGCGATTTCACGCTTACGCGCGAGGATGGCATCGGCCTGCTCGAGTTGGGCCAGGCCAATGGCCGCGCAGATGTTGGTCATCCGGTAGTTGTATGCGAGCGTGTCGTGCCAGTATTCCCGCTCGGGAGAAACGCCTTGGGTCTTTAGGTGAAAGGCCCTTCGCATCGTCGCACCATCCTTGGCCAGGACCATACCTCCCTCGCCCGTGGTGATGGTCTTGTTACCGAAGAAGGAGAAGGTGGCCACATCGCCGAAAGTGCCGACATGCCTTCCCTTGTAAAGGGTTCCGAATGCTTCCGCGCAATCCTCGATGAGCATCAATCCGTATTCGCTGCAAATCTGCAGGATCGGATCCATGTCGCACGCCTGCCCATATAGATGCACGACCATGATCGCACGGGTCCTTGGCGTGATCCGTGCCCGGATTGCCTGTGGATCGATCTGCCAGCCTTCCTCGAGCGAGTCGACGAAGACCGGTCTTGCCCCGGTCTGGATGATCGTATTGACCGATGCGATGTAGGTCAGTGTGGGAACAATGACCTCGTCTCCCGCACCCAGCCCCAGCGCTTCCATCGCGAGATGCAACGCCACCGTGCCATTGCATACACTGGTGACATGCTTTGCCCCAACGTAGTCGCCGAACGCACGCTCGAAGCGCTCGATGAATGCGCCTTTCGAGGAGATCCAGCTTGAATCGAGGCATTCGTTGACATACGCCCGTTCGCGACCGCCGAGCATCGGTCGATATACCGGAATCTCGATTGGCGGGTTCATCTCATTCATGGTGATTGAAGTACCTGTAGCCACTGCGGCGCACGAGCTCATCTCGCTGCGCGGACTCATGATCCGAGTGGATCATTTCCTTAACCAACTCGGCAAAGCTGATCTTTGGCGACCATCCCAATTCGCGCTTCGCCTTGCTGGCATCGCCCAGCAAGGTTTCGACCTCGGCCGGTCGGAAATAGCGTGGGTCGACGGCAACAATGCAGCGGCCGCTGACGCGATCGAAGCCCTTCTCGTCCACGCCCTGGCCTTGCCAATCGATCGCGATACCGAGTTCGGCTGCGGCCAATTCCACGAACTCCCGCACCGAGTGCTGTTCGCCCGTCGCGATGACGTAGTCGTCCGGCCTGTCTTGCTGCAACATCAACCACTGCATCTCGACATAATCACGGGCATGTCCCCAGTCACGCAGCGCGTTCAGATTCCCGAGGTAGAGACACTCCTGGAGACCGAGCTTGATCCGCGCGAGCGCGCGGGTGATCTTGCGCGTAACGAATGTCTCACCGCGAATCGGGGACTCGTGATTGAACAGAATTCCATTGCAGGCGTATAGCCCATACGCCTCGCGATAGTTGACGCAAATCCAATACGCATAGAGCTTTGCAACGGCATAGGGCGACCGCGGGTAGAACGGCGTCGATTCGGTCTGTGGAACCTGCTGTACCAGGCCGTAGAGCTCCGACGTCGAAGCCTGATAGAAACGGCCTGTCTTCTGCAAGCCGGTGATCCGCATGGCTTCCAGCAGGCGCAGCGTCCCCAGCGCATCTGAGTTGGCGGTGTATTCCGGCTCTTCGAAAGACACCGCAACGTGGCTCTGTGCCGCAAGGTTGTAGATCTCGTCCGGACGCACCTGCTCAACCACCCGGATCAGGCTCGACGAATCCGTGAGATCACCATAGTGGAGGGTCAAATCAAGCCCCGCCCCATGGGGGTCGTGATAGAGGTGATCGATCCGGTCGGTGTTGAAGAGTGACGACCGGCGTCGGATGCCATGGACCGCATAGCCCTTCTGCAGCAGAAACTCTGCGAGATAGGCGCCATCCTGTCCGGTTATCCCTGTGATCAGGGCTACTTTCTTGCTCAACTTCATCACCTGCAATAGTTTCGTAAACCAAATGGCGAACGCGCTGAATGACGTGTTCCCACCAACCGACCAGCCATCACATCACCCGCGTCTGCGTAGCTGTCTCATACGGAAGTCTCCAACGCGCTACTGTTGCCCGTCATCAGTCCTGCACGTTGCCTCGAGCAATGCCACTCGCTGATTGAGACGTCGCACGTCACGCTGTAACCGCGTGTGCTCGATATCGGATAACAACCCCTTGAGCAACAGGATGATGACGGCCCCCAGAAGCAGCAACGCCGGCGAGTAGCTGATACCTGCCACCCTCGCCAGCATGTCGATCGAAGCCGGCCAGACTCCCAGTACTGCGGCGCCGCCGGCGATCGCCAGCCAGAAGACACCATGCCGGAGTTGCAGCCGATCCTGCCGCAACAGGTAGAGAATCGCCGCGGCAAGGCCAGCACCGAGGAGGGTCGTAGTGATCGCGAGTGTCATCATCTGTCGAAATGGTGCCGCGGATGCCACCGCGCCACGCACAGCAAGGTACTTTCAACCATATATGCGAGCACACGCCCCCAGCTTGAGAAAATGCGCGATGGCCCGCCGGTGCGCGGGTACATCTCCACCGGGATCTCGACCATCTTCAGCCCGGCGCGCCGCAACAGCAGCAATACCCCGAGATCCTGGTAGTCCAGGAGGGTGGCCTCTTCGTCGGCCAGCACCTCACAAGCGGCGCGATTGTAGCAACGGAATCCGGAGGTCAGATCCTCGATGCGGAAACCCGTGATCGCGCGGAAGTAGCGCCACGCGAGCTGCCTGGCCGGACTGCCGCGCTCGGGGTAGGCGCCGATGACGACGTCGCTGTTACGCGCCGCCTCGAGCAGCGCGGGGATGTAGGCGGGCTCGTGTTGGCCGTCGGCGTCGATGGTCACGACCTGCTCGTAGCCGTGGCGCACGGCGTAGCGGATGCCGGTCTGCATCGCGCCCCAGGCGCCCATGGGGAGGACCGGGCTGAGCACGATTGCGCCGGCGGCACGCGCGAGTGCGGCGGTGTCGTCGCTGCTCTGGTCGTCGATGACGAGGATGTCGGACAACTGCTGGGCGCGCAGCGCCGCGATCACGCTGGAGATGGTCGCGGACTCGTTGCGCGCGGGGATCACGATCAGCGGACGAGCGTCGCCACGCGGCGGCCGTGCTTCCGGCACCGGGTAGGCGGCACGGACGGCGGCGGCGGCGTGGGTGTCGGTGAAGCGGGTGCGGATCGCCTCCCGGCCGGATTCCCCCAACACTTTGGCCTGCGCGGGGTCGGCACGCAGCGCTGCGATGGCGGCGCGCCATGCGGCCGGGTCGGCAAAGGCCTCGACGGTGATGCCCGCAGCGCTGCTGCGCACCAGCCAAGGCAGCCCCGAGCCCGGCAGCGCGCTGACGATGCAGGGCCGCGCGTGCGCCATCGCTTCCATGACCGCGATGCCGAAGGCCTCGGAGCGCTCGCAGGATGCCAGCGCGAACGCATCGCACTGCCGCAGCAGCGCCGCCTTGGTGGCGTCATCGACCTTGCCGGCCAGGGTGATGTTGTGCGCGCCGAGGTGACGGATGCGCTCGACGAGCCGGGCGCGGAGTTCGCCGTCGCCCGCGATCACCAGATGCACGTCCGGGAGCCCGGCGACCGCATCGATGAGGGTCTCGAAGCCCTTGTAATGGGAGAGTCGGCCGAGCGAAAGGAGGCGAAACGCGCCAACCGGCCAGCCCTGCGCC
Organism: Rhodocyclaceae bacterium; assembly: GCA_041916775.1. GTDB lineage: Bacteria > Pseudomonadota > Gammaproteobacteria > Burkholderiales > Rhodocyclaceae > UBA2357. The sequence goes on along the minus strand of JAYRYZ010000001.1, from coordinate 254,751 downwards.
GCGTTGCAATCGTCCGGATCGCCGCCGATCCGTGCCAGGTTCATCCCCAGTGGCACCACCGTGCACTTGTCCCACCAAGGGGACAAGGCGCGTGAAGCCGCGAGATAGTCGGGCGAGGTGACGATGACGCGCTCGGCATGTTCCAGCACCGCCTGCTCGAACGGGCGATAGGCCTGATAGGCCAACATCAGCGCGGAAAGACGCTGGGCCGACAGGACGTCGGAATGCCAGTGCACCACCCACGGCAGCGCTTTGGCCTCTGCAAGCGTCAGCGCCCAGAACACCGATGGATTCGGCATGTGCAGATGCAGCACATCGGGACTGAAGCGCCGGATCGCCGCCCTCAGCGCCTTGCGGAGACCGGGCGCGACCGGCGTGAACAGCAGGCTGAAGGCGACCGGAACCCTCAGCAGCCAGGGCGGGTCATCCGCGCGGGGCGTGCCGTGCACGAGCGCACACGCGTCATCACCGGCGGCGCGCTGCGCCGCGACCAGGTCGGCAAGGAAGACCTCCATGCCGCCAGGGTCGGGCGGGAAGAACTTGCCGATGTGGAGAATGCGCATGCGGGATGGGACGGGCACCGAGGTTTAGGCGGAATCCCGCATTGGAAGAAAATTGACGAAGCGGGAGTTTACTCAGTAGTCCGATTGGGGGCAATGGAATTGGTGTTGCAGGGAGAAACCAGTACGAATGCTTCAAGCCCAATGGCATCAGCAGCGCCAGTTTTCCACCTGCAACCCATCCACACGCATGAATTCGCCTACATTGGCGGTGACCACGATCATGCCCCGAGCCAGCCCGGCACCCGCAATCATGAGATCGTACGCACCTATCGGCGTGCCCTTGCGCTTCAAAGCCGCGCGGATCGCGGCGGTGGCTTGCGCATCAGGTCGCTCGAACGGCAAGGTCTTCACCTGAGCAAAAAAAGCCTCCAACACCGGCAACAGCTTTCTCGCACGCCCGCTGTCGAGCGCAAGGCCGTAGTCGACTTCCATACGCGTGACCGTCGTTACGGCGATCTCCTGCGGAGGGGTTGCCTTGACACGCGCCAACACTCCGGCCTCGCCCCTCACGAAGTCCGAAACAGTGCAGGTATCGAGCAGATATCTCATGCGAACGGGTCGTCCGCCGGCGCACGCAGCTGATTCCGACCTTCCTCGAAGGGGGGCACGTCCGCCATACCCTGAAAGTCCATCACGACTTCTGGCCATTGCGGCCGGGCTTGGCGAGCAAGCCATTCGTCGACTGCCTTGCGGATGAGTGCATTGCGACTCTCGCCCACCTGCCGTGCCAAGGCGGTGAGTCGCTGCCCGGTCGTCTCGTCGAAATAGACGTTGAAGTGCATGCTCGCTCCTCGGTCAGTTCATAACACGTCAATATGTTATCTCCGCGCCGAGTATCGCTCAACGGCTGCGATGAGACAGCCACAATGACACATTTGCGATTCCGCAGCGACATCGCCTGAGTGACAGCGGAACCAATGACACGCGATCAGCGGTGTCCCTCGCGGGCGCATTGCTCCCCTTCAACACCCACACCACCGCCCACAACGTCAGCTCGAAGAAACACCGCCGCCGCCGGCAACCAGTTCGCCGCCGCACGCCCGGCGCTCGTCCAATGCCGCCCGCCCACCTCGCATGGCAACGCGTTCCACGCATGATCGTCGCGACCTGCGGCGTCGTCGAACACCGCCAGCCCGTGGTCCAGCACCGCAGCCAACCCCATGCCGGAGAGCTGGTAGCGGTCGTCGCCGGCGGCGTCACGAAAAAGGGCGATGGAGCGGTCGTTGGCAGCCGCAAGCCCGGCGTTGTCGCGCACGCGATAGCTGTCGTCGCCGGTGCCGCGCACGAAGGCGGCGCCGAGTGCGGCATGCGCGGCGGCGCCGAGACCGTACCAGGCGACATCGAAACGGTTGTGTCCGCCGGCATCCACGAGCAGGCCCGCGCCCTCCCAGTAGCCGACGCCTTGCGCGAACACCTCGGCCTGGTAGCGATCATTGCCGGCTGCGTCGAGCAGGGCACCAAAGCCACCAGCGAGCGAGCGGCCGTCCAGCGTATCCGCGCGCCAGCCCCAGCCGGCCCCCTGCCCCATCGACACATTGCGCGCCGGGTTTTGCGGAGACGGCATCGCCAGCGGTGCGTCCGCCAGGCGATAGTCGTCGTCGCCCCCACCCTCGATCAGGAATGCCGCAGCCTGCGGCCCTGCGGAGGCCTGAGCGTGTGTGATCGCGCGGTAGGCATCGTCGCCCATGCGATCGAGCAACAAGGCGCCGCCGCCCAGCGCGAACGCCTGCGCGAAGCCATCTGCGTCGTAGCGGTCATCACCCGCCTCATCCACCAGCATGCCGACACCGAAGAGCCCGGCGGCCTGGGCAAGGCGCTCACCACTGTAACGGTCGTCACCCGCTGCATCCCAGACGAGGCCATAGCCGAGCACGGCGGCCGAAGGGTCTGCGGCGGGCGCCACGGCGCGGTAGCGGTCGTCGCCGGCAAGATCGACCAGCACCGCGATGCCGGGTGCCGGCTTCGCGGTGCGGAACACGTACTGGTCGTCGCCGCCCGAGTCGATCACCAGGAGCACATCGTCGAGCACGTGCAGGTTGTCCTGCCCGGTGGTGTCGATCAGGATGGTGCCCATCGGCGTCTCCAGCCGCCACGCGAGCGGCGGAAGATCAGCGGACGCAAGCTTCGCCACCAGCGCCTCGACCGCGCCGACGAGGTCCTGCATGCCGGCGAACAGCGCGTTCATGTCCAGCACGCCGATCGCGCGGCGGAAGTCGGGCGCAGCGAATGCGGAGAGCGCGCCATCGATGACCTGCCCCGTCAGGCGTGACGCGTTCAACGCCTCCGGCACGCCGGCCACTGCAAGCTGTCGGAAGCGCTCGGCATTGCCGAAGGCCAGCAGCGCACGCGCGAGCGCACCGTGCAGCGGCTCGGGCAAGCCGGCGCCCTCCTCGAGCGCCAGATCCCATTCCCGGCCATCCCGCGCAAGCGCGAGCTGCTCCAGGGCCTGCGTGAGCGTGACACTTGCGGCGGCAGCATCCCGCCCGCCGACATCCGCCGGGCGCCGGACTTCCGCCCCTGCGAGGCGGGACAGCCTCAGGACATGCTCATGCGCCGTCTGCCCAGGCCGTATCGCGTCGTCCGCGAGCGCGTCCAGCCGATCCGCCGCCTGCAGCGGGCGCTCGATCAGCGCACGGTAGATCGGCAGCGGGCGGTCGCCGCGCTGCCCGGGGCGAAGCTGCAGTGGGTCGGGGCCTTGCCATGTCTGCAAGGTGCCGAGCCTGTCCAGCTGCGCCTCGACCGCGCTGAAGCCCGTTGGAGTGGGCAACTCATCCGCCGCAGGGCACACGATGCTGACGGTGAGGGCATACAGCGTCGCCAGCCGCATCACCCGCTGCGCGCCGGTTGCCCGGTGTCGCTCCGGCCGCAGCGGGGATGCCGGCATGCTCATCGGCGAAACCCCCTTACCGGACCGGCGCACCGGCGGCGATGTCCGCCTGCAGCCTCTTGTAGGTCGGGTTGCGGCCATCCAGCTGAACTGCGCGGTCTATCATCGCCTGTGCGTTGTGGCGGTCGCCGGAGAGATGGTAGCCAAGCGCCAACCCATACGCCGCAGCCGGGTTGTTGCTGTCGGCGCGCAACATGTCGCGGAACTGCGCGAGCGCATCCGGGTAGCGCTTCAACGCAACCAGCGCCATGCCGAGATTGAAGCGAGCCCGCTGGTCTTCCGGCCTCGCGGCGAGGATTGCCGCGTAGTCGGTCACCACGTCGGTCATGCGCCCGAGGCGCAGCCCGATCTCACCGCGTTCCTTGTGGGCCAGCAGTCGCACGCGCGGATCCTCGGCCGCCTCGAGCATGCGCGAGAAGTCGTCGAAGGCCTCACCCGGCCGGTCCAACTGCTTCAGTGCCTTGCCGCGTTCGTAGAACACGGCGGGATCGGTGAAGCCCTTGCCAACCGCTGCACCAAGCGCGCGCACCGCATCCTCGTGCCTGCCGAGCAGGTTGTAGGCCGCACCCAGGCTGTACTCGACGGTGCCGAACGGCTCACCCAGGCGCGCCGCCATCTCGAAATCCCGGGTCGCCGGCTCCAGCGCCTTGTTGCCGAGATGGAAGGTGCCCCGGTTCATGTAAGCGCGCCAACGGCCCACCGCGTTGTCGGGTGCGGCCATGTCGATCTTCTGCACGGCGTCGTTCCAGACGGTGTAGCTGTCACGCATCGAATTGACCCGCTCGTGCGCGAGGATGCCGAGTACCACCACCAGACAGCCGCCCAATGCAAGCAGGTTGTCGGCGCGCAGGCGCATCAGGAACAGCGCCCAGATGCCGGGCAGCGGTATCGCCCACAGGTAGCTGCGATACAGCACGAAGGGGTCCTGAATCCAGACGCTGGAGAATTCGGTCACGAATAGCAGCGCCGGGATCAGAAGGTACAGCCCGACCAGCCCCCAGCGATCGCGCCGCGTCAGCAACAGCCAAGCGCCGAGACCCAGCGTGGCCAGGTACGCGACCGGCCCAAGAACATGCGGAAAGCTCAGGAAACCGGTCGGAAACGGCGGACGCAGGTCGATCGACATGGCCCAGACATCGGGCACGAACCAGAAGAAACCATAGCGGAAGAACAACCACGCCTGGTTGAGCACGCTCAGGCCATAGGCCTGCTCCGCCGCCTCGGGCGCCACCTTGCCGAGTTGCACGACGAACGCGCGTGCCGCCGGGTCGAAGGCCTCGCCGACGACATGCGCATAGCGGGTGAGCAGCAGCCCACCAATTGCCCCGACCAGCACCCCAACCACCGCACCGAGTCGAATCAGCGCGGGGCGGGACGGTCGTGCAAGCCAGATGTAGATCGCAAGCGCCACAGCGGGTGCCGCCAGCGCATACTCCTTGCTGAGCATCGCGAGCAGATAGCACACCAAGGCAAGGGCATACCCGAGCGGGCGGCCACTGCGCACACCCCATGAAAACGCCACCAGCCCCCAGACGACGAAAAAGGTCGCCATCAGGATGGAGCGCTGGATCAGGTAGGCAACCGCGTAGCTCGCCACCGGATGCACGGCGAACATCAGCACCGCAACCGCCAGCGCGAGCGGCACGCGCTGCTCCCTCCAGCCGCCCGGCTCTGCCACAGCCTGCCCGGGCAGGCGCGAGAACAGACCGCGGTGCAGCATGAAGAGCCCGATCACCACCCCGCAATGAATCACGAGATTGAATACCCGCTGCACGGCGCCACCCTGTGCCCAGCCGAAGGCGTTCTCCAGCCAGGCAAACGAGCCATAGGCCAGGAGGCGCGGGCGCAGGGCGTCTAGCGCGGCGTACTGCGAAACCAGCCCGGCAAGCCCGGAATCATCGAAGATGAGGCCGTGGGTCCACGCGCCCCAATAGGCGGCCACAATCACCAAAGGCGTCAGCGCGACCAGCGCGACCAATACCAGGCGCGATAGCGCCGCGGCGGAGAAAGGATGCTCAGCCATGCTTTTCGATCAACTCCCTGAATCCACGTCCGCGCCACCACCAAACCGCACTATCGGCCTCCCCGCGAGCAGGCGCTGCAGTTCGGCGGAGAAAGCGTCGCGCGCCCAACCTGCAATTCGCCCTTCCACGAGCAAGGGCAGGTAGCCGAAGACGGTGGATGCAGCGCCCTGCAGAACCACACCTTCGCCCAGGCCCTTCAGAGCAGGATAGGCCACCCTGAAGCCCGGCAGCGGTGCGAGCAGGAAGCCGCCAACATACTGGCGCTGCGCTGGAAACGCCACCAGCGCCGCACCGTTGCGAAAACCCATCACCTGCCCGAACGCTTGCTGCGCCGCAATGCCCAGTGCTCTCCGCAGGCGGTCGTCAGCCTGGATTGCCCCGGTAGGCAGGAAGGCGTCGAGCTGCATGTCGGCCAGCACCCGACCACCTCGCTCGACATGGCGGAGGATAGCTTCACGGGCGGCCGGCGGCATGGTGGTGAGATGCGGCAGCACCAGCACATCGATGTCCGCCAGGGCTTCATCACCGGCCGCCAGATGCCGGTCTGCAATGATGACGAGCTCCACGCCACGCTGCGCCTTCAGCGCACGGTAGGTGGCGAGCAGGTTGTCCTGCAGGAGCTGGCGGCCGTTGGACCACTCGCCCTGCCACAGGTAGGAATTCGCGATCGACGCATAGAGCGCAACCCGCGGCATGGCATCGGCGGCACGCAATGGATCACGCGTCATGCGCTCGAGTTGTCCGGAGAGACCCGGCAGTCGGGCGAACTCCGTGCCAGTAAGGTTGCCCACTTCTGCGCCGAGCAGCCGCGCGCTGGGCGAAACCTGCGCGAGCGCATCCGAGATCACCCGATACGCGCGCGCATCGACCTCCCCCGTGGCGGGGTCCCGGAAGCGCTCGGCATACAGGCCGACCATCACCTCCGGATAGCCGAGCGCCAACGCGTAGTCGGTGATGAACGCCGGAATGTCGGGGCGCAGCTCGACCGCATAGCCGTTGTAGAAGTTGTAATCGATGACGGCTACGTCGAAGCAATCCACCACCTTCTCGATCACGCCCGTCGCATAGATACCGTCGGGGAAGGCGAACGGTTGGCCGAAATAGCCGATCCGCCGCTGCCCGAACTCACCGATGACTTCAGACAGCGCACACGCATGGCGCCGCAGCGACTCCTCGCGAAACGCCTGCATGACAGGGTAGGCTGCAACTTCGCGCGGCTGGCCTCCCGCCAAGTGGTTGGGGAAGTCCATCACCGGCATGTCCTGCGGCGCGAGACCGAGCGACATCTGGTAGTCCCGGAACGCAGCCCTTGCGAGCGGGCTATACGATTCCCAGCGGAATCCGTTCTGGCTGAACTTGATCTCGCACTCGCTGGTGACGCAGCTCGCGAAACCGACGATGTGTTCACGGTAGCGCTCGAGCAGCGTCGGGATCACCCCACGGTAGAAGCGTATCGCGTGCTCACGGGCTGCGGGGTTCTCGAACTCCAGCGAACGCGACACCCCGCCATAGAAGTCGACCGCGTGCAGGTCAGCCACTGTATCCGCAAGCCAGGCCGGACGGCTCGAATCCGGGATGGTCGCGAGATCGGCGACGTACTTGCGCGCAATCTCCGAATGCATTGCGCGGCCCGCAGTATCGAGCAGCAGGATGATGCAGTAGCCGCGTGCGGTCAGCGCATCGAGAGCGGGAAAATACGGCGAGGCGTCAATCTGCCCCGGATGCGCCTCGACCACCGACCACGCAATCGTCGTGGCAACCGTGTTGATGCCGGAGCCCGCGAACCCACCAACCAGCGCCTCGGGATCATGGTAGAACACGTCCGATTCGAAGCCCGATATGATCGGGCCGTCCCGGCACTGGCTGGCCCAGGCCATACCTGAACCCGCAAGGCTCACGCAGACGAGCAAAGCCACTCTCAGCACGGCGCGCCAAGCGACACGCAGCCCTGCTCTCGGCCAGGGTGCCCCGACGGTCGTGACCTTTCGCCTCATCGCGTTTCCTGCCTGGTGCCGGGGCGCTTCAGCGAGAAATCGATCTTCGCGGACGGATAGCGATGCTCCGGATACTCCGCCCCGGTACGCCCCACAACCACTTCGAGCGGCTCCATCGGTGCCCACGGCGGCAACTCGACGTCCATACGCGCCGCTTGAAGCAGCGGGCCATCCACGCGATCAGCCCGCAACTGCGCGGCAACCGATCCCGCGCCGCCTGCAGTCTCCTGCCTGAAGCGCAACTCCAGCCAGTACGTTCGGCCCTGCTCGATGGCGAACGTCGGCGGACGCGCGGTGATGAAGTCATCGTCGCCGACCACATGCGCCAGCACCGGGACGCAGGGCGGGGCAATCGTCCCCGCAGGCACGCTCAGCGCGCAGCCGCGGTGCTCCGCGCTCCAGGTCCGGGCCGTGCCGTCGCCATTCCAGACTTCGATCACGAGCCCCACCGGCGCGAGCAATACACCGACACCTTGCCTGTGCAGCCCTTGCCGCATGCCGTGACGCGATGAGTTGAGCATGGGCTCGACGCGGCCGGACGCAGGGCACAGGGCCTCGGTCGATGCGGGGGACACACCCTGCACCAGCCCGAGAATCGCATGTTCGCCCGTCTTGCCCTCGGCGCGCGGCACGACGCCATCGCCAGCCCATCGGAAGCTCGCCGCGACGCGAACCTCCTGCCGCAGATCCGCCTGGGATACAACGAACACCCCACCCGGCCGCAACCAGTCGAAACCGCACCAGCCCTGTCCATCGAGTGCTCCCTCGAATGCATGCACGGCACCGCAGGCCGTCGAGAGCGTCGCAATCACACTCATGAAGCTCGCTGAACTCATCGCTGCAGCGCGCCGCCTCAACCCAGAAGACGTGCCCACCAGGGCCGTCGCGTCGTCGCAGCGTTCGCCGGTACGGCGGCCTGCGGTTCGAAGCCCTTGCGGTAACGCACCAGCCGTGCCGGCACGCCTGCCACCACCGCGAAGTCCGGTACCGCCTCGCGCACCAGTGCTCCGGCGGCGACGACCGCACCCGCGCCAACACACACACCCTCGAGCACGATCGCGCCGGCACCGATCCAGGCGCCCTTGCCGATCGTGATCTCGCCAAAGGTCAGTGGAGCGTGACTCACGCACGGCGTGCCGTCGTCGATCTGGTGCCCTGCAGAGAGGAGCTTGGCGTGCGGGCCGATCAGCACGTCATCGGAAATGCGCAACCCCCCTTCGCCGGAGAGGTATGCACCAACGTTCACATGAACCCTGTCGCCGATGTGCAGACCGGTGGACGTGTGCTGGCGGGTGTCCCCGATGACGATCCGCACGCTGCGGTGAAGCACTGCGTCACAACCGATCGTCACCACGTCGCCGGGCTCGCCAAAGCGGAACACCGATACATCCTCGGCGATACGCGTACCCGCGCCGACGCTATCGAAGCCGGGATGGCGTTCGACCGGGTCGGGAAACCCCTGCAACTGCATGCGCTATTGGCCAGGGATGGATGGCTGCAGCGCACGGATGACATCTTCGTGCACTACCACCTTGTAGCGCTCGAACAGCTCGCGGCGCTTCTTCCAGCGCATCTCGTCCGCGCACGCACGCAGCATCGCCCTGGACGCATCGTCCCTGGCTTGCGGCCACGGCGTGGTGATCGGCTCGCGCCGCTCCGTGACCTTCACCAGCACGAAGGCATTGCCGCTCGCGAGCGGCCCGATGACATCACCCACCCGCGCCTTGAGGAGTTGCCGCTCGAACGCGTCACCGAGATGTTCAGCCGGTGGCACCTGCTGAAAGCCGAGGTCGCCCTGGCGCATGTCGAAGCTCGACACCTCTGGCAACGCGGCCGAGACCTTGCCGACCAACTCGTCGAAGCGGCCCGCCTCAGCGCCTGCCGACGCCGCCGCATCGCGCAGGAAGGCCTCGGCGGGCACCCCGTCGATGCTCGCTGTGGCCGGCAAGATCACCCGTGAAACACGCACGAACGCTGGTGTGGTGAACTGGAAGGTGTTGGCGTCGTAAAAGGCCTTCACGGCGTCTTCAGCCGGCGCCTCACAGCGCTCGATGGTGGCGAACTGGACGGAAAAGTAGTAACCGTCGTGTTCAGGCTTGACCCCCGGTGGCGGCGTCATCTCGAGGCGCTCGCCTTCCATGCGGAACAGGCGGGCGTCCAGCATCTCGTAAACCAACTCGTTCAGCCCCGCACGGGTTGCGAGATTGGCGCGGTACTGCGGCCGCTGGCCGACGAAGGCGCGCAAATCGCTCAGGCGCAGCGTGTCCGCGCCCACCTCGAAGATCACCGGATCCGCCTCCTCCGCCCAAGCGTGAGGCGTGACCATCGCGCTAGTCGCGAAGAGAGCGAACACAAGACAGATCCGACGGAGAAATGGATTGCCACTATGAAACAGCATATTCATGCCCTTCTCACCAACATCACTTGCCCGCGGTCTTCTGCAAGGCCTCGAGAGGCGAGGCCACATCCCACACCGGGCCGAAGAAGATCCGCACCCCACCCTTTCCAGCAGAGTGGTACACGACAAGATCATCGCGGTCGTCGAGATCCACGTGTTCGAACGCGATCGGTGTCGGCATGCCTGCGACAGGCAGTTCCCGCCGCATCCAACCACTCTCCGACCACTTGTACAGCGTCACGATGTTCTCCTCCGAGAGCGCCACCGTGCCGTCACCATCGATTGCCACGCCGACGTAACCGAGACTGCGAGGCGGAATCTTCTCAACCACATAGCTCCCATCGGCCTGGCCAAGCAGGACCTTCGAGTCACCAATCTCGACCGCCACGGCGATGTCGAGGATGCCGTCGCGGTTGACATCGCCCACGGCCAGCTGGCGGGCGGTCACACCCGTCACCTGTTGCAACTCGCTCAGGGTGAACTGCCGCCCACCGTCGTTGCGGGCGAGCCGCACGACGTGGGTGTCGAGTTCCGCCCACAGTAGATCGAGATCACCATCTCCATCGATATCGACCGCAACCGGGTGCCAGCCGGATGGACCACCCTTCAGCATCTGCGGCGGGGTGAACGCAAAACCGCCCAGGCCCCACAGCACCGCGACCTCATCACCCGCATAGGGGGCAAGTACGATGTCGCGCTTGCCATCCGCGTCGAGATCCGCCGCAAGCACGTTGCGCGCACCGAACGGAGTGGGCAGGTCGGCCTCCTTGAGCAGACGACCTTCGATCAGGCGCCACAACTGCAGGCGCTTGATACCCTCCACCGCCACCGCAACGGACGAGTCGTCCCAAACAGCCACGCCATCCGGATGGTAGCCGGTCTCACCCAAGAGCGGTGCCGATGCCGTTCGCGTGCCGGGGTCGATCTTCCACATGCCGAGTTTGTTCTCCACATGCAGCGCCGCCGCGACCCAGGTCGTGCCGTCGGCGCGCGCGAGCACGTCGCCCCCCCAGATGCCGTCGGCACTCTCTAGCACCAGCGCGCCACCCGTCGCCACCTTGCCCCCGGCATCGGTCGCATCTGTTGGGATGCCTCCGCATCCGACCATCAGGGCTGCAGCAAGCCAAACCGTTACTTGTCCAAGACTCATGAAGCTCATGCCCTTAACTCATTAGAAAGTCTGCGAACTTAAAGCAAAACGCGTCCCCGTGCCAGCCCAGACGGTGGTGCCAATATGAAACGAAATCCTACACGCGGAGGTACGCATTCAGGCATACGACATGGACATCGCCAGCCTGATCATAAGAGCAAGTACGACGCCTGCGCGCAGGCAAGCCCAACTGCTTGACACCAAGCACGCCGCCGAGCAGTGAAGAGGCGCCGACGAGCGCCACAGAAAAGCCGCGGCATGCGACCCATGTTTGTAATCGATGCTGGCTAGGTAAGAGCTAAGCGGATGCCTTATCGCCCAGACCGCACAGGAAACGTGGCTCGCCGGCTTCCTGGGGTCGTGCCCTTGGTCGTTCGATCCAGCGATCCTGACAGACGTCTGGCTATCACCAGATAGCTACGACTCAAACTGACATCCGCCAACCTTAGCAGAGCCATTGCGTCATTACTTTTCCCGAGGAAACGTACTCGCGAAAAAAAAGCACCCCGAAGGGTGCTTTCTTAACCACTGCGTTAGCAGAGATTACGGAACCAGGTCAAACAGCACGGACCCAGTGTTCCAATGCGTATTCAGCACGGTCTGGGTGGCACGGTAGGCGGTCGATTGCACCGTGGTGTAGCTGACGAAGCTGCCGTCATTGACCGGGGTGCCAGCGATAACGGCATCCGCGGTCGCGTTGGCGATGTACGTGGTATCCAGACGGATGAAGCCACGGGTGAAGTCAGCCGGACGGCCCAGGATGTCAGCCGGATTGACGAAGCACAGCTCTTCGTGTTCGCACTCGAAGTTCACCGACTTACGCTCTTGCTCGTCGTTGTACATATTGACGGTACGAACCGTATCCAGACCTTCCGTCGCCCACAGGGTGATCATCGAGGTCCAGTCGCTGTTGATTTCGTAGCGCATATCGACAACGCCTTGATCCGCAACCGCAGCGCCAGCGATGTTGATGTACGAAGCGGCATCGAGCGTCGTCAGGTTCTGGGACGCAACACGCAGGTCACGATCGAGGATCGGGAAGGTCGGAACGAACACTGCATCGCCATCGGCAGCATTCAGCTGGAACGCAGCGCCGCTGATCATGTCGGCGGTAACGGTGATGTTGCCAGCGGAATCACCCACGTGGAACGTCAGGTAGCCACGCATATCTTCCAGGCCCAGACCCGACTCTTCCGACCACACGAACGGGTAGTAGTCACCGCCGGTCATGGGGAACTGACCATCGGTGATGTGGTTGGAGTCTTCATCGAAGAACGTCCAGTACACGGTAACCGGAGCGGTAGAGTGGTTGATCAGGCCAACAGCGGTGGTGTCAGCGACGGTATTGTGGATCACGTTCGGAACCAGCACGCCATCCGCCGGAACAGCGGTGGTGTAGGCGGCAGCAACGCCGGCACCCAGGGTCGCGGCAACTGCAACAGCAAGACTCAGTTTTTTCATTAATTTGCTCCTTGATTACAAGATATTGACAGCTAAAAAGTGGTGCCAAACAGTTGTTTTGGAACCTGACCCTTTAATGGGACGCCAAAGCCATCGGCAACTAGCGAACTACCAAGGCTGGAACGACTATAACGGCCAAGAACCCGGTTGGCAAGCCATGCAGCGTCATGTGACGGTAGTTTTTGCATGGATACAACACTTTTGCAAAATGCGAAATGGATCACTTCGCGCTTTTTTCATCCTTGGACCGGCCGGCATGGTACCACGCACCCTTGATCCGCACCCAATCTGTCCAAACATCGCCCTCCAGCGCTTGCTTGAGCCCGGGGACCGGTGCGCGATACGCAAGTTTGGTACGCACGCTAGCGCGATCCTCCGTCTTGAGGACGACCTCCTGCACTTCGGCGGATAAATACTGGATGTTCCCACTCAACTGCACGTAACGCTGGATGCTGGCATCTGGCCGGGTTGAGACCTCATCAAGGCCGTAGGCCTTGATCGAGTCGCCCACCACGCGGGCCGCCCAGTAGGCCTGGGCGCGCTCGCGCACGGCGGCCGCGGGGTCTCCGAAGCCGCCCGTCGTGGCGCATGCGCTCAGGAGCACGGGTAGTGCGAGCGCCGCCACGCAGTGGCGCAAGGTCCTGCGCCGTGCAGTGTTGATTGGTTTCCTAGATGATGAATCGCTCATCCCGACTTTCCTCCTTGAAATCCGGCCTTCGCACGAAACGGTGCGACGACCGCGAACATGACCGCCGTTGCCGGCCGCGTTGCCCCCCTGCAACAGGCGCAGCGCTCAGGACTTCCTGCCTTCCCCCAGCCAGAAGGCCAGACGATGCAGCCAGCGCGCAAGCACGCACAGCACGCGCCGGTCGCGCACGTCGAACCAGAACGGACGCCGCTCCGCTTCGAAAGCCGCCACCTGCGCTTGCAGCCGAGCGATGATCTCGCGCGCCTCAGCGAAGGCCTTCTGATGCTCCAGCAGTGAAGCCAAGTCCTTCTCATGCGCGGCAATCCGCGCGAGATGAGCCCGTTGCTCGGCCTGCAGTTCGGCCTCCAGGCGGGTTTCCGCATCGGCGTACCTGCGAGCGAAGCTCGCATCCGACGCCGGCGCCGCGAGCACGATGAACTGGTAGACATCCGCATCGGGCTGCGCGGCGAACGCGGAGCGCTGCTCGGCCGGCAGGCGCATCCAGTCGGCCATGAACTCCGACTGGGTGACGTCCACGCGGTGCGCATCCCATTGCAGCGGAACCCAGCCCGCCTCGAGCAGCATCCACTCCAGGCTCGCGCGGCTGAAGAAGCGCAGATGCGTGCGGTCGAGCAAGCCCTTCTCGCGATAACGGAAGCTCCCCTGGCTGAGCGCCGCAACGAGACCTGCATGGGTGATGTTCGGCACCGACACCACCAGCCGCGCCTGATCGCCCACCGAGGCGCGCAGACGCGCAAGCACGGCGCCGGGGTCGCGCAGATGCTCCAGCACATCGGCGGCCAGGATGCAGTCGAAACCGTCTGCATCCGCCACAGCGGCAAAATCGAAGCCATCGAGGTCCGCAACATGCATCGCCGCACACCATTGGGCAGCCACCTCGGCCATCTCGGGCACGAACTCGACACCAGTCACCTTGCAGCCACGGCGATGGAGTTCGCGTGTCATCACACCGGCCGCGGTGCCCAGCTCCAACACCCGGTTGCCGTCGGCAACCATGCGCAGCACCTTGTTGGCGGTGTCGTTGCCGTCCGGATCGATTGCGTAGTCGTAGGGATTGCTCATTTGAGTGATTGCCAGGTGGCAGCGAGGCCGTCGTCGAAGTTGATCAAGGGTTTCCAGCCGAGCAGCGTCTGCGCCCGTCGCGTGTCGAGCACCAGCGCCGGAATGTCGAAGCCGCGCGCAGCGCGGAACTCCACCCGCGGCGGCACACCGGCGAGGCGGCCGAGCCGCTCGAGGATCTCGCGCAGGCTGTGGCCCTCGCCCGCGGCGATGTTGAACACCGCATCGTCGCCGTCATAGGCGGCAGCGGCGATGAAGGCCCGTGAGACATCATCGACGTGCACGTAGTCGCGCACCACGCTGCCGTCGCCCCAGATCTCGACCGGCTGGTCGTGCTGCATGCGCCGGATGAACACCGGGATGACGCCCTGCTGCTGGTCGTAGTGACGCGGCCCGTAGGGGTTGCCGATGCGCAGCGAGATCGTGCGCAGACCATGCTGGCGGCGGAAGAGTTCCGCGTAGCGCTCGATCACGAGCTTGGTCAGGCCATAGGACACGATCGGCCGCAGCGGATGATCCTCGCCCACCGGCAGGCTGTCGGGCACACCGTACACCGTGCCGCCGGATGAGGCGAACAGCACCTTCTCGACCCCCGCATCCACACAGGCCTGAAAGAGGTGGATGCTCGACACCACATTGGATTGCACATCGTAGGCCATGTTGGCGTTCGAGCTCGCGGGCTTGGTGGTACTCACCAGATGAAACACCCACTGCGCATCGCGCACCGCATTGCGCACCGCCACTTCGTCGAGAAAATCGACCGTCTCGCATTCGAGCCGCTCGGCCGGCGCCAGCGCAAAGAAGTCTCGCACCACGTCGCAGGCGCGCACGCTGTGCCCTGCGGCCAGCAGCGCCCGGGTGAGCGAGCTGCCGATGAAGCCGTTCGCACCAAAGACCACGCATCGCTTGCTCATTCGCGCCCCCCGCGACGCCAAAGGTATTCAAGAATGTTCCACTGCCACCACTGTGCGGGCGCCGCACGCACATCCGCCTCGAGCTCGGCGACCGCCGCCGGCATGGCCTGCTCGGGCTCGTCCGGCAGGCGCACGAGCCGCCCGTGAAGGCGCTGCGGCCCGATCTCGCGCACGCTCGCGAACACCGCACGCGCCCCGGTCTTGGCCATGATGCGATCGATGCCGCTCGGCAGGGTGAGCACGCCATCCAGGAACGGGTAGTCCGCCTGCCTGCCGAATCCGGGATGATACGCGTCCAGCAGCACGATCCAGATCTCGCCGCGACGCAGGCCCTCGTACAGCGGCCGCATCGGGTCGCCAAGGCTGACCCAACCGCCCCGAAGCATAGCGCGAAGGGCGGCGACCTTTCGCGCGAGATAGCCTTGTTCGGATGGCAGCAGATCGGGATTGGCCGCGTCGATGCGCATCGTCAACATCCCCATGCCATACCCGCGCGCACCCAGCGCCGCCAGCATGAGGATCAGGCGTGAGTAATGCGCCATCACCAGCAGCACCCCCCTACCCTCGGCGCGCGCGGCATCGAGCGGGGCGAGATCGTCGATGGCGACCATCGCGGCGAGCGTCTGCGCATCCAGCCGCGGTAGCAGCCAGGCATCCATGACCTCGCGTGCGAGCATCAGCGCCTGCTCGCGGATCAACGCTTCACGAACAGCCGGCGCGAGTTCGGGCCAGGCCCTGGTGAAACCGTTCGTCAAGGCGATGCGCAGGTCGTCGTTGTGGCGCGCGTCGCGCCCGCCGAGGACGTCAGTCAGCGCATACGCGAGCCTCAGCGGCAAGCTCGAGAGGATGGGGTAGGCGTAGCGCAGGCGGATGTCGCGACGCCGCTGCGCCGCATTCACGCCTCGCGCTCCCAGTGGTGCGGCATGTACATGAAGCCGAACTCGCGCCTGCCCTGCAGCACACGGAAGGGGCGGATGCCCTCGGCCATGTCGAGCACCTGCAGGCCGGTATCGTCAAGTATGTATACGCTGAGGAGGAAATCGCCCGAGAGCAGCGGCAGATCGGGGATGCGCACGGCGATGCGATGGCGTCCGACGCCGCTGATGGGCGCATCCGGCCGTTCGAAATGCGTGGCCGAGCCGAACACGTTCTCGCGGTCGTTGCGCGTGATCGCGAAACCGACATGAAACCGTGTGGCCGGGTCGTCGCAGTCCACCTCGAACACTACGCGGAAGGATTGAAAGGTGGCCACGGTCGCCGGGTTGATGCCGTCCGGCGTCTCGATCGACACATCGGCGAGGCGCGCGGGGGCGAGGCTGGAGCGCTGTGCGAGGCTCAACGGCGCCTGCGCGGCATCGGCGTCGCCTGCACTCCCGGCCCTGCCGCGCTCCTTCGCGCGTTCGTGGCTCTCGTAGGCGGTCACGACGCGCTCGGTCTCGCCGATATCGCGCACCGTTCCCTTGTCGATCCAGATCGCGCGCTGGCAAAGGCTGCGCACCTGATAGAGATTGTGGCTGCAGAAGAGCACGGTCTTGCCGCGCTCGCGGAACTGCATGATCCGGTCGAGACTTTTCTTCTGAAAATGCATGTCGCCGACCGAGAGCGCCTCGTCGATGACAAGTACATCCGGGTCCACCGCAGTGGCGGCAGCGAACGCGAGCCGCATGAACATGCCGGAAGAGTAGGTCTTGACCGGACGCGCGATGACATCCTCCGGCAGTTCCGAGAAGGTGATCACCTCGTCCACATACTGCGCGGTCGCCGCAGCCGGCACACCGTTGAGCGCGGCCATCAGCACGATGTTCTCCCGCCCGCTCTCCTCGGGATGGAAGCCCGCGCCAAGCTCCAGCAAGGCCGCGACCTTGCCGTTCACCTGCACCCTGCCCGCGCTGGGCTTGATCGTCCCGGCGACGAGCTTGAGGAAGGTGCTCTTGCCAGCCCCGTTCTCGCCCACCAAGCCGAAGGTTTCACCGCGCGCAATCGCCATCGACACCGAGCGTAGCGCCCAATGCTCGCGATGGCGGGGCTGACGCAGCAGCACCTCCTTGAGTCGGTCGACAGGCGACGCGTAGATGCGGTAGACCTTCGCCACGTCCTCGAGTGAGACCGCATTCTCGCTCTTCATGAGGCCTCCCCGAGCGTTGGCTTCAGCACGCGGAAGAGCCACACGCCACCACCACCGATCACCAGCGTCCAGAACAGCATCGCCCACACCACCGGCGCGGGTAGCGGCATGCCGAGGAAGGCCGCGTGGTAGGTCATGATCAGGCCGGCGAAGGGGTTGAGAAGAAACAGGCCACGATACTGCTCGGGCACCATCGCGACCTGATAAAGGATGGGCGTGGCGTAGAAGAAGAACTGCAACAGCAACGGCATGCCGTGGAGCAGATCACGGAAGTGGTAGGCGATCAGCGACAGGCACATGCCCAACCCCAGCGTCATCAGCAACTGGCACGCCAGCGCGAGCGGAAAGAGCCACAGGAACTGCGCCCCCACGACGCCCGACCAGAGCAGCATCACGAGGCAGATGACGGTGCCGATCCCCTGCGTGACGAGCGAACCCAGCACCGCGGTGATCGGCAGCACCTCGACAGGAAAGGCCTGCTTCTGCAGGAACTGCTCGTGTCCGACGACGACGCCGGTGGCCCGCGCGATGCCCTCGGAGATGCTCAGCCAGGGCAGGATGCCGGCGAGCAGGTAGAAGAAATAGCCTGCCTGGCTGGCGATCTCGGGAATGCGTACCTGAAAGATGAACGCGAACAGCACGTAGAACAGCAGCACGGTGAAGGCAGGACCCACCACCGCCCACAGCGCGCCGGCGAACGAGCCCGCATAGCGCGACTTGACGTCACGCCGCAGCCAGACACGCAGGAGTTGCCAAGGGAAGACCATCGTCCCCCCGTCAGGCCGCGCGGCGTTCGAGCAGGCAGGACTCGACGAAATCGGCGACCGCCTGCCCTTCCGTTTCCCAGTTGCTCGCTGCGGTCGTCGCGAAACCACCGGCGACGATGCGCTCGCGCAGTGCGCCATCCTCCAGCACGCGCACGACGCCGTCGGCGAGCGCCTGTGGCAGCGGATCGCAGAGGAGCGCGTTGTCGTCGTCGCGCAGCAGCCACTCGACGTTCTCGCCGCGGTTGGATACCACCGGACAGCCGCACGCCATCAGCTCCAGCGGCAGCAGCGACAGGTTGGTGAAGGACAGCACCAGCGCCACGTCGCACTGCGAGTAGAGCTCGGGCAAGGCATCCAGCGCCACCACACCGGCGTTCAGGTGCTTGAACGGGATCTCGAACTCGGCGCAGTCCCAGCCGGCGAGCACGAACTCCACATCGGGGAGGCGCTGGTGCACATGTCGCAAGGCGAGCAGGCCGAGCTCGAAACCGCGCCGAATGGTCACATGTCGCGCGTAGAAGAACACCCTGCGCGGCCCGGGCAAGCGGGGCATGGGACGATAGCGGTCGTGGTCGAAGGAGAAGCTGAACGCGCGCGTGCGCATGCCGTACTCGTTGGCAAGCTTGGTCGCAAGCCAGCCCCCTGCGGTCACCGCGTCGAAGCCCATGCGGTAGGTCTGCTCGGCAAACACGTACTCGCTGCCGTGCGCGTAGAAGTAAGGCTCGAAGTCCTGCACGAAGTAGAGCTTGTGCTCGGCCGCCGGGAAGCGGTCTGCCCAGTATGCGGTGTCCCAGGAGGTGGCGACCACCACCTCGCAGGGCGGCATCTCGTCGGCCCCGAGGAACACTTCGGCGCGCAGTTTCACGAAGTGTGTGTTGATCATCTCGGCCGCCTGCTCGGCGGAGAGGAAGGCGCCGCGCTCGGACACGAAGATGCGCACGCTGAAGCCACGCGCCTCGAGCATCGCGATCATGCGGAAGATGTTGAGGTGCCCGCCGCTGCCCACCGAGAAGCGCGGAATGATCCAGTTCATCGTCTTGGCACGGTGCTCCCCCGGCAGCACCTTCACCACCAGGTCATCCACCATGTGGTAGCTGCGATAGACGCTGCGCCGGGCAGACAGGGACATCGCACCGCTCTCGCGTCCGAGCAGCTTGTCGATGACGCGCAGCAACGCATACTGGGTGGCAGGGAACAAGCCCATCTGAGCCACCCGCCCACCAAAAAGCCGCGTCCAGCGGTCCAGTCTCTTCAACATCGTCTTGAATTCCAGGGAGTGCGCGCCGCGCACTCCAGTCAAACCTGCAGTTATGCGGCGCTCAGGAACGCTGCATGGCCTTGTCGCGCGACAGCGCACGTGCAAACCACACCGGCAATCGGGACTCCCGCGCCCCCAGGTAGCGCCCCACGAGCTTGGCCGCATTGAGGAAGGGCACCATTGCCGCCTCCTTCGCCTTCTCCAGGGCACCGCGCCGCGACTGCATCACCCAGGCCTCGTCGCGCCCGACCAGATAGATCCAGTCGCGGAGCAGGCGTGGCAGCGAGGGCACCAGCACATAGCCGAACAGCCGCCGCAGCGCACGCGACTCGTCATAGGCTCGCTGTGCCGTCTCGACCAGGCCGAAGTCGTGCGAATGATACACGCACGCCTGCGGCGCATAGGCCTTCGCGAACCCCGCCTCGATCACCGATTTGGCCCAGATCTGGTCCTCGGCGAAGTCCACATCCGGAAACGGAATGCGCTCCCACACCGAACGCCGCAGACAGGAATTGTTGTTGGAGAAAAAGTGCAGGAACTGGCGGTACCCGACATCCTGCGCATAACGCGCCGGATCGTCGTTGCGCACCGCGTTCGCCGCGGCACCGAAGCCATGAAAATGCACTTCCAGCTCGCGCTCGGTGACGATGCGCGCGTCACCGTAGGCGCAGTGGCGGCCAAACGCGCCCGCCACATCCGGCGCAAGATCGGCTGCCCCCACCAGCTGCGCCAGCCAGTGCTCATCCAGCGGGCAGGCATCGTGCGTGACGAAGACGATGAACTCTCCACTCGTCAGCCGTGCCCCCAGGTTGCGTGTGCGGCCATGGCCGAACTCAGCAGAGGGAATCTGCTCGACACGGCAACCGCGGCTCTGCGCAAACTCCACCGAGCCATCGCGCGACCCCGAGTCGATGACCAGCACCTCGAAAGGCCAAGGCGCCGCCTGGCCGAGCACCCCGTCCAGCACCTGCCTGAAGCGTGCCCCGCCGTTCTTGACGGGGATGACCACCGAAGCCTTCACTGCAACATGCCCCGGCGGACCGCGTCGTCGTCGCCGACCTGACCGACAGGCGAAGCCAGCACCGCACCCACACCTGCCATCTTGCGGCGGAGCTCCTCGCCGATGCCGCGCAGATCGGCCTCAGTCTCCAGCACGCGCGGTGTGAGCGTCACCAGCAACTCGGTGCGGTTGCGGGTATTGGAGGTTGCACCGAAGAGGTTGCCGAGCACCGGAACATCATGCAGCAAGGGGAGGCCCTGGCGACCGCCGCTGTCGTTGTCCCGGATCAGACCGCCGAGCACCACCGTCTCGCCGCTGCGTGCAGCGATCTTGCTGGAGACGAAGCGCTGCAGGAAGGAGCGCTGCCCGGTCGCTGCATCAAGACTGCCGACATCGGTGACGACCTGGCTCACGTCCATCGACACCATGCCGCCCGCGTTGGCGCTGGGGGTCACCGACAACTGCACGCCGGTGTCCTTGTATTCGATCGAGAAGGTCTCCCTTCCGGCATCGGAGATGGACGTCGAGGAGCGGATGGGCTGCTGATTGCCGACGTGAATCTTGGCGGTCTGGTTGTCCAGCACCAACACGCTGGGGCTGGAGATCACCTTCAGCAACGACTTGTCGGCGAGCGCGTTGAGCACCGCACGCACGTTGCCCAAGGGGTTGGTGATCGCGTACGAGAAACCCGGCTGGGCCGGCGCGATGTCGCCCGAAGTGTTGAGGTTCAGCATCCCCTCGCCGGTGTAGTCACTGCCGACCCCGCCCTGGAAGAACCATTGCAGGCCGTACTTGAGCGTATCGTTGAGGGTCACCTCGATGATGCTGGCCTCGATCAGGATCTGGGTCGGGGCGCGGTCGAGATCACGCAAGGCGGCCTCGATCTTGCGGTAGTCGGCCCCGGAGGCATAGATCAGCAGTGCGTTGTTGGCCTCGTCGGCGACCACGCGGATGTTGTCCCCCACTTGCACGGCGGCGACGGCAGCGGTCTGCACGCCGCTCGAGGTGGCGTCCGGCACGTTGGTGCCCCCACTGCTGCCCGTCACGCCCGTCGTGGAGGTGCTGAGCCCGGTCGTGCCGGTCGTGCCACGCGCGAGCCCCGGCGCCACACCGGAGCTGACCGGGCCGGCCTGCCCCTGAGCCTTGCCGCCGAAGACGGCCGACAGGATGGAGGCGAGATGACCGGCGTTGCCGTTCTGCACCGGGTAGACATACAGGCGCGACTCCATCAGGTTGTCGCGGCGCACATCGAAGCGCGCAATCCAGTCGCGCACCTGGTCGAGGTAATGCGCCCTGGGGGTGACCACCAGGATGGCGTTGAGCCGTTCGATCGCGATGAAGCGCACCAGACCGGCAAGCGGACCGCCCAGCGTCTTGGGCGCGCTGATGGCATTGGCCTGCTGCTGACCCGCGGCGCCCGGTATGG
This sequence comes from Rhodocyclaceae bacterium, assembly GCA_041916775.1. Taxonomy (GTDB): domain Bacteria; phylum Pseudomonadota; class Gammaproteobacteria; order Burkholderiales; family Rhodocyclaceae; genus UBA2357. The sequence continues at coordinate 233,016 of JAYRYZ010000001.1, read as the reverse complement.
TCGCCGCGCTGGTCGGCTGACTCGCGGTGTTGACGTTCGCCCGCGCAGCGCCCGCCTGGGCACCACCCGCCGCCGTGCCGCCGCCCGGCACCTCGGACATCAGCAGGGAAAGCGCCGCCTCGGCCTCCTTGACAGAGATGTTGGCGAGCGGGAACAGCCCCACAGACATTCCCTTCAAAACATCGACATCGAAGAGGCGCACGATCTCCATCCAGCCATCGATCTGCGTGGCAGTGCCGGAGAGGAGCAGCAGATTGCGGAAGCCGTCGACCCGCACGATCGAATCCTGCTTCGCAACCGGCCCGAGGATCTGCGCCATCTCGGCTGCGCCGACGAACTGCAGCGGCACCACCACCACGCGCTGACCTGCGGTGCGCGTGCCCGGCAGGCTCAGAGCCGGTGCCACGTCGCGCAGCGCCTCTGCGGTACCGACATGGAACACGCCGGCGGCGTCCTGCACCGCCGCGAGCCCGTTGGCCGCGAGCAAGGACTCCATCACCGGCAGTACCTGGTCGCGCTCCAGAGGCTTGGCGGTGCGGATGGTGACGTTACCGGTCACAGACTGGGTGATCACGTAGGGCAAGCCCAGCACGTCACCGAATACCGCATGGATCACCTCGACGATGGGCGCCTGTTCGAACTGCAGCGACACCGCAGCGCCGCTCACGCTCACGCCGGGGCGGATGCGCGGCTGCGCCACCATCCTGTCGGTGCCGCGCACGAGGATGGGATCCTCGCGCCCGACCTCTCCGGAGAGACCAATCGCGCGGGAGGATCGCTCTGCGCTGGATTCGCCGGAGGTCGTGGCAAGCACCTGTCGATCGATGAGGTTCTGCCCCTCGGGCGGCACGGCAGACTCCCGCGTCGTCGCACACCCGGCCAGGACCAGGGCGACGAGCGGGACCACTTGCACCAGGCGGCGCGAACGCCGTTGCACCTGCCGGAGCGATGATTTGAGGATGGCTTCAGTCATTAGACATCTCGCGAGAACGATTCCGGCCCGACCGGGCCGAAGGACTTCATTGTGTGGCCGGGGGCGTCGGCGCCTCCGACTCCGCATCTGCATTGACCGCATTGAAGGGGGGCGCAGGAACCGGCAGCACCTGGCGCTGCGTCGGCACCCCAGGCTGCTGCTTGCGTTGCCCGGCGGGCTGGACTTGTGCAGGCGCAGCCTCACGCGGCAAGGCCTTGATCTTCAGGCGCTGCTCGCGCGCACCGTTGAGGAACACCGCCTCCATGCCATCCAGGCGCAGCAGCGTCATGGCGCCGAGCTTTTGGCCAACCCCGACGCGCTTGACCTCGTTCGCAACCCGCACGATCACGCCGCCCTCAGCTCCGTTGGCGCCGAAGATACCGAGGATCTGGGTGTCCTTGGGCTCGTCCGCAACAGCCGGCACGGCATCCGCCAACACCGGCTTTCGCCCCGGCACGAACAGCGGGCGTTCGACCTGTACGGCATAGGCTGCAGGTTCGGGCTGCGGCGCATGCACCTGAAGCGGCTGGATGACGTCGGCCGCAGGCGCCTGCGGCTGGGGCGCAGACCAGTCGAGCGGGTTGGCGGACCACATCAAGGCCATCGCCCCCGCCTGCAGGACCAGCACCGCGCCAAGAATGACCCCGGGAGACATGCTCATTCGCGCGCCCTCATCGCACCAATCGTCAGCTGCGCGGTCAGCCTGCCGGCCTGATCGCGGCCACGCGCGCCCTGCAAGGTGGCGGCGTCGAGCTGCAGGGTCGGTTGCTCCTCGGGCAAGGCCAGCAACAGGCCGCGCAGCGCAGCCGCGTCGCCCTGCACCGTGACCACGACGCCCACGAACTCCAGACTGTCCGCCGCACGCACTGGCAGGATGCGGCTATTGATCACCGCAAGCCCCACGGTCTCGGCCAACTGACGGACGCGCTGCTGGAGCTCGGTACCGATGCGCTCCGATGGCGTGGCCGCCGGAAAGACGAAGCGCGCAAGCTGCTCCCGCGAAGCGTCCACCGCCGCATTGATGCGTGGCTCCACATGCTGAAGCCCGGCCAGGCGGGCATGGCGGGGCTCCAGCTCGCCCAGGGTATCGTCTGCCCAGGCGTGGCGGGACTGCAGTTCGGTGACAAGAAAGGAAACGCCCAGGACGAGAGCGAGAACGACACACCCGACCGCGATGCGAGCGCGCCGTCCGGGAAAGAGACGCTCGATACCGGCACTCACTGGGCACCTCCCGCGTTCGCAAGCACTGCCGGGCGCCGATACTCGAACTCCACACTGAAGCGCTCGTCGCCGTCGCGGCCGATGCGGCTGATCGCGCTGGTGGAGCGCAAGCCGGCGAGTTGAGGCAGCGAGCCGAGCTTGTCGACCACCGCGGACGCCGCCGGCCCCTGGCCGGTGAGCTTGACTGTCGTGCCGCGCACCTCGATGTTGGTGAGATAGGTCGTATCGGGAATGGCCTCGCTCAACACCTCGAGCAAGCCCAGCAGGTCGACTTGGCCGAGCACACTGGCGTTCACCGCCTCCGCTTGCTGGCGCATGCGCCCGAGCGCATCCCGACTTGCAAGCGCGGAGGCGGAAGACGCCTGCAACGCCGCATACTGCCGCTGCGCGTCGAGCACCACCGCGCGCAACTGCAGGAAGGGCAGTACCGCGAGGGCGCAGAAGCCTGCGAACACCAGCCCGAGCAACACCAGCCGCAGCCGCTCGGAGCGCCGCTCGGCCTTGCGTCTGAGCGCTTCGCCGAATCCGCCCATGACCACCGGATCCGCCGGATCGGCCCACACCTCGGGCCTGAGCCCGCTGCCGCCGACCGCGTCCAGCCTGGCGAGCGCAGCTTGACGCGCGGCAAGTGCGACCCGCACCGACAGTCGGTCGTCCGCAATACGCCGGGTACGCGCGCCCCACACCGTTTCGGCGAGCGGGAACGGGCTGGCGCGCTCGACCTCGAGTGCGACGGCCTCCGCGCGTTCGTCCTCGGGCAGATCCGGCAGCGTCAGGTCGAGGAACAGCACCTCGTCTGCCGGCAGCACGATCGCCCGGTAGGCAGCCACCCGACCTCGAGGTGCGGGACGGCCGGCTGCATACGTCTCACGCCGCCCATCCGGGTGCACGAGCTCCACCGGCTCATGGCATTTCAGCCACGCCAACAGTGGCCAGTCCAGCGCTTCACGCAGACCGGACAGCAACAGCGACGGCAATGACGAAAGACTGGCTGAGAGCAAGTTAGGGCAACCTCTTCAACATGATTCAACGCGCCTCGGCGGATTCGAATTCGACGGCCGACGCGGAACCCTGCATGCGCGTCTCCGCCGTCAGACTCGTCCACGGGACGCGGCTGGTGCCGCCGCCCGAGCGCGTCACCCAGCGCGAGCGAACGAACCGCGTACCGCCCAGATCGAAGCCTGCACTGAGCTTGAAGTGCGACCCGCCGCCGCGCGCGACGTGCTTCTGATCGAGCAGCGAGGTATCCACCCCGACCTCGCCGGCGCGGCGCGCATCATGGATGCGCTCCGCAACCCCTTCACGATCTCCCGCCAGCACCCGCAACACCGCCAGCGAGGCATAGCGGTCATCCAGACCCGTGCCAGCGCCATACGGCGTGACCAAGTCGCGGATTCTAGCATAGAGGTCATAATCGACCCCGAGCACCTGGAGCAGGTCCTCGGTGGACTCGAAGCGCCCGCCGCGTGGCCGGAATGCCACGCCCGCCGCCTCGTACGCGGCCGCAAGATCGCCACCTGCATCGCCGCCGCGCCATGCATCTATGCTGCGCGCCACTTCGTCGGCGCGCTCCGGCTCGAGTTCGCCGGCGGACGCGAGGAGATCGCGCAACAGCTCGACCGGTGCGGTGTTGAGGTTGACGAAGGCGGTGTCGGGCTGCACCGTCACGTCGATGCGCTGCGCATCGAAGATGAACTCGGCCTGACCGCCGTCTTCGATGAACTGCGGGTCCCTGTCGAGCTCGAGGAGCGCGAGCTGGATGCCTGCATCCCCGATCGCAGCGGCACGGACGGACGACGCGAGCAGCGACGCACCACGCACATCGCTACGGCTGAGCCCTCCGAGCGAGAGCGCGATCACCGACAGCGCAGCGACGAACCACAGCACCAGCACCAGCGCAGCCCCACGCAGGCGCACCGACGGCCTCGGTATGGGCGCGGCAATCACGACTGCACTCCGGTTGTGAGCACACGGAAGACCATCATGGGCCACGGACCAGTGCGCGTAACGACCTCCAGGCTCACCCAGCCGGGCAGGCTCGCCGGATCCTCCCAGGTTTCGAGCCACTCGCCACCTTCGGCGGGCAGGTAGCGCAGGCGCAAGGTCTCCACACGATTGATCACCACCTCGGGCTCGGCGGCAGACCAGGCCGGGATCTCGTCGTCACCGACGAATGGCCGCACCCGCAGCGTGAGCGCGGACTCGCCGTAGAGCGTCTCCAGCGCGAGCCGCATGTGCGACATGCCGCCCACGCCATGCCGTCCCGGCATCACACCCAGCCACTCTGCCGAGGTGGCTGCACCCCTGAACATCCCGACCGGCTCCGTCGCTGCCGCGGAGGTCATGCCGCGCAAGCTTGCACGCGCAAGGATGCTGTCCAGAAATGGCGGCACGATGCGCAGCTCGTCCATCGTCAGCGAGCGCGCCTCAAGGCGCGTGGCGGAATCCCCGAAGGTACGCATCGCGCCGATCAAGCCCAGCATCACCAGCGACACCAGCGAGAGCGCAATCACCACCTCGACGAGCGTGAAACCGCAGGACCTGCATCCGCACAAACGCGTACGCGACGCTTGCACCGAGCGCACGCCTCGCCAACTCACGGCGCCACCTCAGGCACCAGCGTGGCGACGGCGAACACCCGCTCGCGCCCCGACTCCTGCCACGCCAAGCTGATCTCCAGCCGATGCAGGCGACGTGGCGCGGGGCTTGCATCGCCCTCCTCCAGCGGGACGGAACGTGCGGTCCATGCCATGCCGTCCGGCGTCAGGCCGCTGGCGGCGACCCCCTCCGGTGGCGCAGTCGCGTAGAGCGACAGCAGCGCGTTGGCCGCCACGGCGGCGCGCGACTGGTACTCACCCCTGAGCGTCGCGTTCACGCTGGACCCGACGCTGTGATACAGCGCACCGAGCGCCATCGCCATGATCGAGAATGCGACGAGAACCTCCAGCAGCGAGAAGCCACGCATGGCGCGCAACGCGCACACCCGCACGGCTGCGGCCCGAGGCTTTCGCACCGTATGCATCGCGCTCACACCGGATGCTGGCTGAGCCGGCCGAGCAGCCAACCCACCCGCAACTGAACGCCCGAACCGTCTGCGCGTCGCAGGATCACGCTACCACCGGTCGAGCTGCCATCGGGATAGAAGCGGATATAGGCCACACCCTCGGGCGTGATCAGCGCCGAGGCCACACGCAGCTCGGCCGACAGGGCTGACGGCAGGCGCCCGCTGGCGTCGCCTTCGACGCCGAACTCCTGCGTCTGCGTGTTGAAAAAGAAGCCGGCAGGCTCACCCGACTTCATCGCCGCGAGACGTGCCGAGCGGATCGCAGACATCAGATCGCGGACCGTGCCGCGATAGTTCGCGCCGTCGAGCATGCGCTCCGCCGCGATCGGCACCACCGCGACCGCAATGGCCGCGATCGCGAGCGCGACGACGACCTCGATCAGCGTGAAACCGCGCGAAACCGGCTTCGCGCGTGCAAGGCTCATTGCCAGTTGCCGACGTCCGCCGCTTCACCCTCACCGCCCGGGGCGTTGTCAGAGCCGAGCGAGAAGATGTCGATCTCGCCATTCTGGCCCGGGCTGCGGTAGCGATACGCGTTGCCCCAAGGGTCGGCCGGCAGGCCCTTGCGCAGGTAGGGGCCATTCCAGCCCGACACGCCGGACGGCTGGCTCACGAGCGCCTGCAGGCCTTCGTGGTCGGAAGGGAAGCGACCGACGTCGAGTTTGAACATCTCGGCCGCACTCTCGAGATCCTTGATCTGCACGGCGGTCGTCTTGCTCTTCGCGCCACCGAGTTGGCCCAGCACGCGCGGCCCGACGAGGCCGGCAAGGAGGCCGAGGATCGCGAGCACGACCAGCAGCTCGATCAGCGTGAAGCCGCGCGACGCGCGACGCCTGGGGAATGCATTGTTCATGATGACCGTTACCTGTTCACTGACTGCAAGAAGAAACACGACAAGGATGCGCAAAATACCGGAAGCCCTGCGCCCGGGCTGTATCAGAAGGTGTCTCCACGGCGCGGATCACCCCGCAAGATCGTTCACAGAGAGGATACCCATCAGGATGGACACGATGATGACCGCGATGATGCCGCCCATCAGCAGGATCAGCACCGGCTCGACCATCTGCAAGGCCCGCTTGACTCCCGACTGCACCTCGCCATCGTGCACCCGGGCGACCTCCAGAAGCATCTCGTCCAAGCGCCCGGTCTCCTCGCCGAGCCGCACCATGTTGAGCGCGAGCGGGGTGAACAGGCCGGCGTCGCTCATCGCATCCGCAAGCCTGCCGCCACGCTTGATCGCCGGCGCGACCTCGACCATCGAGGCCCGGATCAGCTGGTTGCCCATGGTCTCGGAGGCGATGCGGATCGCGGTCACGATCGGCACACCATTGCGCAGCAGCGTGCCCATGCTGCGCGCAAAGCGGGTGATCTCGTACTTGCGCATCACCTCGCCGAGCACCGGGAAGGACAGCACGCGGCGGTCCCGCCACGCCACACCGGCCGGCGTGCGCAGCCAGCCGCGCAGCAACAGCCCCGCCAGGAAGCCGCCCAGCACCAGCGCCCAGCCGTAATCGGTGACGAAGTGCCCGGCGGCGACGATCATGCGGGTCGGCAGCGGCAGCGCCTCGCCGAGATCGTCGAACAGCGTCTCGAACTGCGGCACCACGAAGCCCAGCATCAGAAACACCGAGATCGCCGCGACCACGACGAGAATGGCCGGGTAGATCAGCGCCGACACCACGCTCTCGCGCAGCGCCCGCACCCGCTCGAGATGCTCGGCAAGCTGTCCGAGCACCTCCGAGAGTTGCCCGCCGGCCTCACCCGAGCGCACCATGTTGATATAGAAATCGCCGAACAACGCGGCATGCGGCTCCAAGGCCTGGCTGAGGCCCTTGCCACCCTTCACCGCGCGCAGCAGGTCTTCCAGGATGGAGACCATCGCCGGCTTGGCCGTCATGCCGATGAGCACCCGCAGCGCGCGGTCCAGCGGCAGGCCGGCGCGCAGCATGATAGCAAGTTCCCCGGTCATGCCGTGGACGTCGGCGAACGCGGGGCGCGCGTCGCCCAAGCTGAGGCGCCAACGCGAAGCCGGCTTCGCAGCCGCTGCTTCCCCGGGCTGCATTGCGGTCGGCGCTGCGGAGCGCGCTGCCCCCGACGACTCCGCGACCCGGATTGGCGTCAGCCCTTGGGCACGCAATTGCGCGAGCGCCGCATCGCGTCCGGACGCATCGAGTACGCCATTCACCACGCGCCCGTCGCCCGCTGCCGCCTTGTAGGAGAATTCCGCCATGTATCGCTCAGGCCTGCGTCACGCGCAGGACCTCCTCCAGCGAGGTGACCCCGGCCACCACCTTGCGCAGGCCGTCCTCGTAGAGCGTGATCATCCCGGCTTCGCGCGCGACGTTGTGCAACGTGGTCGCGTCGGCACCACCGAGGATGGCCTTGTGCGCAGCCGCGTCCATGGTGAAGAGCTCGTGGATGGAGGTCCGCCCCAGATACCCGCTGTGCTTGCAGGCTGGGCAGCCGACCGGCGCGGCGAATGCCGGCTTCACGCCCTGGGTGAAGCGCGCGAGGCCGGTCTTCTGCAGCACCGCGTCGCTGTGCGTCACCGGCTTCTTGCAGTGCGGGCAAAGCTGCCGGACGAGGCGCTGCGACAGCACGCCGTTGACCGTGGAGGTGATCAGGTAGCGCTCGATGCCCATGTCCTCGAGACGCACGATCGCCGCCGCCGCGGTGTTGGTGTGCAGGGTGGACAGCACCAGGTGGCCGGTGAGCGCCGACTGCACCGCAATCTGCGCGGTCTCGGTGTCGCGCATCTCGCCGATCATGATGATGTCCGGGTCCTGACGCAGGATGGAGCGCAGGGCGTGGGCGAAGGTCATGCCGATCTGCGGCTGCACCTGCACCTGGTTCACGCCCTCGAGCTGGTATTCGACCGGATCCTCGACGGTGAGGATCTTCAGCGACACTGCGTCCAGCTTGGCGAGCGAGGCATACAGGGTGGTGGTCTTGCCCGAGCCGGTCGGGCCCGTCACCAGCAGGATGCCGTGCGGGCGGTCGATGAGCTCGCGGTAGCGCGCCAGCGTGTCGTCGGAGAAGCCCATGTCCTCGAGACTGAGGCGGATGCTGGCGCGGTCGAGCACGCGCATCACCACGCTCTCGCCATGCACCGTGGGCAATGTGGACACGCGCAGGTCCAACTCGTGCCCCTTCACCCGGGTCTTGATGCGGCCATCCTGCGGCAGGCGCCGCTCGGCGATGTTGAGGTGGGCGAGCAGCTTCAGCCGCGAGGTGACCGCGGCGGCGAGCCCGGCTTCGGCACGCTCGGCGTCCTGAAGCACCCCGTCCACACGGTAACGGATGTGCAGCCCGTCCTCGAAGGGCTCGATGTGGATGTCCGACGCACGCAGGTCGATCACCCTGGAGATCAGTTGATTGACCATGCGGATCACCGGCGCCTCGGTGGCGAGATCCTTCAGGTGCTCGACGAACTCGCTGTCGCCACCGCCCCGTCCGAATGCATCGCCCGCCTCGCCTTCGTCAGCCTCGGCGCCCGGTTCCACGTAGAGGCGTTGCAACGCCGCCTGCAGCTCGCTCTCGATCGCGAGCCGCGGCTGCACCACGAGGCGGGATGCAAGGCCGAGCGCCTTGATCAGGAAACCATCCTGCGGCACGGCCATTGCCACTTCGAGCGTCCCATCCACCACCCGCAACGGCAGCATTGCGTGCGCGATCAGGTAATTGGGCTGAAGCCCGGGGACCTCGACCGCCGTCTCAGGGAAATCCGCAGCGAGCACCAGCGCGACCCCGAGCTGCCGGGACAAGGCCTGCGCCACGTCGCTCTCCGACAGCACCCCGAGCCGCACCAGCACCCGCCCGAGCAGCCCGCCCATCTCGGCCTGCGCAACCAGCGCCTGATCCAGGTCGCGCTGCGAGAGCTTCTGCTCGCGCACCAGCAACTCTCCCAGTTTCGGGGTGGCTGCAGGCTTCTGGCCGGTGGTGACGGAGAGGGTGTTCGTCATGGCTGATGGGTTGGGCAGATTGCGCGAGGGCGCATTCTATCAGGTCGGCCGGCAAGCCATCGCCTCCGGGTCTCGGCCATGCCAGCCGTTCGTCCGCCCGGCGCGGCTTCAGAACTTGTTGAGCAGGACTGCGACATAGAGTCCGAGATTCCCGATCGGCGTCTGCCGGAACAGCCGGGCCCGCAGGATGCGGGTGAGCCGCCCGACCACACCATCGGCTCGTGCCGCACAGAAAAGCAGGAACAGCTCACGATTGTGGGGCGTGAGAAGTTCGAGATGCGGTGCAAGCGCCGCGCAGTGCTGGCTGTTCCATATACCGAAGCGCCCCTCGAGCAGGCGGCCGAGACGGTTGAGCCGCGCCTTCAGTCCGACGTTGCCTCCGACCAGGTTGGCCGCGTGCTGGCGGTAGCGCACGGACGCCCAATCGTCATAGATAACGAGCCCGTCCGCGCCGGTAACAAGCAGGTACAGCCACCAGTCGTGCGAAGGTACGACCACGTCGGCACCAACCGTCTCGAGCAATTGCCTTGCGGCACGGTTGAACAACATCGTATTGCCACCCGCGAGGCTCTGCACCAGCGCGTTGCGGAAGCACGGCGGACGGCGGAAGAGCGGTGAGAAGCCGATGTCGAGACCCGCCTCGTCGGTGAGACGAGTGCGCGAGCAGTAGAGGGCGGGCCGGTCGCCCGCATGCTCGATTGATTGCAGGGCACGTGCGAGCTTCTCGGGCTCCCAGATGTCGTCCTGGTCGCAGAACGCGAAATAATCCGCATCGAAGCCCGGATCGCAGGCCATGGCGAGGAAGTTGGGGAGAAAACCCCTGCCCGGGCCACGTCGCAGCCTGACCCGCTCCGGTCCGACGCGCGCCGCGAAGGCCTCGACGATGGCGGCCGAGGCATCACGCGAACCATCATCGGATACCAGCAGCACCCAGTTGGCGTGCGTCTGGGCCGCAAGCGATGCAAGCTGCTCGTCCAGATGTGCCGCCCCGTTGTAGCAGCCGAGAAGGATCGCAACCCTTGGCCCGGCAGTGCCCGCGACTTCGCTGATCATGTTCCCATCCAATCGCATGCCCCCGCCTCAAGACCGCAGGAAGCGCGCACCACGCGCGGCCGAGCTTCCCGCCCGCACCTGGAACACGCGCCTGTCCTCGAGCCGTACCGCGGTCAGTCGCTCGCCCCAAACGCACCCGGTATCCAGCGCGATCAGGCGCGGCTCCATACGCAAGCCGAGCGCCGACCAGTGTCCGCACACCACCGTGGTATCGCCGCTGCAACGCCCGGGGTGGGCGAACCATGGCAAGTGATCCGGCGGTGCCTTGTCGGGGCCGCCCTTGGCGTCGAATTCCAGCGCGCCGGCGAGACTGCAGAAGCGCATGCGTGTCATCGCGTTCACGATGACACGCAGGCGATCGTGGCCTTCCAGCGCATCGTCCCAGGCATGCGGCAGATTCCCCCACAAATGCTGCAGGAAGGCACCGCAGTGCTCGCCCGCCAGGGCGGTCTCGACCTCCGCCGCGAGCGCGCGGGCTTCGGTCGCAGTCCAGCATGGCAGAAGACCCGCATGCACCATCGCGAGATCGCCTTCAAGATGCATCAGCGGCCGCTGTCGCAACCAGTCGATCAATACCGCGCGGTCGGGCGCATCCAGCACCGCCTGCACCGTGTCGCGGCGCTTGCGCGCGCCGGCGTCGCTGTAGGCGAGCTTGAGGAGGTAGAGGTCGTGGTTGCCGAGCACGGCGATCGCCGCGCGGCCGAGCGAGCGGATCAACCGCAGCGTCTCCAGCGACTTCGGCCCGCGATTGACGAGGTCGCCGACGAACCACAGCCGGTCCGCGGCGGGGTCGAAGTTGACCTTCTCCAGCAACGCGCAGAGTTCGTCATGACAACCCTGAACGTCGCCGATCGCGTAGCGTGCCACCGCGTCAGGCCTCGAGCAACTTGGACGACGATTTCACCAGCACCGGCTTGGGCGGGTTGTAGGGCGCGTATTCGGGCACCCAGCGTCGCAGGTCACGGCGCACCTCGTCGTCGCTGCGGGTGACGCCGTGGTTGAGCCACAGCAGGAACTCCTCCATGTCGAAGCCCTCCGGCATGATGGAGCGTGCCACGCGCAGCTTGGGGTGGTGGGTCGGGCGGGTCTCCTCGGCGTCGGCAAGCACTTCCTCGTAGAGCTTCTCGCCTGGGCGCAGGCCGGTGAAGACGATCGGGATCTCCGTCTCGGCATAGCCGGAGAGCCGGATCATGTCGCGCGCGAGATCCACCACCTTGACCGGCTCGCCCATGTCGAGCACGAAGATCTCGCCCCCCTCGCCCATCGCCGCCGCCTGCAGCAACAACTGCGCGGCCTCGTGTGTGGCCATGAAGTAGCGCGTGATCTCCGGATGCGTGACGGTGATCGGCCCGCCGCGCTCGATCTGCGCCTGGAACTTGGGGATGACGCTGCCGGCGCTGCCGAGCACGTTGCCGAAGCGCACCATCTCGAAGCGGGTGCGCGAGTGCAGCGCCTGGAGTTGCTGGCAGATGATCTCTGCAAGCCGCTTGGTGGCACCCATCACGTTGGTGGGGTTCACCGCCTTGTCGGTGGAGACCAGCACGAACTTGCCGACGCCGGCCTCCATCGCTGCCTGGGCGACCACCAGCGTACCGAAGGCGTTGTTGCGCACAGCCTGCCAGGCGTTGAGCTCCTCCATCAGCGGCACATGCTTGTAGGCCGCGGCATGGAAGACCACCGCCGGCGCATGCCGCTCGAGGATCTCGACCACCCGCCGCTTGTCCTTGACATCACCGGCGACCGGGATCAGCTCGACTTCCGGCATGAACTCGATGAACTCCTCGCGCAGACTGTAGAGCGCAAATTCGCTGAGTTCGAAGGCGACGATCTGCGCCGGACGGAAACGGGCGATCTGGCGGCACAGCTCGGCGCCGATCGACCCCCCCGCACCCGTGACCATCGCAACCCGCCCGACCAGGAGCTCGCGCACATGCGGCGTGTCGATCGCAACCGCGTCGCGCCCGAGCAGATCCTCCACGCGCAGGCTGCGCAGTTGCGACAACGCGTCGTGATTGGTCAGCAACTGGCCGATCGCGGGAAGCGTGAAGGCCTTCACGCCTGCCTTGAGGCACAGGTTGGCCACCACGCGATGATGTTCGGGCGAGGCATCCGGCATCGCGATGATCGCATGCCGCACCTTGAGGAACTCCGCCCAACGCGCGATCTCCTGCTTGCCGCCGAGCACGCGCACACCGAAGATCTCGCGGTGGCGCTTGGAGGCGTCGTCATCGAGCATGCCGACGACGTTCCACTCGGGCGACCGCGCAAGCTCCTCGACCAGATTCGCGGCATCACGTCCGGCACCGATCACGATCACCGGCTTTCCGACACCACGCAAGGCGCCGTATTCGCGGTGCTCCTTGAACACGCGGTATGTTGCACGGCCACCGCCCATGATCAGGAGCAGGATGAGCGGATAGGTCAGCCACACCATGCGCGGCAGTTGCGGCTCCGGCGCCAGCAGCAGGGTGCCGACCGCGATCGCGATCGCGCTGAACGCGGCTGCACGCAGGATGCGCAGCAAGTCGGGCAAGCTCGCGAAGATCCAGATCCCCCGGTAGAGTCCGGAGGCTCGGAAGATCAGGGCCTCCACCGGCACCAGCAGCAGCAGCCCGAGCAGCAGGAGCGAGTTGTATTCGGCAGGCAGGTCGGCATTGAAGCGGATGAGGAATGCGAGATACCAGGCCACGACAACGGCACCGAGGTCGAAGCCGAACACCGCGAGTGAGCGCCAGTTGGCAGGGAGCACGAACTTCATAGCTTCATCACTTGTTCTTGTTTTTGGTTCCAGCACCTGTCGATACGGCGTCCGAGCACGGCAAGTAGCAGCCACCACGCGGCAGCCCCGGCCCAGCCAAGCAACGGGCCGAAGGCCAGCATCCCTAGCGCCATGACGCCGCCCGCCAACATGACCAGCAGCCAACGCGACGCCATCTCTGAATGCGTCGCACCCATGCGCACCATGCGCTGGTAGTAATGCTCACGGTGCGCCTCCCACACCCGCTGCCGCGCGAGCGCCCGTCGCAGCAAGGTTGCCGAGGCATCGCACAGGAAAGGGGCAAACACCATCAACGGGAACCACCCCGGCCAGGCGCCGGCCTGCACACCCTGCCACCCGAGCCCGCCCGCCAGGAAACCCAGCGGCACGGAACCCACATCGCCCATGAAGATACGGGCCGGGTGCCAGTTGAAGTACAGGAATGCGATTGCTGCAGCAGCCACGGCCAGGCAGAGCATCGCCAGCGCATCCGCACCGGCCAGCACAAACCCCACCGCGTACGTGGAAAACCCGACGGCCGCCATGCTGCCAGCAAGTCCATCCGCGCCGTCCATGAAATTGTATGCGTTTATTGCCCAGCCGATCACGAGCACCAACACCAGCGCCCAAACCAGCCCGACCTGCGTTTGTGAAAAAACAACAAGCGCGGCGCACACGAGATGCACCGGCAGTCGAACCCAGAATGGCAGATGCCGCCAATCATCGATCACCGAGATCAGCGCGAGCACCGCGACACCCGCGAGCCAGGGCCAGGCGACCCCCAGCCAAAGCCCTGCGGCGAGCACCGCGGCGACGATCCCGAGCCCCCCGCCATGCGGCGTCGCGCGCGCATGCAGGGAGCGATGGCCGGGCGCATCCAGGCCGTGCGTCGCGAAACGCAGGCGCATGCGGATGACGAGCGCGCTCACGCTCATAGCCAGGAACACAAGCCACAGCGCTTCGATCATGATTCGGCGCCGCCTTCCAACAGGCCGCGCAAGCCCGTCTCGAGTGACACGCGCGCACACCAGCCCAGATCCGACTCGAGCGCAGCGGCGGAATACGCCTCCGGCCCGAGCAGGCGCTCGACGATCTGGCTGTCGATCGGCAGGCGACGCCGCACCAACCGTCCGGCGACGTCGCCTGCCCGACCCGCGAGCCGCAACAATGGTGACGGTATTCTGAACCGCTTCACCGGCAGGCCGAGCGCATGGCGCATCGCGTCATGGAGTTCGGCGCCGCTGTAATGCACCGGATGAGCGACGTTGTAGACCAGCCGTGGCAACCGACCCGCGCCGAGGCAACGCAGGATCGCGTCGACGAGATCATCGACATGCACCAGCGAACGCAAGCCGCCCGTTTCGGGCAGGGGTGGGAACCATCCCGCCTGCACACCACGCAGCATGCGCTCCAGGTTGCCGCGGCTCCCCGGGCCATACACCATCGCCGGGCGCAGGCAGACGACCTCCATGCCGGTGCGTGCGGCGATTTCAGCCAGCGCCTCCTCTGCGGCACGCTTGGAGCGGCCATAGGCCGTATCTGGCGGCACCGGCCAGTCCTCGTCCGCGACGACCGCGCCGGGAGGCCCCACCGCCTTGACGCTGGAGATGAACACGAAGCGCGCCACGCACGAGCGCGCCGCCACCTCGGCCAGGCTGCGGGTCGCAACGAAGTTGCTCGCCATGTGCGCATCGGCATCGTCGCCCAGCACGCCATGAGCATGCGCGTGACCCGCGCAATGAACGATGGCGTCCACGTCCTCGCAGACCCTGCCGAGGGAAGCCTTAGCCCCTGCGTCGAGCAGGTCGGCGACCACGGGCTCCGCACCGCACAATGGCGCCACGGGCGGCATGCGACGGCTCATCGCCCGCACGCGCCAACCTGAAGTTGCAAGCGTCTGCACGACATGGCCGCCGATGAAGCCGGATGCACCGGTCACCAAGACCCGGCCCGGCATCGCTCAGACGCGGAAGTAGTCGCGATACCAGGCGACGAAGCGCCCGACCCCATCAGTGACGCTGGTGGCCGGTGCAAACCCCGTCCAGGCGTTGAGCTCGTCGGTGTCGGCGAAGGTCGCCGGCACATCACCATCCTGGATCGGCAGCAGGTTCTTCTCAGCCTTGCGTCCGAGTGCAGATTCGATCGCCTCGATGAAGGCCATCAGCTCCACCGGGTTGTTGTTGCCGATATTGAAGACCCGGAAGGGCGCGTTGCTGCGACCGGGATCCGGCTGATCGGAGTCGAACGCCGGATCGGGCTCGGCGACGCGGTCGAGGGTCCGGACCACACCCTCGACGATGTCGTCGACGAAGGTGAAATCGCGCCGCATCTTGCCGTGGTTGAACACGTCGATCGGCCGCCCCTCAAGGATGGCCTTGGTGAACAGGAACAGCGCCATATCCGGCCTGCCCCACGGCCCATAGACGGTGAAAAAGCGCAGCCCGGTCGTCGGCAGGCGGAAGAGATGGCTGTAGGTGTGCGCCATCAACTCGTTGGCCTTCTTGGTGGCCGCGTACATGCTCACCGGATGGTCGACACTGTCGTGCTCGGAGAACGGCATGCGGGTATTGCCGCCATACACGCTGGAACTGCTCGCATATACCAGATGCTGCACCGCGTTATGCCGGCAGCCTTCGAGGATGTTCATGAAGCCGACGATGTTGCTGTCGATGTAGGAGTGCGGGTTCTTCAGCGAATAACGCACGCCGGCCTGTGCGGCGAGATGCACCACCCTATCGAAGCGCTCCTCGGCGAAGAGCCGCTCCATCCCCGGCCGGTCGGCGACGTCCATGAGAACGAAACGGAACGCGGGCGAGCTCTGCAGCCGCGCCAGGCGGTCGCGCTTGAGCTGTGGGTCGTAATAGTCGTTCAGGTTGTCCAGACCGACTACCTCATCGCCACGGGCGAGGAGGACCTGCGAAACATGCATGCCGATGAAGCCGGCCGCACCGGTGACGAGAACTTTCATGATCCACACGGTCAAGGATTGATATTGCGGCGCATTATCTCACAGCGACCGCTGCGACAATGCGTTCGTAATCACGTTGAAGTGCCTTCCCCGCCGGGACCCGGGCATGGCCAAGGGCGCTGCCGGTTATACTTGTGGCCCACCACAGGTACCCTCGATGCTGGTCCGCCTCTTCTACCGCGCCGTATGGCTCCCGCTTCTGCCGCTTGCGCTGCTGCGGCTGCTGTGGCGTGCGCGTCGCCAGCCGGCTTACCTGCAGCATGTTCCGGAGCGGCTGGGACGCCATGGCGGTATGCGCGAATCCGGGACGATCTGGGTGCATGCGGTCTCGGTTGGCGAGACCCGGGCCGCCGAGCCGCTGGTGAGGCGCCTGCTCGAGCATTGGCCGACACGGCCCCTGGTGCTGACCTGCATGACGCCGACCGGACGCGAGACCGCGCAGGCGCTGTTCGGTGGTGACGCACGGGTACGGATTGCGTACCTGCCATATGACATCACCTGCTGTGTCGAGCGCTTTCTCGACCACTTCGACCCCGCTGTCGGCGTGATCATGGAGACCGAGCTGTGGCCCACCCTGCTCGGGCGCTGCGCCACACGCGGCGTGCCCGTGGTGCTCGCGAACGCCCGACTGTCGGCACGCTCCGCCAAGCGCTATGCGCGGGCGCCGACCCTGACCCGCATGACGCTGGGCGCGCTGCGCACGATTGCTGCGCAAACCGAGGAAGACGCGGCGCGCTTCCGCGCGTTGGGCGCGCGGCAGGTGCGCGTCACTGGCAACATCAAGTTCGACATCACGCCGCCACAGGCGGCACTCGACCTGGGCGCCACATTCCGTCGCCGTTTCGGCACGCGCAAGGTGCTGCTGCTCGCGAGTGCACGCGATGGCGAAGAAGCGGCCCTCCTGGATGCGCTGCCCGACGCATCCGACCCGGGGATACTGTTTGTGATCGTACCCCGTCACCCCCAGCGCTTCGAGGCCGTCGCGCAACTGCTGCGCAGCCGCGGCCTACCCGCGCAGCGGCGCAGCGATGACGCACCGGTCGCCTCCGACACGCGATTCTGGCTGGGTGACTCGATGGGCGAAATGTTCGCGTATTACGCCGCCGCCGACGTGACCTTGATGGGTGGCAGTTGGCTACCCTTCGGCGGGCAGAATCTGATCGAATCATGCGCGACCGGTACGCCGGTGCTGATCGGTCCGCACACCTGGAACTTCGCAATGGTGGCGGATCAGGCGGTGTCTGCAGGCGCGGCCATCCGCGAACAGAACCTCGCGAGCGGCGCAAAAAGGGCATTGGAACTGCTGGATGACGACATGCAGCTGAGCCGCATGCGGGACGCCTGCCTGCGCTTCGCCGAAACCCACCGGGGCGCTACCGAACGAACGATCGCCTGTCTGCAGCACGAGGCGGGAAGAAGTCTGTGAGCTGCCTGCCAGCCGTCTGCGGCTGGCACATGCATCAGCTCCCGGACGCTTCCAGCAAGGCGTTGATCGCCGCGAGATCCGCTTCCTCCAGGGTACCGGCAGCTGCCTTCAGACGCAGTTGCGCGAGCAGGGTATCGTAGCGCGCTCGCGCGAGCTGGGTCTGGGTGTCCGCGAGCTGACCCTGCGCATTGAGTACGTCGATATTGATGCGCACCCCGACCTCCAACCCCAGGCGGGTCGCCTCCAGCGCGGACTTTGAGGAGACCTCCGCAGCCTCGAGGGCCTTCACCTGCGCCATGCCGCTCATGACGCCGACAAAGGCCTGGCGGGCGGCGAGGACTGCCTCACGGCGTGCTGCATCGAGCTCGGCATCGGCCTGCACCTTGCGCGCAGCCGCCTCGCGGTCGCGTGACGAGAGCGCGCCGCCAGCGTAGAGCGGCACATTGAGCTGCAGGCCGATCTCGCTGGAAGTGGCCTTGCCGGCGTTCATGCTGGCGCGGTTGGACTGGCCGTGACTTGCCACCAGATCCAGCGTGGGCAGATGGCCGGCGCGCGCGCGCTCGACCTCCTGCACCGCGAGGTCGCGCGCGATGAGGCTCATCTGCACGCCAAGACCGCCCTGCTCGGCTGCCGAGACCCAATCCTCCGGCGTATCGGGCCGAGGGCGGACCAGCTCGACCCCGGGACGCAGCCCGGACAGCACCAACTCGTCACGTCCGATGATCTGCGCCAGCGCCTGGCGCGAGACGGCGAGCTCGCTCTCGGCCGCGATGACCTGCGCGCTGGCGAGATCGAACCTGGACTGCGCCTCATGCACGTCGGTGATGGTGACAGTGCCGACTTCGAAGCTGGTCTTGGCGATCTCGCGCTGCTCCGCCGCAGCGTCGCGCAGGGTCGTGACGGCATGCAGTGCATCGCGCGCGTTGAGCACATCGAAATAGGCCGCCGCGACACGCAGGATCAAGTCCTGACGCGCGATGTCGTACTCGACCTCCGCCAGGGCGGACTGCAGATTGCCCTGGCGGGCCTGAACCACGTTCTGCATGCGGAAGATCGGCTGGGTGAGCTGCACCCCCCAGAGATGGCTGTTGTAGCTGCGATCGGCCACACCTTCCAGGTCCACGCTGTTCCAGCTGGTGCCGGCCGACGCACCCACACTCGGCAGCAGCGCGGCGCGCGCCTGTACCGCGAACTCGCGCCCGGCCTCGGCCTTGGCACGCGCGGCGGCGTGGCGGGCATCACTGGCAAGCGCGTCCCGGTAGAGCTCGACCAAGTCGGCAGCCGCCGCGTTACCGGCAAACAGGCCCGCCAGACACATCGCCAGGATTCGCTTCATCACACCACTCCGGATTGACAGGACATGCGCTTCAATACTGCGCCATGGACGGATCGACCTGCGCCGCCCAGCCGGCCACACCACCGGCCAGGTTGATCGTCTGGCCGAAGCCCTGGCGCTCGAGGAACATCGCGACCTGCGCGCTACGCCCGCCGTGATGGCAAATGACGACATACTCGGCGTCGCGATCGAGTTCGGAGAGGCGCGCAGGAACCGTGTGCATGGGCATCAGCACCGAGCCGTCGAGATGGCAGATCTCGTACTCCCAGGCCTCGCGCACATCCAGCAATACGGGCTTGGCGCGGCTGTCATCGGCGAGCCACTCGGCGAGTTGGTTAGGGGAACACTGGCGCATGTTGGTCAGAACCGGAAATCGTCTGTACGTGGCGCATTGCGTAGCATCGGCACCATGGTTTCGAAGATGTCCTCGGTACGGAAGCGCCCCTCACCGATGCTGGTGACGAGACGCCCCTTCATGACTGGCGCGCTGCCGACGAAGGCAAATAGACGGCCACCCGGCTTGAGCTGATCGAGCATGCTCTGGGGGATCACGGGGATGCCACCCGAGACGACGATGAGGTCGTAGGGCGCGCGCTCTGCCCAGCCGCAGGCGCCATCACCTTCCTCGACGAGCACGTTCTCGACACCGTAGCGGTCCAGGTTGGCTGCGGCCAGCCGGACCAGTTCGGGCTCGATGTCCACCGTGCGCACCCACTCGGTGCGGGCCGCGAGGAGCGCGGCGAAGTAACCCGAACCCGCACCGATCTCCAGCACCGAATCGGTCGCCTTCAACTGCAGTGCCTGCAGGATCTTGCCCTCGATCACCGGCTTCAACATCACCTGGCCACAGCCGATCGGAATCTCGACCTCCGAGAACGCGAGCTTGCGATGCGCGGCCGGCACGAATTCCTCACGCTTGACCGTCATCAGGAGGTCGAGCACGTCCTGATCCAGGACTTCCCAGGGCCGGATCTGCTGCTCAACCATATTGAAGCGGGCTTGTTCGAAGTTCATTTTGCGGGTTCCTGCAGAAATATTAGCACAATCTAATGAATAGGACGGCCACGGTTCCGGGCTGAATCGTAAAACGCGTCATTCTAACGCAGTATCCAGTACCCCGATGCCTTCCTCAGGCCGGCCGGACCCGCCGCCAGGCCGCATAGAGTGCGGGCAGGAACATCATCGTCAGCAGCGTCGCCACCGTCAGCCCGCCCATGATCGCCACCGCCATCGGCCCGAAGAAGGCGCTGCGCGAAAGCGGGATCATCGCCAGGATGGCCGCCGCCGCGGTCAACGCGATCGGCCGGAAGCGGCGCACCGAAGATTCCACCACCGCCTCCCACTCGCTGCGCCCGGCCTCGATGTCCTGACGGATCTGGTCCACCAGGATCACCGAGTTGCGCATGATCATGCCCGACAGCGCGATCGTGCCGAGCATCGCGACAAAGCCGAAAGGCTGATGGAACAGCAGCAGGAAGGCAGTGACGCCGATCATGCCCAGCGGCGCGGTGAGCACCACCATCAGCACCAGTGAGAAGCGCTTCAACTGCAGCATCAGCACCGTCACCACCGCCAGCACGAACAGCGGCACGCCCGCCGCAACTGAGGAGCCCCCCTTGGCGCTCTCCTCGACCGCACCGCCGACATCGATGTGATAGCCGAGCGGCAAGGCGCTGCGCAGCGCCTCGACCTGCGGCGCGAGCGCGCTCACCACCTGCGCGGGCTGCAGACCACCGTACAGCGATGCACGTACGGTGATGGTCGGCAAGCGGTTGCGCCGCCAGATCACGCCGTCCTCGAAGCCGTACTCGGGGGTTGCCAGCTGCGCAAGGGGCACGCTGCGGCCATCGCCGAGCGGGATCGCCAGACTCATGAGTTGGCCGAGGCCGGTGCGCTCGACTGTGGTGCCACGCGCCACCACGTCCAGGGTCTCGGTGCCCTCACGAAACTCCGTCAGCGTCAGCCCCTGCAGCGCGGAATCGAGCAGCGCTGCAACATCACGTGTGCTCAGGCCGAGATTGCGCAGACGGTCCTGGTCGAGCTTCAGGCGTACCGACTTCGACGGCTCCTCCCAGTCGAGATGCACGTTGCTGAGTTGCGGATGCGCACGCATCAACGCCGCGATATCGTGTGCGATATCACGCAGCGCAGCCGTCTCGGCGCCGCTCACCCGGAACTGCACCGGGAAGCCCACCGGCGGCCCGTTCTCCAGTCGAGTGACCACGCCCATCCACTCCACGGGTTGCTCGGCGAAGAATTCGATCAGCTTCGCGCGCAGCGCCTCACGCTCAGGCGAGCCCGCGGTGAGCACGACGAACTGGGCGATGTTGGTCTGCGCAAGCTGCTGATCCAGTGGCAGATAGAAGCGCGGGCTGCCGCCGCCCAGCCAGGACACGTAGTTCACGATGCCCTCCTGGCGGTTCAGGAAATCCTCCACTTTGGCGACGGCGCGTTCCGTGGCGTGATGCGAAGCCCCTTCGGCGAGACGCACATCCACGATGAGCTCGGGCCGGGTAGAGTCCGGAAAGAACTGCTGCGGCACGAAGCGCGCGAACACCACGAGCGAAGCCATGAACAGCGCCAGCGTGATCACGATGACCCACCAGCGGTGGCGCACGCAGCCATCAACCAGCCCGCGCAGGAAGCGGTAGAAGCTGGTGTGGTAGAGCGCGTGCTCGTCGTGTTGATGGATGGCTGCAGGGACCTCCGCGCGGCGCCCGGCCAGCCGCGCAGCAAGGCGCGTCAGCAGCGGCGGGCGGGTGTGCGCATCACGCGACGGCAGCAGGTGATAGCCGAGATAGGGCACGAACAGCACTGCGGCCACCCAGGACACGAGCAGCGCGATCACCGTCACCTGGAAGATGGAGCGGGTGTACTCGCCGGTGCTCGAGGCCGCCATCGCGATCGGCAGGAAGCCCGCCGCCGTCACCAGCGTGCCGGACAACATCGGCATGGCGGTCGAGGTGTAGGCAAAGCTCGCCGCACGCATGCGGTCCCAGCCCTGCTCGATCTTGGTCGCCATCATCTCGACCGCGATGATCGCGTCGTCCACCAGCAGACCGAGCGCGATGATCAGCGCGCCGAGCGAGATCTTGTGCAGGCCGATGTTGAAGAGGTGCATGAACATGAAAGTGATCGCCAGTACCACCGGAATGATCACCAGCACCACCACACCGGTGCGCAAGCCCAGCGACAGCAGGCTGACCGCCATCACGATCACCACCGCCTCGATCAGCACCTTCACGAAGTCGTTCACCGAATGCCGCACCGCCTGCGGCTGGTCCGCCACCCGCTCGAGCGTGAGCCCCACCGGTAGCTGCGACTGTATCCGCGCCACCGCCTCGTCCAGGTGACGGCCGAGCGCGATGATGTCGCCGCCCGCGCGCATCGACACACCGAGCCCGAACGCATCCCGCCCCATGTAGCGCATCCGCGTGGAAGGCGGATCGACCACCCCGCGCTTGACCTCGGCGACGTCGCCGACGCGTACGGGACGACCATTCACCACGACCTGCGCGTCGCGGATCGCATCCAGGTCGTCGAAGGCACCGGTGGGGCGCAGCCATACCCGTTCGTCGCGCGTCTCGAAGAAGCCCGCCCCCTGCACCACGTTCTGCGCAGCGATCGCGTCGATGAACGCAGCCATGCTGATGCCGAGCGTCGCCAGGCGGGCATTTGAGACGTCGATGTAGATGCGCTGGGCCTGCTCGCCGAAGTAGCTCACCTTCGCGACATGCGGCACGCGCAGCAGTTCGGCGCGGATCGCTTCTGCATGGCGCTTCACCTGCGCCGCATCCAGCCCGTCACTGACGAGTGCGAAGATGTTGCCGTAGGTGTCGCCGAACTCATCGTTGAAGATCGGCCCGATTACCCCTTGCGGCAAGGTGTGGCGCATGTCGCCGACCTTCTTGCGCACCTGGTACCAGACTGCGTCGATATGGGCCGAGGTGACGCTCTCGCGCACGTAGAAGAAGATCATCGCCTCGCCCGGACGCGAGTAGCTGCGCACCACATCCACCGCGGCCACCTCCTGCAGCGCGGATTCGATGCGGTCGGTGACCTGGCGCGCCATCTCGTCGGCGCTCGCGCCCGGCCACTCTGCGCGCACCACCATCACCTTGAAAGTGAAGGGCGGGTCTTCCGACTGCCCGAGCCTGGTGTAGGAGAAGAGGCCGATCAGCGTCAGCACGACCATTGCGTAGAGCACCAGCGACTGGTTGCGCAGCCCCCAGTCGGAGACATTGAAGCGGCTCATCGCTTCACATCCAGCGCAACCGACGCAGCCGCATCCACCGGCCGCACCTTCTCGCCAGCCACCAGCCGGTGTGCGCCGACCACCACCACCCGCGCGCCCGCCTCCAGGCCGGAGAGCACATGTGCGCTCGCCTCATCCAGCGCACCCAGCACCACCGGCACCGGTCGCACCGTGTCGTCCGCATCGAGCTGCCACACGCGCGCCTCGCCGTCGATGCCGACCACCGCGGTCAGCGGCACGCGCGTGCCGGTCCGCGCCGAGTCCAGGAACACCACGCGCGCGCTGGCGCCGAGCGGCGGCAGTTTGTCGTCGATCGCAACACCCGCCGCCGCACCGAACGCGACACGCACCGCATAGGTCCGGGTGACGCTGTCGGCCACCGGCGCGATCTCGCGGATCACGCCCGGCAGCTGCGCCCCGCCATCGGCCGTGACCACGATGGCGGTCTGGCCCGGTGTGTGCAGCGCGATGCTGCCTTCGGGCACGTTAATCAGCACCTCGCGCGGATCGCGCTGCACCACGGTATAGACTGGCTGGCCGGCACTCAACACCTGCCCGGCCTCGGCATGCACCGCCGACACCACGCCGTCCACCGCGCTGCGCAGCACCATGTACTCGTTGTCGAGTTCGGTCACAGCGAGTTGCGAGCGCGCCTGACGCAAGCCGGCCTCCGCCGCCTCGAAAGCGGTGCGCGCCGCATCGACGACCGACTTCGCGACGAAGCCGGTCGCATGCAGGCGCTCCGCACGCGCGAGCTCGGTGTGCGCGAGCGCGCGCTGCGCCTCGGCCGCGCTCACACCGGCGCGCGCCGCCTCGCGTGCCGCTGTCGCATCGCGCGGATCCAGCCGCGCGAGCACATCGCCGGCCTTCACCGGCGCACCGACGTCCAGCCCGCGTTCGAGCATCTTGCCGGCGGTGCGGAACGCGAGCACATGCACATGGCGCGGCCGCACGTCGCCCGCATACACCCCGGCGACCTGATCGCCCGCCGCCGCCACGGCCGTGCTCACCATCACCGTGCGTGGCGGCCGCTCGACCACCGACGGTTCGCCGCAGGCGCTCAGGCCCGCAGCCACGAGAAGTGCGTAAAGGGCATGTCTCTTCATCGGGTCACTCCTCGGGCGGGGCCACCCATACACAGCCCCTTGATCAGCAGATCGAAATGGGTTTCGAGATACGCCCGCTCCTCCAGCACCTGCCCGCAGCAGGCGCCGAACGAGTGACGCCACAGGATGAGATGGAAGATCGGTGCGATCAGCACCGCCGGCGCGTTCTCGAGGTCCAGCGGGCGGAAGGTGCCCTGCGCGATGCCACGCTGCAATGCCGAGCGGATCAGCGCAAGCCCGCGACGGATCACGTTGTCATGATAATAGCTTGCGACCTCGGGAAAGTTGCGCGCTTCCGCCACCATCAGCTTGACGATGCCACCCAGCCGCGTGGTGCCGACCAACTCCCACCAGCCGAACAGGATGCAGCGCAGCAGCCGCTCGGGGTCGTCGGGATACTGCTCGAGCAAGGCTTCGCCCGCCTCGATCGCCGGGACCATGCCCTCCTCGATCACCGCGCGGAACAGCGCCTCCTTGCTCGCGAAGTACAGGTACAGCGTGCCCTTGGAGACGCCCGCCGCAGCCGCGACATCGTCCAGCCGGGTGGCGGCGAAGCCGCGCTCGACGAAGAGCTCCAGCGCAGCGGCGGTGAGCTCCTGCGGCCTCGCATCCTTGCGGCGGCGTCGGGTCACGGGGGCATCGGGCGGATGAGGGGACTTCAACATGGGGGCAGGCGCAGCAAGGCGATTCACGAAGACGCGCCGATAATAACTAACTAGTCAGTCATTATCAATCCGACGATTGTGAGATCGTTCGCGCAGCACCTCTGCCCGGACGGGCGCCTCGGGATGCGGACGGCCGCATCATGGCGATGCATGCCCTGCAAGGCGCCCGGACGCCGCGCAGGGGCACGAGCGCCCCTTGCCGTCCTGTCAGCCGCGCCGCACCAGCGTCAGGAACTCGGTGCGCAGCCCCAGGTTGGTGCGCAGGTCGCCCAGCAGCGCCGAGGTCAACGTCTCCTCGCCCGCAGCGCGGATGCCGCGGCTCTCCATGCACATGTGGCGGCAGCTCACCACTACCCCGACCGCGCGCGGCTGCAAATGCTCCATGATCGCATCGGCGATCTGGGTGGTGAGCCGCTCCTGCACCTGCAGGCGGCGGGCGAAGCAATCCACCAGGCGGGTGAACTTCGACAGGCCGACGATCTTGCCGTCCGGCAGGTAGCCGATGCTGGCGTGGCCGAAGAAGGGCGCGAGGTGATGCTCGCAGTGGCTGTACACCGGAATGCCGCGCACCACGATCAGCTCGCTGTAGGCCTCTGCACCATCCTCGAACACCTTCAGGATCGCGGCGGGATCCTGGGCGTAGCCCGCGGTCCACTCCTGCCAGGCCTTGTGCACCCGGTCGGGTGTCTCGAGCAGCCCCGGGCGGGAGGGATCCTCGCCGATGCTGGCGAGGAAACGCTGCCAGTCGTGCTGGCCGAAGGGTGTGTCGCTGTTCATGCTGTCATCCTGATCCGTGGACCGGGTCGCGCAAGGCTTGCGCGTCGGCAAACGCGGATGGTATTGCGTTGTGCGGCGCGAGAACACCCACCACGTAGCAGGGGTATTCACGCAATCACTGCGCCCTTCCGCCGGCTACCGGGTCAGCAAGCCGGCCTCGATGACCTGCGTTCGCAGCCACCGCCCGCCATCGGCGTAGACAAGGTAGTGCGCGGCGGCCGTCGATGCGAGGAAGAACGCGCTGAACCCCAGCGCCTGCCACAACTGGCGTCTCGCCACCTTTTCCGCGCCACCCGGCTGCAGCGCGTGGCGCGGCTCGCGCACCCCATGTGCGACGTCGAGCCGCTGCGGGTTGGCGCGGAACGTGCCGGTCACGGTCACGGTCGCCCCCGGCGCCACGACCCTCTCGCGGAAGAGCCAATGCTGCTTGCCGAGGCGGCTGCGCAGTTCGGCCTCGTTCATGCGCTCCAGGTCCGTCTCCAGCAGCGCGAGGGCGCGCGCGTTGATGAGGTCGCCGGGCAGCGTGCCGACGTCGGCGCGCAGCATCGCACCCGCCTGGGCAAGGTCCACCGTCCCGATCTCCGGCGCCAGCGTCCAGCGCGTTTCAGCGAGGTGTCGGGCCGCCGCATCCAGGCAAGGCGCGTCATCGATCGCGTCCAGCGGAAACTGGCGCAGCGTCGGGAAGCCCTCCAGCGTCAGCCGCCGGGTACCCGCCCTCAGCACGCACGGCGCCATCCGGAAGCCATTCCAGCGCGCCCGCCCTTGCGGATCGTCGACGGGGTGATCGCACGCCATCGCCTCGTACTCCAGGACCACCGCCGCCCGCCCCGAGAACGGCGCCTGCACCGCCGTCCCGACCGGCTGCACCACGCCCGACACCGTCACCAGTTCGCCATCCCGCCAGTTCGCGGGCGCGTCCTCCGGCCGCCGCAACCGGGCCAGCGCCTGCAGCACGCCCTGCAAGCACCCCACGCTGAGCATCACCCCGAAGCCGAGCACCCCCGCAATCGGCCACGCCAGCGGCATCCCCGCCGCCTCCAGCGCCCGCCCCTGCAGCACCACCGCCAGTGCCAGCACGATCAGCAACCACAAACAGCCCTTCATGGCATCTCCCCGGCCCGCTCGGCTTGCCTTCATCCCGCTCAACCGAGCGGGCTCAACCATCACGTTGCTCGGCAGTACAAACCAGAATCGCCCAGTCGGCAACCGTCAAACGACACCGCTGCCGCAGTTCCCACGCCGGGTGGCATACTTGGGCGATTGCTGACGCGGCACGGGCAGGCATGAGGACAAGGCATTGATCGTTGACAGCTTGACACGGCAGGTGCGGGATCTCGCCGTGAAGCGCATCACCCTGGGCGTCACCGGCTTCTCGCGAGCCGGCAAGACGGTGTTCATCGGCGCGCTCGCGCAGGCGCTGCTCACCAGCCACGCCTGGCGCGAACGGCGTGGACAGGGGCCGCTGGCGCGCTTCGGGCCGTTCGAGCGCGGCCAGCTGAAGAGCGCGCGCATCCGCGACGACATCCATCCCGACCTACCGCAGTTCCCCTTCCGCAGAGTGCGCGACAGCCTCGCCGGCTACGACGCACGCTGGCCCGAGCCCACCGAGGGGATCTCGCGGCTGGTGCTCGAGTTCGAGGCGCAATCGCACTCGCGCGTGCGCAGTTGGCTGCAGGCCGACCTCGGCCTGGGCGAGATCGGCCTCGGGCGCATCCAGCTCGAGCTGGTCGACTACCCTGGCGAATGGCTGGTCGATCTGCCGATGCTGGAGCAGTCCTTCGACGACTGGAGCGCACGCATGCTCGCGCTCGCCTCCAAGCCCGCGCGCGAGCCGCTCTCGGCCGCCTACCTCGCCCGCCTCGCCGCACTCCCCGGCGCCCCCGAGTTCGACGAGGACACCGCCGGCGCACTCGCCGACTGCTGGACCGACTACCTGCAGCAGGCGGTACAGGCCGGCCTCATGTTGAACCAGCCGGGCCGGCTGCTGCGGCCGGACAAGCTGCGCCACTCACCGGTGCTGCGGCTCGCGCCCCTGCCCGACGCGCTCCGCGCGAGCCGCCTCTACCGCGGCATGGCGAGGCGCTACGACGACTACCGCGCCAAGGTCGTCAAACCCTTCTACGGCGAACACTTCGCCGCGATGGATCGCCAGATCGTGCTGGTCGATGTGCTGCGCAGCCTGCAACTCGGCGAGGCAGCCTTCGACGAGATGA
Source organism: Rhodocyclaceae bacterium (assembly GCA_041916775.1). Lineage (GTDB taxonomy): Bacteria > Pseudomonadota > Gammaproteobacteria > Burkholderiales > Rhodocyclaceae > UBA2357. Next base: position 205,239 of record JAYRYZ010000001.1, on the reverse strand, counting down.
CCGCGGCGCTCTCCGCGACGCTGGAGTCCTTCAACTATGGCAAGGGCGGGCTGCTGTCCTGGCTCACCGGCCGCACCACCCATGTGCTGTTCGCCGCCACCAAGGCCGACCATGTCACCCGCAGCGACCGCGCCGAGCTCGAACGCATGTTGTCGCGCATGCTGGCGCTGCTCGACGAGAACAACCGCCTGCGCGCCGCCACCGCGCGCTGCGAGGTGATGGCGCTCGCGTCGGTGCGTGCGAGCGAGGACCGCATGACCGAGACCACGCCGCCACGCGAGATTCTTTACGGCCGCGCAGACGGCGACGCCACGCCCGACCAGTGGGACCCGGGCGGCCTGCCGCGCACGCTGCCGCCGGACTGGAACGCGCTGCAGTTCGCCTTCCTAAGGTTCGCACCGGCACCGATGCCGGATGCGCTGCACCAGGGCTTTCCCGCCATTGGCCTGGGCCAGGCGCTCGATTTCCTCATCGGAGAAGACTTCTCATGAGCGACAGCCCCCGCAGACCCGGCCGGGTGCAGGACGTGGCCAGCCTGGTCGAAGGCCTCGGCCCGCAGCTCGGGCCGGAGACCACCGCCCTGCCGCAGACCGCGCCACGCGACGACACCCGCACGCCAGGTCGGATCAGCGACAACGCGGTGAGCCTGCCAGACGACGCGGCCGATGCCACACCGCCGCCGACGCTCGCGTTGCCGCCGCGAGCATCCAGCCCGTGGCCCGCGGTATGGTCGCTGCTCGGCCTCACCGTCGCCGGCTGGCTGGCGGTCGAGACCGTCACCAGCCTAGTCGCCCTGTGGCAGACCACCCCCTGGCTGGGCGGCGCGCTCGGCCTCGTCACCGGCGCCTTCGTCATCACCCTGTTGCTCGCCGGCCGGCGCGAGCTGCGCGCATTGCGGCGCGTGGATGCGCTGCAGCTGCGCGCCAACCGCATCGCCCGCGCACGCCAGCATGACGACCTGCCGTCGCTGCGCGCCGCGCTCGCCGAAACGCTCGCCAACCTGCGCACACGTTACCCGCAGCGCATGGCGGAGTTCGACGCCGCGGCGGCCGCGCGCCACACCACCGCCGAGTACCTGCAGCTCCTCGACAACCTGGTGCTCGGCGAGCTCGACCGCGAGGCGGATGCCGCGATCCGCCGCGCCGCACTCACCGTCGGCTCGGCAGTCGCGATCGTGCCGCACCCGGCCTTCGACGCGGCGGTGGTGCTGTGGCGCGCCACCCGCCTCACGCGCGAGATCGGCGACATCTACGGCCTCGCGCCCACCGGCTGGTCGGCATGGCGGCTGCTCAAGCACACGCTCGCGAGCGCATTGCTCGCGGCCGGGCTGGAGCAGTTCGGCAGCATCGTCGTCGACGAGGTCGGCCGTGGCACGCTGGAGAACGCCGGCAAGCGTCTCGCCGAAGGCGCGGTCACCGCCACCCGGCTGCAGCGCCTCGGCGCGGCGGCCAAACGGTTGTGCCGGCCGCTGCTGCCAAGCTGAACCGCCCCGCAGGGCTTGCGCCACGCCGAACACCATGAACTCCGTTGTAAGCGCCCATTCACGATGAGACTGCTGCTGGTTGAGGACGACGCGATGATCGGTGCCAGCGTGCAACGCGGCCTGCGCCTGGAAGGCCACGCGGTTGACTGGGTGCAGGACGGCGTCGCCGCCGAGCTCGCGTTGCGCGACAACCCCTACGAGCTCCTGCTGCTCGACCTGGGGCTGCCGCGCCGTGACGGTGTCGAGGTGCTGAGCCGCCTGCGCGCCAGTGGCAACCCCCTGCCAGTGCTGGTGCTGACCGCGCGCGACGCGGTGGCCGACCGCATCCGCGGGCTGGATGCCGGCGCCGACGACTACATCGTCAAACCCTTCGATCTCGACGAGCTTGCGGCACGCGTGCGCGCCGTCGCCCGCCGCCAACGCGGCCAGGCCGAGCCGGTGATGCGCCGAGGCCGCTTGGCGCTTGACCCGGCGGCGCACACGGTGAGCCTCGACGGCACCCCGTTGCGCCTGTCTGCGCGCGAGTTCGCCCTGCTCAAGGCCCTCATGGACGAAGGCGGCAAGCCGCTGTCGCGCGCCCAACTGGAGGAGCGGCTCTACGGCTGGGACGAGGAGCCGGAGAGCAACGCGATCGAGGTGCACATCCACGCGCTGCGCCGCAAGCTCGGCGCAGAGTGGATCCGCAACCTGCGCGGCGTGGGCTACTACGTGGCGGAGGACGCATGAGCTCGCTGCGCCGGCAGCTGCTGCTGAGCCTGATCGGCGCCTTTCTCGCGCTCTTCCTGGTGGTGGGGCTCGCAACCTATTCCACTGCGCGGGCGGAGATCGACGAGGTCATGGACTACCACCTGCGCCAGTTCGCGCTGTCGCTGCGCGACCAGAGTTTCGGCCGGCCGAACGCACCCATCGTCGCCCCCGAAGAGGCCTTCGACTTCGTCATCCAGATCTGGGACGGCCGCGGCCTGCGCCTGTACGTGTCGCATCCGAACACCGCGCTGCCAGAGTTCGCGCAGTTCGGCTACGCCAGCGTGCAGGCGGGAGACGCCACCTGGCGGGTGTTCTCGGTGCCCTTGCTCGACCGCGTGATCCAAGTCGCACAGCCGATGCGGGTGCGCAGCACCCTCGCCGCCCGGGCCGCGCTCGCCACGCTGCTGCCGCTGCTCGCCATCCTGCCGCTGATGGCGGGGTTGATCTGGTATCTCGTCAGCCGCGGCCTGCGCCCGCTCGACCGCCTCGCAAAAAGCGTCGGTGCGCGCCGGCCCGACGCGCTGCAGCCCCTGCCCGACCACGGCGTTCCGGACGAGGCCCGCCCGCTTGTCGAGGCGCTGAACGGACTCCTCGCCCGACTCGACCAGGCGCTGGGTGCGCAGCGCGCCTTTGTCGCCGATGCCGCGCACGAGCTGCGCACTCCGCTCGCCGCGCTGCAACTCCAGCTACAGCTTGCCGAGCGCGCCCAGGATGCGGCCGAACGCAGTGCCGCGCTGGCCGAGCTGCGCGCCGGCCTCAGCCGCGCCACCCACCTCGTCCAGCAACTCCTGACGCTTGCCCGCCAGGAGCCCGGCGGCACTACCGCCAGCCAGCCCGTCCGTATCGCGCTCGCCGAGTTGGCACGCAGCGTCCTCAGCGATCACGCCAGGCTTGCCGACGCACGCACCATCGACCTCGGCGCCACCACGCTGGACGAGCGTGCTGCAGCGCTCGCCGAGCCCGCGGCGTTGCGCACCCTCGTCGCCAACCTCATCGACAACGCCATCCGCTACACCCCGGAGGGCGGTCGGGTGGATGTTTCCACCTTCGTCCGGGATGGCCATTCCTGGCTGGAGGTCACCGACACCGGCCCCGGCATCCCGCCCGACGAGCGCGAGCGGGTACTCGACCGCTTCTACCGCCGCCCCGGCCAACCCGAACCCGGCAGCGGCCTCGGCCTCGCCATCGTCAAGACGATTGCCGACCGTCACGGCGCCCAACTGCTGCTGGACGAAGCGCCAGGCGGTGGGCTGAGGGTGAGGGTGGGATTCGCTGGGCCCGAGCCTGCAGCCGGGCCAACGCTTCGCTGAGCCGCCGCCAACCTCTGGGTCACTGCGCGCCTTGAGCCGTGGCGAACGCCGCTCTCACACCGGGTAACAATTCGCGTATTCTTCGCAGCCCCAGACGCACGCCGTGGTGTGCAATACTTCACAGCAATATTCGTGACAACATGCTGTGTCCAACAAGATCGCAGCGCGGGAGAATCCATGTTCGCAGACGCCTTCACAAGCGCACCGACTTCCGGCAGGCGCAACGCCCCGCCGCGGGCAACACCCCCGCTGCAGGCCGCGCCCGCGTTCGCACCCGACATCCACCTGGATCTCGCGATCAGCCAGAACGGCTATGAAGTCAGCGTCATCGAGGAGAGCAGCCCGCTCCTGCCGAAAGCAAGCGCGCTCGTCGCCGACGTCTACAGTTCCAGCGGGCTGGACCCGGCCGCAACCCGCTGCTGGTCACCCGCACGGGAGAAGACCGTGGTCGCACACCGCAGCGGTCATGTCGTCGGCACGCTGACCGTGGGCGCAGACACCGGCAACGGCCTCCTCGCCGACGCGCTCTACCGGCCCCAACTCGATGCGCTGCGGGCAGGCGGCGCGCAACTGTGCGAGCTCACCCGCTTCGCCGTCGCGCCCGAGATCGAATCCCCCCGGCTCATGACCACCATCTTCACCCTGGGCTTCATCGTCGGACGTTTCATCCTGGGTGCGACCGACGCGCTGATCGAGGTCAACCCTCGCCACGTCAGCTTCTACAGCCGCAGGTTCGGCTACCAGATTGCCGGCCCCACGCGAATCTGCACGAGAGTATCAGCCCCTGCAGTGCTGATGCACGCATCGCTCACGGCAGCGGAGGCGGAGATCCAGCGGGATGGCGGAAGGCGCTATCGCTGCAGCCCGGGCTTGCACGCGATGCTGCGCGACAGGGCTACCACGGTTACGACCCAGGCATCACCGCCCTGCACTGTCGGCCAATAACCTCCAGCCTGCAGAAAGAGTCGATACCGACCTGTGCGCATATCCGGCATTCGGGGGGAGCGTGTCGATCAGCCGCCGGTGCGCCACCTGAAGATTGTGATACGGCAGCTGAGGCGCCAAGTGATGCAGTGCATGGTACTGCAGACCCACAGGGCACATCAGCCACACCAGCGGGTGCCTGCTGTCGATGTTGATGGAGTCGGCAAGCTGACCGACCAGGTCCCGACCGACGACTTGTTCGTTGTAGAGGTGCGTAGCGCACAACGCTCGCGCCGTGTTCAAAACACCGATGGACACGAGCAACAGGCACCACATGACTACCTCAACCTGATACCCCGTCCAGAAGGCCGTCATCAGGGCAATCGCGAACACCGCGCAAATCCACTCGTACACGAGTGCCTCCCTCCGTGAATGCTCCGGCACCGGCGGTGCCGTGAACGGCATGCGCAGTGCGAGATGGACGAAGCGGGGGATGACCCTTGCGCGTACCGCCGGAATGAACGCCGCCAATGGCGTAAGCACACCGAATCGGATCAACAGCGCGAATGGAAGCAGAGCATTCACCAGGAACAGGCATGAGGCCATCCTGCAGAGGCGGCCAGTAAACTGCTCATACTCGCCATCCCTCAACGTACCGTATGTTCTGCTGTCGTGATGATCGTGGTGAATGGGCAAGTAGAGGAGCAGCGGCACCAGCAGGGGCACGCCCCCGACCACGTGCCAGAACATCCGGAACCACTTCAGCTTGCGCTGGTGGGCGAGTTCGTGAATGAACGCAAGCACACGGAACAACGCAAACGCCGCGCCTGCAAAGGCAAGCACACGCAACAACCCAGGCACCTGCGCAATCAGCGCGACACTGAACAGCCCCCAACCCAGCACTGCACTCACCCCAGCATCGAGGAAGTAGATGCGCGGATCCGGTCGCCTGAGATCCGCCAGCAATCGATGAGCCTGAGAGAGTTCCATGCCTTGCCCCGCTTCCAGTCCGCTGCTGCACCATGCCTGCGTGGTATGCCATAGCCGAGGGCATCGAGCAACAATGTTTTGCATTCCTGCAAACTTCACGGATGGATCCCGCTGCAGTGAGAACACCAGCGAGACTGTCGGCATTTTTTACACACGCCCCAGCCAAGCTCAAACACAGCTCTGCAAATATTTGATTTATATGAACAAAAAAAACTGGCCCGCAGATTGCTTTATGTTCGCTACCGTCCTTCACCGTATGCCTTACCTAGGAGACTCTCATGAAACTTTCTACCCTGGCCTCCGCCCTCGCCCTCGGCCTCTTCGCCAGCACCAACGCCTCTGCTGTGGTTGTTGGAGGCATTGATTTCGGAACGCTCGGCGCGACGCAACACATCGAAACCGCCACGTTTGCAAACACTTGGATTGCACCTACCGACTTGGCCGGGACTGCGACTCTGGGTTATGGCGTTGTCTCAACCATCAATGGCGCAAGCAGCTACTGCGGCGGCCCCTGCGCGCTGTACTACACTTTCGATGCCAAGCTCGTGGCGGATGCTGCAGGCGGCACCCTTTATTTCACGAATTCTGTTTACACCTTCTATCTTGCGGGCGCTACGCAACGCAACCTGTTGAGCTATTCGTCGGCAGACAACCTGACGTTCATCACCGGATTGGACGCGTGGGGTCGTTTCGTGGGGCACCAGATCTCGGGCGCACCTGCAGGTACTGACTACCGGATTACGCCAGATACGTTCAGCGCGACCGAGTTCAGCGGCCTTGGCCGTGGTCTCGCTGATGCCGTAGTTGGCTTTGGTGCCGCAGGAGTTGGCGAGTTCTTTGATGGCAATGGCGTTGCCGACGGTCTTGGCGGATTTGCTGATGTGCTGATCACGAGCTCGGTTAATTCGTTTGTTATCAATCCGAACGATACCTGCCAGTTCCAAACTGGTCAGTTCTGCTTGCAAGGCACCGCGAACCTGCGTGGCAACACCAACTATGTCCCGGAACCCGGTAGCCTCGCTCTCCTGGGCCTCGGCGCCCTGGGTCTCGGAATGGCACGTCGCCGCAAGGCCGCCTGAGTATCGCTTGAGTCAGCCCCGAACACACATCGGGGCAACTAAACGGCACGCCGCAATGCGGCGTGTTTTTTTGTTTACGCCAGAATCGGCGACTCCAGCCCCCCCATCCTGAAAAACCGGATCATGTCCGCCAGGTCGTTACGGTGCCAAGCGGGCAGACGCTCCACCAACGCCCCGAAGTTCGCGCGAAGTCTCGCACTTTCGGGCTGCCGCACCGAACTCTTGATGGACGCCATGAACGGAACCATCCAGGTGGAGCGCAGGGTCGCACTGCCTGCGAACGGTGCAGATGCAGACCGCAGTTCATCGAGAGTGAACGCAGCAAGCAACGAATTCAGGTAGTCATCGGTAAAGAGTGCAGGCTGCCGGTCAATGTATTGATAGGCGAAGTACTCGATCGAAGCGCGCACCTTGAGGCGGCTGAAATCGGTGATGTACACCCCGCCCCCCGGCCGCAGCACCCGTGCCGCCTCGGCGAAGGTTTGCTCCAGCATTCCGTAGGTGGGCAGGTGATGGAGCGATAGCGTGGACACGACCGCATCGAAGCTCTGATCACCGAACGCGGACAGCTGGGTAATGTCGCCCTGCTGGAACGAGACATTGCCAAGCCCCTGAGCCTTGACGAGCGCATCTGCCTGCTCGAGCATCGTGGGCGAGAGGTCGATCCCCACGAAGTTGACTTCCGGGTTCAGACGCGCCACCAGTGCCAACTGATTCGCTGGCCCGCAGGCCAGATCCAATACTCGGTCACCCGGTCGGATCACGTCCGAGATGTTCGCGCCGTGAAATACATAGGTGGGCGCCATCACGCCAGTCTCACGCCCGGCGGCGACATAAGAACGAACCTGATCTTCATCGTCCATGACTAGACTGGGCTCAGGCGTGCGTGCGATGCGCGAACGAGACAGTGTTTCCTGCGCGATGACCTTCAGCATCGATAATCTGGGCACCATGTTCTCCTTTGAGTCGCCCAGCCAGGCGGGCCGACCAGATCGCGACAAACCGCTCAATTGCGCCCCTGGCAACGCCTTTCGATCATACACCGTGGGCATTGACAGGACGCGTCTGCGGTATCATCGGACGCGATGCTGCCGAACGCCCACTTCATCACGCGGTAGCGCTTCACACCAGAGAGCGACATGGCGAAAACGGAAATGCAAGGCGCTTCGACTGAGAACGTGACCGGATGGCAGCAACGGATCGCCGGTGTGGTTCAGCCCGAAAACGTACAGGATGTGATCGATCTGGTCATGGACGCGCGCCAGCACGGCACGGCACTTTATCCCTACTCCACTGGACTGAACTGGGGTTACGGCTCCAGGTCCCCAGTGCGCTCCGACAGTATCCTTGTCGACCTCAGCCGGATGAATAGAATCCTGAACGGCACGGCGGTCAGCGCCGAACATCCGGTTGTCGTCGTCGAACCGGGCGTCACACAGGACCAACTCTTCGCCTTCCTCCAGTCGGAACACCCGGACCTTACGTTCAACGTCAGTGGCGCAGCGGGGTGTACCAGCCTCCTCGGCAATGCACTGGACCGTGGAGTGGGCTACTTCGGGCCACGGCGGGAAGATCTGTTCGGATTGGAGCTTGTAGCGGGGACCGGAGAGATTCTACGCACCGGCTTCCGCCGCCTCGGGGAAGACTCTCCGCTGGCCCACTGCCACCCATATGGCCTGGGCCCGATGCTCGACGGACTGTTCTTCCAGGGTAACTATGGCATCGTTACGAGCGGCTGCTTTCGGCTGATCCCGCGACGACCGAAGGAGGTTGCAGTATCGCTGGGGCTGCGCAACCCTGCAGATCTCGGGGAGTTCATCAGCATTCTTGCCCGACTCAAGCGCGAAGGCCTGCTGACCTCCGTGACACATATCGGTAACCGCGCACGGACGCATTCCACGCTCTCTTACGGCATCACCAGCTACCTTGAGAGTGCCTGCGGCTATTCGCCGGAGCAGGCCAAGGCCGAGGCGGAAAAATCGCTCGACATCGTTGCACCCGACGAGTGGACCGGACTTGCTGCCGTCGTCGGCAACAAGGCTCAGGTGCGCGCAGCGCTGGCCGAGATCCGTTCTCGTGTCAAACACCTGGCCCGTATGCAGGTGGTCACCGACGGCCTGCTCGATCTCGGCTTCATGGTGACCCATGCGCTGCGGTTCATCCGCTTCGCGCGTGCCAATGCGGCAGCGATATCAGCGATCCGTCCGCTGCACCATCTGGCACTGGGCTGGCCGACAGATGTGCCGATCCAGAACCTTCTATGGAAATACGATGCGGTCGACAAGGACATAGCAGAACTGGACGCGTCCCGCTGCGGATTGCTGTTCGTGAATCCGGCGCTTCCGCTGGATGGCAAGTTGGTCGCGAAGGTCGTGGCAGGCATGGAGGAGATCGCCCGCTCGCACGGACATCCGCTGTACATGACGCTCAACGTCGAGACGACGACCTCGCTTGTCGCGGTCATCAATCTCCTGTTCGACCGACAGGACGCGAATGAGACGGAGCGCGCTCACGCATGCGCGGATGCTCTGCTGGACTACCTCCACGCTGAAAAGCTCACACCTTATCGGGCCAGAGTTGACATGATGTCCCGCATCACCTCGCCGGACGATCCTTTCTGGAAAAAGGCGTGGGAGCTCAAGCAGGTATTCGATCCGGACAACATCATCGCCCCGGGTCGGTACAATCTCGACCCTGCAATTCAGAGCCACTGACCGGAACGATCACCCGATCGCCAGCGATCCAGCCATGAACCTCACTGCCACGCCACGTCTCGCGCTCAAGAATATCCGCCGGCAAGCGCGGCGCTCGGCAATTGCCCTTCTCGTCATTTCGGGTGGCGTGGTCGCATTCATGCTATCGGGCGGATTCATCGTCTGGGTGCTCGAGAACATGCGCGAATGGACAATCCACTCGCAGCTGGGACACATTCAGATCACCCGACCGGACTTTCATCGATCGGGTATCGCCGACCCTTACCAGTTCCTGCTGCCGGCCAACCCTGCCCCTGCCATCCGAGCGGGTGGTCAAGTGAAGACGGTAGCGCCCAGGCTGGTATTCAATGGCCTCATCAGCAAGGGTGAGGATACGATTTCTTTCATTGGCGAGGGTATCGACCCTGCGGCCGAAGCCCCCATATCGCGCGCCATCACCATGATCGAGGGAACTGATCTGACACGCGCAGGGCCGGACGGTGTCCTGCTTGGGGAAGGCCTGGCTGCCAATCTCGGGGCGCGCACGGGTGATACCGTGATTCTACTCGGCACCACTGCAGACGGAAGTCTGAACGCGGTCGAATTGCGCGTGGTGGGACTGTTCCAGACGATCACCAAGGCGTTCGACGATTCGGCGCTGCGCGTGCCTATCGATGTGGCCAGGCGGCTAATGAAGGTGGATGGCGCCACGAGCTGGGTGGTACTGCTCGACGACACGGCGGCAACGGCACCAGCCGTGGAGCGGCTGCGCGCAGCACTGCCTGCGGCAGAGTTCGAGGTCACGCCGTGGAGCGATCTCGCGGACTTCTACAACAAGACGGTGGAGCTCTTCAACCAGCAAGTGGGCGTGGTGCGGATCCTGATTGCATTCATCGTCGTCCTCAGTATCTCGAACACACTGACCATGGCCGTCATTGAACGTACGAGCGAGATTGGCACATCACTGGCGATTGGCGTTCGTCGCAAGGGAATCCTCGCACTCTTCCTTTGGGAGGGATTGCTACTTGGCTTCGTCGGCGGCATGCTCGGGCTCGGGCTCGGTATCGTTTTCGCAGAGATCATTTCATATGTCGGGATCCCGATGCCTCCGCCGCCCGGAATGGCGCGCGGCTATACCGGTGAGATCGCCATCACCCCGTTGCTGGCACTGGAAGCCTTCCTCCTCGCCTCGCTCACGACGCTCCTCGCCAGCATCTTCCCTGCGCTCAAGGCGTCGCGCATGAACATCGTCGACGCGCTGCGTCAGATGCGGTGAACGACCATGCTGATCAAGCTCGCCCTGCGCAACATCCTTCGCCAGAAGATCCGTACCGCGATGACGCTCGCAGCGATCATGTTCGGTGTCGTGGGCCTGATCCTCGCGGGCGGGTTCATCCAGGACGTCTTCATCCAGCTTGGTGAAGCCATCATTCACTCGCAGACGGGTCATGCCCAGGTGTTCCGCAAGGACTACCTGGAACGCGGCACGCGCCAGCCCGACCGCTTTCTCATCGAAAAACCGGATGCGCTGGCCGAACGGCTGGCGGCGATCCCGCAGGTGAAGGATGTGTCGGCGCGGTTGAACTTCGCCGGCCTCCTGAACAACGGCCGGCGCGACTTGGCCGTGATTGGGGAAGGCATCGAGCCGGACAAGGAGGCGCGTCTGGGCACCTATCTGCAACTCACCGCAGGACGACAACTGCGCGACGCCGACACCTTCGGAATGCTGATCGGCCAGGGCGTCGCGCAGTCGCTCAATCTCAAACCGGGTGACGCAGTCACGCTGGTGATGAACACCTCGGACGGCGCGCTGAACACGCTGGACTTCGAGATCGTCGGAGTCTTCCAGAGCTTCTCCAAGGATTTCGATGCACGCGCGGTGCGCATCCCGCTGGCCGCAGCCCAGGAGTTGCTCGCGACGCAGGGCTCGAACCTGCTGGTCGTGACGCTGCACCGCACGGACGAGACGGATGCCGCGATGGCAGCGATCCACGCCACGCTGAAACCCAACGAGATGGAAGCTCGAAGCTGGCGACAGCTGTCGGACTTTTACGACAAGACCCTCCAGCTTTACGATCGCCAGTTCGGCGTGCTGCAGTTGATCATCCTCTTCATGGTGCTGCTCTCGGTCGCCAACAGTGTCAACATGAGCACCTTCGAGCGCATGAGCGAGTTCGGAACCTTGCAGGCACTCGGCAACCGCAAGCGCCACGTGTTCCGGCTGATCGTGGTCGAGAACGTCGTCCTTGGCCTGATCGGTGCGGCACTCGGCGTCGCGGTCGGCGTCGTGCTGGCACTGGTGATCTCCGCGATCGGCATTCCCATGCCGCCGCCGCCGAATGCCAACATCGGCTACACTGCCTTCATAAGAATTGTTCCCGCCACCCTGGCCACAGCCTTCGTGATCGGGTTCCTGGCCACTGCGCTGGCGGCGCTGATTCCCGCGCGGCGGGTATCGAACATGCCGGTGGTCGATGCACTGCGCCAAGGACGGTGACGTATGAAAATCTTCGACCGCTTCAACCTGGGCCACGGCTTTCGCAAGTACTTCGAGATCGAGGCGGCGATGACCGAGCCGTTGCGGGACGATGTCTATCGGATACGCCATGAGGTGTATTGCGAGGAGCTCAAGTTCGAACCCGAGCGCCCCGACCGCCGCGAGACGGACGCCTACGACCGCCACAGCCTGCACTGCCTGATCCGCACCAGTACCGAGCCGGAGCAGTTGGTGGGCTGCACCCGCCTCGTCCTCACCGATCCGGAAGACCGCTCCCGTCTGTTGCCATTCGAGAAGGCCTGTGCGGCGACGATAGACCGCCGCATCGTCGACCCGCAGAAGCTGCCGCGCGAGCGCATCGCCGAGGTCTCGCGCCTTGCGGTACGCGCCCGCTACCGGCGCCGCAAGGGCGAGTCGGACAACCCCGCGCCGATCAATGACGAGGACTTCGGCACCCAGAATCAGCCGCGCTTCCCCTATATCCCGATCGGGCTTTACCTGGGCGCAGTCGCGATGGCACACCGCAGCAACATCAGCACCCTGTTCGTGCTCACCGAGCCCCGCCTCGCGAGTCATTTTGCAAAGCTGGGCGTGGATATCCGTCAGATCGGCGGAGCGGTCGAACACCGTGGCGCACGCGTGCCCTCGATGATGGATGTGGAGTCCATCATCAGGAACATGCGCTTTCTGGTGAAGCCGATGTGGCGCGTCATCCTCGAGGAGATCGACCACTCGCTGAACCTGCGCACGGCGGAGACGTCGCCTTCTGGCAGGGAGGGCCAACCCGTCGCGCCACCTTGGTGGCAATCGGTTCTCACCTGATTGCGCGGATGACGCCGCAACAGGCTCCACTTGAAGCCATCGAGCGCGTGATCCGGACGGCCACGGGCAATCGCTTCACTGCGCGCGACTGCGAGGCCCGCAGCGGAGGATGCACGCATGCCGCTGCATCGGTCGGGGATGGCCACACACGCTTCTTCGTGAAGTTCGGCCCGACCGAGCAACTCGGGATGTTCGAAGCGGAGGCCGACGGCTTGGCGGCAATCGCTGCGAGCGGCAGCTTCCGTACCCCTGCGGTGGTGGGGGTCGGCACCAGCGACACGCACGCGTTCCTGATCCTCGAACACATCGCGCTGCGGCCGATACGCGAGAACACCGATGCGCGCGCGTTCGCGGATGCGCTGGCTCAACTTCATCGCAGTGCCCACGAGCATTTTGGCTGGAGCCGCGACAACTACCTTGGCGCGTCACCCCAACGCAATGTGCAAACCGACAGCTGGCCTCGCTTCCTGATCGAACAGCGTTTCCGGCCGCAGTTCGAGCGCGCACGCTCGCTGGGTCATGGCGGAGAACTTCAGCGCCTCGGCAGCATCCTGCTCGAAAGAATCCCTGCGCTCTTCCTTGAATACCGCCCCCTGCCCAGCCTGCTGCATGGTGACCTTTGGCATGGCAATGCGGGGATCGACGATCAGGGGCGCCCCACGGTGTTCGACCCTGCAGTCCACGCTGGAGACCGAGAGTCCGATCTGGCAATGGCTGAGCTCTTCGGCGGTTTCCCGAGCGCCTTCCACGCGCGCTATCGCAGTGCCTGGCCGCCGCACATCGGCTACGAAACACGCAAGCCGCTCTACATGCTGTATCACGTCCTCAACCACCTCAACCTCTTCGGACGCGGCTACCTGCGCGAAGCAGAGCGCCTTCTCGTCCGCTTGGCGCGGTGAGGTGGAGCGCAAGGTCACGAACGATCCCCAGCATGGAACCGAACGCGGCTTTAGCACTCTCATGCGCAGAGTGCTAAAATTGAAATCAAGGAGGGTTCCAGACCATGACATACGCGCTTGCGTTGCCCATGCCGACCAGCGTCGGCAGCATCGACCAGTACATACAGTCGGTCAACCGGATTCCGTTGCTCACCGAGAAGGAAGAATCGGACCTCGCCACCCGTCTGCACAAGGACGGCGACGTGGATGCCGCGCGCCAGTTGGTGATGTCGCACCTGCGGCTGGTGGTGGCGATCGCGCGCGGCTATCTCGGCTACGGCCTGCCGCATGCCGATCTCATCCAGGAAGGCAACATCGGCCTGATGAAGGCGGTGAAGCGCTTCGACCCGGCGCGTGGCGTGCGCCTCGTATCGTTCGCGATCCACTGGATCAAGGCCGAGATCCACGAATACATCATCCGCAACTGGCGTCTGGTGAAGATCGCCACCACCAAGGCGCAGCGCAAGCTGTTCTTCAACCTGCGCAGCATGAAGTCCGACAGCGGCACGCTCAGCCGCGACGAGGTGCAGGCGGTGGCAACCCAGCTCGGCGTCAAACCCGAGGAAGTCGTCGAGATGGAAACCCGCCTCGGCGGGCGTGACATGCCGCTGGAAGGCGACCGTGATGACGACGACGATCGCTTCGCCCCCATCGCCTACCTGCCCGACCCGCACGCCGAGCCTTCGGAGGTGCTGGAGCGCGCCCAGGCCGCGCGCCTGCAGGACGAAGGCCTGCACGAAGCGCTGGCCAGCCTCGACGAGCGCAGCCGCAACATCGTCAGCCGCCGCTGGCTCACCGAGGGTGAGAGCGCGACACTGCACGAACTGGCGGCCGAGTATGGCGTATCCGCAGAGCGCATCCGCCAGATCGAGGCGAAGGCGATGCAGAAGATGCGCGGTTTGCTGGCGGCCTGAATCAAGTCCGGCTGACAGACTCCGCTGAAACGCAGAAGGGGTGGCCGCGGCCACCCCTTCTGCGTTTCAGCGCCCTGCGAGCAACTGTCGGATATCCGCGCTGATGTTGGTCGCAGTCTCGCCGTGCTTCAAGTAGAGGCGCAGGCGACCCTGCGGATCGAACACATAGGTGCCAGCGGAGTGGTCGATGGTGTAATAGTTGCTCTCGGTGTCACCGCTCTTGCGGTAGAACACCTTGAATTCCTTGGCCACCTCGGCGGTTCGCTCCGTGTCGGCGAGCAGACCGAGGAAGCGCGGGTCGAAGGCCGGCACGTACTGGGCGAGCAAGGCAGCGGTATCGCGCTCCGGGTCAACCGTGACGAACAGCACCTGCACCTTGTCCGCGTCGGCGCCCAGCTGATTCATGACCTCGCTCATCGTGATGAGGTTGGTCGGGCAGACATCCGGACACTGGGTATAGCCAAAGAACAGCGTCACCACCTTGCCACGGAAATCCTCCAGTGTGCGCGGCTTGCCGTTGTGGTCCGTGAGTGCGAGCGCCTTGCCATAGTTGGCACCGGTGATGTCGGTCGCGTGGAAGCTGGGTGCATCGGGTGCAGAGCAGGACGCGACCGCAAACGCTGTCGCCAGGGTGAGCAGGTAACGCAGAATCGGGTAAGACGATATCGGGAAACGCGGCATTCTTGCGGTCGGCTGATCAAAAGCGGAAGTAATGATCGGTCAGGAGCGCCGCGAATAGCAAGAACAGATACAAAATCGAGAAGCGGAAGGTCCGCCGTGCCGCCATGTCGCTGTAGGCGACCCACAGCCCCCACGCGTGGCGCAGGAAGAGCCCGCCCAGCACCACCGCGCTCGCAAGATAGATCAGCCCGCTCATGCGCGTGGCAAAAGGCAGCAGCGTCACGCCGAAGAGGATGAAGGTATAGAGCAGCACGGACAGCCGGGTGTATTGCTGGCCGTGCGTCACCGGCAGCATCGGCAGACCGGCGCGCGCGTAATCATCGGTGCGATACAAGGCCAGCGCCCAGAAGTGCGGCGGCGTCCACGCGAAGATGATGAGGAAGAGCAGCAGCGCGTCCGCACTGACCTCGCCAGTCACGGCGGCCCAGCCCAGCACTGGCGGCATCGCACCCGAGGCGCCACCGATGACGATGTTCTGGGGCGTGCGCGGCTTGAGGACAATGGTGTAGATCACCGCATAGCCGACAAAAGTGGCGAGCGTCAGCCACATTGTCAGCGCATTCACGAGTTGGTGCAGGATGACGAGGCCGGCACCACCAAGCAGCACGGCGAAGGCGAGCGTCTCGCGATGGTTCACCGCGCCGCGCGGCAGCGGGCGGGCACGGGTGCGCGCCATGTGGGCGTCGATGCGGCTCTCGATGAGGCAATTGACCGCCGCCGCCGCGCCCGCCACACAGGCGATGCCCACGGTTGCAGCGAGCACGGTGAAGGCGTCGGGCAGCCCCTCCGGCACTGCGAGGAACATGCCGATGATCGCGCAGAACACGATCAGCGTGTTCACCCTTGGCTTGGTCAGCACATAGAAGGCATGCAGCCGACTGGCGGCGTCACGTTCAAGCGAAAGAGTTCTCGTGCTTGCCATGCTTGCTCCCTGCATTGCCGGCTCGGGCCGAGACCCTCACCCGCACCAGTTGATAATTGACCGCGACCATCACCAGCAGCAGCAGTGCAGCACCCGCGTTGTGCATCACCGCGAGCGCCAGCGGCAGGCCGAACACCACGTTCGCCACTCCGATCAGCACCTGCAGCGCCACCGTCATGAGCAGTGCGAGACCGAGCCCCTGTGTGGCCCGCCGACGAGACAGCAACCAGGCGAGCAGAAACAGCACACCGCCCGCGACGACCGCCCCAAGCCGGTGTGACCAGTGGATTGCGTTCATCGCCTCCAGGCTCAGCACCTCCCCCTCGGGCGTCATGCCGAGTTCGCGCACCACGTGGAAGGCATTGGAGAAGTCGGTCTCAGGCCACCAGTTGCCGTGGCAGGTGGGGAAGTCCGGGCAGGCCAACGCCGCGTAGTTGGTGCTGGTCCAGCCGCCCAGGGTGATCTGCGCCAGAAGCAACAACAGCCCGATACGCGCCAGCGCGTGCAGGCCCGGCGGCGCCTCCACGCGTGGGAAGCGCCATGCGCGCAGACTCAACCAGGCGACGAGGCTCAGCGTCGCGAGTCCGCCGAGGAGATGCGCGGTGACGATCGCCGGTTTCAGCAGCAAGGTCACCGTCCACATCCCCAGCAAGCCCTGGAACACCACCACACCGACCAGCGCCGTCGCCACATGCGGCGCGCTCGTCGGCTCGTGCCTGTAGCGCCACGAAGCGAGCGCGATGGTGATGATGAGCAAACCCAACCCGGTCGCAAGATAGCGGTGGATCATCTCCTTCCAGGCCTTGGGCATGCTCACCGGCCCGTGCGGATCGACCGCATGCGCCGCTTGGATGTGTTCGGCAGCATGCGCGGGCGTGAGCTTGCCATAGCAGCCGGGCCAGTCCGGGCAACCGAGGCCTGCATCGGCGAGGCGTACATAGGCACCGAAGACGATGACGACCAGGGTCAGCGCGA
The DNA here is from genome assembly GCA_041916775.1 of Rhodocyclaceae bacterium. Taxonomy (GTDB): domain Bacteria; phylum Pseudomonadota; class Gammaproteobacteria; order Burkholderiales; family Rhodocyclaceae; genus UBA2357. Next base: position 188,264 of record JAYRYZ010000001.1, on the reverse strand, counting down.
GCGTCGCAAGCAGCAGGTGACGAAAGCGTCTCATCAGCCCAACCCCGAGTATTTCAGAAGACGCTGCAGGTCCTTGATGACGAGCTTGATATCCGGGTCGTCCGGGAAGCGCATCATGACGTTGCCGAGCGGATCGACGAGGAGGATCGCCCCCCTGTCGTCCAGCGGTGGCAGCTTCGCGAGCCAGGTCGCCTCGGCGCGCGCGACGCGCGGGTTGTCGTGGCGTGCGACCACCTCCGGCGCTGGCGCCCGGTCGTCGGTCACCAACCACAGGCGCTCCACCCGGCCCATCTCCTTGCCCTGCGCAAGCCGACTCTGGCGCATCGCATGGAGGGCGCGGCCGCACGCATCCGGGCATTCGCCCGGCCCCGCGTACACAAGCGTCCAATGGCCGTTCAGCGCGGTGCGTTCCAGCACCGGCTGCCCGGCGAGGCCGGCGAGCCGACCATCCGGCAGCGCAGTCGGGCTCAGGAGTTGGCCGTAATTCACCGTGCCCTTCGGTGGCCAGACGTAGAAGGCCAGATAGGACGCCACCACCGGCAGCGTGCTCACCAGCGCAATCGCCAGCAAGGTCAGTTTCGCGCTACGTTTCATGCCTGGAAAAACTCCTCGCCACATACACCAGCGTCAATACCAGCGACAGCCCCGCCATCGCATACCACTGCAGCGCATAGCCGCGATGCCGATCGATACCGGCATCCGGCCGGGGCCAGTCGCGCACCAGCACATCGCTCGCCCCCTGCTGCTCCACCAGCCAGTCCTCGACCATGAGACCGGTGGCTGCACCATACGTGGCACGGTCCAGCACCTGCCACAGCACACCTTCGCCCGCCGAGGTGGCGAGCGAGAATCCACCGCTTTCCGCGACACGGACCACACCCTCGATATCACCACGCTCTCCCGGCGGAGGCAGCTCCGGCAAGCGACTCCGGTCGGCGTTCGCGGCGAGCCAGCCCCGCTTCACCCACACCACCCGACCGTCGTCGAGTTGCAGCGGCGTGATCAGGTGATAGCCCGCCCGCCCCTGGTGCACTCGGTTGTCGAGCAGGATCGTGCCACGCTCCAGCCACGCCCCGGCAAGTCGCACCCGCTGCCAGGGGTGTGGTACGACCCCACGCCCAAGCATCACCGCTTCGTGCAGGGCCGATGACTCGATGTCTGCCTGCATCGCCAGCTTCTCCGCTGCGCGCCGCGTCTGCCAGTTGCCGAGATGCACCGTCAACGCAAACATGAGCAGGCCGGCAATGAGCGGCAGCGGATGCAGCCGCAGGCGCAAGCCGCGGCTCAGGACCACGTGCGATCCAACCCGGGCACGGCAAATCGCGCGACAATCGGCAACAGCAACCGCGTACTCCACCGAAAGGACAAGCCCGCCATGAAACTGCTCGTGATCCTGTTCCTCGTCCTGATCGTCACCAGCCTGGGCTCGGCACTGCTGTTCCTCGTCAGGGACCGCGGCAACGGCAGCCGCACCGTGAAGGCGCTGGCGCTACGCGTGGGGCTGTCGATCACGCTGTTCCTGATGCTCATGATCGGCTACGCCACCGGGGTGATCACGACGCGACTGTAGTCGCGCAAACCTGCCATCCTCACAGCCAGTACACCACCACGAACAGGATCAACCAAACGACATCCACGAAGTGCCAGTACCAGGCAGTGGCTTCGAACGCGAAATGGTGGTCCGGCCGGAAATGACCCGCCATCACGCGAAAGAGCATCACCGTCAGCATGATCGCGCCGATCGTCACATGAAGCCCGTGAAAGCCGGTGAGCAAGTAGAAGGTCGAGCCGTAGATGCCGCTGTCGAGACGCAGATTGAGGTCGTTCCAGGCGTGGAAGTACTCGTACATCTGGAAGCCGAGGAAGACCACGCCCAGCAGGATGGTCAGCAGCAGGCCCGTCTTCAAGGCGCCGCGGTTACCATGCAGCAGACCGTGATGCGCCCAGGTCAGGGTGGCACCCGAGGTGAGGAGCAGCAGCGTGTTCAGCGCCGGGATGCCCCACGCGCCCATCGGCGTGAAGGTATCCTCCGGCCGCGGCCCTGCACTCGGCCAGGCGTTGGTGAAGCCCTGCCACAGCAGCGCCTCGTTGTCGCCAGCAGACAGCGCTGGCACGCTCAGCACCCGCGCATAGAAGAGCGCGCCGAAGAACGCAGCAAAGAACATCACCTCCGAGAAGATGAACCAGCCCATCGACCAGCGGAAGGACACATCCACCCTGCGTCCGTACTGGCCCGTCTCGGATTCGCGCACCACTTGGCCGAACCAGCCGAACATCATGTAGATGAGAAGCGCCACACCCAAGAAGAACACCAGCGGCCCCGGGCCGGCGTCGTTGAGCCACATCACCGCGCCGGCGCCGAACAGCAACAGCGCCACCGATCCGTAGATCGGATAGGTGGACGGTTCGGGAACGAAGTATTTGTCCAGCGCGTGCGTCATGGTCTCCCCCTCTCGTTCATGTACCCACCACGAGGCGCACCACCAGCACCAGCGTGAGGACGAAAATCACACCACCCAGGATGCCCGCCGCGATCACCGCGCGCGGATCCAATGTGCGCGCATCGCGACCGTAGTCGCTGCGCTTGCGGATCCCGGCGAAGGCCCACATCACCGCCTTCATCGTGGCCCAGAACCCGGCCCGCGCATGCTGCTCGGGTGCCTCCCCCGGCGTGCGCCCGCTCATGAGCCACTGTCCGACCCGACCGCGACATTGGCGCCCAGCCCTGCCTGGCGCCCGGCGATCTCGAAGAAGGTGTAGGACAGGGTGATCGTATGCACGTCCACCGGCAGCGCAGGGTCGACGACGAAGGCCACCGGCATCGTCCTGCGCTCACCCGCGGCGAGCGTCTGCTGGGTGAAACAGAAGCAATCCATCTTGCGGAAGTACTGCCCTGAGAGCGCCGGCCCGTAGCTCGGCACCGCCTGGCCGGTGACGGGGACATCGCGCGTGTTCTCGACCTCGTAGCTCACCGTCGCGAGCTCGCCGGGGTGCACCTTGATCACCCGCTGCAGCGGGCGGAACTGCCACGGCAGGTCGTGAATGTTGGCGTCGAGTTCCACCGTGATGGTGCGCGTCTCATCCACCTGGGTGTTAACCACCTCGTCCGGCTTCAGCAGGTTGTTGATGCCGGTGACCTCGCAGATCTTCTCGTAGAAGGGCACGAGCAGGAAGCCGAAGCCGAACATCGCCACCGCGCCCACCACCAACTTCCCGAGCATGCGCCGGTTCTCCAGCGAGCGCGAAGCGGAAACGGATTGTCGCGCCGGCATCGCTCAGGCCCCCAGCACGCTGTGCTTGAGCACCACGAAGATGAAGAATGCCGCCGCAAGACCGGCGAGCAGAAGCCCGGTGCGGATATTGGCCTGTCTGCGTTGTGCGTCCATCGTCGGCTTCCCTGGCACCGGATTCATGACGGCAATCAGCCGCGGAACACCGGCGCTTCCTCGAAGGTGTGATGCGGCGCGGGAGAAGGCACGGTCCATTCAAGACCATCCGCAGCCTCCCAAGAGCGCGCTGCGGCCTTCTCGCCGCCACGCACGCACTTCACCACCACGACGATGAAGATCAGCTGCGACAGGCCGAAGCCGAACGCACCGATGGAAGCCAGGGCGTTGAAGTCGGCGAACTGCAGCGCGTAGTCGGGGATGCGCCGCGGCATGCCGGCAAGGCCGAGGAAGTGCATCGGGAAGAAGGTGATGTTGAAGAAGATCATCGAGCTCCAGAAATGCAGCTTGCCGATCGTCTCGTTGGGCATGTGGCCGGTCCACTTCGGCAGCCAGTAGTAGGCACCGGCGAAGAGCGCAAAGAGACTGCCCGCGACCAGCACGTAGTGGAAATGCGCGACCACGTAGTAGGTGTCGTGCAACTGGATATCCACTGGCGCGATCGCGCAGATCAGCCCGGTGAAGCCGCCGATGGTGAACACGAAGATGAAGCCGGTCGCCCACAGCATCGGCGTCTCGAAGGTCATCGAACCACGCCACATCGTCGCCACCCAGTTGAACACCTTCACACCTGTGGGCACCGCGATGAGCATCGTCGCGTACATGAAGAAGAGCTGCCCGGCCGCCGGCATGCCGGTCGCAAACATGTGGTGCGCCCACACGATGAAGGACAGGATCGCGATCGACGAGGTCGCATACACCATCGAGGCATAGCCGAAGAGCGGTTTGCGCGCGAAGGTGGGGATGATCTGGCTCACGATGCCGAAGGCCGGCAGGATCATGATGTAGACCTCGGGATGACCGAAGAACCAGAAGATGTGCTGGTACAGCACCGGATCCCCACCGCCTGCGGCGTTGAAGAAGCTGGTGCCGAAGTGGCGGTCGGTGAGGATCATCGTCACCGCGCCGGCGAGCACCGGCATCACCGCGATCAGCAGGTAGGCGGTGATCAGCCAGGTCCAGCAGAAGAGCGGCATCTTCATCAGCGTCATGCCGGGCGCACGCATGTTGAGGATGGTGACGACGATGTTGATCGCGCCCATGATGGAGCTGATGCCCATGATGTGCACCGCGAAGATCGCCAGATCCATGCCCATGCCCATCTGCACCGACAGCGGCGGATACAGCGTCCAGCCGGCGGCGGTGGCACCGCCCGGCACGAAGAAGGAACCGATCAGCAGGATCGCGGCGGGCGGCAGCAGCCAGAAGCTCCAGTTGTTCATGCGCGCGAAGGCCATGTCCGAGGCGCCGATCATCAGCGGCAGCATCCAGTTCGCGAACCCCACGAAGGCCGGCATGATCGCGCCGAACACCATCACCAGACCGTGCAGGGTGGTGAGCTGGTTGAAGAGCTCCGGCTCGACCACCTGCAGGCCGGGCTGGAACAGTTCGGCACGAATCGTCAGCGCCATCACGCCCCCGGAGAGGAACATGATGAAGCTGAAGATCATGTACATCGTGCCGATGTCCTTGTGGTTGGTCGTGGTGACCCAACGCATCAGACCTGTCGGCCCGTGATGGTCGTGCAAATGTTCGGGCGCTACCGCTGCCATGCTGACTCCCCTCCCCTGATGCACGCGGCAGGCCGCCGCGCACGCAGAACTGTTGCTGCTGTGATCGTCGCTCTCACCGCTTCGGCCGGGCGCTCAGTTGCTCGCCAGCGCAGCCTTGGCGGCGAGCTGGCGCCCCACCCAGGCGGTGTATTCCTCTGCCGAGACGACATGCACCTCAATCGGCATGAAGCCATGATCCTTGCCGCACAGCTCGACACAGCTGCCGCGATACACGCCGACCTTCTCGGCACGGAACCAGGTATCGCGGATGAAGCCCGGGATTGCGTCCTGCTTCACGCCGAAGGCCGGAATCCACCAGGAATGGATGACGTCGTTGGCGGTGGTGAGCAGGCGCACCTTCTTGCCCACCGGCACCACCACGGGGTTATCCACTTCCAGCAGGTAATGCTCGCCCTTGGCCGCGCGGCCGTCGATCTGCTCGCGCGGCGTGGACAGGCTGGAGAGGAAGCGAATGCCCTCACCCTCGCCCTGCAGGTAGTCGTAACCCCATTTCCACTGATAGCCGGTTGCCTTGATCGTGATGTCGGCACCCGAGGTGTCCTTCATCTCGAGAATGGTCTTGGTGGCCGGCCAGGCCATGCCGACAAGGATGAACACCGGCACGATGGTCCACAGGATCTCCACCGTAGTGCTCTCATGAAAATTCGCCGCGACCGCACCTTGCGACTTGCGGTGCTTGAGGATGGACCAGAACATCACCCCGAACACGGCAATGAAGATCACCAAACAAATGATGAGCATCAGCGTGTGCAGGTCGTAGAGTTGCTGCGCGACGCCGGTGACCGGCTCCTGGAAGTTGTAACGACTCTGGGAATGCACACTACCTGCAAACAGGATCGACGAAATCGCGACCACCAGACGACCGGAAACACTCATGCTCCAACCCCCGCGTCGATTTGGGCGGCGCGCATCGCGCGCTCGGCTCCTGCAGGGCGTCTGCGCGCCCTTGAATCAGGGAACCGGTCTCCTCGCACCCAAATGATTTTGTCTCATGTCGGTTGTCGCGCCGGGTTGTAGCCCCCGAGTTCTCCGCGACTGTACAACCACGCGGATTTGCTGCGACCTGAATCGATCATGCCATAGCCACTTTCGCCGCTGCAACACGATTTTTTGATGTGGATCAATATGTTGCAATGCATCATGTGATAATCACACGACACCAGCTGCGAAGGGATCCATTTATTCGCAGATGCGGGGAACTTATGCTGCACCACCGCATCGGCAGTCATCCCCGCTCTACGACAGGCCAGAAGCTCAGACGCGCGTGGCCAGGCGCGCCGAGATCCAACGCATCACCGGCCCGATCAGCGGGAGCTTGCTATAGAGCTCCTCGGCGGCATCCCAGTAGTCGCGGTGCACCGCGACCCTGCCGCCCGCATCGAACAGGAAATGGGTGACGCCGCGCACCTCGATCGCGCGCGCGCCGCGCCGGAAGCGGAATACCCAGCCCAGCATCGCCTGCTCGCCATCGACGATACGGTGGGTGACCTCGAAGGCGGGCGCCTCGAGCGCGTCGAACATGTGGCGGAATATCGCCTCGATCGCCGCTACGCCGACCACCTCGTTGAAGGGGTCCTTGAAACGCGCATCGGGCGCGTACAGCGTCGAGAGGTGCTCGAGCGAGGCCGGAGACAGCTCACTGTAGAACGCGACCAGGCGATCGACCGCCTGCCTGGCATCCATCATGCGATCCTCCGCAAGAGCTTGAAACGCAGCCGGTGTGGCAGCATGCCGAGGCACTTCATCATGAGCGAGAAGCGCCGCGGAAAATGGATCTCGAACCGCCCGGCGGCGAAGCCGTCCAGCATCGCCAGAGCCGCCGCATCGGGCTGCATCAGCGCCGGCATGTGGAAGTCGTTGCCGGCAGTGAGCGGTGTCGCCACGAAGCCCGGGCTCACCAGGAAGACACCTATGCCGCGCGGCGCGAGATCGATGTAGAGGCACTCCGCGAGCTGCGCGAGCGCCGCCTTGGAGGGCCCATACACGCTGGCCTTGGGCAGGCCGCAGTAGGCCGCGACGCTACCCACCAGCGCCAGCGCACCGCGCCCCTGCGCGACGAACTGCGGCACCAGCGCAGAGACGGCGTCGTAGATGCCGAGGAGGTTGGGCGCGAGCGTGTCGCGCACATTCTGCGGGTTCAACTCCCAGGCACGCAGCGGCATGTAGGTGCCGGCGTTGAGCACCACCAGATCGACGCTGCCCCAGGCGGCGAGCAGCGTATCGCGGCAACGCAGGATGTCGTCGTTACGCGTCACGTCCATGGGCAGGGCAAGCGCGCCGCAGGCCTGCGCCACCGCACCGAGGCGCTCGGCGCCGCGCGCCGACAAGGCCAGCACCGCACCGCGCGCGGCGAGTTCGCACGCGAGCGCCTCGCCGATGCCGCTCGAGGCGCCCACGATCCACACCCGGCAGCCGCGCCAGTCGCGTATCGGCCGATTCAACGGCCGCAGCGGCCACATCAGCCGTCCCGCTTGCGGAAGCTCAAGATCACCTCGCCGAGGCGAAACCCGAACTTGCTCATCGCGGAATGGTTGAGCATCACCTTGTCGTCCATCAGGTACATCCAGTCGTCGAAGTCGACTTTGTACACCGTGCCATCCACCGGCAGCGCAAGCACGTAGCGCCAGCGCAGCGCATTGCCGCGCGCGACGCCGTCGGCCACGCCGACCACGTCGTCGGCCGTGCCGGAGTAGCGTCCGTCGCCATGGCGGGTGATCGTCCAAATGCGCCGCTGGGTGGTGCCGTCGGAATAGGTGAAGTGCTCGTCCAGCGTGCCCACATCGCCCTGCCAGCTCGCCTCGATGAGCACATGGAAGCGCCGCACCACCTCGCCGGAACGCTTGCGGAACACGCCGTGCGCATCCAGCGTGCCGTTGAAGTATTCGCGCAGATCGAGCTGCGGACGCTCGGACGCATAGTTCTCGATATCCACCGAAGCACATCCTCCCAGCAACAACACGACCAGGCACGTACCCAGCCAGACCTTCAGCTTGCCCACGACACCCTCCCCGGGGACACATCCCGCTCGATGAGACACAACAGCAACACCGCCGCCAGCAGCTTCAGGGCGACCGGCACCAAGGCATACACCACCGACAGGCTCGCCAGCGCGGCCGCGTCCCCGCTCCCCGGCGCGTAGCCGAAGAGGCCCAGCACCGGCAAGGCCAGGCCCGCCGCGAGCGCCAGGTTGGACTTCACGACGAAGTTCCACCAACCGAACGCAGCACCGCCGACGCTGGCCGCACCCGAGCCGGACGCCTCGCGCCGTGCCGCGATCCGGTCGGCCAGCATCGCCGCCGGCAGCACCAGATCGGCACCGAGGGCCACACCGGAGAACAGGCAGATCGCTGCAAACGCAAGACCGTCACCCGCACCCAGCCGGTAAGCCCAGGCGAACACCGCCACTGACAGGATCATCGACAGGAGCCACGCATGCCGCTTCCCGAGCCGCGCAGCGAGGCCGGTCCACATCGGCACGCCGAGCGCCGCGGCGATGAAGTACAGCGCCAGAAAGCCACCCGACCACGCCTCGAGCTTCAGCACGTCGGCGATGAAGAACAGCACCGTCGCCGATGGCAGCGCCGCGGCAATGCCGTTGCAGGCGAACACCATGACGAGACGGCGAAAGGGCCGGTCGGCGAAGGCCTCGCCGAGCGCGCGCCACGACCACGGCGCTGCCCCTGCCGCGCCCGCCGGTGCAGGACGTGCACCGAAGCCGAAGGTGAGCACCGTGCCGAACACCAGCAGCGGCAGGAACAACCAGCCGAGACGGGCGAGTCCGTCACCGAACCCGGACGCGAGCGCGCCCGGCAGCACCGCCGCGCAGATCACGCCAAGCAGTGCGAAACCTTCCCTGGCGGCGACGAGGCGGGTACGCAGTTGCGTATCGCCTGCGACCTCGGCCCCCCAGGCGTTGTAGTTGATGGTAGCGAGCGAATAGCCGAGCGTCACGACGAAGAGCGCCGCGGCGAGCCACAGTCCGCCCGCGCCATCGGGTGGCGCGAGCAGCGCCGGCATACCCACCGCAAGCAAGGGCAATGACCCCGCCACCCACACCCTGCGCGCGGCGAAACGGTCGGACAGCACACCGATGAGTGGATCGGTGATCGCATCAAGTATTCGCGAGATCAGCAGCACCGCGCCCACCAGGGTCAGCGACAGGCCCAGCGTCTCGCTGTAGAGCTTGGGGACGAACACGTAGATGGGCAGCGCCGCGAACGCGAGCGGCAATCCCAGCATGCCATAGGCCAATACCTGGCGTGATCCGGAGGTCGCGACCCTGCCATCGTCGCCAGGCGCTGCGTCAGCCATCACCGGCGCTCCCGTCTCCGAGGAGTTGCGCCCGCAAGCCCGGCTCGCGGGTGCGCGCATCCAGCCAGATCGCGAAGAAGGCGCGCGCAAAACCCGCGTCCTCGATCACGCCGGTGCGGCGCTCGCCGTGGTAGAACGCGACACGCTCGCCGGCCTCGTTGACGCCGACGATGGTGTCGCCCGGACTCACGTCGGGAAACACATCCACGAGCGCGGACCGCCAACTGCCAGCGGTTGCCTCGTCCGCAACCCCCAGACGACGCATCTCGGAGAGCGTGGTGTTGACCAGCCGCTCCGCGGAGATCGCCCGCTGATAGCGGATCGCGAGGCTGAAATCCCCGTCCGGAGAGATCGGCACACCCGGCGCCGCCCACAGCGTCGCGCGATAGACGTCGAAGCCGAACCAGGTCAGCATGCCGCTGCCGCGAGGCGCCCAGGCCGCGACACGCGACGCCAGCACACCCGGCAGCTGCACGGTGTCGTGCTCCGCGGCAAGCACACCTTCAGAGGCGGTGGCGACTGCAGGTGCCATGCCCGCCAGCCAGAGCGAGACGAGCGGCACCGCCCAGGCGCGCAGCCCGCGCCGCTCAGCCCGGCGCGGCGGGGCCGAGCGTGTAGTGGTGGACATCGATGTTCCCCTGCGTGAAGCCGGCCTCGCAGTACGCAAGGTAGAAGCGCCACATGCGGCTGAAGCGCTGCGGGAAGCCCTGACGGCGGATCTCGCCCTCGACCGCGTCGAAGCGCGCATGCCACTCGCGCAGGGTGCGGGCGTAGTCGAGGCCGAAGGCGAAGTCGTCGTGCACGACCAGTCCTGCCTTGTGCGCCTGCTGCGCGAACGCACCGGGAGAGGGCAGCATGCCGCCGGGAAACACATGCCGCTGGATGAAATCCGTGCCGCGTCGATAACGCTCGAACAAGGTGTCGGCCATGGTGATCGCCTGGATCACGCAACGCCCGCCGGGTTCGAGCAAATCCGCGAGCTGGCCGAAATACACTGGCCAGAAGCGTTCGCCCACCGCCTCGATCATCTCGATCGACACGATGTGCCGGTACGTGCCGCGTACGTCACGGTAGTCGCACAGGGCGAAATCCACCCTGTCCGCGTAGCCGCCGCGCGCTGCCCGCTCGCGCGCGAAAGCCTGCTGCGCCGGAGACAGCGTGAGCCCCAAGACCTTGCAGCCGAACTCTCTGGCTGCGACCTCGGCGAAACCGCCCCAGCCGCAACCGATCTCGAGGATGGTGTCGCCCGGGCGCGGTGCGAGTTGAGCGAGGATGCGCCGGTATTTGCGCAGCTGGGCCGACTCGAGCGAGGCATCTTCGGGGGTGAACACGCCCGCCGAGTACGTCATGGTCGGGTCCAGCCAGGCGGCGTAGAAGTCGTTGCCGAGGTCGTAGTGGGCCTCGATGTTGCGCCGCGCGCCACTGCGCGTGTTGGCGCGCAGAAGATGCCAGAGGCGGTGGCCGGCGAGCCGCCAGGCGCGTCCATGCACGGCGCGCGCGAGGGTGTCGCGGTTGCGCGCGAAGAGACCGATCAACGCGGCAAGGTCGTCGCAATCCCAGGCGCCGTCCATGTAGGTCTCGCCGAGCGCGATGTCGCCATGCGCGAAGACCGCATCGAAGAGGCGGAGGTCGCGCACGCGCCAGTGGGCAACCAGGGCGCCGTGTCCGAGCCGCAGCTGGCGGCCGTCGGGCAATTCCATTGCCACCGCACCGCCTTCGATGCGGTCGAGCATCTCCAGCGCAAGACGTGCGCTGGCAGGCAGCGTGGCGAGGGTCCCTCGGCACGGCCGGTCGAGTGTCTGTTCGAGCATGTTCATCGCGTGGTCTCCTCGAGCGGCGGAGCCGGTTTGTGGAAGAAGGTGACGCGCTTCGCGGCCAGCCGCAGCGCCTGCCAATGGATGCGACCGAGCACGCCGAGGCTCATCAGCGGATGGCGCAGCAGCCAGCGCAACATGACGTTGCCCGCCAGCGGGACCGGACGACCGGCCACGCGGGTAGCAAGTTGGCATGCATCGCCGTCGTGGTAGTCGATGTCCACCGCATGGAGAGCATCGCGGTCATCGAAACGGAAGCGGTACTCGCCGCGCACCGGGAAAAACGGCGAGACATGGAAGACCTTGCGCGCGCGCAACTCCTCGCCGCGTTCGATGGGACGCAGGTCGTCGTGGTGCAGGAGGTAGTTGTGGTGCTCGCCGAAGGTGTTGCTCACCTCGGCCAGCACCACGCGCAGCCGACCTGCCGCGTCGTGGCAGAACCAGAAGCTGACCGGGTTGAACACATGCCCGAACATGCGCGGCATGGTGTGGAGTACCACCTCGCCATCCGCAGCCGCTGCAAGCCCGTGATCAGCAAGCAGTCGCCCGATCCAGGCGAAGAGATCGCTGCCGTCACGCGCACCATGGTCGCGGCTGAGGACGCTGAACAGATTGGGGGCATCGAAGCCCACCCAGGGCACGGTCAACGCCTGCAGGCGCGACAGCGGCAGGCGCAGGAAGGCGGTGGGGTAGGTAAAGCCGTTGCGCACCGGCGCGTCGCGGCGATGCATCACCGCGCCGAAACAGGCGACTGCGTCGAGATGGGAGCCGACCACAGCGCTCATGCGCTCACCCGCGCCTCGACCAGCGGCACCAACGTCGGAGCCGGCTCGGAGCCACGCCACGGCACCGGCACCTTCATCGCGTCGGCGATGCGGAGCGCCGATTTGAGCCCATCCTCGTGAAAGCCATAGCCTGTCCAGGCGCCTGCGAACCACACACCACCATGCCCCTGGATGCGCGGGAGCTCCGCCTGCGCGGCAATCGCGGCCTCGTCGAAGACCGGATGCGCGTAGTCGAACTCGCCCAGCACATGCTGGCGGTCAGGCTCCCGGAAGGGATTCAGCGACACCACCACCGGGGTCTCGAAGGGCAGCGGCTGCAGCCGGTTGATGAGGTAGCTGACGGACACCGGCCGCTCATCGATCCTCCCCTCGCCCGCGAGATAGTTCCATGCCGACCAGACCTTGCGCCGCCGCGGCAGCAGCGCCGGGTCGGTGTGCAGCACCGCACGGTTGGGCTGGTAGCGCACTGCGCCGAGCGTCGCGCGTTCGCGTGCCGTCGCGCCGCTGCCGAGGAGCCGCAGCGCCTGGTCCGAGTGACAGGCGAGCACGACCTCGTCGAAGCGTTCGGTCTGGCCGGCACGGGTCACCCACACGCCCAACCCATCCCGCTCCACGCGCTCCACCGGCGTGCCGAGCCGCACATCGTCCAGTTGCGACGCAATCTTGCGTACATAGCTGCGTCCACCGTCCTTCACCGTCAGCCACTGTGGCCGGTCGAGGATCTGCAGCAAGCCGTGGTTGTGGCAAAAGCGCACGAAGGTCGCAAGCGGATAGTCGAGCATCGTGCGCGTCGGACAAGACCAGATCGCCGCCGCCATCGGCAACAGGTACCAGTCCCGGAACCCGGCGCCGTAGCCGGCCGAAGCGAGATACTCGCCAAGCGACTGCTCCGGCGCGCTACCCTCCAGCGCCATGCGTGTGGTCTCGCGATTGAAGCGCACGATGTCTGCAAGCATGCGCCACATGCCGGGCTTCAACAGGTTGCGCCTTTGCGCGAACAAGGTGCCGAGGTCAGACCCTGCCCACTCCAGATCCGGCTCGCTGAGGCTGACGCCAAAGCTCATCTCGGAGGCCACCCATTCCACACCCAGACACCCGAAGAGCGCACAAAGGTTCGGATAGGTCTTGCGGTTGAACACCAGGAACCCGGTGTCGACCGGGCAGCGCACACCCTCGACCGTGATATCCACCGTGTTGGTATGGCCACCGAGCGTAGCCCCCGACTCGAACAGCGTGACTGCAAAGCGCGCCGGCTGCCGCGACAGCAGCCAAGCAGTCGCCAAACCTGCGATACCGCTGCCGATAACGGCGACTCGATGCGGTTGCGAGCCGCCACGGCCGAGATCTCCCATGTTCATGTCGCGCTCCCGCTAACGCCTGGACAGGCCGCGCCGGCGGGCTTCGCGCCGCGCCAGCACCGCGACGCGGCGCGCGAAAGAGACCGCAACCCGCTTGCGCTCGACTGAGCGACCTGCATTCACGGGTTGACCCCTTCGATCAGCGCATAGGCCGAGTGGTTGTGGATGGACTCGAAGTTCTCCGACTCCACGGTCCATGACGCGATGCGTGCGTCGGAACGCAGGCGCAACGCGATGTCACGCACCAGGTCTTCCACGAATTTGGGGTTCTCGTAGGCGCGCTCCGTCACCCACTTCTCGTCCGGGCGCTTGAGGAGCCCGAACACCTCGCAGGAGGCCTCCTCTTCGGCGATCCGCACCAACTCCTCCAGCGCCATCCCTTCGCGCAAGCGCGCGCGGATGGTGATGTGCGAGCGCTGGTTGTGGGCGCCGTACCGGGAGATATTCTTCGAACACGGGCACAGGCTGGTCACCGGCACAACGACCTGCAGCGTGGTCGCGGTCGGCGCGTCGGCTCCTCGCTCGACCACGATTGCCGCATCCAGATCGAGGAGGCTCTCCACTCCCGATACGGGCGCGGCCTTGCGCACGAAGAAAGGAAAGCGCGCCTCGATCCGGCCTTCCTGCGCTTCCAGCCGCTCCAGCATCCCGGTGAACATTGTCTGCATGCCCGAAAGATCCACCGCCTCACGCTCGGCTTCGAGCAGTTCCACGAAGCGCGACATGTGTGTGCCTTTCACATTCGGCGGCAGGCCGACCGTCATTTCCAGTGTCGCGACCGTGTGCTGCAGCGCTCCGTCTGCGGCACGCAGGGTCAGCGGGTAACGCAGGCCGCGCACACCCACCCGTTGAATGGCGAGCGCACGGTGATCGACGCTGGCCTGGACATCCGGAAGAAAGATCTTTTCTGGCGCATTCATGATGTAACGGGTCTCCTGATGATGAAATGACGTGACGGCGCCTGTGCTTGGCGAGGCGGCGAAACGGTTACGGACGCAGCGGCTCGGTCGTGCCGAAGCGGTGCATGAGCAGCTTGAGGTTCAGCGACTCGCTCTGTTTGTCCTGGACAACAAGCGGCGCTGATGCTCCGCTGTCTGCGCGCACCGGTGCCGCGCCGATGGCAATCCACACGAACGCCCCGGTGACGACCAGAGCAGACACTGCGAGCAGGCCGAAGCGCCTGGATTGGCTGATAGCTTTCATTGTTTGTCCTAGACAAAATATGAACACAGCTCTAAGATAGAGTCAGTTCCACCACTTGTCAATCATTTGTCCACGACAAAATGAATCTTGCGAAACCTGATGAAAGCTTGCTCGGCATTGCTGCCGTGGAGAGGGATACCGGCGTCTCCAAGGACACTCTGCGTGTCTGGGAGCGCCGTTACGGCTTTCCAGCCCCGGTCAGGGACGACAACGGCGACCGCCTCTACCCGATGAGCCAGGTCGAGCGCCTGCGCCTGATCCGCCGCCTGCTCGACATGGGTTGCCGTCCGGCCAAGGTGGTTGGCGCCAGCGATGACGAGCTCAATGCGATGCTCGCCAGCTTGGAGCCGGCACGCTCCGAAGCGACGCTGCCCAAGGCGCACCCGGATCTTGGGGGCTTCATCGAATCGATCCGCCTGCACCGCTGCATGGAACTGCGCGCCGGCTTGCAGCAAATGCTGATGAAGCAGGGGCTGCAGCGCTTCGTCGCGGATACGCTCTGCCATCTCAACCGGGAGGTGGGCCAGGCCTGGATGCGGGGCGAGCTCGACGTACCCGAGGAGCACCTCTACACCGAGCAGGTCCAGAACCTGCTGCGTAGTGCAATCGGCACCCAGGCCTCGGGTGGTGGAGGACGTCCACGCGTGTTGCTCACCACTTTCCCGGATGAACTGCATGGTCTCGGCCTGCTGATGGTGGAGGCGATGCTCGTGCCGGAAGGCGCGAGCTGTGTCTCGCTGGGCGTGCAGACGCCGATGTCCGACATCTGCAGCGCCGCCGTCGAGGGCGGCTTCGATGTGGTCGCGCTCTCATTCAGCTCGGCCTTCCCGCACCGCCAGGCGATGGACGGGCTCTCCGAGTTGCGTCGCCTGCTGCCGGCGACGGTGGCGCTGTGGGCGGGTGGCGGAGCGGTGCAGGGGCGTCGCACGATCGAAGGCGTACAGCTAATGAGCACGCTGGATGAGTCTCTGCAGGCACTGCAGGCCTGGCGCGCTGCGCGTCTGACTTGAGCGGGGCGGCTTATCGCCTACTTCGCTCACAACTCTCGCGCTCGTCGCCTTCCTTCCTGCCAATCAGCCGATACGCGTGAAGTCCGATCGCTTCGGGTGGGTCATGTGCCACCGACCCGCCCGGCCGGGCACGGCACCCGTTAGAATGCGCGCATGAACGCCTTTGCTGCGCCACCCATCTCATCCAACCTCACCGCCGCCGCCCTCAACAAGCTCGAGCATGTCTTCGGCTACACCGCCTTCCGCGGCGAGCAGCAGGCCATCGTCGAGCATGTGGCGGCAGGTGGCGACGCGCTGGTGCTGATGCCCACCGGCGGTGGCAAATCGCTGTGTTACCAGGTGCCGGCGCTGCTGCGTGACGGGACAGCGATCGTGGTCTCGCCGCTGATCGCGCTCATGCACGACCAGGTGAGTGCGCTGCAGGAGGCGGGCGTCTCCGCCGCCTTTCTCAACTCCAGCCTCGACTTCGACGCCATGCGCAGGGTCGAGAACGCACTCCACGAGGGGACACTCGACCTCCTCTACGTGGCGCCCGAGCGCCTCATGACGCCGCGCTTCCTGGATGCGCTCGACCACCTGCGCGACACCGGACGGCTCGCACTGTTCGCGATCGACGAGGCGCACTGCGTGTCGCAGTGGGGTCACGACTTCCGCCCCGAATACCTGCAGCTCTCGATCCTGCCCGAGCGTTACCCGGCGATCCCGCGTATCGCGCTCACCGCCACGGCCGACCGCCAGACGCGCGAGGAGATCGCGCAGCGCCTGCGGCTGGAGACGGCACGCCGCTTCGTCGCGAGCTTCGACCGGCCCAACATCCGCTACACCATCGTCGAGAAGGATGACCCGCGCCGCCAGCTCATCAACTTCATCCGTGATGAATACCCCTCCGAGGCCGGCATCGTGTATTGCCTTTCGCGCCGCAAAGTCGAGGAGACCGCTGCGTGGCTGAGCGAGCAGGGCATCAACGCCCTGCCCTATCACGCCGGCATGCCTCAGGAAGAGCGCGCAGCGAATCAGACGCGCTTCCTGCGCGAAGACGGCATCGTGATGGTCGCGACCATCGCCTTCGGCATGGGCATCGACAAACCCGATGTACGCTTCGTCGCCCACCTCGACCTGCCACGCTCCATCGAGGGCTACTCTCAGGAGACCGGCCGCGCCGGTCGCGACGGGCTGCCCGCGCAGGCCTGGATGGCATGGGGCGCACAGGATGTCGTGCAGCAGCGGCGCATGATCGACGAATCCGACGCCTCGGAAGATTTCAAGCGCCTCGCGCGCAATCGGCTTGAGGTGCTCGTGGGCCTCGTCGAGGCCACCAACTGCCGCCGCCAACATCTGCTTGCCTATTTCGGCGAGGAGGCCCCGCCGTGCGGCAACTGCGACAACTGCCTGCACCCGCCGCAGACCTGGGACGCCACGGAGGCGGCGCGCAAGGCGCTCTCCTGCGTGTATCGCACCGGCCAGCGCTTCGGTGCAGGACACCTCATCGATGTACTGCGCGGCGAACTCACCGACAAGGTTGCCGAGCGCGGCCACGCGGCGATCAGCACCTTCGGCATCGGCGCGGACCTCGACAAGAAGCGCTGGCAGTCGGTGTTCCGCCAGTTGATCGCGCGTGAGTACGTCGCGGTCGACCCCGAGCGCTACAACGCGCTCGCGCTCACCGACCTCGCCCGGCCGCTGCTGCGCGGCGAGGCGAGCTTCCATCTGCGGCTCGAGAGCGAACGCGCCCGCAACCGGGCCCGCCGCCGCAGCGGCCAGCCCATGGACATCCCGGGCGGCCTGCCCACGACCCTGTTCGACCGCCTTCGCGCCTGGCGTGCCAGCACCGCGCGCGAGCGCAACGTACCTGCCTACGTCGTCTTCCAGGACAACACCCTGCGCGAGATCGCGATCCAGCGCCCGGCGAGCCTCGACGAGCTTGCGCGCATCAGCGGCATCGGCGACCGCAAGCTCGAGGCCTACGGCAAGGCCCTGGTGGACATCATCTCGAGCGCCAGCTGAGCGCGGTCGCCAGCGACCGCCGCGACACGCAGCCCCGCCGACCCGGACGTTGCAAGACGACGAACGCCCCTCCCGGGACGCCATTGCATCGCGGCGGAAAGTGTCGGCTTTTCTTACACCGGATCACGCCGCAACGGCTTCAGAAGGCCGGTGAGGCGCGCTCCATGCACCGAGACGAGCCGATGCCTCGGCCCCCTTCGCTCGATAATGCAAAACTCACCAACGACAATTCCAAATACATCAACACAGTCAAATTCCATGTCATATGGATTTACACTTAATCCCATACAAGTAATTTGAAAAAATATTAACGTTTTAAATCAAATATTTATTCCACTGGATTGAATCTTGCTCGACCCATGATTGCCTCACCCAAAAACTCATCTCAGGAGCCGTCAATCATGATCAGCAGAAACGCCGCATCCCTCGCCCTCGGCCTGACCGCAGGCGCACTTGCACTTCCCGCTCAAGCGATCTCCATCTCCGGCTGGAGCGGCCTCGGCAACTTTGGCACCTTGGGTGCAGACGGCGTCGTGACTGCGTCGCCCTTCCCCGATTCTTCAGCCTACGGCTACGTTTCGACCTACAACGGCGTGGAAGGGGTGGCACTTCCCGGCGTCGGCGGTGCAGGGATGGGGACAAATGGCTCGGTGCTGACATCGATGCTATTCAGCGCAAATGCCGGCGACGCCCTCGAGTTCTACTTCAACTACGTGACCTCGGACGGCTCGGGCTATGCGGACTACGGCTGGGCCAGGCTGCTGGATGCGGACATGAGCCAGGTCGCGCTGCTCTTCACCGCGCGGACCACGGAAAATGGAGACACCGTGCCGGGCTACAGCATGCCGACACCCGAGGCCACCCTGCTGCCCGCCAGCACCCCCATCATCGGAGGCGGACCGCAATGGTCGCCCTTGGGTAGCAGCAGCCTGAGTTGTTACAACGTCGGTTGTGGCTACACCGGCTGGGTCAAGGCGAGCTACACGATCGCAAGCGCCGGTGACTACTTCCTGGAGTTCGGCGTAACCAACTGGCTGGATACCGGCTACCAATCCGGCATGGCCTTCGACGGTGCAACCATTGCCGGCGAAGTCATCGGCGGGCCCAGCAATGACGTACCCGAGCCCACCGGCCTTGCCTTGCTTGGCCTCGGACTGACGGCCTTGGCCGTGATCCGCCGGCGTCGAGGCTGATCCCGGCCACGCCGCCCCGTCACTGAACCAGCTTGCCTGACGCCGGCGCACGGGCGTCAGGTGCCGGGGAACAACACTGAACACACGTGAATGCGCAGATGCGGTCGCATAGCACTACACCCGCCTCACGCACTGTTGTAACGCCGCACGCAGCGATGCGGAACACCGCTTCGATCACGCGTCGCCCATGCACACGCGGTTCTTGCCACCCTGCTTGGCCCGATACATCCTGCGATCCGCACAGCGCAGCAAGGCATCCACGCTCGTCCCGTCGTGGGGGCAGGCCGCGACACCCAGGCTAGCCGAGAGCGTGCGTGTCCAGCCGTCAAACCCCACTGGCGAGGCCGCCCGCGAGAGCAGGCGTTCAACCACCGGCCCGCAACCGGCGACATCGAGGTCGGGCAGGATGGCAACGAACTCGTCACCACCGACGCGCGCCAGGGTGTCGCCGTCGCGCAGTACGGACTGAAGGCGCGCGGCAAGTTCAACCAGCACCCGGTCGCCGGCCTCATGGCCAAACTCGTCATTGATGCCTTTGAACCCGTCCAGGTCCAGATAGGCGATCACCAATCCGGCTCCCCGCCGCGAGGCCTGGGCCAGCGCGAGCTTGAGCCTGTCCGTCAGCAACAGGCGATTGGGCAGCCCGGTAAGCGCATCGTGATGCGCGAGCCGCTGCAGCGCCTCGGTGCGCGCAGCGACCTCGGCCTCCAGTTCGGTCTGCCGATCACGATCCGCACGATGCGCAATCGCCAGCCTCCTGTACGCATCGTTGAGGCTGTCGCACAGCTCGCTCAATTCGTCGTCACGCACTGGCGTGGCACGACGCAGACACAGCGGCTGAAAAGCGCGATCCGGGTCGAAATTCCGCGAAAAATCAGCCATCGTGCGCAAATGTCGTGTAATCAGGCTCACCACCAGCCACAAAAGCACACATGAGATCGCGAGCGTCCTGAACGCCTCCACCCCGAGGATCAGCGCGAGCCGAGCGCGCGTGCGCACACTGGTCTCGGCATGGTTCGGCAACACCATCAGGTGCCCGACCTCGACCAGACGTGTCCCCATGGCCCTTGTCAGCGCCATCTTCAGCACCTGTGGGCTTTGCGCATCGAAGTCACCGACCGTGATGACGGCAGACTCGCGCGGACCATAAGCGACGCGCAGACCGGTGATCCAGGGCGAATCCACGATGGCCTGCAGTTGATTCCTGAGTTGCGCATGGTCGAAGTTCCATGCGGCCTCCGTGATCGCCGGCAACTGGCTGTCACGCACATAGCTGATCGACGCGTCGAGGTCGCGCAGATCCCGTTGATGCTCCTGGTAAAGACTCAACGCGGCAGACAGCAGCGTCGAGACAACCGCAACGGCCAGGATCCAGCCCAACATCCGCACGCCGAGTATGCTGACACCTGCGAAGGGGAAAAACCTGGGGCCTGGCATGTGCGGTCAGTGCCCAAACGGCCTGTGCCGCTCGAGCTGCTGCTCCAGGCGCTTTGCGCCTTCTGCATCGGAAAGGTCCAGTTGGCTCTTGACCCACGGCGGGCGCGGCCCTGCATCGCGCACGATTTCGTCGATGCGTGCCACGATGCGTTCGCCCCACGCCCCGCGAGTACAGGCCACGAAGCCTAGCGTGAAAGGCTCACCACCGGCGATGGGCAGATACACCAGATCGAGCGTGCCCGAAACCAATCCACGCGACTGGTACCAGCCGGGCTCCACCGGGTACGCAAAGAGATAGTCGATCCAGCCTGCCTCGAGCTGACGGAACGATGCGACGAAATGTCCCCCGCTGCGCTGTATATGCGAGGCATCGCCGAAACGCTCGAGCGCACGGTTGATCTGCGTCGAAAACACGCGCAGGTCGTTGATCGACGTCAGCAAGGAATCGTCTGCAAGCAGGCTGTCGACATCGACCTCGCCTTGAGCATTGGTATGCGGCTGAAGCCGCGAGAGATGGGTTCGAGGCAGCACCACATGATGCGGGAGCACGAAATGCACACGCTCGCTGAACGTGGCAACGCGTTCCCGCTCGGCACTGCGCAACAAGGACGGATGGCAAACCCGCTCTCCCTGCGCCATGAGGCCGAGGGCCCGGGAGACGCTGACGACCTCGAAGCGATGCGTGTACTCCGGCATGCGCGCCACGATGTGGCGCAACGCAACATCAACGAATCCTTCGCCGGGCAGATTGCGCTCGACCAGGATGAATGGGGGAAAGTCGTTCAGCGCCCAGTTGATGACCTTCCCGTCATCGGAAGCTACGGACTCCTGTGCCGTCGCGCAGCCGGCAAACAAGACCCAGCCCGCCACGAATCCGCTGCAGAGAAGTCGTCGCCTCACTCGAAGCCCTCAAGAGCATGGAGAACAACGTGCTCGCGCGATGATCAGCGAGGGCACGTCCAAGCCCGTCACGCCGTCGGTGCCAGGTGATGCGACACTTCCGATGGTGGCAGCGAAACAACCCGCTTCCGATTGCGCGCTGTGGCGCTATGGATGACTCCGGATCATTCTATGGCGCCGCAGCGAGGACGGCAACCGCGAGGATCGCCGTCCCGGGGGCTCAGCGCTTGAAGCGCTCTTCCGCGATCGCGTCGGCGACCTCGCCGGTGGGGCGCTCTTCCTTGCGGGCGCGTTCGAAGATCTCCATCAGGTTGTCGTAGATGCCGTCGATGTGCGCGATCAGCTTGGCGCGGTCGAAGCCGATGCGCTCGTGGTAGACGTCGATGATGCCGCCGGCGTTGATCACGTAGTCGGGCGCATAGAGGATGCCGCGCTTCATGAGCTCGACACCGTGACGCGGCTCGGCGAGCTGGTTGTTCGACGCACCCGCGACGATCTTCGCCTTCAGCTGCGGGATGGTGGTGTCGTTGATGATGGCGCCCAGCGCGCAGGGCGCGAACACATCCACATCCAGCCCGAAGATCTCGTCCGGCGCGACCACGGTGGCGCCGAGCGTCTTACCGGCCTCGACCAGCGGCTCGCGGTGGATGTCGGTGACCCACAGGGTGGCACCGGCGTCCTTGAGCTGGCGGGCGAGGTCCATGCCGACGTTGCCCAGGCCCTGCACCGCGACCTTGAGGCCTTCCAGCGAATCACGCCCGAGCTTCTCCTTGACCGCGGCCTTGATGCCGATGAAGGTGCCGTAGGCGGTGGCGGGCGAAGGGTCGCCGCTGCGCGTGCCCTGGTCGGAGGGCTTGTCGTGGATGCCTGCGACATGCTGGGTGAACTGGGTCATGTACTTCATGTCGGCGACGCTGGTGCCGGAATCCTCGGCGGCGATGTAGCGGCCGTTGAGGTCTTCCAGCGCGCGCGCGAAGGCGGCCAGGAGCTGCGGCGTCTTGTCGGTGCGCGGGTTGCCGATGATCACCGATTTGCCGCCACCGAGCTTGAGATTGGCCATCGCCGACTTGTAGGTCATGCCGCGCGACAGGCGCAGCACGTCGCGCACCGCCTCCTCTTCGCTGGCGTACGGCCACATGCGGCAGCCGCCGAGGGCCGGGCCGAGGTTGGAATTGTGGACGGCGATGATCGCCTTCAGCCCACTCTGGTCATCGCTGCAGAACACCACTTGCTCGTGGTCGGCGAAATCGCGCATCGAAAAAACGGCCATGCTGTTGTCTCCTTCACTGGTCTTCGGGGTGAGCGCGCCCTGCGACCGGCCGCCTGGCCGGTCGCGCGGGGGTGCGCGGATTGCGTTGAAACGGGGTTGGGTTTGTTGGGGGCTGGACCGGGCGTGAGGCTCAACCCGCCAGCACCGCGATGGTCACACGCGGCTTGCGTACCGGCGTCCTTGCCGGCTTGCCGGTGCGCAAGGCCTCAAGCAGCTCGGCCTGACGCTTGCGCGCGGTCTCGACGTGGCGCTCGCGCACATGGCCGAAGCCGCGGATGTCCTCGGGCAGGCCGGCGAGCTCGATCGCGGTCTCGTGGTTGGCGCTGTCGAGACGGGTGACGATCTCCTCGATCACCGCCTCGTACTCGTTGATCAGCGCACGATCGAGCTTGCGGTCGGCCGAGCGGGCGAAGGGGTCGAGCGCTCCACCGCGCAGGCCCTTCATCTTCGCCAGCAGCTTCATGCCCTTCAGCATCCACTGGCCATAGCGGCGCTTCTGCAGCTGGCCGGTGGCCGGGTCGCGGTCGGCGAGCATCGGCGGCGCAAGGTTGAACACGAGCTTGTAGTCGCCTTCGAACTCCTCGGCCACGCGGGCGAGGAAGTCGCTGTCGGTGTACATGCGGGCGACCTCGTACTCGTCCTTGTAGGCGAGGAGCTTGTGGTAGCCGCGTGCAACCGCCTCGCTGAGCAGGGTGATGCCCGGTGCGACGCGCGCCTCGGCGGCACGCACCCGCTCCACCAGCTTGACGTAGCGCGCGGCGTAAGCCTCGTCCTGATAGGCGACGAGCTGCGCCTTGCGACGTGCGATCACCTCGTCGAGCGACTTCGACAGGCGATGATGCTCGGGCTTGCCGTGCTGCGGCTTCGCAGCCTCGGCGACGGCCTGCGGCTCGACCGCAGCGCGGCGGCCCCACTGGAACGCGGCCTTGTTGGCAGCGACCGCAGCGCCGTTGATCTCGATCGCACGCATCAGCGCCTCGAAACTCAGCGGCACCAGACCCTTCTGCCACGCGAAGCCGAGCATGAACAGGTTGGTCGCGATCGAATCGCCGAGCAGCACGGTCGCGAGGCGGGTGGCTTCGAGGAACTCGACATTGTCCGCACCGACCGCGTCGACGATCTGTGCTTCCATCGCCGCAGCGGGGAATTGCGGGTCGGCATTGCGGATCACGTCGCCGCTGCGTGCCTGGGCGGCGAAGCCGCGCACGAACTCGCTGGTGTTGGTCTGGTCGCGGTTGATGACGACGCGGGTGTGGCCGAGGCGCATCTTGGCGAGCGACTCGTCACCGGCGGAGACCACCAGGTCGCAACCGATCACCGCGTTGGCCTCGCCTGCGGCGACGCGGGCGGCGTAGAGCGCCTCCTGACGATCGGCGATGCGCACATGCGACCACACCGCGCCGCCCTTCTGGGCGAGGCCGGCCATGTCCAGCACCGAGATGCCCTTGCCTTCGAGGTGCGCCGCCATGCCGAGCAGCGCGCCGATGGTGACTACGCCGGTGCCACCCACGCCGGTGATGAGAATGCCCCACGGCGCCGCGGTGGACGGCAGCGTCGGCAGCGGCAGCGCGGCGAAGGCATCGGCCGCGACCTGCGCCGCCTTGCCCTTCCTGAGCTTGCCACCCTCGATGGTGACGAAGCTCGGACAGAAGCCCTTCACGCACGAGAAGTCCTTGTTGCACGACGACTGGTCGATGGTGCGCTTGCGTCCGAATTCGGTCTCGACCGCGGTCACCGACATGCAGTTCGACTTGTCGGAACAGTCGCCACAGCCTTCACACACCAGGTCGTTGATGACGACACGGGTGGCGGGATCGGGGAACTTGCCGCGCTTCCTGCGGCGACGCTTCTCGGCAGCGCAGGTCTGGTCGTAGATGATCGCAGACACACCCGGAACCGTGCGCAGCTCGCGCTGCACTTGGTCGAGCTCGTCGCGCTGGCGCATGCCGATGCCGTGCGGCAGGTCGGCGGGGCCGTAGGCGCGCGGCGTGCCGTCGGTGACGACGACCACGTTGGCGACGCCCTCGGCGAGGAGCTGGCGGGCGATGATGGGCACACTCAGGGTGCCGTCGTGCGGCTGACCGCCGGTCATCGCGACCGCATCGTTGTAGAGGATCTTGTAGGTGATGTTCACCTTCGCCGCCACCGACGCGCGGATCGCGAGGATGCCCGAGTGCATGTAGGTGCCGTCACCGAGGTTGGCGAACACGTGCGGCGTGCTGGTGAAGGGGGCCTGACCGATCCAGGGCACGCCCTCGCCGCCCATCTGGCTGAAGGTCTGGGTGTGCTCGGGCGAAAGCCAGGTGGCCATGTAGTGGCAGCCGATGCCGGCAATCGCACGCGAGCCTTGCGGCACCTTGGTGGACGTGTTGTGCGGGCAGCCGGAGCAGTAGTGCGGCACGCGCTGGATCACGTCGCGCGGCTTGGCGAGCGCGGCCTCCTTGGCCTCGATGAAGGCGAGGCGCGCCTTGATGCGGTCGGAGGTGTAGAAGCGCGCGATGCGGCCGGCGATCGCCCGCGCGATCATCGCCGGGGTGAGCTCGCCGGCGGCGGGCAGCAGCCAGTCGCTGTGCGGTAGCGCCCACTCGCCCTTCTCGTCGAACTTGCCGATGACGCGCGGGCGCACGTTCTCGTTCCAGTTGTAGAGCTCTTCCTTCAGCTGGTATTCGAGGAACTGGCGCTTCTCCTCGATCACCAGGATCTCCTCCAGCCCGTCGGCGAACTTGCGCACGCCTTCGGCCTCGAGCGGCCACACCATGCCCACCTTGTAGACGCGCAGGCCGATCTCGGCGGCGATCTCGTCGCTGATGCCGAGATCGTCCAGCGCCTGGCGCAGGTCGAGATAGCTCTTGCCGCTGGAGATGATGCCGAGCTTCGCCTTGGGGCTGTCGATCACGGTGCGGTTGAGCTGGTTGGCGCGGCAGTAGGCGAGCGCGGCGTACAGCTTGTGGTGCAGCAGGCGCTTTTCCTGCACCAGCGGGGGATCCGGCCAGCGGATGTTGAGGCCGTCCTCGGGCAGGGGAAAGTCGGTGGGGATCACCGTCTTCACGCGGAAGGGATCGACGTCCACCGAGGCCGAGGTCTCGACCGTGTCGGTGAGCGCCTTGAAGGCGACCCAGCAGCCCGAGTAACGCGACATCTCGAAGCCGTGCAGGCCGTATTCGAGGTATTCCTGGATGCCCGCCGGCGCCAGCACCGGCATCATCAGTGCCTTGAACACATGCTCGGTCTGGTGCGGCAGGGTCGAGGACTTGGCGGCGTGGTCGTCGCCCGCGATCACCAGCACGCCACCGTGCTTCGAGGTGCCGGCGGCGTTGGCATGGCGGAACACGTCGCCGGTGCGGTCCACGCCCGGGCCCTTGCCGTACCAGATCGAGAACACGCCGTCGTACTTGGCGTTAGGATCCAGATTGACCTGCTGGGTGCCCCACACGGAGGTGGCGGCGAGGTCCTCGTTCAGACCGGGCTGGAAGCGGATGTGCATCGGCTCGAGCACCTTCTTCGCCTTCCAGAACTCCTGGTCGACGTTGCCGAGCGGCGATCCGCGATAGCCGGTGACGAAGCCGGCGGTGTTGAGCCCGGCAGCCTCGTCGCGCATGCGCTGCATCATCGGCAGGCGCACCAGCGCCTGGATGCCGGTCATGTAGGCGCGGCCGGTGGTGAGGGTGTACTTGTCGTCCAGCGATACGTTCTGTAGGGGCGTGGCCATGGTCCGTTCCGGTTCCGGCATGTCGGGCTGGCGCTTGTGGCACCAGACGGCAGGCGGGCGACCTTGTCTCCTGTGATGTGATTGTTCGGGTCGGCTACTGCGGCGATACGAGGCGCTATTCTGCGCAGGGCCGGAAAGAAATTTATTCCTCAATGGAGGCGAAAAACAGCGATTCTGGAAAAAATTTGCCTTTCCTGAGGGTTACCCCCTACTCCGCGCACACGCTCCGCACCGCCGCTGCAGAAATTGTCGAATCGGTCTGCATCCTGCTGTTTTACATGATTCCGGATGATTCCATGTGCAATGTTGGCGACACCGGCGCCATTCCATGGAATTCCATGCGACGACAGACGGCAAAGGTGAAAAATTTCTTCATCTGGCCACATGAAGAAACACCGTGCCTATAAATGCATCAAATTTACAAATAACGAAACGTTATTCCCAGCCGCTCCCCGTACGATTCCCTTCCCGCCGGCACCAGTCCGAAACCATGCACGGCGGCCGATCCGGCATGCGCACACGCGCCGCAGCAGAACCGATCGGACACTCGAAATGATCCGACAAGGAGGAGAACCACCATGCACCACACCCTGTCCCGACCGCTTGCGGCCCCGGCCGCACACCGCCCACGTCAACCGGAGGCGTGCTGACATGGCGACCCAACACAGCCACGCCCAGTGGTCTTCGCGCATCGGTTTCGTGCTCGCCGCCACCGGCTCGGCGGTCGGCCTCGGCAACATCTGGAAGTTCCCCTACATGATCGGCCAGAGCGGTGGCTCGGCCTTCGTGCTGGTGTATCTCGCCTGCATCTTCCTGATCGGCGTGCCCATTCTGGTTGCGGAGTGGATGCTCGGCCGCCGCGGCCAGAAGAACCCGATCAGCACGCTGTCCACGATCGCCCGCCAGAACGGGCGCAGCCGCAACTGGGCGGTGTTCGGCGCCACCGGCATCCTCGCCTCTTTCCTGATCCTCGCCTTCTACAGCGTGATCGGCGGCTGGGCCTTCGCCTACGTGGGCAATGCCGCCACCGGCGCATTCTCGGGCATGAACGGCGACGCGGCCGGCGCGCTCTTCACCGGCATGCTCGGCAACCCCGGCACGCTCCTGATCTGGCACACAGCGTTCATGGCAATCACCGCGGTGGTGGTGGCGATGGGCGTCACCGGCGGCCTGGAGCGCGCCTCCAAGCTGCTGATGCCCGGGCTCTTCGTGCTGCTGCTGATCCTGATCGGCTACGCGATGACCACCGGCGCCTTCGGCCGCGCGCTCAGCTTCATGTTCGCCCCGAACTGGGAGTTGGTCACCGGCAAGGTCATCCTCGCGGCCCTCGGCCACGCCTTCTTCACCCTGTCGCTCGGCATGGGCATCATGATGGCCTACGGTTCCTACCTCGGTAAGGAGGTGAACCTGCTGTCCACCGCGCGCACCGTGGTCATCATCGACACCGTGGTGGCCATCGGCGCCGGCCTCGCGATCTTCCCGATCGTGTTCGCCAACAACCTCGACCCCGCCGCCGGCCCCGGCCTGGTGTTCGTGACCCTGCCGCTTGCCTTCGGCGCGATCTCGGGTGGTCTGATCCTGGGCGTGCTGTTCTTCATCCTGCTGTCCTTCGCCGCGCTCACCTCGTCCATCTCGCTACTCGAACCGGTGGTGGAGCTGTGCGAGGAGCGTCTCGGCCTCAGCAGGCGCGCCGCCACCATCGTTCCGGCGATTGGCGCCTGGGCGATCGGTATCGCCGCGCTCCTGTCCTTCAACACCTGGTCGGACGTGATGATCCTCGGACTCAACATCTTCGACCTGCTCGACCAGCTCACCAGCAAGTTCCTGCTGCCGCTCACCGGCCTCGGCATCATCCTGTTCGCCGCCTGGCGCCTGAATGTCGACGAGACGAACCGCGAGCTGGGCCTCGGCGGCACCGCTGCCACGGTCTGGACGGTGCTGTCGCGCTATGTCGCACCGATCGGGGTGCTGGTGGTGTTCTTCGGCAGCCTGTAATCGGCTCCGACCCGGCGCCTCCCGCGCGAGGCACCGTTCGCGGGCGGTCAAAGGTCGTAGAATCGAGCTCTGACCGCCCGTATCGTTTCAGGAGTCGTATCGATGTCCCGCAGGAAGTTGCCGATCGGTATCCAGACGCTGCGCGAGATTCGCGAGAGCGGCTGCTATTACGTCGACAAGACCGCACACGCGCTGCGCCTGATCGAGGAAGGCAAGTACTACTTTCTCTCCCGCCCGCGGCGCTTTGGCAAGAGCCTCTTCCTCGACACGCTGGCAGAGCTCTTCGCCGGCAACGAGGCGCTGTTCCGCGGGCTCCATTGTCACGCGCGCTGGGACTGGTCGGTAAGCTACCCGGTGATCCGCATCAGCTTCGCCGACGGCGTGATGGAGAGCCGCGCCGCGCTGGATCAGAGGATCGACGAGGTTCTGCGCGAGAACGCGCAACGGCTGTCGCTCGAGCTCGAACCCGGGAGCGTGGCCTACCGCTTCGGCAGCCTGATCCGCGCGGCCGAGCAGCAGGCCGGCCAGCGGGTCGTGGTCTTGGTGGACGAATACGACAAACCCATCCTCGACAACCTCACCCGCCCGGAGCTCGCGCGCGAGATGCGCGACGGGTTGCGCGATCTCTACTCGGTGATCAAGGGTCAGGATGCCCACATCCGCTTCGCGATGCTCACCGGGGTGTCCAAGTTCAGCAAGGTGAGCCTCTTCTCGGGGCTCAACAACCTCTTCGACATCACCGTGTCACCCAGCTTTTCGGCCATCTGTGGCTATACCGATGCGGATGTGGATAGCGTGTTCGCGCCCGAGCTGCCCGGGCTGGACCGGGAGCAGATCCGCACCTGGTACAACGGCTACAACTGGACCGGCGAGGCGGTGTACAACCCCTTCGACCTGTTGCTGCTGTTTCGCGAGCGTGAGTTCCGCCCCTACTGGTTCGAAACAGGCACACCCACATTTCTGGTCGACATGCTCACCGAGCGCCGCATTCGCCTGCCGGATCTGGAGCGCCTGGAGGCGCCCGAGAGCCTGTTGTCCGCCTTCGAGATCGGCGACATCTCCACCGAGGCGCTGATGTTCCAGACCGGCTACCTCACGATCGCCGGGGTGCGGCGCATCGGCGCTTTCGCGCAGTACCGGTTGCGCTTTCCCAACCTGGAAGTGCGCGCGAGCCTCAACGGCGCGATGCTGCAGCGCCTGCGCCCCAACCCGGCCGAGTACGGCGCGCACAGCACTCGGCTCTACGATCTTCTGCTCGCGAACGATTTCGCCGGCATGGAGCAGCTCTTCACCGCCTTCTTCGCGAGCATTCCGCACGACTGGTTCCGCAACAACCCGATCGCGCAGTACGAGGGCTATTACGCGAGCGTGTTCTACGCCTACTTCGCCTCGCTCGGGCTCGACATCGTGCCGGAGGAGGCGAGCAATGCCGGGCGGCTGGACATGGCGGTGCGCTTCAACGGACAGGTGTATCTCTTCGAGTTCAAGGTGGTGGAGCTCGAACCCGAGGGCGGCGCGCTCGCGCAGTTGAAGGCGCGCGGCTATGCCGACCGCTACCGCGACCGCAACGAACCCATCCACCTCGTCGGGGTCGAGTTCAGCCGCGAACAGCGGCGCGTGGTGGGCTTCGCGGTGGAGACGCTCACACGCTGAGCGGCGTGCCTTTCAGGTTCACACCGGCAGCGCCGTCTCGTTCTTGATCTCGCGCAACGCGACGCTCGAGTGGGTGACGTCCACCTCGGGGATCTTGAGCAGGAAGTTATGCATGAACACCGAGAATGCCTCGAGATTGGGCAGGTAGAGCTTGAGCAGGCAGTCGGTCTCGCCCAGCAGCTCGTAGCACTCGACCACCTCATCGCAGCTCTTCACCACCGTCTCGAAGCGGTCGATGACATCGGCGCTGTGCTTCTTCAGCTTCACCCGCACCCACACGCAGGTGGGAAGACCCAGCTTGTGGCGATCGACCAAGGCGACGTAGCCCTTGATCAGCCCCGCCTCCTCGAGCTCGCGCACCCTGCGCCAGCACGGCGATGGCGACAGGCCGACGCGCTCGGCGATGTGCTGGGTGCTGAGGGTGGAATCCTTCTGCAGCAATGTGAGTATCTGGCGCTGCACCTGATCGAGTTTCATCGTGGCGCTCTCCTCCGCTGGATGCGGGCCGTGACGGCATCCCGTCCGGCCCGTCGTGATCTTCTTCGCCTGTGCGTCGGCTGCGCTCAATACACCTTCAGCAGCTCGACCTCGAACACCAGCGTGGCATTGGGCGGAATCACGCCGCCCGCGCCACGCGCGCCGTAGCCGAGCTCGGGCGGAATCGTGAGTTTGCGCTTGCCGCCTTCCTGCATGCCGGCAACCCCTTCGTCCCAGCCGCGGATGACATGGCCTGCACCGAGCGGAAATTCGAACGGGCTGTTGCGATCCTTGCTGGAGTCGAACTTGCGGCCGTCGGTGAGCCAGCCGGTGTAGTGCACCGAGACGCGTTTGCCCTTCTCCGCAACCGCGCCGCTGCCCGCTTCGAGTTCGTCGATGACCAGCCCGCTGGCCGTGGTGGTTTGTGTCATGCAGAGACTCCTGTGATGATGAAAACGCCGGATGCGGCCGCATCCGGCTCGTGAATCGGGTGATGCAGCACGAACTCGCTCGCGCTGCCGCTCAACGCTTGCGCCGCGCGGCGAACTTCTCGCGGAACTTGGCGACCTTGGGCGCCACGACATACTGGCAGTAGGGCTGGTCCGAGTTGCGCATGTAGTAGTCGAGATGATAATCCTCCGCCGGCCAGAACACGCCGGCACGCTCGACCTTGGTGACGATCGCAGAGGGGAACACGCGCTGCTCGCCGAGCTCCTCGATCAGGGCCAACGCGGCATGAAGCTGCTCGTCACTGGTGGTGAAGATCGCGGAGCGGTACTGCGTGCCGATGTCGTTGCCCTGGCGATTCAGCGTGGTGGGGTCATGGACGACGAAGAAGATCTCGAGTAGCGCACGGTAGCTCACCACTGCCGGGTCGAACGCGACGCGGATCGCCTCGGCGTGGCCGGTCCCGCCGTTGCACACATCACGGTAGCTTGGCGAATCGACTTTGCCACCGATGTAGCCAGGGACGACCGAGATCACCCCCGCGACATCCTTGAACACGGCTTCGGTGCACCAGAAGCAGCCACCGGCCAGGATCGCGACCTCGTGGCTCACATTCATTTCCGGGCTTGTCATGCAGAAACTCCTTGTTGGGTTGCCAGCAGTAGACCGACAACACGCAAGTTCGATTCCAGATTATCTGAAAGAGACTGTGTAATACATATCGCCCGCGTTGTCGGTGCCGCCGCGCAGCACCAAGGATACCCTGCGCGAAAGTTGATAGGTCAGCTTCACCAGACTCTGGGCGCCCCCCAGGCTCTGCTCGAACGAAAGGAACATGTCACTCGATAGGCGCTTGCCGAGGGTGAGCACTTGGCCGCTCACGGTGCCCTCGTCGCTCACCGTCGAGCCACCACCGACCACCCGGCTGGTCGGTCGCCGCGTCACCGAGCCCATTTCCCCCTGGCCGATGCCGAACTCGTCGAAACCCAGGCTTTGCGAGAGCTGCTCGGTCATGCCGCCGCCGCTGCCACCCAGCAAGGCCTGCGCTGCCGGCAGCAGCAGGCCCATGTCACCGCCTGCACCACTCGTGGGCGCACGCCCCAGCACGATCCACGAGAGCTTCTCCGGATCGGGCACGTTCGGGTCCGACACCAGCCTCACCTGCGGGCGACGCGCGCTACCGCTCACCGAGATGCCCGCCTCGACCGCAAGCCCCTTGCGCAGCGCGACGATGTTGAGCCCGGGGTTGTCGAGCGGCCCCTGGAAATTCACCAACCCGCGTTCGATCGTGAGGTTCTGGCCGTAGCCCTTGAACACCCCGCCGACGGTGGCGAGCGAACCGGTCGCGGTGAGCGGCTCGCCGTCACGCATCCGCAGGCGCAGGCTGCCAGCCAGGCGCGTGTCCAGCCCGAGCGCGCTGAGGAAGAGCTGTTCGCCCAGCGCGACCTCCACATCCGCGGACACCTTCATGCCTCCGGAGGACACCTGAACGCCGGGTTTCAGCACGACGACATCGTCGGAGAGGCTGGGCGGCGGCGTGTCGGCGAGCGCGACGAAGCCGGCATCCACCGCGAACTTCGCCTGCAGGTCGAGCGCGGTCCAGCCGCTCGTGGCCTCGCCGCTGCCCGAGACGATCATCCAGCGGTCCGCCAGTTGCAGCACCGGCAGGCGCTCGGCATCGAAGCGGAAGCGGCCCGCGCCCGTCTCGAGCTCGACCTCGCCGGTCGCAATGAGACGCCCGGGGGTGGCGGTGAAGCGCTCCGCGGGAACACGCCGGTCTGCCGGCATCACCCGGTTCGGCGACACGAACTCCAGCCGTGTCAAGCGCAGGCGGTCGCGGTCGAATTCGGCGAGCAGCGTGCCACCCGACAGGCTCACGCCATGATCCAGCATCGTCAGCCCCAGGCCTTCGCCGCTGATGCGCCCACTCGCGACCGGCTTCGCCGGCGTTCCCGACAGCGTGAGGTCGGCCGCGAGGCTGCCTTCAAGCGCGACCTCCTGTTGGGTGAGACGCGCCAGCCAGGCGATGGACGGGGCATCGAGGCGTGCATCGCCGCGCAGCGGTGAGGCCTCGTCGAGCTGCCAGCCCGCCGGCCCACCGCGCATCAACCCGACCGCGGCGCTGGCCGACAGGCTGCCGAACTCCGTGCCCCTTGCGACGAGTGTCAGCTGCGCTTCACCACGTTCGAGCTGCAAGCCCGCCTCCAGCGTTTCGACGCCGAGACGGGTGGTGAGCTCACCGGGAATGCGCAGGTCGCCCGACTCGCGCACGATCCGGGCCGAGCCGCTCGCGCTGCGGCCGAGGCGCAGATCCCACTCGCCCGCGAGCGTGAGCGGATCCTGCTGGGGACGGCGGCGCGGCGTATCGCGCGGGACGAGGTCGACGACCAGCCCGCTCATGTCGCCGCGCGCGACGATCTCCTGCGGTGTCCAGCGCGTTTCGGCGAGGCGGATCTTGCCGCGCGTGCCGGCATCCAGGGTGGCATCGGCGAGCGCAATCCGCTCGCTGCCGAGCTCGAGTGCGGCGGGTTCGAGCAGCCTTGCGGGGAAACGACCGGACGACACCAGCTCGCGCAGCGCGCCACGCCAGCGCAGCCCCGCGGGCCCGGACCTGGCCACATCGCCGGACAGCCCCCCTTCCAATGCAACCTCCAGTGCATCCGGATCCGCGCTGCCATCACCCCGGCGCGGCAGGCTCAGCGACAGCGCAAGACGATGCTGGTCGCGGCGCCCGTCGAGCCGGACGCGCACGCGCTCCAGCCAATCGGCTGCCGCGCCGGGCTCCGCCCCCTGGCCCTGCCCCACGCTGTCCGCATCCAGCGTCAGCATCAGCGCACCCGACCTGCCTGCACCCAGCTCACCGCTGGCGACGATGCGCTCCAGGCGGAGCTCGCCCGGCAGTCGCACGCCGGCGGCATCCAGCGCGAACTTCAGCGCAGGGTCCTGCAGGCTGCCGGCGAGGCTCGCGTCCAACTTCGCGCGACCGCCCAGCCCGTAGCCGAGGGCGTCCAGCGCCGGGGCGTCCAGCGACAGCTGCAGCGCATCGCCGGCCGCACCCCAGGCACCACGCAAATGCACGGTATTGCCTGCTGCATCGAGACGCGCGTCGGTCCGCACCAGACGCTCGCCGGCGAGGGCCAGCGTCCCCTGCCCCTGCATGGGGCGCTCATCGAGCAGGCTGGGCAAGAGCCGCCAATCGAGCGTGAGCGACGGGCTGACTTGCAGCGCCCCCTTGGCGGAGAGCTCGAGGTTGAGCGCGCCCGCCGGCGCCGCGGGCGCGAACGCGCTCGGATCCACGCCCGTCAACGTGGCGCCGAGCGCGAACGCGGGTGGGGTGGAGCCCGTGGCGTCGAAGCGCAGCTCGCCCTCGGCCTTCAACGCCGCCTTGCCCAAGGTCAGCATGACTTGCGCGCTCTGTTGCGCGGCGGCGCCTTGCGCGTCGACCGTACCCACCAGCACATGCGCCGGGAGCTGGCTCTGCAAGGCATCGAGACGCACGCCTTCGAGCTGCAGGGCCACGTCGGCGCGGCCGAACGCCCCCGCCTCCACGTCCGCCCGCCAGTCGAAACGGCCATGCGCCCGCCCGCCGCCGGGCAGCTGCACATCGAGCTCGCGCAGGCCGAGCCGGTCGCCACGCCAGTCGAGCCGGGTGTCGAGTCGCAGCAGCGGGATACCGCCCGCATCCACCGGCTGCGGCGCCGCGTTGCGGATGCCGACCGTGCCGGCGAGACCCATCGCACCACCCTCCACGGCCGTGCCAGCGAGCTGCGCCTCGAGCGTCAGCGCGGCCTGCGGCGCCTGCGGGGCGAAGGCCGCAGGATTGACCGGGCCGAGCGAGAGCTGCAGCTCGGCAAGCGGCACCGGCTCGAAGGGCGTGAGCAGCGCGCGGGCGCGGCCGGTCAGCCCCTCGCCACGCGCGTCGAGCTCGGCGGCAAGCTGCTGCAGGCTGCCTTGTGCGCGCAGCTCGAGATCAAAGCTGCGTCCCTCGACCGCCCCCTGCAAATCCAGCGCGAGCGTCAGCGGGTAGTCGTCGGTGCTGCTGTCGATGCTGGCATCCGCTTTCACATCACCGAAAGGAAGGCTGACGCGCACTTGCCGCAGCTGATGACGGCGGCCATCCGAATGGAGCGCCGCGTGCAGATGGCTGAAGCTGAACAGCGCACCTTCCCCGCCGGCCGCCGGCGCCAGGGAATCGGCTCCGGCCTGCCAGGGCAGCAGCGTGAAGCGCTCGATGCCGAGTTGATCGAGTTCGATGGCCACCGGCAAGCTCAGCGGCGCCGGTCGCGACGGGGGCGCGCCGCTCTCCTCGCCCGGAGGAAAGCTCAAGGTCAGATCGCCAAGTGCGAGCCGCATGATGCGGACGCGCTCATCCAGCAACGCGGCCGCGTCCCACTGAACTTTCAGGGCGCGAGCTTCTCCACGGACGGCGGGCAGCGCAAGTTGGACGCGCTCGATCGAGAAGCCCGATATGAGCCGGCCACTGACCCCCTCCAGGCGCACCGCATCGGACGTAGCACGGGCAATGACGGACGCGCCAGTGCGCAGCCCGCTCTCGGTGCCCACCAGCCACGCCAGCGCGAGGCCGACGACAGCCACCAGCACTGGCAGACTTGCGGCAAGAATGCGCAGCCTGCGGTAAGGGGCGGGTGAAGGGCTTGTAGTCTCGTTCATCCAGTGCGGCTCGGACCGGCGCGGCAGCTCATGCCGCGCGCCGGGTCACACTCAAGCGAACAGGGCGCGCAGGCCCTCGCCAGGGTCATCCGCACGCATGAAGGCCTCGCCGACGAGGAAGGCATTGACCTGGTGTTCGCGCATCAGCGCCACATCGGCCGGCGCCAGGATGCCGGACTCGGTGACCACGATGCGGTCGTCCGGGATGCGCGCGAGCAGATCCAGCGTGGTCTGCAGGCTGACCTCGAAGGTGCGCAGGTTGCGGTTGTTGATGCCGATCAGCGGCGTCTCCAGACGCAGCGCCATGTCGAGCTCCGCCGCATTGTGCACCTCGACCAGCACGCCCATGCCGAGCGACACCGCGATCGCCTCCATGTCGCGCATCGTGACGAGGTCGAGCGCCGCGGCGATGAGCAGGATCGCGTCCGCGCCCATCGCGCGCGCCTCGAACACCTGCCACGGGTCGATGAGGAAATCCTTGCGCAGCGCCGGCAAGGGGCAGGCCTCGCGCGCGGACTGCAGATACACCGGCGAGCCCTGGAAGAAATCCCGGTCAGTGAGCACCGACAGGCAGGCAGCACCTGCGCGCTCGTAGGCACGCGCGATCTCGGCCGGGCGGAAGTCCTCGCGGATGACGCCCTTGGACGGGCTCGCCTTCTTGATCTCGGCGATCACCGCAGGCTGACCCGCGGCGATCTTCGCGCGGATCGCGCCGACAAAATCGCGCGGCACCGGCCGGGCGCGCGCCTCGATGCCAATTGTCGCAAGGGAACGCTGCGCCTGACCGGCGGCGAGTTCGGCGCGCTTGACCGCGATGATGCGTTCGAGAATGTCGCTCATCCTCAGCCTCCCGAAGCCAGACGGCGGGTGCAGGCGACGAACTCGTCGAGCTTGGCACGAGCAGCGCCGGTGGCAATGAGCTCGCGCGCGCGCAGCACGCCGGCGCCGATGGAGTCGACGAGGTTGGCGGTATAGAGCGCAACCCCGGCGTTCAGCACGACGATCTCCCGCGCCGGACCCGGCTTGTTCTCCAGCGCGCCGAGCAGCGTGTCGCGCGATTCGTCGGGGGTATCGACGCGCAGGTTGCGCGTACCCGCCATCGCGAGGTCGTAGTCCTCGGGGTGGATCTCGTACTCGCGCACCTCGCCGTCCTTCAGCTCGCCCACCATCGTGGCCGCGCCCAGGCTCACCTCGTCCAATCCGTCGAGGCCATACACCACCAGCACGTGGTTGGCGCCGAGGTTCTTCATCACCCGCGCCTGGATGCCGACGAGGTCGGGGTGGAACACGCCCATCAACGTGTTCGGCGCACCGGCCGGGTTGGTGAGCGGCCCCAGGATGTTGAAGATGGTGCGCACGCCCATCTCGCGCCGCACCGGTGCGACGTTCTTCATCGCGCTGTGGTGGTTGGGCGCAAACATGAAGCCGATGCCGGTCTCCTCGATGCACTCGGCCACCTGCTCGGGCGTGAGCATCAGGTTCACCCCCAGCGATTCGAGCACGTCGGCGGCACCGCTCTTGGACGACACGCCGCGGTTGCCATGCTTGGCCACCCGCCCTCCGCCGGCCGCCACGACGAAGCTGGAAGCGGTGGAAATGTTGAAGGTGTGGGCGCCGTCACCGCCGGTGCCGACGATGTCCACGAAGTGATCATGCGGCGGCGCGACCTGCACCTTCAGCGATAGCTCGCGCATCACCGTCGCCGCCGCTGCGATCTCGCCGATCGTCTCCTTCTTGACCCGCAGGCCGGTGAGGATCGCCGCAGTCATCACCGGCGAGATCTCGCCCGCCATGATCTGGCGCATCAGCGACAGCATCTCGTCGAAGAAGATCTCGCGATGTTCGATGGTGCGCTGCAGTGCCGCCTGGGGCGTGATCGTCATTGGCTGACTCCTTCGGTCTGTCGGGATTCCAGGAAGTTGCGCAGCAGCGCATGGCCTTCCTCGGTGAGTATGGATTCGGGGTGGAACTGCACGCCCTCGACCTCGAGCGTGCGGTGGCGCACCCCCATGATCTCGCCGTCGTCGGTCCAGGCGGTGATCTCGAGGCACTCGGGCAGCGAGTCGCGCTCGATCGCGAGCGAATGGTAGCGGGTGCAGGTGAGCGGATTCGGCAGGCCGCGAAACACACCGCGCCCCTCGTGGTGCACCGGCGAGGTCTTGCCATGCATCAGCGTGCGCGCATGCACCACCTTGCCTCCGAAGGCCGCACCGATACTCTGGTGCCCGAGGCACACGCCCAGGAGCGGAATCTTGCCGGCGAAGGCCTTGATCGCCGGCACCGAGATGCCCGCCTCCGCGGGCGAACACGGCCCGGGCGAGATCACCAGGTGATCCGGCCGCATCAGCGCGATCTGCTCCAGCGTGATCTCGTCGTTGCGAAACACCTTCACCTCCGCCCCCAGCTCCCCGAAGTACTGGACCAGGTTGTAGGTGAAGCTGTCGTAGTTGTCTATCATCAGCAGCATGTCGCGCCTTCCGTTCTGATTGCTTGTTGCCGCCTGTCAAGGGCGGTCCGCAGGGCACGCCGGCCGCTGCGCAGGGTGCTCATTCTCCCGCATATTCCAGCGACGGCAAAATAGGGGTTCATCCGCGAGCACCACGAGGGCGCGCTGCCAGCCTGACGTAAGCCTTTGCGACCTTGAGCCGTTAGAATCGCAGGCTTGCCGATGGGGCCTCCATGTTCCGCTTACTCACACCTCTGGCGATCCTCGTCGCCTCCGCGCTACTGGTCTGGTACGTGTTCGTCGGGCGAAACACGCCGGAGGCCACGGCTCAACCCATCGTCTCCGTGAATCCGGATACCGACTGGTATCCGCATCGGGACTGGACGAATGCCGCGCCGGGCAAGCTCAACATCTCGGTGTTCGTGTATCGCGACCGGAACCAGGACGGCATCTACGACACCGGCGACGTGCCGATGGCGGCGGTGGCGGTGCTGCTGACCCGCCCGGACGGCACACACCGCATGGCGCGCACCAACATCAACGGCTACGCCAACTTCGACGTCATGGCGGGCGATATGGAGACCGATATCGCCGAGGCCGGCAAGCCTCACCACTTCGAGGTACAGGTCCCGCCGGCCTGGCATGTGACGAGCGGCAACGCCCGCCAATCGAGCACCTTCGCGTTGCTCCCGGGCGCACCCGCCGGCATGGTGACGCGCACGCCGCCAGCGGTGATCGGCCTCGCGCCGGAGCTGACTGCGAGCGGCACGGTCGCACCCGGCACGCTCGCCGAGGGCGCGTTGGTTGCGGTGGGGCCGCACGGCGAGGCGACGCCACTCCATCCGGACGGGTCGGGCAACTTCAAGCTGGCAGTGCAGCCTGGTCACTGGACGCTGGAGCACGTCCGTGGAGCGGTCCGGCATACGCTGAAGACGTTCGCAGTGCGCGAGGCGCCGGTGATGCTCGGCACCATCAACCAATCTGCGGCCTCGGAGGCCCGGACCGGAGAGACGCAGACGCTCGACTTCGAGGAATTCAAGCGCTCGTTCATCGAGAAGCTTGCGCACGGCCACCTTGGATTGAGCTGGGACTACCTGCTGGCGGTCGATAACCAGCACTACCAGGGACCGGGATATGTGAATGTGCTCGCGAGTGGACACATGGTGGGCTACAACAGTTCAGGTTATCCGGTGACGGTGCGCGGCGCACAACCGGGCAAACGCTTCGACTTTGTCGGCGCCTACTTCGGCACGGCCTGGCCCGGCGCGGAAGGCGAGACGTTGCATCTCGACGCCTACCGCGACGGCCAACGGGTGCATGCCGACACCCTGCCGCTCTCCCACCTCGGCCCGGTGTGGTTCCAGGCCGACTATGTGGACATCGACGCGCTACGTCTGCACACCGCGCACTACTGGCAGTTCGTCACGGACGACATGGTCTTCCGTGACGCGCCATTGCGATTGCAGAGCAATTGACGAACCACTCGAACGGGTGACGGGCTCGCCTCAATTAGGCGGGCCAACCAGCACGGAGCAGACATCATTGCGCTGCAGGATCGTGCCATTGGGGGCCTCGGTACAGTCCGGTGCGACACCTGCATTCGACACATCCACGCTGTCAGGACAGGACACCTGGCCACCGTTGGCGACGCCGACCACGCGACCGCCCGCCTGAATGCCGGTCGTTCCACCGTTGTTGCCCTGAATCGTGGTGTCAATGTCGACGATCTGCTGCGTCACGTTGGTCTTGTTGACAACGCAGTTCAAACCCACAACCAAGGGCTTCACGCCACCAGCAGCCTGGTCGAGTTCGATATCGGCCCCACTGATCGCCCACGCCTCGTTCATCAGCTTGACGCCACTGGCCCCGCTCGCCACTGCGCCAACGACCAGCGCAAGACCCATGAAGCGGCCGCCCGGCATGCCTTTGCCGTTGCGGTTGAAATGCCATACAGCCCCCGCCATCAGGGTCGCCAGCAACACCAAGCCCACTCCGCTCAAGCTTGGAATGGCCGTGGCAAGCGGCTGATAGGTGATCGATTGTGCCAACGCAGTACCGGACGCGCCCAGCAATGCCGCCCCCCCGAGCATGCGGCCGAGTCGTCTGGTGAATGCGGTATCCGGTGCATTCAAATCCGGCTGATCCTTTTTCTCTTGCTGCATGCGCGTCCTCCCATATGGTCATTCGTAAAATGTTGTGACATTCTCCCCCAGGCTACACTCGACCTGCAATCGCGGAGTTGTGTCGTCGGGAATCAGCATCGATGCTGCATCGCAACAGCTTTGCTGCCAGAATGTGCCCTCTTCACACGCCCCACCCACATCGTGATCGTCCGCCCCCGCCCCCACTGGATCCGTTTGCTGTTCGTGCGCCGTGGTTCGCTCGTGCATCTCATCCTGTGGCAGCAGCTGTTCGTGTTCGGCCTGTCCTGCGCGGTAGTCGTGGCGCACGGGCAATTGTTCGACTGGAAGGTCACGCTCAACGCGGCACCGTTCTCGTTGATGGGCGTATCACTCGCGATCTTCCTCGGCTTTCGCATCAACGCGAGCTACGACCGCTACTGGGAAGCACGCAGGCTGTGGGGCGCGGTGCTGGTGACGGGGCGTAACCTCGCCCGCCAGGCGCTGACGCTGAATGCCGCCGGACGCGATGCGCGGCCGTTCGTGCTGGGGCTGATCGGCTTCGCGGCGGCGATGCGCAACCAGCTGCGCGGACAGCCGCAATGCGCCGGGCTGGAGGGGTTGCTACCGGCGGAGGTGCTCGCGCGCATCGACGACACCCGCTTCGCGCCCAGCCTGATCCTGCTGTGGCTGGGGCAATGGCTGCGCGAGGCACGCGAAGCCGGGGCGCTCCCGCCCATCCTCGGCCAGCACATGGAGGCAGGCCTCGACGAGCTCTCGGCTGCGCTCGGCGGCTGCGAGCGCATCGCCAACACCCCGCTGCCCTTCACCTATTCGGTGATCCTGCATCGCAGCGCATATCTCTTCTGCATGCTGCTGCCCTTCGGCCTGGTGGATTCGATCGGCTGGATGACGCCGCTGGTGGTGGCCTTCGTGTCCT
Source organism: Rhodocyclaceae bacterium (assembly GCA_041916775.1). Classification (GTDB taxonomy): domain Bacteria; phylum Pseudomonadota; class Gammaproteobacteria; order Burkholderiales; family Rhodocyclaceae; genus UBA2357. Next base: position 147,501 of record JAYRYZ010000001.1, on the reverse strand, counting down.
ACACCTTCTTCGCGCTGGAGGCGCTTTCCGACGAGATCGAGAACCCCTTCGGCACCGCACCCAACGATCTCGCGCTCGATGCGATCGTGGCCGGCATCGACGCCAGCCTGCGCGAGCTGCTGGGCGAGAAGGCGCCGCCACCGATGCTGCCGGACGCGAACTTCATCCTGCGCTGACGGCACTCGCCCACGCATCCGCCCCAGCACCGGGGCGCGGGTGGCGCACCGGCCGCTACAATGGGGGTCTGCACGTCCGGCCCGTCGTGACCGGATCCTCCAAACCGCCAGGTCGCTCGCCATCATGCAAAACAACAAACCGCTCGCAGGGGTCAAGGTCGTGGAGCTCGGCACGCTCATCGCCGGGCCGTTCGCCGCACGCATCATGGCGGAGTTCGGTGCCGAGGTCGTGAAGATCGAGTCGCCCGACGGTGGCGACCCGCTGCGCGGGTGGCGCAAGCTGTACGAGGGCACCTCGCTGTGGTGGTTCGTGCAGGCGCGCAACAAGCGCTCGGTGACGGTGAACCTCAAGCATCCCGACGGCATCGCGATCGTGAAGCAGCTCGTCGCCGAGGCCGACATCGTGATCGAGAACTTCCGTCCGGGCGTGCTGGAAAAGCTCGGCCTGGGCTGGGAGGCCCTGTCCGCGCTCAACCCGGGGCTTGTGATGCTGCGCCTCTCCGGCTTCGGCCAGACCGGACCGATGGCACAGCAGCCCGGCTTCGGCGCGATCGGCGAATCCATGGGCGGGCTGCGCTACGTCACCGGCTTTGCCGACCGGCCACCGGTGAAGACCGGGATCTCGATCGGGGATTCGATCGCCGCGCTATGGGGCGTGATCGGCGCGCTGATGGCGCTGCGCCATCGCGAAGTGAATGGCGGCAAGGGTCAGGTCGTGGATGTGGCGCTGTACGAGGCAGTGTTCTCGATGATGGAATCCCTCGTACCCGAGTTCGACGTGTTCGGCTTCATCCGCGAACGCACCGGCAACATCATGCCCGGCATCACCCCCTCGAACACCCACACGACCTCGGACGGCCGGCATGTGGCGATCGGCGCGAACGGCGACGCGATCTTCCGCCGTCTGATGCAGACCATGGGCCGGCCGGACCTGGCCGAGGATGCCACGCTCGCCGACAACGCCGGGCGCGATGCGCGGCGCGACGAGGTCTATGCGCTCATCGATGCCTGGGTGGCCGGGCACACCGAGGCAGAAGTCCTCGCCGCGCTCGCCGCCGCGGAGGTGCCCGCGTCGCGCATCTACTCGGTCGCCGACATGTTCGCCGACCCGCAGTTTCTCGCGCGCGGCATGCTCGAAACGGTGAAGCTGCCGGACGGGCGCGATTGCCGCGTGCCCGGCGTGATCCCCAAGCTGTCGGAGACGCCGGGTGGCACCGAATGGATAGGCCCGGGGCTGGGAGAGCATACCGAAGCAGTGCTGACGGAACTGGGCTATGACGCCGCGCAAATCAAAGCCTTGCGCACAAGCGGCGCGATCTGAAGCCCGCCCGGGCTGCGCGCTTGTCGCGTTACGGACATGCCGATCGCTTGCTCTCGCAACATCCGGAAGCGACAATCCTGTTCGGAACTCCACAGGCCGGCACAGGCCTGCATATCGATTCACCGGCGCACCGTACGCCAGCCCCCTGCCCGCCCCCCAACCGGAACATTCAGGTCCTCGATGACATCCCGCCTCACCTCGACCACTCAGGCACTTCTCGCAGCCTTGCTGCTGGTCGGCTGCTCCGCCGACTCCAGCGAATCCTCCCCGGGCTCCGGCTCCGCAACGGCGCAGACTGCGGCACTCGCCTCCAAGCCCGCGCTCACGGTCAGACTCACCGAACCGGTACAACGCGAACTCTCCCGCACCCTGGCCGCGAACGGGAACATCAGCGCCTGGCAGGAAGCCGCCATCGGGGTGGAGTCCGGCGGGCTGCGCATCGCAAAAGTGTTCGTGGATGTCGGCACACAGGTGCAACGCGGCCAGGTGCTGGCGGAATTCGACGACGCCACGCCGGCTGCGGAACTCGCCGCAGCGCATGCGCGCGTCGTCGAGACCGAGGCCGAATTGCAGGAGGCGCGCGCAAACGCGGCGCGCGCGCGCGGTCTGCGCAGCAACGGCGCGCTCAGCGCGCAACAGATCGACCAGTACCTCACCGGCGAGGCCACCGCCAAGGCGCGGCTCGAATCCGCACGCGCCAACGTGCGCGTGGCGGAGCTGAGACTCAGGCACACCCGGCTGCTCGCGAGCGATGACGGCGTGATCTCCCACCGCGCCGACGAGGCCGCGCCGGGCGCAGTGGTTCAGCAGGGGCAGACACTATTCCGGCTGATCCGCCAGAACCGCCTGGAATGGCGTGCAGAGGTGCCGGCCGAGGCGATCGCGCAGATCCGGGTCGGCCAGACGGTGGCGGTCACGCCGAGCGGCGGTGCACCGGTGCAGGGCAGCGTGCGCAAGGTGGCGCCCACGGTGGATGCCGCGACACGCAAGGCGCTCGTGTATGTGGATCTGCCGGCCCCGGCGCCGGCCACGGAGAACTCGGCTGCACTGAGCCCGGCGGTGAAACCCGGCATGTTCGCCTCGGGCAGTTTCGCGCTCGGCAGCGCGCTGAGCACCACCCTGCCGCGCCAGGCCGTGGCCCTGCGCGACGGCATCAACCACATCTTCATCGTCGAACCGGACCAGCGCGTGAAGGAAACCCGGGTGGACGTCGGCCAGCGCGGTGCCGACTGGGTGGAGATCACCTCCGCCCTGCCCGCCGGCGCGCGCATCGTCGGCACCGGCGCGGGCTTCCTCGCCGACGGCGATCTGGTCGCGATCGCAGCGGCGGCCAGCGACGCCTCCGGCGAACGGAAACCCTGAGCGCGCCGCGATGAACTTCTCCGCCCTCTCCATCCGCCACCCGATCCCGGCGGTGCTGCTCTTCATCCTGCTGTCGATCGCCGGACTGCTCGCATTCCGCGGCGCTGGCGTGCAGGACTTCCCCGACATCGAGCTGCCCGTGGTCACCGTCAATGCCAGCCTGCCCGGGGCGGCACCCGGCACGCTCGAGACCGAGGTCGCGCGCGAGCTCGAGAACAGCATCGCCACGCTCGCGCAGATCAAGAAGATGTACACCACCATCCTCGACGGCATGGTGACGATCGCGATCGAGTTCGAGCTCGAGAAGGACGCGAGCGAAGCCGAGACCGAAGTACGCGCCGCCGTCAGCCGGGTGCGCGCCGACCTGCCCGCCGAGCTCGAAGAGCCGGTGATCGCGAAGATCTCAACCGCCGGGCGGCCGCTCGCGGCGTGGATGCTGTCGTCCGACACGCTGGACGAGGAGGCGCTGTCCTGGCTCGCCGACGACCGCATCGCACGCCGCCTGCTGGCAGTGAAGGGCGTGGGTGCGATCAAGCGCATCGGCGGGCTGGAGCGCGAGGTGGCGGTGACGCTCGACCCGGACAGGATGGCGGCACTGGGCGTGAGCGCCGCGGAGGTGTCGCGCCTGCTGCGCCAGGTGCAGCAGGAGGCCCCGGGCGGGCGGGGCGACATCGGCGGCGGCGAACAGTCGGTGCGCACCATCGCCACCGTCGCGGACGCCACGCGCCTTGCCGAGCTCGTGCTGCCGCTCGGCGACGGCCGCAGCCTGCGCCTCGGCGATGTCGCCGATGTGCGCGACACCACCGCCGAACGCCGCTCGGTGGCGCTTCTCGACGGGCGCCGGGTGGTGGCGCTGGAGGTCTCGCGCACCAAGGGCGCAAGCGAGATCACGGTCTCGGAAGGCGTGCACCGCGCCTTTGCCGAACTGCAGGCGGAAATGCCCCACGTGCGCTTTGCGGTCGGCTACGACAACGTGCCCGCGGTCAGGGAGAACTTCGAAGGCTCGATGTACCTGCTGTACGAGGGCGCGCTGCTCGCGGTGCTGGTGGTGTGGTTCTTCCTGCGCGACTGGCGCGCGACGCTGATCGCCGCGACCGCGCTGCCACTGTCGGTGATCCCCACCTTCCTCGGCATGGCCTGGTTCGGCTTCAGCCTCAACACCGTCACCCTGCTGTCGCTGGCGCTGGTGGTGGGCATTCTGGTGGATGACGCGATCGTCGAAATCGAGAACATCTCGCGCCACCTGGCAATGGGCAAGAAGCCCTTCCAGGCCGCGATGGAAGCCGCCGACGAGATCGGCATGGCGGTGATTGCGACCACCTTCGCGTTGGTCGCGGTGTTCCTGCCCACTGCGTTCATGGCCGGCATCCCGGGCAAGTTCTTCAAGCAGTTCGGATGGACGGCGGTGCTCGCGATCCTGGCCTCGCTGGTGGTGGCGCGCCTCGTCACGCCGATGATGGCGGCCTACCTGCTGAAGCCGGCGAAGCACGCCGAGCCGCGCGACGGCTGGATCATGCGCAACTACATGGGCGCGATGCGCTGGTGCCTCCGCCACCGCTTCCTGACGCTGGCGGGCGCGCTGGCCTTCTTCGTCGGCTCGGTGATGGTGATCCCGCTCCTGCCCACCGGCTTCGTGCCGCCCTCGGACCGGGCGCAGACGCTGGTCAACCTGGAGTTGCCGCCCGGCAGCACGCTCGCCGAAACCTGGGAGGTGGCGGAGGTCGCCCGCGAACGAATCGCCGCAATGCCGGAGGTCATCACCGTGATGAGCTCGATCGGCGGCGGGGCTGCGGGCGACGGCTTCAACCCGGGGGCTGCGGCCGAGGTTCGCCGCGCGGTCCTGACGGTGACGCTGACGCATCGCAGCGAACGCCCGCAGAAGCAGCAGGCGGTGGAGGGCATGATCCGCACGCGCCTCGCCGATCTGCCCGGCGTACGCATGACGGTGGGCTCCGCCGACTCCGGCGTGAAGATGATCCTGGTGTTGAAGAGCGACAACCCCGACGCGCTCGCCGCCGCAGCGCAGGCCGCCGCACGCGATCTGCGCACGCTGCCGGGCATCGGCAACGTCAGCTCCAGCGCCAGTCTGGTGCGGCCGGAGCTGATCGTGCGGCCTGACTTCGACCGCGCTGCCGATCTCGGCGTGACCACCGACGCGATCGCCACGACCATCCGCGTCGCAACCCAGGGCGACTACGACGTCGGCCTCGCCAAGCTCAACCTCGCCCAGCGCCAGGTACCGATCCGGGTGAAGCTGCGCGACGACGTACGCGCCGACCTCGCCGCGCTGGAGCGCCTCACCGTGCCCGGCCGCAACGGGCCGGTTTCGCTCTCCAGCGTGGCGACGATCACGGTGGACAGCGGCCCCTCGCAGATCAGCCGTATCGACCGCAGCCGCAACGTGATCCTGGAGGTCGAGCTCGGCGAACGCGAGCTGGGCGAGGTCTATGCGGAGGCGCTCGCACTCCCCAGCCTGCGTGCGCTGCCGCCCGGGGTGCGCGTGGCGGACTCGGGCGACGCAGAGATGATGCAGGAGCTCTTCGGCAGCTTCGGGCTGGCGATGGGCATCGGCGTGCTGTGCATCTACATGGTGCTGGTGCTGTTGTTCCAGAGTTTCACCCAGCCCGTCACCATCCTCGCCGCGCTGCCGCTCGCGAGCGGCGGTGCCTTCGTGCTGCTGCTTGCCACCCACAACAGCTTCTCCATGCCGTCGCTGATCGGTCTCCTGATGCTGATGGGCATCGTCACCAAGAACTCCATCCTGCTCGTGGAGTACGCGATCGAGGCGCGGCGCGGGCGTGGTCAGCCGGACGGTCGGCCGCTGCCACGCTTCGACGCGTTGGTGGATGCCTGCCACAAGCGCGCCCGCCCGATCGTGATGACCTCGCTCGCGATGGGCGCCGGCATGCTGCCGATCGCGCTCGGCATGGGCGCAGACCCGAGCTTCCGCGCACCGATGGCGATCGCGGTCATCGGCGGCCTGATCACCTCGACGCTGTTGAGCCTGTTGGTGGTGCCGGCGGTCTATACCTACGTGGACGACCTCGACCGGCTTCTCGCACGCCTGTTCCGGCGCACGCCGGCGAGGGCATGAACGCGTTGATGGGTGGCTGTGTCGATTGGCGGGAAGGGCGACCGCGGGTCGCCCTGTTTCTGTCGTATGCCGGGCTACGCACTCAGCCGGCAGGCGTATCCAACCCGCGCTCGGCCATCTCGGCGGCGCGCAGCATGGCCATGGCCTTGTTCTGCGTCTCCTGCCATTCGGCATCCGGGTTGGAGTCGGCGACGATGCCGGCGCCCGCCTGGACGTGGATGTGACCATCCTTGACCACCGCGGTGCGGATCGCGATCGCGAGGTCCATGTCGCCATGAAAGCCGAGATAGCCGACCGCGCCGGCGTAGATGCCGCGCTTCACCGGCTCGAGCTCGTCGATGATCTCCATCGCGCGCACCTTGGGCGCCCCCGAGACAGTGCCGGCGGGGAAGGTCGCGCGCAGCACCTCCAGCGCGTTGAGGCCGTCCTTCAGCTGCGCCTCGACGTTGGAGACGATGTGCATCACGTGCGAGTAGCGCTCGATGGTGAACTTGTCGGTGACCTTCACCGTGCCGGTCTGCGCCACGCGACCGGCGTCGTTGCGGCCGAGATCCAGCAGTTGCAGGTGCTCGGCGAGCTCCTTGCGGTCCGACAGCAGGTCCTCCTCCAGCGCCTTGTCCTCGGCCGGTGTCCCACCGCGCTTGCGGGTGCCGGCGATCGGCCGCACGGTGACGCGCTTGCCGCCGTCGTCATGATCGAGCCGTACGAGGATCTCTGGCGATGCGCCCACCACCTGGAAGTCCTCGAAATTGAAGTAGAACATGTACGGCGACGGGTTGAGGGTGCGGATCGCGCGGTAAAGCGCGAGCGGGCTCGCGCCGAAGGGTTTGCTCATGCGCTGGGCGAGCACCACCTGCATGATGTCGCCCTCGACGATGTAATCCTTGACGCGGCTCACCGCCGCCTTGAAGGCGTCCTCGCCGAAGCTCGACACCGCCGGCTGCGGCTCGGCGCACACGTCCGCAGGAATCTCCACCGGCGCGCGCAGGCGTGCGAGAAGTTCGCGCAGCCGCTTCTGCGCCCGCTTGTACGCGCCAGGCACCTCCGGCTCGGCGTACACCACCAGCGTGAGCTTGCCGGAGAGGTTGTCGACGATTGCGATCTCCTCGGACAGCAGCAGGACGATGTCGGGCGTGCCGAGCGCATCCTCCTTCTCGGTCTTGGCGAGGCGGGGCTCGATGTAGCGCACCGTGTCGTAGCCGAAGCAGCCGACCAGCCCGCCGGCGAAGCGCGGCAGGCCGTCGCGTGGTGGCACCTTGATGCGCGCCATGAACTCGGCCACGTAATTGAGCGGATCGCCGTAGTCGCGCCGCTCCACCAGCCGGTTGCCGGTGAGCAGCAGGGCGCTGCGGCCATACACCTCGATGCGGGTGGAGGCGGCGAGCCCGATCATCGAGTAGCGGCCGAAGCGCTCGCCGCCCTGCACCGATTCGAGCAGGTAGGTCCACGGGTCGTTGGCGAGCTTCAGGTAGATGGAAAGCGGCGTGTCGAGATCGGCAAAGGTCTCGAGCGTGACCGGGATGCGGTTGTAGCCCTCCTTGGCGAGGGCGTTGAATTCTTGCTCCAGCATGGAAACTCCACGGCAACGGATTGATTCGGACGGTGGGTGCGGGTGCCGTCACGACACCCGCGAGGCGCGGGTCTTCAGTGGCCCGCAGGCCAGCGGCAACGCCAGCACCAGCCTGCGCTGGCGGCGTTGCGGAACTCTGGGCGGTCGTCCGAAGTGCGTGGATGGGTCACGGCAGTCACTGGCACACTGGCAGGCTATGGGAGGCGACCGTTTCAGGCGAACCGGATATGCCGGAGCGCCTCGGTCGCGCTGGATAGTAGCCCATCGCATTCGATGCTGTCCACCGGCATGCCCTCGCTGTAGCCGTAGGTGACGAGCAACACCGGCATCGCCGCAGCGCGCGCGGCCAGCGCGTCATTGGCGGAGTCGCCGATCATCAGCGCCTCGCCCGCGGCCACGCCGAGTTGTGCGCAGGCGTGCAGCAACACCGCAGGATCGGGCTTCTTCACCGCCAGCGTGTCGCCGCTGACGACCACCGGAAAGTAGCCCGCCAGGCCCATGCGTTCCAGCAGCGGCCGGGTGAAGGCCTCGGCCTTGTTGGTCACGCAGGCCAGGGCGAGATCACGCGCGCGCAGCGCATCGAGCGCCTCGACAACACCGGGATAGATGCGGCTGCGGCTGCCATTCACCTCCGTGTAGTGGCGGCGGAAACACGCGACCGCCGCCGCGATATCGTCCTCGCCTACACCATGCGCCTCGCCTTCGGTAACACAACGACGTACCAGGTTGGGGATGCCCTTGCCGACGAAACTGCGGATCTCGTCCAGCGAGCGCACCGCGCGGCCGGTCTCCAGGAGCATGCGGTTGGCGGCCTCGGCGAGGTCCTCGATGGTGTCGAGCAGGGTACCGTCGAGATCGAACAGCACCGCCCGGGCAGGGAAGCGTGACTGCCCCGTCATCCGGCCACCTTCGCGAGTTCGGCGCGCAATGCAGCGATCACCGTGTCGTAACGATGGGGGTCGCCGTCCTTGCCGGCACCGAACACCGCCGAACCGGCGACGAAGGTATCCGCTCCGGCACGCGCGATCTCGGCGATGTTGTCGACCTTCACGCCGCCGTCGATCTCGAGCAGGATGCGCCGCCCGGTGGCGGCCTCGTGCGCGTCCAGCTTCGCGCGCGCAGCGCGCAGCTTGTCGAGCGTGCCGGGGATGAACTTCTGCCCGCCGAAGCCGGGGTTCACGCTCATCAGCAGCACCATGTCGACCTTGTCGAGCACGTGATCGAGATAATGCAGCGGCGTGGCCGGGTTGAACACCAGACCCGCCTGGCAACCGCAGTCGCGGATCAGCCCGAGGCTGCGGTCGATGTGCTCGGAGGCCTCGGGGTGGAAGGTGATGAGGTTGGCCCCCGCCTTGGCGAAGTCGGGAATGATGCGGTCCACCGGCTTCACCATCAGATGCACGTCGATGGGTGCATCGGTGTGCGGGCGGATCGCCTCGCACACCAGCGGGCCGATGGTGAGGTTGGGCACGTAATGGTTGTCCATCACGTCGAAATGGATCCAGTCCGCGCCGGCGGCAATCACGTTGCGGACTTCTTCGCCGAGGCGGGCGAAGTCGGCGGACAGCAGGCTGGGTGCGATTCTGAACATGGAACTCTCCTGGGTGACGAGGTTTGAACGGGGCTCCCCAGCCGTGTGTTGCCGCCATCCTCGGCCGGAGCGGTCCGGGTGGCGGTCGAATGCTTGGTCTTGATGCGTCGGTCCGACGGCGCCGATTATCGCACGCAGACCTTGCGCACCTGCGCGATGTCGGTGATGCCGGCGAGCACCTTCTCGATGCCGTCCTGACGCAGCGTGCGCATGCCGTCTGCGAGCGCCATGCTGAGCAGTTGCTTGGCACGCGCGCGCTCCTGGATGGCCTGCTTGATGTCGTCCGAACCGATCATCAGCTCGTGCAGACCCACCCGCCCCTTGTAGCCACCGTTGCACTCCGGACAGCCGACGGGCTTGAAGAGACGAAAGCGCCCCTCCTGAGCGAACTGGGTGCGCCAGTCGGCGAGAATCGCAGCACGCGCAGCATCGGGGTTGGCCGTGAAGGCAGGGGTCTCGTGCATGTCCTCGCAGTACTCGTTCAGCAGATGCGCGATCTCGAGTTCGTCGGCATCGTGCGGCTGCTTGCATTTCTCACACAGACGCTTGGCCAGACGCTGCGCGAGCACGCCGAGGAGGGCATCGGCGAAGTTGAAGGGGTCCATGCCCATGTCCAGCAGGCGAATCACCGACTCGGGCGCGCTGTTGGTGTGCAGGGTCGAGAACACCAGATGGCCAGTGAGCGAGGCCTCGATGCCGATCGCCACCGTCTCGGCGTCGCGCATCTCGCCCACCATGATGATGTCCGGGTCGGCACGCAGAAAGGCGCGCATCATGGTGCCGAAGTCGAGCCCCGCCTTGCGGTTGACCTGGACCTGGCGCAGGCCTTTCTGGGTGATCTCGACCGGATCTTCGGCCGTCCAGATCTTGGTTTCGGGCGTGTTCAGATGCCCGAGCACCGAGTGCAGCGTGGTGGTCTTGCCCGAGCCGGTCGGTCCGCACACGAAGAAGAGGCCGTATGGCTTGCCGATGGCGGCCTTAAGACGCGAAAGGTTGCGCGGCGCAAGCCCGAGCCGGTCGAGCGGGATGGGCTCGCTGTTGGCGAGCAGACGCATCACTACGTCCTCGTAGCCTGCGGCGGTGGGGATGGTCGCGACCCGCAGCTCGATATCAAGGGGTGCGTACTTGCGGAAGCGGATCTTGCCGTCCTGCGGCTTGCGGCGCTCGGAGATGTCGAGATCGCACATGATCTTGATGCGCGTGACGAGCGGATTGCGGTAGCTCGCCGGGACCTGGATGTAGGGCACCAGCGTGCCGTCCTTGCGGAAGCGGATCAGCGTCTTTTCCTTGCCCGGCCGCGGCTCGATGTGGATATCCGAGGCACCCTGCTTGTGGGCGTCGATGATGATTTTATTGACCAGCTTCACCAACTCATTGTCGGCTGCCGCGTTGACGTCGTCTGCGACCGAGCTCTCGCCTTCGTCCTCAGACAGGCCGGAAAGGAGGTCGGACACCGAACTGCTATCGAGCGCGGGCTCGAAGAACTGGTTGACGGTGTCGGCGAACTCCTTTTGCGTCGTCACGCGCAACGCCAGGCGGCTTTTCGGGAAGACGTTCTGCGCCACATGCGAGGAGCGGATGTGCTCGGGGTCGATCGCCATGATGACGATGCCCTCGGTCGTTTCCTCGAGCGGCAACCACTTGCTCTGCTCGATGAACTCACGCTTGAGGTTGCGCAGCAGGTCGACCTGCTTGATGCGGTCCTGCCGGAAGGGTTCGTACGGCACGCCGTAGAAGCGCGCCGCAGCACTCCCGATCTCGGCATAGGTGAGGCCGAAGCGCCGCACCAGTTCATCCTCGACCGAACCATTCTGCTCGCGCGCGACGCGCATCAACTCGTCGAGCTCCTTGACCGTGAGGCGGCCATCCGTCATGAGCGCGTCATAGCGCGATCTGAGTGCGGCGGGCGAGGCCATCTGCTTCGCGAAGGCGACACCAAGGGTTTGCGCGAGGCCCAGCAGTCCCTCCTCGAACACGGCCGGAAAGGGCCCGCCGTTGCGGTTGTTGATGAGCTGGATGACCCCTTGCAGCTTGGCGGAATCCGGATCGACCGCAGGGGCGACGAGCATCTGGTGGCAGCGGTACCCGGTCTGCTCGTCCATGTCGCGGCGAAACTCGAGCGTAGACGAAATCGCCTTCAACTCCGCGTCATCATAGACATCGCTGATGTTGAGGGAACGCCGCGACTGCGCAACGAAGCCCGCGATGCTGTTCTCGGAGATCGGCAACTGCATGTGCTCGACCGCGTCAATGCCGGTCTTGACACGCGCGATGATGCTCTCGCCCGCGCGGTCTATGGTGTAGATGGTCAGCCGGTCGGCTCCGAAGAGTGCGCAGATGTCGCTGGAAAGCCTGACGATGATCTGGTCGATGTCCGCCGCCGCGTGGATTCGCGTGGTGATGGCCTGCAGGCCCTTGAAGAATGCGAGCCGTCGGACGACATCGCTCTCACCCGGCTTTCCGGTCAGATTCTGCATTCGCTCCACTCCATGTTCTGCGTGCCAGCATCGATGCCCAGCCTAACAAGATACCCGGAGGATGGCATGGTGTCATCAGAACGTCAGGATACGCCCCATCTCGAGCGGCTTGGGCCGGAGCCTGCCGTTCTGGGCACCGATCTGGGCCATGATGCGATCGTCGAAGCCGGGCTTCAAATGACTGATGTGCACTTCCGGGCTTACCGTCAGCTCATCCAGCATCGCCCTGAGCATGCTCGGGCACAGGTGGCGCGAAGCCATCGCGAGCCCATGCTGCTCATCGGGGAATGCCGTCTCTACGATGAGATGTCGCAGGTCGTCGAGCGCGTTGATGGCCGCGATCAGCTCGTCCGAATAGGCCGTATCCCCAGTGTACACGACTTTACCCGCCCCACTGTCAATGCAATACCCCACTGCCGGCACGGTATGGTAGGCAGGCAGCGCAGTGATGCTGCGCTTGCCGAGGCGCACCGGCTGACCGACGTTTATCGGCTGAAAGCGCAGGAACGGGCGATGCCGATCCGGGATGGCGGAGAAATCAGGCCATATCAGCCAATTGAATACATGAGAACGGAGGATGCGGATGATTTCCTCGGTCGCATACACCGTCACCGGCATCCGGCGCAACTCACCCACAGAGTCGATCAGCAGTGGGATCGACGTGATGTGATCCATGTGGGAGTGGGTGATGAAGATGTGATCGATCGCCACGAGCTCGTCCAACTCGAGGTCGCCCACACCGGTGCCACAATCGACGAGCGTATCCGTATCGACCAGAAACGCGGTGGTCCTGGCTCTGGATCCTCCGATTCCGCCACTACATCCGAGCACCTTGAGTTTCATCGATCAGGAATTCTGGCTGGCGCCTTTCCATGTGGCGCTCGGAACACATCGGCGGACAAGGAAGCCGCACGCACGAAACGATTCGCAAGCGGCCTCAGCGCCCACCCTACTGAATGAGCCCCAAACCTCCGCGTATCGCATTTTTGTAGGTTAGCACCACCTCCACGTCTGGCACGTGCATTTCCTCACAGACATCGGCCCCGCTGCAACCCACCACGGCAGCGCGAGTCAGCGCAGGAAAAACTCCATTTTCACGCCCGCGATATCGATGATGTCATGCTCATTGAGGCGATACGCCTGGGCATCCAGTGCCTTGCCATTCACCAGCGGAAAGGTGTCGCCCTCGACATGCGTGATGAAATAGCCGTGCGGTCGCCGCGTGATGACGGCAACCTGCTTGCCCGGCTTGCCGAGGGTGGTGAGCGACTTGGTGAGTTCGAGTTCGCGCCCCGAGTTCGCACCGCTGAGAATCTGTACGACCCCCGTCTTCGTCGCGCCCGGATCGGGATTGAGACTGAGCGCCGCGTCGCGCATCTCCGGCGGCATCACCTGGGTGCTCATCGGTTGACCGCCGCGCTGGACCGAGCGTACCGGGTTGGAGGCCTGGAGCGCATCCGTGACCGGCGCCAACGTCTGGGTCGCGATCATGTCGCGCGCCGTCAGTCCGGGCTGTGCTGCGTCCACAATGTAGCGCAGCCGGTACTTGCCGAGTTCGACCACGTCGTTGGGCTGAAGCACATGCTTCTTGATGGGCTGGCCATTGACGTAGGTGCCGTTGGTGCTGTTCCGATCCTCCAGAAATGCATCGTTGAGGATCGTCGTGATCAGGGCGTGATGACCGCTGATCGCCAGATTGTCGATCTGTATGTCATTGTCCGGCTTGCGCCCGATGCTGATCCGCTCCTTGTCGAGTTGGATCTCCTTGAGTACGAGGCCGTCCATGCTGAGGATCAACTTGGGCATTTCAGTGCATTCCATTCTGTAAGAATCGCCGAGGGCTGGCATCGCCCCGGCCCGCTTCGCGCATCATCATACGTTCAACAGCCCCACCACGACCGACACATTGTCGCGGCCGCCCATTTCATTGGCGTCATCGACGAGTGCGGTAGCGATCGCTTGCGGACTCGCGCGACTGCCAAGACGTCGGACAATCCGCCTGTCATCAAGCATGTCGGTCAGCCCATCGGAGCAAAGCATGAATACGTCTCCAGCCAGCGCCTCATGCACTCCGATGTCAGGCAGAACGTCATCGACGACACCGAGGCCTCGCGTCAGCAAGCCCCTGTAGGTGTAGGTGCGCGCCTCGTCTTCCGCAATGATGCCGACGTCGACCTGCTCCTGCAACATGGTATGGTCCCGAGTCAGCAAGCTCAGACGGTCTTCACGCAACCTGTAGAGGCGCGAGTCCCCCACGTGCGCGGAAATGACCTCCTCTCGCAGAAACACCGCCACGACCAGCGTGCAGCCCATTCCGGCCAACTCCGGCGCACGTCGGCCGGCGGCGTGAATCGCACGATTGGCGTCGCGCGTGGCGTCCAGCAGCAAGGTCACGATGTTGTCGCGGTCCGAACGCTCATCCACGCAGGCGGCGAGCAAGGCGCTGACGATCGAAACTGCCATTGACGCAGCCACGTCGCCGCCGCGGTAACCACCCATGCCATCCGCAAGGATGGCGAAACGGCCGGCCGGATCGACAAGCAGTGCGTCCTCATTGCGAACGCGCACCCTGCCCACATGCGAACACCAGCCAAACTCGGCTATGGAGGTATGCATCCCGGCGCTGAGCGCATCGCCATCCGCCATGTCAGTAAGGCAGCTCGCGACCGAGCGAGAGACGTCGCGCCTTGTCGACGATCATGGACGCCACGGCGATGTCCTGCACCGCCAGTCCCTGAGATTCGAACAAGGTGATCTGCGATGCATCGCTGCGCCCACGCCTCATGCCTGCAATGACCTCACCGAGCTCCACCCAACTGCCCGGACGGGTACGCCCCTTCTCGAGCAAAGGCAGCAGGTCGCCTGCTTCGCGCAGCGCGGTTTCCCGCGAATCGACGCATATCAGTCCGACCTTGCGCAGCACCGCCTCCGACAACTCCTGACGCGCGAGGCTGTTGGAGCCGGCGGCGTTGATATGCGTACCCGGCTCCAGCCACTCGGCTTCGAACAGGGGCCTCGCGCTGGTGGTGACGGTCACGACGACGTCCGAAGCGACGACGGCGTCCTGCGGGCCTTGCGCCGGCTCCACTGGCCTTCCGCACACCTGCGACATGCGCGCGCAGAAGGCCTCGAGTCGTTCACGGTTTCGCGACCACACCTTGATCCGCGCGATGTCACGCACTGCGCACAAGGCGAGAATCTGCCCCTCGGCCTGCCAGCCGGCACCGAACACGCCGGCGATGCGTGCATCGGGGCGCGACAGCCACTTCGCAGCCACACCACCCGCAGCCCCGGTGCGCATCATCCCCAGGCGATCGGCTTCGAGCACTGCCACCGGATCGCCATTGGTCGCATCGAACAGATGTACCCAGAATCGGGCACGCCCACCCGAAGAGGTATAGGCCTTGAAGCCGCTGAGGTTCAGATAAGGCACACCGCCTTGCAGCATGTGCGTGATCGATCCCGGCAGACGGACGCGCTGCCGGGGGTAGTCCACCACCTCGCCACGGGCCATGGCTGCCATGACGGTCTCCACCGCAGGCAACACCTCGGCCATGTCCAGCAAACCACCAACCTCGGCTTCGTTCAGGTAAAGCGCCATCGTATCGGCCCCGCTCAGGCGTTAAGGCAAGCGGGGATTGTAGCCGTCGCGCACTTAACGTGCGCGCAAAAAAAACGCCGGACATGCCGGCGTTCGTTTGCTGTGCGCAGACGATGCTCAGAGCATCGCCTTCAGCAGCTTGGCCATCTCGGAGGGATCGCGCGTGACCTTGAAGCCGCATTCCTCCATGATCGCGAGCTTCGCATCGGCGGTATCGGCACCGCCGGAGATCAGCGCACCAGCGTGACCCATGCGCTTGCCGGCAGGCGCCGTGACACCCGCGATGAAGCCGACGATCGGCTTCTTCATGTTGGCCTTGCACCACTGGGCGGCTTCAGCCTCGTCCGGACCACCGATCTCGCCGATCATGATCACCGCGTCGGTGTCGGGATCGTCGTTGAACGCCTTCATCACGTCGATGTGCTTCAGGCCGTTGATGGGGTCACCACCGATGCCGACCGCAGAAGACTGACCGAGACCGATCTCGGTGAGCTGCGCCACGGCTTCATAGGTCAGCGTGCCGGAGCGCGACACGACGCCGATGCGACCCTTGCGGTGGATGTGGCCGGGCATGATGCCGATCTTGATTTCGTCCGGCGTGATCAGGCCAGGGCAGTTGGGGCCGAGCAGCAGAGTTTCCTTGCCACCGGCGGCGACCTTGGCCTTCATCCTGTTCCGCACCACCAGCATGTCGCGGACGGGGATGCCTTCCGTGATGCAGATCGCGAGATCCAGGTCGGCTTCGCAGGCTTCCCAGATCGCGTCGGCCGCACCGGCGGGCGGCACGTAAATCACCGACACGGTGGCGCCGGTTTCGGCGGCCGCTTCCTTGACGGAGGCGTAGATGGGAATGTCGAAGATCTTCTCGCCCGCTTTCTTGGGGTTCACACCGGCGACGAAGCAGTTCTTGCCGTTCGCGTACTCCTGGCACTTCTCGGTGTGGAACTGTCCGGTCTTGCCGGTGATGCCCTGGGTGATGACCTTGGTGTCTTTGTTGATGAGGATGGACATTCTCTAACGCTCCCTTATTTGACCGCGGCCACGATCTTGGTGGCGGCATCCGCCATCGTGTCGGCGGAGATGATCGGCAGACCCGATTCGGCGAGAATCTTCTTGCCCAGGTCTTCGTTGGTGCCCTTCATGCGGACGACCAGCGGAACGGAGAGTTTGACCTCACGCGCGGCGGTTACCACACCGGTGGCGATGGTGTCGCAACGCATGATGCCGCCAAAGATATTGACGAGGATGCCCTTGACCTTGGTGTTCTTGAGCATGATCTTGAAGGCTTCGGTGACCTTCTCGGCAGTGGCACCACCACCGACGTCGAGGAAGTTGGCCGGCTCGGCGCCGAACAGCTTGATCGTGTCCATCGTCGCCATCGCAAGGCCGGCACCATTCACCAGGCAGCCGATGTTGCCGTCGAGGCTGATGTAGGCGAGGTCGAACTTGGAAGCCTCGAGCTCGTCCGGGTCCTCTTCATCCAGGTCGCGGTAGGCGACGATCTCGGGATGACGGAACAGCGCGTTCGAGTCGAAGTTGAACTTGGCATCCAGCGCCTTGACCGTGCCGTTGCCTTCGTGGATCAGCGGGTTGATCTCGGCGAGCGAGGCATCGGTTTCCATGTAGCAGGTGTAGAGCTTCTTCAGCGTATCCACCGCCTGAGCCATCGAGCCGGCAGGCATGCCGATTCCGCTGGCAAGTTCGGTCGCCTGCGCGTCGGTGAGGCCGACGAGCGGATCGACGAAAACCTTGATGATTTTCTCGGGCGTCTTGTGGGCGACCTCTTCGATGTCCATGCCGCCCTCGGAGGACGCCATGATCGCGACCTTCTGGGTCGCACGGTCGGTCAGGGCCGCCACGTAGTATTCGTGCTGGATGTCGGCACCTTCCTCGATCAGCAGGTTACGCACCTTCTGGCCTTCGGGGCCGGTCTGGTGGGTGATCAGCTGCATGCCGAGGATCTGCGAGGCGTACTGGCGCACTTCGTCGAGCGACTTCGCGACCTTCACACCGCCGCCTTTGCCGCGACCGCCTGCGTGAATCTGGGCCTTCACCACCCAGATCTTGCCACCGAGTTCTTCCGCCGCCTTGACCGCGTCATCGACGCTGGTGCAATGGATGCCGCGCGGCGTCACGACGCCGAACTTTCTTAGTACTTCCTTTGCCTGATACTCATGAATCTTCATGGTTGCCCTTCGTATCGAAGTTACGACGCGCGAGTTCGCCGCAAAGTGGTTATTGGGACGCTCAAGATGACACGCCGCGACATGCCCGTCTCCCTCGTCCGGTACAGGTCGCTTGTTGGGTGACAGCGGGGTGACAGCACTGTTACCCCGTTCCGGACCGCAGGCCAAGCAGACAGGCGATTACGGAACGCGCGGAATTATAACCGGAATCGCCCACTGTCGAGGCCTCGGACGGCAAGTTTTGCTGCACTGCAGATAGCACCGGGAGGGCTCGAGAACCGCGGCTATTTCCGCAGTTTCGGCCCGACATACCACTTCGGGTAGTATCGGCGTACCGTCTCGGTGGAGGTCTCGAGCGCGTGGCAACGATCGAGCTGGAAGGGCTTGCCGTCACCATCCTCGGTTTCGCGCCGGAAGGTGGCGAATGTCTGGATCGCTGCTGTTGGCAGACTCAGCAACAACTCGGTGAGGTGGGAGCAACCCCGCACATCGGGGAACATCTCGCGCACGCTGCTCCGGAAGCCACGAACCAGGCTAAGGCCGATGAGGCGTCTGTAGGCCGGAGCGATCGTGTCGCACCCCCCCGGATACGGTACACGGTCCGACGTGGCGTGCACGTCCACGATGTTGAAGGCGCCATCCAGCGTGATCCGCAGCCGCAGGCTGTGGATGGGATCACCGGCCCTGCGCAGGCCCGAAGCGAGCGGATAATCGAGATCCTTGGTGTCCTCGAGCAGCGCGTCAAGTTCGAGCAACCCATCGCTGCGGCGGTACCCTTCGATCTCGATGCGACGCAGGTGCACGCGTTCGCGCGAACAGTTCGGCTCTGGCAGAGGCATGGCAATATTGAGTACGGGCACGTACGGTAACGTATGGACACGACCCATCATACCGCAAGCCTTCCCCGATGAACCACACCCCGACGTGCGGCAGCTCGCTGCCAACACACATCTCGCCCAGCGCCATGACGCGAGGGGACGTGACGTATTCGATCGTTTCCGCAATAAAACCCGTTTATTCTCTCGCGCAGACGACAAACATATTTACAATCACGCACTAGCGACCTTATCTTCAAGCCCTGTCTTGCTCTACACAGACACCTCAGGACAGGTTGATAATGAACGAAGGGCCCAGCGGACAGCGAAGATCGTTGATGGACATCCCGAGACAGACGATTGCAAAGCCACGGACACCCAGGATCCTGCTTGGTGCCGTCCTGCTCGCGCTCGCACACTTCGGCGCTGGCAACGCCTTCGCGGCGCTTGGCGAGGTGGTCAACGTCTCGGCGCTCGGCGAGCCCCTGCGGGTCGAGATACGCGCACCCGGCATCGATGCCACGCGCCTGACGTGCCTGCAGGTGGCCAGTGGCGCAGCACCCGCCGGCGTGGAGGCGATTCGTGAGGGCGTCCTCAGCGTCTCGGGCAGCGGCGCGAACGCACGCCTGCTGGTACGTGGCAGAGCGCCGACGCGTGAGCCGATCGCGCAACTGTCGATACGCGATCTCTGTGAGGCACGGCTGGAGCGCAGCTACACCCTGTTTCTGGATCCGCCGCGCCCTCGGGCGGTGACACCGCAGACACCTCAGCCCCGAACCACCCCACAACCACCAGCGCAATCGGCCAAGGATCGCAGGGAGCAAACCTGGGCGACCGTGCGCGGCGAATCGCTGGACTCGATCTCCCGTGCGCTTTACCCGAATGATGCTGCAGCGCGCAGACGCTTCAACGATGCTGCGGTCAAGGCCAACCCCGAACTGTTCGCCGGCGGCGCCTCGATCACGACCCCGCTCCCGCCGGGCGCGGAGTTGCGTATCCCCGACCTGCGTCGCGCGCCGTCAGGACAGAAGCGCAGCACTGCCGAACCCACCATTGCGCGCCCTCCGGAACGGGCGTCCAGATCGCAGGCGCAGGCACCATCCAACCCGACAACGCCCACGCGCCCCGGCAAGCTCGTTCTTGAAGGCGAGCAGGCAGACGCTCCGCTCCCGGCCGCGCCACCCGCAGCCCGTCCTGGCGCGACCGTGACCGAGGCAGAGCTCGTCGAGCGCGAACGCCTGCTGGTCGCTGCCATAGACCGCACGATCAAGAACCAACTGGAGATGTCGGAACGACTGCGGCGTCTCGAGGAGGTGCAGGTCGCCCTGCGCGCGCAGCTCGAGGTCATGCCCGCCCTGACGCCGCAAGCCGTCGCACCGGCACCACCCCCTGCATCGGACGACGCTGCGCGCACGCGTGGCAGTGACGACATTCCGGAACGTGGCGGTGGCATCCCCGAGCGCGGTGGCGATGACATCCCCTCGCGAACGCCTGCGCGCTCGGCGGAGCCGGAACGCGACCCGGGGCTCGATCTTCAGACCATATTGCTTGGTGCGGGCGGGCTTGCGCTCGCCGCGGCAGCCTTGATGGCGCTACGCCGGCGGCGGGAGGCCGTCAGCGCCCACCGCGACGTCAGCACCGAAACCGCCGCCGACGTCTCTGTGTGGCCCGACGAGGCACCAACCAGTGTGGGCGAGCGCTCGGCGATTGCAGTCGATAGAACCACCACTCCGTCCGGATTCTCCATCGACGGGCTGGAGAGCCGTCAGCCGCAACCTGCGCGCTCACCACTCGCCTTCCACACCGGCGACGAGGTCGCTTCGCCGGAAGCCGAAACCCTGCCGCCCGTCGTGATTGGCGACGAGGTGGTGGAGGAGCACGACTCTGCGGTTGAGCTTGCCGACATCATGATCAGCTTCGGGCGCGTCCATGGGGCTGCGGAGACGCTCGCGGACTTCATCCGCTCCAACCCAAAGCAGGCTGTGACGCCGTGGCTGAAGCTGATGGAGGTCTATCGTCTCGCAGGCATGCGCATGGAGTTCGATGCCCTTGCGCGCCAGCTCAACAAGACCTTCAACGTGAAGGCCGTGACTTGGGACAACTTCGACGAGGCGCGCCAGTCGTCCAAGAGCATCGAGAGCATGCCGCACCTGTGCGAGACGCTCACGCGCACCTGGCGGACGCGCGAGTGTCAGGCCTTTCTGGAGAAACTGCTCCGCGACAACCGTGACGGACTGCGCGAGGGTTTCCCGATCTCCGCGATCGACGAGATCCTCACCCTGTCGTCCATCCTAGAAGACCAGATCGGCAAGTACAAACCAGACGCGCTCTGATCGGCACCCGGTTATACCGGGTTGTCCAGATCGATGAAGTCCGCGTCCAGCCCGAGGTTTTGCGAGAGATGGTGAGCGATCGCGCGTGCGCCATAGCGCTCGGTGGCGTGATGGCCAGCCGCCAGATAGGGGACACCGGATTCACGCGCGAGATGAACCGTCTGCTCGGAGATCTCGCCCGACACGAAGAGGTCCGCTCCGGCTGCGATGGCCTGCTCGAAAAAACCCTGCGCGCCGCCGCTGCACCATGCGATACGCCGCACCAGGCGGCCTCCATCTCCCACCAGAAGAGGCATACGGGCCAGCAAGCTGCCGAGTCGCGCAGCCGTGGCGGCCGCATCCAGCGCGAGCTCCGGCTCACCCAGCCAGCCGAGCATCTGATCGCCAAACGCTGGCGCGCCATGCCATCCGGCAAGCATGCCAAGTTGCGCATTGTTGCCGAGCTCCGGGTGCGCATCCAGCGGCAGGTGATACGCAAGGAGCGATACATCGTTGCGAAGCAGCGTAGACAGCCTGCGCTTGCGCAATCCGGTAATCCTTCCATCCTCACCGCGCCAGAAATACCCGTGATGCACGAAGATCGCGTCATACCCCTCCGCAACCGCGTGATCGAGCAGCGCCTGGCTCGCCGTCACTCCGCACAGTATGCGATGCACATCGGGCCGACCTTCCACTTGCAGCCCGTTTGGGCAATAATCCTTGAACCTCGCCGCGTCCAGCAGCGTGTCCAGATGAGCTTCGATCTCCTTGATCCACATGCGCGCCGTCCCCGTGTTGCCGAAAAGTACCCGTTGCCGCGTGCCGCCCAGTCGGCACGCCCGCTGAATCATGCGCAGATTGTGGCTGATCTTCGCACAGGCCGTCACACTCAGCGTGGCGCTATTGTTCGTCGTCAGCACGCTCAAGCCGCAATGGCTGGACAACGGGGCACCGGCCGCGGTCATCAGAATCCTGGAATCCACCCCGGAAGCGGGCACCGGGGAGGCCATCCACAAGGGCGCGGTCTCGTATGCGGATGCCGCAGCACGCTCGATGCCTGCCGTCGTCCATATCTACACGGCCAAGGACAGCCGCAGCCAGAATAGAGGCGCCCAGGGCGATTCGCTGTTCCGCCGCTTCTTCGGCGACCCATCCCCGAACGCACCGGGGAACGTTCCATCCGGGCTCGGCTCGGGCGTCATCGTCAGCTCGGACGGCCTGATCCTGACCAACAATCATGTGATCGAGTCCGCCGATTCGGTAGAGGTGGCGCTCAACGACGGCCGCAAGTTCCACGCCACCCTGGTTGGCAGTGATCCCGAGAGCGATCTCGCAGTACTGCGCACGGACAACACCGAAAGCCTCCCGGCCATCACGTTCTCCAGCGGCGACGGACTGCGCGTCGGCGATGTCGTGCTCGCGATCGGCAACCCCTTCGGCGTGGGCCAGACCGTTACGATGGGCATCGTGTCCGGTCTCAATCGCTCCGAACTCGGCATCAGCACGTTCGAGAACTTCATCCAGACCGACGCGGCCATCAATCCGGGCAACTCCGGCGGCGCACTCGTCGACGCCAACGGCAACCTGATCGGCATCAATACCGCGATCTACTCCCGCTCGGGTGGCTCGCTCGGTATCGGCTTCGCGATCCCGGTATCGATCGCACGCAATGTGCTCGAGCAGATTGTGGTCACTGGCGAGGTCACGCGCGGCTGGGTTGGTGTCGAAATTCAGGAACTCACCCCCGAACTCGCCGATTCGATCGGCGAGGGCCATATTGAAGGCGCGCTGATTGCGGGCGTGCTGCGCGGCAGCCCCGCAGACCGCGCCGGCATCCTCCCGGGCGACGTTCTCACAGGCATGGACGGGCGACCGGTACGCAGCGCCTCGGAGATGCTCGCGATGGTCGCTGCAATTGCGCCAGGCAAGGAGTCACAGTTCGCGATCCGTCGCGGCAAACACGCGCTCGACGTGAAGGTCGCTGTAGGCCGACGCCCCATTCCCGCCAACAGGTAGGCGGCTCGCGCCGCTGCGGCAAGCGTGTGCGCCCTTTGGCGTCGAGCGCGCGTTCAGTCCTTGCCGGACTCCACGAGGCTGTTGTTCCCGGGCACCGGCCTGGACAACGAACGCGCGATGATCAATCCGAGCTCGTACAGGGTGATCATCGGCACTGCCAGCATGAACTGTGAGATCACGTCCGGCGGCGTGACGATCGCGGCGATCACGAAGGCACCCACGATCACATAGGGACGCGCCTCCTTCAGCTTGTCCACCGTCGTCACCCCCGCCTTGACGAGCAGCACCACCACCACCGGTACCTCGAATGTGACACCGAACGCGAGGAACATGCTCATCACGAACGACAGGTATTGCTCGATGTCCGGCGCGGGCACGATGCTCTTGGGTGCGAACTCGGCAATGAACTTAAACACCGTGCCGAACACGAAGAAGTAGCAGAACGCCATGCCCGCAATGAACAGCAGCGTGCTGCCGATCACCAGCGGCAAACCCAGCCGGCGCTCGTGGGAATACAGGCCCGGCGCAATGAACGCCCAAGCCTGGTAAAGGACCACCGGTAGCGCCAGCAGGAAGGCCACCATCATCGTCACCTTCACCGGAACGAAGAACGGCGTGACCACGCCTGTCGCGATCATGTTGGTGCCTTCCGGCAAGGTGTTCATCATTGGCAGGGCGAGCAGATCGTAGAGATCGCCGGCCCAGGGCATCAGGCAAACGAAAAAGACGAGGAACACGACCACCGCGCGCAGCAGCCTGTCGCGCAGCTCGACGAGATGGGAGATGAAGGTTTCCTGTCCGGCGCTCATGCCTTGTCACCCACTTTGTTTCCGACACCCGCATCGTCCAAACCCAGCGCCAGTTGCGCGCTTGCGGGTGCCTCTGCAGAATCCGCGGCCGCCCGGGGCGTTGCCTCGGCAACCGGCGCCACGGCGGCCGGCTCGGAGAGGGCCGCTCGCGCATCGGCCGCGACCCCACCAAGGTCTGCCTCGACACTCGCAGCCTGCTTGCGCAACCCATCCTGCAGCTCGCGTGCCTGCTGCTCCACTTCGAGTTGCAGCTTCTTGAGATCCTCCAGCTGCATCTCACGCTGGATATCTGACTTCACGTCCGAAACGTAGCGCTGCAAGCGTCCGAGCATATGTCCGGCCGTACGCGCCACCTTGGGAAGCCGTTGCGGGCCGATGACGATCAACGCCACGACACCGATGACGAGAAGCTCGGAAAAACTGAAATCGAACATGGAGACGGGCCCGTTGGATCGTTTTGGCGCGGGGCCTCGGCCGGCCCGGTACATCACGGCAGAGCAGTTGGACACCAGACCGGCGACGGATCACCGATCGCGCTGGGAACCTCAGATCAGCCGGACGGCGGCTTTCCCACCACCGTCGTCGTCCGGCCAGCCGGGGAATCGGTCAGGAATTGACCTTATCGGAGCGCTCGCGCACCTCCGCGTCGATCGTACGGTCGGCACCCACCTTCTTGGTCTCGGCATCGGCTGCTGCATCCGCCTCCTTCATGCCATCCTTGAAGCCTTTCACCGCACCACCGAGATCCTGACCGATGTTGCGCAACTTCTTGGTTCCGAACACCAGCATGACGATGACCAGCACGATGAGCCAGTGCCAGATACTGAATGAACCCATTACGTTCTCCTTAACGCTTCAACATGGCCGGCAGCACGTCGGCGCCGCCCACGATATGGACGTGCAGATGATACACCTCCTGCCTGCCGACCCTGCCGGTGTTGATGATGGTCCGGAAACCATCGGTACAACCTTGATCATGAGCAAGTCGCGCGGCGCTGGTCATCACCCGCCCCATGACGTCGATGTGCTCCGGACCAAGTTCGGCCATCGACGCCACATGCAACTTCGGGATCACCAGGAAGTGAACCGGCGCGACCGGATGGATGTCATGGAATGCGAAGACGTGGTCGTCCTCGTAGATCTTCCGTGACGGGATGTCGCCACGGATGATGCGGCAGAAAAGACAATCGCTCATTGCGTCCTCGCTCGGCCCGGTTCGGTCACTGCGTGCTGCGCGACTTCTTCTCGTCGATGCCGGACACGCCCTCGCGGCGGCGGAACTCGGCCAGCACGTCATCCACCGACAGGCCGAAGGAGTGCAGCAGCACCAGCGTGTGGAACCACACGTCGGTGGCCTCCCAGACGATGTGGAGCATATCCTTGTCCTTGGCCGCCATGATGAGCTCGGCCGACTCCTCCGCGACCTTCTTGCAGATCGCGTCGGTGCCCTTGGCGTACAGGCTGGAGACGTAGGACGAATCGGGGTCGGCAGCCTTGCGGGCAGCCAGCGTCTGGGATACCCGGTGAAGTACTTCGATGTCGATCATTTGTAGATTTCCTCAGGGTCTTTCAAAACGGGATCGACGGCCTGCCAGCCGCTGGCGTCGTCGAGGCGACGCTGGAAGAAGCAACTGTGGCGCCCGGTATGGCAGGCGATGCCGCCGGCCTGCACCACCTTCAGCAGGATCACGTCGTTGTCGCAATCGGTGCGGATCTCGCTCACCTTCTGCACGTGCCCGGACTCCTCGCCCTTGTGCCATAGCTTGCGCCGCGAGCGCGACCAGAACACCGCCTCGCCGATCTCGGCGGTCCGCGCGAGCGCCTCGCGGTTCATCCACGCGAACATCAGCACATCGTTGCTGCCCGCCTCCTGAACAATGGCAGGCACCAGCCCGTTCTCGTCCCAGCGGATCGCGTCCAGCCAGTCGGCAGATTGCGTCGTCAAAGTCTTACCTCTATGCCACGGCTGCGCATCAGTTCCTTGGCCTCGCGCACCGTGTGTTCGCCGAAGTGGAAGATGCTCGCTGCCAACACCGCATCCGCCCGCCCCACGGTGACGCCATCCGCAAGATGTTCGAGCGACCCCACGCCGCCACTGGCGATCACCGGGATCGGCACTGCATCCGCGACCGCACGGGTCAGAGCGAGGTCGAAGCCGATGCGCGTGCCATCGCGATCCATGCTGGTCAGGAGGATCTCGCCGGCGCCCAGGGCTGCGATACGCTGGGCCCACTCGATGGCGTCGAGCCCGGTATTGTTGCGCCCGCCGTGGGTAAACACTTCCCACTTGCCAGGCGCAGTCTGCTTGGCGTCTATTGCAACAACAATACACTGGCTGCCGACCTTGCCGGCGGCCTCGGCAACCACTTGTGGATTGTTCACCGCCGCGGTGTTGATGCTGACCTTGTCGGCGCCCGCATTCAGCAGCCTGCGCACATCATCGACGGTGCGCACGCCACCGCCCACGGTGAGAGGGATGAACACCTGCTCGGCAACCTTCTCCACCACATGCAGGATGATGTCGCGGTCGTCGGAACTGGCGGTGATGTCCAGGAACGTAATCTCGTCCGCGCCCTGCTCGTCGTAGCGCCGTGCGATCTCGACCGGATCGCCCGCGTCGCGAAGTTCGACGAAATTGACGCCCTTCACGACCCGACCCGCCTTCACATCCAGGCAGGGAATGATCCGCTTCGCGAGCATCAGTCAGGCTCGCCGTTGAGTTCGTCGGCGCGGGCCTGGGCCGCGGCGAAGTCGAGCGTCCCTTCGTAGATCGCACGCCCGGTGATCGCCCCCATCACGCCTTCCTCTTCGACCGCGCACAATGCATCGATATCAGCCAGCGTGGCAATGCCACCGCTGGCGATGACCGGGATGCGCAACGCACGGGCCAGCCGCACGGTGGCCTCGATGTTCACACCCGAAAGCATGCCGTCGCGGCCGATGTCGGTGTAGATCACACCCTCGACTCCGTAGTCCTCGTACTTGCGCGCAAGATCGACGACATCGTGGCCGGTCATCTTCGACCAGCCGTCGGTCGCGACCTTGCCGTCCTTCGCGTCCAACCCGACGATGATGTGGCCGGGGAAGGCCGAGCAGGCATCGTGGAGGAACCCCGGATTCTTCACCGCCGCGGTGCCGATGATGACGTAGGTGATGCCGTTGTCCAGATAGCGCTCGATCGTATCGAGGTCGCGGATGCCTCCCCCGAGTTGCACCGGGATGTCGGAGCCGACCTCGTCGACGATCGCGCGGATCGCCGACTCGTTCTTGGGCTTGCCGGCAAAAGCGCCGTTGAGGTCCACCAGATGCAGCCGGCGTGCGCCAAGCTCGATCCAGTGCCGGGCCATGGCGGCGGGGTCTTCCGAGAAGACCGTGGCCCCCTCCATCTCGCCCTGCTTGAGACGCACGCAGGACCCGTCCTTGAGATCAATGGCAGGAATCAGCAACATACCGGAATGGGTGTCAGTGAGGATTTGTGGATTCGGCAGGGGCCCGTTCAGGGCTTCCAGCCAACGAAGTTTTCGAGCAGGCGCAACCCGGCGTGGGCGCTCTTCTCGGGGTGAAACTGAACCGCGAAGATATTATCCCTAGCCACCGCACTGGTAAACCGCAGCCCGTAGTCGGTTTCGGCCGCGACATCCTCGCGCCGCGCCGGGGCAACGTAGTAGCTATGTACGAAATAGAAGCGACTGCCCGGAGCGATGCCCTGCCAAAGCACATGCGCGCCCACAGGATGAACCTCGTTCCAGCCCATGTGCGGCACCTTGAGATGCGCGCCGTCAGCCGCCCGCATCCGCCCGTCGGCCGGAAAGCGCACCACGTCTCCGGGCAGGATGCCGATACCAGGCACGTCGCCCTCCTGGCTGTGATCGAACAACATCTGCTGTCCGATGCAGATCCCGAGAAATGGACGGGTCGCCGCCGCCTCGACGACCGCCTGGCGCAACCCGCGCGCATCGAGTTCCCGCATGCAATCAGGCATCGCGCCCTGCCCGGGGAACACCACCCGCTGCGCGGCGGCAACGACGTCGGGCTCGGAGGTGACGACGATGCTGCGCCCCGGCGCGACGTGTTCCAGCGCCTTGCACACCGAGCGCAGATTACCCATTCCGTAGTCAATGATGGCTACGTCAGTCATGAGATGAGATTCTCTTGAAGGAAAGGATTGGCGCATCGCACGACGGCCACGCGCCGGTCAGGTGCGTTGGCTACAGTGCACCTTTGGTCGAAGGGATCGCTCCCGCCTGGCGTTCGTCGCGCTCGGCCGCCATGCGCAGCGCGCGCCCGAAGGCCTTGAAGATCGTCTCGCACTGGTGATGGGCGTTGTCGCCACGCAGGTTGTCGATGTGCAGGGTGACGCCGGCGTGATTGACGAACCCCTGGAAGAACTCGCGCGCGAGGTCGACATCGAACTGACCGATGCGGGCTCGGGTGTAGGTGACAAAGTAGTGCAGGCCGGGACGGCCGGAGAAATCGACCACCACCCGCGACAGCGCCTCGTCGAGCGGCACGTAGGCGTGACCATAGCGGCGGATGCCCTTCTTGTCGCCGAGTGCGCGCGCGAAAGCCTGACCGAGCGTGATGCCGACATCCTCGACGGTATGGTGGTCATCGATATGCGTGTCGCCAATTGCCTTGATCGACAGGTCGATCGCGCCGTGGCGGGCAATCTGGTCGAGCATGTGATCGAAGAACGGCACGCCTGTCGCCAGATCAGATTTGCCGGTGCCGTCCAGATCGACGCCAACGGTGATCTTCGTCTCGAGGGTGTCCCGGGTGACTTCTGCTTGCCGCATGACTTTTGGTGCGCCGCCAGGGCGCTGCTGATGCTTGGTAACGAGGGGCATGATACCATCGTCGGGCAATAAGCCCACAAGTGCGTGCATCGCGCTCGCCGTTTCGCGACCGCACCGGTCGCAGCACTGCGACCGCAGTTGTCGCAACACCCCTCACACTGGTTTCAACACCCATGAGCCGATTCTGGAGCCCCGGCATCAGCGAACTGATGCCGTATGTACCGGGCGAGCAGCCCAAGATGGACAACCTCGTCAAGCTCAACACCAACGAGCATCCGCTTGGCCCCTCGCCGCGTGTGCTGGAGGCAATCCGCGCCGAAACGGGCGCCAGCCTGCGGCTGTACCCCGACCCGAACGCGGACCTGCTCAAGGCGGCGCTTGCTCGACGCTTCGACGTCACCCCGGCCAACGTCTTCGTCGGCAACGGCTCGGACGAGGTACTCGCCCACGTTTTCCAGGCGCTGCTGCGGCACGAGCGGCCACTGTGGTTTCCCGACATCACCTACAGCTTCTACCCGGTGTACTGTGGGCTCTACGACGTCGCCTACAAGACCATCCCGCTCGACTACGACTACCGCATCGTCGCTGAAGACTACTTCCCGCAGCACGGCGCCCGCCCGGGGGCGATCATCATTGCCAACCCGAACGCGCCGACCGGTTGCTTCATGCCCCTGCGCGATGTCGAGCGCATCGTCACCAACAATCCGGACTGCGTGGTGGTTGTGGATGAGGCCTATGTGGACTTCGGTGGAGAGAGCGCGGTCGGACTGACCAAACGTCACCCGAACCTGCTCGTGATCCATACCTTCTCCAAGTCGCGCTCCCTCGCCGGCCTGCGCGTCGGCTATGCGATCGGTGACGCGGCGCTGATCGAAGCGCTCGAGCGGGTCAAGAACAGCTTCAACTCGTACCCGCTGGACCGGCTCGCGATTGCGGGCGCGGTCGCCTCGGTGGAGGACGAAGACTACTTCCGCACGAGCTGCGAGCAGGTCATCGCCACACGCACGCGCCTGGTGGCGGATCTCACCCGGCTCGGCTTCGAGGTTCTGCCATCGGCGGCGAACTTCGTGTTCGCACGCCACCTTTCCAAGGACGGCGCATGGCTCGCCCAGCAACTGCGCGAGCGTGCGATCATCGTGCGCCACTTCGCCAAGCCGCGGATTGCCCAGTTCCTGCGCATCACGGTCGGCAGCGATGCACAGTGCAATGCACTGATCGGTGCGCTGAAGGACATCCTCGTATAGAAACGGCGGCCGCCACCAGGACCGATGACGCCCGCGGCCCCTCGCCAAGGCCCCGGCAACTGGCTGAAGAGCCGGCAAAACCCCGGCCTTTTCCTGGACTTGCCGGATCGACTCTCAGCGCATAATCGTCATCGTCACCTCAATTGCGCGTGCGTCTGGCATGAAGCAAGTCGGGGCAAGGGGTTCGCGATGAATGCGCTCGGCCACACTTCCAAACTACAGTCCGCCACAGCCCACCGCCGGTCCGGCGCGGGGAACTGCGCGCGCGTCGTATTGCTGGCGCTCAGCGCGGTACTTGGAGTCACGCCGCAGGTGCGCGCAGATGCGCTGGAAGGTGACGTATTCGTACCGGCAAACGAGGACCCTGGCTACATCGAGGCCTATCTATCGGATCAGCGCCGAGTCGGCTCTCTCGCGGGAAGCATCCTCGGCAGTGCGCTGATCGCGCATCCCGCCGGCACCGTGGTCGGGAGCGTGCTGGGATTTGTGCTGGGCAGCCAGGTAATGCTGGAGAACGACGAGGAGCACGACGTCCCGCGCGAATCCGGCGCGACCGACACACTTGCACTGGCGAGCCCGGACTCAAGCGGCACATCGGCAAGATCCGGCCCCCTCGACGAGGGCAGAGCGGCGTCGCAAGCAGCCAACGCAATGCCGGTCACGCCTCCCGGCACGGTCAGCAGCTACCCGGTCCCACCCGGGGCCGCTCATCCCGCGGCACCGCAATCACGCGAGCAGATCATGCAGATCTGCGCCCTTGGCCTTCCTGCCGACCAGCGGCTGCGGGCGATGTGCTACTACTTTCAGGGACGTTGAACGCTGTCGTGATCTCGCCCGCCCTCACCAGGCGCGCACCACACCACTGAAGCGCCAATCGGGGAGCGCCCCGCTCTCGAGATATCCTACTGCAGACTCCGGCAACACCTGGCTGATGATGAGATCACCATAATGCCTCTCGGCGGCGCTCTCCCCGCTGCCCCGCTGCACGACCTTGAGCCGGTCACCCGGTTGGAGCCTGCTCAAGAAGCCAGCATCGATATGCACCTCGTGCCGCTGAGTGCGTACGATGCGGGCCTGCATCGGAAGGCAGGCAAGTTCGTCCTCGACCGCCTCACCCTGAACTTGCGCCATCCCCGTAAACGCCGCGCCAAGATCCGAATCCCCGAAATCACCCGGCAGAGAGGTACGCGAAGGGTTGAGCACCTCCCCTTCCAGCAAGGTGGCGAACACGGATCGCTTGAGCAGCGCGCCGTTGGTGCCGTCATAGACCTCCAGGCTGCTCTCGATCGCGCGCTTGTCGTCACCAGGCAATGGCACCGGTTTGAACGATCCGATGCGGGCGACGTTTTCCTCGCTGCGCAGATTCTCGATACGGCCGGCAACGACAAATTGGGCGTCAAACTCGCGCGCCAGCGTGATGATCTGGGTGCGCGGGTCGTCCGCCGGATCCAACCGGAAGCCGCTACCGTCCCGAACCAGAAAACGGTCTGTCGCTGTGAGACGCTTCTGCAGGGCCTGAGACCAGGTCGTTGCAAGCCCTGGGATATCGGCCCCCTCCAGCGGCCTCGCGAGCGGAAAGCTCAGCACCAGCAGTTTCTTGCGATAGGCGAAAGGCGACCCCGGCTGCGCGGCGCACACCGAGGATGGGCGCTGCGCCTGACGCGCCTGCTCTGCGACCTGGGCCCGCACCCTGGCCTCTTCGTCCATCGGCGCGGGCGGCAGGCTGATGCAGCCGCTCAAGCCCAACCCGGCGAGAAGGCAGAGCAGCCGCCGCAACGGCAGCGCACGAATGCGAGATGACGTCATCGGCGGCTTCGGCGCGTTGGTCCGGCTCATGCGCATCGCCGCTCAGAACGGGTGGAAGGAGGCAAAGAAGCGCTGCAGCCAACCCATGGTGTTGCTCTCGTCCAGCACCCCGCTGCCCTTGTACTCGATGCGTGCATCCGCGACCTGGGTGGATTGCACCGTATTGGAGGTGGTGACGTTGTTCGGATTCACCACGCCCGAGAAGCGGATGAACTCGCTCCCCTGGTTGATCGCAAGCTGCTTCTCGCCGGAAACCAGCAAGTTGCCGTTGGGGTAGAGCTCGATCACCGTGACGGTGATGGTGCCATTGAAGGCGTTGTTGGCTGCGGAGGCGCCGTCCCCGCTGAACGTGGATTCCGTGCCGGCGTCGATCTCCAGCCCGCCCAGGGCGTTGAAGGGGAAGAAGCCGGGGATGGTGCGCAGCCCGCCGCTCATCTCGGAGCTGCGGGTGGCGCTGGTGTTGGCGCCCTTCTGCGCGCTGGTACGCTCCACCAGGTTGATGGTGAGCGTATCGCCCACCATGCGCGCGCGACGATCCTCGAACAGCGGCCGCGCGGTGCTGGCCTGGTAGATCGAGCCGTTGGCCGGCGCGGTGCGCGCCACCTGCTCGGGCCGTATCGTCATCGGCTGGTGTACGACAGCCGGCGGGGACTCATACATGGCCGCACAACCGGACAGCAGCGCGGCAGACAACAGGATCAGCGATCTCATCGGATAACTCCCGCCGGGGCAGAGGCCGGCGCACCGCAACATGCGCGCGCCACCCGGAACCCACGCCCCGATGCTTGCAGCTTAGACGGGATGCAGCCACTTCGTTCGCCGGAATATGCACCGAATTGCGGCGCAATTCCGCACAACGGCGCTTCAGGCCCCCTGCCGGGGCCGGTTCAGCCGTGCTCGACGCGCAGCTCGGCCGAGCGGGCATGCGCCTGCAGACCCTCGCCATGGGCGAGAATGGAGGCGACCTTGCCGAGCGTGCGCGCCCCCGCAGCGGAGACCTGGATGAGGCTGGTACGCTTCTGGAAGTCGTACACCCCCAACGGCGACGAGAAACGCGCGCTGCGCATCGTAGGCAGCACATGGTTGGGGCCGGCGCAGTAGTCCCCCAGCGCCTCGACCGACCAGTGGCCGACGAAGATCGCCCCGGCGTGGCGGATATGCTCGATCCAGGGCTCGGGGGATTCGAGCGACAGCTCGAGATGCTCGGGCGCGATGCGGTTGGCGATCGCGCAGGCCTGCTCGAGCGATTCCACATGGATGAGCGCGCCACGATTGGTGAGCGAGGTGGCGATCGTCGCGCGCCGCGGCATGGTCGGCAGGAGCCGCGTGATGCTGTCGGCGACCGCGTCGATGAAGGCGGCGTCG
Organism: Rhodocyclaceae bacterium; assembly: GCA_041916775.1. Lineage (GTDB taxonomy): Bacteria > Pseudomonadota > Gammaproteobacteria > Burkholderiales > Rhodocyclaceae > UBA2357. Next base: position 114,960 of record JAYRYZ010000001.1, on the reverse strand, counting down.
GTGCATAGCAGGATGGACTGCGCGAGCTCGTCGTGCTCGGCCTGGGCGAAGAGATCCATCGCCACCCAGTCGGGGTTGCCGCTGCCATCCGAGATGATCAGGACCTCGGAGGGCCCGGCGATCATATCGATGCCCACCACGCCGAACACCCGGCGCTTGGCCTCGGCCACATAGGCGTTACCGGGCCCGACGATCTTGTCCACCTGCGGAATCGTCTGGGTGCCATAGGCAAGCGCCGCGACCGCCTGCGCCCCGCCGATGGTGAACACCCGGTCCACCCCGGTGATCGCCGCCGCCGCGAGCACCAGCGGGTTCTGCTCGCCGCCGGGCGTGGGCACCACCATGATGAGCTCGCCGACGCCCGCCACCTTGGCCGGAATCGCGTTCATCAGCACCGAACTCGGGTAGGAGGCGCGGCCACCAGGCACGTACAGCCCGACACGGTCGAGCGGCGTGACCTTCTGCCCCAGGCGTGTGCCGTCGGCCTCGGTGTAGGTCCAGGACTCCGCCTTCTGGCGTTCGTGATAGATGCGCACCCTGTCGGCCGCGATGCGCAGCGCCTCGCGCTGCTCCACCGAGAGGCTGTCGAGCGCGGTCTTCAGCGCCGCATGCGGTAGCTCCAGCTCGGCCATGCCGCGCACGTCGAGCTTGTCGAAGCGGCGGGTGTATTCGATCACCGCCGCGTCGCCGGTGGTGCGCACACCCTGCAGGATCTCGCTCACGGCAGCATCGATGCGCGCATCGGCGGTGCTCTCGAAGGCGAGCAGCGCATCCAGCGTGGCGAGGAACTCCGGGTCGCGCGCCGTCAGGCGGCGCGGATTGGCGACGGGGGCCTTCGATGCAGTCATTTGATCGCTCCGGCAAAGGCGTCCAGCAGTGGCTGGATGAGTTCGGGCTTGAGCTTCAGCGAGGCCTGGTTGACGATCAGGCGCGAGCTGATCGGCATGATGTCCTCGACCGCTTCCAGATTGTTCGCGCGCAGGGTACCGCCGGTGGACACGAGGTCGACGATGGCGTCGGCGAGCCCCACCAGCGGAGCGAGCTCCATCGAGCCGTACAGCTTGATGAGATCGACGTGCACGCCCTTGGCGGCGAAGTGCGCCTTGGCGGTGTTGATATACTTGGTGGCCACACGGATGCGTGCGCCGGGGCGCGACGCTGCGGCATAGTCGAAGCCCTTGCGGGTAGCCACACACATCCGGCACTGCGCAATGCGCAGGTCGAGCGGCTGGTAGAGGCCATCACCGCCGTGCTCGATGAGCACGTCCTTGCCCGCGATACCGATATCGGCCGCGCCGTACTGCACGTAGGTGGGCGTATCGGTGGCGCGCACGATCACCAGCCGCACATCCGGCCGGTTGGTCTCGATGATCAGCTTGCGCGAGGTTTCCGGATTGTCGGTGGGCACGATGCCGGCCGCCGCGAGCAGCGGCAGCGTTTCCTCGAAGATGCGCCCCTTGGAGAGCGCCAGGGTAATGCTCGACACGAACGGGATGCCTCGAAATGAACGAGGCTGGATTGTAACCCGAGCGGTCGCGTGTTAGTCTCGCGGCTCTTGGCTGAACCGCTCGCGGCGCGTTCGGCCTTTTTGCTTTTTTTGCGTCCGAAACGCGTTGTGTGAAAGGAGTTCCCCGCATGCACAAGCCCGACATCATCATCTCCACCGACGACCTTGAGCGCCTGGAGGGTCTGCTCTCGCAGCCGGCAGCCCGCAACCGTCGCGATCTCGACGGCTTGCGCGCGGAACTGGAGCGGGCCGACATCCGCACGCCCGAGGACATGCCCGAAGAGGTGATCCGCATGGAGTCATGCGCTCGCTTCCAGGACCTGGAGTCGGGCCGCGAATACCGTTTGACGCTGAGCTATCCCGGCGGTGCAGATCCCGCACGTAACCGCATCTCGGTGTTTACGCCGGCTGGCAGTGCACTCCTGGGGCTGTCGGTGGGTCAGTCAATCGACTGGCCCACCGCGGACGGGCACGTCTCACGGTTGAAGGTGCTGCAGGTCGGCGGCGTCGACCAGTTGCTCGCTCAGGCTCAGCAATAACGGGGCCGAGGCCCACCGTCGCAACGTTGGTAGCGGCGGCAACCCGGATATGTCAGCCGGCATCCGCGCCACGCACCGGCATGGCGACGGGGTCACCCGCGTGAGACGTGGCCATGCGGGCAGCGTCGTAGATGCAATAGCAATTGCGCCCTGCCGCCTTGGCGGCGTACATCGCGATGTCGGCATGTTTCATGAGCTGCTCCGATGACTCTCCATCCTGCGGATAGCGCGCGATGCCGATCGAAGCGGATACATCGGCGCGCCCCGCAGCGAGCAGGAAGGGTTGGGCGACGCGCGTCAGCACCCGCAGCGCGACATCCACTGCCTCCTGATCGGAGCTCGTTTCGGTCAGGAGGATCGCGAACTCGTCTCCGCCAAGTCGCGACACCGTATCCGCCTCCCGCACGCAGCGGCGCATTCCTTCAGCAACCTCGACCAGCAGCGCATCGCCCGCGGCGTGGCCGAGCGAATCGTTGACCTCCTTGAAGCGGTCGAGATCGATCAGCATCAGCGCAACGCTGCGACGATGACGGCGCGCCTGATGCAGGGCCGCATCCAGCCGGTCTGCGAACAGTTGGCGGTTGGGCAGGTCGGTGAGCGCGTCGTGGTAGGCCTTGTGGCGCAGCAACTCCTCGGCCTCCTTGTAGCGGGTGATGTCGTGGAAGACGGCGAGGTACTTTCCCGCACCCGCCATGCCGTCGTCTATCACCGTGATCGACAGCCACTCGACGCGAACCTCGCCCGACTTGTGGCGATTCCAGATCTCTCCCTCCCAGTGACCGCGCGCGCGCAGCGCCCCCCACATCTCGGCATAGAAGGTCGCGTCGTGCCGCCCTGAGCGCAGAAGCCTGGGGTTGCGGCCGAGCACCTCACGCTGGGTATAGCCCGTGATCACCGAAAAGGCCGGGTTCACGCGCAGCACCCGGTTCTCGGCGTCGGTGACCATGATCGCCTCAGCCGCGCTCTCGAACACAGCCGATGCCAGCCGGAGTTCATGTTCGCGCATGCGACGATCCGCCAACTCGCGCGCGAGCTCCTCGTTAGCCTGGTTGAGGGAGTGAGTGCGCTCGGCGATCACAGCCTCCTGGTCGTGCGCGACGGCCTCGAGCACGCGCCGTTGACGTCGCGCGCGCGCAAGGATTGCATGCAGGACCGCGACGACCAGCAGGAAGCACGCCCCGAGCACCCAAAGCGCGCGCGCGTGGCGCTCGGACTTCAGCGCCAGCAAGGACTCGGCCGGCATGGTCACGGAGATGCCGCCACGAACATCACCCAGCTTGTAGCCCTGCTCGGCATGACACTGCAAGCATGGCTCGGTGACCTTCAACGGCGCCATGTAGCGATGCGCCGGCCGCACGTTACCGTTGAAGATCTCATGCTCGAAGAATGCGATGCGCTCGGCGACCCCGCTGGTCTCGAAGACCGCCAGCGATTCCGCCTCCCAGTCGTCAGGCGCGTTGTCCGGGCGGATCGGCTTGCGGCTCGTGATGCGAAAGCGTACGCCGGATTGGTTTTCTGCGAGTTCGGAGATCTGCCGGGTCATGAATGCCGGGTTGATCATCGTCAGCGCGACACCATCCAGTGTCTGCAGATCCCGACGCGGGTGCTTCAGGTGCGGATTGGGCTGAGACCACTCGGAGACAGCAACGTAGACGCCGCCGTGCCGCGCATTCCAGTCACGCGTGAGCTCGATGAGCGAGAACAGCACCTTGCCGCGCTCGCGCGCAATATCCTCGACGGCTGCGGCATTGCGCTGCGCATCATAGGCTCCGAGTGCGGCGAAGAACAGTGCGGCCCCGACATAGATCAATACGAGCCAGGCACGATAGCGATCCTTGCGGTACGAACCGCCAAGCGATTGCAGGGCTCCCGATGCGCTGACCATGCCAGTGGTTGCCACTCACTCTGGAAGTTGGCTGGGCGGGCGCGACGAACCGCGCCCGCAGAGGCCGGCACACACCTGCGCCCAAAACCTCAACGTCTTCAGAGATTATCGTGACACCGACGGATTTGACACTTTCAATTTCCCGTTTTGGGGAGAAAGGCCTTGGAATGCGCATGGTGATTGAACCCGAGGGGCGCACGACAACAACGCGTCGCACCCCGGTTTCAAATCAGCGAAAGCGCTGCCTGGCGTCCTCAGGCGAGCCGGCGCACCCTGGCGCCGAGCGCGCCGAGCTTCTCCTCGAGCCGCTCGTAACCACGGTCGAGGTGATAGATGCGCTCGATCGTGGTCTCGCCCTCTGCCACCAGCCCGCCGATGACGAGGCTTGCCGAGGCGCGCAGATCGGTTGCCATCACCGTCGCACCCTGCAAACCGGTCACGCCCTGCACCACCGCGGTGTTACCGTCGATGCGGATATCCGCACCGAGCCGTGCCAGCTCGACGGCGTGCATGAAGCGGTTCTCGAAGATGGTCTCGCGGATCACCGCGGTACCCTGCGCGACCGCATTCAAGGCCATGAACTGCGCCTGCATGTCGGTGGGGAAGGCGGGATACGGTGAGGTGCGGATGTTCACCGCATTGAGCCGCGCCGGCGCCTTGATGCGGATCGCGTCGCGCTCGCTCGCGAGCTCGCAGCCCGCATCCATGAGCTTGTCGATGACCGAGTCCAGATAGCACGAGGATGTCGCGGTGAGACGCGCCTCGCCGCCGGTCGCCGCGACCGCGCACAGGTAGGTGCCGGTCTCTATGCGGTCCGGCATGATGCGGTGCGTCGCGCCATGCAGCCGCTCCACACCGCGGATGCGGATCACGTCGCTGCCGGCGCCGGAGATGTTCGCGCCCATCGCGATCAGGCAGTTCGCGAGATCCACCACCTCGGGCTCGCGCGCGGCGTTCTCGATCACCGTGTCGCCATCGGCGAGGCACGCGGCCATCATCAGGTTCTCGGTGCCGGTGACGGTCACCATGTCGGTGAAGAGGCGGGCACCCTTCAGGCGCGGTGAGGCGGCGCGCACATACCCGTGCTCGACCGCAACCTCGGCGCCCATCGCCTGCAAGCCCTTGATGTGCTGGTCCACTGGCCGCGCGCCGATCGCGCAGCCACCCGGGAGCGACACGCGCGCCTCGCCACAACGGGCAAGCAGCGGCCCGAGGACGAGAATGGAGGCGCGCATGGTCTTCACCATCTCGTAGGGTGCTACCGGGTTGTCGAGTGCCGCTGCATCCAGCGTCACGGTGTTGCCGTCACGCGTGGTCTTCACGCCCATCTGGCCGATCAGGCGCAGCAGGGTGTCGATGTCGTTGAGCGCCGGCACGTTGGTCAGCGTCAGCGGCTCGCGCGTGAGCAGCGCAGCACAGAGGATGGGCAGCGCGGCATTCTTGGCGCCCGACATCGCAACCTCGCCGGACAGTCGCGTGCCGCCTTCGATCAGGAGCTTGTCCATCGTGCCGCCTCAGAGCCCGAGCTCGCGGCGCGCCACGTCCCACTGCGCCGGCGTGTAGGTGCTGAGCTGCAGCGCGTGGATCTCGTTACCCATCAGCGCACCGAGCGTGGCGTACACCGCCTGGTGCTGGCGTACGCGCGGCTTGCCCTCGAATGCGCCGCTCACCACGATACCGGTGAAGTGCACGCCGTCGTCACCGGCGATCTCGACATAGTCGCAGGGCAGCCCCGCGCCGATCAGGCGCTTGATTTCAGATGCTTCGAACATGGTCAATCCTCAACCGCGCAGCTTGTACCCTCTGGCGAGCATCGCCAGGGTCAGCAGCGCGAGCAAAACGAAACACAGCCCGACCACGCCCAGGCTCAACCAGGGCGAGACATCGGACTGACCGAAAAATCCGTAACGAAAGCCGTCGATCATGAAGAAGAACGGATTCACATGCGAGATGTCCTGCCACAGCGGCGGCAGGGAATGGATGGAGTAGAACACGCCCGACAGCATCGTCAGCGGCATGATCAGGAAGTTCTGGAAGGCCGAGAGCTGATCGAACTTCTCCGCCCAGATGCCGGCGATGACGCCCATCGAACCGAGGATCGCCCCGCCCAACACCGCGAACACCAGCACCCATAGCGGATGCGCCACACTGAGCTCGATGAAGGGCACCGACACCAGCAGCACCCCGAGGCCAACGAAGAGCCCGCGCAGGATGGACGCCACGACATAGGCCGCATAGAACTCGCGGTAGGAAATCGGCGGCAGCAACACGAAGATGATGTTGCCGGTGATCTTGCTCTGGATCAGCGATGACGAGCTGTTGGCGAAGGCATTCTGCAGCAGCGACATCATCACCAGGCCGGGCACGAGGAAGGTGGTGTAGCCGATCTCGCCATACACGGTGACGTGCCGATCCAGCACATGCGAGAAGATCAGCAGGAACAGCAGCGCGTTGAGCACCGGCGCGGCCACTGTCTGGAAGGCAACCTTCCAGAAGCGCAGCACTTCCTTGAAGAGCAGGGTGCGAAATCCTACCCAGGGTGCCGCGCTGACTTGGGGGAACGGCTCACGCACGATGCATCACCTCCAGGAACACCTGCTCCAGATCAGGCTCACCGAGCGCCATCTCGTCGATCACCGCGCCGCGCTCGCGCAGCCGCAGCAGCAGGGACTCGACCTCGCCAAAGGCATCGAAGCCGAAGCTCATCCACCCTCCCTCCTCGGCCACGCCGCCCAGCGCCAACCCGGCCTGCGGATCCGCCAGCCGCAGCCGCAGGCTGTGGGTCGCAAAGCGCTTCAGGAGCGCCGCGGTGCTGTCGAGTGCGACGATGCGGCCGCTCTTCAGCATCGCGATGCGCCCGCAGAGTGTCTCGGCCTCTTCCAGGTAATGCGTGGTGAGCACGATGGTGTGACCGTCACGGTTGAGCTTGCGGATGAACTGCCACAGGCCCTGGCGCAGTTCCACATCGACGCCCGCAGTGGGCTCGTCGAGCACGATCACCGGCGGCCTATGTACCAACGCCTGTGCCACCAGCACGCGGCGCTTCATGCCACCGGAGAGGGCGCGCATGTTCACGTTCGCCTTGGGCAGCAGATCGAGGTGACCGAGGATCTCGTCGATCCAGTCGTCGTTGCGCGCAAGCCCGAAGTAGCCGGACTGGATGCGCAACAGTTCGCGTACGTTGAAGAAGGGGTCGAACACCAGCTCCTGCGGCACCACCCCGAGTTGGCGCCTCGCGTTGCGATAGTCGTCAACGACGTCGTGACCCATGATCGCGATGCGCCCGGCGCTCGGCCTCACCAGTCCGGCGAGCGCGGAGATGAGCGTGGTCTTGCCAGCCCCGTTGGGTCCCAGCAGGCCGAAAAACTCGCCCTGCGCCACTTCCAGACTCACGCCGTCGAGGGCCTGGAGGCTGCCGTAATGTTTGGATACCGCATCGACGCGGATGGCAGGGATACTCACATCGAACTCCGGACCAGGCCTCGGCCCATGAAAGGAACTGCAAACAGCATCAGCAACGTCCGACGCTTCAGACAGCGGCTGCCGGAATCAGCCCGGATACGCCATACAGCGCCGCAAGGCTCGCGAGTGTCGGGGGCAGCGCGCGCGTCGACACGCGATGCCCGGCAGCCTGGGCCGCGCGCATCCAGTCGAACAACAGGGCAAGCGCACTCGAGTCGCATTCATCCACCGCAGAAAAATCGACAACAAGGTCCCCGGCGCGCGCGAGTTCGCGGCCACGTGCGACCAGCGCCGTCGCGCAAGCCATGGTCACTGCGCCCTGCAAGAGGAGCTCTGCCGGGCCCTGCATCAGGACTTCGCCGCTGCCGGCTGAGCCGGCTCGGGCTCACCCGCCTTGCTCTGCAACCAGCGGATCAGCCCATCCATGCCACCGGTGCGGATCTGCTCGGCGAAGCTGTCACGGTAGGTGGTGACGAGGCTGCCGCCGCTGATGACGATGTCGAACACCTTCCAGCCGTCCTCACCGGCCCCGAGCACGTAATCGACGGGAATCGGCTGCGCGCCCGCCTGCACGATCTCGGACTGCACCCGCACCGTTTTCGCGCCGGCGTCCATCCTGAACGGCCGGAAGCGCACGGTCTGGTCCTTGTAGTTGGTGAGCGCGTTGGAATAGGTGCGCACCAGCAGCCCATAGAAGCCGTCAGCGATCTGCTGCTGCTGCACCGGCGTCGCGCTGCGCCAGTCCGGCCCCACCGCGAGCGATGCCATGCGACGGAAGTTGAAGTGTGGCAACACCACCTGCTCCACCCGCGCGATCGCCGCGCTGGTGTCGCCCGCCTTCAGGCCGGGGTCGGTACGCACGATGTCGAGCACCTCGTTGGAGATGCGCTGCACCAACTCGTCGGGGGCGACCTCCGGCGCTGCGTGCACAGCGGGCGCAAAGACGAGCAAAAAGGTGGTCAGCAGGGCGAGCAGTTTCGATTTCATGCGTTGGCTCCTGTTCATTCGGTTCGCAGGCTCAAGCCGAGCGAGGGGCGGAAGGTACGCGTGGCAGACTCATCATCGTAGTCCTCGTAGTCGAGGCCGACATTGCCATCCTGGACCTTGTAGCGGCGCTGCTGCAGATAGAAGTCGCGCGCCGAGGCGTACTGGTCCAGCGTGCCCTGACGGAACGACTTCTCGATCCCCAGGAAGGCCGCACGCGCATGCGTGAGGCGCAATCCGGTCATGGTGTTGCGTGTGGGCACGTGGTCTATGCCCCAGACGTTGTCCGCAGTCATATCCACCGGCAACGCAGCGGCATCACGCAGCGTACGCGGACCGAAGAAAGGCAGCACGATGTAAGGCCCTTCGCCCACCCCCCACACCGCCAGGGTCTGGCCGAAGTCCTCGTCGTGCTTGGTCATGCCGGCTTCGCTCGCGATGTCGAGCAGCCCACCCAGGCCCCAGGTGCTGTTGAAGATGAAGCGCATCCAGTCGGAGACACCCTCCTCCACCTTTCCCTGCATGAGGTTGTTGGCGCCGATCCAGACATCACCGAGGTTGCTGAAGAAATTGCCGATGCCGATGCGCACCGGGTTCGGCGTCACCGTCTCATATACCCGCGCGAGCGGGCGCAAGGTGTATTTGTCGACCCGCTGGTTGAACTGGAACATCGCCCGGTTGTAGTCCTCGTAAGGGTCATCCGGGTTGGCGGGGTTGCTTGCGCAGCCCCCGAGAAGCAGAGCGGCCGACAGGACAAGCAGCGCCGTCAGTCGGCCGGACTTGAGTGCGAGTTTCATGATCTGGCCCCGCGGGGAGAGTTGTCTTGACGGCTCATTCGGCCGCCTTGTTGAACAGGAACTGCCCGATGAGCTTCTCGAGCACCACCGCCGAGCTGGTGATCTCGATGCGGTCACCGCTTGCGAGCATGGCCTCGTCAACGCCGGCGTCCAGCCCGACATACTGTTCGCCGAGGAGGCCGGATGTCAGTATGGAGGCGGCCGTATCCGACGGGAACGGAAAGCGCTTGTCCAGCATCAGCACGACCTCGGCGCGATAGCGCGACGGATCCAGGCGGATGTCGGCGACGCGGCCGACAACCACACCGGCACTCTTCACCGGCGCGCGCACCTTCAACCCGCCGATGTTGTCGAACTGCGCACTCACGGCGTACGTCTCGCCCAGGCTGTTGGTGGATAGGTTACCGACGCGCAAGGCAAGAAATAGCAGCGCAGCGAAACCGATCGCGACAAACAGGCCCACCCAAAGATCAAGCTTGATTCGGCTCATGACTGGCCCCGGAACATGAATGAAGTCAACACGAAATCCAGCGCGAGGATCGCCAGCGCGGAGCTCACCACCGTCCGCGTGATCGCGCGCGACACACCCTCGGCGGTCGGGGTACAGTCGTGCCCCTCGAACACCGCGATCAGCGACACCGCAACACCGAAGACCACGCTCTTGATGACGCCGTTCATCACGTCATAGCGAAAATCCACCGCGGCCTGCATCTGCGACCAGAACGCACCCTCGTCGACACCGATGAACACCACGCCGATCAGCCAGCCGCCAAACACGCCCATGCTGGAGAAGATCGCTGCAAGCAGCGGCATGGAGATCACGCCCCCCCAGAAGCGTGGCGCGACGACGCGGGCAATCGGGCTCACCGCCATCATGTCCATCGCCTTCAACTGCTCGGTGACCTTCATCAGGCCGATCTCGGCAGTAACCGCAGAGCCCGCACGGCTCGCGAACAGCAAGCCCGCCACCACCGGCCCCAGCTCACGCGTGAGCGACAGCGCCACCAGCACACCCAGCGCATCACCCGAGCCGAAGCGTTGCAGCGTCTCGTAGCCCTGCAGGCCCAGCACCATGCCGACGAACAAGCCGGACACAACGATGATGAGCAGCGACAGCACGCCGCTGAAATACACCTCGCGGATGGTGAGATGAATGCGCCGGAACGACTGCCCGGAATACAGCAGCAGCAGCGCAAAGAAACGCGCCACGAAGCCCAGCGTCCATACGCTGTCGACGATCAGCGCACCCAGGCGGCGAACGAAGCCGAGCGGCGTCATCGGACATCTCCCAGCAGCATCTCCCCGATCGGCGTCGCGGGATAATGGAACGGCACCGGGCCATCGATCTCGGCATGCACGAACTGGTGCACGAAGGGGTCACGCGACGCGCGGATCTCGTCCGGCGTGCCCTCGGCAACGATGCGACCGGCCGACACGAAATAGACGTAATCGACAATCGCGAGCGACTCGTGCACGTCGTGCGTGACCAGTATGGAGCTCGCGCCCAGCGCGTCGTTGAGCCTGCGAATGAGCTGCCCCACCACACCGAGCGAGATCGGGTCCAACCCGGCGAAGGGCTCGTCGTACATGATCAGCATCGGATCCAGCGCCACTGCACGCGCGAGTGCCACGCGCCGCGCCATGCCGCCGGAGAGTTCGGCCGGCATCAGCCCCGCCGCGCCGCGCAAACCCACCGCATCCAGCTTCATCAGCACCAGGTCACGGACCAGCTCACGCGGTAGATCGGTGTGCTCGCGCAAGGGGAATGCCACGTTGTCGAACACCGTCATGTCGGTGAACAGCGCCCCGAACTGGAACAACATGCCCATGCGCCGGCGCAACGCGTACATCGCCTCGCGCCCCAGCCCCGCAATGTCCTGCCCGGCCACCTCGACCACCCCGCCGGAGGCACGCAACTGCCCCCCGATGAGTCGCAGCAGCGTGGTCTTGCCGCTACCGCTGCCGCCCATGATCGCGACGACCTTGCCGCGCGGCACGACCAGGTCGACACCCTGCAGGATGGCGCGATCGCCATAGGCGAAGCGCACATCACGAAGATGCACGAGAGGACTGGCCGAAGCCGCAACGGTGTTCAAGCCGACAATTTCCAGCGCTGGAAAAACCGCGTATTGTACCAGAGCGTTTCCGACTGACTTGGTGCACATGCAAATGCAAGGTAACAGTGTGCAAACTCGAGGGGCGGACACCCGCTCAGACGCCCTGGAGCAGCAGACTCTCCGCGCGCTTGAGCGCATCCGGCAACCCCAGCAGCACCAGTACATCGCCCTCGACGACACGCGTCTCCGGCCCTGGCGAAACGCCCTTGATGTAGCGCCGCCGCACCGCCGACACCTGCACCTCGAGCCGCTCCAGCCCAAGCTCGCCGAAAGTCAACCCGATCGCGCTCGCACCGGGCGGCACAACGATCGAATGCAGGCGTGGCTGGGCTGAATCGGGATCATCGGCCGAGTCGTCAGCGCCATGAAAGAAACCGCGCATGAGCGCATAGCGCTGGTTGCGCACGTCGCGCACGCGGCGGATGACCCTGTTGAGCGGAACCCCCACCAGAGCCAGCACGTGCGACGCGAGCATGATGCTGCTCTCGAACACCTCCGGCACAGCCTCCGTGGCGCCGCCCTTGGTGAGCCGCTCCATGTCGCGCTCGTCGGCCGCACGCGCGATGATCGGCAGCCCCGGCTTCAGCGCATGAGCACGGTGCATCACCCGCAACGCCGCATCCACTTCCGAGAACGAGATCACCAGCGCGCTCGCCCGCAGAATGCCCGCTGCCATCAGCGTCTCCTGCCGCGACGCGTCCCCGAACACCACCGAGTCGCCGGCCGCCGCGGCCTCGCGCACCCGCTCCGGATCCAGATCGAGCGCGACGTAAGTGACGTTCTCCTTGTCCATGAAGCGCGCCATGTACTGGCCGCTGCGTCCGTAGCCGGCGATGATCACATGCTTGTCCGCGCTCATGGTCTGCGCAGCAATGCGCGTGAGCTCCATCGACTTCAGAAGCCATTCGGATGCGACGAAGCGCATCACGACCCGGTCGCTGACCTGCACGACCAGCGGCGCAAGCAACATCGACAGCACAAGTGCGGCCACCGTAACCTGCAGCAAGGCCCCGGACATCAGCGCCAACCCGTCCAGATGCGCGATCAGCACGAAGCCGAATTCGCCCCCCGCGCACAGCCACAGCCCGGTTCGCATCGCAGTGCCTTGCGAAGAGCCGAACAGGCGCGATGCGAGCATCACGATCGCGAATTTCAGCACCATGAAACCGACGACCATGCCCAGCACGGCAGGCAGGTTCTCGGCGATCATCCCGACGTCGAGAAACATGCCCACAGTGACGAAGAACAATCCGAGCAGCACGTCGCGGAAAGGCTTGATATCCTCTTCGACCTGGTACCGATACTCGGTCTCCGAGATCAGCATGCCCGCGAGAAAGGCGCCGAGCGCGAGCGACAGCCCCACATGCTCGGAAAGCCACGCCAGCCCCAGCGTGATCAGCAACACGTTGAGCATGAAGAGCTCACCCGAGCGGCGCTTCGCCACCTGCGTGAACCACCAGCGCATCAGCCTCTGCCCGATCACCAGCACCAGCACCAGCATCACCACCGCCTTGAGGAGCGCGAGCGAGAGCGTCGCGAGGAGCTCGTCCGCAGGACGCGACATCGCAGGCAACAGGATCATCATCGGCACCACCGCGATATCCTGGAAAAGCAGCACGCCGATCGTCTCGCGCCCATGCGGCCGATCAAGCTCCAGCCGGTCGGAGAGCAGCTTGGACAGGATCGCGGTCGATGACATGGACAGGATGCAACCGAGCACGAGACTCGGCACCCAGCCGAGCCCCGCCAGCTTGCCGAGTGCCACGACCACGGCGATCGTTCCCAGCACCTGCACCGAGCCGAATCCGAACACGATGCGCCGCATCGCGAACAATCGGGACAGCGAGAACTCGAGCCCGATCGAGAACATCAGGAACACGACACCGAACTCGGCAAGGTGACTCGCCCCTTTCGTCTCGTGCATCAGGTTCAGCGCGTGGGGCCCGACCGCTGCACCGACGAGCAGATAGCCCAACACCGGCGGCAAGTTGAGACTGCGGAAAAAGGCCACGACGACCACGGAAGCGGCCAACAGGAGCAGCACCAGTTCTAGGGTATTGAGCATCGACGGAGGCGGACAGATTCCGGGCGGGCTGCGCGGACGGGCGCAGCCCGCCCGTGACGGGGTTGCCGCTCTGTTATACTCGGATCACGCATCCGACGCCAGTCACCGAATCGTGAAGCGCGCCCGCACGGCACGCGCCCCACGACTGGCGACAACACCGACAAGTCCCCCAACCCACCCAGCCGCTGAAACACGCATGACCCTGCAAACGCAAGATGTCCGCTCCGACCAGGTGCTCGCGATGGCGCGCCGCGTCCTGCGCATCGAAGCCGAAGCCGTGACGGCCCTGTCCGATCGCCTGGATGCACACTTCGTGTGCGCGGTGTCGACCATCCTCGCACGCCGCGGGCGGGTCATCGTTACCGGCATTGGCAAATCCGGGCACATCGGCCGCAAGATCGCGGCCACGCTGGCAAGCACGGGCACGCCCGCCTATTTCGTGCATGCAGCGGAGGCCGCGCATGGCGACTTGGGCATGATCACTCCAGACGATGTCGTCATCATGCTGTCCAACTCCGGCAGCAGCGAGGAGCTTCTCACGATCCTGCCGCTGGTGAAGCGTCAGGGTGCCCGCCTGATCGCGCTCACCGGCAACCCGGACTCGCCGCTCGCGCGCGAGGCGGACGCCCATCTGGACGCCGGCGTCGTGGAGGAAGCCTGTCCGCTGAACCTCGCGCCTACGGCGAGCACCACCGCGGCGCTTGCCCTGGGTGATGCGCTTGCGGTGGCCATACTGGATGCCCGCGGATTCAGCCCGGACGACTTCGCCCGCTCCCACCCCGGGGGGGCGCTGGGGCGTCGCCTGCTCACCCACGTCGCTGATGTGATGCGTCCGGCGGAGCGGGTGCCTGCCGTCGCAGAGGAAACCTCCTTCGGCGACGCACTGCTCGCGATGACCCGCGGCGGGCTCGGCATGACCGCAATCTGCGACGCGGCGGGCCGGGTCATCGGGATATTCACCGACGGCGACCTGCGTCGTGCGCTCGAGCGCGGCATCGACCTGCGCCAGGTCCGCATCGGGGAGGTGATGACACCATCCCCGCGCAGCATTGGCCCGGACGCTCTGGCCGCCGAGGCAGCGCAGATGATGGAGCAGCTGCGCATCAGCCAGCTCCTGGTCATCGACGCCGACCAGCGCTTGGTCGGCGCTCTGAACACACACGACCTGATGCAGGCGAAGGTGATCTGATGCGCTCGAAAGGGCTCCCGAATGCCCACTATCGGCCGCAGGCGCGCGCGACTGACACTCCACGCCTCGTCGGACGCGGCTGACGCCACACACCTACCACCGCTCTCACCATGCGCGCCTCCGCCGAACAACTCTACCCCATCGTCGTGCTTGCCCTGCTGGCCGGCGCCACACTGTGGCTGGAACGCAGCACGCGCGAACCGGAAGCGCCCCCTGCCGCGGTCGACAACCGCAACCCCGACTTCGTTGCCGAGACCGCGCGCCTCGTGAGCTTCGACGCAGGTGGCGCACGCCGCTACGAACTCGTGTCCGACCGCATCAGCCACTTCCCACGACGGGATGTGAGCGTACTCGAGAACCCGCGCCTGGAGGCCATCCGTGATGCTGTGACCACCACGGTCACTGCGCGCAATGGCGAGGCGCGCGCGGGCGGAGACGAGATCTTCCTGCGCGACGCGGTGCGCGTCCGTCGAACCTCGCCCGGTGCGGTGCCGCTGGAGTTGGACGCACTCAGCCTCACGATCTGGCCCTCGGAAGAGCGAGCGCGAAGCGACGAGGCCGTCACCATTCGACAAGGCGGCGGGCTTGCCCGCGGCAATGGCCTGCGCGCCGACAACCTCTTTGGAACTCTGGAACTGATAGGCGCGGCGTCGGTTACGATCCCGCCCAGATCGCGGACCTCGCCATGAAGACAACCCTGTATGTCGCACTCCTCGCCGCCGCGCTCCTGCCCTGCGCAGCGCACGCCGCAAAGTCCGACCGCGACCAACCTGTGCAGATCGAAGCTGACAAGGTCACGATCGATGACCGCAACAAGGTGCATGTATTCGAAGGTGCGGTGATCCTCGTCCAGGGCTCTCTCGAGATTCGCGGCGACAAGATGGTCGTCACCCAAGGTGCGGATGGCTTCCAGAGCGGCATTGCGACCGGCTCGGCGAGCAAGCCGGCGACCTTCCGCCAGCGCCGGGAAGGCACCGACAGCTACATCGACGGCGAAGCCGAGCGCATCGAATACGACACCCGCGCGGAGCGGGCGCGCCTCTTCAACCGCGCCCGGGTGTCATCCGCAGGAGACGTCGTGACTGGCGACTTCATCGAGTACGACGCCCTCACCGAGCGTTATTCCGCCTCGACGGCCTCCGGCCAGAAAGGCGACGGCCGCGTGCGCGCGGTCATCCAGCCTCGCTCGGGCGGGGCGGACACCACACCCTGAACACGCCGCTCGGCGGACGACCCATTAGGAGACCCTATGAACTTCGAGAACATCATCGTCACCACGCAAGGACGCGTCGGCATCATCACGCTGAACCGGCCGCAGGCGCTGAACGCGCTCAACGACAAGTTGGTGGATGAGATTGGCGCGGCGCTCGACGGCTTCGAGTCCAGCGAGGACATCGGCGCGATCGTCATCACCGGCTCCGAGAAATCGTTTGCTGCGGGTGCCGACATTGGCGCAATGGCCAACTTCTCATACATGGACGCCTACAAGGGCGACTACATCACCCGTAACTGGGAACGGGTGAAGACCTGCCGCAAACCGGTGATTGCCGCGGTGGCCGGCTTTGCGCTGGGTGGTGGCTGCGAGCTCGCGATGATGTGCGACATGATCATCGCCGCCGACACCGCCCGCTTCGGCCAACCCGAGATCAAGCTCGGTATCCTCCCGGGTGCAGGCGGCACCCAGCGCCTGCCGCGCGCCGTGGGCAAGGCCAAGGCCATGGACATGTGCCTCACCGCGCGCATGATCGATGCCGCCGAGGCGGAACGCGCCGGACTCGTCGCCCGTGTCGTTCCCGCGGACAAGCTCCTCGACGAGGCACTCGCCGCGGCGACGACGATCGCGAGCTTCTCGCTGCCGGTGGTGATGATGATCAAGGAGTCGGTCAATCGCGCCTTCGAGAGCAGCCTCAACGAGGGCCTGCTGTTCGAGCGCCGCGTGTTCCACTCGGCGTTCGCGCTCGACGATCAGAAGGAAGGCATGGCCGCCTTCGTGGCCAAGCGCAAAGCCGAATTCAAGCACCGCTGATCCACACCCGCCCCGCTCCGGGCGAGCGGGGCGGCATGCCGTACGCACCGTGTCGGTGCAACACCCCCTGCTCCACGATCCAGTCGCCATGCGCCTTTCGCCACTCGGCACCCACCGCATTAATTTCCATGGCATTTTTTGCATTCACACAATCGCAACAATGATTTCGTAACTTGTCCGACAACATCATTGATTCTCAATAACTTGTCGCAGTATTTCATTTTTGTGCATTGCACAAATAACGCTTGACAAGGTTTAACTCTTGGTTAGAATCGTGACCATATTGCACCGCGTCATCCGGCAAATGTCACTGGCGGAAGGTGCAAGATCTCACCCAAACCAGATTGTCACGAGGAGATTCACCATGAGCACTTTCTTCAACGCCCCTGATTTCGCCGCCTCCAACAAGGCAAACATCGAGACCCTGCTGACCATCGCGAACTCCGCATTCGCCAATGTCGAGCGCCTCGCTGCCCTCAACCTGAACACCGCTCGCACCCTGCTGGAAGACACCCTGGCCAACACCAAGTCGCTGATGGCCGCCAAGGACATGCAAGAGTTGATCACCCTCCAGACCTCGCTGGCCCAGCCGCTGGTTGAGAAGGCCGTCGCCTACAACCGCAGCGTCTACGAAATCGCCACGCAGAGCCAGGAAGAAGTGTCGAAGCTGGTCGAAGCCCAGATCGCCGAACTGAACAAGAACCTGGCCGCCGCGCTCGACAAGGCTGCCAAGTCCGCTCCCGCCGGCTCCGATGTCGCCGTCGCCGCCGTGAAGTCGGCGATCGCCGCCGCCAACAGCGCCTACGACAACGTCAGCAAGGCTGCCAAGCAAGTTGCCGAGATCGCCGAAGCCAACGTGGCTGCTGCGACCAACGCCACTGTGAAGGCCGTCGGCACCGCTGCCAAGTCGGGCAAGAAGGCTGCCTGATCGCCTCTGCTTCAAGCAGCCGGTTGAAAAAAGCCCCGCGAATGCGGGGCTTTTTCTTTGTCGCGAGCTTTTGCGCATCGCACGGCAACGACGCTGTACGGTACCGACGCGGGCGCCAGCACCGGATTGCATTGTCCGTCAGCCGGCGTCGGCTGTCTTCGCGGTGCGGCTGTACTGGTGGGGAAAGAGCCTGCGCATCTCCGCTTCGATCCATTCCTCGCTCCGGGCATTGACCTCGGCTGCTTCCAGCCCCTGCGTGTCGATGACCGGACCGATGCTGACGATGACTTCACCCGGTCGCTTCACGAAGGCGTTGCGCCGCCAGAAATCCCCCGCGTTGTGTGCAACCGGCACCACCGGCGCCCCAGCCTGCTTCGCCAGCCAGGCGCCTCCCGGCTTGTAGCGGCGGCTCGTGCCGGGTGCGACCCGCGTACCTTCGGGAAACACCACCACCCAGAACCCTTCCGCGAGGCGCTGCGTACCCTGGTCCACGACCTGCGCCAGCGCGTCCTTGCCTGCGGCGCGGTCGATCGCGATACCCGGCATCTGCGCCAGCCCCCAGCCGAAGAACGGAACGCGCAGGAGCTCGCGCTTGAGCACGAAGGCCACCGGCGGAAAGATCAGCTGCATCGCCATCGTCTCCCACGCCGACTGGTGCTTGGCGAGGATCACCGCCGGCTGCGAGGGTAGGTTTTCTGCGCCGATGACCTTGTAGCGGATGCCGAGGATGACACGCACCATCCACATCACGATCCGCGTCCAGCTGGTGACGATGCGGTAGCGTGTCATCGGTGGCAGGGGAAAGACGAGGAACGCGAACAGACCATAGAGCAGCGTGACGAGCGTCATCGCAATGGCGAAGAGGACCGAACGGATGAGATGCACGATGAGGATCAGCCAATGAGATCGGCCACCACGGCGGCCAGGTCGGGAAAGATTCGGGTCCCTTCGGGGAGCTCCGGATGCATCTGCGTGGTCTGCCCCTTGCCGGTGAGCACCAGATAGGGACGACCGCCGGCCGCAACGCCGGCCTGCAGGTCACGCAGGCTGTCGCCGACGATTGGCACCTCGTCAAGGGGCACGTTGAAGCGCTCGCCGATCTGCAGCAGCATGCCTGGCTTGGGTTTGCGGCAGTCGCAGGTCGAATCCGCGGCGTGCGGGCAGAAAAAGATCGCGTCCAACCGTCCGCCGACCCGGGCGAGGCTCTTCACCATCTTGTCGTTGATCGCATTGAGCGTGTCCATGCCGAACAGCCCGCGACCGACGCCGGACTGATTGGTGGCGACCACCACCCGCCAGCCCCATTGGTTGAGGAGCGCGATCGCCTCGAGCGCGCCGGGGAGCGGATGCCACTCGTCGGGCGACTTGATGAACTGCTCGGAGTCCTCGTTGATGACGCCGTCGCGGTCCAGGATGATGAGCTTCATGCGGCCCTCCGCTCTTCACAGGTTGGGCGCGGCGCCGGCCATCGCCGACGCCGGGCGCCGTGTTCAGTTTGCCGAGAGGCGCGAGATGTCGGCCACCTGGTTCATCAGCCCGGCGAGCTTGCCGAGCAGGCCGAGGCGGTTGGCGCGGATGAGCGGTTCTTCGGACATCACCATGACGCTCTCGAAGAAGCTGTCCACCGCCTCGCGCAGGCCGGCGAGCACACGCAGCGCCTCGGTGTAGTCTTCATTGCCGACGTGGGAATGGACCAGCGGCGCGACTTCGATCACCCGATGGAACAGCGCCTTCTCCGCCGACTCCTGCAACAGCGCGACATCCGGCTCGCCTAGCGCTGCATCCACCTTCTTCAGGATGTTGATGATGCGCTTGTTCGCCGCTGCAAGGGCCGCCGCCTCGGGCAGACGCTGGAAGTCGCTGACGGCGGTCAGGCGCGGCAGCACCTGGTCGATGCGCGTCGGGCGCAACGCGATCACGGCGTCGACGGCATCCTGGGCATGTCCCGCATCGCGCAGCAGGTTGCGCAGGCGCTCGAGGATGAAGTCGATCAGACGCGGCGCGAAGTCCTCACCCAGAAGCCCGGAGCGGAACGTCGCTGCACCCTGCTCCACCAGCTTCGCGAGATCCAGCGGCAGCGGCGTCTCCATCAGGATGCGCAGCACACCCAGCGCGGCGCGGCGCAGGCCGAAGGGATCGCGGTCGCCGGTGGGCAGCTCGCCGATACCGAAGAGACCGATCATCGACTCGAGCTTGTCGGCGAGCGCCACCGCGCACGCGACATTGCCGACCGGCAGGCGGTCGCCGGCGAAGCGCGGCCAGTAGTGCTGCTCGATTGCGTCGGCGACGACCTCGCCGTGTTGCTCGTCGAGTGCGTAGTAGCGCCCCATCACGCCCTGCAGTTCGGGAAACTCGCCGACCATGTCGGTGACGAGGTCGGCTTTCGCGAGCCCCGCCGCCTTCGCCGTGGCGGCCACGTCCGCTCCCAGCGCAGCGGCAATGTGCTGCGCCAGCGCCGAAATCCGCCCCACCCGATCACCGAGCGAGCCGAGCTTGTTGTGATACACCACGTTGGCGAGCTTTTCGGTGCGGGCCGAAAGGCCGTGCTTGCGATCCTGCTCGAGGAAGAAGCGCGCGTCCGACAGCCGCGGACGCACCACCCGCTGGTTGCCCGCGATGATGTTCGACGGATCGGCGACACGCATGTTCGACACGATCAGGAAGCGGTTGAGCAGCGTGCCCTTGGCGTCGAACAGCGGGAAGTATTTCTGGTTGGCGCGCATCGTCAGGATCAGGCACTCCTGCGGCACGGCGAGGAACTCGGATTCGAACTCGCCCACGTACACCGTGGGGTGCTCGACGAGCGCGCACACCTCGTCCAGCAGGTCGTCGAACGCGCCCAGGGCCGCGTTCTCTTCCGTAGCGGCGGCCTGCAGCTGGCGCGCGATATCGGCGCGGCGCAGGGCGAAGTCCGGGACGACCTTCCCTTCGGCCTCCAGCGTGGGCTCGTAGGCGTCCGCGGTCGCGAGCGCGATCTCGCCGCGACTCATGAAGCGGTGGCCGCGGGTGACGCGTCCGGCCTCGAGGCCGAGCACTTCGCCCGGCACCACGTCGGCGCCATGCAACATCGTGAGCTTATGCACCGGTCGCACGAACTGCACGTCGCTCGCGCCCCAACGCATTAGCTTGGGGATGGGCAGCGCCCGCACCGCCTCGCGCACCACTTCGGCGAGCACCGCAGCGAGCGTCTGCCCGGCTTCGGTACGGGTGTAGAACAGGGTCTCGCTCTTGCCGTCCATGCGCCGCTCGAAGGAGGCCACCGCGGCGAGCGGAATGCCCTTGGCCTGGAGCTTCTTCTCCAGTGCCTGGGTGGGCTTGCCGTCGGCGTCCAATGCCACCTGCACCGGCATGATCTTGTCGCTGACCTCGCGCGCGGGCGCCTGTGCGCTCACCGCCGCGACACTCACCGCGATCCGGCGCGGCGCGGCGAACCAGCGCCAGGCGCCGTCATCCGCCGCGAGGCCGTGGGCGACCAGCCCTTCGCGGATCTTGCGTGCAAAGGTCTCACCCAGCCGCGGCAGCGCCTTGGGCGGCAGTTCTTCGGTGAGGAGTTCCACCAGCAATGTTGCGACCGACATCAGGCAGCCTCCCTCGACTGTTCAGCGTGTTGTCCGCGCAGCATCGGAAACCCGAGCGCCTCGCGCGATGCGTAGTAGGCGTGCGCCACCGCGCGCGACAGGTTGCGGATGCGGCCGATGTAGGCGGCGCGCTCGGTCACCGAGATCGCGCCGCGCGCATCCAGGAGGTTGAAGGTATGGCCGGCCTTGAGCACCATCTCGTAGGCCGGCAGCGGCAGGCCGGCGTCGATGATGCGGCGCGCTTCCGATTCGTAGTTGGTAAACAGCGAGAACAGGAAATCGACGTTCGAATGCTCGAAGTTGAACTTCGACTGCTCGATCTCGTTCTGCAGATAGACGTCGCCGTACTTCACCTCGGTGCCGTCCTGATACACCGCCCACACCAGGTCATAGACGTTATCCACGCCCTGCAGATACATCGCGAGGCGCTCCAGACCGTAGGTGATCTCGCCCAGCACCGGCTTGCAGTCCAGCCCGCCGACCTGCTGGAAGTAGGTGAACTGGGTCACCTCCATGCCGTCCAGCCACACCTCCCAGCCCAGCCCCCAGGCACCGAGGGTGGGGTTCTCCCAGTCGTCCTCGACGAAACGGATGTCGTGCACCGCGGGGTCGATGCCGAGCGCGCGCAGCGAATCCAGGTAGAGCTCCTGGAAATCAGGCGGCGACGGCTTGAGCGCCACCTGGAACTGGTAGTAGTGCTGCAGGCGATTGGGGTTCTCGCCGTAGCGGCCGTCCTTGGGACGGCGCGAGGGCTGCACGTAGGCGGCGTTCCATGGCTCCGGCCCGATGGCGCGCAGGCAGGTCGCGGTATGCGAGGTGCCCGCGCCGACCTCGAGGTCGATCGGCTGCATCAGCACGCAGCCGCGCTCGGCCCAGAAGGTCTGCAAGGTGAGGATGACTTGCTGGAAGGTTGGTTTTGGCTTTGTCATGTTCCCGTGCGGCGCGCAGCCGCGTCCTTGACGCACAAAACGCAGGATTTTACTGGCTTTCACCGCCCGGAGCGACTCCGGCGTGCCTGCGCGCGCGGATGCCGGCCAGGCACAGCAGCAGCACGGCCAGCACCAGCACCGGCCAATCGCCCCAGCGCGCGTAGGGCGTGAGCCCCGCGCGCCCCTGCACCGTCACCTGCAGCGTCTCGCGCACGAAGGGCGGCAGCACCGCCGCAACCGTGCCGTCGGCTTCCACAACGGCGGTCATGCCGGTGTTGGTGGAACGCAGCATCGGCCGGCCGGACTCCAGCGCGCGCACCTGGGCGATCTGCAGATGCTGCGGCTGGGCGAAGGAGTCGCCGTACCAGGCGAGGTTGGAGATGTTGAGCATCAGGCTCGCCTGCGGCAGGGCACGAATCAGCTCGGCGCCGAAGAGATCCTCGTAGCAGATGTTGAGCGCGACCGCCTGGTCGCCGAAGCGCATCGGCGGCTGCTGCGCCGGGCCGCGTGTCTGGTTCGACATGGGAATGTCGGCGAGCCGGTAGAACCAGCCGAACAGGGGGGGCATGTATTCGCCGAAGGGCACGAGATGATGCTTGGCGTAGCGCTGGATGCCGTCCGGCCCGAGCCCGAGCGCGGCATTGAAGATCTGGCCCTGCGCGTCGCGCTCGAACACCCCCAGCACCAAGCCCGCGCCACGCGCTGCTGCGCGGGCGGCGAGCGCATCGAGGTAGCCTTCCGGGAGACGCTCCACCAGCATCGGCAAGGTGGTTTCGGGCAACACGACGAGATCGGCGGGCGGCCCCTCCACCAACGCGGCGTTGAGGCGCAGGACTTCGCCCAAGCGTTCGGGCGCCCACTTCAACCCTTGTTCGACATTCGTCTGCACCAGCGCGACGCTGATCTCGGCGCCATGCGCCTGGGTCCATACAACCCCACGCAGCGCCGCCCCTGTTGCGACCGCCACGGCCAGTGGCAGGAACACCCAGACGTTCAGACGGCGCCGCCGCCACGCGATCGCCGGTACAGCCGCGGAGAACGCCAACAGCAGACCCGTGCCGAACACCCCCACTACCGGCATCCAGCCGGCGAGCGGGCTGGGCGGGGCCTGCGAATAGCCGATCGCAAGCCATGGGAAGCCGGTGAAGAGGCTGCCGCGCAGGCACTCGGACAAGGCCCAGGCGGCGGCGAAGAGCGCGCCCCCTGTCCACACCCCGCTTGCGCGCCAGCGCACCTGCAGTGCCGCAGCCAACGCCGGAAACAGGGCCAGATAGGCGCAGAACAGCGCGATCGAGAATGCCGCAGCCGGCATCGGCATGCCGCCGTAGCGCGTCAGTGCGATGTACAGCCAGGACACGCCGCCGATGAAGCAACCGAACCCCCAGGCGAGGCCGATCAGGAAGCCGTCACGGGTGCGCACGACACTGCACAGCAATGCAGCAAGCACCGCGAGCCCCAGCCAGGCGAGCGGAAACACGTGGAAGGGCGCGAACGCGCCCACGCTGAAGAGACCTGCGAGCGCAGCGACGCCCGCACGCTGGCCACGACCGCTGCACGGAGGGACGCCAGACTGCTGCGCCAGCAAGTGATTCCGCAACGACAATCAGACCGCCTCGTCGTCGGGCGCGCGCAGGCGCTCCACCAGCAGGGTGTAGATGCGCCGGCGGTCGGCGCGCAGCACCTTGAAGCGCAACCCCTCCACATCGTGGAACTCGCCACGCCTGGGCAGGCGCCCGAGCCGGCGGATGAGCAGCCCGCCCACGGTATCGACATCGTCATCCGAGAACGCGGTGCCGAACGCGGCATTGAAGTCATCGATCTCGGTACGCGCCTTGACCCGGTGGCGCCCTTGCGCATCGACCCGGATGTTGTCGGCGGAATCGTCCGAGTCGAACTCGTCCTCGATCTCGCCCACCACCTGCTCGAGCACATCCTCGATGGTGACGAGCCCGGCCACACCGCCGTACTCGTCGACAACGATGGCCATGTGGTTGTGACTGACACGGAACTCGCGCAGCAGCACGTTGAGACGCATCGACTCGGGTACGAACACCGCGGGCCGCAGGCATTCGCTCAGCACGAACTTGCGGCCGGAGAAGTAGCGCAGCAAGTCCTTCGCCAGGAACACCCCGACGATGTCGTCCTTGCCCTCGCCCACCGCAGGGAAACGGGAATGCGCGGTCTCGACGACGAACTGGACGATGCGGTCTATCGGGTCGCTGAGACGGATCACGTCCATTTGCGCGCGCGGCACCATCACGTCGTGCGCCTGCAGGTCGGACATCTTGACCGCACCCTCGATGATGCCGAGTGCGTCGACATCGATCACATTGCGCTCGCAGGCCGAGCGCAGCTGGAGCAGGAGCTCTTCGCGGTCCTCGGGTTCGCGGGAGAGGAATCCCGAAAGCCGCTCGAGCAGCGATTGCCTTGAAGGGGGACTATCCATTGAATCGAAGTGTCGTGGAGCCAGGGCTTGGGAACGCGGGCTCGAGCTGCAATCCCAAAGCCTGGCTCTTCTCGCGCGGATCGTCAGGCATACGGGTCGGCAAAGCCCAGACCGGCGAGAATCTCGGTTTCGCAGGCCTCCATGCGCTCCGCGTCTACGGCGTCCTCATGATCGAAACCCTGCAAATGCAGCATACCATGCACCACCAGGTGGGCGAAGTGTGCTTCCAGCGCCTTGCCCTGCTCGCGCGCCTCGCGCTCCACCACCGGCACGCACAGCACGAGGTCGCCCATCAGCGGCGCATCGCCCGCGGCGATCTCGTCGTAGACAAAGGTGAGCACGTTGGTGGCGTAGTCCTTGCCGCGGTACTCGCGGTTGAGCTCGCGCCCTTCGCTTCCGCCCACCAGGCGGATCGTCACCTCGGCCACACCCCCCAGCAGCGCGGCCTGCGCCCAGCGGCGCAACTGGTGCTTGCGCGGCGCGATCGCCTTGTCCGCGGCGTTGAGCGCCTTCTGTGTGGTAAGGCGGAGCAAGGGCTCGCGCACCGGCGCATGGACATCGACCTCTGCCGGCTCGACGACCTGCTCGTCCGCGACGATGCGCACGCGCAGCTCATCACCCGCTTCGACCACCAGCCGCACGCCCTCGCCCAGCGCGGTGAGCTCCAGCCCGGGCGGCTCACCTGCGAGGAAACCGATGCCGAGCATGCCCGCGGCACCGAAATCCACCTGCAGCGACTCGGCCTTGAGGGTGCGCGCCTCGCCATGCCTGTCGACCGCCGCGATCCGCGCGCCTGTTCTCTTCTTGCCTGCCATGATTCGCCCGCCTCAGTCTCTTTTGTCCCCGGCCACCGCATTGCGCGCCGAGCGCGCATCGTACGCCTCGACAATGCGCGCCACCAAGGGGTGGCGCACCACATCCTCCTTGCCGAACACGGTGAACGCGATGCCGCGCACGTTGCCCAGCACGTCCTGCGCCTCGAGGAGCCCGCTGCGATGGCCGCGCGGCAGATCGACCTGGGTCGGGTCGCCGGTGACCACCGCCTTCGCGCCGATGCCGATGCGCGTGAGGAACATCTTCATCTGCTCGGGCGTGGTGTTCTGCGCCTCGTCGAGGATGATGAAGGCGTGGTTCAGGGTGCGCCCGCGCATGAAGGCGAGCGGCGCGATCTCGATGCTGCCTCGCTCGAAGAGCTTGCCCACCCGGTCGAAGCCCATCAAGTCGTAGAGTG
Source organism: Rhodocyclaceae bacterium (assembly GCA_041916775.1). Taxonomy (GTDB): domain Bacteria; phylum Pseudomonadota; class Gammaproteobacteria; order Burkholderiales; family Rhodocyclaceae; genus UBA2357. The sequence goes on along the minus strand of JAYRYZ010000001.1, from coordinate 89,277 downwards.
CGTCGTACAGCGGCCGCAGATAGGGGTCGACCTTCTGTGCGAGGTCACCCGGCAGGAATCCCAGCCGCTCCCCCGCCTCGACCGCCGGACGGGTGAGGATGATGCGCTCGACCAGTTGGCGCTCGAACGCATCCACCGCACTCGCCACCGCGAGGTAGGTCTTGCCGGTGCCGGCCGGACCGATGCCGAAGGTGACATCGTGCGACTGGATGTTCTTCAGGTAGTCCACCTGGCGCGGCGTGCGCCCGTGCAGCTCGTTCTTGCGCGTCATCAGCATCGGCACCGCGACCGAGGCCGACGGCGCGTCGGCCGTCGTGCCGAGCTCCACCAGGCCGAGCTGCACGTCGTCGAGGCTCAGCTCTTCGGCCGCGCGCGCATAGAAGGCCTGCAAGGCCCGCACCGCGCGCTGCCCGCGCACCGGGTTGCCGCTGATCGAGAAATGCTCGCCGCGCCGCGCGATGCTCACGTCGAAGGCGGACTCGATCTGCCGCAGGTTCTCGTCCAGCACGCCGCACAGGTTGGCGAGGCGGGCGTTGTCCACCGGCTCCAGTACCAGTTCGATAGGCCGTGCCATTCAGGACTCCCGCACCACGATCTCGCCGCGCAGGCTGTGGGGCGCCGCCGCGGTGATCGTCACATCCACGAACTCGCCCACCAGCCGCGCGCTGCCCGGGAAATTGACGATGCGGTTGTTGTCGGTGCGCCCGGCAAGCTCGTTGTCGCGCTTGCGCGACAGCCCCTCCACCAGCACCCGCTCGACCCTCCCCACCATGGCCTGGCTGATCGCCTGCGCCTGCTCGTCGATGCGCTTCTGCAGGCGCGCAAGCCACCTCAGCTTGGTCTCCTGCGGCACCGGATCAGCCATGTCGGCCGCGGGCGTGCCGGGGCGTGCGCTGTAGATGAAGCTGAACGAGGCATCGAAGCCCACCTCGTCGATGAGCCGCATCGTCTTCTCGAAGTCGTCCTCGGTCTCACCCGGGAAACCGACGATGAAGTCCGAGGACAGGGACAGATCCGGACGTGCCGCGCGCAGCTTGCGCACCACCGACTTGAACTCCAGCACCGAATAGCCGCGCTTCATCGCCGCCAGCACCCGGTCGGAACCCGACTGCACCGGCAGATGAAGATGGCTCACCAGCTTTGGGATCTTCTCGTAGGCCTCGAACACCCGCTGCGTCATCTCGCGCGGGTGCGAGGTGGTGTAGCGCATGCGCTCGATGCCGGGAATCTCGGCCACGCACTCGAGCAGGAAGGCGAAGTCGCCCAGTTCGCCACCCTCGCGCGTGATCGCGCCGCGCCACGCATTCACGTTCTGGCCGAGTAGCGTCACCTCCTTCACACCCTGCCCGGCCAGCGTCGCCACCTCGGTGAGGATGTCGTCCAGCGGGCGCGAGACCTCCTCGCCGCGGGTGTAGGGCACCACGCAGAAGGTGCAGTACTTGGAACAGCCCTCCATGATCGACACGAAGGCGCTCGAACCCTCCACCCGTGCAGGCGGAAGGTTGTCGAACTTTTCGATCTCGGGGAAGGAGATATCCACCTGCGAGCGTCCGCTCGCGCGTCGTGCCTCGATCAGCTGCGGCAGCCGGTGCAGCGTCTGCGGCCCGAACACCACGTCCACATAGGGCGCGCGCGCAACGATCGCCTCACCCTCCTGACTCGCGACGCAACCGCCCACGCCGATGATCAGGCCGGGATTCTGCTGCTTGAGATGCTTCACCCGCCCGAGATCGTGGAACACCTTCTCCTGCGCCTTCTCGCGCACCGAGCAGGTGTTGAACAGGATCACGTCGGCCTCGTCGGGGTTGTCGGTCTTTTCCAGCCCCTCGCTCACCCCGAGCACGTCCGCCATCTTGTCGGAGTCGTACTCGTTCATCTGGCAGCCGAAGGTGCGGATATACAGTTTCTTCATCGGTCTCGTCAGGGTTGTTGACGCCAAGTTCTCAGACCCGCTATATTAGCAGGCTCGTGGTGATGTAGCTCAGACGGTTAGAGCGATGGATTCATAACCCATAGGTCGGCAGTTCGATTCTGCCCATCACCACCAGTAATATCAGGGGGTTGCAGAGATGCAGCCCCTTTTCTTTTTCTGCCGGGCTAGCACCAGCGCCGAAACTGCTAGCCGACGTCGCCTCGTCGGCGTCGCAGATCACCATCGTTGCACCACATGCAGAGCTCCAGCCCACACCGAGGTTGCCTTTCTCATCTCGGCGCCGAGCGCACGGGGAACTCTATCCCAGGGCACGCGCTCGCAGGCAGTCGGCGCCCCCGCGTACGTGTACTTGTACCGTCAGGACGTGGCAGCTACTCGGCGTGCGCCCGTCAGCCGGGCAGCTTTCTCATCGAAGGTCAGAAACGGGAGCGCCTGCTCTGCGCTGCAACACGCAAGGTGCAGCGCACCAGCAAAGTCCGCTGCGCCATGCTCGTACAGCTAGCACGCGTACTCGACCGCCCCTTCTGCCTCGAATGACACATTCCGTGCCTCGAGAAGTGCTCGCAGCGTCCCAAGGACGGTCGGTTTGTCGAAGCGGTACCGAGACCTCAGCGCCCATTCGAGTTCCAGGGTCACGGTCCGGGTGATGTGGATGTTCTCACCTGCGGCGAGCGCCCTCCGGATGCACTCAACCGCTTGCTCGTACTGCTCCAGGTCATCGCGCACCAGATAACGCACGAGGACGTTGGTATCGACCGAGGGCATCAGCGCCAGGCCTTCATCTCATCCGTGCTCACGCCGCCCCCCGCTCAGTGTGCCTGATCCCAGTTCTCGCCATCCCCCACCTCGACCAGCAGCGGCACGCTCAGCGTGGCAACCTCGCCCATCAGGCGCGGTAGGGCGTCGCGGACCGTGCTCAGTTCGGCGTCGGGGACTTCGAGCACGAGCTCGTCGTGCACCTGCAGGATCAGGCGGGATTGCAGTTCCGAGGCCTGCAGCCAGCGTTGGGTGGCGATCATCGCTTTCTTGATGAGGTCTGCGGCGGTGCCCTGCATGGGCGCGTTGATCGCGGCGCGCTCGGCGGCCTGGCGGCGGCCGGCCTGCTGGGCGCGGATGTCGGGCAGGTGCAGGCGGCGGCCGAAGACGGTCTCGACATAGCCCTTGTCGCGCGCCTGCGCCTTGGTTTCGTCCATGAAGCGTGCCACGCCGGGGTAGCGGGCGAAGTAGCGGTCTATCCACGCCTGCGCGGCGCCACGCTCGATGCCGAGGTTCTTGGCGAGGCCGTGTGCGCTCATGCCGTAGATCAGGCCGAAGTTGATGACCTTGGCGTAGCGCCGCTGCTCGGACGAGACGCTGTCGGGCGACACGCCGAAGACCTCGGCGGCGGTGGCGCGGTGCACGTCCTCGCCCTGCGCGAAGGCTTCCAGCAGGCGCGGGTCACGCGACAGGTGCGCCATGATGCGCAGCTCGATCTGCGAGTAGTCGGCGCTGACGATGCGATGGCCGCGCGGCGCGATGAAGGCCGCGCGGATGCGTCGCCCCTCCTCGGTACGGATCGGGATGTTCTGCAGGTTGGGCTCGGTGCTGGCGAGCCGGCCGGTGACCGCGGTGGCCTGCGAGAAGCTGGTGTGCACCCGCCCGGTGCGCGGATTGACCATGCGCGGCAGCTTGTCGCTGTAGGTGCTCTTGAGCTTGGCGAGGCTGCGGTGTTCCAGCAGCAACTTGGGTAGCGGGTAGTCCTCGGCGAGTTGCTGCAGCACCTCCTCGTCGGTGGAGGCTTGGCCGGTGGCGGTCTTCTTCACCACCGGCAGCTGCAACTTGCCGAACAGGATCTCGCCGAGTTGCTTGGGCGAGCCGAGGTTGAAGGGCTGGCCGGCGAGCGCATGCGCCTCGCGCTCCAGCCCGTCGAGGCGCCGGCCGAGCTCTTCCGAGTGCTGCGCGAGCAGGAAGGCGTCGATGAACACGCCGTTGCGCTCCATCTCGAACAGCACCTGCATCGCCGGCAACTCGATGTCGCGGTACAGGGCCGCGAGACCCGGCTCGGTGGCGAGCTCGGCGCCCAGCTTGTGCTGCAGGCGCAGGGTGACGTCGGCATCCTCGGCGGCGTACTCGGTGGCGCGCTCGAGCGCGACCTCGTCGAAGCCGATCTGCTTCGCGCCCTTGCCACACACCTCGGTGTAGGGGATGGTGCGGATGCCGAGGTGGCGCAGCGCGAGCGAATCCATGTCGTGCGGGCGGTCGCTCTCCAGCACGTAGGACTGCAGCAGGGTGTCGTCGACGATGCCGGCGAGGCGGATGCCGTGGTTCGCGAGCACATGCATGTCGTACTTGAGATTCTGGCCGCATTTGTGCGCGGACTCCGACTCCAGCCAGGGCTTGAGACGCGCCAGCACCTCGGTGAGCGGCAGTTGCGTCGCGACATCCGGGCCACGGTGCGCGAGCGGCAGGTAGAAGGCCTCGCCCGCGACCACGGCGAAGGACATGCCCACCAGCTGCGCGGCGAGCGGGTCGAGGCTGGTGGTTTCGGTATCGAAGGCGGTGAGCGGAGCAGCCTCGATGCGCGCGAGCAAGGCGTCGAAGTCGGACCAGCCGAGCACCATCGCATACCCTGTGCGGTGCGCCCCCGGCTCGGCAGCGGCTGGCGGTTCGGCCGCCGGCGCGCTCGCGAACTGGCGCGCGATGCCGGGCGCGGCCGGCAGGCCGGGGCCGCCCTCCTCCAGCTCGCGCAGCCAGCCCTTGAACTCCATGCGACGGTAGAGCGCCGCCAGCGCCACCTTGTCGTCGTCACGCGCAGCGAGCTCGCCCAGCGTCACCGGCAGCTCGAGGTCGGTGACCACCGTCACCAGCTTGCGCCCGAGCGGCAGGAAATCGAGATGGCGACGCAGGTTCTCGCCCACCTTGCCGCCCACCTTGTCGGCGTTCACCACCAGGTTGTCGAGCGTGCCGAACTCGGCGAGCCACTTCACCGCCGTCTTGGGGCCGCACTTCTCGACGCCCGGCACGTTGTCCACCGTATCGCCTACGAGCGCGAGGTAATCGACGATGCGCTCCGGCGGCACACCGAACTTGGCGGTGACACCGTCGCTGTCGAGCACCTCGTCGCTCATGGTGTTCACCCAGCGTACGCCGGGCCGCACCAGCTGGGTGAGGTCCTTGTCGCCGGTGGAGATCACCACCTCCCAGCCCGCTTCGAGCGCCTGGCGGGTAAGCGTGCCGATGACGTCGTCGGCCTCCACCCCTTCCATCATCAGGAGCGGCCAGCCCTCGGCGACCACGCCCTCGTGCAGCGGCGCGATCTGCGCGCGCAGGTCGTCCGGCATCGGCGGGCGATGCGACTTGTATTCCGGATACCAGTCGTCGCGGAAGGTCTTGCCCTTGGCATCGAACACGCAGGCACGATACTCTGCGGCATACTCCGCCTCCAGCCGGCGCAGCATCGAGAGCACCCCGCGCACTGCGCCGGTGGGCTCGCCAGCGCTGTTGCGCAGGTCGGGCAGCGCGTGGAAGGCACGGTAAAGATAGCTGGAGCCGTCGACGAGCAACAGGGTCGGCATGGCAGGTGGTCCCCGGAATGAAGTGAAGGTGCCGCGATCTGGGCACCGGGCGAAACGAACGAACCGATGAGAACGACATCATGAGCGCAAAAGAAAAACTCCCGCGCAGCGTCGCCGGCAGCGGCGCACCCAAGTTCAACGCGCGCGAGTCCTGGCGGATCTTCGGGATTATGGCAGAGTTCGTCGAGGCCACCGAAAGGCTCAACGCGATCCGCCCGGCGGTGTCGATCTTCGGCAGCGCACGCACCCCGCCCGACCACCTCTACTACATGCTCACAGAGAAGATCGCGCGCCAGCTCTCCGACGCCGGCTTCGCGGTGATCTCCGGCGGCGGCCCGGGCATCATGGAGGCGGCCAACAAGGGGGCCTACTTCGGCAAGAGCCCGTCCATCGGTCTCAACATCCAGCTGCCGATGGAGCAGGGCTCGAACCCCTACCAGGACATCTCCCAGACCTTCCAGCACTTCTTCGCGCGCAAGTTCATGTTCGTGAAGTTCGCCTCGGCCTATGTGGTGATGCCGGGCGGCTTCGGCACGCTCGACGAACTGCTCGAGGCGATGACGCTGATCCAGACCGGCAAGAGCCGCAAGATCCCGATCATCCTGGTGCATGCGCCGTTCTGGCAGGGTCTGCTCGACTGGTTCAAGGACAGGCTCGTCGCCGAGCGCATGATCAACCCCGAGGATCTCGACCTCATCCAGATCATCGACAAGCCCGAGGACGTTGTGGAGGCGATCTTCAAGCACTACGAGACGCGCGGCTTCCTGCCGCTTCCCGACGAACACGAGCTGATGCTCAACCTGTGAGCGGCGCCCCGACATGTCCGGAAACGACTTGCACACCGCCACCGCCCGGGGGCAGCGCGCACGGCGGGGTGTTCCGGGCTAGAATCGCGCCAGTTCACGACGATTCGAGACCACGATGTACCGCAAGCTGATTCTGCCTTTCGCCCTGGCCACTCTCGCAACGACCCTGCATGCGCAGCAGCCGCAGGCGCTGGAGCCGATCCCCGAGCCGCCGCCGCCGCCCGCCGCGGCCGGCGAGGACCTCGAACCGGAAGTCACGATCACCAAGCGCGGCGAGGACACGGTCGAGGAATACCGCATCCGCGGCAAGCGCTACATGGTCAAGGTGACGCCGCCGCACGGCGTGCCCTATTACCTGATCGACCCGAAGGGCGACGGTGTGCTCGTGCCCTATCAGGACATGCAGCCGACGCTGTCGGTGCCGATGTGGGTGATCCGCTCCTGGTGAGCCGGCCTTGATCTGCCGGCCCTGACGTGCCCCGGGGTTTCCCGGCACCAAACCGCAATCCTCAGTCAAACATGTCCGTCTTCACCCCCGTCTCCGACGCAGATCTCGCACGCTGGCTGGGCGGCTATGCAATTGGCCGCCCGGTGGAACTGCAGGGCATCTCCGCCGGTGTGCAGAACAGCAACTTCTTCGTCACGACCACGCTCGGCCGCTACGTGCTGACGCTGTTCGAATCGATTCCGCGCGCCGAGCTGCCCTACTACCTCTACCTGATGGCGCACCTCGCCCATCACGGGCTGCCGGTGCCCGCGCCGATCGCCAACCGCGACAACGAGTACCTCGGCACCCTCAGCGACCGCCCTGCCGCGCTGGTGGCGCGCCTCAACGGACGCTCGGTCACCGAGCCGAGCGAAGCGCAGTGCGCGCGGGTCGGCGCGATGCTCGCGGGTCTGCATCTCGCCGGGCAGTCCTACGGCCGTCGCCAGGAGAACCCGCGCGGCCCGCAGTGGCGCATCCGCACCGCGGCACGCCTGCAGGGGCTGCTTCCGGCCGACGAGGAGGCGCTGCTCAACGAGGAACTGCGCTTCCAGTCCGGGCAGGACTATTCCGGCCTGCCGCATGGCGCGGTGCACGCCGACCTCTTCCGCGACAACGTGCTGTGGGACGGCGACTACATCGGCGGCGTGATCGACTTCTACTTTGCCGGCCACGACGCGCTGCTGTACGACGTCGCGGTCACCGTCAACGACTGGTGCATCCTGCCCGATGGCGCGCTGGAGCCGGGACGCTGCAACGCGCTGCTGGCGGCCTACCATGCCGAACGCCCCTTCAGCGACGAGGAGCGCCGCTGCTGGCCGGCGATGCTGCGCGCCGCGGCGCTGCGCTTCTGGCTGTCGCGCGCCGAGGACAAGCACCTGCCGAAACCCGGTGAGATGGTGCTGGTGCACGATCCCGACGTCTTTCGCGATATCCTCAGGCAGCGCATCCGCGCCACGCTCCCGCTGCCCGGGCGTTGAACCCGGCGAAATGCCGGCGAGAACCTGACGAGTCCTATGCAAGCTAGACAACTCCCCTTCCAGCGCGGCTGGGCCTGGTTACGCGACGGTTTCCTGCTGTGGCGCAAGAATCCCGCGCTGATGACGCTGGCAACCTTCGGCTACCTGCTCTCGATCGTGTTGGTGAGTGCGCTACCGCTGATCGGCCAGCCGATCGCGTCGATGCTGATGCCGGTGCTGTCGCTCGGCGTGCTCAACGCCTGCCGCGCAATCGAGAATCGCACCCCGGCGGGGCCGGAGATCCTCTTTTCCGGTTTCCGCGACAAGAAGAAGCTCCCGGCGCTCTTCATGGTGGGCGGCCTGTACCTGGTCGGCAGCCTGCTCGTGTTCGGCGCGACGATGCTGTTCGATGACGGCACCCTGCTCGCGATCCTGAAGGGCGAGTTCGACCCGGAGACCGACACCTTCGAACTCGCCAACGTGATGCCGGCGCTGCTGGTCGCGATCGGGCTCTCGACGCCGGTGATGATGGCCTACTGGTTCGCCCCCATCCTGGTGGGTTGGTGGGGGGTTTCGGCACCCAAGGCGATGTTCTTCAGCTTCGTCGCCTGCGCACGCAACTGGCGTTCCTTCCTCGGGTTCGCGATCGCGCTGATGGTGGTCGGCGGCCTCGTGCCAGGGCTTGTGCTGGGCATCGTCGGGGCGATCGTGCCGCTCATCGCCTCGCTGCTGGTCGCGGCGATGCCGCTGGTGCTGCTGCCCATCCTGTTCGCAAGCTTCTATCGCAACGCGCGCGAGGTGTTCGAGGTCCGGACGGTCGATGAAACCATCGACGACTGAGGCGGCGACGGACGCAAACGGGCTGAACGCGCCGGACGGACCGGTCGGCATCCTGGGCGGTACCTTCGACCCGATCCACTTCGGCCATCTGCGCCTTGCAGAAGAAGCCCGCACCACCCTCGGGCTGGCACGGCTGTGCCTGATCCCGGCGGGCAATCCGCCGCATCGTGGCACGCCGATGTCCTCGGCCACGCATCGCCTCGCGATGGCCAGGCTGGCGATCGCCGGCAACGCCACGCTCGAGATCGACGACGGCGAGGTGCGCGCGAGCGAGAAGAGCTACACCGTGGTCACGCTGGAGCGCCTGCGCGCGCGCTTCGGCCCGCAGCGGCCGCTGGTGCTGATCCTCGGCGCCGACGCCTTCAACGGCCTGCCCGGCTGGCACCGCTGGCAAGACCTGTTCGCGCTCGCGCACATCGCCGTCGCCAACCGGCCCGGCTTCGCGCCGCACGAACGCTGCTGGCCGGGCGAGCTCGCGCCGGCACTGGCCGAGGTGTGCCGCAGCCGAATCGTGCGTGACCCGGCGGCGCTGGCCGACGCGCCAGCCGGCTGCATCATGCCCTTCGACATGACCCCGCTGGCGATCTCGGCTTCGCTGATCCGCGACCTCATCCATGCCGGCCATGGCGCCCGCTATCTGGCCCCGGACGCAGTCCTCGACTATATTGACCAGCACAACCTCTACCGCTGAGCCCAATGGATAACAAGACTCTGGAAAGCATCGTCGTCGACGCCCTCGAAGACATCAAGGCCAAGGACATCGAGGTCATCGACACCTCCCGCCTCACCCCGCTGTTCGACCGCGTCATCGTCGCCAGCGGCGACTCCAACCGCCAGACCCGCGCACTCGCGCGCAACGTGCAGGACAAGGCTCGGGAAGCCGGCTTCGAGGTCGTCTCCACCGAAGGCGAGGAAACCGGCGAATGGGTGCTGGTCGATCTGGGCGACGTGGTCGTCCACATCATGCAGCCGGCGGTGCGCAGTTACTACAACATCGAAGAGCTGTGGTCCGGCAACGCCAGCACGCGCCGCCCGCTGGCGCGCGCGGCCGCCGGGCGCTGATCCCCCACCTCACGACGCTTTCGCGGCTTGAAGCTCCTCGTCGTCGCAGTCGGAACCCGCATGCCCGGCTGGGTGGAGGCCGGGTTCGACGAGTTCGCCCGGCGCATGCCGCGCGAAATGGCCCTGCAGCTGATCGAGGTGAAGGCCGAGCCGCGTACCACCGGCAAGACGGTCACCGCGATGATGAGCGCCGAGGCTGCACGCATCGAGTCCGCACTGCCGCCGCGCTGCCACCGCGTCGTGCTCGACGAACACGGCCGCAACATCGACACCACGGAACTCTCGCGCTGGCTCGCACGCTGGCGCGAGCGCGGCGACGACGTCGCGCTGATCGTCGGCGGACCGGACGGCCTCGCGCCCTCGATCAAGCAGAGCGCCGCCGAATCGCTGCGCCTGTCCAGCCTGACCCTCCCCCACGCGCTCGTGCGCCCACTGCTCGCCGAAGCCCTCTATCGCGCCTGGACGGTACTGCAAAACCACCCCTACCACCGCGAATAGGGGCGACCCGCGGTCGCCGGCCGTGCGCGCAGTTGAAGGGCGACCGCGGGTCGCCCCTGCGGAGACGGGACAGCCGGTTCCGCCATGCGTTCGGCGAATCCACGTCAAGGGCAGCGGATTCCGCATCGCGCGCATCATGTGCGCCCTCGCACCCTGGCAGGTTAGAATCGCGTCCATCTCACGAAACCCGGGCCCACCATGCAAGACCGCATCTACCTCGCCTCGACCAGTCCGCGACGGCGAGACCTGCTGCGCCAGATCGGTGTCCGCTTCGACCCGCTGGTGTTCCGCAGCGGCGAACGTGGTGACGACATGGACGTCGACGAGACCCCCTTCCCCGGCGAGGCAGCCGAGCGCTACGTCGAGCGCCTCGCGCTCACCAAGGCGACAGCGGGTTTCCGCCGCCTCGACTGGCGCAAGCTACCGTCCCGGCCGGTGCTCGCCGCCGACACGACGCTGTCGGTGGATGGTGACATCGTCGGCAAACCGGATTCACTCGAGCACGCGGCCGAGATCCTCGCCCGGCTCTCGGGACGTACCCATCAGGTACTCACCGCGATCGCAATGAGCAACGGCGAACGCACTCGCAGCCTGGTGTCGGTCAGCGACGTCCGCTTCCGGGAACTCAGCAGCGCCGACATCCGTCATTATCTCGCCGCCGGCGAGTCCATGGACAAGGCCGGCGCGTACGCGATACAGGGCCGCGCAGCGATGTTCGTCGCCCACATCAGCGGCAGCTATAGCGGCATCATGGGCCTGCCGCTGCATGAAACCGCGACGCTGCTGGAGGCCTTCGGCTACCCGCTGTACGGCTGAACGCTGCAGGATGGGCAATCCGCAATGGCTGGATGCGCGGTCGACGCGACCGCGGCATGCTGCCATTGCGCATTTCCCATTGTGGCTGGACACATGAGCAGCGAATTTCTGATCAACTTCACCCCGCAGGAGACGCGGGTCGCGCTGGTGGAGCACGGCATCGTGCAGGAGCTGCACGTCGAGCGCACCGCGAGCCGCGGCATCGTCGGCAACATCTACCTCGGCCGGGTCGTGCGCGTGCTGCCCGGCATGCAGTCGGCCTTCATCGACATCGGCCTGGAGCGCACCGCATTCCTGCATGTCGCCGACATCTGGAGCGAGCGCCACAACGGCGAGAACGGCCGGCCGATCGAGCGCATCCTCACCGAGGGCCAGAGCCTGACGGTGCAGGTGCTGAAGGACCCGATCGGCACCAAGGGCGCGCGCCTGTCCACCCAGATCAGCATTGCCGGGCGGCTCCTGGTGTATCTGCCGCAGGAGAAGCACATCGGCATCTCGCAGCGCATCGAGGACGAGACCGAGCGCGAATCGCTGCGCGACCGCCTCACCAGCCTGGTGCCCGAGGACGAGACCGGCGGCTTCATCGTCCGCACCATGGCCGAGTCCGCCTCCGACACCGAACTTGCCGCCGACATCGCCTACCTGCGCAAGCTCTGGGGCGAGATCAAGAACGGCGCCACCGGCCGCAAACCGCCCAGCCTGCTGTACGAAGATCTCGACCTCGGCAAGCGGGTGCTGCGCGACCTGGTGTGGGACGACACCAGCCGGATCATGGTCGACTCGCGCGAGAACTTCCAGAAGCTGTCGGCGTTCGCCGCGGTCTACAGCCCAAAGGTGTTGCCGCTGCTGGTGCACTACCAGGGCGACCGGCCCATCTTCGACCTGCACAACGTCGAGGACGAGATCCAGCGGGCGCTGGCGCGGCGCGTGGATCTCAAGTCCGGCGGCTACCTGATCATCGACCAGACCGAGGCGATGACCACCGTGGACGTCAATACCGGCGGCTTCGTCGGCGCGCGCAACTTCGACGACACCATCTTCAAGACCAACCTCGAGGCCGCCCAGACCATCGCCCGCCAGCTGCGCCTGCGCAACCTCGGCGGCATCATCATCATCGACTTCATCGACATGGAAAACCCCGAGCACCGCGACATGGTGCTCGACGAGTTCCGCAAGGCGCTGGCACGCGACCACACCAAGATGAGCGTGAACGGCTTCACCGCGCTCGGCCTGGTGGAGATGACACGCAAGCGCACCCGCGAGTCGCTCGCCCACCTGCTGTGCGAACCCTGCCCCACCTGCGATGGTCGTGGCGAGGTGAAGACCGCCCGCACCGTGTGCTACGAGATCCTGCGCGAGTTGCTGCGCGAGGCGCGCCAGTTCAACGCACGCGAATTCCGCGTGCTTGCCTCGCCGAACGTGATCGACCTCTTCCTCGACGAGGAATCCCAGTCGCTCGCGATGCTGTCGGACTTCATCGACAAGAAGGTCTCCCTGCACCCGGAAGCGAGCTACACGCAGGAGCAGTTCGACATCGTGCTGCTGTGATTTCCTGCAGCGAATCGGCACGGGTGCGTTAGCATATTGGTGTGTAAGCGCATACGCACAGGTAAAATCATGAGCCGACTGACCATCACGCTTTCCGAGGAACGCTACCGCGCACTGAAGGAAGCCGCCGCCCAACGCGACAAGACCATCGGTCAACTGATCGACGAAAGCCTGGAGTTCTACGGCATCAAGTCGCGCGAGGACGCACGCGCACTGGTGCGACGCGCGCGGCAGCACGCCAGGCTCTCGCCGGATGAGGCGCTCTCGCTCGCTCAGGACGAGGTGCGCGCGGTCCGCAGCAAGCCCTGAGGTGCATGCCACTGATTCGACCCAGCCATCGGCCCGCGCCTTCATGATGCGCCCCGTCATCATCGACACGAACGTGCTCGTGGCAGGCTTGCTGACCTCGCGCGAAGACTCGCCCGTCGCCCAAATTGTCGACGGCATGCTGGCTGCGGACTTTCCGTTCGTGATCTCGGAAGCGCTGCTGGCCGAGTACCGCAGCGTCCTGATTCGGCCCAAGTTGCGCAGACTGCACGGACTGGGGGACGACGAGATCGATGCGATACTCACCGATCTAGTGACGAACGCCATCGTGCTGGACCCGAACCTGCGCGATGCGACACCAGCGCAAGCGCCGGATCCGGGTGACCAGATGCTGTGGGATCTGCTCGGGATGCGGGCGGAACTGTGCCTCGTCACTGGCGACGCGTTGTTGCTGGCAGCGCCCGACATGCAAGAACGCGTGATATCGCCCGCTGCATTCCAGGAAGCCTTCACGCCCGCAACGAATGAGCGCAGCAGGACAGACGCGTGACCATCCCGACCTTCCAACAGCCCGGCGAGCCCCTCCCGGCGAATTTCGCGAACCCGGCGAAGCGCTTCATCGCGGCGACGCGGCCGGCCTTTCTGAGCGTGACGCTGGTCGCCTGCCTGCTCGGGCTCGCGTCGGCGCATGCCGACGGGGTGGGCATGGACGTGCATACCGCAGTGCTGGCGGTGCTGCTTGCGCTCCTCGCCCACGCCGGGGCGAACGTCATCAACGACTACCACGACGCGCTGAGCGGCGCGGATGAGGCCAACACCGGGCGGATCTTTCCGTTCACCGGCGGCAGCCGTTTCATCCAGAACGGCGTGCTGACGCCGCGCGCCGCCGCACTCTTCGGCTACGGCCTGCTCGCGCTGGTGATCCCGCCCGGGCTTTGGCTGGTGCTGCAGGCCGGCAGCGGCCTGATACTGGTCGGCGTTGCAGGGCTGCTGCTCGGCTGGGCCTACTCCGCGCCGCCGCTGAAGCTCGCGAGCCGCGGCCTGGGCGAATTCGCGATCGTCGCCTGCTGGCTGCTGGTCGTCGTCGGCATGGACTTCACCCAGCGCCGCGTCTTCGACTGGACGCCGGTCGCGGCGGGGCTGTCTTACGCACTGTTGGTCGCGAACGTGCTCTACATCAACCAGTTCCCCGACCACGTCGGCGACGCCACGGTGGGCAAGCGCACCGTGGTGGTGATCTTCGGCCCGGACTCGGCGCGCTGGGGCTACTTCGGCATCGCACTCGCGTCCGCGATCTGGCTGATCCTGCAGGTGGGCCGCTACAACCTGCCGCAGACCTGCGCGGCGGCGGCGCTGAGCCTGCTGCTGTCGATGCAGGCCGCGCGCCAGTTGCGCGAATTCGCCTCCACCCCGGCCGAGCTTGCGCCCGCGATCCGCCTCACCATCCTCGCTGCGCTCGCGCACGGACTCGTCCTGACCGCGACGCTGGCGCTGTCCCGCCACTGAACACCGAAACTGATGACCGCCACCAGGATCCCCGCATGATCGGACGCATTACCGGCACGCTGCTGGAAAAGAACCCGCCCCAGATCGTCGTCGACTGCCACGGTGTCGGCTACGAGATCGACGTGCCGATGAGCACCTTCTACAACCTGCCCGCGAGCGGCGAGGCGGTGAGCCTGTTCACCCACTTCGTGGTGCGCGAGGACGGCCAGTTCCTTTACGGCTTCGCCAGCGCCGACGAACGCAGCGCCTTCCGCCAGCTGCTCAAGGTCTCCGGCATCGGCGCGCGCACCGCGCTCGCGGTGCTGTCTGGCCTGTCGGTGATGGATCTGCACCAGGCGGTGGCACTGCAGGAGAGCGGTCGGCTGGTGAAGATCCCCGGCATCGGCAAGAAGACCGCCGAGCGCCTGCTGCTGGAGCTGCGCGACAAGCTCGGCAAGGGGCTGCCCACCGCCCCGCGTGTGGCGGGCATCGCCACAGCGCAGGAGGCCGATGCGCGCGCCGACATCGTCAACGCACTGATCGCACTCGGCTACAACGAGCGCGAGGCGCTGGGCGCGCTGAAGGCAGTGCCGGAAGATTGCAGCGTGTCCGACGGCATCCGCCTCGCGCTGCGCCAGCTCGCCAAGACCTGAGGCGGGACTGCGATGGCGGTCACCCTCGCCGGACGCGCGGAGCACGAGCTGGTGGTGCGCAAGAGCCGCTTTATCGCCTGCGTGGAGCCCATGGCCGACCGCGCCGGGGCGCTGCAGCGGGTCGCCGCGCTGCGCGCTGCCCACCCCACCGCCACCCACGTGTGCTGGGCGCTGATCGCAGGCGGGCAGTCGGCCGCGGTCGACGACGGCGAACCCAGCGGTACCGCCGGCCAGCCCATGCTGCGCGTGCTGCGCCATCAGGACCTGGAGGGCGTGCTCGCCACGGTGGTACGCTACTTCGGCGGGGTGAAGCTGGGCGCCGGCGGACTGGTGCGCGCCTACACCGACGCGGTGGCGCAGGCGTTGCTGGTCGCCCACAAGGTCGAGATCCAACGCCTGGTGCGCCTCGCCTGCAGCGTGCCGTACGCACTGGAAGGTCCGCTGCGGCGCGCGCTGGAGCTGGCCGGGGCACAATTGGACGAAGTCGGCCACGACCAGGATGTGCACTTTCGCTTCCGTTGTGTCGAGGCGGAAGCTCCGGCTTTGCGTGCACGCCTCGAGGAACTCGGCCATGGCGCGCTGCGCTGGCAAGCGCCGAACGACGCGGACGCGGCGGACGACTCGGACAGCGGCTGAGCGCCCACACGCCAGCCGCAGCGGTCGCCACTCAGGGCGCCGTCATCGCCTGTACCGGCAGGAACTGCAGGAAGGTACCGCCGGCGAGATTCTGCACATAGCCGATCGCCGCGCGCCGGTATTTCTCGGTGCCGAACACCGCGAGCAGGTCCAGCCGGCCGATGATCTTGCCGAACTCGCGCTCGAAGCTCAGGTTGCGGACATCGTCGTTGATCTCGTCGGCGAGCAGCAGCGGGTCGCCCGATGCACTCTTGCGGCTGCCCAGCACCCACGCCGCCACCTCCATGTTGCGCGCGGCGTTGAACAGGTATTGCGGGCTGATGCCGTCGAGCAGATGGAACTGCGTCTTGCCGCCATGCGCGGTCACCAGCATGTCTGCACACGCGTAGATGAAGGCGGCCACCCGGTCGCCGTCGAAGGCCGGATCCAGCGCATGCGACAAGGCGGCGATATCGCGCCTGTCGCCCAGCGCAGGCCAGGACTCGCGTGCCACCACCACATCGCGCACCGCAGTGATTGCGGCTTCGCGGTTCTCTGCACCACTCTTCGCGAGCTGCGCAGGGTTGCGCTTGTAGAGCTTGTCCATGAGGCGGAAGAGGCTGTCGAGGTTGTCGCGCATCTCCAGCGTCACGAGGCGGTTCACGTCCGACTGGATCCACTCTCGCGCGCTGGCCGGTTCGCCCTGAACCTCGCCACGCGGCGCAGGCGGCGGTTCGATCGCAGCGCATGCAGCGAGCAGTGGAGGCAACAGCAGCGTGAGCGGGCGAGCGACGGCAGCGCGACGAATCGACGTGAGGACACACATGAGCACACCACAGCAGCGACGACGGATACGCATTGTCGCAGTGTGTGTCCGCCTGCGCAGCGTCGATCTGATACGCATGGTGAATTCCCGGCAGGTGCCGGCGTCCGGGCCGATCCAGGCTGGCTGATCTATACTCGCGGGCATGGCGTGCAATGCCGCGCATCGCCTTCCATTGCCGACACCCTCATGCCGATCGAAACCGACAAGATCTCCGCCTCTGCCCCCAACCGCCTGATCGCCGCCACGCCCATGGATCGTCAGGAGGACGCGGTCGAACGCGCGCTGCGGCCCAAGCGACTGGCGGACTACGTCGGCCAGGCCAAGATCCGCGAGCAGTTGGAGATCTTCATCCAGGCGGCGAGGAACCGCAAGGAGGCACTGGACCACGTGCTGCTGTTCGGCCCGCCGGGGCTGGGCAAGACCACGCTCGCACACATCGTCGCCGCCGAGATGGGCGTGAACCTGCGCCAGACCTCCGGCCCGGTGTTGGAGCGCGCGGGCGATCTCGCCGCGCTGCTCACCAATCTCGAGCCGCACGACGTGCTCTTCATCGACGAGATCCACCGCCTGTCGCCGGTGGTCGAGGAGATCCTCTACCCGGCGCTGGAGGACTTCCAGATCGACATCATGATCGGCGAAGGCCCGGCGGCCCGCTCGGTGAAGCTCGACCTGCCGCCCTTCACCCTGGTCGGCGCCACCACCCGCGCCGGCATGCTCACGAATCCGCTGCGCGACCGCTTCGGCATCGTCGCGCGGCTGGAGTTCTACACGCCCGAGGAGCTCGCCTACATCGTCAGCCGCTCGTCCGGCCTGCTCAACGTGGAGATCGACGACAAGGGCGCGTTCGAGATCGCCCGCCGCGCCCGCGGCACCCCGCGCATCGCCAACCGGCTGCTGCGTCGGGTACGCGACTACGCAGAGGTGAAGGCCGACCGGCGGATCAGCGCCGAAGTCGCCGACCTCGCGCTGACCATGCTGGATGTGGACCATCTCGGCCTCGATCTCATGGACCGCAAGCTGCTCGGCGCGATGCTCGAGAAATTCGGCGGCGGCCCGGTCGGGCTCGACAACCTGGCGGCAGCAATCGGCGAATCCTCCGACACGATCGAGGATGTGCTCGAACCCTATCTGATCCAGCAGGGCTATCTGCAGCGCACCCCACGCGGCCGCATGGCCACCGCATCGATCTGGCAGCACTTCGGCCTCGCGCGGCCAGGCAACGACAACGACCTCTTCACCAGCCGCTGAGCACGAGAGGCCGGGATGCGCACTTTCCTCGCCTTCGTCATCGTGCTCTGCATCGCGGCGGGAAGCTGGCTGCTGCAGGGCCCGAGCTTCTTCTGGCCGGACCGCTTCGAACCCTCGCAGGGCGTGCTCCTGGACGGAACCGCGTCACGCATGCTCGGGGCCGCGCTGCTGCTCATCGCCGCGCTCGGCGCGATGGTGATCCGCCAGGCGGGCTACGGGGGTGGTCGCGCTGCACCGGCCCGCTGGCAAGCCACCTACTCGCTGCTGCTGCTGATTGCGCTTGCGCTCGTCGGTACGGCGATGTCCCTCGGCCAACCCGGGCCGAACCCGGACTGGCGCCCACGCAGTAGCGGTGTGCCCGTGCAGCACATACCCTGAACGACAACGCGACAACGCGGGCGCGCCCGGCGGATGACGCGGTCAGGGGGTATGCGAGTCCAGCCAGTCGGTCTCGCCGGCGGCCTGCAGCTTGCGCCGGACACGCGCCGCGAGCGCAAGCAACTCGGGCAACTCGCGCGAACTCAGCACCCGGCCGAAGTGCTGCAGCGCCGTCGAGCTGATATAAAGGTGTCCGTTGTGACGGCGGCTGATCCAACCAAGCTCGACCAATCGGCCGATCTTGCGCCGCACCGTCTCGCGCGGCATGCCGGTGGCGGCCGCAATCGAATATGCATTGCAGGGCTTCAACACGCAGGCTTCGTCGCCAACATCGTTCGACTGTGCGCTCGATCGCCGCGCATCGGGCGTGCCGATGTTGTGCAGGGCAATCTCTCCGAGCAGCAGGGGCAGCATGATGTCGTGATCGAATTCGTCATAGAGACGTTTCAGATTTTTGATTTGATGCCGCGCCAGGATCAATGCCACCAATCTGAGCGCAGGGCCGACGTCGGGGCCCGCCGTAACGGGCCGCGCAAGTGGCTCGTCAACGTCGTCACTGTGATCGGACTCTGCTGCTGGGTATGTATCCTTGTTCTCGTCCGATCTTCTTGTCATTTTTCGGCATACCTCGTCTATTTTCGGCGAGAAGCATACCCGATTCGGAAGAATCGCTTGGTCATGACACTACCCGAATTGGGTCGCATGCAAATAAATGAAAAACGTCAGCGGCGACGCGCGCGTGGATGCGCGTTATCGTATGTCCTCGCGAGATGCTGGAAATCGAGATGGGTATATACCTGTGTGCTGCGGATACTCGCGTGTCCGAGCAACTCCTGCACTGCGCGCAAATCGCCGCTCGACTGCAAGACATGCGATGCAAAGCTGTGGCGCAGCATGTGGGGGTGAACATGCACGCCCAGCCCGCTGCGCCGCGCCCAGTCAGCCAGCCGCGAGCGGATCGCCTCGGGGGTCATGCGGCGCCCAGTGCGGGTCAGGAACAAGGCGCGCTCGGACGGGTCACGCAGCAGCGCGGCACGCTGCGATTGCCATGCCGACAAAGCCTCGAGCGCGGGCGCACCCACAGGCACCGAACGTGTCTTGCCGCGCTTGCCGGTGACGGTTACCAGCGCTTGCGCCGCGTCCAGGCCGGCATCGACATCGAGCGCTGCGAGTTCTGCGAGACGCAGGCCGGACGAGTAGAAGAGCTCGAACATGGCGCGGTCGCGCACCGCCAGCCCCCCTTCGCCGACATCCGCATCCAGCAGAGCCTTGGCCTGATCGGCAGACAGCGCGCTCGGCAGGCGCCGGGGCGCCTTGGGCGGACGCACCAGCTCGGCGGGATTGAGCGCCAGCCCGCGGTGTCGCACCATCCAGCGAAAATACCCGCGCCAGGCCGAAAGCGTGCGCGCAATCGAACGTGCGCCCAGCCCCTGCCCATGCAGGGTGGCGACGAATCGGCGGATGTCGTGCGGCTGGACGACCTCGGGCGCACGACCCGCAAGCAGCGCTTGCAGGCGGGCGAGATCGCGGGTGTAGTGTGTGAGCGTCAGCGCCGCCGCACGTCGCTGCGTCGCGAGATGAACAAGGTAGTCCGACATGGACGCCGGCAGCGTGCCGGGCGCCATGGTGGGAGCCGGTAACGGCCCCTCGCTCGCCATGGCCTCGGTCATCCGCCCAGGGTGCGACGCAAGGCCGACACCGCGAGGTCGCCGATGCGGCTGAGGTACAGGGTACCCATCTCGGGATAGAAACGCTCCGCCTCCTCTGACGCAAGCGCGAGCAGGCCGAACACCTGAGCGTCGCGGCCCAGCGGAATCAGCGCCACCGAGCGGACGTGCGGCCCCGCATCACCGAACCAGCTCAACACCTCTACACTCACCGGTGCCCCGCAGTACGGATGCCGCAGTTCGCCCGCCTGGAAGCGCAGGGTCTCGCTGACCGGCTGAAAGTCCTCGCCGTCGTCGCTGAGCGCCACATTCCACAGCCGGACCGCGACGTGCGGCACGCTGAAGTCCTCGACAAGGCTTGAGAACAGCAACTCGCGCTGTACCGGGTAGGACTCGGCAGACAACAGCGCCACGCACAGGCGATGCACCTTTTCGCCGATCTCGTCGTTCTCCTCGCCAAAGCGGATCAGCTCGGCGAGCTTGGCCTCGAGCTGGCCGATCTTTTCGCGCAGGGCATGCAGCTGCCGCTCGGCGAGCGTGATCGCCTGCCCACCATGCGGATGGGGTACGGTGATGCGGGTGAACAGTTCGCTGTGCTCATTGAGGAAATCCGGATTGTTCCGGAGATAGCTTGCGACGTCTTGGGCATTCATCGGTTGATGTCTCCAGCCCGCTGCGGCATCGCCGCCCGGGCGAACCAGTGGGAACTGCTCATTCGGGGCGCGCGCTCGTCCAGGCCGCCAGATCGATCTCGCCCTGGAACACGGTAACCGCGGGTCCGGTCATCTGCACCGGCGTACCCGGCCCTCCCCAGGCAATCTCCAGGCTGCCGCCGCGCGTGTCGACCCGTACCGGCGACGTCAGCAGCGCGCGCTGAATGCCGGCAACCACCGCGGCGCAGGCCCCGGTGCCGCAGGCCAGCGTTTCGCCCGCGCCGCGCTCATACACGCGCAGGCGCACGTGATGCGCATCGACGACCTGCATGAAGCCCGCATTGACGCGTGCCGGGAAGCGCGCATGGCGTTCGACGAGCGGCCCCTGCGTCTCGACCGGTGCAACGTCGACGTCGGCCACCACCTGCACCGCATGCGGATTGCCCATCGATACCACGGTGATCGCCAACGTATTGCCGTCCGGCAGCGCCAGCGGCTGCACCGTCGCATCGGAATCGGACACGAACGGCACCTCGGCGGCGCGCAGGCGCGGCACGCCCATGTCCACCGTCACCGAACCGTCCGCGTTCAGCATCGGACTGATCACGCCACCACGGGTCTCGACCCGGATCGCGCGCTTGTCGGTCAGACCCTGCTCGTGCACGAAGCGCACGAAGCAACGCGCGCCATTGCCGCACTGCTCGACCTCGCCGCCATCGGCGTTGAAAATGCGGTAACGGAAGTCGACGTCGGCAACCGAAGGCCGCTCGACCACCAGCAATTGATCGCACCCCACCCCGAACTGGCGGTCTGCAAGGCGACGCACCTGCGCCGGCGAGAGGTCGACCTGCTGGTTGATCGCGTCGATGACGACGAAATCATTGCCCAGACCATGCATCTTCGAAAACTTCAGCTTCATGCGCAACGCGTCCCATCCATCGGCCAAAGAGCCGACAACCGGTCGATTCTCGCCCAGCGGCGCACAGGCGTCCAGCAAAGCGCGCCCGGTACGTGCGAAAATCGCACGCGGGCGCCGCATATCCGGACGGTGCGACGAACCATGTACTACCGTAAGGATGAAAACGATGCGACAGGCCTCTTCACCACCCATTCCGCTCGCGAGCTGGTTGCTGGGGCTGCCGGGCATCGCCGCGCTGGTCGCGGGCGGACTGGTGCTTGCCGCAGAGGAGAGGGTACTTCCGCCGCTTCTGGCGGAACCGGGGGCGGCGCTGGTCCTGATCGTCTCGGCCGTGGCGTTGCTCGGCAGCGCGGCCTTTCCGCTGGCCTTCGCCCGGCTCGCCGCCCGCGACGCCCCGACCGGCGAGGCGCCGGAACAACGCGTTCAATAGACGCCCGGCTCGCCCTCGGGCCGCGTCTTGAAGCGCCGGTGGACCCAATAATACTGCTCGGGCATGGTCTCGATCACCGTCTCCAGCCAGGTATTCATGCGCACGGTGTCGGCCACGATGTCGTCGCTGGGAAAATCTGTCCAAGCCGGGCCGAGTTCGACCCGGTAGCCACTGCGGTCGGGCAGCATGCGGGTGACGCAGGGCACCACCACGGCCCCCGCGAGGCGCGTCAGGCGCGAAAGGCCGGTGATGGTCGCCGCCGGAACGCCGAAGAAGGGCACGAAGATGGAATCGCGCCGCCCGTAGTCCATGTCGGGCAGATAATAGAACACCCGTCCGGACTTCATCGCCTTCACCGTCGCGCGCGCGCCGTCGCTGCGCGACAGCAGCTGCTGGTCGCCGAAGCGTGTGCGACCGTGATAGAGCCAGCGGTCGGCGACCGGGTTCTTCTGGCGCGCATAGATGCTGACGCTGTCGAGCTCCATGGCCATGCGCGTCCCGCCCACGTCCAGCCCGACGAAATGAGGCGCGAGCAACACCACCGGCCGCCCCTCCGCCTGGAACGCCCGCACCGAGTCCAGTTCGGCCGCCGACACCCGCACCAACCGTGCCAACCGCGCGGGACTAGCCCACCACGCGATACCACGCTCGATCAGGCTGCGCCCGAGTGCTCGGAAGTGTGCGGAGGCGAGTCGCGCACGTTCGGCCTCGCTCAGGGCCGGAAAACACAGATCGAGGTTAACCTCGACGATATGTCTTCTCCGCCTCGCAAGACGTTGCAGCGTCAGCCCGAGCCCCTCGCCGATGCGCGCGAGCAAAGGCAAGGGCAGCCAGTGCAAGGCCCACAGCAGCCCGACCAGCAGATGGCTGAACACCCGCATCACATCGTCTCCGGCGGGGGCGGCGCACCGCCCGGCCGCTTGTAACGGTCGTAGGCGAAGAGGTACTGCTGCGGGCAGGCGAGAATGAGCCGCTCGATCTCGCGGTTGATGATGCGCGTGCGTTCCTCCAGCGCACCGACAATGGGCTCGACCGGCTCGGACACACGCACCACATAGCCCGTGCCGCGTGGCAGACGTTCCGTCCAGATCATCAGCACCTTCACGCCCTTGACCTCGGAGAGACGTGCCGCAAGCGTCATTGTCCACGCCGGCTTGCCGAAGAACGGCGCCCACACGCCCTCGCCCTCGCGCGGCGCCTGATCCGGCAGCATCCCGACCATCTCACCCGAGCGCAGCGCCTTCACCAAGCGGCGCACACCGGAGACATCGGCTGGCGCCACGCGGATGTCGCCGCGCGCCCTGCCGGCTTCCATCAGCGGCTGCACCGAGGCCTGCCGCGGCGGGCGGAACAGCACCGTGATCGGCCCGAAGGTGGAACAGAACTGCGCGCACATCTCGAAGCAGCCGAGGTGCGGCGTCAGAAACAGGAGGCTGGTGCCGGCGGCGCGCGCCTCCTCGATCAGCGCCTTGCCCTCGACCCTGACGATGCGCGACAGCACCTCTTGCTGTGGCCGTACCCAGACGTAGGGCAGCTCGAGCATCTGCCGCCCATGCTCGGCAATGGACGCAGACAGCACAGCCCTGTCTTCACGCCCGAGCGCGTTTGCAAGGTTCGCGCGCAGGCGGGCTCTGTGCCTGGCCGAGAACCACCAGGCCAGCCATCCTGCCCAAGCACCCAGCCGGTGAGCCCAGGACAAGGGCAGACGTGCAAGCAGACGAAACACTGTGGCAAGTGACATGTCGCATTCCGGCGCCTGGCCTGCGCGCGCGGGAAGCCCGCGCTGCGCAGGCCAGGCGGCCGGCCCCTTCGATCCGAAAGCGCGAAGATATCACGCCCGCCACACCCCCCGGGTTGAGCGGCGCGCGCAAGTGGCTATAATGCAGGTACTTCCGCCGAGTTAAATCGACAACTTGCAGGGCGGGCCGGACGCATACTCGACGCGCGCTTCGGAAAATACTGCTAAAGCGTCGCCCGCTCGTCAGTCCCCGGAGCCGGCAACGCCGAACCCCCGGGGATTTTTCGTTTGTGGAGCAGCACACGATGAGCAGGGATTTCCTCTTCACCTCCGAATCCGTTTCGGAAGGCCATCCAGACAAGGTCGCCGACCAGATCTCCGACGGCATCCTCGACGCCATCCTCAAGGACGACCCGCATGCCCGTGTCGCCTGCGAGACGCTGGTGTCCACCGGCCTGGTCGTCATCTCGGGCGAGATCACCACCAAGGCACATCCCGACTACCGCAGCATCGCGCAGGATGTGATCCGCCGCATCGGTTACGACAACTCCGACATCGGCTTCGACTACAAGTCGTGCGCCATCCTCACCGCGATCAACCGCCAGTCCTCCGACATCGCCCAGGGCGTGAACGAGGGCGAGGGCCTGGACCTCGACCAGGGCGCCGGCGACCAGGGCCTGATGTTCGGCTATGCCTGCAATGAAACCCCCAGCCTGATGCCGCTGCCCATCTACTATGCGCACCGCATCATGCAGCGCCAGGCCGAGGTGCGCAAGGACGGCCGTCTGCCCTGGCTGCGCCCGGATGCGAAGAGTCAGCTCACGGTGCGTTATGTGGATGGTAAGCCGGCCGCGATCGACACCGTGGTGGTCTCCACCCAGCACGACCCGGACCGCAGCCACGCAGAGATCACCGAGGCGGTGGTCGAGACCATCATCAAGCCGGTACTGCCGCCGGAGCTGCTGTCCGACAATGTGCGTTACCTGATCAACCCCACCGGCCGGTTCGTCATCGGCGGCCCGCATGGCGACTGCGGCCTCACCGGGCGCAAGATCATCGTCGACACCTACGGCGGCGCAGCCCACCATGGTGGCGGCGCGTTCTCGGGCAAGGACCCGTCCAAGGTCGACCGCTCGGCCGCCTACGCGGGGCGCTACGTCGCGAAGAACATCGTCGCGGCCGGCCTCGCCGACAAGTGCGAGGTGCAGGTGGCCTATGCGATCGGCGTGGCGAAGCCGGTGTCGCTGATGGTGGACACCTTCGGTACCGGCCGCATTGCCGACGAGCGCATCGCCGAATTGGTCGGCAAGCACTTCGACTTGCGCCCCAAGGCCATCATCCAGACGCTCGACCTGCTGCGCCCGATCTACGCGAAATCCGCCGCCTACGGCCACTTCGGCCGTGACGAACCGGAGTTCACCTGGGAGCGCACCGACAAGGCGGCGCAACTTCGCGCCGACGCGGGGCTCTGAGCAGGGACGGCCGGCCCGACAGCACGGCCGGCCGCATCCTGAACCACAACTGAATCACGGCGATCATGCTCACCCACATCATCTTCTTTGCGCTCGGTCTGTTCACGCTCGTCGTCGGCGCCGAGTTGCTCGTCCGCGGCGCGGCACGGCTGTCGCTTTCCTTCGGCATCTCCCCGCTGGTGGTCGGCCTCACGGTGGTCGCGTTCGGCACCAGCGCGCCGGAGCTCGCCGTTTCGGTGGGCGCGGCGCTCGACGGTAAACCGGACATCGCGATCGGTAACGTCGTGGGCAGCAACATCGCCAATGTGCTCCTGATCCTGGGCATCTCGGCCCTGATCGCACCGCTGCTGGTGGCCGAGCAGATCATCCGTCAGGAGATCCCGATCATGATCGGTGCCTCCGTGCTGATGCTGGTGATGGCCCTCGACGGCACGATTCAGCGGCACGAGGGGGTCATCCTGTTCGCGCTCGTGATCGCCTATACCGCCTTCCTGGTCAGGCAGTCGCGACGCGCAACGCGCGAGACCGAGGCCGAGTTTGCCGACGAGATGCCGCCCGATTCGCAGTGGGATCGGCACTGGTCGGTGCAGATTGCGCTCGTCGTGGTCGGCCTGGGCGCACTCGTGCTGGGTGCCGACTGGCTGGTCGGCGCCGCGGTCGCCTTTGCGCAGGCCTTTGGTGTGAGTGACCTCGTGATCGGCCTGACGGTCGTCGCAGTGGGCACCTCGATGCCGGAAATCGCCACCTCCATCGTCGCCGCCATCCGCGGCCAGCGCGACATCGCGGTGGGCAACGTGGTTGGCAGCAATGTGTTCAATATCTTCGCGGTGATCGGTGTCACCGGCATGATCTCGAGCGGC
This sequence comes from Rhodocyclaceae bacterium, assembly GCA_041916775.1. Lineage (GTDB taxonomy): Bacteria > Pseudomonadota > Gammaproteobacteria > Burkholderiales > Rhodocyclaceae > UBA2357. The sequence goes on along the minus strand of JAYRYZ010000001.1, from coordinate 63,566 downwards.
GGCATCCCGGTCTCGGAAGCCGCCATCAACTTCGACCTGTGGGTAATGGTGGCGGTGGCGCTCGCCTGCCTGCCCATCATGATTACCGGTCGCGAGATCGCGCGTTGGGAGGGCATCGCCTTCCTCGGTTACTACGCGGCCTACACCGCCTGGTTGGTACTCGCGGCGCGCGCGCACCCCATGCTGCCCATGTTCTCGGACCTGATGCTCGGCTTCGTGATGCCCGCCACCGTGATCCTCGTCATCATCTGCCTGATGCGGCATAACGGCAATGGTGCAACAACCCAGGGCTGACACGCACAGCCGGTACAGGTGACAACACCTGGCCGGCCTGCGGTATAATCCGCGAATTCCGAGGAGCGCTGCGAGGTTTGGGTTACGCCCTCCCCAGGCTCGGATCCCGTCGTCCCACGGCGGTTGTAGAACGGCGCTCACCTGACCAACCCTGCCGGGCTGGAACACCGGGTGAGCCGCTCGAGAAGCGCCATTCCCCGCAGTGATCCCCCGGCATTCATGGAGCAAACGCATGAACGCCGCTACCGACCACACCGCCTCCGACTTCATCGTCGCCGATCTTTCCCTTGCCGATTGGGGTCGCAAGGAGATCAAGATCGCGGAAACCGAAATGCCCGGCCTGATGGCCATCCGCGAAGAGTTCGCGGCCGCCCAACCGCTGAAGGGCGCGCGCATCACCGGCTCGCTGCACATGACCATCCAGACCGCGGTGCTGATCGAAACGCTGACCGCGCTCGGTGCCGAAGTCCGCTGGGCCTCGTGCAACATCTTCTCGACCCAGGACCATGCCGCCGCCGCAATCGCCGCCGCAGGCATCCCCGTGTTCGCGGTCAAGGGTGAATCGCTGACCGACTACTGGGAGTACACCCACCGCATCTTCGAGTGGGCGGACGGCGGTTTCTCCAACATGATCCTCGACGACGGCGGTGATGCCACCCTGCTGCTGCATCTCGGCGCGCGCGCCGAGCAGGACCTGTCGGTGCTGAACAACCCGGACAGCGAGGAGGCCACCGTGCTCTTTGCCAGCATCAAGGCCAAGCTCGCGACCGACCCGAGCTGGTACTCGACCCGACTCGCCAAGATCAAGGGCGTCACCGAGGAAACCACCACCGGCGTGCATCGCCTGTACCAAATGCACGAACGCGGCGAGCTGAAGTTCCCGGCGATCAACGTCAATGATTCGGTTACCAAGTCCAAGTTCGACAACCTCTACGGCTGCCGCGAATCGCTGGTGGACGGCATCAAGCGCGCCACCGACGTGATGGTCGCGGGCAAGATCGCGGTGGTGTGCGGCTACGGCGACGTGGGCAAGGGTTCGGCCCAGGCGCTGCGCGCGCTGTCGGCCCAGGTGTGGGTCACCGAGATCGACCCGATCTGCGCGCTGCAGGCGGCGATGGAAGGCTACCGCGTCGTGACCATGGACTACGCCTGCGACAAGGCCGACATCTTCGTCACCGCCACCGGCAACTTCCACGTCATCGACCACCACCACCTGGTGAAGATGAAGCACAACGCCATCGTCTGCAACATTGGCCACTTCGACTCGGAGATCAACGTCGCCTCGATCGAAGGCTATCCGTGGGAAGAGATCAAGCCGCAGGTGGATCACATCACCCTGCCGTCGGGCAACCGCATCATCCTGCTCGCCAAGGGCCGCCTGGTGAACCTCGGCTGCGGCACCGGCCATCCGTCCTACGTGATGTCCTCGTCCTTCGCCAACCAGACCATCGCGCAGATCGAGCTGTTCACCAAGACCGCCGACTACCCGGTGGGCGTCTACACCCTGCCCAAACACCTCGACGAGAAGGTCGCGCGCCTGCAACTGAAGACGCTCAACGCCACGCTCACGACGCTCACCGACGCGCAGGCGAACTACATCGGCGTGCCGGTCGAAGGTCCGTACAAGACCGACCACTACCGCTACTGAGCGCAAGGCGGGCATGGCGATGTCCATGAACTCATTCCATGCCCGCTCGCGACGCCCGGCCGCTCCGGCCAAGGCCGCGCCAAAGCGCGAAGCAGACAACACGAAACCCGCCGGACTCGAACGCGCGGACGTCCTGCTCGTGCGTCAAGGCCTCGCGTTCTCGCGCGCCGAGGCGCGGCGGCTCATCGAGGCAGGACGGATAGCACACGCCGACGGCCGCGTCGGCAGGCCCGCACAGTTGCTCGCCGACGCGACGCGACTCGTCCTGCTCGCCGACAACGGGGATTCACAAGCCCCGCATCTGGAACACGCATGAAACCTGAACTTTCAGTCGAATTCTTCCCGCCCCAGATGGCGGAAGGCGCCGACAAGCTGCGCGCAGTGCGCGAGCGGCTGGCGGTGCTGAAACCCGCCTTCTTCTCGGTCACCTACGGCGCGGGCGGCTCCACCCAGGAGCGCACCTTCGCCACCGTCGCCGAGATCGCCGCGGAAGGGCACGTCGCCTGCCCGCACCTCACCTGCGTGGGTGCCACGCGCGAACGCATCCGCGAGATCCTGCAGAGCTTCATCGCGAGCGGCGTGCGTCATGTGGTGGCGCTGCGCGGCGATTTGCCCTCCGGCGCCTACGGCATGGGCGAGTTCCGCTATGCGAGCGATCTGGTGGAGTTCATCCGCGCCGAGACGGGCGACCACTTCCACATCGAGGTCGCCGCCTACCCGGAATGGCACCCGCAGGCGAAGAGCCCCAAGGACGATCTGGCGGCATTCAAGCGCAAGGTCGAGGCCGGCGCGAACTCGGCCATCACCCAGTACTTTTACAACGCCGACGCCTATCGCCACTTCGTCGACCAGGTACGCGCGATGGGGGTGGAGATCCCGGTGATCCCGGGCATCATGCCGATCACCAGCTTTTCGCGGCTGGCGCGCTTCTCGGACAACTGCGGCGCGGACATCCCGCGCTGGATGCGCAAGAAGTTCGAGAGCTTCGGCGACGACAGTGAGGCAATCCGCGACTTCGGCTTCGACGTCGTCACCGACCTGTGCCGCCGCCTGCTCGATGCAGGCGCGCCCGGGCTGCACTTCTACAGCATGAACCAGTCGGGCCCCACGCTCGAGATCTGCCGCCGCCTCGGGCTCGTCGCCTGAGGCAGCGCGCAGCGCCTCCATGCACCACCGCCCGGCGCCGCTCAGCGCCGCCGGGCGCTCACCACCACCCCGCCGATCACCATCGCCGCGCCTGCGGCCTGCGCCGCACCCACCGTCTCGCCGAGGATCAGCCAGCCAAGGCCGATCGTGATCACCGGTCCCAGCGTGCTGATCAGCGACGCCGGCCCCGCCCCCAAGAGGCGAATCGACTCCGACACCAGCCACACCGGCGCCACGGTGGAGAACAGCGCCATCGCGAGCGACAGCGCATACACCTGCCACGGCAGCAGCAGCGCATCCAGCGGCCGCAGCAACACGAACTGCGCGAGGCACAGCACGCACGCGATCGCGGTCGCCACCGCGGTCACGCGCATCGAGCCCAGCCGGCCCACCACCACGCCGCTGCCCATCAGATACAGCGCGTACGAGAGCGCGCTGCCGAACACCAGCAGGCTGCCGATGATCACGTCGCGCCGCTCGCCGAGCGCGAAGTCGTGCCCCACCGCAAGCCCGATGCCGGCGTAACACATCGCGAGCGCGAGCATCGTGCGCCGGCCGATGGGTTTGCCGAGGAAAAGCGCCGACAGCACGATCACCAGCGTCGGGTACAGAAACAGGATCAGGCGCTCCAGCCCTGCGCTGATGTAGTCCAGACCGAGGAAGTCCAGATAGCTCGCGAGGTAATAGCCGGTGATGCCGAGCCCCAGCATCCACAGCCAGTCGCGACCGTCCAGCGGCTGGGTCGCGCGCCGCCCCGCCACCACGCCCATCACGATGAAGAAAGGCAGCGAGAAGCCCATGCGCAGCGCGAGCAACGTCTCGGCATCCACACCGTAGCGGTAGGAGAGCTTCACCAGGATGGCCTTGAACGAGAAGCCGATCGCGCCGACCACCGCGAACAACAGGCCGATGCCGCGTCCCGACAGCTGCACGCCCTCACCGTGATGCCATGCCATGGCTAGCCCACCCCGAGAATACGCCCGGCCCGCCGCCGCCCGCCCATCGCACCGAGCATGCCCTGCGCGCCGTGGGCGTGGCAGATCGCGCAGGCGAGCGCGTCAGCCGCATCGGCGCTGGGGCTGGACTCGAGCTGCAGCAGGCGGCACACCATGTGCTGCACCTGCTCCTTGCTGGCCTTGCCGTAGCCCACCACCGCCTGCTTCACCTGCAGCGCGGTGTATTCCATCACCGGCAGGTCGCACGACACCGCACCGCAGATCACCGCCCCGCGCGCCTGACCGAGCAGCAGCGTGGACTGCGGGTTCACGTTGACGAACACCTTCTCGACCGCAACCTGATCCGGCGCATAGCTCGCGATGACCTCGCGCACGCCGTCGAGCAGGGTCTTGAGCCGTCCGGGGAGTTCCCCGTCGCGCGTCTTGATGCAGCCGGAGGCCACATAGCGGATCTCGCTGCCAAGCTTGTCGATGACGCCGAAGCCGGTGATGCGCAGCCCCGGGTCGAGCCCTAGGATGCGCGTCGCGACGGTGGCGGAGGCGGTGCTCATCGCTCAAGCACCGGCCGGCTTGCGCGCGAGCCACACCCCGGTAACTGCAACCGCCATGCCCACCAGCGCGGTACCGGTGAGCCGCTCGTCGAAGAGCCCCCACGCGAACAGCGCGGTGAAGGCCGGGGTGAGGTAGAAGAGGCTCGCGACATTCACCGCGCTACCGCTGCGGATGAGGAGATTCAAGAGGCTGATCGCGCCGAGCGACAGCACCAGCACCAGCCAGCCGAGCGCGAACAGGAAGTCGCCGGTCCACGCCACCTGCATGGTCTCGAACTGCGTTGCGAGGAACAGCGTCAGGATCAGGCTCGGAACGAACTGCACCACCGAGCCGGTGCGCAGGTCGAAGGCCGGGCAGAAGCGCTTCTGGTACAGCGTGCCTACAGTGATCGCGAGCAGCGCCACCACCGCGGGCAAGAGCATCGCCCAAAGTGCTGCGGGGTCGGTGGCGCCGATCGAGGCCTTGTTCGACACCACCAACGTCACCCCCACGAAACCCAGCACCAACCCGGCCCACTGCCGCGCACTCACCCGCTCGCCCAGCAGCAGGCCGGCACCGCAGGCAGTCAGGAGCGGCTGCATGCCCACCACCAGCGCCGACACCCCGGCCGGCAGACCATGATGGATGGAAGTGAACACGCCGCCCAGATACACCGCCTGCACCAGCACCCCGGCAACGCCGATGTGCAGGATCTGACGCGGTGCGCGCGGCCAGGGCGCACGCATCGCGAAGGCGATCGCGCTCATCAGCAGGATCACCAGCGCGTAGCGGATGGAGAGGAAGGTGAGTGGCTCGGCGTGTGGCAGCCCGAACTTGGCACCGAGGAAGCCGGTGCTCCACAGCAGCACGAACAACAGCGGCATCACGCGCGTGCCGAGGGATGGGGACATACGGACAACTCCGTCGGAACGCGCCGCGTGCCGGCCGCAGGAGGGGCCGGCGCGCTGCAGCGGCTCGCGCCGCGATTACTCGTCGAACACCGCCGAGGTATATACCTGCTGCACGTCGTCGAGCGACTCGAGCGCGTCGAGCAGCTTCTGCATGCGCAGCGCGTCGTCGCCGTCGAGCTCGGTCTCGTTCTGCGGCTTCATCGTCACTTCGCCGAACTCGGCCTTGAAGCCGGCCTTCTCCAGCGCTTCCTTCACCGCAGTGTACTCGTAGGGCGCGGTGACGACCTCGATGGAACCGTCGTCGTTCGTCATCACGTCCTCGGCGCCAGCCTCCAGGGCGGCCCCCATCAGCGCATCCTCGCTGGTGCCGGGTGCGAACAGCAGCTGGCCGCAGTGCTTGAACTGGAAGGCCACACAACCGTCGGTGCCCATGTTGCCGCCGTACTTCGAGAAGGCGTGACGCACGTCCGCAACGGTGCGCGTCTTGTTGTCGGTGAGGCAATCCACCATCACCGCCGCACCCGCGATGCCGTAGCCCTCGTAGCGTGCTTCCTCGTAGCTCACACCCTCGAGCTCGCCGGTGCCGCGCTTGATCGCGCGGTCGATGTTCTCGCCCGGCATGTTCTCGGCCTTGGCGTTATCCACCGCGAGGCGCAGGCGCGGGTTGAAGTTCGGGTCTCCGCCGCCCATGCGCGCGGCGACGGTGATTTCCTTGATCAGTTTGGTGAAGACCTTGCCCCGCTTGGCATCCTGGCGACCCTTGCGGTGCTGGATGTTTGCCCATTTGGAATGACCCGCCATAAAAGCCTCGAAGCTGCTGGTAAATGAAAAGTTCGTGATTATACCCTCGCGCCTGCGGGTGGCGGTGAGCGCGCCAGCGGTTAAACTGCTGCCAACCCCTTGAACACCTTTGCACGCTCACCCATACACGCTCATCCTAGACACGAGGAACTTCGAGATGGCCGAACCGATGCTGATCGCCAAGGCTGGCGAACGTGAAATCCACCTCCTTCCAAGGCTTGCAAACCGCCACGGGCTGATCACCGGCGCGACCGGCACCGGCAAGACGGTGACCCTGCAGAAGATGGCCGAATCCTTCGCCAACGCCGGCGTGCCGGTGTTCGTCGCCGACATCAAGGGCGACCTGTCGGGCATCGGCGCCGCCGGCGTCGCTTCCGAGAAGATGCTGCAACGGCTCGCCGCGATCGGCATCGACGCGTTCGTGCCGCGCGCCAACACCACGGTCTTCTGGGACGTCTACGGCAGCAACGGACACCCGGTGCGCGCGACGGTGTCGGATATGGGCCCGCTGCTGATCGCGCGGCTGCTGAACCTCAACGATACCCAGTCGGGTGTGTTGCAGCTGGTGTTCCGCATCGCCGACGACAACGGCCTGCTGTTGCTCGATCTGAAAGATCTGCGCGCGATGATCCAGTTCGTCGGCGAGAACGCGAAGCGCTTCACCACCGAATACGGCAACGTCTCGGCGGCCTCGATCGGTGCGATCCAGCGCGGCCTGCTGAGCCTCGAGGAGCAGGGCGGCGACGTGTTCTTCGGCGAGCCGATGCTGGACCTCGCCGACCTCATCCAGACCGACGCCGACGGCCGTGGCGTGGTGAACGTGCTCGCCGCGGAGAAGCTCTTCCACTCGCCCAAGCTCTACTCCACCTTCCTGCTGTGGATGCTGTCGGAGCTCTTCGAGCAGCTGCCCGAGGTCGGCGACCTCGACAAACCCAAGCTGGTGTTCTTCTTCGATGAGGCCCACCTCCTCTTCAACGACGCGCCCAAGGCGCTGGTCGAGAAGGTGGAGCAGGTGGTGCGCCTCATCCGCTCCAAGGGTGTCGGGGTGTACTTCGTCACCCAGAGCCCGCTGGACGTGCCGGACAACGTGCTCGGCCAGCTCGGCAACCGGGTGCAGCACGCGTTGCGCGCCTTCACCCCGCGCGACCAGAAGGCGGTGAAGAGCGCCGCCGAGACCATGCGCGCCAACCCGGCCTTCGACGCCGCCACGGTGATCACCGAGCTCGGCGTGGGCGAGGCGCTGATCTCCTTCCTCGACGACAAGGGACGACCGGAGGTGGTCGAGCGCGCGATGGTGATCGCGCCGGCGTCGCGCCTCGGGCCGCTTACGGCAGAAGAACGGAGCGCGCTCGTGAAGGGCTCGGTGCTCTTCGGCCACTATGAGCAGGTGGTGGACCGCGAATCCGCCTACGAGCTGCTGCGCGCCCAGGCGGACGCGGCGGCAGCGCGCGCGGCCGAGGAAGCGCTCGCCAAGGCCGAGGCGCGCAGCGCCGGCAGCCGCACCCCTGCGGCCGCGCCTGCGGAGGACGCGGGGAGCGGCGGCATGCTCAACGACCTCCTGTTCGGCTCCACCGGCCCGCGCGGTGGGCGGCGCGACGGCCTGGTGCAGACCGCGGCGAAGACCGTCACCCGCACCATCGGCAGCAGCATCGGCCGCCAGATCGTGCGCGGACTGCTGGGCTCGCTGCTCGGCGGCGGCGGGCGGAGCCGCTGAACGATGCGCCGCCAGCTCGCGCTCGCCGCAGCCTTCCTGCTGCTGGGCTGGGGGTTCTGGATCAGCCCCGAGTTCAAGTCGATCGCGGCCGGCGTGGCGATCTTCCTGTTCGGCATGCTGTCGCTGGAGGAAGGCTTAAAGGCCTTCACCGGCGGCACGCTGGAGCGCATCCTGCAGCGCAGCACCGACAGGTTGTGGAAGAGCGTGGTGTTCGGCATCGTCAGTACCACGGTGATGCAGTCGAGCACGCTGGTGTCGGTGATCACGATCTCCTTCCTGTCGGCGGGCCTGCTCGGGCTCGCCCAGGGCATCGGCATCATCTTCGGCGCAAACCTGGGCACCACCACAGGGGCGTGGCTGATCGCCGGCTTCGGCCTGAAGGTGGACATCGCCGCCTACGCGATGCCCATGCTCACCTTCGGCGTCATCCTGATCCTCAATCGCAGTGTCACGGCCAAGGGCCTTGGCCACGTTCTGGCGGGCATCGGCTTCCTGTTCCTCGGCATCCACTACCTCGTGCTCGGTTTCGAGACCGCCAAGGAAACGCTGGATCTCGCCGCGTTCGCGATGACGGGCATCGCCGGGCTCTTGGTGTTCACGCTGATCGGCATCGTCGCCACCATCGTCATCCAGTCCAGCCATGCGACGCTGGTGCTGATCATCACCGCGCTCGCCGCCGGGCAGATCTCCTACGAGAACGCGCTTGCGCTCGCGATCGGTGCGAACGTCGGCACCACCTTCGGTGCCATCCTCAGCGCCCTTTCGGCAAACATCGCCGGGCGCCGGGTCGCGGCGGCACACTTCATCTTCAACGTCTCGACCGGTTTGGTCGCGCTGGCCTTCATCCACCCCATCGGCATCGCCGTGGATACCGGCGCCGACTGGCTGGGGATCGCCGAGAACGACTACACGCTCAAGCTCGCGCTGTTCCACACCCTCTTCAACCTGATCGGCGTCGCCCTGATGCTGCCGCTCACCGACCGTCTCGTGCAAGCGCTTGAAACATGGCTGAAACCTGCACCGCGTAAGGTGAGCATGCCCCACTTCATCAACGACACCATGCTCGCGATGCCCGACGCTGGCCTGGAAGCTGCGCGCAAGGAAGTGCTGCACCTCTTTGCCAACGGCTTCGACATCATGGCCCTGGTGCTGCACGCCGAACCCGCCCGGCTGCGTCGCGCCGAGGGGCTGGAGTTGCTCGTCAACCCGCCCGAGCGCATCCATGCGATCGACGTCGACGAGCTCTACCAGCAGCGGGTGAAACCGCTGCATGCGAGCATCCTCGCCTTCCTCGTGCGCCTGCGCAGCGACGACGCCCATGCGCGCCAGGCCTTCCAGTTGCGCAGCGCAGCGCAGGACCTGGTCGAAGCGCTGAAGGCGCTCAAGCACCTGCAGAAGAACCTGGTGCGCTACCTCGCCTCGCCCAACCCCTACCTGCGCAAGGAATACGTCGAGCTGCGGCGACGCCTCGCGTTGCTCCTGAGTGCACTCAACAAGCTGTGTGCAGACCCGGGCGAGAGCGGCCTGCTCGCGCTCGACGTGCTCGCCGCCGGCCAGGCTCGCCAGGACATCGTCGCCAGCGGCGTACTCGACCAGCTCATCCGCGAGGACCGTATCGACGCCGAAACCGCGACCTCGTTGATGAACGACAACGACTACGCGAACACGATGGTGCGCAACCTGCTCGACATGGCGCGCGGCATCCTCACACCGCTCGAGCACACCCGCCTGGAACTCGAGCAGGCGCTGCAGCTCGACCGGAGCGAACTGCGCAGCGTTGCCACCAACCAGGCAAGCAACGCGACGGAGGAAGGAGGCCTGCGATGAAATTCAGCCGACTCGTCACCAAACTGAGCGAGCTGCTGTCGGCCGACAAGCGTCGCCAGCGCGAGAAGCGCGACAAGCTGAAAACCTTGCTGAAGACGATGAAGTCCCAGCAGCGCGAGCTCGAATCCTCCCATGCCAGCAGCGGAGATCCCGCCACGCGTGCCGACATCGCACTGAAGCTGCAGATTCTCACCGAGCAACGTCGCAAGGGCGTCCAACTGCATCGCGAGCTCGCTGGCAAGCCGCCGCGCCGGAAGTAGCGCCCCCGCCTGCCCCCGAACCGAGCTACCGCTCAGGGTCGCAAGCGACCGCGCAGCTCGAACCCGTCGGCAGCGGGTCGCACGATCAGCACCTCGCCCATCGCCGGAAACACGTTCGCGAGCGCGCTGATGTTGACCTGATGCGTCACCCACACCCAGTTCTCGCCTGCCGGTACCTGCGCCGCCGCGTCGCGCGCCGCACGCGTCTGCGCGGGGCCATCGCCCTGTCCGGCAAAGAACGAGTTCAGCGGTGGCCACAGCGCTGGCTCCGTCCCGAACGCAAGACGCGCGGTGTCCACGCAGCGGCACCAGGCACTGCTGCGCAGCTGCGTGAAACGGGCGCCCGTCTCGCGCAGCCGCTCGCCGAGCCTGCGCGCCTCGTCGCGACCACGGTCCGACAGGTTGCGCTGGGTGGCACAGTCGTCGAGACGAAAACCCGGCGGGTCGCCGACACCACTCACCGTGGTCGCATGGCGGATCAACAGGATGTTGCCGCCTTCACGCAGCAAGGCGGCAACATCCTGCTCGGGTGGCGACGCGCGGGCCGTGCCAGCCGCGATCAGGGCCAAACACAGGGCTAGAGACAGGATCAGGCACTGGGCCAGCCCGCGCTGCCGCCAGGTCTTCAGGTTCATCGCCACCTCCCGCTTGTCCGGATCGGCGGTGGACCACGGCAAGGCGCCGATGTTTCAACCGCCCCCGCGCGTCTCCTGCGGCCAGTCCCGCAGCAGGCGGGCGACGATGAGCCCGTTGATCACGCCGAACACGGTCGCAGCGAGGGCGAACACCGGCACGAGGTAGAACACCCCGTCGTGCGGCACGAGCCACAGCCGCGCCAGCACGAGCTGCCCGCCGATGTGCGCGAAGGCGGCGAGGACGCTCAATGACACGGGACCGAAGAGGCGCCGCGGCAGGTACAGCGCCACGCCCAGGGTGAGCAGGCTCGCGAGCGAGCCGGTGAAGCTCAGGAAGAAACCCGGTGCGAACAACTGCCCGAGCAGCAGGCTGCCGGCAAACACGCGCAGCAGCGCCACCCACACCGCGTCGCGCCAACCCCAGCGCAACAGCACGATGAGGATGACGATGTTGGCGAGGCCTGGCTTGACGCCAGGCAGCGGCAGCGGAATCGCTGCCTCGGCGAGCGACAGCGCGATCGCGGCGGCGGCCAGACGGGCGATGCGCGCGTCGTCACGCGTCGGCTGGATCTCAATATGCGAGGGCGTCGTACTCACCTCTTCCCCCGGCAAGGCTCACGCTGACCTGGTTGGGCGCGCAGATCGCCACCGAGCCGGCGCGATGCAGCCAGCCTTGCAGCACGCAATACTGGCGCAACCCCGGGTCGCTCGCGACGCGGGCGCGGCCCGGCTGCACCTCGATGACGGTGACGCCGAGCGGGCCGGGCACCTCCAGCCTGCGCGATGCACTCAGCGGCAGCGTTGCGAACACCTCCCCGCCCGCACGGACCACGACACGATCCGGCACGCCACCCTGCAGCAACTTGATCGCGGAGAGGACACACGCCAGCACGGCCAAGCCAACCACGAGGTAGTCGCCGGGCTGCATCAGGCCGCGCCAGGCGGCAGGAAACCTCATGGACGCGGCGCAGACGCCGCCATCGCGTGGTCGGTCTGGCGCCGCACGGCGGAGCGATGCCGCACCAGCACCCGGGCGTTGTCGCGGAATCGCTCGCCCAGCCATTCGGCGATATACACCGAGCGGTGCTGGCCGCCGGTGCAACCGATGGCCACGGTGAGGTAGCTGCGGTTGTCGCGCACGTAACTCGGCAGCCAGTTGCCGACGAAGCGACGGATATCCTCGGCCATGCGCCCGACCTCCGGCACCTTGCGCAGAAAGTCGATCACCGGTTGGTCACGTCCGGTGAGCGGGCGCAGCTTGGGGTCGTAGTGCGGGTTGGGCAGGCAGCGCACGTCGAAGACGAGGTCGGCATCGAGCGGAATGCCGTACTTGAAGCCGAAGGACTGGAACAGCAGCGTCAGCCCCTCGGTGGGCGCGAGCGCGAGAAACTCCTTCACCCAGGCGCGCAGGCTGTTGGCGGGCAGGTCGCTGGTGTCGACGTTGAGGCCGAGCTCCGCCACCGGCGCCAGCGCCTCGCGCTCGCGTGCGATCGCCTCGGCAAGCGAGACCTCGTCGCTCGCAAGCGGATGGCGCCGCCGCGTCTCGGAGAAGCGCGCGATGAGGGTGTCGTCGCGCGCGTTGAGGAACAGCATCCGCACGTCGGCCGACAGCGCACGCAGGTTCTCGATCTGCTGTGGCAGCGCGGCGATGGACGCACCCGAGCGCACATCCACCGCAACTCCGACGCGCTGGTAGCCGCTGCCGCGCAGATACACCACGAGCTGCGGCAACAGCGTCACCGGCAGGTTATCGACCACATAGAACCCGCCATCCTCCAGCACGTTCAGCGCGACACTCTTGCCGGAGCCGGACAGGCCACTGATCAGCACGACTTGCATTGCACCCTCCACGTTTCCCCGATTATGGCCGAGCGCGCCGCGCCGAACCACCCCGACCAAGGTCGGATAGGGAAAATCGGAGCCGGCCGGGACTCAGGCTGCCAGCAGGCGGTCACCCACGCGGCGCGCAACCCCGGCCCGTTCGAGCTCCCGGATCAACCAGCGGGTGAGTGCGTCCGGCGCCATGCCGAGAAAGCGGGTGTTCGCTTCCCGGTACAGTGGCACTTCGGTGAGATGTTCCTGCAACCACTCGATGTCGAGCGCGCGCCGGTCGAGCAGCATGAAGGTGATGCAGGCACGGATCGCGTTGCGCGCGATGCGCCCACCATCCGCCTCGAACGCGACGAGCCGCGCGAAGGCACGCTCGAGCGCGTCGTCGAAATCGACGAAGGGCGCGCCATGGCCGGGGATCACCACGTCCACCGCGAGCCGACCGATCGCCTCGAGCGTGCGCCGCGCCGAACCCGTGCCGTCGCCGGAGCCGAGCACATCGGCGAACAGGATGCCGAAACCGTCGCGCCACAGCGCGTCGCCGGAGATCAGGATGCGGCGGTCGGCGCAGTGGAACATGAGCGCGTCCATGTCGTGCCCGGGCGCATGTAGCGCCTGCCAAGCGAGTCCGCCCATGTGCAGCACCTGCCCGGCCTCGATCAGGCCGTCCGCCCGGAAGCGCTCGCCTTGTTGATCTGCAACCGAGAGCAGCAGCGCCGCCTCGTCCCAGGTCCGCACCGCGTCGTCGAGGCCTGCCGGAATCAGGATCTCGCTGCCGAAGGCGCGCTGCAACGCGGCGTTGCCGCCGATATGGTCGGAGTGCGAATGTGTATTGACGATGCGGGCGAGCCGACGCCCCGCCAGCGCATTGCGCACCAGCGTCACCGTCTGCGCCGCATGGCTGACATAGCCGGTGTCGACGATGACGGACTCGCCGCCGTCGTGCAGGAGGATGTTGTTCGCGGACAACCAGCCGCGCTCCAGCACCGTGACCGATGCCGGCAGGCGCACATCCACGCTCACTCGCTGCCTTCCCCGACCTGCTTCGCGACGTTGTCGGGCAGCGGCGGCGACCACTTGGCCTCGGGTGGCGGCTCGGCGGTCGGTGCCGGCACCGGCACGCCTTCGATCTCCTCGGCGGTGCGACCGCAGCCGAGACACACGCCGGAGTCCCAGTCGATCATGCACACGCCGACGCAGAGCGCATCGCTCATGCGCGCCTCCGGGCGGGTTCGGCGGTGGCGAGGGTGGAGCGCCGCTGCGCGACGCGCTCCAGCACCTGCAGCTTGTAGGTGTCGGGCGCACGGCCCCAGGCGGTGATCTCGTCGAGGGTGCGCAGGCAGCCCTCGCACAGCCCGGATGCGGGGTCCATCCTGCAGATGTTGATGCAAGGGGAAGCGATGGTCATTTTCTTTTGATGTCTCTGTCGGGTTGGGAGCACGATTGCCGTGGGTATGCGCACGATCCGCGCATGCCCCACGCCGCATCTCAGCCGCTGGCCTTGGCCCGTTTCGCCAGCACCGCCCGCGCAACCCGCGAAGCGGGCTCGCGACCCAGCTGGCCGCTGATCCAGGCGGCAACGTCCACGAGTTTATCCAGATCGACGCCGGTTTCAATGCCCAGGCCGCGCATCAGCCACACCACGTCCTCGGTGGCGACGTTGCCGGACGCCCCCGCAGCGTAGGGGCAGCCGCCCAGGCCACCCACCGAGGCGTCGAACACGGTGACGCCCTTCTGCAGCGAGGCGCAGATGTTGGCCACCGCCATGCCGTAGGTGTCGTGATAGTGGCCGGCGAGCCGGCCCACCGGGATGCGCTTGATCACCGCGTCGAGCATACGGCTGACGGTATCCGGGTTGCCGGCACCGATGGTGTCGCCGAGCGAGATCTCGTAGCAGCCCATCTCGAACAGCGTCAGCGCGACATCCGCCACCGCCTCCGGGTCGATCGCCCCCTCGTAGGGGCAGCCGACCACGCAGGAGACATAGCCGCGCACCTTGATGCCGGCGGCCAGCGCCGCTTCGGTAACCGGTCGGAAGCGCTCCAGCGACTCGGCGATGGAGCAGTTGATGTTCTTCTGGCTGAAGGATTCGGACGCCGCGCCGAACACCGCGACCTCCTCCGCCCCGGCAGCGAGCGCCGCCTCGAAACCCTTCAGGTTGGGCGTGAGCACCGGGTAATCGACCCCCGGCCGACGCGCCGCCAGCACGCGGGTGAGCACTTCGGTGTTGTCGCCCATCTGCGGCACCCACTTGGGCGACACGAACGAGGTCGCCTCCACCGCCGGCAGGCCGGCGTCGGCCAGCCGCGCAATGAGCTCGACCTTGACGTCGGCAGGCACCAGCACCTTTTCGTTCTGCAGACCGTCACGCGGCCCGACCTCGACGATTCGGACCGTACTTGGTTTCGTATTCATCGGCATTTCCTCCGCGCCTGCGTGCGATCTCACTCTTCAATCATATAAACTCGTGCCCACACTTCTCACGACGCCTGCATGATGGTTGCAGACCTCGGTCTGACATGAAACACACCAAGCACTCGAAGTCACGGACACTCCAGATCACATCGATTGTTTTCGCTTGGGTTTGCTGGGGCATTGCTTACTGGAAATCCATCTGGTGGTTGATTCCCTTGTCGCTCGTCCCCTACTTCCTCTCCAACCGATTCGGACACCGCCTTGACGAGTGATCGTCAGCTTGCCGCCGCCCGCTCGAGCTCGACCAGCTCGGCACCATCGCCCACCTGATCGCCGACCGCGAAGCGGAAGGCCTTGACCGTGCCGGCGGCGGGTGCGGTGATGGTGTGCTCCATCTTCATCGCCTCGAGGATCAAGAGCGGCGAGCCCTTCTCGACCTGCGCGCCCACCTCGGCAAGCAGCGCGATGACCTTGCCCGGCATCGGCGCGACCAGCCCGCCCTCGGCGCCGCCACCCTCGCCCGCGTGGTGCAGCGGATCGACGTTCGACAGCGGCCAGGCGCGGCCATTCAGGAACACATGGCGCTTCTCGCCCGCTGCGATCACCGAGGCATCCATGCGCCGACCATCGAGTTCGACGCGCAGCAGCCCACGCGGGTTCAGTTCGCCGCGCGCATTCACCTTGCGCCCGTCCAGGCTCAGCGCGTAACCGTCGCTGCCATAGACCACCTCCACCGCCTGCTGCGTCTCGCCCAGCCGGAACATCAACGTGCGCCGTGCATTGGCGTTGAGCCGCCAGCCGTCGCGTGCATGCCAGGGCGAGCGCGGGTCGTTGCCGACCTTGGCCACATCCGCGGCGCGACCCGCTTCGCGCAGCAACTCGGCGAGCGCCGCCACCTGCCACACCTCGTCGGGCACAGCGGTGGTTTCGGGGAAGAGATAGGCCTTCTCGCGCTCGATCAGACCGGTATCCAGGTCCGCACCGGCAAAGGCCGGGCAGGCGGTGAGGCGCGACAGGAATTCGATGTTGTTCGCCACCCCCACCACCCGGTAGTCGGCGAGCGCCTGCAACATGCGCGCGAGGGCGCGGTCGCGGTTCTGGTCCCAGACGATGAGCTTGGCGATCATCGGGTCGTAGTACGGGCTGATCTCGTCGCCCTCCTCGACGCCGGTATCCACCCGCACATGCAGGCTCTCGGCGGGCGGCGCGAGGTGCACCAGCCGGCCGGTGGAGGGCAGGAAGCCCTTGGCCGGGTCCTCGGCGTAAATGCGCGCCTCGAGTGCGTGACCGCGGATCTGCAGTTGCTCCTGCGCGAGCGGCAGCGGTTCGCCGTGCGCGACGCGCAATTGCCACTCGACCAGGTCGAGCCCGGTGATCATCTCGGTGACCGGATGCTCCACCTGCAGGCGGGTGTTCATCTCCATGAAGTAGAAGCTACCGTCCTGGTTGGCGATGAACTCCACCGTGCCGGCACCCACGTAACCCACCGCGCGCGCGGCATCCACCGCCGCCTTGCCCATCGCGGCGCGGCGCTCGGGCGTCATGCCGGGCGCGGGCGCCTCCTCCAGCACCTTCTGGTGGCGGCGCTGCACCGAGCAGTCGCGCTCGAACAGATACACGCAGTTGCCGTGGCTGTCGCCGAACACCTGGATTTCGATGTGACGCGGCTTGAGGATGTATTTCTCGACCAGCACATGGTCGTCGCCGAAGCTGGAAATCGCTTCGCGCTTGCATGAGGCGAGCGCATCGAGGAAGTCCTCGCGCCGCTCGACCAAGCGCATGCCCTTGCCGCCACCGCCGGCCGCAGCCTTGATCAGCACCGGATAGCCGATGCCGTCCGCTTCCTGCAGCAAGAGTTCGGGCGTCTGGTCGTCACCGTGGTAACCCGGGGTGAGCGGCACGCCGGCCGCGCCCATCAGCTTCTTGGCTTCGGATTTCGAACCCATCGCACGGATCGCCGCGACCGGCGGACCGATGAAGACGATGCCCGCCTCGTCGCAGGCGTGGCAGAAGTCCTCGTTCTCGGACAGGAAACCGTAGCCGGGGTGAATGGCCTGGGCGCCGGTGGCCTTGGCCGCGGCGATGACCTTGTCGATGACGAGATAGCTCTCGCGCGCCGCCGCCGGGCCGATCAGCACCGCCTCGTCGGCAAGCCGCACATGGCGCGCGCCGGCGTCGGCTTCGGAATACACCGCCACCGTCTTGATGCCCATGCGGCGCGCCGTCTTGATGACGCGGCAGGCGATTTCGCCGCGGTTGGCGATCAGGATCTTCTCAAACATGATTCACCTCTGCGCCTGTATGCAGGTCAGTCACGGCGAAATCGCCCGAGCATGCTGCGCATGCAAGTCGATGTGACTTCGTCGCTGCGCCGCTTTGCGGCTGGTCGCCGCGGTTGGCGATCAGGATCTTCTCAAACATGTCGTCTCCTCCCCTCAGGCCTGCGGAACCCACGCGGCCGGGCGTTTTTCGAGGAAGGCATCGAGGCCTTCACGTGCTTCGGGTGTGGCGCGCAATTGCGAGATGCGGCGCGCCGTGTCTTCCACCACCGCATCGGTGACCGGGCGGTTGGCCACGGCGCGGATCAGGTCCTTGGCCGCCGCCTGCGACTTCGGCCCGCCCTGCAGCAGCGCCTCGACGATCTCGCCGACCTTGACGTCGAGCGCATCGCCTGCCACCACCTCGTGCGCAAGGCCGATCTCGCCAGCGCGCGCGGCGCTGATCCGCTCGGCGGTCTGGAAGTAGCGGTAGGCCTGGCGCTCGCCGATCGCGCGGATCACGTAGGGGCTGATCGCCGAGGGGATGATGCCGAACTTCACCTCGGAGGTTGCAAACACGGCCTTCTCACCCGCCACACAGATGTCGCACGCCGAGGCCAGCCCCATGCCGCCGCCGAGGGCCGCGCCATGCACGCGGGCGATCGTGGGTTTCCTCATCTCGGAGAGGGTGCGCAGCATGCCGGCGAGCTTCATCGCATCGGCGAAGTTCTCCGCCTCGCTCGCCGCACCCGCAGCCTTCATCCAGTTGAGGTCGGCACCGGCCGAGAAGCTCTTGCCGCGCCCGGCGAGCACCACCACGCGCACTGCGTCGTCGGCATCCAGGTGCCGGCACGCTGCGGTGAGGTCGGCGATGAGTTGGGCATTGAAGGCGTTATGCACATCCGGGCGGTTCATCCACAGCGTGGCAACCACACCCTTGAGCTCGATTTCGAGTGTTTCAAACATGTCGTCTCCTCACCCGGATCACATGCGGAACACGCCGAACTTGGTCGGCTGGATCGGCGCGTTCAGCGCGGCGGAGAGCGACAGCCCCAGCACGCGACGCGTCTGCGCCGGATCGACCACGCCGTCGTCCCACAGGCGCGCGGTGGCGTAGTAGGGGTGGCCCTGCACCTCGTACTGGTCGCGGATCGGCGCCTTGAAGGCCTCCTCCTCGTCCTTGCCCCAACTGCCGCCCTTGGCCTCGATGCCGTCGCGGCGCACGGTGGCGAGCACGCTCGCCGCCTGCTCGCCGCCCATCACCGAGATGCGCGCGTTCGGCCACATCCACAGGAAGCGCGGCGAGTAGGCGCGGCCGCACATGCCGTAGTTGCCGGCGCCGAAGCTGCCGCCGATGAGGGTGGTGATCTTGGGCACCTGCACGGTGGCGACCGCGGTCACCATCTTGGCGCCGTCCTTGGCGATGCCGCCGTTCTCGTACTTGCGCCCGACCATGAAGCCGGTGATGTTCTGCAGGAACAGCAGCGGAATGCCGCGCTGGCCGCACAGCTCGATGAAGTGCGCGCCCTTCTGCGCCGACTCGCCGAACAGGATGCCGTTGTTCGCAACGATGCCAACCGGGTAGCCGTGAAGCTGGGCGAAACCGCACACCAGGGTGGCGCCATAGCGCGCCTTGAACTCGTCGAAGCGCGAGCCATCGACGACGCGCGCGATCACCTCGCGGATGTCGAAGGGCTTGCGGGTGTCGCTCGGGATGATGCCGTAGATCTCTTCCGGGTCGTACAGCGGCGCCTCGCCCGCGCCGAGCGCGAGCTGCACCGGCTTCACCCGGTTGAGGTTGGCGACGATGCGGCGGGCAATCGAGAGCGCGTGGTTGTCGTTCTCGGCGAGGTGATCGGCCACACCGGAGAGGCGGGTATGCACGTCACCACCGCCCAGGTCCTCGGCGCTCACGACTTCGCCTGTCGCGGCCTTCACCAGCGGTGGGCCGCCGAGGAAGATCGTGCCCTGGTTCTTGACGATCACCGTCTCGTCGCTCATCGCCGGCACATAGGCGCCGCCGGCGGTGCACGAGCCCATCACCACCGCGATCTGCGGGATGCCCTTGGCCGACATGTTGGCCTGGTTGTAGAAGATGCGGCCGAAGTGGTCGCGATCCGGGAAGACCTCGTCCTGCCTGGGCAGGAAGGCGCCGCCGGAATCGACCAGATAGATGCACGGCAGGTTGTTCTGCTCGGCGATCTCCTGCGCGCGCAGATGCTTCTTGACCGTCATCGGGTAGTAGGTGCCGCCCTTCACCGTGGCGTCGTTGGCGACGATCATGCACTCCACGCCCTGCACCCGGCCGATCCCGGTGACGACCCCGGCGGAGGGCGCCTCGTTGTCGTACATGTCCCAGGCGGCCATCTGGCCGACCTCGAGGAAGGGCGTACCCGGATCGAGCAGATGTCCCACGCGGTCGCGCGGCAGCAGCTTGCCACGCGCGGTGTGCTTCGCCCGCGCCGCCTCGCCGCCACCCATTGCCACCTCGGCGGCCTTGCCGCGCAGGTCATCCACCAGCGCGCGCATGGTAGCGGCGTTGGCCTGGAACTCTTCGCTGCGGGTATTGATGCTGGATTTGATCGTGCTCATGTCTCCCCGTCCCTTGTTCGTTTGCGCGGCCGACATGCCCACGCCGGGCCCGCCAGCCGCAGTCGGCGCGCCTCATGCGCGTCCGGTCACGGATGGTGCAAGACTATCAGGGATGCAGCCCTCAAGGGGCGCCAACAGGGTTGCAGATCGTGCCAGCGGATTCGACAGACTCCAGGCTACTGCACTGCGCCTCCAAGCGGACGGCGCAACGCCACGTCATTCAGCCCGACACCGCGCGGCCGGCTCCGGGGTCACGACGTCCCGAGGCGATCCCTCGCTTGCGGAAACGGGTCGCAAGCCGGCCGGTGGCAGTGGCCCGATCGAGCGGCATGCCTCATTTGCGGAAGTCGTCGTGGCAGCTCCGGCAACTCTGCTCCACACGAGTATATGCCGGCCTCACCGCGGCCTCGTCACGCGTCGCCGCGGCGAGCGCCAGCGCCTCGACCGCCTCGAGAAACCGGGCGCGCTCCTGTTCGAAGGCTTCGCCACGCTGCCACACCGCCGGCTTGGCCTTGCTGGGCGGCACAGCGCTGCCATCGACGAAGTGGCGCCAGGGCGCGTCCGCCTGCGCCTGCAGGCGCGCCGCATGTTCCGCGAAGGCATCCGCCTCGTAGCGCTGGGTACGCAACATCGTGCCCATGGGTTCGAAGCTACGGAGAATCTCCTTGAAGGCCTCCTGCCGCTGCTTGATCGGCTGGCCGGGCAGCGTGTCCTCGACAGGCCCGGCACAGCCGGCGAGGAACACGAGGGTGAGTGCGGAGAGCGTGGAGAGTGCGAGACGGGTCATCGAAGGGATTCTGAAGTTGAGAATGGCCCTCCATGGTTTCGAATCGAGTGCGAAAGTTCAAACTGGTCCGCAGAAATAGTCGCCATCAACGACCTGTTTCGCAGCGCACGCCATGCAGGCGTTACTCACCGATCCGGGCACCCTACTCGCGCAGGGGGCGCGGTTTCTCTTTGCCCCAGCGATGTTGCAGTGCCCCCGATGCCGCGGCGCGCAGCAGTTTCTGGAAGCTCGGGCATTCGACATGGCTCGGCGCGGGGCACGCCGCAGCATGCCGCAGCCCGGCGCTCATCGCCTTCAGGCGCCTGATCTGTGCGTCGATCTCGTCTGCCTTGGCCGCAAGCAGTTGCCTGTCGATGCTGGGCGGGCCGCACGGCGAGAGCATGGACCGGACCTCGTCGAGTGACAGGCCTGCCGCCTGGCCGAGGGCGATCAAGGCCAACTGGTCGAGCACGCCCGCTGCGAAGCGCCGGCGCGCGCCCTTCTCGCTTACCGATGCGATGAGCCCCTTCTGCTCGTAGTAGCGCAGCGCCGAGGCAGGAATCCCGGTCTGTTTGCTGACCTCGGAAATGTCCATCCGAATACCTCTTGACTTGAAGTCGACTTCAACTTTTAGAGTGTGCTCCAGCGTCCTCTTCGTCAACCTCCCTGGAGCAAATCATGACATCGACCGAAGCGATCCTGAGGATCGTCATCATCGGGTGCAGCGCCACCCTCATCATGGACATCTGGCTGATGTTCCTGAAGCGCATCGGCGTGCAAACCCTCAACATCGCGCTCATCGGGCGTTGGGTGGGCCACCTGTTCCACGGCACGATCGCGCACGAGTCCATCGCCAAAGCCTCGCCCATCGCACATGAAGCACTGCTGGGCTGGATCACGCACTACGCGGTGGGGATTGCCTTCGCGTTGTTGCTGATCGGCGTGGCCGGCACGACCTGGATGCACGCGCCCTCGATGGCCGTGGCGGTCCTGACCGGCATCGGTACCGTCGCGTTCCCGCTGCTGATCATGCAGCCCGCAATGGGGCTGGGCGTTGCGGCATCGAAAACAGCCACCCCGGCAAGAAACCGCATCCGCAGCCTGATCAACCATGCCGTTTTCGGGTTCGGACTTTTCCTGTCCGCCTGCCTCATCGAATGGGCTTCACGATGACGCGCCGCCATCACAAGCGTGAGACCCGTCTTTCACCTACCCTCTTCGAGAAGACTCATCAGGAAAACAGATCATGATCCCCAGAAAATACGCCCCCATGCTGTTCAGCCTCATCCTCTCCGGGCTGATGTCACTCCTCGTCTCCGGCATCGCCACCGTCCGCGCCACCGGGTTCATCGATGGCGTGCTCGTGCTCTGGTCTTCCGCATGGCTCACCGCCTGGCTGATCGCCTTCCCCACCGTAATGCTCGTCGCGCCCTTCACGCAGAAGGTCGTCGCTGGCCTGGTGGCGAAGTCCTAGCAACCTGGCGCCGACCCGTCGAAGTGGATGCGCCAGGCGTTGAAGGCCACAGAGCCGAGGCGCCAACGCACCACTTTCGACCCATGGTCGAACTTGCTCCCTCACACAGCCACGTCGGCAAGCGTCGATTTGCGAACCCTCAGAGGGCGCTACCGCAAATGGGTTGCGCTCCCCTGGGTATATGCTAGTTTTGATGCAGACATCCGGCCGCCGGGCCGGAAACAAAAGAGCATCGTATCGACGCAGAGCGCAGCGTGAGGCTGCGTGACAATGCTTGACCGTGAGGCTGGAGATATGTATCGCTACCTGGTCGTCAGTACCCTAGCCTTGCTGGTCTCTGGCTGCGTTTCCAATGTGAGCTTCCAAAGCGCATCGCTCCAATCGACGACCGTACCACCTCAAAAACTGAGAGGCTATCTGGCCAAGCCGGACGGAACAGGGCCATTTCCCGCTGTCGTTCTGCTTCACCATTGCGGCGGCGCAACCGCGACGACCTCTCAGGAGTGGCCGAGCTTCCTTGCGAAGAACGGCTACGTAGCCCTGACGGTCGACACCTTCGGGTCGCGCAATGCGGGCCGCTGCCCCGAGGCCATGAGGTTGGCTGGCGCCATGGTCCCCGATGCCTACGGCGCGCTGGACTACCTGGCGACCTTGCCTGAGGTCGATGCGAAGCGGATCGCCGTCATGGGCTTCTCGCTTGGCGCGTTCGCCATCCCGGCTTTCACCGGCAGCGGTACAACGCTGACCAGCCCGGGAGGCAAGAGCTTCAAGGCCGGAATCGCGGTGTATGGTAGCTGCTCGTTCAAGGACAAGACCGCGGTACCTGTCTTGCAGGTCATCGGCTCGAAGGACTACAACGCAAAGGCGTGCCCCAAGGAGAGCGATCCGTCGGTCACCACCGAGATCATCGAAGGGGCCACCCACGCGTTCGACCAAAGCGACCTGACGACCAGGCAGATGGTCTCTGGCGGGCATATGTCGGTCTACAGTTCGTCGGCGACGCAAAAGGCCCGCGAACTGATCCTTGCATTCCTGAACAAGAACATGCCGAAGAGGTAAAGCAGCAGAGGCCTCCGCCCGCCCCAACCCGGAGAGGTCATTCGAGAGGATGTGCGCGCAGCCCTCGCATCACGCAGGGTGCGTTTGCCCGACGACCGGACGTGTCGCGGCGCACGGTGTCGGAGATACTGCACGAGCGCGGGGCGGCACGCACCGCCCCGGCATGTCGAACCGGCCTTACTTCGTTTCCGAGAACAGCTCGCGCCCGATCAGCATGCGGCGGATCTCGCTGGTGCCGGCGCCGATCTCGTAGAGCTTGGCGTCGCGCCACAGGCGGCCGACCGGGTACTCGTTGGTGTAGCCGACGCCGCCGAGGGTCTGGATCGCCTCGCCGGCCATCCAGGTGGCCTTCTCGGCGGTGTAGAGGATGACGCCGGCGGCGTCCTTGCGCAGGGTGCGGGCGTGGTCGGTGCGGTCGCAGGCCTGGCCGACGGCGTAGGCGTAGGCGCGGCAGGCGCTCCAGGTGGAGTACAGGTCGGCGACCTTGCCCTGCATCAGCTGGAACTCGCCGATCGGGGTGTCGAACTGCTTTCTCTCGTGCAGGTAGGGCACGACCGCATCCATGCACGCCGCCATGATGCCGAGCGGGCCACCGGAGAGCACCGCGCGCTCATAGTCCAGGCCGGACATCAACACCTGCACGCCGCGACCGATGTTGCCCTCGCCGCCGAGCACGTTCTCCAGCGGCACCTCGACGTCGTCGAAGAACAGCGGGAAGGTGTTGGAGCCGCGCATGCCGAGCTTGTCGAGGTGAGTGCCGTGGCTGAAGCCCTTCATGCCCTTCTCGATGATGAAGGCGGTGATGCCGCGCGGGCCGGCCTCGACGTCGGTCTTGGCATACACCACCAGGGTATCGGCGTCGCCGCCGTTGGTGATCCACATCTTGCTGCCATTGAGGATGAAGCGGTCGCCCTTGCGGTCGGCGCGCAGCTTCATGCTCACCACGTCGGAGCCGGCGTTGGGCTCGGACATCGCGAGCGCACCGACATGCTCGCCGGAGATCAGCTTGGGCAGGTACTTCTGCTTCTGCGCCTCGGTGCCGTTGCGGCGGATCTGGTTGATGCACAGGTTGGAATGCGCACCGTAGGACAGGCCCACCGAGGCCGAGGCACGCGAGATCTCCTCCATGGCGATGATGTGGGCGAGGTAGCCCATGTCGGTGCCGCCGTATTCCTCGCTCACCGTCATGCCATGCACGCCGAGGTCGCCGAGCTTCTTCCACAGGTCGGCCGGGAATTCATTGACGCGGTCGATCTCGGCGGCGCGCGGCGCGATCTCGGCAGCGCAGAAGTCGCGCAGGGTGTCGCGCAGCGCTTCGATGGTGTCGCCGAGATGGAAGTCGAGGCTCGGAATGTGCATGGTGTGTCTCCTCCAGGATGTTCTTTCGTGATCGGGTTCCGGCAGCGCCTTGACGGCCTCTGCTCCTGCCGGCTCATTCTATGCCAGCTTAGCCCGGGTGACGGCGGGACAACTGCCAACGGGGTTGCAAATCCGGCCACGATGCCTAGCATTGCCCGATATGAAGATCATCACCCCCTCGCCAGCCGAACTCACACTCGGACGCGCCGCCACACCAGGCGCCTTCATCCGCGCGATTGTCGCCGGGTACCGCCGCCGGGGCATGGATCCCGCCAGCGCGCTGCATCATGCGCGGATCGGCCCGGACGTGCTGGAAGACCCCGCAGCGCGCGTGACGGCAGCGCAGATGGAGGTGATCTCCGGCCATGCGATGCAGGAACTCGACGACGAGGCGCTGGGCTGGTTCTCGCGCCGCCTGCCGTGGGGCAGCTACGGCATGCTGTGCCGGGCGTCGCTGACATCGCCCACGCTCGAGGTCGCGATCAAGCGCTGGTGCCGCCACCACCGCCTGCTCATCGACGACCTCACGCTGCGGCTCGACCAGCAGCGCCAGGTGGCGACGGTCGCGGTCAGCGAGACACGCGACTTCGGCGAGATGCGCGAGTTCTGCCTGGTGAGCACGCTGCGCTACCTGCTGGGCTATGCGAGCTGGCTCATCGATTCGCGCATCGCGCTGAGCGAGACCACGCTGCCCTTTCCCGCGCCGCCCCATGCCGACGCCTACCCCTACCTCTTCCCCGGCCCGCTGCGTTTCGATGCCGGCTGCGCCAGCGTGAGCTTCGATGCGGCGTACCTCGCGCTGCCGGTTCGGCGCGACGAACGCGCGCTGCAGACCATGCTCCAACGCGCGCTGCCGCTCACCGTACTGCAATACCGCCGCGACCGGCTGCTGGTGCACAGCGTGCGGCAGATCCTCGACGCGCGGCCGGATGTTGCGCATACCGCCGAGCAACTCGCGACCCAGCTCAACCTGTCGGTGCGCACCCTGCACCGCCAGTTGCAGGAGGAAGGGGTGTCGCTGCAGGCGCTCAAGAACGCCGCCCGCCGCGACCACGCGGTGCGGCTCCTGCTGCAGACGCGCAAGCCGGTGAAGCAGATTGCCGCCGCGGTCGGCTTCGACAGCGAGAAGAGCTTCGCGCGCGCCTTCCGCAGTTGGACCGGGCACCCGCCCAGCGGCTATCGTGAAGGCGGCGAGCCCGCGACCTGAACCACCAGCGCGGCCGCGCATGGCGATTGCCTGACGGCAGCTTGCGGCGTAAAGTCGGGCATCATTTTCCCGATCCGCTCGTCGCGACCTGCCGGCAACCGGCCGAGAGCATGCACGCGGGGATCGGAGATCCGCAGACACCCGAACAGCCGGAACAGCTCATGACAAGATGCTGCGTCAGTCGCTCCCGCCGTGTCCCGGATTGCCGGCCAGAATCGCTCCGTTGCGGCCGGCTGCTGTCATGGCTGCCACTGGCCTGTCTACTCTTCATCAGCAGCACGTGGGCGAGCACGGAGGATCGTGCCTTCGTGGTGCTCCATTCCCAGCATGTGGGCTTTCCCGTCGCCGACGGCATCTCCAACGGCATCCTCGCCTCGGCACGTGCAGCGGGTTACAGCGTGTCGGAGTTGTCGGTGGATTACCTCGATTTCGCCCGCAACAAGGACCCCGAGTATCGCCGCAGGATGGCCGAACTGATTGACCACAAACTACGGGGGCGCAACATCCAGGTGGTATTCGCCGAGGGTCTTCCGGCACTCGACTTCTATCTGAAGGAAGGGCGGACGATCTTCCAGGACGCGGTGATCATCTCGAACGTCCCCTACGCCGATGAACGCATCGAGCCGGGTGAGCGCAGGATGATCCATCTGCCCTGGCGGCCGGACCTGGCAGGCACCCTCGCACTTGCCCAGGCTGCGATGCCGGGGCTCAGAAAGGTGCTCGTGGTGGTTGGCGGCAGCGCAGCGGACCAACCTTACGTCCGCCTCGCCCAGGAAACCATTGCGCGCTACTCGGGGCCACTGGCGATCGAGCTCACCCACACGCTGCCTTTCGACGCGATGCTTGATCGGGTACGCAACGCCGAGCCCGACAGCGCGATCATCTACATCCTGCACTTCGGCGATGCCAC
Organism: Rhodocyclaceae bacterium; assembly: GCA_041916775.1. GTDB lineage: Bacteria > Pseudomonadota > Gammaproteobacteria > Burkholderiales > Rhodocyclaceae > UBA2357. The sequence continues at coordinate 36,973 of JAYRYZ010000001.1, read as the reverse complement.
CGGACGTGCGACCGTGCCTGCAGAGGTCGCGCGCACGCTCGTCGCGGAATCGCCCGTACCACTCTTCGGTACCAACGAAATCTATCTGGGAATGGGATTCACCGGCGGCTCCGTGTTGCGTACCGAGTACTTCGGGCGCGAAGTCGGGCAGCTTGCGCTGGACTACCTTCGCGGCACGCTGCCGCTCGATGGGCAGGTCACGCGCCGGCTGCCGACCAGCTTTCCGATGTTCAGCTGGCCGCAACTCGCGCGCTGGAAGATCTCGCCAGACCGCCTGCCTGCAGACAGCATCTGGCTCGAACGCGAGCCCACCTTGTGGGAGCAGCACCGCAACCAGGTCATCGCGGTCGGCATGGCCTTCGTGATGATGAGCGCGATGCTGATCGCCCTGCTGGTGCAAGGACGCCAGCGGCGCGCAGCCGAGATGGCGGCACGGCGCAGCGAGGCGCGCTTCAGGCTGCTGATCACCTCCGCACCCGAGGCGATCATCGTGCTCGACATCGAGGCCCAGCGCGTCGTCGACGCCAACACGAACGCGCTGCAACTGCTGGGCTGCAGCCGGGAACGGCTGACCAGCGGCAACCTGCACCGCTTCTACCACCCGAAGCAGCCCGACGGATTGCCGCTGGAGGAGTCGGTGCGGCACTATCAACGTCGCGCGCTCGCCGGCGAGATCGTCGTCGTGGAGCGCATCGTGGTGCGCGAAAGCGACGGCGAGACCTTCCACTGCGACACGCGCAGCGTGATCCTTCCGCCGGAGCCGGGCGAACCACGTCAGCTGCGGGTCTCGTTCACCGACATCACCACGCGCAAGGCCATCGAGGCCGCGCTGGTGTTCGCCGCCACGCAGGACGACGACCGTTCGCTAGCAAGCTTCGCGACCGACATGCTGCAGCTGCTGTGCCGGCTAGGGCGCTTCGATCACGCTGTCCTGATGCGCCTTCCGCCCACCGGTGCGGCGGAGTGCCTCGGCATGCATGCGGAGGCTGCGGCCGCCGCAATAGTCGCGGATATCGATGCCGACGCGCTGGCGGCACTCGCCTTCCCCAGACTCATCGCGCGGCGCGAGATCACCGTGATCGCCGACGCGGCACGCGACCAGCTGCCGCCGAGCGCGCTGCTCGACGCCTGGGAGACCCGCAGCTTTGCCTTTGCCCCGCTGTGGGACTCGCCCGGCCGGCTCATGGGATTCATCGCGCTCAGCGGGCAACGCGAGCAGGTGCACCTGCAGCGCACCCAGTCGGTGCTTCAAGTCATCGCGGTGCGCGCGGCGAAGGAGCTGCAAGGCATGCAGACAGCCGAGGCCGCCGCCCGTTACCGCGGCGAGCTCGAGCAGCAGGTCGCGGTACGCACCGCCGAGCTCGCGAGCACCAACGAGGCGCTCTCACGTGCGCGCGACGAAGCCGAGAACGCCACCCGCGCGAAGAGCGCCTTCCTGGCCAACATGAGTCACGAGATCCGCACCCCGATGAACGCGATCATCGGCATGTCCAAGCTCGCACTGCGACAGTCGCTCGATGCCAAGGCGCGCAACTACGTCGAAAAGGTGTCACGCTCGGCCGAGACCTTGCTCGGCATCATCAACGACATCCTCGACTTCTCGAAGATCGAGGCCGGCAAGCTGGAAACCGAATCGCAGCCGTTTGCGCTCGACGAGGTCTTGACGCACCTCGCCAACCTGATCGGCATTCGCGCTGCCGCGCAGGGGCTCGAGCTGAGATTCGATCTCGCCGCCGGCCTGCCGGACACCCTCGTGGGCGACGCGCTGCGACTCGGCCAGGTGCTGACAAACCTCGGCAACAACGCGGTGAAGTTCACCGAGGCCGGCCGCATCGTCATCGGCGTGCGCGAGACGCAGCGCGACACGGACGGCATCGAACTGCTCTTCAGCGTCAGCGACACCGGCATCGGCCTGACGCCGGACGAATGCGCCCGGCTGTTCGAATCCTTCAGCCAGGCCGACTCTTCCACTTCACGCAAGTACGGGGGCACCGGCCTGGGGCTCGCAATCTCGAAGCGCATCGTCGAGGCGATGAACGGCCGCATCTGGGTCGAGAGCGTTCCGGGTCGCGGCTCCACCTTTCATTTCACCGCGCGTTTCGGCCTCGTGGCGTCTGGCGCGGCAATGCATCAGCACGCCCCGGAAGATCAGGGCGATGCACTGGCCTCTACCCATGCACGCCGGCTGAAGGGCCTGCGCATCCTGCTCGTGGAGGACAACGAGCTCAACCGCGAGCTCGCGACCGACCTGCTCGGCAGCGTCGGAGTCGAAGTGGATGTGGCCGAAAATGGCCAGGTCGCGCTCGAACGGCTTGCCGGACCGCACCGTTACGATGGCGTCCTGATGGACTGCCAGATGCCGGTGCTGGACGGCTACGCGGCCACCCGCCTCATCCGCGAGAACCCGGCCTGGAGCGCGCTGCCCATCATCGCGATGACGGCGAACGCGCTCGCCAGCGATCGCGACGAGGCGCTGCAGGCCGGCATGAATGATCACATTGCCAAGCCGCTGGACGTGGACGCCATGTTCGCCTGCATCGCACGCTGGATGGCCACCTCGCATCCCCCCTCCGCAACGGTCACCACCCCGGCGGCGGGCACATCCACGCAGACCGGGCCGGCGCATTCTGCAGCGCTGCTACCGCCGCTCCCCGGCATCGACAGCGCACGCGGGCTCGCCACCTGCATGGGCAGGATGCCGCTTTACCGCAACCTGCTGCAGCGCTTCGCTTCGGGTACCCAAGGCTTCGCCGACGACTTCGACGCCGCTGCGGCGCTGGGCGACCGCAGCACGATGACCCGCCTCGCGCACTCACTGAAGGGTAGCGCCGGCTCGATCGGCGCCCAGAACCTCGCCAGCCTGTGCGAAGCACTCGAGACTGCATGCGACACCGGCCAGCCGGAAGGCACCATCCGCGCGCAACTGCAGCCCTTGCTCGGCGAGTTGCGGCGTGTGCAGGATGCCCTTGCGACACTCGCCGACACGCCGGCCCCGATCGGGCCAACCGACGCGCACGCCGCCGAGAAGCTCGCCCCCGATGCCCGCGCCACGCTCGACGTGTTGCTCGCGCTGGTGGAGAGCGGCGACACCGACGCCGAGGCCTTCGCACACTCGCTGCGCCAGACGCTGCGCCACACCGCAGCCGAAGCCGCGCTCACCCGTGCGTGCGCCGCCCTGGAGGCATTCGACTTCGACTCCGCTGCAAGCATCCTCGCCGAGCTGCGCGCAGCGCAGTCGCGCTGAGCGTATCCACCGGAACCCATGCGCATGCAAGAAACCATATCGCCCCCGCAGTGCCCTCACCCGACGACGACACCAGACGAGAGGGTACGCCCGCGAGGACGGCGCACCGGGATCTGCGCGGCATTCGCGCTGCTCGTTGCAACGGGCGGCGCCTTCGCCCAGGTGCTGGTCAAATCCGCATCCGGCATCGACACTGGCGGGGTCGTCGACACCGGCACCGGCTTCGTCTATCGGCTCGACTACCACTGCGCCAGCGCCGCGCCCTGCCTCGATGCCGAGCTCGTCGATCTGCTGCCGGCCGGCGTGGAGGCGCTCGGCACCCTGCCGGCGACGCCGGCCGGGGATGTCGCGCTCATCGACACGACGCCGAACTTCATGGGCTCCGGTCGAACCCGGGTGCGTTTCGTGCTGGTTTCACCGCTCCCCGCAGGCAGCCGCGGTACGGTGCAGATCCTGGCGCGCTTTCCGAACGGTGCCACGCCCCACGGCGCACTCGCCACCAACACCGCCGACGGCATCAACCTGGATGTCACGCCCGGCACCTACACCACGCCCGCACTCGAGATCAGCGCGCGTGCTGCATTGCGTGCCGCGCTGGAGAAGACGCTCACCAGCGCCCCCGCCAACCTCGACCAGGCCGAGCACTACCGGCTGCGCATCGCCAACCCCGACACGCCCGCCACGCTGACCATCTCCGCCGTCGATTCGGTCGTCGACACCCTCCCGCCCGGCACGGTGTTCAACGGCGCGACCCCCGCCGCGGACTGCGAGCCCGGTTGCGTCGGCACCACGCCTGCAACCCTCAACTGGACGAGCCCCTGCACAAGCGCACTGGCACCGGGGCAAACCTGCGACATCACGGTCAACGTCACCTTCCCGAGTGCCACCTACCCGAGTGGCAGCAACGTCACCAACAGCTTCTCGGCCATGCTCACGCCGCTCGGCGGCGCCAGCACCATGCTGGGGCCGGCCACGCTCACCCATGCGGTCACCAGCTTCGTCCCCGCCCCGGCCGCGACGCTGGCGAAGCCGCTCGACAGCGCCGCACCCAACCCGCCGGCGCTCGGGCAGGACTTCAGCTACCGCATCCGCCCCGCCAACAGCGGCAACGTCCAGCTCGACAACCTCGTGGTCATCGATACCCTGCCGCTTGCGCTGCAGGTGACGCGCGTCACCACCGGCGCGTACAGCGGCGTCTCGGACTTCGCTTTCGGCGAAGGCGTGCGCGTGAGCTACGAGAAGAACACCGCGCCCGGCGTCTTCACGCTGTGGGGCGCTTCGCCCGGTGTCGCCACCAACACCACGCTCAACGCGCCGCCGCCCGGACTGGGCGCGGGTGAGTACATCACCCGCATCCGCTGGCAATACGGCAACGCCCAGCCGGGCATGGCGGCATCCACCGCCGCGGAGGTCCGCGGCCGCATCATCAACCCCGGCAACGCCGGCGGGCCGGTCGGCGTCGGCGACAGCATCCAGAACTGTGCCGACCTGTCGGCGCTGTACGCCGCCGGCCCCACCAACATCGACCGCAACGCCTGCACCAGCTTCACCCTCGCCGCCCCGTTCGTGCAGCTTGCCCCCCTGCTGGAGAGCCTGAGCGGTGCGGCACCACTCAGCGCAAACCAGGCGAGCCACTGGCGGCTGCGGGTGCGCAGCGCCGAGCAGGCGAGCGCGCCCGTGCCGCTGGAGGTTCTCGTCGTCAGCCACCTGCTGCCGTCCGCGCTCGGCTACGACGGCTGGAGCTTCGATGATCGCGGGACGGGGCACCCCGCCCCGCAGTCCTTCACCGCACTGACGGATTTCGCCGGCACCGGGCGCACGCTGCTGCGCTGGCGCTGGAATGCCGGCAGCGGCAACCTCGGCATCGGCCAGGAGGTGTGGATCAACCTCGCCACCAGCGTCGCAAGCCCCACGACGACGCTGTCGGCATCGCACACGCTCGCGCTCGACAGCGACGCCGCCGGCCTCGCGCTGCGCTGCTCCGGAAGCAGCGCGGCGGACGCGCTCGACCAGGACGGCGACCTCGACAGCGTCGAGACGCTGTGCACCGCCTCCGCCAGCCAGGCGCTCCACGTCCCCCCGCCGATCGCGAGCGACGTGACGCTCACCCTCGCCGCGAACAGCGCCGCGACCCCGGTGCCGCTGGCGATCAGCGGCGCCTCCCCGGCAACCGCCGTGACCACCCCGGCCGGCCCGGCGAACGGCACGCTCGAGATCAGCGGCACCAGCCTCAGCTACACCCCCGCCACGGGCTTCAGCGGCAGCGACAGTTTCACCTATGTCGCCAGCAACGCCGGTGGCAGCTCTCTGCCGGCCGCGGTGGATGTCGTCGTCACCGCCGCGCCCACGCCTACCCCCACGCCTACCCCCACTCCCGCGCCAACCGCGACCCCCACACCCGGCCCTACGCCATCGCCCACGCCCGGGCCTGGCGACCCGCATCCGATCCCGCACCTGTCGTGGTGGGCGATCCTGGCGCTCGGCGCAGCGCTCGCCCTTCCTGCGCTGCGCCGCCGCAACCCACCGCCTGCGCCGCCCGGCTGAGATGCGGGCCAGGCGGCATTCCCGGTTCGCATATGCCGCTGCGCGGTGCACAATGGCGACTCCATTCGTTGCCCGACCCTCATGATCAGCATCTACCAGCTCAAACCGCGCTTCCAGGCCCTGCTGCGGCCGCTGGCAGGCGCCCTCGCCGCGCGCGGCGTCACCGCCAATGCCGTGACGCTCGCGGCGATGCTGGTGTCGCTCTGCATCGGCGCGCTGCTCTTCCTCGCCGGCCCGACGCAGCCCGCGCTGTTCCTGCTGCTGCCGCTGTGGATGTTCCTGCGCATGGCGCTGAACGCGATCGACGGCATGCTGGCGCGCGAGTTCGGCCAGAAGTCGCCGCTCGGCGCCTACCTCAACGAGCTCACCGATGTGGTCTCGGACGCCGCGCTTTACCTGCCCTTCGTGCTCGTCGCGCCCTTCGGCTGGGGCAGCGTTGGCGGCCTGATCTTCCTCGCCGCGGTGTCGGAGATGGCCGGTGCGCTCGGCCCCATGGTCGGCGCGCCACGCCAGTACGACGGCCCGATGGGCAAGAGCGACCGCGCCTTCCTGTTCGGCGCGCTCGGCCTGTGGTTCGGCCTCGCCGGCAGCCTGCCCGGCTGGACCTTCTGGCTGCTGCCGCTGGCCTGCGCCGCGATCGTGCTCAACATCATCAACCGCATCAGGAGCGGCCTCGCCGCCATCCGCCCATGACCCGCACCGCTGAAGAACACCGGTTTTCCACACACGATGGCGAGGCGCTGTTCTACCGCCGTTGGCCCGCCACCGCTGCCATCCGGCGCGGCGCCGTGGTGATGTTCCACCGCGGCCACGAGCATGGCGGGCGCATGGCGCACCTCGTCGACGAGCTCGATCTGCCCGACTTCGACTTCTACGCCTGGGATGCCCGCGGCCATGGCGAGTCGCCGGGCGCGCGCGGCTACTCGCCGAGCTTCGCTCACTCGGTGCGCGACGTGCAGACCTTCGTCCACCACCTGCGCGACACCTGGGGCGTTGCCGAGGAGGACATGGCGGTGCTGGCGCAGAGCGTCGGCGCGGTGCTGGTCGCGACCTGGGCGCACGACTACGCGCCGCGCGTGCGCTGCCTGGTGCTCGCCTCGCCCGCGTTCAAGGTCAAGCTCTACGTGCCCTTCGCGCGCTCCGGCCTCGCACTGCAGCAGAAGCTGCGCGGCAACTTCTTCGTCAACAGCTATGTGAAATCGCGCTACCTCACGCACGACCGCGCACGCCAGGTCTCGTACGACCGCGACCCGCTCATCAGCCGGCCGATCTCGGTGAACATCCTGCTCGCGCTCTACGAGGCCGCCGAGCGCGTGGTGGCCGATGCGCAGGCGATCACCATCCCGACCCAGCTCCTGATCTCGGGCGCCGACTGGGTGGTACACCACCGCCCGCAGCACGACTTCTTCTACCGCCTCGGCGCCACCGTCAAGGAAAGGCACATCCTGCCGGGTTTCTACCACGACACCTTCGGCGAGAAGGACCGCAAGCTCGCCACCGGCAAGGCGCGCGACTTCATCCTGCGCCAGTTCGACACCCCCTGGTCGCGCCCCGACCTGCGTCAGGCGCATCGCCATGGCCCGACCTTCAACGAGGCCGAGGCGCTGGTCGAGCCGCTGTCGCTGTTCAGCCTCAAGGGCGCCTACTGGGCGGCCTACCGCGCCAACATGAAGCTCGGCGGGCTGCTGTCGCAGGGCGTGGCGCTCGGCCACAGGACGGGTTTCGATTCGGGCAGCACGCTCGACTACGTGTATCGCAACACGCCGGCCGGGCTGGGCGCGCTTGGCCGCGCGATCGACCGCCACTACCTCGACGCGATCGGCTGGAAGGGCATCCGCCAGCGCAAGCTGCACATCGAGGAGATGCTGCGCCTGGCGCTGGAGCGCCTGCATGAGGAGGGACGCCCGCTGCGCGTGCTCGACGTCGCCGCCGGCCACGGCCGCTATGTGCTCGAGGCGCTAGAGGCGCTCGCCCAGGGCCACCGCCCGGAATCCATCCTGCTGCGCGACTTCAGCGAGCTCAACGTGCGCCAGGGCGCCGAGCTGATCGCCGAGAAGGGGCTCACCGCGATCGCCCGCTTCGTGCAGGGCGATGCCTTCGACCGCGCGAGCCTCGCCGCGGTGACGCCGAAACCCACGGTCGGCATCGTCTCCGGCCTCTACGAGCTGTTCCCGGACAACGACGCCGTCGCCACCTCGCTCGCCGGCCTCGCCGACGCGGTGGAGCCCGGCGGCTACCTGATCTACACCGGCCAGCCCTGGCACCCGCAGCTGGAGCTCATCGCGCGCGCGCTCACCAGCCACCGCGGCGGTCAGGCGTGGGTGATGCGCCGCCGCACCCAGGCCGAGATGGACCAACTCGTCGCCGAGGCCGGTTTCGAGAAGCTCGACCAGCGCATCGACCCGTGGGGCATCTTCACCGTCTCGCTCGCCCGCCGCAAAGCCGCATGAGCGACAGCTCCGCCGCCATCGCCAAGCGCGCCGCGCCCCTGCCGTGGAAGCGCGGCGTCGCCTGGCTGCTCTTCCTCGGCCCGTTCTTCTTCCTCAGCTACGGCTTCACCAACCAGCTGGCGGCGGATCGTGCGGTGACGGACACCTTTTACTACGCGTGGGAGCACCACATTCCCTTCCTGCCGTGGACCATCGTGCCCTACTGGTCGATCGACCTGCTCTACGGTTTGTCCTTCCTGTACTGCCGCGACGCGCGCGAAACCGACCGGCACGCGCTGCGCCTGCTCACCGCGCAGATTGTCGCGGTGGCGTGCTTCATCGCCTTCCCGCTCCGGCTGGCCTTCGAAAAGCCACCCGCGGACGGCCTCTTCGGTGCATTGTTCGACGCGCTGACGAGCTTCGACCAACCCTACAACCTTGCCCCCTCGCTGCATATCGCGCTGCTGGTGCCGATCTGGGTGCAGTTCGCGCGCAGCGGCGGCGGGCCGCTGGTACGTGCCGTCGTCCACGGCTGGGCGCTGCTGATCGCCGTGTCGGTGCTCACCACCTGGCAACATCATTTCATCGATCTGCCCACCGGCTTGGCGCTCGGCCTGTTCTGCCTGTGGCTGTGGCCGGAGCACGGCCCCTCGCCGCTGCGGCGCGCGCGCCCGGTCCATGCGCGGCGCCTGCGCCTCGCGGGCTACTACGGCGTTGGTGCGGCGATCGCCGTGGCCCTCGCGCTCAACACCTGGAGCCTGGCGCTCCTCTTCGGCTGGGTCGGCCTGGCCCTTGCGCTGGTCGCGTGGAACTACGCCTGGGCGGGTGCGGCGGGCTTCCAGAAGCGCGACGGCCGCCTGTCGCTGGCCGCCACCTGGCTGTTTGCGCCCTACACCCTCGGTGCATGGATCAACGCACGCCTGTGGACGCGGAAGCGCCCGCGCGCCGACGCGATCGCCGGCGACGTCTGGCTCGGCCGCCTGCCCACCGCCACCGGCATGCACGCCGGCGGCTTCGCCGCGCTGTGCGACCTCACCGCCGAGTTGCCCGCGCCACGCGGCCCCTGGCGTCATGCCGGCCACGCCTGGCTGGACCTCGTGCCGCCGGAGGCCGGCCAGCTCTTCGCCGCCGCGCGCAGCATCGAGGCGCTACGCGGCGACGGCCCGGTGCTCGTTGCCTGCGCGCTCGGCTATTCGCGCAGCGCCGCCGCGGTCGCGACCTGGCTGCGGGTGAGCGGCCACTGCCCGGACATGGCCGCGGCGATCGCCCTGCTGGCCGAACGCCGCCCGAGCGTCGTCATCGGCCCCGCGCTGCGCGCCGTGCTGGCCGAGGTGGACACACAGCTCGCACGCGGGGCCGGCCATGCGTGATGTTGCATCTGTCACGCACTCTGCATCGCCCTCTGCCGCACCCGCGGCCAACGTCACGACCACTCCAATCGACGCGGCATCGGGCGCTGCAAGCAGCGCATCGATCACCCCCGCAGCCACACCCGCCAACCTCGACGCGGCCGCGCAGGCCGAAGCCACCGCGGCCCTGCTGGCCCTGGGCGGGCGCTTCGACGCGGCGAGCCGCCTCCTCACCGTCGCCGCCCTGCTCGCGCTCGTGCTCGCGCCGCTTTTCCACACCGCGCCAGCACCGCCCGCGGCCCCCCTTGTACTACGTGCAGCGCTACTCTTCGCCGTGCTCGCCGGCTTCGCCGAGCATGTCCTGGCGCTACGCACCACCTTCGATCAGCCCATCTTCGCCGCCTGGGGCGCGCGCTGGCGCGCGGGCGATGCCCAACCCGAGGCCGACCTCGCCGCCTTCGACCAGGCCCTGGCCAACGCCGGCCTGCGCGCGGCAAGTACCGGCAGCCCGCGGCCCTTGCACGCCCGCATCGCCGGCGCGCGTCGCCTGTTGCGCCGCCAGGGGCTGTGCCTCATGCTCCAGGCCGCCGCGTGGCTGGTCGCGGCGCTCACCGTCCTCCTGTCCTGAACCTTCCTGACACATCCACGCCATGTTCCTCGATCGCCTCGTCGCCAGCGCGCTGTGCAGCTTCGCCAGACTCTTCACCGGCGCACGCGCTCGGTGGCTGTGCGCGCTGCCGGAGGGCAAGGTCCGCATCTACTTCGCCAACCACCGCAGCCATGGCGACTTCGTGCTCGTGTGGGCCTCGTTGCCGCCGCGCGTGCGCGCCCTCACCCGCCCGGTGGCCGGCGCCGACTACTGGCTCAAGGGCGGGCTGCGCAGCTATGTGATCAACCGCGTCTTCCGCGGCGTGCTGGTCGACCGTCAGGTCGGCCGCGCCGCCGATCCGATCGGCACCATGGGTGCGGCGCTCGCGGCGGGCGAATCGCTGATCCTGTTCCCGGAAGGCACGCGCAACCTCGGCGATGGCCTGCTGCCGTTCAAGAGCGGCCTGTACCACCTCGCACGCGCGCATCCGGGCGTGGAGCTGGTGCCGGTGTGGATCGAGAACCTCGGCCGCGCCATGCCCAAGGGCAGCCTGATCCCGCTGCCGCTGCTGTGCACGCTGAGCTTCGGCGCGCCGCTCGCCGTATCGCCCGACGAGAGCAAGGGCGATTTCCTCGCCCGCGCCCGCCAGGCCCTGCTCGACCTCGCCCCACCCGCCGACTGAACGCACGCCACCACCCATGAACCCCACCGACACCCTGATCGCCCTCTTCTCCGGCGTCTTCGCCGTCCTCGCCGTGGCCAGCACCATCGGCGGCGTGCTGCAATGGCGGCTCGCGCCCGGCCAGTCGAGCAGCGTCGTCGACAATCTCAACGCGCGCATCAAGGCCTGGTGGTGGATGATCGGCGCACTCGCGCTCGCCTTCTGGGCCGGCACCGCGGGCGTCATCGCGCTGTTCGCGTTCATCTCCTTCCAGAGCCTGCGCGAGTTCATCTCGGTGACCCACACGCGCCTGGGCGACCACCGCGCGCTGCTGTGGTGCTTCTACTGCTTCCTGCCGCTGCAGTACTGGCTGATCGCCATCGACTGGTACGGCCTCTTCTCCATCCTCATTCCGGTGTACGCCTTCCTGCTGCTACCGATCTCCGCCGCGCTCGGCGCCGACACCACGCGCTTCCTGGAGCGTGCCGCCAAGGTGCAGTGGGGGCTGATGATCTGCGTCTATTGCATCTCGCACGTGCCCGCGCTGCTGACGCTGGACATCCCCGGCTTCGAGGCACGCAACCTGCAGCTCATCGTCTTCCTGGTGCTCACCGTGCAATCGAGCGACGTCTTCCAGTACGTGTGGGGCAAGCTCTTCGGCAAGCGCAAGCTCGCGCCGGAGATCTCCCCCTCGAAAACCCTCGAAGGCCTCGTCGGCGGCGTGCTCACCTCCACCGCCGTCGGCGCCGCGCTGTGGTGGATCACCCCGTTCGAGGTCTGGCAGGCCGCCCTCATCGCCCTCACCATCAACATCCTCGGCTTCTTCGGCGGCTTCGTCCTCTCCGCCATCAAACGCGACCGCGGCCTCAAGGACTGGGGCGCCATGATCGAAGGCCACGGCGGCATGCTCGACCGCGTCGACTCCATCAGCTTCTCCGCGCCGATCTTCTTTCATATCGTGCGGTATTGGTGGGTGCCGTAAGGGGGGGAAGCGGAGTAGCTTGGAAAGTTGGGGGCCGGTTCTCGGCCGTTGCGGTCGTCGATAGCGCATCAGTTGGGTGGCGGCTGTAAGGCGTAGCCCCGCCGTTCAGTGAGTGTCCTCCTGTGGGGCCGCCCGCGCTTCCCTCGAACTCTCCCTGAGCAACTGACAATGAAGAGGCGGGCGCGCGGTTTGCATCAAGCAAGATGTCATCTCGGATGGATTGTTCCGCTGAAGTCGGCGAGAATAATGCAAGAGACATTTTCAAAAGTGCCGAGGCAGAATATGCTGCTAGAACGCAAGAAGTTCAAGGACATCAACTTGAACGATTCATTCTTCGACTCGCTGAAGGCGGACTACGCGGAGTTTCCGATCTGGTTCGCCAAGAAGGCAGAGGATTTTGCCTACGTTTTCGAGCGGACTGCGGGCGGAATCGACGGCTTTCTGTACCTCAAGACCGAGGACGGGCCACTCACCGATGTCACGCCGTCGATGCCTGCAGCGCATCGGACTAAAGTCGGCACGCTGAAGATCAATGCCCACGGCACAAAGCTGGGCGAGCGGTTCGTGAAGAAGATTTTCGACCATGCGATCTTTACTGGAGCCGAAGAGATTTACGTAACGGTTTTCGCAAACCACGAGCCGCTCTTGGCTCTATTGCGACGGTACGGGTTTCAGCAGCGGGCGCAGAAGACGACTCAGAACGGTACCGAACTGGTGCTCGTGAGGGAAGTCCGGGGGGCATACATCGACCCCGTAACAAGTTATCCTCTTGTCCGCCTTGGCCAGGAGAGAACCTACCTCTTGTCCCTCTACCCGAAGTGGCACACAAGACTGCTGCCTGACTCAATCCTCGCCAGCGAGACAGCCGACATCGTGCAGGACGTTTCACACACCAACAGCATTCACAAGGTTTATCTCGCGGCGATGGAGGGGATACAGACCTTGCGGCGGGGCGATGTGTTGCTGATCTACCGAACCAGTGATGGGCAGGGGCCCGCACACTACCGTTCCGTGGCCACCTCGATATGCGTTTTGGAGGAGTACCGCTCCATCAACAGCTTCGCATCGGAGTTGGAGTTTCTGAACTACTGTCGTCCGTATAGCGTGTTCACTGACCAGGAACTGCGACAATTCTGGGCTCGAAGGAACTATCCCCATGTGCTTCGCTTCACGTACAACATGGCCCTCCGAAAGCGGGTGACGCGAGGGGAAATGATTGAGGAGGTCGGACTCGATGCTGGCGCATACTGGGGCTTCATGCCCATTACTCACCAACAGTTTCAAGAAATAGCACAAAGAGGAAGAATCGATGAAAGTCTTGTTGTCCATCAAACCTGAGTACGCCGACAAGATCCTCGATGGCAAGAAGCTCTATGAGTTCAGGAAGGCGCTTCCCAAGGCGTCGGGGGTGACCACGGTGGTCATCTACGCAACAAAGCCTGTCGGCAAGATAGTGGGTGAATTTGATATCGAACAGTTCATCTCGAAGCCGCCCCTAGAACTGTGGTCGCTGACTGCCGAGTTCTCCGGGATCACGAAGCGGTTCTTCAATGAGTATTTCAATGGGCGTGATACCGCGCACGCTATTGAAGTGCGCCGTGCGCGCCGGTATGACAAACCGATCGAACTGGGCGAGGTTGTACATGGCGGTGTTCCGCCACAGTCTTTCTGCTATCTTGCCTGAGTCTGCGGATAGGAGCGGCATCTGCCTAATGAACAGACCACTATTTCATGTACTACCCGCGCTGGAGATAAATGCGTGAGAACAATAGGCATTAGAGCCGCTCCAAAAGTCTGTAACGCTCGCGATTCATGACACTGAACAGAGTTCGGTTATTAACGTCGAGGAAATAAAAATTCCGGCGGCCTTCCCCATCCCCGTTGAAGACAATAGGGTGGTTGGTTGCATGAATCAGGCGACAACTATCTTGACTTGTTCCGTTCCATGAGGTGTCTTACGACTGCAGTAACTCTAAGCTTGCCCGCTCTCTCAGGGCTAGGAGCTAAAGTCCTTCGAGAGCATACGGGACGACATTGATGCGGTCAGGTTAGCAGTTTGTCGTAACTCCCCAGCGATCAATGCGCCTCGCTTGCGGAGGTTTTCGAGCGTTTCGTTCAGTCCCCGTACCTCGGGAACATAGATCTTCAAGCGGAGTGCTGTTCCTTCAAGACCGACATCGAATGTCGTTTCCGTTCCGTTTTCCAGCAGCAAACCATGCTGGCCGCTACAGATCGTGAAACTGCCTCCACGCGCACATAACTGACTCGTCATGAATAGGCCATAACCAGAGTTCGCCCAAGCGTCGCGCCGCATTCGAGGTCCTCCCTTAAACGCGACCCCCGAGATTCCGGGCAACAGCGAAAGGCGGATTGCGTCCTCATCCCCCTCAATCTTCAAATGAGGATTTCGCGCCAGCGAACTTCGAACGCCTATTCCCTGGTCAAGAATCGAAAGTTCTACCATCTGCTTCGCTGGCCAGTATTGCGCCGCATACCAGATAGTGTCCGCCCGACTGTGCTCAAGCACGTTCCGGAAGATCTCGCGCAAGGAAAAACTCAACGTGTTCTGAAGTGGGCTGTCGTCGGCGCGGGCGAGAACCGCCGCCAATCTCCAACATCGACTCTCGATCACTTCCCGTTCATCGACACTGCGCTGACCTGCCTCTGCCTCCAGTTCGGCCACTGGCATGCCAGTGATGGGAACGTACTGCATGCTTCCAGCTGCTTCGCCGGGATGATTGCCGAAGTTCAAGCCGAATGATTGGAAGAATCCCATGTGCGCTGCATAACCGTGCCCCTCATGATTGATCGCCCGGAACCGGGCCGGCTTTCGTCGATCCGCGAACGTCCGCAACTGCCGAGCGAACAAAAGCATTCCGAACGGTTCCAGCCATTCCAGCGGCGCGAAGTCAATGACATAACGCTGTGCCGCCGGCAGTGCCCACAATTCACGGCATATCTCGATTGCGCCCTGCAGATCGAGGCGAACAACCTTCAGTACGACCTCATCCATTATTAGAATTCCCCGGGTAGTGGAAGCTGCTCCAATAACTCGCCTTTTTCAACGTCGTAGTAACCGGTCCTGCTCTCCCCATTCAACGGACGAATATGGCTGACTGGGACCGCAACAGTGGTTGAAGAGTGGCGCGAGTTTACCTGTTCAGCCTTCCTCTTCTGGGAAACGTGCTTTCCGCGATAGGCCATTTGACCGAGCTGTGGGCTAAAGAATACACCTTCGACCTCGAACTCCTCATTGTCCTTATGTATATTTATTCCAACTGATCCCGGCCACACTACCTCAACGAACTGTTCGCCGGGCTTGGGCGTGGCGCTCGTATCGGTTGTATCCTCGGGCTCGTGCAGGACGCAGTCAGCCATCTCCTGCAGTACTTCAAGGGTCTCTCGATTGATCTCGAAGTTCTGGTCATGGAGCGCAATGTCGCGTGCCCGAGCAAAGACATCGCGTATCACATCTGTCTTCATCAGATGGCTAGTGAGTCGCAGACTCCCATACGTTTGGTCATAAACGCAGACGAAGCGCTGCCCTTCCCTTACCCCATCTCGTGTGGCGCGGTGCTTGTCGGCGCCGGCACTGATATCTTGCCGCTCAAAGGGCAAAGACATGAGAAACGCCTCATCAATGATCTCGGCTATGGTTGCGCACTTCACATGCTCACGAGTCAATGCAGGGTGGGTGAAGATCACGCCCGATGTAAACGAATACCGAGCGAACTTTGGTGCGTCATGGAACAATCCGTAGGTGGGATCCAACGGATACGATATCTCGAGTTCATTGTTCCCACGACGTTCCCTGAACCCAATTACTGCCTCCCCAACCTGAAGAGCACACTCGATGACGAGAAGCTCACCGTATTGCTGCGCACGATAGACATTATCTCCGACCAGATTGGGCAGTATTAGCGTCGGTAGAAACAACGGAGATGTGAAGTAGCGCTTCTCGGGACGCACCTCAACCACCCGTTGCTGCCGGCGAATTCGCACGACTCGATACGGACGCGTCTGGTAATAGTAGACCGCGCCTGGGTATGCCTCTCGCATGAGCTGAGCCTGTGACAACGTGCCGAGTCCGTGAAGATTAGGACCGTGCCGGTATTCAACCTTGAACTGAGTATCGAGATCGCGAAGCGGGAACGTGTGATGCGGGTCATCCCCGGCCTGCGCCTTCATCGACTGAAGTTCCGAGCTGATCTCGCCAACGCGTTCCGCTTCACAGAGCGAGGCAAAACTCGCCGGAAGCGGTGCAGGCGAACCAAACTTATCGTCACGAATCCCCAGGCTGTCACAGACCACCTCGTCCTCGCCGCCCTGACGGGCGAGACACATCGCGTGGATGTATTGAATGCGGTGGTTATGAAGGTAGAGAGCGCTCTGGACCAGCGGTAGGTGCTTAATGCGTTCTGGCTCACGGAAGATGGTTTCCGATACGACCGAGCCGTTATTGACGATGATGACGACACCCTCTTTGCGACGACCTACACGACCGATTCTCTGATAGAGGCTTGTGGCGGATCTGGGAATGCCCACCAAAATGCCAAGTGACAGATAAGGCAAATCGATCCCCATCTCCAACGCGCTCGTGCTGACGACACCTCTTAGAGTTCCCGCTGCCAAGCGATCCTGAATGCGCCTCCGGTCATCTTCCTCGTAACCGGATCGATAAGGGTAGATCTGGAGATCCTTCAGACGTGCGTAGTTCAACTCCTCCGCGTCGTCGGCTTCCTCGCTGATCCGGCGTTCGATGATAGAGGCAAGGTACTCCGTTTGTTTGCGACTATCGACAAAAGTGATCGACTGGTGGTCTGTCTTGGCTGCGGCAAATGAGACTAGGTCGGAAGTCACCGTCAAGAGGTCTTTTGTGCGTGGAGGCGTAGCGAGAATCATCCGAAGCGCCGCGCGCGGTGAAGTGTCCAGATCGGGGCCGATCATCGTAAACTCTTGCCCGGTGAGCTGGTGCAAGTGATCCTGGGCATCTTGCATCGTTGCGGACGAAGCGATGAATCGCACATCACCGCCGAGCTTTCGGGTCGCATGCAGCAGCCGTCTGAACAAAAAAGCCGAATTACTTCCGAAAACTCCAGAATACGTATGGGCCTCATCCGCAATTATGAGCGTTAGATTCCGCAGGAAATCCAGCACGGCCGGTGCATTGATTGACGAAAGGAGCCATGCGTGAATGATGTCGGGCGTCAGCACTACGACGCGGCTCTCTTTTAAGATGCGCTGGCGGTCGTGTGTGGGTACCCCGCCGTCGATGCGCCCAACCTTGACGGCAAGACCAGACTGTTTCAGCAAATGCTGCCAGCGGTCCGTCTGTTCCGCGGCCAGAGCCCTGAGCGGATAGACTGCGGCGATCCGCGCAGTCGGGCGCGTTGAGAGTTCCTTCAAGGCACAGACATTGAAAATAAGTGTCTTGCCAGAGGCTGTGGGGGTGGTGACCGCTAGGTTTTCGCCTCGCTGATACCTGACAATCGCCTCGCGCTGATGTCGGTAGATGCCCTGATCGAATCCTTTGAGCGCGCTGAGCGACGCGACTCCTAGATCCAGGTCGTCGACTCGACAAAATTCGCCGCTCCGCGCAGGACGCTCCTCGCTGAATTCAATGCTCCAACCGTTTTCGCTCAGATACGCTTCGAGTGGATGATTGTCCATTTTGGGCTGATTGACTTTGTCATGAATACTGCAATTCTATCGAGCCAGTTTCACGGTCGTCCACTCGGGCTCCTCTAGGAGCGCTGATGTCCGTGGGCGCTGACGCTGAATCTAGAAATCTGACGTACAACCCAGCCTACTGGCAGTATCTGACTAAACCTCATCAACGGCAGCTGACCGAAGCATTGCCGCCCAAAGGGTAACTAATGCCAACGTCGGCACTGGCCGAAAACCAGCCTATTCTTTCGCCAACTCCGCCAACAGTTCCCGCAGGTTCTCCGGTGCATAGAAGACGTAGGCATTCCCCTGCTTGGTCTTGATCAGTAGCCCCAGCTCGTGAAGGCTCAGCAGGTCGTTGCGGGCGGTCTGATAGACGACGTTGTGCGAACGCTGGTGGGCGTCGACGCGGTACTCGGTGCCGCTGTTGCGCAACGCGTGGTTGAGCAAGGCGGTTTGCCGGTGGTTGAAGCGGCTACGCAGGCTGACCGCGGCAGCGAGCAGTTTTTCGGTTTCCTTCTGTTCCCGGCTCTTGCGGTCCAGGTATTCGTGCAGCGCGGCGATGGCCTGGCGGATGGTCGATAGCTGGTGGAGCAGGAAATAGGTGGTGTCGTTGCCGTCCGATTCGCTGTGCAGGTAGGCGCGCATGTATTTCGCCGGGGCGCGGCGGATGATGTGGCTGATCGAGGTGTATTCCATCAGCCAGTAGCCGCTGCGGGCGATCGACCAGTAGAAGAGGGCGCGGGCGGTGCGGCCGTTGCCGTCGGCGAAGGGGTGGTCGTAGCCGATCATGAAGTGGAGCAGGATGGCGCGCAGCACGGGGTGAACGAAGGGCGAGGCGCTTTCGTCGGCGTTGGCGAAGTCGCACAGCCGCTGCAGGCGTTGCGGCAGCTCGCTGTGGCACGGCGGCTCGTGGAGGATGGTGCCGTCGCGCGGGTCGACCACGCGGATGTCATCGGCCTGGCGCAGGCGGCCGGCATCGGCCGGATCGTCCAGCGTGTCTTCGCTGAGGAGGCGTTGCAGTTCCAGGATGTGGCCAGGGGTCAGCGTGTCGCTCCTGATCGAGCGCAGGTGTTCCATGGCGCGATAGTTGTTGAAGATCATCTTCTCGCTGTGGTCGCGCGGCGTCCGGCCGCTTCTGAGCATGGCCGCGGCGACCTGGCGGGTGGTCGAGGCACCTTCGAGCTGGCTGGAGGTGATGGCTTCCTCGATCAGGGAGTTGATCAGGTAGCGATGGGGTTCTTCCTTGAGCGGTGCGCCAGCGGGTGAGTGGATCTGGCCGGCGGCGTCGCGGTCGATGTGATGCAGGGCGATGAGTACCGGGCCGGGGGTGGCGAAGCGGAAGGGCCTGCCGTTCTTGTCGAGCAGTGGCAGTTCCTGCAGCAGGGCGGTGCGGCCGAGCAGTATGGAGGCCCACCACGCCTCCTTGGTCACGTTGTCCGGTGCGGGCCGGTAACGCAGGTCGTCCCAGTGCAGGTAGCGGCCGCCGACCAGGGGATTGATGTTCGATGTGACCCATGGATAGTCGTCGGGGCTGAGGCCCTGCATGACCTGGGTGAAGTCGGGGGCGGCTGCGGGCTTCTTCATTTTTCTACTAAATTGTCAATAGATTAGTAGACATTAGTATAGGAAGCAGCGCTCCCGAATGTCTACTAATTCATAAGAAGATTAGTAGACATTGGTAGACCGAGCTATTTTCGCTGCCTTGACGTCGGCGTGGGCGCGCAGATTGTCCGCGGCGACCCAGAGGTCGCGCTCGCGCTTCTTGAGTTCTTCTCGGTTCATTCGTTGCGTTGTCGGTTCGGTTCAGCCTGTGAGGCCGGTAGTGAATTGCTCCACAAGGCGAGCTGCATATGCCAGCGCATCGGCCCGTCCTTTCATCGCACGGGACATGTCTTCGATTAGACGCTCTCTTGTTTCGGCATTGAGCAAGGCGTCGAGACGGCCGATGGTCGTTGCGGAGGCCATGGTCGCCACGTCCTTGCCGAGCAGCCAGGCGCCGGCGAGTTCCGGGTCATATCCAACGACTTCCAGCGCGGCGAGGGCGTCGGCATGCTCGTAGATTCGATTCTCGTTGCCGGCTTCGTGGTAGCTGCGCAAGAGGATCACCAGGTCGATCGTGCAAGGGTGCGCGAACCCGGGCGCATGAAAGTACACGCGATGGGCAAGCTGCGCTGACGCGGTGAAGCGGGGATATTCCAGCAGTGACGTCTTGATGGCGTGGAATTGCGTCCAGGCATCCAGCGCAAAGGCGAAGTCCACATCAGTGGTGGCACGTGACGAGCGCATCCGCGAACTCGAGGCCGAGCTTGCATGTCTGGCCGATCAGGACGAGGGCGGGCACAGCAAGCGCGTGTGCGCGCTGCGCAGCAGTGCCCGCTACGGGCGCTTCCTGAAGGAGACCAAGCGGGGCCTGGCCATCGATCGGCAGGCCATCGCTGAACTCGAACGCTTCGACGGCAAGTTCGTCGTCCACAGCAACGATTACACCCTCACCGCCGAGGACATGGCGCTCGGCTACAAGCAGCAGCAGCGCGTCGAAGAAGCCTGGCGCACCATGAAGGGCGGCCTGCGCATGCGTCCAGTGTTCCACTGGGCGCCCCACCGCATCCATGCCCACATCGCGATTACCGTGCTGTCGCTGCTACTGGAACGCGTGATCGAGCACGCCTGCCAGGGTACCTGGCGCAACGTGCGCGATGACCTCAAGCGCATTCAGCTCGCGCAATTGTCCAGCCCCAACGGCACCGTCTGGCAGGTCACCGAACCCACGACGGAAGCTGCTAACCGACTGAAAGCATTGAAGATCAAGCCACCGCCCGCCATTCTCAGGCTCGACTGAGATCGACTTCCACATAGATACACGGCCGTTTCCGGTGCCTCACCGGATGCCTTGCGCTGCGCGCCTTGCGGCGGGGCGTGTTACTTGGTGGTGTCAAAGTCAGGACTTACGATCCGCACCATTGCCGTTGGCGCAATTGACAGCGCAGGCACATGATGGCATTGTCGCCAACATGGATGCGAAACTCATCACCGAGTTCAAGCATGTCGCCGACGATGGCGGCATCATTCAGATGATTGTCTGGCGCGTACCTGAAGCCGTGCCGCCAACGGAGCAGGGTTTCAAGTACCGCCTGGTCTACGTGGTGGAAGGCGTGCGCGTGGTCGGTTTCGATAACGAGCGGGGTAAGGGTGATCACTGCCACATCGACGGTGAAGAGCATCCCTACCATTTTTCGACGGTTGACCAACTCATCGCAGATTTCATCACCGAAGTGGAGAAACGGAGGGCGCCATGAATACACGTTGCCTGACCATCACCCTGGGACCGGATTGGCGTGGCGCGCTCCGCAAAGCCGGCCAGGCCGCAAGTACCACGACTTATCAGGGCGAAACACTCAATTTCGAGACCCCCGGCGCCTTTTTTGGCCATCTCACGGAACGCCGCTGGGCGATTGTGCAGGCCCTCCAGCAGGACGGAGGCGCCGTCGGCCTGCGCGAGCTATCGCGCCGTCTCGGACGCGATGTGAAACGCGTACATGAGGACGCGACCAAGCTGGTTGCGCTGGGTCTTGTCGAGCGCAATGAAGCCGGTGCGCTGCGCTGTCCGTTCGCAGATATCCATGTCGATATGCACGTGGCCGCTGCGGCTTGACCCGTCGACGACCCGCCGGCCTCAAGGGCGCTGACCACCGGCATCGGGTTGATCGGCTGCATCGGCCGACATACTGACACCCCCAGCCCAGAACCCCCGATCGCCACCAATCAACTCCACCGGCTCTATCCCAACGGCTTCAGCCGCTGCAGCGCCAGCGAATCCGTGGTCTGTGCCCTACCGTCCATCAAGAATTACTGAACAGACAACTGAACGTGCTTGCCTGTTCGTGCCAGCATGTCCACCAGTGCATCAATGGTGAATTTAGTGGCCTTCTTGTTGATTACGTCGGAAACACGCGGACGTGTCACGCCGAGAATCTCAGCAGCTTCAGCTTGCTTGAGCTTCTTCGTCTCAATCCAGCCCGCCAGTTCGGTCATCAAGGAGTCCTTGATGGCCAGCTTTTCGGAGATGATTCGTTGCGATTCGGCCTTCAGCGCTGCCGCTTCTTCCGGTTCAAACCCCAAGTCAGCGAACACGTTGCCGCCGACGGGGGTGATGTGCATGGATTTGGTCTCGATGCTCATTTCTTGCTCCTTTCCTGGACAACAGCCTTGCAATCAAGGTATCAAATCTTATACGCGACGCAAGATCAGCAGAGATGGCGCAGGTGATTGAAACGGGTCGATGACGCAAGTTCGCTGAGTGGGGCAGCTGACGCTCGCCTCACCCACGCGAGCGAGCGACAGGTAACCGGCGCATTGCGACTGCAAAGGCCGCCACTAGCTAATGACCGCTGTGGCCGACATACCAACGCCCCCGGATACACCCCACAAACTCCACCAATCCCCCCCCTTTCACCCCTGCTTCAGCCGCTGCACCGCCAGCACGAGCTCGGGCAGCGAGCGCAGGTGCATCTTGCTCATGACGTTGTGGCGGTGCACCTTGATGGTGCTCTCGGAGATGCCGAGGTCGAGCGCGATGACCTTGTTGGCCTTGCCCTGGATGGCGAGGAAGAGGACTTCCTTCTCGCGCGGGGTGAGCTGGTCGAAGCGCGCCTGCAGCTCCGCCACCTCCAGCTTCTTGTGGAAGGCGCTGCTCACGCGCGACAGCGCCGCGGTGATGGCGTGCATCAGGGCGAAGTGCTCGAAGGGCTTCTTGAGGAAGTCGATGGCGCCGGCCTTCATCGCGCGCACCGCGTCCGGCACGTCGCCATGGCCGGTGATGAAGATGATGGGTGGATCCCAGCCGCGGCGCGCGAGTTCCTCCTGCAGCGCAAGGCCGTCGAGCCCGGGCATGCGCACGTCGAGCACCACGCAGGAGAACGCCTTGAGCCCGTCGAGCGCGAGGAAGTCGAGTGGCGAGGCGAAGACCTCGACCAGCATGCCCTCGGCGCGGATGAGGCTGCTCAGGGATTCGCGGATGGAGGCGTCGTCGTCGACGACGTACACCGTGGGGGAGAGGGAGGCCATCGTCTTCATGCGCTGCCCACCGGGATGCTGAACGCGAAGCGCGCGCCCTCCGCGCCGGAGGCGTCGAGCCACAGCGCGCCGCCGTGGTGCTCGACGATGGACTTGCTGATCGCGAGGCCCATGCCCAGGCCGTCGCTCTTGCTCGAGCAGAAGGGCTCGAAGAGCGTCGCCGCCATGTCGGCGGGCACGCCCGGGCCGCTGTCCTCGACGCTGAAGAGGAGACCGCGCGCGGCGCACGCCTGCACCTCGACGACAATGCGGCGCGCCCGGTCGGGCTGGGTGCGCATCGCGTCGATGGCGTTGACCAGCAGATTGAGGATGACCTGCTGCAGCTGCACCTGATCGCCGATGAGCACCGGCAGCGACGCCGGCAGGCGCACCTCGACGCTCACCCCGGCCTCACCCAGGGCGCGCTGCAGCATCTGCACGAGCGCGTCGATCATGCCCGCCACATCGACCCGCGCGCGCTTCAGCCCCTCCTTGCGCAGGAAGCCGCGGATGCGCGTGATCACGTTGCCCGCATGCGCCGCGTCGCGATGCACGCGCTGCAGCGCCGCCACCACCTCGTCATGGTCGGGCTCGTCGCGCTCCAGCCAGCGCAGCGCGGCGTGGCTGTTGGTGACGATGGCGGCGAGCGGCTGGTTGACCTCGTGGGCGATGGAGGCGACGAGTTCGCCCATCGTGGTCAGGCGCGAGACGCGCGCGAGGTCGGCCTGGGTCTTCGCGAGCGCATCCTCGGCGCCCTTCTGCGCGCTCAGGTCCTCGACGATGACGGCGATGCGCGGCCCCTCGCGATCCACCACCGGGATCACCGAGGCGCACACCTTGGCCCAGAGAAAGCTGCCGTCGCGCCGCGCGTAGCGCTTCTCCACCTGGTAGCTGCCGCGCCGCCCTTCGAGCAGGCTGTAGACGTTGTCGCGCGTGCTGGCGCGCTCGGTCGCCTCGCTGATATCAACCAGCGACACGTCGAGGATGGCCTGCGGGCCGTAGCCGAGCATCTGCTGCAACGCCGGGTTGGCCTTCATGATCTTGCCGTCGGCGTCGATCAGCGCGATGCCCACCGCGGTGTTCTCGTAGAAACCCAGCCAGCGGCGCTCCGAGATTTGCAACGCGCGCAGGCTCTCCTGCAGCGACTTGCGGCTCGCGATCAGGCCGTTGGTGAGCTCGCTGATGTCGGAGGCCTGCGAGTTGAGCTCCTTCTGCAGGATGTCCACGGTGCGCTTCACCGACACCAGGTTGCGCACCCGCGCGCGCAGCTCCTGCGGCGAGAAGGGCTTGGTGAGGTAATCCTGGACGAAATCCTCGAGCAGGGTCTGGCGCAGCGCGTCGTCGGCGCGCGCCGACAACACCAGCACCGGCACATGCGAGCGCTGGCGATGACGCAGCTCATGGATGAAACGCTCGCCATCCATGTGCGGCATCATCAGGTCGGTGATGACGAGGTCGGGCGGATCGGCGCACACCACGGCGAGCGCCTGCGCGCCGTCCTCGACCAGCGTCACGCGGTAGTCGTCGGCCAGCACGTCGTACAGAAACTGGCGCAGATCCGGGTTGTCCTCGGCGACGACGATGCGCGGATGGCCGGCGTTCTCCTGCTGCCTGGGTGCATCCACCGGGCGCTGCAGCTCGATGGCGCCGGCCGGCTGCCAGCTGCTGTCGCGCGCGCGGACGAAGGCGCCTGCCGGGGCACGCAGGGGCAGCTCGACCTGGAACAGCGCGCCACGCTCGGGCGCATCGAGGAGCGAGATCGTGCCGTGGTGCAGCTCGACGAACTCCTTGACGATGTTGAGCCCCAAACCGCTGCCCTTGGCAGAGTAGGCGTCCTCGCCCTGCGCATAGCGGTCGAAGACGGCGAGCTTGTGGCTGTTGGGAACGCCCGGGCCGCTGTCCTGCACGCTGATAAGTGCACGCTCGCCGGGCAGGCGCTCGAAGGAGCAGCGGATGCGCCCGCCGGGCGGGGTGAACTTGAAGGCGTTGGAGAGCAGGTTGGTCACCACACGCACGAACTTGGCACGGTCAACGTCCACATAGAGCTCGCGCTCGCCGGCAAACGACAGCGCGATGCCACGCTCGCCCGCTGCCGCCTCGAAGCCCTCGGCCACGTCCTGCACAAGCTCGACGATGTCGGCGCATACATACACCAGCGGCATCTCGCCGGCGTCGATGCGGGCGAGGTCGAGCAGGTCATTCACCTGCTCCAGCAAACCCTGGGCATTGCGCTGGATGGTGAGCAGGCGGAAGCGCTCGCGGTCGGACAGGTTGCGCGACGACTGCAGCAGCTGGTTCACCGGCCCGAGGATGAGCGTGAGCGGCGTGCGCAGTTCGTGGCTGACGTTGGCGAAGAACTTGGTCTTGAAGCCGTCGATCTTGCGCAGCTTCTCCAGCGCAGCCTGCACCTCGTTGTTGCGGCGCGTGAGCTCGGCCTCGATCGCGATCTTCTCCGAGATGTTGCGTCCCTCTGGCAGCAGAAAGGCCACCTGCCCGCTGTCGTCGAAGATCGGCGTGAGCGAGAAGTCGACGACGATGGTCTTGACCCCGCGCGACTCCCCGTAGATCTCGATGTCGCAGCGCACGAAGCGCCCCGCCGCGGCCTCCTCGACCATGCCGCGCACGCGCGCCCGCGTGTCCTCCGACAGCGCCCACCAGCGTGCATCCCAGAAGGGCTTGCCGGCGACGTCCTCGAGCCGCACCCCGGCGCCGTCCAGCGCCGCCTGGTTGATCTCGATGACGTTGCCGGCGACGTCCAGCAAGCCGAGGAACTGGTACATCGAGTCGAGGATGATGCGGGCGAGCTTCTGCCGCCGCACGTCCTGCGGTTCGCCGTCCGAAAGCACCACCCCCTTCACCGTGGCGCCCCGGCCAGGAGGCGTGAGGCCCGAATTGGTTTGCATGCGCGCATCGCAGTGACTAGCGAAGATAGAGCATCCGACACCTCGGAAAAAAAAGCGAGGCATGCCTCGCTCCAAGAGCACCTGAGGAGGGTGCGAAAACCGGCGCTCAGAAGCGGAGCGTGAAGTTGAGCGTCGCGTTGTTCTGCGCGTGCGCGACCTCGACCGGCGCCGAGGTGTTCGGCAGGCTACGGTTCGTCATCTTCTCGCGCAGCGCGTGGGAGAACGCGAAGTCGATGCGGCTCGTGGGCGACACGGCATACGAGAAGCCGAACGACAGGTGCCGGGTGGGCGTCGCCGGGATCACCGCGAACAGGGTCTGCGCGCGCAGCGCCTGGCTGGCGAAGCGGGCGCCGGCGCGCAGCGTCCACTCCGGCGTCAGCGTGTAGGCCGTACCGAGCGCGAGGAGGGTCTGGTCGCGGTAATCCTGCGGCAGCCGCACATCCAGGTTGCCGCCGGCGTCGGCGGTGAAGGCGACCTTGATGTCCTTCATGACGTCGCTCCAGAACACCCGTGAGACGTCCGCCGCCACCATCCACTGCGGCGTCAGCCGGTGGCTCACGCCGATCGCGAGCTTCGCCGGCATCTGGAAATCGCGGATGCTGATCCGGCCGGTGAGCGGCACCTGCCCGATCATGTCCGAGACCGCGGTGAGCGTCGCGGGGCCGTCCATGTCGCCGATGTCGCTACGGAAGTTGTAGGCCGCGCCGATGCGGGTATCGGCCGTCGCCTGCCAGGTCAGGCCGAAGCGCCCGCCAATACCCCAGGCGTCGACGCCGCTACTCAGCATCTTGTTGCGGCTGAGGCTGAAGTGCGCGCCCTGCAACCCTGGAATGCTGCCCAGCGCGGGCACCAGCGAGCCGCTGGCGCGCCCGGCGCCGATCAGGCTGCCGACCTGGTCCACACCAAGCAGCAGATCGAGGTTGAGGCCTTGCCATAGCGCGTCGATGCTGCCGCCGACGGTGAGCGTGTCGCTCACCTTGTAGCTCGCGGCGAGCGGGATATCGAGCACCAGCAGGCGGCTGGCGTTCTCCAGCCCGGTGTCGACACCGCCGCTGGCCCGCGACAGGAAGCTCGTGCGTCCATATTCAGTGCCGAGGCCGCCCTGCGCGAATGCGCCGATGCCGATGGTGAGGTCGCCGAAGCGGTGAGTGTGGGCCAGCTCGGGCGCCAGATAGGGGCCGCGGTTGCGACTGTGCGTCGCGGAATCCACCGACTCGCCGGTGGCCGTGTTGCGGACGCGGATGTCGGTGGTCACGACGTCCAGCCCGAGCATGAGCTCGCGGCCGCCCTCGCCGAGCGACAGCGTCGAGGGGTTGGTCAGCATCCCGGCGGGGCCCACATCGTGCGCGACGGCGGTGCCGCCCATCGCGCGCGAGACGGCGCCGAAGCCCTCGAGCTGAAACACATCGGTGGCCAGGGCCGCCGGGCTGGATAGCGCGAGCGCGGCACAGGCCAGCGCAGTCGTCATGTTCTTGTTCGGCATGGGTGGTCTCCTCCCGTCATGGTTGTTGTCTGTTATCTGTTATCTGCTGTTCTGTGTTCGTTGCGCGCTGCGCCGACGATGCAGCGCGTCAGAAGAAGCGGTCGAAGTGGATCTGCCCGAAGGGCACCTTGTGGCCCACCATCAGCAGTTCCTGGATCGCCTGGGTCATGGGCGGCGGGCCGGCGAAGTAGAACTCGTAGCGCGCCATGGGCGCCGGCAGCACGCGCGCGAGCTGGTCGTGGACGTAGCCGGTGGCGCCGGACCACGCGACGCCTGCGCCCTCCCCACCCTCGCCCGGCAGCGACACCACCGGGATGAAGCGGATGCGCTCGCCGAAGCCGGGCAGCGCGCGCAGCATGTCCTCGCCGCACACGTCGCGCGGGGTGCGAGCGCCGTAGAAGAAGTACAGCGTGCGCGCATTGTCCGCGCCATCGAAGAAGCCCGCCTCCGCCGCGCCGCGGGCGATCGACACCATCGGCGCGAGGCCGGAACCGCCCGCGACACAGACGATGTCGCGCGGGCTGTCGGTGCGCAGGTACGCGAGCCCGTAGGGGCCGTCGAGGCCGACCTCGTCGCCGACCGCGAGCTGGTCGAACAGGGTGTGCGTGCCCTGCCCGTGCGGCACGCGGCGGATCTGGAAGTGCCACTCGCCGCGCTCGTTCGCCGTGTTGCTCATCGAGTACGCCCGGGAAGCGCTCACGCCGGGCAGGTCGAGCATGGCGTACTGCCCCGGCAGGAAGGCACTGCCCTGCAGGCTGACGAAGCGGAACTCGCGCAGGTCGTGGGTGATGTCGCGCACCCCCGCCAGCCGGGCCGAGCGGCGGCGCGGCGGGATGGCCGGCACGTACTCGGCCGCACTCGCCGCTGCGATCGTGATCTCGCCAAACGCCCGGCACTGGCAGGCGAGGTGCCGGCCGCGCCGCTTGTCGCGCTCGCTGAGGCCTGGCGCCTCGGGCCACAAGGTCTCGATTTCGCCGGCCAGGAGCTCGAACTTGCAGCCGCCGCAACCGCCGGAGTTGCACTCGTAGGCGAGCCCGACACCGGCACGCAGGGCCGCGCGCAGGATGCTGTCCCCGGCAGCCTGCACGAAGCGGCTGCCGTCCTTCTGGTTGGTGATGCTTGCGTGTTCGCTCATGACGCCTCGCGTGCGGAAACGGTGGCCCGCGGGGCGCCTCGGCGCCCCGGACAGAACAACGGGCTGGGCCGGCTTACAGGCCGAGCGAATGGCGGAAGTCGCGCGTCGCCGCCTTGGCCGACGCCGCGGCATCGGCGACGTCGGGCAGCTGCGCGCAATAGGCGTCGATCGCGCGGTCGGCGAGCGGCGTCCACTTCGCGATCCAGCCTTGCATGATCTCCAGGTTGCCCGGAGTCTCCAGCGCCATGCGGACGAAGGCGGCGATCCAGCGGCGATGGCGGGCGGAATCGATCAGCTCGGCGTCGCAGATCAGGCCGAGGAGCGTGTCGCCGTTGTGGCGTGCCGCCTCGCCGAGCTTGCGTAGCACGCTTTCCTCGATGGCCGGCTTGGCGACGAGGTTGAGGACGACGATCGCCTCGCCCCAGTCCCACACCGTCAGCGTCTTCTCCATCAGCTCGCGGAAGCCCTGCCACACCGGGTCGGTCTCCCAGTACTTGCGCTCATCGACGCCGAAGCCCTTGTCGGCGAACTGCAGCGACAGCTCCCTGGTGCGGTAGGCGGTGTGGCTCAGCCAGCGCAGGCTGTCGGCCATCTGGAAGTAGTTGCAGTTGGTGATGGTGCTCGCCGGCGACACCTGGCCGACGTAGGCCGAGGCCATCTGCACGGTATGGAACAGGTAGCGGGCGGGGGTGTACAGGCGCGCAAGCGAGCCGGCCCAGCGCGGGTCGAGCGCCTTGTCGTGCTCGCGCTGGTTGAACTGGTCGAGGAGGCTGAAGACGTAGGTCTCCTGGCCGTCCTGCATCAGGTTGTAGGTGCGGTAGACGACCTCGTCCGGATCGCGGAAGGCGTTCCAGTCCTCATGCTTCAACGCGGTACCGAAGGTGTTCTTCTTGTACCACTGGTTCATGAACATGTTCGGATCGAGCTCGTAGGGCGAGTCCGGATCGCGGTCGTTGTAGTGCAGGTTGGCGCTGACGATCTCGTATTCGCTCGGCTTGCGGCGGCGGGCGGCGAGATGGCTCCAGGTCTTCAGCGGCTTGAGGGGCTGGATGTCGGACATGTCTTTGTCTCCTCGATTTCTTGTTATCGCGGGCGGCGCCGGGTTAAGGCGGGCTGCGGCCTACAGGGTGCGGTTGAAGTAGAAGCGGACGGCGTTGGGCTGGCTCTCGATCTGCCCGGCGAAGGAGCTGAGATCCACCTCCAGCTCGTTGATCCGGAACGGTCGCCCCAGCGCCTCGGCGATGGTTTCCTGGCGCAGGATCATTTCCTGCTCGGCGTGGATGCGGATGTAGGCGCGCTTGTCCTCGACGAAGATCTCCTTGCCCGGGTTGTCCTCCCGCGCCGCCTCGATCACCGCCATCGCGAGATCGCCGGCGCGCATCACCGGGCCGACGAGGTTGTTGTGGTAGGCCTGGCCTGGGTTTGCTGTGCTCATCGTGCTCTCCTCGTGCTGCTCGCCCGGGCGGCTGCGGCTGGCATGCCGGCGCCCCCGGAGCTGAATGTGTTGATGACGGCCGCTGCGGAAGGACCGCTCAGGAATGGGCGAACAGGGGGCTCACGCCCAGGGTGTCGACCAGGATGTCGTCGCCGTCCAGCCGCACCGGGTACTCCGCCAGCGCACAGTCGTCGGGGTTGATGCCCTTGCCCGAGCTGGCGTCGAACTGCCACAGGTGGGCGCGGCAGATGATCTTGCCGCCTTCGAAGCGGCCCTCCGACAGCGGGATGTCCTGGTGCGGGCACATGCCCTGGAAGGCCTTGATGGCGCCGCCCTCGGCACAGACCAGCAGGATGTCGTGGCCGTTGACCGAGAAGGTCTCCATCTCCCCTTCCCACACGTCATCGACGGTGCACACTTTTGCAAAGCTCATGCTTGCCTCCGCTTCTTCTCTTGGTCCGGCAGGCGGGCGTCAGTGACGCGCCGGCTCCCAGATGATCTCCACCGTCTCGGTCGGCTTGAGGCCGGACTCGGACACCTTCATCGTGCGCGGGAAGAATTCCGCCGCGTCCTGGCGGCGGATGCGCAGGATGCAGTCCGGGCGGGCACGCACGCGGCGGCCGACGGAGTGCACCGCGGCGGCGGCAGCCACCTCGTCCATGGTGTTCTCGGAATCGACAGCCACGAGCTGCAGCACGAAGTCGCCCTCGAAGTTCGAGGTGAGCGGGAATAGCGCCATTTGTCTTGTCTCCTGATGTTCTTGCGCGGCCGCCGTGGGCGGCCGCGGTTCCTTGGCTGGTCGGGCGGGAAAACTCAGCCCGCCTTCTTGCTGGCGCGCAGGGCGCGATAGACCTCGGCCCAGGCATAGTTGTGGGCGTCGTCGCCGATCTCGCCCGGGGCAAGGCCCATGTATTGCAGCGCCCCGCCGAGATCCATCGGCTGGATCATGCCGGCCAGGAAGCGGTCGACGATGGAGAGGTGGCCGGCGTAGCGCTCCGGCTCCTGCTGGAACACCCAGCGGTCGACCTCGGAGCCGAAGTGGTAGAGGCGGCCCTTGTATTCGAGCGGATAGTCCTTGACGTTCCAGCCCTTGCCCGGCGTACCGAGGATGGGCAGCTGGCACATGTTGCAGACGTAGGGCAGCGTCTCCGGGTAGGCCATGGCCATGTTGCCGTCGACGACGTTGTCGATGAACACATCCCAGCACTGGCCCCAGGTGTCGTTCCAGCCGGGGTACTTCTCCTCCAGCCAGGCGCGCTCGTCCGGGGTGACGCCGGCGGCCGGGTTCCACCACAGGGTCGGGCGCCAGAAGTAGGCGCCGAGGTGCATGCCGTGGTGGGTCTGGCTGATGTCCGCGAGGAAGATGTCCCAGTACCAGGGAAGGTCCAGGCCCATGTCGGTGAGCGCGCGCTCGAACTGGGCGACGATCCACTCCTCCATGAACTCCTTGAACGACTGCTTGCGGTGCGCGAGCGGCGTGTAGTAGTCCATGATCGGGCCGGTGAGCACCGAGAACAGCTTCCACGCCCCCCACACCGCGATGTCGACACGCTTCTGCGCCTCGGCCTTGTGGCCGTTCTCGATCAGGAGCTTCAGCGCCGGGCCGCCGATCTGCGCATGGCGCGATTCGTCGGTCTGGATGCTGGAGATGAGGTTGGCGAAGGTGTGATCGCCGGCTTCGGCAGCGTCGGCGGCGAGGCCGAGGAACTGCATGTTGGTGAAGCCGGTTTCGAAGCTGAAGGTGAGCATGATCGAGACGCTGATCGCGTCGCGCGTCATCATGATGTCGTCGAAGAAATGACGCGCCGCGATCATCGCCCACTCGTTGGTGTCGTAGGCCTTGAAGGCCCAGTCCATCTGGCGGTCCTTGGACACGTGCTCGTGCGGGAAGTAGAGCTGCATCTGGCCGTGGCGGATCTCGTCCATGCAGCCGAGCGTGGCCATGTTGCGCATGCCCGGCGCCTTGGAGAAGCGCATCATGCGCGCCTCGGCGCTCGCCGCTGCGTATTCGCCGCGGGCGATGGCGCCGTAGTGCGCCTTCATCACCGACTTCCAGCCCGGATCGGCGTTCTCGAAGATGCGGCTGCGCTCCAGCGCGGCCTTCACCGAGTAGGCGCCGGCATCCTTGTCGCGCTGCACCTTCACGTATTCCGGGTAGGTCTGCTTGTAGGGCTCATCGTAGCCTTCCCAGGCCGCAAGCGGCAGACCGAATTCGCCCGACAGCCGGGGCGGGAACAGTTCGTCCTCGGTAACGTACGACGGGGTCCAGTTCGTGGTCCGGGCCAGGTCGTACCAGTCCATTCTGTTGAGTACAGCCATTGTTGTCTCCTTCCGGTGGGTCGCGAGCGTTCTCGGGCTCGCGATGCAAGGCTTTCGTAGCCGCCTGCTGCAGGCGCCGCACCGGGTTGGCGCGGCGCCCATGGGCACGAAAGTTATCCGGAAGGCGGAAAGGCCGAAATTGAACTTTGGTTTAGGCCGGCAGTGCGGGCCGCGTCACGGCAGACGCGTGCAGCCACTTTTCAATGGCCCCGTCCGTGCAGAGGACGGGGCTATCGGATTCATCGCATCCTGCGGCGCACACCGACCAGACCGGCGAGCGCGAGCAGCGCCAGCAGCAGCGTCTGCCCCCATTGCGACAGGGTCGGGATGCCGAGCAGTGCGGCCGGCACGGCGGGACCGCCCGGGTCGACGATGACGCTGTTGGCGCTGCGGTCATCATCCCCGTCCGCACCATCGGTGAGGGTCAAGACCACCGTGTTGCCCGCGACCGTCGCGCCCGGATACGGGTACCAGTGAGCCGACGGGTTCGAGGCGGTGCGGCCGTATTTCCAATACACGGAGCCCGGGGGCAACGCAGACGGATAGGTGATGGTGACTGTGGCGCTGGTGCCCGCCGTGCCGCTGTCCAGCTGCAGGGCCAGCAGTCCATGCGGGAAGAGCAGGCCGGCAGGACCATCACTACCGGTCGAAGCGACGGAGACGAAGCTCGCGCTGTCGACCTGCCACGCCGTGGCGCCGCTGGACGCGGTGATCTCCAGACGGCCACCCCCCGAGCCCGTCGCCGTGGGCGCGTTTGGCGCCGAGCAGCTGGCCGGCGTTCCACCCTCGTCGCTGGTGCACGACCAGGTCCACGGCGAGCCCGCGGTGACGGGGCTGGCCGTGCCTGCCGCGCACAGGCCGCTTCCGGAGGGCGCAGCGACGGACGGTACATTGCTCGCCGTGCCGCAGCTCGCCGCGGCATCGGTCGTCAGCGCAACCGGCGCGGAAGCGCCCCAGCCGGAAGTTCCGGCGCCGTTGATGCGCAGGAGATGGGCCGTGCCCGCGGTCAGCCCGGTCACTGTGGCGCTGGTCGACGCCGCCGTGATCGGGCTCGCGAGCGTTGCCGTGCTCCAGCTGGCGCCACCGTCGGTGGATTTCTCGATACGCACGCCAGTCGTGCCCGGCGCCTGGAAGCTGACCGTGGCCGACAGCTCGCCGACCGTGCCGAGGGTCAAGGTCGGAAGAGCGACGAGGTTGGACCAGCCGAAGTGACTGGACGCGCTGTCCGTGTCGTTCAGGCGGAAGAAGTAGCGCGCCGCGGGATCCAGGCCCGTCACCGTGAACGTCGTGTTGGCGGCAGTCAGGGGGCCTGCCGGCGTGACCGTCGCGTTGCTCCAGACGCTGCCGTCCAGCGACTGCTGTACCGTGAAGCCCGCCGAGTCGATGGCGGGTAGCGCGCTCGCGGCCAGGCCCAGCGTCACCGAGTCAGGCGTGCGATCGCCGTAGGTCAGGTAGGGATCGACGTATGCATAGGCGCTGTCGTTCTGATCCCTGACGATGGCGATGCGCGGGCCATGCACACCGTTGCCGAGCGTGTTGGCATGCCCGAGCGCAAAACCCGCGAGGCCGGGTTCGTCGATCAGGCTGTAGCCGTTGACCGAGAGCTCGCTGCCAGGCTGGAAGGCTTGCCAGCCGCCAGCGAGCGAGAGACCCGTCGAACAGTTGGTGATGGTGTTGCCGGTGATCGTGGCGCTGCCGCCGGCGAAGAACCCGACGCTGGCGATCCCGGCGCTGTAGTAGTCGCTGTTCAGATGCGCCTGATAGCCGCTGATGATGTTGCCGGTGATGGTGCTGTTGCCACCGAACACGTAGATGCCGTTCTCGAAGCCGTCGGCGGCACGCAAGCGACCGGGGTGGGCGGTGCCGGTCAGGGTGTTGTTGCTGATCGTGGCGCTCTGGCTGTTGTAGAGATGCACCGCCTCGCGGAAGGCGTTGCTGCTGCCGAAGGTGCTGCCGGTGACGCTCAGGTCGCCCTGAAAGTCGAAGTCGGCATACACCCCGTGGCTGATGTCCGAGTAGCTGGCATAGAGCCCTTGCGCGTTGGCCAGGTTGTTCTGCGCCATGAAGTTGGCGTTCTGGAACCAGAAATTCTCGAAACGCACCCCGCTCAGGCTGGCATTCGACGTACCGGTGAGGAACACCGCGGCGAAGACACCGGTCAGCCCCTGGGCGTTGACGCTGGTGGCCGCGTTGCGCAGCGTGAGGTTGGAGAGCGTGAGGTTGCCACCGTCGCTGACACGCCAGAAGAGGTTGCCACGATGGCGCCTGTTGCCGCTGGCATCCGGCATGCCGAGGTGAAAGATGGTCTGATCGTCGAGGCTCTGACCCGTGCCGCCCAGTACCTCGATGGTGGCGTCGTTGCCGTTGATCGTGAGCGGACGGTTGATCTCCGTGCCGAGGATCGAATAGCTCGCGCCGCTGCTGAGGTTGATCGTGGCGACGGCGGGGTTGTCGATCGCGGCGCGCAGGGCCGCCGAATCGGCGGCGCTGACCGTCGCACCGCTGGCGCTGTTGACCGTCACGGTGAAGCTGCGACTCGTGGTCGCGACCCCGTCGCTCACCGCGATGGTGAAGGTGTCGCTACCGGTGTAACCGGCATCCGGGGTGTAGCGGACTTCCGCATCCGGGCGCGACACCGTGCTCCCGGTCGTGCCGCAGATGCCATTGCTGCAGTTGGTGGAGGCCGTGGCGGGGAAGCCCGACAGGCTGCCATGGCCGGGTGCGCCGGTGACGCTCCAGGTCAGCGTCTGACCGGCGTCGACGTCGCTCACCGCGAGCTGATCGCGGAATTCCGTTCCCACGGCGTTGACGGTGAAGGTCGACAGCCCGCCGACGAAACTCGGCGCACTCTCGGTGACGAAGGCAAGGCTCGAGCCATCGCTGACCACGCCATTGATGGACTGCACGACGTAGTGTCCGGCGCTGTCCGGATCAACGTTCGAGAAGCGGAAGACGCCACCGCCGATGTCGGTCGGTGACGAGGAGACGACCGTGCCATTGAACCGGTGAAGGGTTACGGTGGCGCCGGGGAACACGTTCTCGACATCGACCTGGCGAACGCCTGCGGTGATGTCCGGGGTGCGCAAGGGAATGCCGAAGAACGGTGTATTCAGGCTCTCATAGACACCGAAGGTCTGGATCACATAGAAACCCAGGCTGGACGGCGTGACATTGCTGAATCGGTAGACGCCACCACCCTGATCGGTGGGGCTGTCCGACACCAGCGTGCCGTTGGTGAGGTAGAGCTTGATGGTCGCGCTTGCGGAGACGTTGTCGACATCGACCAACTCGGTGCCCGGCGTGGCGACGGGTGTGCGCAGGGTGACGTTGAAGAAGGGCGTATTCACACTCTCGCCGTTCACACCGTCGTCCTGGGTCACGTAGTACCACAGTGTGTTCGGCAGCACGTCCTCGAACCGGTAGGTGCCGTCCGCCGCGGCGGTGCCGCTGCCCTGCAGCGAACCATTGGTCAGGTAGAGCCTGACCGTGGCGCCGGCTGCGGCCCCTGAGACATCGACGCGCTCGGCGCCGGGCGTCGCGGTCGGCACCGAGGACGGCAGCACGTCCGAGTAGCGCGCCTGCACCTCGGGCAGCAAGGCATTGGCGGTCTCTATCCTGCCGTGTCGTACCTCGAGGATCCAGTTACCACCCAGCGCCGCATTGCCGGTGATGTCCGATGAAGCCGCGACATCCGCGCCGCTGAGCCGTGCGATATCCGCGACGAGCGCCCGCCCGGCCGTGTCCCGCCCCACTTCGCAGCCGTACAGCATGAGATCGCCGCCCGGCTTCAGCGCCGCGCCAATCCGCGCCAGCCTGGCCGCCTGCGTCTCGACATTGTTGCCGCGCAGCGCCAGCGCTCCCAGGTCGATCCGGCCCGGCGCGCCATGGCTGTAGAGATGGACGGCATCCAGCCCCGCATGTCGGGACAACACCTCCGCCATCTGCGCAAGGCCGTCTCCGCGGCTGTCGAGCACATGCACCTCCACACCTGGCGACATGCCGCGCATGAGATCCGCGCGGTCGCGCAGGCTGCCCTCGACGAACGCGACCTCACGGACATCCAACCCGGCTTCGGCGGAGACTGCATGGGCGGATGGACACAGGGTTGCGACCGAAAGCAGGGCTGTGATCAGTTTGTATGATGAAGTCACGCTAGGTCCTCGAATGGGGTGTCCGCGTCGCGCGGTACTGGTCGTATGGGAGCGCAGCCGGCCTGGCGTCCCGATTCGTGATGCATGGCGATCCGGCTAGAGGCCAATCAGCTTCAGCGCCATTGCGCGGGCGATCATCTGAGCGCGGTTCTCCGCCTGAAGCTTGTAACGCGCGCTATTGAGGTGTGAGATCACCGTGCGCGACGTGATGCTCAGGGCCTTCGCAATGTCGGCATCGCGCATGCCCCGCGCGGCCATCTGCAGACATTCGCGCTCGCGCTGGCTGATGCCCTTGACCGCTGGCGAGGGCTGCAACTGCAGGATTCGATTGACTGCGGCGTGCACATAGATGCTCAGCAGCTGACCGCAGGGGAGGATGGCGCGCGTGCGGTCATACTCGTCGTCCGGATCGGCATCGCGTGCGATACCCAGTCCGCCCCGGCTCAGGTTGGACGAGATCACAGGGAAGATCGCACCCGCGCCGATGCCGTGCCGTCTTGCCGCCTCGAACATGGGGCGCGCCTCCGGGGTGTCGAAATCGGCATTCCGCCATACGTGCGGCAGATCACTCTGCAACATCCGCTGCGAGGCGGGGTCGCAGCGGAACCACTGACGATCCGCGTACAGCTTCATGTAGTCGGGGTCGTAGGTACCCAGGAAGAATGCCCCGGGTTCGGACTCGAGCGTGCTCTCCTGCCGGGCCATGACATACATGAAGCCGTCGTGCCCGAGTCGCTCCACCAGATTCTGGGTGCACTCCTTCAGCGCATCGAAATCCGTTGCATCGCGGACGGCTTCCAGATCATCGGGGTGAATGCAGACGGACATCTTCCAGTTCGCTGGCATGGGTCACAAAGTTCCGATGGTCGCAAAATCGGCAATCGCTGGATATTGTCAGTAATGACAGTTCTGTGCGAATCGATCGGGATAGGGGCGGTCAGCTTACCTGACCGTTCCCCTCCCACACCACCCGGCATGCGGGTCCGCACCGGGCGGTTCGAGCAGTTGAGGTCATGAGAGCCGGGGC